>JAYREW010000018.1:0-213447 GCA_041908685.1 Nitrospiraceae bacterium | reverse complement strand
TTTTGGCCGTAATCTAGGGACCCCCCGGGGGCGGCGCCGGCGCACCGGCGCCGACCGCTCCTTGCGCTGGTGCTAGAACAATCCCAACGTCACGCCGACATAGAACGACCGGCCGTAGCCGCCGAAGAACGCCTGCTTTGAGGCATCAGGCGTGCTGTCGGCCACCGGCACCGCCGAGGCGACGTAGGTCTTGTTCGCCAAGTTATCGATTTCGAAATAGGTCCGCACAAACCGGATGTACCGGTTGTTGTGAATCGTCCAATGATGATGGAGATTCAGGTTGAGCAGCAGATACGCCGGCGAGCCCAGCGTGTTGTTGTTATTGATGAAGAAGCTGTCGACCCAGCTGCCTTCCATCCACGCGCCGAGTCCGGTGGCCGCATGGTCGTAGCTGGCTTTCGTGTTCAGCACGTTGCGCTCGACCGCCGGAACATTGTGGCCCGCCTGGTTGATACGCGACGTGACGCCGCCGATGACGAATTGATCCGTGAACTTCACGTACTTGCTGTCCATGTGGGTGAAGGCACCCGACCAGACAAAGCCCTGCACGCGCTCCGGCACCCAGCGCCAGGCCAATTCCACGCCTCGGTACTGTGATTCCTCCGCGTTGACGGCGAAGCTGCCGGCGGTGAGAGCACTGATCGGCACACTCTGGCTGATGATCTCGTTCTTGAAGAACGTCCAGAATCCGACCAACTGTACATTGAGGGTCTTCGTCACCCAGCCTTCCGTCCCGATTTCCGCCGAAAAGTTTTTCTGCGGCTTGAGATCCAGATTCAGCCCGGGGTTCCCGTCGACACCGGTGGTTAAGTTGCCGAAGCCCGGAATCCCGTAGCCGGTCGACGCGCGCGTCCAGATGCGCATCGCGTTGTTCGGCCGGAACGTCAACGAGGCTTCCGGCGCAAAGTTATCGAACGAGCGGTTCACGATCACGCGATTCGTAAATGTGCTCACCGTCGCCGTCGTCGCGTAGTTCGTAACAATGCCGGAGATCAACGAGTTTTCGTACCCGAGGCCCACCGCGAACGTCCACTTCGGAATGAATTCCAATTCCTCGCGGAAGCGCGCGCCGATATTGCGCTGCGTCAACCGCGTCTGCTGTTGCAGCGGCCCGAAGGTCGCATGCCCGTCGTTTTGGTTGCGATAGCTGGCGCCTTCCTGCTCCATGTAGTCGACAAAGAACCCGACCATGCTGCGCAGGGGCATGGTGCCGAGGCGCCCGTCATGGATCAGGTTCGTATAGTGCTTGAAGTTCGGATTGATGTTGGCGCTGACCGGCTGATTGATGTCCTTCACATCGTAGTCGCCCTCGATTTGCAGCAAGGTGCTGGCGTCGATCTGGCGCTCGTACAACCCGCCGACGATCGTGCGACGGTCGCGACGCTTGGAATGCAACGTCGTGGGATTCGTCAATGCGGTGCCGCCCTGCTGACGCGGATTCGCATTGAACTGGGCCTGGGTCAGCCGCGTCGGGAACTTCGAATCCATTTCGTTGTTGGTGGCCTTGAAGTAGAAGCTCTGCTTGTCGTCGATCTTGAAGCGCAGGTTCAGGTTCACCGTCGAGGTATCGTAGTCGCTCCACTGCAGGAAGCCGTCTTCCCGCTGATGGCTCGCGAACAGCGACACATCCAAGTTCGTATATTCCTTGCCGATGGCGATGCCAGTCTTTACGTAGCCGTAGGACCCGGCGCTGGTGAACACTTCCACGCCGTTGATGTCGCGGCCGCGGCGCGTCTTAAGCTGCACCACGCCGCCCAACGCGTAGTTGCCGTACAGGGAGGACGAGGGCCCGCGCGTCACTTCCACGCTTTCCATGAACCAGGGATCGTACAGATCGAGGCGCGACAAGCCGTCCGACTGCGTCTGCGGGATGCCGTCTTCGTACATCCTGATGTTACGGACGCCAAAGGTGTTTTTCGCCCCTGATCCACGGATGGAAATGTTCATGTCGCGGACGCCGTTCCCCTGACGCAACACGACACCCGGGATCGACTCCATCGACTCACGAAAATGGCGGGTGGGCTGCGAGTCCGTCTCAGAGCGAGGTGTGGCGGACAGGGTCACGCCGTCGGGCCGCTTGAGCGAACGCTGGCTGATGATGCTGATGTCCGTGAGATTGAATTCCGGCGCCTCCTCCGCAGTCGTGGGCTCAGCCACCTGTGTGACCGTCGGTGGCTCGGCCGCCGCGCCTGGCACGGGCTCCTTGCGCTTTTGAATGTCCTCTAATTCCGTGAGGATCTTTTGCAAATCCTCCCGCAAGCCGCGCTCGCGCTCGCCCATGCCGGCCGCCGCCGCATCGCTCGCCTCTTGGGCGAACGCCGAACCGGACAGACCCACACCGCACAGCATCATTGCCGCCACACTCGCCCGCACACATCGAGACCGCACACCCATCGTACGCATGACATCCCCTATCGCTGATGTGAAAGTAACGCACCAGGCACAGGGCCTGGCCCCGGCCGAACGGATCGACGCAGTGCCCACGTCGGAGACCGGCGTGAACGCTGTTGGTCGTTATGAGACGAAGACGAACGGAGGCGGCGCGCGGGAGCGCGCCAACTGCGGAGTATCGACCGAGAGAGCAACCGGAACGAACGGACGAACAGATTCGGCGACAGGCAGCGGCGCCACGGAGACGACCGCGCTCCCGACATCGGCCAGTGCATTCACCTGGCAGGACCAGCTGCACATGAGCCCGTGCAGACTGTAGGTCGCAGGGTGGGCCTGTGCCCCATGATGCGCACCCGCCGCGTCGTGGTGCGACGCCGCGACACACCCGACCGACGCCAGGGCCACGCACAGATAGGCCAGCGTGAGCACGAGGGCGAGGAATGGCGTCGTTCGCTTCACGGCCGCTCCTGCGCGAGACTGCGCAACCAGTGCACCACCTGCGGACTATCCCACTCGCGCGGACCGACGGCGCGTCCCACGAGCGCGCCGCGCGGATCGATGATCACGCTGGTCGGCAGGGCCCGCACGAAATAGGCCTGCGACACCTCGCGATCCTCATCGAAGAGCACGGGCAGATGCACATCGAGCCCTTGCAGAAAATGCGTAATGCCGTCGCGTTGAAGATCGGTGGTGATCGTCATGAGAACAACGCGCTCGGGATCGAGTTGGCGACGCAACCGCTCGAACGCGGGCATTTCCTCTTTGCACGGCCCGCACCAGGTCGCCCAAAAGTTGATGAGCACCACCTTGCCCGCCAGATCGCGCAACTGCACGCGACGGCCGTCGAGCCCGGTCAAGTCGAACGGGGTCGCCGCGGCCGACGGCGTCCGCGCAATCCGCAACTGCGCCATGGGATCGTCCGCCGCCTGCGCACCTGTGCCGAGCGCGGCGAGCATCGCCGCCCCACAGAGCCATGCGCTGACGCGCCGCCGGATCATTACCTGGTCGCCTCTCCCACGTCCGCCATGCGGCTGTCGCGGAACTGCAGCGGTTGCACGATCATCTTGTGCCCCGGCATCCCATGCTCCATCCACGCCAGCACGAACTGCCCCTTGGCGTTGGCCGCCACTACGGGCGTCTGGCTTTTTTTCTCGTTCACCTTTTGCGGCGCCGTAAAGGTCTCCCCGCGGTCAGTAGAGACGCTGATCACCACATCACGCTTCACCGGCGCCTGCTCTTCCCAAATCGCCACGACGCGCCCGAGGGAATCGACGGCGATCTGCGGATGGTCGGGGAAGGTGTTCTTCGCGACGTTCAGTTTTCGCTTGGGAGAAAAGGTCTGTCCGCGATCGTCGGACATGGCCACATAGACGGCCGGTGTTTCGTCCGTCCCCTCCGTGTACCAGACGACATACAACCGCCCCTTCGCATCCACACCCATCGAGGCAGGTCGATGCGGACAGGCGGGGAACACCCATTGATCGTTCCCGACAATCACCGGCTTTTCAAAGTGTGCGCCGCCGTCGAGCGAGCGGGCCACGACCGCTTCGCGCACATTGCCCTCGTAAATTTTGCGCCAGGCGACATAGACCGTGTCGTCCGGACCAGAGGCAAGCGCGGTCCGGCAGCAGACGCAGGTTCCGTCATCAACTTTTATATTCTTCTCGACTGTGGCGCCTCCATCGAGCGATCGGGTCGCAAACGTCGCCGACTCCTTTTTCCCCTCGCGGTTATCGATCCACGACAGATGCAGTCGCCCCGCCTGATCGCGATGCAACGCATCGAACGTATGCTGGATCACGCCCGGATCGTCGTTGACGACGATCGACGGCGCAAACGTCTTGCCGCCGTCGGTCGACCGGCTCAAGCGCAACTCCGTGGCCAGCGGTTGCTGCGGCGTCGACTTGGGATGCGTCAGCCCCCAGGTCACAAACACGTCCGTCCCACTGACCGCCAACGCCGGCGCCTCTTGCCGCCAATAGGGAATTTCCTCGGGGCGATTGATGCGCACCGGCGCACCCACCGCACCGCCCGGCTCGCTCGCGCGCGCGAACAAGACGGACCGCACGTCCTTATCGTCCTCCATCCAGACCATGGCCAGGCGGCCGTCGTCGTCGAGCTTGATGGTCGGGCCGACCAAACTCTTGACCTTATGCTCGGTCACGGTCTTCGGACCCAGCTCAAACGGAGGCAACGACTCGGCCCGCGCGGGCGCCGCGCTACACAAGGCCGCCGCAAGCAGCACGAAGCCCGCGCCCACGGCACCGCCACGACCGACATCAAACACGGACGCATACATCATCAAAGACCTCATCGCCCCAGGCTGTAATGGATCGGCACGTTGACCACCACGGTGGGCGCATGCACCTGATGCTGCATGTGCAGCGGACAGGCGCGCCGCACCGCTTCCAACGCCGCCGTATCGAGGGACTCGTAGCCGGAACTCTTGACCACTTCGACATGCTGCAACTCGCCGTCCTGCCGCAAGGTCACACGCAGCACGACCTTGCCTTCCCAACCGTTCAAGCGCGCCGTGCTCGGATAGTGCCGCAGCTCGACGATGCGGCGATGCAGCGACTCGGCCAACCAGGCGTAGTCCGCTTTCGAGGGCGTCGTCTTCTGCGGCACGACGCGCGCCACGACTTGATGCTCTTCCATCCGCTCCGCGGCGACCGGCGCCGTGACAGCCGGTGGAGTCGCACGCTCAACCGGCGCGGCAGGAGCCGGCTCAGGATTCACCGGGGCCGCACGTTCGATCGGCGCGGCACTCGCCACCACCGCCGACGGTTCGGTCCGCTCGACAGCGCCGGCCGCCGCGGCCGTCACCACCGTACGCTGCACGGCCGACTCACCGCTCTCGCTGCTGACGACCGGGGCCGCCTGCGCCACCACGGTCGGCGCCTGCACGTCCATCGAGGCCACCGCCTGCACCGGCGCGGACTCGTGCTGCTGGACCGGCTCCACCGTGGCCGTCTCCGCGACACGCTCCACCGCTTGCGGTGCGACCTGTTCACGCGCCACCTGCTCCTGCACCATCGGGCGCTCTTGCGCGACCGGCTCAACCGTCCGCTGCACCGGCGTCACCACCCGCTCCACCGGCTGAGGCTCGACGCGCGTCGCGACCTCGCGCGTCACCACCTGCGGCGTGGGTTCGGGCGGTCGCACGGTCTGCCGCTTTGGTTGCACCGGCGTGGGCGGCGTGACGGGCTGCACCTGCGGTTGCGGCGTCGGAGGCGCCGGCTCGGCAGGCGCGGGCGGCGTCACAAGCGCGACGTCCCATCGGAACGGCGGCTCGGTGACGACCGGCACGACCTTCTGCGCGCCCAGAACGACAGCTGCCGCCACCAGCGCATGCAACACGACGGAGGCGCTCCACCCCTGTAGGATCGATTTCTGATCCGGTTCCGATTGCGGCAATCCCACGCCATTTCCCATGGCGGCGGCGCCGGCCGAACTCATCGCATCACTCACGGGCACTCCTTCTTCCACGGAAAGGCACGGCCTTGGCCTCTCCCATGCGGATTACTTCAACACCACTTTCGAGACCGTATGCACGGGCACATCGACCGGGCCGAAATCGGACTCGCCCTTGAAACTGCCGGCCACCGCGGAGACGAACTCCCCGCTCTTGCCGTTCGCCAAGGTGATCGTGAGCGCCGACGCGCTCTTGTCCGCGCCCGGCTTCACATCGATCTGTTTGATCGTATCGAACTTGATGTTGACGGTCGCCGTCCCGCGCTTGGCCGGGACATACCGCAGTTCGTGCGGCACGAAGGACGTCTCACTAAGCTTTTCTTCCCAGTAGTAGATGACATTCTTAATTTCGGTTTCGACACCCTGCGCGTCCGTCACCACGGCCGTGAACGTTTTGTCGCCCTTCGGATCGGCAAGGGCCACCGACGGAAGCAGAGCGGCCACAGCCGCCAACGTCAGAACCGCCGACCACACCCGAGCGGACCGTCGCGCCGCGTCACCGACGCGCCGCACCTGCACCCCCACGAACTGGCTGCGTAATAGCGATGTCACTGCACCCTCCTCCTCTCCAGGTGACTCGGCCGCCGTCTCCGCTGCGCACGCGCGCGAACATCAGAGTCGAACGACCGAGGCGGATCATAATCTACGACCATTGATCTCTGCCTTCCAACCGCTGCCACTCGCTGCACCATGTCACGGCAGACTTCTGCATGGATTGGAGGCGCGGCGACCTGCGCCCCCAACCACACAAGGCTCGATACGCGACGCGATCTCCGCTACTGCACAAACGCCGTGCCCAACTCGGCCGGATCCTGGCCGATCACGAGCGTGTCGACGCCGCAGGACGCCTGCGCCGGCGCGACCATGCAGGCCAGCATAGCCGCAACAGCGGCGGCGAAGCCCCATCGACGACGGACAGAGGACATGATGCGAACCACAGACATGAACGACATCCTTCCGGAAAGGTCCGTGTATAGTGCGGAAACACCCCCGGGGCGGAGGTGCGCGCACGATGTCACGAGACTATAAATGGAGCGACAGTTAGGCGATGAGCGAAGGAGGCGCCCGCGACGGGCGTGCGAACTGGGTCGGACGATCGGGCGCGACGGCAGGCGCCGTGCGCAGCTGCGCGAGAGGAGCAAACGCGACTTGGATCGCGGGCACACCAGTTTCAGAGGCCTGGCCGGCGACACACATCCAGGAACAGAGGGCGGAAGCGTGGGTAGCGGACTCATGGTGCGCGTGATGCGCACTATGCGGCACCATCGCCGGATACATGAGCGCACTGAGGGCGAGCAGAAGCCCGGCCAGCGCAACGGCGACGATTGTGGTGCCTCGACCCTTCAACATACCTACCTAGCTGGCGAACGACCGCCCGGTCTTACGGCGCCGCCGTCAAAGCCGCGCGAAGTGCTACCTTGCCTTGCACACGATCAAATACATCCTGAATTTTCTGCTCGGTCAACAGACTACCTTTGACATATTCCTGCACGACGCCCTTGCCATCGATGAACACGGTCACCGGCAAACCGAAGACACCATAGAGGTTCGCCACCTCGTTCTTCGGGTCCAGCAACACGGGAAACGTATGCTTATACTCCTCGATATGTTGGCGCACACGCGCTTCGTTCTCGAGTTCATTGACCGCCACCACGACGAGCCCCTTGTCCTTCAAACGCTCGTAGGCGGCCTGCATCGCGGGCATCTCGGTCGTGCAGGGTTTGCACCAGGTCGCCCAAAAATTCAGGAGGATCACTTTGCCGCGATAGTCGGCCAAGCTGCGCGGAGTTCCCTGCAGATCCACCAATGTAAAGTCGGCTGCGGGCATGCCCACCGCGGGTACGCGACCGCCCATACTCCACACCGACGGGGCGTAGCCGACAACGGTCGTCGCAAGAGCCAGCGCGAACATCACGACGACACCACGAACCAGCATGCGCGGCGAAACGCTTGGAATAAACCTGTGGAAAGGTCGCATGATCGGCCGATGCTAATGGGGCCGCGCCTGTACTGTCAAGATTGAGATGGTGCGATCATCCATATTTCTGCACGCGCGGCCCGTTCATGACCCGGCACCGGCCGCCGTCCCTTTACTATAGGATTCGGATTTCGGTTACGTTATACTCCGGCAGGTTCTGTCGTGGGCCTGCCAGGCGCTCGCCGAACTCTACACATCATCACGTCTACGGAATGCTGAAGCGTTGCCATGCTAACTCGCGCCCTCAATCTGGTGTTCGGCAGCAAGAACGATCGTGAGATCAAGGCCCTCCGCCCGATCGTCGACAAGATTGCTTCTCTGGAAGCCTCGCTCACGCCCCTGACGAATGAGGCGCTGACCGAGAAGACCCAACAATTTCGTGCGCGCCTGCAGGCCGGCGAGTCGCTGGACGACCTGCTGCCCGAGGCGTTTGCCGTCTGCCGGGAAGCCAGCCGACGCCGACTCAGCATGCGCCATTTCGACGTGCAGTTGCTCGGCGGCATGATTCTCCACAAGGGCCGCATCGCCGAAATGAAAACCGGCGAAGGCAAGACCCTGGTCGCCACGCTCCCGCTCTATTTGAACGCCCTCGCGGGCCACGGCGCGCACCTGGTCACCGTCAACGACTACCTCGCCAAGCGCGACGCACAGTGGATGGCGCAGCTCTATCACTTCCTGGGCCTGTCCGTGGGAGTCATTCAGCACGACGCCTCGTTTCTCTATGACCCGACCTTCGAGGCGAGCGACCGGCGCCTTCAGCACCTGCGGCCCTGCAGCCGTCAGGAGGCCTATCGCGCAGACATCACCTACGGCACCAACAACGAATTCGGCTTCGATTACCTGCGCGACAACCTGATCGTCAGCGACATCCGCCAGTGCGTGCAGCGCGAGCTGAACTTCGCCATCGTCGACGAGGTGGACAGTATCCTGATCGACGAGGCGCGTACGCCGCTCATCATCTCCGGTCCCACCGACGACACGACGGACCTCTACTATCGGTGCAACGCGGTCATTCCGCAGTTGACGCCGGAGGAACATTACACGATCGAGGAAAAGACCAAGACCGCCTCGCTCACGGAAGAGGGCAACGCGCGCGTCGAGAAGATCTTGGGCGTCGAGAATTTGTACGACGCGGTCAACATGAATCTTGTGCACCACGTCATCAAGGCGCTGCAGGCGCACACGCTGTACAAGCGCGACGTGGAATACGTCGTGAAAGACGGCGAAGTCATCATCGTGGACGAGTTTACGGGCCGCCTCATGCCGGGCCGCCGCTGGAGCGACGGGTTGCACCAGGCCGTGGAAGCGAAGGAAGGCGTCAAGATCGCCAACGAGAATCAGACGCTCGCGTCGGTGACGTTCCAGAACTACTTCCGCATGTATAAGAAGCTGGCGGGCATGACCGGCACCGCCGACACGGAAGCCGCCGAGTTCGCGAAGATCTACAACCTCGACGTCAACGTCATCCCGACCAATCGCCCGAATATCCGCAAAGACTTTGCCGATGTCGTCTTCCGCACCGAGCCGGAAAAATTCAACGCCATCGTCGAAGAGATCAAGGAATGCTATCAGCAGGGGCAACCGGTGCTGGTCGGCACCATTTCGATTGAAAAATCCGAGCGCATCTCCGGCATGTTGGGCCGCCAGGGCGTCAAACACCATGTGTTGAACGCGAAGTACCACGAACGCGAGGCGGAAATCATCGCGCAGGCGGGCCGCAAGGGCGCCGTCACCATCGCCACGAACATGGCGGGCCGCGGCACGGACATTCTCTTGGGCGGCAATCCCGATTTCATGTTCAAGCAGCTCCTCTATCAAGAAGAGGGCCTGTCCGAAGAGCAACAACCGATCGTGCTCCAAAAGATCAAGGACGACTGCGAGCGGAACAAGGCCGAGGTTGTGGCCGCGGGCGGCTTGCACATCCTGGGCACGGAACGGCACGAGAGCCGCCGCATCGACAACCAGTTGCGCGGACGCGCCGGACGCCAGGGCGATCCCGGGTCTTCACGCTTCTATTTGTCGCTCCAAGACGACTTGATGCGGATTTTCGCCTCCGAGCGCGTCTCCAACCTCATGCTGAAACTCGGCATGGAGGAAGGCGTCCCGATCGAGCACGGCATGGTCACGCGCGCCATCGAAAATGCACAGAAAAAAGTCGAGGCGCACAACTTCGAGATTCGCAAGCAGCTCCTCGAATACGACGACGTGATGAACAAGCAGCGGGAGATCATCTATCAACACCGCCGCCAGGTCTTCACGAGTCAGGACATCTCCGGCGAAGTCCGCGACATGATGCATAACGTCGTCGCCGGCTTCCTCACCGTCTGCTGTCCGGAGGATCAATACCAGGAAGAATGGGACTTTAAGAGCCTGGCGGAGTCCGTCCACGGCCAATTCGGAGTGGACATCGCGCAGCTACATCCGGGCGGGATCGACAGCTTGAAGGAAATGGGGCGCGACGCGCTTGTCGAGGACCTGCAGAAAGCCGTGCAGCAGGCCTATGAAGCGAAGGAACGCGACATCCCGGCCGAGATTCTCCGCCAACTCGAAAAGCTGATCCTGCTCCAAGTCATCGACCACCATTGGAAAGAGCATCTGCTCGGCATGGACCACCTGCGCGACGGCATCGGCCTGCGCGGCTACGGGCAGAAGGATCCGCTGATCGAATACAAGCGCGAGGGCTTCGATATGTTCTCGCGCCTGATGGAGCGCGTGCAGTCGGACACACTGGAACGGCTCTTCCGTATTCAGGAAGTGCGGCAGATGGAGGCCCCTCCGCCGCCGCCACCACCGACGATGCTTCCACCGGAGGCGTCACAACCGGCGCCGATTCCGACGCAACCGCTGCAGGCCCCGCCGAGCCAGCCCGTGCCGCCCGCGCAACCGCACATGGCGCCGGTGCTGCCCCCGGTTCGCCAGCCGCGCATGATCCTGAGCCACGGGGATGAAACCCTGTCCGCTCCGAGCGCGCCGAAGATCGATGCCGACAAAGTCGGACGCAACGACCCCTGCCCCTGCGGCAGCGGGAAAAAATTCAAGAAGTGTCACGGCGCGTAGCGCGTCACTCGATTCACTCGGCCGACACTTCCTCGACCTGTCGGTTCGGCTCGCCCCTTTTCCCTAGTCCATATCAGGCACACTCACGCCTTCTCGTCATAGCACGCAGCCTGCCTTCAGCAGGCCGAAGACTGTGATTCGTCGGGGCATCAGGGCCACGCATCCAAGACCATCGCCGCGAGGGCATTGCCTAGGCCCCGTCCATTCGACGTTCGGCTAGAGTCAGGGCAGCATCGGCGCGGATCATTCACCACACACTCACCCTGGAGGTGGCGCATGGCTGGGAAAACCGCATTTACAACCGACGAGTGGACGACCCTCCGCGACACGCCGCACTTTGTGGCGGCCGCCGCGACCTTGGCCGGCAACAGCGGATTCGGCACAATCAAAGAAGGCTTCGCCACAGCCAAGAGCTTTCTCGACGCCGGTAAGGACGCGAACAGTTTGATCCGCGACTTGGCCGCCCGGGAGGAACTGGACCAGGCCCAGATGAGCATTCGCTCGCAGGTCACGTTCACGGATCCTGAGGGCACGAAGGCAAGGCTGCGGGAGGAAGCCTTGGCGAAGAGCGCCAGCGCCCTGACGCTCCTGTCTTCGAAGGGTGACCCGGGCGACAGCGAGGCCTATCGGACGTTTTTGATCCAGATCGCCGAGCGCATTACGCAGGCGGCGAAGGAAGGTGGCTTCCTCGGCATCGGCGGCGAACGCGTCAGCGCCGATGAGCAAACGTTTTTACGGGATCTCTCCGCCTCATTGAAGACATAACGACCGGTCCTGCTCTCGCAGAGATCGATCCGTGCCGTGACAAGGCCGCTGTGACATCTTCTCCAGCGCACAGCGGCCTTGCGTCGTCGCCATCCACTGCGCGATAGCGCCTCAGGGCCGCTCTCCACCCGCCGTTCGCATTGACTTTTCAACCACTTCGCCGCTACTCTAGGGCCCTTTTTTCTGCGCCTTTTTAGGAAGGGATTGGTGTCACCTGTAACGGCACACAGCAGGCAGACTGAGGCGAGCTCTGGCGTGACTCCGGGCCATCCGGACTTACTGGCGATCCTCTTCGAGGAGATCGCGACCCAGGGTCCGCTGACGTTCGCGCGCTTCATGGAGCTGGCGCTGTACCACCCCATCTGGGGCTACTACGCAGGGCAGGCGACCCATGACGTTCGTCCCCGCATCGGACTCGAGGGCGACTTCTACACCAGCTCCGATGTCCATCCCGCGCTCGGCTGGGCGCTGAGCGGACAGATCGAACAAGTCGATCGCCTCCTCGGATCGCCCTCAACGTTTACCGTGGTGGAAGTCGGCGCCGGTAAGGGCCTGCTGGCACGCGACATCCTGTCCGCCTGTCAGTCACGCTTCCCCGCGCTCTTCGCGCGACTCACCTATGTGGTGATCGATCGAAGCCCGGCGCACCGCGCGCTCCAACGTCAGACACTCGCAGCCTGGCTGGATCAGCCCGCGCGCATCCTGTGGCAGGAGGACCTGTCGGCGCTGCCGCAGGACAGCATCACGGGCGTGGTCCTCTCCAACGAATTGCTCGATGCCTTTCCCGTCCATCGCGTGCAAAATCTGGCGGGCTCGCTCGTCGAGCATCGGGTGACTGTGCGCGACGGTCGACTGGCTCTCACGACCGGCCCGCTGTCCACTCCGGCGCTCTCGGCCTATTTCGATCGCCTCGGGCTGACACTCGCGGAGCAGGCCATCGCCGACGTCAATCTGTTGGCCGACGACTGGATGCGGCTGGTCGCCTCGCGCCTGGCGCAGGGACTCGTCATTACGATCGACTACGGCCATGCCGCGCGCGACCTCTATGGCGCGGAGCGTCGTCAGGGCACCTTACGGAGTTATGCGCGGCATCGCGTGTCCGACGCGCTCCTCGACGCCGTCGGAGAGCAGGACCTCACGAGCCATGTGGACTTTACCAGCGTGGCGGCCGCCGGACGCGACGCGGGCCTCGCGACGGTCGGCCTTACCAACCAACTGAATTTTTTGATGAGCCTGGGGATCGACGCGTACTGCGGCACACTGCCGGATGATGCGCCGGAGCTGCTGTCCATTGCGCACCTGCTGCGGCCCCACGGCATGGGCACGACCTTTAAAGTGTTGTTGCAGGCAAAAGGGTTGGGCAGCGCGCCGCTCGACGGCCTGCGCCACAGTCCATTTTTTGACGGGAGCCTGGCCTGTCCCGTCGACGAGACGACCTGACGAACGGACCAGAGTAGCCGCATGTCGAACGAAGCCGTCCCGCTGAACTATATCCCGATCGTGCTGTTCATGGTGATCGCGCTCGGCTTCGGCGTGGTGTCGCTGGTGGCCGGGTGGTTCGTGCGCCCGTCGCGGCCGTACAAGGCCAAGCTGCTTCCGTACGAGAGCGGCAGCCCGCTGTTCCAAGACGCGCGCGTGCAGTTCCCGATGCGCTATTACATCATCGCGATGTTGTTCGTGGTATTCGATATCGAAGTCGTCTTTATGATTCCCTGGGCCGTCTCGTTCCAAAAGCTCGGCTTGATCGGCCTGGTCGAAATGATCGTCTTCATCGCCATTCTGATCGTGGGATTTTGGTACGCCTGGAAGAAGGGCGCGCTGGAGTGGGATTAGCGTCCGCATCCGTCTAAGGCGCAAGGATACAGACCATGAGCATGTTAGAGCGGCAGTTCGAGCCGAATATCATCACCACGAACATCGACGCGCTGGTCGGCTGGGCGCGCAAGTCGGCGCTCTGGCCGATGACGTTCGGACTCGCCTGCTGCGCCATCGAAATGATTGCGGCGGTCTCCGCGCGCTACGACATCGACCGCTTCGGCGCCGGTGTGTTCCGCGCCTCGCCCCGGCAGTCGGATCTGATGATCGTCGCCGGCACCGTCACCCGCAAAATGGCGCCTGTCATCCGGCGCATTTACGACCAGATGCCCGAGCCCCGCTACGTCATGTCGATGGGGTCCTGCGCCACCTCCGGCAACCACTACAACAGCTACAGCGTGGTGCAGGGCGTGGATCAGATCGTGCCGGTGGATATTTACGTACCCGGGTGCCCGCCGCGTCCGGAAGCGCTGCTCGACGGCTTATTGAAGTTGCAGGAAAAGATTCAACGCGAAAAGGTGTTTGTGCGGTAGCGCGAGCGCGCGTCGCCGATTCCGAGTGACCGACTACGATGCATCCGGTTCTTGAACGATTGAAGACGCAGTTTCCCGACGCGATTGTCGCGGTGCAGGAAGATACGGCACGGGGCGAGCTGATCGCGCGCGTCCAGGCGGCGCGCATCGCCGAGATCGGCCGCTATCTGCACGACGACCCGGCCATGGCGTTCGACCATATCACCGACGTCTGCTCCGTCGATTACCCCGACGCGCCGGAACGGTTCGAAGTCGTCTACCAACTCCTGTCGATCCCGCACCGCACGCGCCTTCGCGTCAAAGCGCGCGTCACGGCGGACCACCCCTCACTGCCCAGCGTCACCGGCATCTGGAAAGGCGCCGAGTTCATGGAGCGCGAGGTCTTCGACCTCATGGGCATTCGCTTCGAGGGCCATCCGGATTTGCGCCGGATCCTCATGCCCGACGACTACGACGAGGGCCATCCGCTGCGCAAAGATTTTCCGGCGGAAGGACGCGGCTGGCGCGGCTCGTTCCCGTTCATTCCGCGGCTCGACGAGCCGGCCATGGAACTCTCGCAGGAAGTGCCCGATGCCGAGAAGCACGCGTTCCTCGCGGCGCCTGCCGCGAACGGCGCCGCGCCCGCGACGGCGGCCGCATCAACCGCCACGCTCCCGACTACGGCGCCTTCCACGCGCCGCAAAGAAGAACTGCTGCTGAACATGGGGCCGCAACACCCCAGCACGCACGGCGTGCTGCGTGTCGTGTTGGAGCTAGACGGCGAGCGCATCGTGAAGGCCACGCCGGATCTCGGCTATCTGCACCGCGGCGTCGAAAAGTTGGCCGAAGGCCTCCATTATATGCAGGTCATTCCGCACACGGACCGGCTCGACTACGTGTGTTCGATGACCAACAACTACGCCTACGTCCGCACGGTGGAAAAGCTGCTCGGCCTGAAAGTGCCCGAGCGCGCCGAGTACGTCCGCACCATCGTCGCGGAGATCCAGCGCATCATCGGCCACCTGTTCTGGCTCGGCACCCAGGCGTTGGACATCGGCGCGATGACCGTCTTCTTCTGGACGTTCCGCGAGCGCGAAGTCCTGCTCGATCTCTTCGAAAAGCTCTGCGGCGCGCGGCTCACGCTGAATTATTTCCGGGTCGGCGGCGTCGACAGCGACTTCACGCCGGACCTGGTCGCGCGCATGCGCACGTTCCTCGATTCGTTCTACGAGCACATTGCCGAGTACGACAGCCTGATCATGAACAACCGCATCTGGCTGGGCCGCACGAAAGACGTCGCCGTCATTTCTGCGGAAGACGCCATCAACTTCGGCCTGACCGGGCCGACGTTGCGCGGCTCCGGCGTGGATTACGACGTACGCAAGATCGAGCCCTACGGCGCCTACGACAAGGTGGAGTGGGATGTGCCGGTCGGGAAGAACGGCGACACGTACGACCGCTACTGGATCCGCATGGAGGAGATGCGCCAAAGCTGCCGCATCGTCCGCCAATGTCTCGACCAGCTGCCGGACGGACCGATCATGGCCGACGCGCCGAAGATCATTCCGCCGCCCAAGCCGAACATCATGCGGGACATGGAAAGCTTGATTCACCATTTCATCATCTTCACGCAGGGGTTCAAGCCGCCGAAGGGCGAGACCTATTGCGCGACGGAAGTGCCGAAGGGTGAACTGGGCTTTTTCATCGTCAGCGACGGGAGCCCGCGCCCCTATCGCATGAAGATCCGCTCCCCCTCGTTCGTGCACATGGGCGCGTTCGATCATATGGCCCGCGGCTATCTCATTTCGGACATCATTACGATCTTCGGCACGTACGACATCGTCATGGGCGAATGCGATCGGTGAGGCCCTTCAACGGAACGGCGATAGAGCGGAGAATGCGGGATTACGACGGCGCATGAAACTGCAGGACAAACATAAGGACGAAATCGCGAACATCCTGGCGCGCTACCCGATCAAGCGATCGGCGCTGCTGCCCCTGCTCTATCTTGCGCAGGCGGAGGAAGGCTACGTCAGCGAGGCCGCGATGAAGGAAATCGCGGGACTCCTTCGCCTCACGCCGCCGCAGGTGTACGAGACGGTCACGTTCTATACGATGTTCAACCTGAAGCCGCTGGGCCGGTTTCACATTCAGGTCTGCAAGTCGCTCATGTGCGCGCTCGTCGGCTCGGATACGGTCCTGGCCTGGATGAAGACCAAGCTCGGGATCGGCCCCGGAGAAACGACGGCCGATAAGCTGTTCACCGTCAGCGCAGTGGAATGTTTGGGCGCCTGCGGCACGGGCCCGATGATGCAGATCAACGACGACTACTACGAGCGCCTGACGGAAGAGAAGGTCGATCGCATTCTGGCCGACTTGAAACGCGACGGCACGTCCCCGCTCAAGAGCGGGCCGTTCATGTGGCCGGAGCCGGCGAAGCGCTAGGGCGCCACGGGTGAATAGCGAGCAGCCGGTCGGAGAGCCGGTCCAGTGAGATACGTATCGTTATGCCGACACACGAATTAGTCCTGCTCAAGAATATGTCGCAGCCGGGATACACCGGCGCCTTGGCCGAGTATGAAGCCGCCGGCGGCTACCAGGCTCTGCGCAAGGTGCTGGGCAAGATTGCGCCCGCCGACGTCACGGCCACCGTCACCAAGTCCGGCTTGCGCGGACGGGGTGGCGCGGGCTTTCCGACCGGCATCAAATGGGGCTTCCTGCCGAAGGACTATCGCGGCCCGAAATACCTCTGCTGCAACGCCGACGAAAGCGAACCCGGCACCTTCAAGGATCGGCAGTTGATGGAGCGCGATCCGCACCAAGTGCTGGAAGGCATGGCGATCGCCTGCTACGCCATCGGCTGCGAGACGGCCTACATTTATATCCGCGGCGAATTCACGCTCGGCGCCAAGATCCTCGACCGCGCCATTCAGGAGGCGCGTGCCGCCGGGCACCTGGGGAAGAACATCTACGGCAGCGGTATCAGCTGCGACATCCATGTGCATCGGGGCGCTGGAGCCTACATCTGCGGTGAGGAAACGGCGCTGCTCGAATCGCTGGAAGGCAAGCGCGGCCTCCCGCGCGTGAAACCGCCGTTCCCCGCCACGCACGGCCTGTACGGCAAGCCGACCGTCGTCAACAACGTCGAGACGCTGGCGAACCTGCCGCATATTCTGACCCGCGGACCCGAATGGTTCGCGTCGATCGGCTCGCCGCCGAAAAGCACCGGCACGCGCGTCTTCTGCGTCAGCGGCCACGTGAAGCGACCCGGCAACTACGAAGTGCCGATGGGGATCACTGCGCGCGAATTGATCTACGAGCATGCGGGCGGCATGCGCGGCGACAAGCCGATGAAGGCGTTTATCCCCGGCGGCGCCTCCGCCCCCTTTCTCACGCCCACCCATCTCGATGTGAAGTTGGATTTCGAATCCGTCGCCCAAGCCGGGTCGATGTTGGGCTCAGGCGGCGTCACCGTCATGGAAGAGGGCACGCCGATGGTGTGGGCCGCCCTCCGCCTCATGGAATTCTTCCACCATGAGTCCTGCGGCAAGTGCAGTCCCTGCCGTGAAGGCAGCGCCTGGCTGACGCAGACGCTCAAGCGGATTTGGGCCAAACAGGGGCGCCCGGAAGACCTTGAAACCCTGCCCGATCTATGTAAGAACATCGCGGGCCGAACGGTCTGCGCATTCGGCGATGCCGAGGTGTCGCCTATTCTCAGCACGCTGAAATATTGGCGGAGCGAGTACGAAGAATTGATCCGCGCGTCGACGGCGGCGCAAGGCAAAGCATTGCCGATGGCCGCCGCGAGGCCGTAACGATCCATGTGCGCTGTAGCGTGAACGCATGCCGACGACCACCGCAGTAGAAACAGTCAATCTCACGATTGACGGCCAGTCCGTCAGCGTCCCCAAGGGCACGCTGGTGATCGAGGCCGCGCGCCGTGTCGGCGTGATGATTCCGCATTTCTGTTACCACCCCAAGCTCAAGCCGGACGCCAATTGCCGCATGTGCCTGGTGGAAGTAGAGAAGATGCCCAAGCTGCAGACAGCCTGTAGCACGCCGGTGTCCGAGGGCATGTCTGTCCGCACCGCCACCACCGTGGTGAACAACGCTCATAAGTCGGTGCTGGAATTCATCCTGGCGAACCATCCGCTGGACTGCCCCGTCTGCGACCAGGGCGGCCGCTGCGACCTGCAGGATTTTTCGCACGAGTACACGCCCACCACGAGCCGGTTCATCGAGATCAAGCGCGTCTTCCAAAAGGAATACTTCAGCCCCTTGATCGAAACGCAGATGAACCGCTGCGTGCAGTGCCTGCGCTGCGTGCGTTATTGCGACGAAGTCATGGACGTGAAGGCGCTGGCCCCGGTCGGCCGCGGCACCATGACCGAAATCAAATCGTTCCTCACGCACCAACTCGATTGCGAGTTTTGCGGCGGCTGCGTGCAAATCTGCCCGGTGGGCGCCATCACCAGCCGCCTCTCCATGTACGAGTACCGGCCGTGGATGCTCAAGCGGGCCGACACCATCTGCACCTACTGCGGCGACGGCTGCCAGATCACGCTCCAAACCAAGGGCACGCAGCTGATCGAGGCGAACTCCGCCCACGGCGCCGGACGCAACAACGGCGACCTCTGCGCGCGCGGCTACTTCGGCTACCACGTCTCGACGGCGCCCGAACGCCTCACCCATCCGATGATCCGCCGCAACGGACAATTGGAACGGGCCACCTGGGACGAGGCGTTGGAATACATCGCCGAGACGGCGGTCCGCCTGAAGCTTGCGCATGGGGCGGCGGCCTTTGCCGGATTGATCGGCGCGCGCTGCACCAACGAAGACATCTATGTGTTCCAGAAGTTCCTGCGCCTGGCCGTCGGCACCACCCATATCGACAGCAGCCCGCGCTACGGCACCATCAATGCGACCCGCGCCCTCTCGCGCGTACTGGGCACGCTGCGCTGGACCGTGACCTTCGAAGATGTTGTCGCCGCCGATACCATCCTCACCATCGGCACCAACATCACGGAAGCGAATCCCGTCACGGGTTTGAAGGTGAAGGAAGCGGTCAAGAAACACGGCGCCGCGCTGGTCACGGTGGAAACGCTGCAACCGGCCATCGGCACGATCAGCAACATCACCAATCTCGCGTCGCACCATCTGACCGCGACACCGGACCAGTTCCACGCCGTCGTGCTGGCCTTGATCAAAGCCGTCCTCGAACAGGCCGCGCCGGATTCGCCCACCGCAGCCCTTGCGCAGCATGCGCCAAGCTATCATCGCGCGATCACCGACCGCGTCGCGGCGCGCTCCTGGCAAGCCCTCGAAGCGGCGACCGGCGCAACCGCGGCGGATCTGCAGCAGGCGGCCGCGGCGCTCGCCCGAGGCCCGCGCACCGTCATCCTGCTCGGCCAAAGTGCGCTGCGCCACGCGCAGGGTTTTGCGACGGCCATGAATCTGCTCGACCTTTTGATTGTCCTGGGACGTCACGACCAGCCCGGCTGCGGCCTCGCGCCGCTGACCGAAGAAAATAACGAACAGGGGGCGCTCGAATTGGGCGCGGTGCCGGAGTTCCTGCCCGGCGGCGCCGATCCGCGCGACGCGGCCGCCCGTGAACGACTGGCCCAGCAGTGGCGCGAAGCCCTGCCGTCCGGCACCGGCGCCTCGTTGATGGAGATCCTCGCACAGGCGAAGACCGGCACGATCAAGGCGCTGTTCGTCGTGGGCGAAAATCCCGTCGGCTCTTTACCGCCCGACACGCAGGCGCGTGAAGCCCTGGCCGCACTCGACTTGCTCGTCTGTCAGGAGCTGTTCCTGACCGAGACGGCCGCTATGGCGCACGTGGTCTTGCCCGCTTGCTCCTACGCCGAGAAGGACGGCACGTTCACCAACACCGAAGGCCATGTGCAGCGCGTCCGGCAAGCCATCAATCCCGTCGGCGAAAGCCGTCCGGATTGGGAAGTCGCCGCCGCCTTGTCCGGCCTGATGGGCGAGCCGCTCGAATATGGCGACGCCCAGGAAATTCTCAAAGAGATCCGTACGGTCATCCCGGGGTATGGAATGTTGGGGCCCGCGCCGGTTCCCGCCAAGCCTGTGGCCGCCACGGTCACGCGCTATCTGACGGAAGACTTCGTCAGCGATCTGCCCGCGCGCTATACGCTCCGGACGGTCGCGCCGCCACAATCGGGCGCGCTGCTCCTCTGTCTCGAACAAAGCCTGTTTCATTCGGGGAAACTGTCCACGCACGCCAAGGGCCTGCAGCAAGTCCAGGCGGTCGGCGCGCTCGCGCTCAATCCGGCGGATGCCGACGCCCGCGGCCTGGCCGAAGGCGATCAGGTGCGCGTGTCGAACGCGCGCGGCTCGGCCACCGTGCCGGTGACGCGGATGGACCGCATCCCCGTCGGCATCGCCCGCTTCCCCGACCATTTTGATCGCGCCCTCAAACCGTTGTTCACCTGCGTGACGGACCCGCGCACCGGCGTCCCGTCCTATCGCCAGACGCCTGTGCAGGTCGAGAAGGAGACCCGTCGTGACTGAACTGGGAGTGAAACTGGCCTTCGCTTTAGGGCAGATCGCCGCCGTGTTGGTGGTGGTGCTGCTCACCGTGATGCTGCTGACCCTTGCCGAACGCAAGGTGCTGGGGTGGATGCAGGACCGCATGGGCCCGATGGAAGTCGGCCCCTACGGCATCCTCCAACCGATCGCCGACGGATTGAAGCTCTTCTTTAAGGAAGACATCATCCCGGCCGGCGCCAACAAGGTGATGTTCAGCTTGGCCCCGATCCTGGCCCTGGTGCCCGCGCTGATCGGTTTTGCCGTCATTCCCTTCGGCCCGTCACAGACGGTCGAACTGTTCGGCCATGAATTTCGACCCTTCGTGATCAGCGACATCAACATCGGCATCCTCTACATTTTGGCCTTCGCCTCCATCGGCGCCTACGGGATCATCTTGGGCGGCTGGGCCTCCAACAGTAAGTACTCGCTGCTCGGCGGCCTCCGTTCCGCGGCGCAGGTCATCAGCTACGAGTTGAACGTCGGCCTGGCCATCGTCGGCGTGATCGTGCTGTCCGGCTCGTTGAGCCTGGTGAAAATCACCGAGGCCCAGAGCGGCTGGTTCTGGCATTGGTTTGTGCTGGCCTGGCCCGCGCCGCAACTGCTGGCCTTCGTCGTCTACGTCATTTCATCTGTGGCGGAAACCAACCGCGTGCCGTTCGACTTGCCGGAAGCGGAAAGCGAATTGGTCGCCGGATTCTTCACCGAATACAGCGGCATGCGCTTCGCGTTCTTCTTCCTGGCGGAATACGCGAACATGATTCTGGTCTCCTGCATCGCGGCCATCCTGTTCTTGGGCGGGTGGAACGCACCCTATCCGGGGACGATTTTGCCGTCGAGCATCGGCTGGATCGAAAACATCGCCTGGTTCACGGTGAAGGTGTACTTCTTCCTGTTCCTCTTTTTCTGGTTGCGCGCAACCTTGCCGCGCTTGCGGTACGACCAGTTGATGCGGTTCGGCTGGAAGGTCATGCTGCCGATCGCACTGGGGAACGTGGTGTTCACGGCCATTGCCGCCTATTTCTTCCCGACCACGACGCCGTAAGGAACGCATGCAGACCGCTGTCGTCGATACGCGTCCGACTTCGCTCACCCGGCTTCGCGCCTGGGTGAAGACCATCACGTTCTATGAACTGTTGGTCGGCATGAAGGCCACGATGTCGCATCTGCTGCACTACAAGCCGATCACGCTGCAGTACCCGCACGAAAAGCGCACGTTGCCGGACAGCTATCGCGGCATGTTGGCGCTGCTGCGATACCAGGACGGGACGGAAAAGTGCGTCGGGTGCGATCTCTGCGAAGCGGCCTGCCCGTCGCGCGTCATCCGCGTGGTCAGCGGCGAAGTGCCCGGCGAGCCGACGAAACGCTACTCCAAAGAGTATTACATGGACATGACGCGCTGCCTGTTCTGCGGCATGTGCGTCGAAGCCTGCCCGGTCGATGCCTTGGGCATGACGCGGGAATTTGAATGGGCCGTGTACGACAAACGCGACCTGCACTTAAACAAGCAGCAGCTCCTCGCCATCGGCGACCGGTGCTATCCGGTGCGCGAAAAGCGCCTGGAGCTGCAACATCCGAACACCGCGTTCTTTAACGTGGCGTTCCAGCACGTGCCGCAGAAGCCGGACTAGCCGGGCTCGGTCGGGATGATCGGCCCGCCGCTCGCTCCCCGCCTCGACTGAGCGATCCACGGCCTCCCTCCCCCGACGGGGTCATGAGCGTGATGTGCGAAGCCCCGGCGGCGCCACGCCTCCCGGGCCGACAACTGTGCGAGCGATCGGGTGCCGGGCGAAGAGACGAGAGGACCGCAGTCGTGAATTACGTCGTGTTCTTCTATTTAGCGAGCGTCATCGTGGCGACCGGCGCGCTCGTGATCCTGCTGCGCAACCCGGTCTACTGCGCCCTCTCTCTGCTGGTGCTCTTTTTCCATGTCGCCGGCCTGTACGTGACGCTCCACGCGGAATTTCTGGCCGCCGTGCAGATCATCGTCTACGCCGGTGCGATTCTCGTGCTCTATCTGTTCGTCGTCATGTTGCTGAACGTTTCGCGCGAAGATCGATACCATGCGCAATGGCCCATCGCCGGATTCCTCGGCGCGACGATCCTGACGGAGGCCCTGTTCCTCGTCATCGCGCAGCGGGCGCCGGAGGCCTCGTCGGAAGAATTTGCCGTGACCTCGACCGGTAACACCGAGTCCATCGGCGAGGTCCTGTTTACGCATTATCTGTTGCCGTTCGAACTGGCCTCACTGGTCTTGCTGGTCGCCATGATCGGCGCCATCGTGCTGGCCAAAAAGGATCTGCTCGTCGACCCGGCCGAGGCCGACCCGCGCAACGAGGCCGTCTCATGATCCCGTTGTCCTATTACATCGTGCTCAGCGCCATCGTCTTCGTGACCGGCCTGGTGGGCGTGCTCATCCGCCGCAACATCATTCTGATTCTCCTGTCCGTCGAACTGATGCTCAACGCGACGAACATCAACTTCGTCGCCTTTTCCCATTACCTGCACCATGTGGCGGGACAGGTGTTCGTGTTTTTTGCGCTGACGGTCGCGGCGGCGGAAGTCGCCGTCGGCTTGGCCATCATCATTGCGCTCTATCGCGCCAAGTCGACGATCAACGTCGAAGAGTTCAGCCTGCTGCGTTGGTGAGATGCTCTATTTAATTCTCATTCCGTTGTTGCCCTTTGCCGCCTTCCTGATCCTCGGGCTCTTCGGCTCGTGGATACGCGAGCGCGCGCATCTGGTGGCGGTCCCGGCGGTCGTCACGTCCGCGCTCCTCTCCTGGCTGGTCTTCGGCGAGGTGGCCGGCGGCCGCAACGTGGAAATTCCGCTCTACAATTGGATGACCTCCGGCAACCTGTCGATCGAACTCGGCCTGTACTTCGACCGCCTCACGGTCGCCATGCTGATCCTCGTTACGACGGTCAGCTCCCTCGTGCACATCTACACCATTGGATACATGCATGGCGAAGCGGGCTACGCGCGGTTCTTCGCCTACATCGCCCTGTTCACGTTCTCGATGCTGATGCTCGTGCTGGCGAACAACCTGCTGCAGCTGTTCGTCTTCTGGGAAGCGGTCGGTCTCTGCTCCTACCTGCTGATCGGCCATTGGTTCGAACGGCCGGCCGCCAACGCGGCGGCGACCAAGGCGTTCCTCGTCAACCGCGTCGGCGACTTCGGCTTCATCCTTGGCCTCCTGTTGGTCTGGCTCACGTTCGGCAGCCTGGACTACCGGACGATCTTTACGCACGTGCAGGACCAGGCCGGAGCGGTGATCAATGTGCTGGCCCCGTTCGGCGCCACCTGGGACGTTTCGCTCTTCACGATGATCGGCCTGCTGCTGTTCGTCGGCGCCATCGGCAAATCCGCACAGGTCCCGTTGCATGTCTGGCTGCCGGACGCGATGGAAGGCCCGACACCGATCTCCGCGCTGATCCATGCGGCCACGATGGTGACCGCCGGTGTCTTTATGGTGGCGCGCCTCTCGCCGATTTACGATTTGGCCCCGACGGCCCTGACCGTCGTCGCGCTGCTCGGTGCCGCCACCATGGTGATGGGTGCCACGATCGCGGTCACGCAGACCGACATCAAACGGGTCGTTGCCTATTCCACCGTCAGCCAACTCGGCTACATGGTGATGGCCTGCGGGCTCGGCGCGTACACGGCCGGGATGTACCACTTGCTGACGCACGGCGCCTTCAAGGCCCTGCTGTTCCTTGGATGCGGCTCAGTGATCCTCGCGCTGCACCACGAACAGGACATCCGCCACATGGGCGGGCTCAAGGATCGGCTGCCCATCACCTATTGGACATTCCTGATCGGCTCGCTCGCCTTGGCCGGTTTTCCGTTGACCTCCGGGTTTTTCAGCAAGGACGAGTTGCTCGTGGCGGCCTGGTCGAGCGGCCCCTTGGGACAGGTGCTCACGCTGTTCGGATTGCTGACGGCGCTGCTGACCGCGTTCTACAGCTTCCGCCTGGTCTTCGTGACCTTCTGGGGCACGCCTCGAATGGACGCGCACCACGCCGCCCACATCCATGAGCCGAACGCGACCGTCACGATGCCGCTGATCGTACTTGCGGCGCTGAGCATCTTGGCCGGCTACGTCGGCATTCCCGAATTCCTTGCGCCGGTTTTTGCGACACACGAGGGCGCCGGACACCATGGCGCGGCGGCGACCGGCATCATGATCGCGGCCACACTCTGCGGCCTGCTCGGGATCGCCGGGGCCTACTATGCGTACGTCGCCAACCCGAGCGTGCCGGATCGGCTGGCGCAGCAGTGGCAGACGCTGTACAAGGGCTCGCTCAACAAATGGTATTGGGATGAGGCGTACGACCGCACGATCGTCGCTCCGACGATGGCCGCCGCCACGCAGATGTGGAAGCGCGTGGATGTGGCGATCATCGACGGCATCGTCAACCGCGTGGCGCGCGCGATCGGCTTCGGCGGCTGGGTGCTGCGGCTGTTCCAAACGGGACACGTGCAACATTATGCGCTGGGCATGACGCTCGGGACCGCGGTGATCATGGTGCTCTACTGGTTGTTCTAACGATGCCGACCCACACGACGACAGAAAGCGAGCGCGCATGAGCAGCATTCCCTGGCTCACGCTCTTGATCGTCACCCCGGTGCTCGGCGCCGTGGCCTTGGCGTTCGTCAAAGAATCCTCCGTCCGCTGGACGGCGCTCGGTGTCACCTGCCTGGAGTTTCTCCTGTCGCTGCCGGTCTGGTTCGGCTTCGACGCCTCCAGCCACGCGATGCAATTCACCGAAACGGCCAAGTGGATTGCCTGGCCGCCCATTTATTATCGGCTGGGGGTCGACGGCATCAGCCTCCCGCTCGTGCTGATGACCACGTTTCTGCTGCCCCTCTGCGTCATGGGCTCCTGGCGTTCGGTGCACACGCGTGTGCGCGGCTTCATGGCCTCCCTGTTGCTCACCGAGGCCGCGACTATCGGCGTGTTCGTCGCGCTCGACTTCGTGCTGTTTTATGTGTTCTGGGAGGCGGTCCTGATCCCGATGTATCTGCTCATCGGCGTCTGGGGTGGCCCGAATCGGCTCTACGCCGCGATCAAGTTCTTCCTCTACACCTTAGCCGGCAGCGTGCTGTTGCTCATCGCGATTCTAGTGCTGTACTTCCAGAGCGGCCAGACCTTCGACATGCTGACCATCGGCGGCTCGCACATCTCGCCGACGCTGCAAGCCTGGCTGTTCTGGGCGTTCTTCGCCGCCTTCGCGGTGAAAGTCCCGATGTGGCCGTTCCACACCTGGTTGCCCGACGCGCACGTCGAAGCCCCGACGGCCGGCAGCGTGTTGCTCGCCAGCGTGCTGCTCAAGATGGGCACCTACGGATTTCTCCGCCTGAGCCTGCCCGTCCTGCCGGATGCCAGTTGGCAATTCGCCAACGTCATGATCGCGCTCTCGCTCGTCGCCATCGTCTACGGCGCCTACATGGCGCTGGCCCAGGCCGACATGAAAAAGCTGATCGCCTATTCCAGCGTCAGCCACATGGGCTTCGTGACGCTGGGACTGTTCACGTTCACGCAGCAGGGGATCGAAGGCGCCGTGCTGCAGATGGTGAACCACGGGATCACGACCGGCGCGTTGTTCCTCTGCGTCGGCGCGATCTATGAGCGCACGCATAGCCGCCTGATCGCCGACAATGCGGGATTGGCCGGCCCCATGCCGCGCTACGCGACGTTCCTCGTGATTTTTGCGCTCTCTTCGCTCGGATTGCCGGGCACCAACAGTTTCGCCGGCGAGTTCCTGGTGCTGGTCGGCAGCTTCGTCTGGAGCAAGCTGGCCACCACCATCGCGGCGCTCGGCGTCATCCTGGCCGCCGCCTATATGCTGTGGCTCGTGCAGCGCGTGGCCTTCGGTCCGGCCAAGGCCGACCACCATCTTCAGGATCTCGGCCTGCGAGAAATGTTGATGATGGCGCCGCTCGTCATCGCCGTCTTCTGGATCGGCTTCGTGCCGAACTGGTTGTTGGCGCCGATGCACCAGAGCGTGGCGCACGTGCTCGACACGCGCATGGGCGGAAAGGGGCAGGAAGCCCAGCCGCCGCAACATGCGCAGCCGACGCCCGCGCTCATCCCCAGTCACTTACCCGCCATGCATGCCTCGCGCGTCACCTCGCTAGCGGCGCTGCTGCCGCGCCCTGAGGAGGTCCGCTAGTCATGCCCTGGTCCGATCTCCTCGCGATCGTCCCTGAACTGCTGGTGATGACTGCCGCCTGCCTCGTACTGGTGCTCGATCCCATCACCGCGTCCGACCGCAAAGACCGCCTCGCATGGCTCGGCCTGGGCACGCTTGGCCTCTGCTGCCTCTGGACCGCAGCCCACCTGGACGGGCGCGCCCTGGTCTTCAGCGGCCACCTCATCATCGACGGCTATGCGGGATTTTGGAAGCTGCTGCTGTACGTGATGACGGGGCTGACGATTCTGCTGTCGCTCGCCTATCTCAAGGTCGAACGGATCGTCCTCGGCGAATACTACGGTTTCGTGCTGTTCGCGCTCTGCGGGATGATGGTGATGGTGTCGGCGGCCGACCTCCTGACGCTCTACCTGGGCATGGAGCTGATGGCGCTGTCGCTCTATGTGCTGGCCGGCATCAAGCGGTATGAGTCGCGTTCGCTCGAAGCCGCCGCCAAGTACTTTGTGCTGGGCGCCTTTTCCTCCGGCATCCTGCTCTACGGCATTTCGTTGCTCTTCGGCGCGACGGGCAGTACCAAGCTGGACGCCATCTCGGCAGCCACGGCAGGCGGCCTGAACAATCCCATGTTGGTGCTCGCAGTCATCCTGATGTTGGTCGGGTTCGGCTTCAAACTCGCGGCGGCCCCGTTTCACATGTGGACCCCCGACGTGTATGAAGGCGCGCCCACCTCCGTCACCGCCTTCATGGCGGTCACCAGCAAGGCTGCGAGCTTCGCGGCGTTCCTGCGTGTCTTCGTGGAAGCGCTCGGCGGGATCAAAGGCCACTGGGTCGGCCTCGTCGTCATTGTCTGTCTGGCCACCTTGGCGATCGGCAATTTGGTCGCGCTGGTGCAGACGAACCTCAAGCGCCTCCTGGCCTATTCCAGCATCGCGCACGCGGGCTATGCGCTGGTCGGCGTCGCCGCCATCGGCAGCGCGACCACCAGCGCCGATACTGCCCAAGCCGTCGCGAGCGTGATGCTCTACCTCGCGATCTATGCGTTCATGACTCTGGGGGCCTTCGCGATCGTGGGGATGCTCCGCCGCAACGGGATTGAAGGCGAAGATATCGATTCCTTCGCCGGGCTCGCCAAGCGTGAACCGGTGACGGCCTTCCTGATGATGATTTTTATGGTGTCGCTGGCGGGCTTGCCGCCGACGGCGGGCTTTATCGGGAAGCTCTATCTGTTTATGGCGGCCGTGCATGCGGGGCTGACGTGGTTGGCCGTCATTGCCGTGCTGTTCGCCGCCATCTCCGCTTACTACTACCTGCGTGTGGTCATGGCCATGTACATGCGTGAGCCGGAACCGCACGGGGGCGATGTGCCGACTATGGCCGGTTCGCCCGCGCTCACCATCGTGCTCACCTGCGCCACTGCCGGTGTGATTCTGCTCGGCCTTTTCCCCGGTCCGCTCGTGTCGCTCGCAACCCAAGCCATGCTGGCCATCCGCTAGCCGTCTGCTCCCTACGGCGCGTCTTTGGAAGGCGCCGTCTCCGGCTGTCGATTCGCGCCTGTCCCCAAATGCAGATAGCGCCAGAGCGCCGACTTCGTGACCACTCCCACGACCCGATCGTCTTCCAGCACGATCAGCCGATCGATATCCGCGCCGACCATCTGCTCCAACGCGCGCAGCGCCGAAGCCTCCGGCGAGACCGTCATGGCTCCGGTGATCGGTCGCATCACGTCTCGGACATCACACCAAGCCCAACGGGTTTGCGGCACCGCGCGCAGATCCTCGACGATCAAGAGCCCCAACACCGCATCCCCCTGCATGACGGGAAATCCGGCGAAGCCATGCGGCAAAACCACCTGGCGGACGGCCGCCTCCAGGGTCATGTCCGGCGGAATCGCCACCACCGTCGGCGACAACACCTCACGCACGGGGACGGTGGCTAACGAGTGCCGCAGGGCCGCCTGTTGGCGACTGGCCTTGGCCGTCGCAAAGAGAAACAACCCGATCATCGCCACCCACGATCCGGTCGTGAGCAGCCCTGTGTCGATACGCCGATAGGCCGCCGCCCCCATCAGCGCGCCACCGCTGAGGATCAACAGCACCGCGACGATGAGCCCCGCCAGCGCAGAGCGGCGTGTGGCGGCGTAAAAATCTTTCGACCAAGCCCAGAGTCCCGCACGCAGCGCACGCCCGCCGTCTAACGGAAATCCGGGGATCAGATTGAAGAGTCCGATCTGCAGGTTAACGGTGCCGACCAACCCACCGAGCACGATCAAGCCGTGGAGTTGCCAGGCCTCCGGCGCCTGCTCGCCGAGAAACGCGCTGCCCAGCCACAGTGCCGCGAGGAGAAAGCTGACGAGCGGCCCGGCCATCGCGATGAAAAATTCCGCCGTCGGCGTCGCCGGCTCACGCCGCATCTGCGCCACGCCGCCGAATACGAACAACGTGATCCGTCCGATGGGAATGTGGTAGCGGAGCGCTACCCAGCAATGGCCGAGTTCGTGGAGCAGCACGGAGAGAAACAACAGGAGCGCGGCGATGCTGCCCATGCCCCAATAGCGCGCGCCGGTTTGCCCCGGCAGGACCTCGGGCAAATAGCTGGTGGCCAGACTCCACGTGACGAAGCCGAACACCAACAACCACGAGGCGTGCACGACGATGGGAATGCCGAACACGCGCCCGATCTGCAAGCCGCGATCACCCAGCATGTGCAAGGCTCCTTGTCTGCGACCGTCGCGTTCACCGTATCAGTCAGGTCCCGGAGCGTCAATGCGAATGGCAAGACTGACCGTAGCCATCAGGCACTCCGCCCTGCTCCTGGCCGCGCTTCGTCCGGTTCGCGTCCGCTCCTCGCCCACAACCACCGCTCGCTTTTTCGGATTTTTCGCGCAATCCGCTTCGGGTATACTCCGCGCGATGGCGACGCAGACGTGGCGCAGACAGGGGACGATCCGATCGACCCTTCGCATGATCATTCGAACGAACCTTCGAAGAAACATGCTATGGACGCTGCACACCGGCTTCGCGCTCACGTTACTGTGGGCCACCGCAGCGCCCGGCTTCGCGCAGGTCATCACGGCAGGACCACGGACATGCCCCGGCGTGGCCCTGACCTTCGACCTCTGCCCCGTGCGTGACCCGATCGGCTACGACGCTGCGCTCGTGAACTACTTGAAAGACAACCAGATCCCCGCCACCTTTTTTATCTCCGGCCGCTGGGCCACGCGCCATCCCGATCACGTGCGCGCACTCGCCGCCGTCCCCTTCTTCGAGCTGGGCACCCACGGCGATGTACACGCGCATTTGCCGATGCACGAGGAACCGGAGCAGCGGCAGGAAATTTCGCGCGCCGTCACCGTCATGCAGCAACGGTTCGGGCTCACCGCCCCGCTGTTTCGGCCCCCGTTCGGCGAATTCAACGACCTCTCCGTACAGGTAGTGAAAGCGCTGGGCCTGCGGTTCATTTTGTGGGATGTGGTCTCCGGGGATCCTGACCCGACGCTGAGCGCCGCCGCCATCATCGACCGGGTGTCACGGAAGGTGCGCTCCGGCAGCATTGTCGTGATGCATGCCAACGGCAAGGGCAAACATACAGGCGCCTTGGTGCAGGCCTTGCACGAATCCGTCTTGGAGCAGAAACATCTGCGCCCGATGACGGTCTCCGAGCTGCTGGCCTGTCGGGAGCATGTGCGATGACGACCGGCGCAGTCAGACCCTACGTAGAATCAGACAAGGACAGCGTGATCGATATCCTGACCACATCGCAGCCCTGGACCACGCTGGGCTATACGCAGTCCGATTGGCAGCGGTATTTTACGCCGCTGGCGGCGGGGCGCGAGGCCTATGTGCTGGAGGCCGACCATCGCCCTGCGGGCTTTGCCATCTTACGACCGAAGTTTTTACTGGGCGACTACCTCGAACTCTTCGGCGTGGCGGCCTGGGCCAGGGGGCAGGCGCTGGGCGCGCAGTTGTTACGTCACATCGAAGCCCTCAGTTTCTCACGAGGGAAGAATCTCTTCGCCTGCGTCTCCGAGTTCAACGAAAGCGGCCGCCGCTTTTACGCCGCCCACGGCTATCAGGAAGTGGGGCTGCTGAAGGATCTGCTGGTCGCCGGCAAACATGAACTTCTGTTGCGCAAAAGCACGGGACCAGGACGCTCCACCTAAGGACTACCCATGACCGTCACAAAACTGCTGCACACCCGCATGCGCGTCAGCGACATGGACCAGACCATCGCCTTCTACACGCAGGTGCTCGGCCTGGAGGTGCTGGAGCGGAAAGTCTCGCCGCGCGGATCGCACCTGGCGTTTCTCAAGGTGCCGAACAGCGAGGAGTTGATCGAGCTGTGCAGCTTTCCCGCCAGCGGGCCCGTCACGGTGCAGGAGGATCTCGTCCACCTCGCCTTCCAGGTGGACAACCTGGACAAGACCATCGCGGCCCTCCAGGCGAAACAGATCCGCATCACCGACGGCCCGACGCGCACGGCCTCCGGCAGTCGCTTTCTGTTCATCGACGCGCCGGACGGCTACGAGATCGAATTGATCGAACGGCCGCCCGGTGTCGCACTCGTCTAGCGGCCGACAAGCACAATCACCCGACATCCACCGACCATCGTAACGAGGAGACACATGACGAACGGTTTTTTCAGAGGCCACGGGCTGGGCAACGACTATCTGGTGATGGACCCCAAAGAATTGCGTGTGGCGCTCACCCCGAAGGCCATTCGCGCCATCTGCGATCGCCATTGGGGATTGGGCAGCGACGGGATCTTGGCGCTCGTGCCTTCGAAGAAGGCCGACTTCGGGCTACGCATCTTCAACCCCGACGGCAGCGAGGCGGAAAAGTCCGGCAACGGCCTGCGCATCTTCGCCCGCTACCTCCACGCAACCAAGCGCACCCGCAAGACGCGCTTCACGGTCGACACGAAGGGAGGGCTCGTCACCTGCGAGCTGCACCTGGATCGGCACGGGGACGCCTCCGCGGTCACCGTCGAAATGGGCAAGGCCACGTTTGCGCCCACCGCACTGCCCTGCACGCTGTCCGCCGATGAACTGATCCAACAGCCGATCGAGGCGGCCGGCCGCTCGCTCCTCTTCACCGGCGTCAGTGTCGGCAACCCGCACTGCGTCGTGTTTAAGGACAAGGGCGCTGAATGGACCCGTGAGGACCTGCTCGCGCTGGGGCCCGCGTTGGAACACCATGCGGTCTTTCCACGACGCACCAACGTGCAGCTCGCCGTACCGATCGGCCCGAAGGCCATCTCGATCCTCATTTGGGAACGAGGCGCCGGTGAGACGCAGGCCTCCGGGTCGTCCTCCTGCGCGGCAGCCAGCGCGGCCGTACGATTGGGATTGGTCAAGAGTCCGGTCACCGTGAAGATGCCGGGCGGCACCCTCGCCATTCGCGTCGATGCGGACTTCTCGCTCACGATGAAGGGCCCCGTCGCGGAAGTGGCGCGCGGGACGTTGAGTCCGTCGTTCCTGCGCGGACTCCGCTAAGCGCGCGTCGACCGTCAGCCCTGCAGCGCAACCGGTCCCGTTCCTGTTATGCTCACGGCTGACGGATGACGCATGCCGACGGATCTCCTGCAATCCAAACTCGATCACCTGCCGGACCAGCCCGGCGTCTACCTGTTCAAGAACGCCGGGGGCGACATCATCTATGTCGGCAAGGCGGCGGTGCTGGCCAACCGCGTCCGCTCCTACTTTCAACGCAGCGCCGACCACGGCCCCAAGACCGCGCTGCTGCTGCAGCACATTCACGACCTGGAGACGATCGTCACGCGCTCCGCGCTGGAAGCGCTGATCCTCGAAAGTAATCTGATCAAGCGGCATCGCCCGCGCTTCAACGTCGTCCTGCGCGACGATAAGCAATATCCCTATCTACGCCTGCCGATCAAGGAGGCCTTCCCGCGCCTGTCGATCGTGCGCCGCGTCCAAAAAGACGGCGCGCTGTACTACGGGCCCTATACGCCGGCCGGTGCGCTCCGCGACACGCTGAAGATCATCAAGCGCGTGTTTCCGCTGGCCACCTGCTCGATCGAGATCGACGGAACCGCCGACCGGGCCTGCCTCGAATTTGAAATCAAACGCTGCATGGCCCCCTGCACGGGGAACCAAACGCGCGAGGACTACCATCGGATCGTCGAGCAGGTCCGTCAGTTTCTCGACGGGCGCGACCGCGAATTGACGGACACCCTGCGCGCACAGATGGAAGCCGCCGCACAGCAGGAAGCGTTCGAAGAAGCGGGACGCCTGCGCGACCGGCTGTTCAGCATTCAACGCACGCTCGAAAAGCAACGCATCACCCAAACCGTGTCAGTCGATCAGGACGTGGTGGGGCTCGCGCGGCAGGGCACTGCCGTGGACCTGCAACTGTTGTTTGTGCGCGGCGGCCTGCTCATCGGCCGGAAGGACTACTATTGGCCGCAGGGCGCCGAGACGGCGGATGACGAACTGGTCCGCTCCGCCATCGAGCAGTTCTACAACAAGGACGGGCAGCCTCCTAAAGAGCTCCTGCTCCCCTGCGAGCTGCAGGAGGCGTCGCTACTGGAAACCTGGCTGAGCGACAAGCGCGGCGACACCGTGCGGCTGCTGGCGCCGGAGCGGGGCACGAAACATCAACTCGTGAAGTTGGCGGAAGAAAACGCCCAGGCCTCGCTCATGGATCATTTGCGCGACGAGGCGACGGACCGCTTGGCTGCGAGCGAACTGAAACGTCTACTAAAACTCGACGCGCTCCCGACGCGCATCGAAGGGTTCGACATCTCGAATATTCTGGGCAACCAATCCGTCGGCTCCATGGTGGTGTGGGACGATGGCGCGATGAAGAAAGCCGACTACCGCAAATTTCGGATCAAGACCGTCGATGGCGCCAACGACTTCGCGAGCATTCAGGAAATCGTCATGCGCCGTTACGGTACGCCCGAGGACCTTCCGCCACCGTCCGTCATTTTGATCGACGGAGGTCTGGGCCAATTGGCCGCAGCGGTGGACGGCTTGCGCAAGGTCGGGCAGGCGCACCTGCCCATCTTCGGCCTGGCGAAGGCCCGCGGGGAAAAGGAGGAGCGCATCTTCGTGCCGGGGCGCAAGAATCCGATCCTCATGCATCCCACTTCACCCGCCACGCACTTGGTCCAGCGCATCCGCGACGAGGCGCACCGGTTTGCCATCACCTATCACCGCGCGCTGCGCAAACGCGCCCTGCTAACATCTACGCTCGACGACATTCCCGGCATCGGGAAAGCGCGGCGCACGGCCCTGCTGCAACACTTTGGCAGCGCCGCCAAAGTCGCCGCCGCCACGGTGGATGAGCTGGAAGCCGCTGGACTCGACCGCCCCACGGCCGCCGCCGTCCATGAGGCTCTCGGCACGCAAACGGCCAGTAAGTAATGTCACTCGGTTCGTCGAACCTTTCGACTGCACCGCGCGAACAGGTTGCTCCACAGTCTCTCCGTTCCACGCGGCAACACTCGTTCCAACAGCTTCTGCAACTCACCATCCGCGTCCCGCGCAATCGGGCTCTTCGCCCCGTGCGATCGTGGATCCCTATGTAATAATGCTCGCATTATTCCCCCAACCGCTTGATTCTCAGAGACTTTTTACAACCCTTTCCGTCTCAATTCCCCTTTCAAGACTGCATGCAGCTGCGTTATCATTTGCGAGTAGAGCACTGGTCTGCCGGAGGTCCTCATCTTGCGCATACGAAGAAAGGACGTGCTGCTGGCCGTCGCATCTCCAACGACGTGAGAACCGTGCCATGAGCCCTTCGCCCAAATCACCCGCTCACCCCTCCACGCGCTCCCCGCAGGGGCGCCCGACAGCCGCACCGCCCCCACCCCTGCTTCACACAGAATCTGAGCAACGCACCAGCCACCAGACCGAGCGCCTGCACGTCGACGAAGCACTGTTCCGTATTTTTTACGAAGACAATCCCTCCATGTGCTTCGTCGTGGATGAGCGGGGTTCGATTCGCTCCTGCAATCGATTCGGCGCGGAGTGTTTGGGCTACCAGCAGGCCGAATTGATCGACCTCCCTGTTGTGCGCCTGTTCCACGAAGATGATCGCGTCGCCGCGGCGGATGCGCTCGCCGGCGCGTTCGCGGCCCCGCAGTCAATGCATCAATGGGATTTCCGCAAGCGCACGAAGACAGGCACCATCATGTGGGTCCATGAAACGACACGCGTGGTGCGCGAACCGACGGGCGAGTCGCTGGCCTTGATCGTCTGCCAAGACACAACCGCACAAACCCGCGCCGATGCGCTCATTCGGGAGCAGGAACAGGCCGTCCGCTCCCTGCAACAGGCCACCGCCGCCGTCGGCGTGCCCTTCGATCAGCAACTGCGCACGGTGTTGGAATTGGGCTGCCGACGCTTCCGCCTCCCCATCGGCGTCATTGCGCGACGCGATGGCGACATGATGGAAGTCGAGCACGTGTGGCCGCCCGATTGCCCCCTACATACAGGGATGCGAGTGCCGCTGGAAGGCTCCTTCTGTCAGGTGACCCTCGCCGCGAAGGGGGCACACTGTGTGCTGGACATCACCCACATGCCCCAGCAGATCCGGCACGTGTTTCACGACAGCCCCATCCGGAGTTATTTCGGCATCAAACTGGCGGGCATTTCCAAAACCTACGGCACGCTCGCCTTCCTCGGCACCACGCCCTATCCCGAACCGTTCACCGAGGCACAAACAGACTTTCTCCTTCTCGTCGCCCAGTGGATCGGACACGAGTTGGACCGCCGCGCGGCGGAACAGGCCCTCCGGGAAAGTCGCGAACGGTTCGAAGTGGCCTTTCAAGCCAGCCCCAATCCGGCCATCGTGACCGAGTTGGCGACCGGACGCTGCGTCGAGGTGAACGACGTGGCCCTCACCCTGTTCGGCTACTCGCGTGAGGAGACGGTCGGCAAGACCACGGTGGCGATGGGCCTCTGGCCGACCGAGCAGGCCCGTGCGGAGTTTCTCGCGCGCGTCACGACCGACGGTCCGCTGCGCAACGTGGACATGATCTTTTCCCACAAGAACGGGCAAGACATGCGGTGCCGACTCTCCTGCGAGCCCATCATGCTGAACGGGGTCCGCTGCCTGCTTACGGTTGGACAGGACATCCGCGAACAAAAGCGGGCCGAGGCAGCCTTGCGCGCCAGCGAGGATCGGTTCCGGCAGCTCTTCGAGGACGCGCCGGTCGGCATGTGTCTCCTCGGCAGCGATCTCACCATCCGAAAAGCCAATCTGGCCTTTCAGCAGCTCACCGGCTATTCCGAGCTGGAGAGCCTCGGCCGCGCGGGAGACTTCTACATCCACACTGACGATGTCGGAGACACTCGCGCGCTGGGGCAGCAGTTCCATTCGGGCGAGGTCTCCGGCTACGCCTACGAAAAGCGCTCGCTCCGCAAGAACGGCTCGCTGATGTGGGTGCATGTCACGGTCAGTCCGCTGATCTTTCCCGGGATCGAGGAGCGCCAGGCGGTCGCCATCGTGCAGGACGTGACGGCCCGGACACTGGCCGAACAAGCGCTCGCGCAACGGGAACGGGATCTGCGGCAAGCGCTCGACGACCGCGAGCAGGTCAGTCAGGATTTGCACGACGGCATCCTGCAGGCCCTCTACGCGGTGGGCTTGAGCCTCGACACGACGGGCCGCCTCGTCGGCACCTCGCCCCGCCGCACGAAGCAGGCGCTCAGCAGCGCCATTTCCCAATTGAATCGGACCATCCAGGAAATCCGCAGCTTCATCGCGACGCTCTCCCTGGACCTGCCCGATGCCGCGCACCTCACGCAGGTGCTCCGCACCGTGGTCGGAGCGTTTTGCGCCGCCGGGCGAACGCGGTGCGAGATCGAGATCTCGCCCAAAGCGGGCCGCCAACTGGCGCGAGCGCAGTGCGTCCACCTCGTCAACATCGTCCGCGAAGCCGTCAGCAATTCCGTGCGCCATGGCGCCGCGACACGGATCCGCGTCTCGCTCCGCACCCTTAAAGGTCGCCTCCAGCTCACCGTTGCCGACAACGGCACCGGCTTCGATTCGGACGCGGCCATGAAGCGCGGGTACGGATTGCGGAACATGCGATCCCGCGCCACGAAAATCGGCGGCACCCTCAAAATTCTATCCGAACCGGGACGGGGCACACGTATCATCGTCCCCTTTGCCGTGGAGGAGTCCCGTGAGTAACACAAAATCACCAGCCATCACCGTCCTCTTCGTCGACGACCATGAACTTGTGATCGCCGGCATGCGCAGCGTACTCGGCCTCGTCCCGGACATTCGAGTGGTGGGCGACGCCCAGTCGGCGGCCGACGCCGTTCGCGAAGCGGCCCGTTTGCAACCGGATGTCGTCCTGTTGGACGTGCGCCTTCCCGATGGCAGCGGCCTCGACGCCTGCCGCCGCATTTTGGCCCACTGTCCGAACACCAAGGTCCTGTTTCTGACCAGCTACGCCGACGACGACACCGTGCGCGCCGCGGCGCAATCCGGCGCCCAGGGCTATGTCCTCAAGGACATTCGCACCGAAAGCCTTGTCGCCACCATTCGCGCCGTCGCCGCCGGCCAGGCGCCGATCACTCCGGACGACTCCGCCAGCACCTTGCTGTGGCTCCGCGCCTCGTCCAGCTCGCGCCCGGCTCCCGTGCTGTCGCCGCTTTCGCCGCAGGAAGAGCGTATTCTCCCTTATTTGGCCGAGGGCAAAACCAACAAGGAAATCGCCGTGGTCATGCATCTGAGCGAAAAAACCGTCAAGAATTACCTAGCCAACATTTTCGACAAGCTCGGGATCACGCGCCGGTCGCAAGCCGCGGCCTTTTACGTGCACCAGCACCATGGCACCACACTCCTTCCGACGTCCGGCGTGCGTCCCCCGTCCCGCACCTGATGGCGTGACTGCCAAGGCCCGCGTAGACCGCCTCGTGAAACTCCTGCACGGCATCCATCGACGTGCATCCGGCATATCATCGGGTTTATACTCACCGCCGAGTGCTCCACTGGCCGACGCCGTCACGGCGGATGGAAACGACCCGATATGTTCTCTCTTCTGCTGGTCATAGCGGGCGCGGTGGCGGGGTTGCTCCTCGGCATACACCTGTCATCACGCGGACACCAGTGCGGAGCCGCATCGAGCGCCCGGGCATCGGACACCGCCGACGCCACACCCACCGTGGCGGCGCCCGACCGCACGCCCTTCGCCGCCATCGCCCAAGCCACGAACGATGCCGTGTGGGACTACGATTGCGCGCGCCGACGCCTCTGGTGGTCGGCCCACGCCGGCACGCTCTTCGGCGCAGAGCCCAGCGCCTCACTCGACGAATGGACCGAGGGCATTCATCCCGATGATCGCGCGCGCGTGCAGACGCGCCTCCAGTCAGTGCTCGCGGGACAGACGAAAGAATGGGTCGATGAATATCGCTACCGCCGGCCCGACGGCACCGACGTCGACCTCCTCGACCGCGGCGCGGCGCTCCTGGACGGCGAGGGACATCCCACGCGCTTGGTCGGCGGTCTCCGCGATGTGACCGAACAAAAGTTGGCGCGGGCGGAACTGCGGCGGATCAACGAGCTGCTGCGCTCCCTGGCCGCGCAATATCGCGCCGTCATCGACCAGTCGCTGGCGGGCATCATGGTGTTTCAGCACGGGCGTTTCCGGTATGTGAATCCGAAACTGGCCGACATGTGCGGCGCACAGCCGCAAGCGCTCCTGGCAATGCCGTCGGCGTTGGACAGCGTGCTGGAGGAAGATCGCCCGCATGTGCTGGAGGCGCTGCAGAAGCGCATGGCCGGCGATCTATCCGGAGGCCCCACGCGCATGCGTTGGAAGCGCCCCAATGGCTCCATCACCTGGGGGGAAGTCCATGGCTCGCGGATCGAGTACGAAGGCGCCCCGGCCTTGATCGGCGTGGCGGTGGATATCACCGACCGACACCAGGCGGAGGAGCGGCAGCAGCAACTGCTGGAGCAACTATTGGCCGCGCGCGAGCGGCTCCAGGCGCTCTCCGGTCAGCTCATGCAAGTGCAGGAGGAGGAACGACGCCAACTGGCGCGCGACCTGCACGATGAAATCGGCCAATCGTTGACGGCGCTGAAAATGAATCTTCTCAGCGTGCCGCTGACCGCCCCCGCTGCGGACGGGACACCGGCTGAGGCATCCGCTGCCGTCGGCACTGCCTCCGGCTCAGCCGTCGCGTCCCCCGCCGCTCCATCGAGTCCCACGGCGAATGTGCTGCAGGCCCTGCACGCCATGAAGGACGACAGCCTGAAGATTTTGGACGACCTGATCGCCCATGTCCGCAACCTCTCCCTTGACCTCCGTCCCGCAATGCTTGATGATTTGGGCCTTCCGGAAACCCTGCGGTGGTTTGTCGCCCGCCAAGCAACACGCGCCGGATGGACGGCGGATGTACAGATTGACGAGGAACTCAGCGAATTGCCGAGTGCGCTGGCGCTGACGTGTTTCCGTATCGTCCAGGAGTGTGTCACCAACGCCATGCGGCACGCGCACGCCACTAGGATCACCGTACACGCGACACGTCGCGACCAGGCCGTGCACCTCGACATTCGCGATAACGGGGCGGGTTTCGATGTGCCCAGCGCTCTACAACGCAGCGCCCGCGGCGGCAGTGTCGGCCTCTTGAGCCTGCATGAACGGGTGCGCGCCCTCAGCGGCGAGCTCACGTTGGAGAGCGCCCCAGAGCAAGGGACCGCATTCCATATCCGCATCCCACTGTCGGTCACCGCATGACACGACGCATTTTGATCGCCGACGACCATCCGATCGTCCGACAAGGACTCCTCAAAATCGTCACCGATGCCTTCGCCCCGGTGCAGGTCCTCGAGGCCGAAACCGGACAGGAGGTGCTGGACCATGTCCGCCAGGGTGCGTGGGATGCCATCGTGCTGGACATTACGCTCCCGGACAAAAATGGCTTGGATGTCCTGAAGGATATTCGCCTGCTCCGGCCGAGCCAGCGCGTCTTGATGCTGAGCTTTCACGGCGAAGAGCAGTACGCCATGCGCGCGCTCAAGGCCGGCGCGGCCGGCTATCTCACAAAAGACCATGCCACAACTGAAATCGTGCATGCGCTGAATAAAGTCTTCCAGGGCGGCCGGTACGTCTCGACCGCACTGGCTGAACGCCTCGCCGATAAACTCGAAGCCAAGACCGGCGACGCCCCACATGAATCCTTATCGGATCGCGAGCATGAAGTTCTCTGCCTGCTGGCTCAAGGCAAAACGCCGACGGAGATCGGCGATCGCCTCGCCCTCAGCGTCAAAACCGTCAGCACGTACCGCGCACGCGTGCTCGAAAAGTTGGCCCTCACGACGACGGCGGAACTGATCCGCTACGCGCTTGACCATAAGCTGGTCGAATAGGTTTCCCAGGCCCTTTCCCGCGGGCCGCTCGCACGCACAGCTCCCACGTTCATCTATTCGTACCTATCTCAGACCGGGACCGCTGTCAGACAGATCCTACACGCTTTTCCGTGCTTCGCCGGTACTGCCGAACCCGCTCGTCCCGTATGCTCCACGCTGTAGACACGAGCGCAACGCCACCGTCTGAACCCCGGAGTGCCGAACATGCTGACGACCCCCGCCACACTGTCCGAAGACACATCGCACCGGGCGCCGCTCACCGTGTTGTTGGTCGACGATCATGACGGCATCCGCCGCGCCCTGCGGCGCGCGTTATCCGACATCGCCGACATTCAGATCATCTCGGAAGCCAACAGCGTCGCGGCCGCGGTCGAGGCGGTGCACCGCAGCCGACCGGACGTCATGGTGCTGGATTTTCACCTGCCGGATGGGAACGGCCTGCATGTGCTCCGCGCCCTAAAGGTCGAGTCATCGACCGCAACGTCCGTCGCGTCCCACACGCCGCTGACGGTGGTGTTCAGCAACGACGTGGCCTCGGAACATACCCGGGCGTGCCTGCGTGAAGGCGCAGAAGCCGTCTTCGATAAATCGACCGACCTGTTTCCGCTACGACGTTTTCTCCAAGAGGCAGCGCATCGCCGTGCCGAGTCGGGCGCGCTCCACAGCGAACGACTCGAAGACACCCTGTCGAGGACGGCCTCATGACGGGGCATCCTCACACAGTGGCAATGGAAGATTTGCTTCACCACGACACCAGTTCCCGATAGACTGAGAAAGGAGCTGTTCTATGACGACCCGCGCGTTCGAACAACCTGCTCTGCACACTATCCGCATCCTCCTGGTCAGCGACGACGAATATTTGCGGCTCGGCGTCCGTGCGCTGCTCGAACGCCTGCCCACCCTTCGTGTCGTCGATGACGCCACCAGCGTGGCGCAAGCGCTTCGCCTCGTGGCGACGCTGCAACCGGATGTGGTGCTGCTCGAATCCTCAGGCTTTGAACAACAGGGACTGGCGGCCTGCTCTGCGATTGCGGCGCGCGTCCCGGGCACGCGCATTCTGCTCTGGTCCCCGACAACCCTGCCGACTTCGCAGGTGCGTCATGCCGGCGCGCTCGGCTCGGTGTCGCGCCGCGCCGCGCCGCGTGAGCTGGTCCAGGCGATCCAGGTCGTGGCCTTGGGACAACCGATTCCGGCGGTATCGTCGGATGCCACACCCGGTGAAGCCCAGACGACCACCTCGCCCTTCGATCGGCTCTCTCGGCAGGAACGCCGGCTGCTGACCCTGGTGGCCGAGGGGATGATCAACCGCGACATCGCCCAAACTTTGGGCCTCAGTGAAAAAACGATTAAAAATTACCTGACAAGTATTTATATTAAGCTGGGTATTTCGCGACGCACGGAAGCAGTACGGCTGGTCACCCAGCTTTACCACACGGGACAGGCGATCCCGGACACGATCGAGCGTGGCGAACTCGACCATGCGCCCGTCGCGCATTTCCCCACCCGACTGACGGGGACCTCCGCCGCCGGCAACGGCCATGGGGGACCGGGATGGGCCATGACCGCGCGGGCGCGCTCGTAGGACAGGGATGAGGCGGCGTCACTTCACGGCACGAGACTGATTATGGCTACACTGCTGATCGTCGACGATCTCATGCAAGTGCGCATGTTGCTCAAGGCCTGCCTGGATATCGGCGGCCATACGGTCCTGACGGCCGAGAACGGAGCCGCGGCCCTGGAGCTCTGCCGCGAGCACCGCATCGACCTGCTCCTGATCGATCGGTCGATGCCGGGGATCGACGGCCTGGAGACGATTCGTCGCTATCGAGCCGCGTATCCCGACAGCGCCACGCGGATCGTGCTGATGACGGGTGACGACGGCCACTGCGACCCCACGGCTGGACCAAGTGCCTTGGGGATTCATCGGATCATGCGGAAGCCGTTCGGCGTCGCGGATGTTCGGCAACTCGTCGATGCTGAATTAGCGCAACTCCCGGCCTCAGCCGATCACGAGGCGCCTGAGTTGGAAGCACGGCCCGACTAACAGTGCCGTGCCTGCAGGTGTCGAAAGCACCGGAAGCGCACTCATCGTGTTCGTCCGCCTCGGCAGCAAGGGCCCCGTTGACAGCGTTGATTGTTTTAGCTAGGATTTCTTTTCCATAATTTTCGCGGAGTTCCGAATCATTCGCCTGACGTCCATCGCACGCGCGGTGCGCGCCGGTTTCAGTGGATCCCCTTGAGAGCGGTGCATGGCCCAGCCTCATCATGACCCTGCCCCGCCGTCTCGTCCGTCCGACTCCACCTCAGTGGGGTTGGCCATCGAGCACGCATTTGAAGCCGCGATTTTCGCCAGCCGATGGATCCAAGCGCCGCTCTATGTCGGGCTGATCGTCGCGGAAATTCTGTACGCGTATAAATTTCTCGTCGAGCTGTGGGAGATGGTGCGTGATATTCAGCACCTCTCCGAAACAGTCTTCATGCTCGGCATACTCTCGCTGATCGACATCACGATGGTGGCGAACCTGCTGACCATGGTGGTGATCGGCGGGTATGCAACCTTCGTGAGTAAGCTCGACCTCGACGGCCATCGCGACCGCCCCGACTGGCTCAGCCACGTCGACCCCGGCACGATCAAAGTGAAATTGGCCGCCTCGTTGATCGGCATTTCGAGCATCCATCTTTTGAAGGCCTTTGTGAACGTCAGCAACGTGTCCACCGAGCACATCAAGTGGCAGATCCTGATCCACATGACCTTCTTAGGCTCGGCGATTCTGCTGGCCTGGACGGATAAATTGATGCAGCGCGACCGCAAGCACGGATAACGGACGCCACCCTGCGCGACCCGGTGGAGACCCCGCGCACCCGCGTCCCTCGGTAGCGATCCAGGAGGATCCGGTGGGCGACACACACGACAACCGGTCCCAACCCCACACAGCCGCAACATCCACCAAGTCGTCAGCGTCGGCATCGACCGCCACAGCACCCGCGGCCCCTCGGACCCCGCTGCCGCGTTCGCAAGCCGTTCGTGCCGAGCAGTTTCATCTGCTCTATACCCATACGCCCTTTGTTCTCGCCCTCTCGCTCGTCAACGCCTGTATCTTGGCCGTGGCTCAACGCAACGTCGTGCCCGCGCTCACGCTCGCGATCTGGCTCGCCTACATCTTCGGCGTCAGCGCGTACCGGCTTTGGCTGGTTCGCCACTACCAAATGGAAGCGCTCCCCAATACGCCCAGCGATCGCTGGGAGCGGCCGTTTATTGTCGGCACCTTTCTCGCGGGACTCGGATGGGGCGCCACGGGCATCTGGCTATTTCCGGCCGACGAGCCCGTGCACCAAATGTTCGTGATCTTTTTGTTGGCCGGGATGACAGCGGGCAGCGTCATGTCGCTCTCGGCGTCGCGCGAGGCGTTTCTCGCGTTCGCCATTCCGACACTCGCCCCCACCATTATTCGCCTGATTCTGCTGGGCACCAGCCTGTCCTTAGCCATGGCCGCCATGGGTTCGCTATTTTTCCTGCTGGCGCTGGTCATTTCCGGACGGATGGCGCAGACAATCCTCGCCTCGCTCGAACTGCGCTTCGACAAGGAATCGCTCATCGAGGATCTCACGAAAGAAGTCGCCTACCGTCGACAGATTGAGTCGGCCCTGCAGCTCTCACAAGCCGATCTGGAAGGACGGGTGCGTGAGCGAACCGACGAACTCGCGCAGGCAAACGTCGCGCTGCGGGATGAAATCGAAGAGCGCCAGCGCATGGCCTTGGCGCTGCAGGAGAGCGCCGATCGTTTCACGCGCGCAATGCAGGGCGCCCAAGAGGGCTTGTGGGACGCACGCTGGACATCCGGCGACTGGCTCAACCTCGACAACCCCGTCTACTATTCGCCGCGCTTCAAAAGCATGTTGGGCTTTCCCGATGCGGAGTTCCCCAATGTCCTGCGGTCCTGGGCCGGGCGCGTCGCACCCGAGGAGTGGGACCGTCTCGTCGCGACGCTGCGCCGCCACTTGGAAGATCGCTCGCCCTACGATATCGAATTTCGTATGCGAACGAAGAGCGATGAGCTCCGCTGGTTTTCGGCGAGAGGCCAAGCCATCTGGGACGAACAGGGCAATCCGATTCACATGTCCGGATCGCTCCGGGACATCACGGCCCATAAGGATTTGGAAGCTCAACTCATGCAGGCGCATAAGCTGGAGGCGGTCGGCCGACTCGCCGCCGGCGTGGCGCACGACTTCAATAACTTGCTGACCCCGATCCTGGGCTACGCGGAAGTGTTGCTGGCAAAAGCCGCTCCCGGGTCGTCGGAAGCGCGCCGCTTGGGGGACATTCGTCGCGCCGCGCTGCACGGCGCCGCACTAGTGCGGCAACTGTTGGCCTTCGGCCGCAAGCAGCCCGTCACGCCGCGCGTGCTCGACCTCAACCGTGAGTTGGCCGAATACGAAGAATTGCTGCGGCGGACGCTCGGGGAAGACATCGAAGTGCTCTATCAGCTGTCGCCCGAGACCGGCTGCGTGAAACTCGACCCCACGCAGTTGCAGCAGGTCATACTCAACCTCGCGGTGAATGCGCGCGACGCCATGCCGGATGGCGGCTGCCTGACGATCGAAACGGACAACAGCCGCGTGGGCGCCGACACCGCGGACCTGGCGCCGGGACGCTACGTCCGCGTGCGGATCACCGACACCGGCGCCGGGATGTCTCCGGAAGTGCTCAGCCATGTGTTCGAGCCGTTTTTCACGACCAAGGAAGTGGGCAAGGGATCCGGCTTGGGACTCTCCGTCGTGGACGGCATCATCGGGCAAGCGAAGGGGAAAATTACCGTCGCCAGCCAAATCGGCCTCGGCACGTCGTTCCAGATTTTATTGCCCGAAGCGGACGACATTGCGCCGCCCACCGTGCACGATCAGCCCGCGCAGGGCGAGACGGGCGCGGAAACCATTCTAGTGGTGGAAGACAATCAGCCGGTGCGCGAATTGACCACGCATGTGCTCACGGAGCTCGGCTATCGCGTGCTCGTCGCCCAACACGGGCAGGATGCGTTGAACTTAGCCGCGCGCCATCAAGGGCCCATCTCGCTCCTGCTCACCGACGTGGTGATGCCCGGCATCAGCGGCCAGGAATTAGCGCGGCGCCTTGAGCGCAGTCGCCCAAACATGCGCGTGCTGTATCTCTCCGGCCATCCGATCGAGCGGCTGGTGACACGCGCCGGCGATCGGCCGATCACCCCGCTCCTCTCCAAGCCGTTCACCTCCGAGGAACTATCGCGAAAGGTCCGACAAATTCTCGTCGGGCAGCAAACCCCGTCCTGAGGCACCTCCCCGCACGTTTCACTCCGCATGATTTCTGTATCAATATAGATACCCCTCTGTATCCTTTCTGGTCGACATCACTGCTTCCACAGATCTGAGCTCACCGCTTCCCGGCACACAGCTAGCGCGCAGACACATCGGACAATCCGTCGGAATCGGCACACTACGTGCTACAGAAATACACACAATGGCGATTCCCACGTGGAGATTACTATGCTGAATATCAAGTCTTTAGCGCTTGTCCTCTTGTCGATCAGCGTATGCGGATGCTTTGCAAAGATTCAGACCTTACCCGAGCACCAGGGCACAAGTGGCAACGTCTTTGCGAAACTTCACGAGCCCGATCTGCTTGTTGGAATCGCTGTATCTGGCGGGGGGAGTCGCGCGGCTACATTTGCAGCAGGAGCCATCGAGGCGCTGGCCACCTACCAGGTTAAAGATGGGGACCGCTCACAGAGTCTGCTGGAGTTGGTTACTCACATGTCCAGCGTATCAGGCGGATCGCTTGCCACCGCCTACTACGCCCTCAACAAGCCAGGACGATCAGAACCAGTGCTCGAAGGCTCCCAGCTCTCGCGTCCCTATCAAAAATTCTTTTCTCAGTTCAAACAGGACATGCAACTCAACTTTCAACGGCGCGCAGTCGCTCGGCAGCTTCTCTTTTTCCGTGCCTTCAATCCAACGAAACTTGCATATTCGCTCGCAGAGGTATGGGACAGCAATTTCCTGCAAGAGCGTACGATTGCAGATCTCTTTGCACGCGAGCAACAGGGAGATACGCCGCGCATTATCCTCAACGGCACGATCTATAATACGGGCCGACGACTTGCGCTCACAACGATCGGGCCACAGGAGTTTTCGTACGATTTCGTTGGCATTCTCAAGAGCGGATTCGACCAACATGGCGTCAAACTCACTCCAACCGGCGAAAAGGAATATAACCGCACCATTGCGGCCGCCAGAACACAATTCATGCCGCTCACATTTGAGGAAATAGGCCTCAACCATGCGACATTGCCCATTTCCCGTGCGGTAGCCTCGTCTGCCTCGTTCCCTCCTATTGTCGGCCCGATCACCTATCAATCCAATCACAGAGATGACTATGTGCATGTGGGTGACGGAGGATTGTTTGACAACCTCGGCACTGAGTCACTGACGACCCTCTTTTTGAACAAAGTGCCGCGCACAGGCCCATCGAGAAAGAGAGGCATCATCATTGTCATTGATTCCTCCTTTCCATTCGCGGCAGGAGCAATGGAACTCTCAACCAACCCCAAGGGCTTCCAAGTATTCAGGAAAGACCCCTCACGCATCGTCGGCATTATGGAAGCCCGGGCCAATGCGTACCAGACACTGCTTTGGCAAAGTCTTCGCAGTCACGGCGATGTCCTCCCCGACTACAATCACTTAAAACTTCTGGTACTACGCCACACAGACGCTGCCTGGACCGGTGGCTATGCGGCGCTGCCCACGGCATGTCGTGACTACTTCGAACCATCAGCTACAGCAGAGGACATTCAAAAAGCTGTGAGCCTCATCCCCACGCTGTTCAAGATTGAAAACGATTGCCACGGTGAGCTGTTAATTTCCGCAGCAAAGCAAGCCGTAGAACAACAACGTGAGCTGCTCGATAGTTTCTTTACGACAACGCCTACGGCAGTATCGAGGACGCCATGAGCAGCTCGACTAAGCCACACGATCCATCTAACGGACAAACGGACCAAAAAGATAAACCTCTGCAGATCAATGATGTTCTTAGGGCGGAATACGCTTACCTATACCCATCAGCCACGGGGGATAATACATGCCCCCACCCAGCGAACAATCCTACAGATGCGACTCCACTGAAAGACTTCGCTGCTTATGTCCATAAGCGAGGGATAAAGCGGTCGGCGCTGTGCTTGTCGGGCGGTGGGATACGAAGTGCAACCTTTAGCCTAGGGGTTATTCAAGCCCTCGCGAATCTCAACCTTCTCGAGAAATTTGACTATCTGTCTACCGTCTCCGGAGGAGGCTATATCGGAGGGTGGCTAACCACATGGATTCACCGCGAGGGCGATGGCATTCAATCCGTACAAACCAAGCTAAAGACTGATGGAGCGAGAGATTCCTCCAACGGCTCAAATTCTGAGCCACCACCGCTCACCTGGCTGCGCGATTACAGCAACTACCTTACCCCGACGCTCGGACTGTTTTCTGCCGATTCGTGGACTCTGATCGGCACATTTCTCAGAAACCTGATTCTGAACTGGCTGGTAATAGTTCCACTTCTAGTCGCCGCATGCATGCTTCCGCGCCTGCAAATCTCCCTGATTATTCATGGGGCATCCTGGCCCACTCCCGCCGGGCTTCTCATCACGGGAGTAATCCTCGGTGTGCTATCACTGTTTTATCTGCACTACTTTCGACCAAGCTTCATCAGATTCCGTTCACCCCAGCAACGCGAAGCCCAGGCTTCGCCTACAGATGCTCCTCCTCCATGCAATGAACAGCTTGCCACTCAAGGATGGTTTCTCCTCCTCTCCCTCGCGCCCTTAGTGCTGGCTGCCTACTGCCTCACCACTGCCTGGGCGTGGTATCGGAATGGCACGGCGGAGGCGCCGGGTACACTCGACGCCCTTTCCTCTACGCATCTCCCGACCCTCTGGCTATTTACCCTCGCCGGCGCGAGCATGCATCTCATCGGCTGGAGCCTGGCGCTCCTGATTGTGTGCTGGCACAGACGACAAAGACAGGTGATGGAGCGGGCACCATTTCTGTGGCAATCACGTGTGCCCTTGGAACTGTTTTTGATCACTCTGTCCGGCGCGATCGGCGGCGCACTCCTCTGGGCGATTGTGGACGCCACGCCGTCCGGAGCATGCACGGCCAAGTCTTGTTATCGCGTTGCCAACTTCGCTGAATGGTATGCCGCGTTTGCGGCACCTGGATTTATGGTTTTGTTCCTCTTACTCGGCACTCTCTTCATAGGCTTGACCTCGGGCGTCACTGATGATGAAGAGCTTGAATTCTGGGCCCGGACAGGAGGCTGGGCGCTGAATGGGAGTGTCGTCATCAGTGGGCTCGGCGCGGTGATTATCTTTGGCCCAGGGTGGGTCGGGAAGCTCGGAGTGTGGGCCTCAGCGTCCCTCGGCGGGATAGCCGGGATTTTCTCCTTGCTCTGGGGATTTAGCGCAAAAACGCTCTCTCACGAATCACAGAACACAAATCGAGCCTCCCGATCTGCAGAATTCGCCGTGAAAGTGGCCACTCCCGTATTCGTCATATTGCTTATCGTTGGGCTGGCCCTCTCAACAAGTTTTTTTGTGCGTCAGTGGACTGAGTGGACCACAGGGATCGAGACAGCAGAATGGGACACATCTGGAATAATAATGCCTGAGCCTGATGCATATGTGCATAGTATGCACTCCCTGGTTCTGCACAATGCTAAACCTGGTCCGTTGTTTTCCCTCTGGCTTCTTCTTTTGAGCATCATGTTTTTAATGAATTCGCTTACCAATATAAATAGATTCTCGCTCCATGGCTTCTATCGAGATCGGTTGATCCGCGCTTACCTCGGGGCTTCACGAGGGATTTGCGATGATCCTCCCCGCAAGCCCCACCCTCTGACCGGTTTCGATCGGGATGACAATCTACCTATGACTGGTCTAAGGCAGCGTCCCTTTCACATCGTCAACATCGCGCTCAATTTGGTTCGACCAAGCAAATTGGCCTGGCAGCAACGTAAGGCCCAGTCCTTCACGATTTCCCCACTACACTGCGGAAGTTGGAACAACATTGGATACCGGCTATCAGCGGAATATGGCCGTAACTGGTTCACGGGCCAGGCAGTAACGCTAGGAACGGCGGTGACGATATCAGGGGCTGCCGCAAGTCCGAATATGGGGTACCATTCGTCTCCTGTCATCACCTTCTTGTTGACGCTCTTCAACATCCGACTTGGCTGGTGGCTGGGCAATCCCGGGAAGGCTGGCGGCCCTACGTGGAAAGGCAAATTTGGGTTTGGTTCCTCCTATAGGCGCTCTCATCCCGCCTTTGCTATTCGGCCCCTCCTATCAGAACTGTTTGGGCGCACCGACGCCGCCAATCGCTATGTGTACCTGTCCGACGGCGGCCATTTCGAAAACTTGGGCCTGTACGAAATGGTGTTGCGACGCTGCCACCATATCGTGGTGGTTGATGCCAGCTGCGATCGCACAAGCGGGTTTGAGGACCTCGGCAACGCCATCCGGAAAATACGCATCGACCTGGGAGTCGAGATCGACATCTCAACGGATCGCCTCCTCCCTAAAACCGGCAGCCAGAAGACCGAATGGCACCATGCCATCGGCACCATTCACTATGACACCGTCGATCCTGGCGCCCAGGCCGGTACGCTCGTGTATCTCAAACCTTCCCTCTCGGGTGACGAACCATCGGATGTCCGTGAGTATGCCACCCAGCATGACGCATTTCCGCATGAACCGACATCCGATCAATTTTTCGACGAAAGCCAGTTCGAGTCCTATCGGCGGCTGGGTGAGCATATCGGCGGTCAAGTCTTTACCCCGGCTGTTTCGTCAGCCAATGAGAGCCTGGCGGAGATTTTGGACCGACTTGAGCAGCACTGGCTTGCTGCAGGGTTGCACGACACATCACCTGTTGACACCCATGCGATGCGGGACATCGACTCCCTCTTGGGAAACTTCGCATTGGAAGGGTACTCCCGCGAGATCTATCCTGAGTTAACCTCCGTCTTGGACATCGACACCAACCGAGATATGGGCGCAATCTTCCATTCCTGCGCCTCGCAGGTGCGCACGATGGAGCGCGTATTCCGCAGCCTTGACCTCAATCGACATGCCGCAAACCCGAACAATATGGGATGGATGGGGCTCTTTCAGCGTTGGGCGGGAACAGATAGCTTCCGTCGTTGTTGGCCGGTTTTAGCGGGCAGCGCTAGCCCGGTGTTTGTGGACTGGGCGGAACGGCACCTAGATCTTTCCAGAAAGGACGCGGTTCAGATTGATCGGACGCTGGAAGAATCGGATATCAACACTCTGTGCAAAGCCTATTCGCGCGAACATAGAGGCAATGGCGAAATGATCAAGAATTTTGAACAAGCGCTACGCAATCCCTTTTCGGGCGAAAATTATACGTGGCTGCCTAACCCCGTATGCCACGTTGCCCGCCTGAATAAAGAAATCGTCGGTGTACTCGTGGTCACCAAACCTACACCTCCTCTCCCTATGACAGAGCTCACGCTGCATGTGTATGGATGGGTCGGCAGCGGGTATCGCCATACAGGACTGCACCGACAATTGTTTAACCGCGCGCTGAATGATGTTCTGGATTTCTCAAAATTACAGCCTGGCGAAGAGCTCACGATGGAGGCGGATTGTGGTGATTATAGCGAGCCCTCCTCAATTGGCGGCCATCGACAGGCCGCTTGGGTGACCGCCTATACCTTGAACGGCTTTACGCCGCAGCCTTCAGCACGCGCAAACAAGCGCATGATTCTGACACGGGATTTCAAGCACGCATGATAGTCGCCAAGCGCGTTAGCCCCAGGCGGGGGTGGTTGAGCCGTCGGCGGCGCGCCACAGGGGCATCCACACCAGCGCGACCATTTTCACGGAGATATTGGTCTTGGTCGGGCGCAACGGCGCGGCCTCGAACGTTTCAGTCATCGGATCGGGCCCGGCGGCCTGCTGTGTCTCGGATTGAAACTGCGCTTCGAGCTCGGCCAATTGCTGTTGCAGAGCTTGCACGTTGTCCTCCGCCGCACCCACGTCCTTCGCATCCTTGAAGGTCTTCCCCGCCTTGCTCAAGGCCGTCGCCGCCTTGCCGATATTCGTCGCGGAGATCGCTTTGCGTCCCATGAACGCGCCGAGGATCGTGGCGCCCACCGACAGGGCCGTTTGCAACCCGCTGGCCTTGGCTTGATCCTTCTCCCGCTCCACGGCTTGCTCCGCGCGGCGAATCCGCTCCTGCAACGCCGCAATCTTGGGCGCGTATTTCTGGCGCAATTTCTCCGCCGCCTGATCGCGCCGCTCACGGGCCAGTTGCTGCAACCGCACGCGGAAATCGCGCTCCGACTCGCCTGGCTTCGAGAGCTCGTAGAAGCCGGGGCTGCGAAGGAGATCCAGCTTGGCGGTACGGAACAACCAGGCGGCATAGGCCTTCCGCCAGTCTTCGTAACTCTTCGCTTTGCTCGCCGCGGCCGCCGCCTCGATGAATTGCGCGGCGGCTTCAGGCTCCCGCTCCAGATCCTCTTTCGACAGCGCGATCTCAACGGCGCGATCCCACTCGGCCTCGCGCGCGCTCGCGGCCAGAGACGTGTGGTGCGCGCAATCCTGAATCAGCTCCAGGCACTTCTTCGTATCCGTAAAGCGAATCTGCGCGACACCGGTCAGCATCGGCTCGTAGACCAGGGTCTGGCCGGATGCCGCCGTCCCGCGACTCGGCATGAAATACTGCGGCACATCCGGCGGCAACACAGGCCGCGAGGCTGCCATGCGCGCACCGCCGGTCGGCGCCGTCGACACCGCTGCCGATTCATTGCGCGTCGCCTTAACCGCCTCGGCTGAGGATTGCGCCCGCATCGGATCGGTCAACGCTTTGATCTGCGTGCGCGTCAGCGGCCCACGCAAGTAGGACATGGCCCAGCGCGTTTCAAAAATCACCGGCTGGTCCTCGTGCACGTTGTTCATCAAAAAGATGCGATTGCCCAAGCCCGCCAGCGTGGCCTCCATGGCCTGCCGGTCGAACCGTTTCCCGACGCTCGTCGACGCCCCTTCCAGCCCTTCGAGCACGCGTGCCTTGTCCCGTTCCGTTTGCAGGCGGCCGATGAACCAGGTGCCGGTGTTGGACAGGCCCTTGTAGTCGAGATCCACCGGATTTTGCGTCGCCAACATCACGCCGACTCCGAAGGCGCGCGCCTGTTTCAGCAGCGTCAGCAGCGGGCCTTTCGACGGCGGATTGGCCACCGGCGGGAAGTACCCGAAAATTTCGTCCATATAGAACAGCGCCCGCAGCGTGGTCGTCCCCGACTGCGCGCGCGTCCAGCCGAGCATTTGATTCAGCAACAGCGAGACGAAGAACATGCGCTCGGCGTCGCTCAAGTGCGCGATCGAGAAAATCGCCAAGCGCGGCTTGCCCTTCGGCGTGTAGAGCAACGACTGAATATCCAGCGCCTGGCCTTCGAGCCACGAGGCGAAGCCCGGCGCAGCCAGCAGGTTGTTCAGCTGCATCGCCAACGCGAACCGCTCTTTCGCAGGATAAAACGTGTCCAGATCCATCACGCCGACCTTGGACATGGTCGGCGATTGAATACGGTGGATCAGCGCGGCCAGGTCGAGGTCTTCGCCCTGCCGCCAGGCGGTGTCGAGAATAGTCGAGAGTAAAATGTGCTCGCGACTCTTAATGGGATCCGCCTCGATCCCCAGCAACCCGAGCAAACTTGTGACGGTCGTGCCCACCCGCTCCCGCAACAATTCGCGGTCCTCGAGAATCTGCGCCTCCGGCACAGCGAAGGACTTGAGGATCGACACCGGTAATCCGGCCTGACTGCCCGGCGTATAGATCGCCATGTCCGCCGCGTCGCGCAGCCGTTGGATGCGCGCACCGTCCTGCCCCCACTGCGCCAAGCCCGCGCGCCAGGTCTCCGCCTGCTTCGCCGCGTAGTCGGCCGGCGACAAGCCCTTTTTGCGTGCATCGTCGTCGTTGACCCAGGGCTGAAAATCGTCGGGGCGCAGCTGCGGAAAGGTCAGCAGCAAATTCCCAAGGTCGCCCTTCGGGTCGATGATGATGGCGGGGATGCCGTCGATCGCCGCTTCTTCCAACACCGTGAGGCAGAGGCCGGTCTTGCCGCTGCCCGTCATGCCGACGCAGACGGCGTGCGTCACCAAATCTTTCGAATCGTAGAGCAGCCAGCCAGGCTTCGCTTTCTTGGTCGCCAAGTCGTAGGGTCGGCCGAGGTAGAACACACCGAGCTTTTCGAAATCCTCAGCCGTGGGCGGCGTCGGCGCAGCAAGCGCGGGTTTCACGGCGCTGTCCGCTGCCGAGGGTGACGATGCCTTCGCGGACTTTGCGGTGGATGCGGGCGACTTGGCCTTGGGCATTCCAAACTCCTTCCTCTACGCACAACCGTGCACGAGGGCGCTATTGTAAGTACCGCCCTGCGTCCCTGCAAGGGACCATCGGGCGCCTGGTCTGACCGTTGGATGATGGACTCCCCTGCACCGGCAGGAGAAAAGAGCACGACCGCCGCCGCTAGGCCACGACCGGCGCGTTGACCACGATACGTCGTTCGACGTACACGGCAAAGGTTGGATCGTTCGACACGAAGATTGCGGTCCAGGGCTCCTCTTTCGAGCAGAGGCGGCGCAACAGCACATCGCGCGTGGCGGGCCACATGCTGTGCATCGTCCCGTCGAAAATCAGCAGCGGCGGGCGCGTGACGATGGCGCGCGCGAGCAGAATGCGGAGGATTTGGCTGAGCGTCAGCACTCCGTCGATCTCGTCGACCGACGTTTGAATGCCCTTGGGCAGCGCGTCGACTTCGGCTTCCAACTCGACGAAGCGCAGGGCCCAGGCAATGTCTTCATAGGTCACGCCCTCGCGGCCCAGCGAGACGTTGTCCTCAATCGTGCCCTGCACCAGACGCGGTTGCGAATCCAGCACGAGCCCGCGATGGTGATTCATGGAGACGGGATCGACCTCCACCAAATTCACGTCGTTGTAGCGAACGATCCCGGCGGTGGGACGCGTGAGGCCCGCCAACACTTTCACCAGATACGCCTTAGCGGTGCTCGTCGGCGCCTGCAGTACTACTTTTTCGCCGGGAGCGATCTCGCAATCGAACGACTCGACCAACGGATCCCCGGACGGCGGCACGATCGTCAGTCCCCGGCAGGTCACATGGAGCCCCGTGGCCCGCGTCTCATGCAGCGGCCCGAGACTCTCGCCGGAGGTGGCCTTGCGCGGCAGCGAGAACATGCCCGCCAGTTCGCGCATGGAGGTGAAGAGGAAGAACACCGCCACCATGCGGCGGGCCAGCGTGTCCATATTCACAAGCAGGTTGCCGACCAGCACCTCCGCCCCGACGAATTGTCCGACGGTGATCTGTCCATCGACCACCAGCAGCCCACCCGTGACGATCAGGCCTGCGTGCCCGAAGGCCAGCCAAAAGGCGGTGGCTTTATACTGGCGCCCGGTCAGCGTATCGGACCGCTGCTGGCGCGTCCGGATGTACGGATAGAGCAGCTCATCCGTCCGCTTCAGCAAGTACCCGCGACTCTCCACCGCTTTGAGATGCACGGAATTGTCGGCGATGTTGCGCATCCAGCGCACCAGCCGATAGTTGAGGCGCGACATTTCGAGCGTGACGAGAAAGCCGCCGCGCCCGAACAGGCTGAGCATGGCCAGAAACCCGAGAACCAGCAGGCTCAGGTAGGCGATAAACGCGGGGCTCGAAAACATCAGCATGAACGTGGCCACCGTCCCGGCCACCACCACGTTGAACGCGTCGGCCACCAACATCACCAACGCGCGCGTCATCAGGTCCGCTTCCACGAAGCGGTCCGCCTGCCGCCCCACGCTTGCGTCATGCTCCAGCGCCGGTAGCGTTTCGGTGAAAGCCACGGCGATCCGGGTATACACCCGCTGCTGCAGCGTCTCGACCGCGCGCGCCTGCCGCTCGCGAAAGTAGGCAACGCCGAACAACGCCACCAGCACCGCGCCGGCCAGCGTGAAGACCATCCGCGCTTCCATCGCGAACGAAAAGGTGCTGATGAGCTCCTGCATCGCAATCGGCACGCAGAGAAACAACAGGCCGATGCCGACCGCATACGACGCGATAATGGCTAGGATGCTGCGCTCCGTGCGCACCAGGTAGACAAGGTGCGCCAGCATGTCGCGCAGGACGCGGGTGAGCTGGTATTGCGGTTCGTCCGTCAGCATCGGCGCGGTAAACGACAAAGGGCCCCTACCGAGACCTTCGGTAGGAGCCCTTTTGGTGACAGCGCTCCTACCATACGGTAGGAGTCATCAGCGACCGGTGCGAGACACCCGGCGGCGGTTCAGGCGAACTCCATCGCCTTTGCATCATGGGGCCCATGCTACCTGCTCGCGCGGGGGAGGTCAATGTGCGGGTCCGCGGCCGCGACACCGTCGCGGGAATGCAGCCCCGCGCCCCGCAGACGCCTCACGCACGAGCGCCTGCATGCTCAACATGAACCCGGACGTGAAGAGCAACACCGCGAAGGTCGTGTGCAATTGCTCCGTACTCATTTTCGCGTACAGCGCCGCAGGACAACACGCCAATATATCAGCCGCTGCATGCCGCGGCTTTTCCCTCGCCAGCCGTTGCTGCTCGCGGTATATTTCGGCCTCTATGGGCGTTGCGCCACCGTTGCCCCACCGGGCTCGATTCCGTCTACTGCTGCCTCTCGTGGCCATGGCGCTCCTCAGCGCACCGCTCGCGTTCGCGGAGAGCCCGGCCCCCAGCGTGCATTGGGGCGCCATCGCCTTTCCCGACCAGGACCGCACGCTCGACCTCGTGGGGCTCACCGTCAACCGATTCACGGAATTCGACGGCGACGGCCGCCGTTATAACAACATCACCGAAACGGCCGGCTTTAATTTCGTCTCGCTCAGTTGGACAGAGAAGATCAGCCGCTTCCCGGGCTGGAATCTCAACCTCACCGGCGGCGGAGGGCCCACGGCCGACGGGTTCACCCGATTTTTGCAGAACGATGTCATCCACCGCTTTCGCGGCCTCACGCCGGTGCCGGTCGATCAAAAACGCGAGGCCATCGACTTCATGGTGAGCGGGTCGCTCAACCGCTGGATGAATTGGTTCGGCGATCGACAGCAGGGCTTCGCCGGTTTCGGCGTGGGCGTCGGCACCTTGTACTACGAACCCTGGTTGAACATCGGCGTGCGTCGGCTGGCGCTGTCCGACCTCGGGAAGACCCTGTGGGGAAGCTCACGGGGCCTGGAGACCATCTCGGACTGGGTGCGGTTTTCCGTGATGGGGCGCTACAGTCGCGTATTTCAGAGCGCGGCGTTCAAACAGATGGCAACGGTGAACTACCTGGGCCAAGCCGCCATTTCCTTCGCCGACTTCCGAGACGACATCGCCCATCCGCCCCGCTGGGAGCTGGAGATTGCCTTCACCGTCGACTCGGGACTGTTCGTCGACTATATGGGGAAGAGCCTGGAGGAGCGCTTCGTCTCCGTCGCGCTGCACATGCCCTACGTGACCTTCGAGACGTGGAACGACTTGATCAATCAGAAAGACTACGGGCCGACGTTCGGGGCGCGGTTTATTTTGGATCTGCGGGAGATTTACTACGCACTCAAGGGCAAGCCGATTTCCTAGGGTCGACGGCCTACGAGCCGATTACCAGTCCGTGAAGATCACGAACACCGCCAACACGATCAGCGCGAATCCCACCAGATAGTTCCACTTCAGCGATTCATTCAAATAGACCATCGAGAACACGGCAAACACCACGAGCGTGATGACCTCCTGTATGGTCTTGAGCTGCGCGGCGCTGAATTGTGCGTGGCCGATGCGGTTCGCCGGCACCTGGAAGCAATACTCCACGAACGCGATGCCCCAACTCGCCAGGATCACCGTGAACAGCGGATACTCCTTGAACTTCAGATGCCCGTACCACGCAAACGTCATGAAGATGTTGGAAATCGTCAACAAGACAATCGTCTGCATAGACCTCCGTGGCAGGACACCAACGATGTCCTCAGATGTCGTCTCCGTGCATTGCGGCACGCACCGCTCGGCGCCGATCCTGATTGCAACGCGTCGTCAGCCGATGCCGGCTTCGGCGAGCACCTGGCCGGTGTAGGACTGCTTCACGCGGGCAATGTCCTTCGGCGGGCCCTGCGCCACAATCGTGCCGCCGCGGTCGCCGCCCTCGGGGCCGAGGTCGAGAATCCAATCGGCGTTCCGGATCATGTCGAGGTTATGCTCGATCACTAAGACGGTGTTGCCCGCCTCGACCAGTCGATCCAACACTTCCAACAACCGCTGCGTGTCGGCAAAGTGCAGGCCGGTCGTGGGCTCATCCAAGATGTACATGGTGCGCCCGGTCGCCCGCTTGGACAGCTCGCGCGACAACTTCACACGCTGTGCCTCGCCGCCCGAGAGCGTCGTCGCCGACTGCCCCAGCCGAATGTAATGCAGCCCGACATCGTGCAGCGTCTGCAGCTTCACCTTGATGAACGGCACCGCGTCGAAAAACTCCAAGGCCTCGTCCACCGTCATGTTCAAAATCTCGGCGATGCTCTTCCCGCGATAGAGCACGTCGAGCGTCTCCCGGTTATAGCGCTGCCCCTTGCACACTTCGCAGGTCACATAGACGTCCGGTAAAAAGTGCATTTCGATCTTGATCAGGCCGTCGCCTTCGCAGGCCTCGCAGCGGCCGCCCTTCACATTGAAGCTGTAGCGCCCCGGCTTGTAGCCGCGCACGCGCGACTCAGGCAGTTGCGCAAACAAATCGCGGATGAAGGTAAACAGGCCGGTGTAGGTGGCCGGATTGCTGCGCGGCGTGCGACCGATGGGCGACTGATCGATGTCGATCACCTTGTCCAACGCGTCCACGCCCTTCAGCGCCGAGCAGCCGTCGATCTTCGGCTTCTTTTCGAGCAGCATCTGCGAAAGGGAGTGGAACAGCACTTCGAGCACCAGCGTGCTCTTGCCCGATCCGGAGACGCCGGTCACGCAGGTGAACAGGCCCAGCGGAATCTTGGCCGTCACATCCTTCAGATTATGTTTCCGCGCATGTTCGACGGTCAGAAAGCCCTTCGGCGTTCGCACGCGCGTCGGCAGGGTCACGGCCGCCGTGCCCTTGAGATACTGCCCGGTGACGGACTTCGGATTGGCCATGATCTGCGCGGGCGTGCCCTGCGCAATCAGGTGTCCGCCGTGCGCACCGGCGCCCGGCCCTAGATCCAAAATGTAGTCGGCCGCCATCATCGTTTCCGCATCGTGCTCGACCACCACGACGGTGTTGCCGAGATCGCGCAGGCGCAACAACGTCTGCAGGAGTCGGCGGTTATCGCGCTGATGGAGGCCGATGGACGGCTCATCGAGAATGTAGAGTACGCCGACGAGCCCCGAGCCGATCTGCGTGGCCAGCCGAATGCGCTGCCCTTCGCCGCCGGAGAGCGTGGCCGCCGCGCGATCCAAGGTCAGGTAGTCCAAGCCCACGTTGACCAAAAAACCCAGGCGCTCACGAATTTCTTTCAAAATGCGATGCGCGATGAGCTGTTCACGCTCGCTCAATTTCAGCCCGGCAAAAAACTCGGCCGCGGCGCGCACGGAGAGATGCGTCACCTCCGCGATACTCTTTCGGTCGATCTTGACGGCGAGGCTTTCCGGTTTCAGCCGCGCGCCCCGGCAGGTGGCGCAGGGCTCGAGCTGCGTAAAGTCCTCGTCCTCCAAGCACCCCTCCGGCACGACGTACCCGATGCCGTCGCAGGCGGGACAGGCGCCGTGCGGACTATTGAACGAGAAGACGCGCGGCGTAATTTCGGGATAGCTCACCCCGCAACTGATGCAGGCCAACTTGTCGCTATAGATTTTCACCTCGTCGTCGGCGGTCAGCACGCCCACCAATCCGCCTGCAAGCTTGAGGGCGGACTCGACGGAATCCGCCAGCCGCCGCGAGAGCGGCTGCTCCCGCTTCATGACGAGACGATCCACCACAATCTCGATCGTATGTTTCTTCTGCTTGTCGAGCGTCAGCTCTTCCGACAAATCCATCAACCGCCCGTCGACACGCGCGCGCACGTAGCCCGCCCGCCGCATGTCCAGCCATTCCTTGCGATACTCGCCCTTGCGGCCGCGCACGATCGGCGCCAGGATCTGCGCCTTCGTGCCCTCCGGCATGGCCTGCATCGCATCCACCATCTGCTGCACCGTCTGCGCGGTGATTTCTTCCCCGCAATGGTGGCAAAAGGGATGGCCGACGCGCGCGTACAACAGACGGAGATAATCGTAAATCTCCGTGACCGTACCGACCGTGGAGCGCGGATTGTGGCTGGTGCTCTTTTGTTCGATGGAAATGGCGGGCGACAGGCCTTCGATGGAATCCACGTCGGGCTTGCCCATCTGCTCGAGAAACTGTCGCGCGTAGGCGCTGAGCGATTCCACGTAGCGCCGCTGCCCTTCGGCGTACATCGTGTCGAACGCCAACGACGACTTGCCGGAGCCGCTCAGGCCCGTGATGACGACGAGTTTGTCGCGGGGAATCTCGACGTCGATGTTCTTGAGATTATGTTCGCGCGCCCCTTTAATGACGATGCTGTGTCCCATAGGGCGCGAATTATAGCATGCAGGATCCGAAGATCCTCGCGGGCGCGCCGGTGGCCAGACCGATAGGAATCGCTTACACATCTCTGCGGGCAGGGCCCTTCCCTTGACCGCTCATCCGGGCCGGTGCTACGTTCTGCGCATGGCTCACGTGTCGGATCGCAGCATCGAACAAACGCCGCACGGCGCCGACGCGCGCGCTATCTCGCGTTGGTCCGGGCAGGAGCGTGAACATGCCGTGCAGAATATGTTCACGGCGATTGCGCGTTGGTACGACCTCAATAATACGCTGCTGAGTTTCGGCCTCCATCATCGCTGGAAACAACAGACCGTCGCATACGTGCCGATGACCGCCGGCGGCACCGCCCTGGACATCGGCGCGGGCACCGCGGACTTGGCCCTGTTGCTGGAACCGCGACTCCAGCCCAACGGACGGATCATCGCCGCCGACCTGAATCGCGCGATGCTGCTCGAAGGCCAGCGCAAGATCGCCGCGCGCGGACTCGACGCGCACATCGCCTGCATGGAAGTGAACGCGGAGCATTTGAGCTTTCCCTCACAGGAATTCGACGCGGTGACGACCGGGTTTTGCATGCGCAACGTCGGCAACCTGAGTGCTGCCTTCGCCGAAATTCATCGCGTGCTCAAACCCGGAGGCCGGTTCGTGTGTTTGGAGTTTTCGCGCCCCACCCCCGCGTGGCTGCGCGGCCTCTATAATTGGTATTCGTTCACGTTGCTCCCGAAAATCGGCACGCTGGTCGCCAAGGACCACACCGGCGTCTACGAATACCTGCCCGCCTCGATCCGCACGTTCCCCGACCAGGAGACGCTCTGCCAGCGATTACGCGACGCCGGTTTCCGCGACGTGACCTATCGCAACCTCACCGGTGGGATCGTCGCGATCCACACCGCCACCAAATGACGCCCCGCATGTCTCGACGGTTTCCTCATCCCTGCGCGGGCCAGGTCGACGGCGCGCCGATGCACCCGCTATGAACGCGATCCTCTACGTCTTTCTTCCCTGCAAGCAGGTCTATCCGATCGGGGTGACCTACTTGGCGGACTTCGTGCACCGCCGCTGCCCGGACGTGCGCCAGCAGATTCTGGACCTCTCGCCCTTCCCGGCCGATCAACGACTCCAGGCGGTGCGCGATGCGGCCACGGCCTTCAAGCCCGACTTGGTCTGCTTTTCGTGGCGCGACATTCAGATTTTCTCGCCCCACGAAGGCGACTCGTCGCTGGAGCATGCCTTCAATTTTTATTTCGCCAGCAATCCGCTCAAGCGCATCACCGCGTCGTTCGAAGGCCTGCGGCAGCTCTATCGCTACTACAGCCACATCCGGGCGAACCTCTCGTACCCCTGGATGATCCGTAAGGAATTTCCCAAGGCCAAAATCATGATCGGCGGCGGCGCCTTCACGGCCTTCGCGGATCAGTTGATCGAAAAATTGCCGGAAGGCGTGGTGGGCATTCTGGGCGAAGGCGAAGACGCCATCGTGAAGGTCGTCAAAGGCGAATCCCTCGAAGGCGAACGGTACATCTATCGCGAGGGCTCACGCATCGTGAAGGGACAGCAGGGCGCGACTGTCTTGCTGGACACGCAGACCGTCGATTTGCCGTACCTCACGTCGATCTTTCCGCAATACCGCGACTACGTCGGCGAATCGATCGGCGTGCAGACCAAGCGCGGCTGTCCATACGACTGCGCGTTTTGCCTCTATCCGTATATCGAAGGCAAACGCGTCCGCTACCGGCCGCCGGCCATGGTCGTGCAGGACATCGCGCAGCACTACCATCAATGGGGCGCGCGCCGCTTTTGGTTCACCGATGCGCAATTCATCACCGGGCGCGAGGCCTATCCGCAGTGCACGGAAATCCTCGAGCGCATTCTGGCCGAACGGCTGGAGATCCAATGGTCCGGTTACATCCGCACCTCGTTGATCACCCCGGAGTTGGCCAAGCTGATGGTGCGCTCCGGCGTCGGCGACTTGGAAGTGGCCATCACCTCCGGCTCGCAGGAGGTGTTAAATAACCTCCACATGGGCTTTAAGCTCGAACGCCTCTACGACGGCTGCCGCTACTTGGCGGAGGCGGGTTTCAGAGGCAAGGTCATCCTGAACTATTCGCTGAACTCGCCGAAGGAAACGGAAGAGAGCCTGCTGCAAAGCGTGGAGTCTTATAAGAAGGTGGCGGCTATCTTGGGCGAGGACCGTGTGTTCCCGCTCATGTTTTTCCTGGGGATTCAGCCGAATACGGATCTGGAACATCGGCTATTAGAAGAGGGCTATCTCTCCGCCGGGTACAATCCGCTCATGCTGACGCCGACGAGTATCCGCAAGCTGCTCTACAATCCGGCGCCGCTCAATAAGCTGATCGCCAAGGCTTGTTTGGCCGCCTGGAAAAAGAAGGACGGCAGCCGCGATCCGCGCGCCTGGACCGGGTCGCTCTCGCAAACCGACACGTCGGCCTCAGGCGCAGCAGCCTCGTCAGCCAGCACGGCGCCGAGCGCCGCCTATGCGGACGGGAATCTGATTCGCGGGATCGAGCAGAACTCCGGACGCGACGCCCTGCTCACCCTTGAGGAAATCCTGCGGACCAGACGCGGCACACAGGCCGGATCTCCGACGGTGAAGGAACCGGCCGCGACCTCGTCGTCGTAGGTAGCGGGCCTCACACTGAACCATCCGGCACCCTTCTTCATCCGTCCAAACGCGCGGATCCTCACGCCCTGTCTTGCATTCCATTTCTGGCCGATGCTATCATCCCCTTTCTTTTAAGCCGGGATCGCTGTAATCGTTTGGAATTTCTCGCGTTTCCCGCGCGATGGGCTGGGTCTGGTTTCTCCTGAAGGAGGCGTGTTGATGTACAAGACGATCTATATCCCGGTCGATAATTCGGACCACTCGAATACGGCGGTCGACCTGGGCATTGAGATGGCGAAGACCTTCGGCTCCAAGATCGTGGGGAGCCACGTCTACGCCGCCAAGATGCATGACAAGCGCTTCAAGCAGATGGAGGCCGGTCTCCCCGAAGAATATCATGATGAAAAGGAACTGGACCGGCAGCGGCAGATCCACGACTCGCTGATTACGCGCGGGCTCCAGATTATTACGGATAGCTACCTCGACTACGTCGACAAGCGCTGCACCGAGGCGAACCTTCCGCTTGAGCGCAAATCGCTGGAAGGACGCAACTGGAAGGTACTGGTCGAGGATATCGCCACCAGCGGCTACGACCTCGTCGTCATGGGCGCGTTGGGCGTGGGCGCCGTGAAGGACAGCGTGATCGGCAGCAATACCGAGCGCGTGATCCGCCGCGTGCGCAACTCCGACATGTTCATCGTGAAAGATACGAAGCCGGCCATCGGCGGCAAGATCGTCGTGGCGGTGGACGGCAGCCCCTACTCCTTCGGCGGCCTGATGACCGGGCTCCAGCTGGGCAAAGCGTTGAACATGCCCGTGGAAGCCATTTCCGCCTTCGACCCGTACTTCCACTACGCCGCATTCCACAGCATCTCCGGCGTCCTGAACGAAGAAGCCGGAAAAGTCTTCCGCTTCAAGGAACAGGAAAAGCTCCACGAGGAAATCATCGACAGCGGCCTGGCGAAGATCTACCAGTCGCACCTCGATATTTCGCGCGAAGTGGCGCAGGCCGAGAATACGGACATCAAGACGACCCTGCTGGACGGCAAGGCGTTCGAGAAGATCATTCAATACGTGCGCAAGGAACAGCCCTGGCTCCTGATCGTCGGCCGCATCGGCGTCCACAGCGACGAGGATATGGACATCGGCAGCAACACCGAGAATTTGCTGCGCAGCGCGCCGTGCAACGTGCTCATCTCCAACCGCAAGTATGTGCCGCCGATCGACACACAGGCGGAATACACGATTGCCTGGACGGAAGAGGCCTTGCAGCGGATGGAACGCATTCCCGTGTTCGCCCGGGGCGTCGCCAAAACCGCGATCCACCGTTACGCGATCGAAAAGGGCCACACGATCATCAGCAATTCCGTCGTGGACTCGGCGGTCGGCCACATTCTCCCGAAGGGCGCCATGGACGCGATGCGCGCGCTCGGCGGCAACCTAGAAGCGGCTGGAATCGATCGCAACAAGATGCAGGCGGATGACGCCGTGGCGCAGGACCTGATGGGCGGCACCTTGCGCGGCATGATGACCCAGGTCGTGGAAGAGAAGCCCGCGGTCTCTGCGGGCACGCAGGCGTATCTCGACCGCATGAGCCAGAACTATTTCGTCTGCGACGGCTGCGGCTACATCGGCAAGGGCGACACGCCGGTGAAGTGCCCGGTTTGCAGCGCCGACGGTGCGCGATTCAAGCAGGTCGACAAGTCCATCTTTGACGCAGCGGCCAAGGCCGAAGGCGCCATTGAGACGGAATTGGCCTACGACGACGTGCCGATGCAGTGGACGAAGGAAGCCAAGGAAGCCATTCGTGCGGTACCGGCCGGATTCCAGCGCCGCCGTGCGAAGGCCAAAATCGAAAAGACCGCCCGCAAACTCGGCATGACGACGATCACGCTGGAGTACGCCTCCCCGATGATCAAAGAAGCGGCAGCCGAAAACTACGAACCGATCTTCGCCAACAAGGGAACCGGCGTGTCGTCGCAAGCGGAAGCCCTCTTATCCGGCACCAACGGCGGCAACGGCCACGCCAACGGGGCGCAGGCTGCGACGGGAACAGCCACGACGACCGAACCGGCCCCCTACGTGTGGACGGCGGAAGCGCAGGCCAGGTTGGAGCGCGCGCCTGAAGGCTTTATGCGCGACTGCACCAAGGCCCTGATCCTGAAGCACGCGGAGAAGATCGGCGCCAAGACCATCACCATTGAGGTCGCCAACGAGGGGATCGAGGACTCCAAGAAATACATGGAAGAGGCCCTCAAGACCGGCAATCTCAAGACCATCATCGCCGACCTGACCGGCAAGACATAGCGTCCCGTAACAGGCGGGTCTCTGATCGAGGGCGACACGGCGACGAATCGGTACGCGCGTGTCGTCCCCCACACAGCGACCATTCATTTTTCATCACGCGTCCATCGATATAGGCACCATGGGTAAATCCCTCCCCATCTTCAATCTGTCCGGCTTATCTGATCAGTTCGGCGCCTTCGCCGGACAGATCCAGAAATTCATGAATGCCCCGGGCGCCCCGACGCCAGGCACGGGACCCGGCGATGGCCGGACCGTGGACGACTTCAAACCGTACCTGATCGCGCTGAACCTGACCAAGCGCTGCAATTTGAAATGCTCGCACTGCTACCTCGATGCGACCACCAAGGCCGGCGGCGGGCACGATGAATTGACCACGGAAGAAAGCATTCGCCTGATCGACCAAATTGCCCAGGTGAACCGCGGCTGCCTACTCGTGATTACCGGCGGCGAACCGCTGGTGCGCCCGGACATCCTCGACATTGCGCAGCACGCCGTCTCACAGGGTTTCATGGTGGTCTTCGGCACAAACGGTATGCTGATCGACGATGCGATGGCGAAGCGCCTCGTGGACATCGGCGTCATGGGCGTGGGCATCAGCATCGATTCGCTCGACAAGCACAAGCACGATCACTTCCGCGGCGTGCACGGTGCCTGGGATGAGGCCGTCGCCGGGATCGAGGCCTGCAAGCGCAACGGGCTCCAGTTCCAGATTCACTTCAGCGCGCAGCCGATGAATTACAAAGAGCTGCCGGACGTGATCGAGTGGTCGCATGAACTCGGCGCCCGCGTGGTCAACATTTTCTTCATGGTCTGCACCGGGCGGGGCGAGGAGCTGACCGACATCACTCCCGAGCAGTACGAAGAAGTCCTGAACTATCTGATCGACTGCCAGGATCGCTACAAGGACATGTTGGTCCGCGCCCGTTGCGCACCCCATTTCAAACGGCTCGCCTACGAGCGCGACCCGAATTCGCCGATCACGAAGGCGACCGGCTACATGGGCGGCGGCTGCTTGGCCGCCACGAATTATGCGCGTGTCACGCCGAACGGCGAGCTCACCCCCTGTCCCTACATGCCGTTGTCTGCTGGGAACGTCCGCGAGAAGAGCTTCGTGGACCTCTGGGAAGACTCCTCGGTTTTCGATTCTTTCCGATACCCGCAATTGAAGGGCAAGTGCGGCGACTGCGAGTACAGCGAAATCTGCGGAGGATGCCGTGCGCGCCCCTACGTCGACCACGGCGACTGGATGGATGAAGACCAATGGTGCCTCTACACGCCGAAGGGCGGTGAGAAAATCCAGGTGGCGTTCAACGTCCCTGAGGAAACCGCCGTCACCTGGGATGCCGCAGCGGAAACAAGGCTCAATCGCATTCCCTACTTTCTGCGCGCCATGGTCAAGAAGGGCGTGGAGCGTCAGGCGCGCGAGCAGGGCTTGGCCGTCGTCACCGTGGAGTTGATGGAAGAGCTGCGCAAGAAGCGCTTCGGCAACGATGCCCCGGTCTTTAATTTCGATATGAAACGGTAGCGGCCCGCACCCGGCCGGACATCGCAGGCCATGCCAGGCAGGCGGTGCATCGACGGTGTCGCGCATCTATCGAACCGTCGCCCATTCTATGGATTCCCTTCGTACGCTGCTCACCGATCCGAATACGCTCCTTCCAATCGTCAACCACTGGCTCCACCTCCTGGCCGCCGTCCTCTGGATCGGCGGTTTGGCGTTCCTGGTGCTCGTCGTCACTCCGGGACTGCAACAGGCCGTCCCTCGTGAGCAGGTTAAGCCCATCGCCGACGCCCTGTACCGTCACTATAAGAAGGTGATCGGGATCGCGCTCACCGTCATCTTGTTTACGGGCGGGATGAACCTGCACTACGTCAACAAGCTGATGGTCGGACAGTTAGGCGAGATGGGCGGGGTGGCGCACAACGCGAAGTACCTGACGATCCTCTTCATCAAGCTCACGCTCGTGCTCGTCGTGCTGACATTGTTTCTCTACACCATCGTCTTCACCACGAACCGCACCGGGGACGAGGACGAGTTCGAGCAGGATGAGCAATTCCGCGAGCCGGTTCCGTTCCAACGCCTCGGGTTGATCCTGGGCGCCATCATCCTCCTCTGCGCCGCCGGTCTTAAGTATCTCCACTTCTAGCGGCCCACGCCGTCCAATCCGTTAGACACACCCGTTCACTGGGTGGACAGCTGTGCGAGCACCCGCTTATCTAATTGGATACGACGACTGAATCGATTCTGATACTCACCAACTGATCCCTTCCTCACACTTGCTACCGGCTGCCACATAATGTCTGCAAAACTTCGCTAATTCCCTCGATTCCTGCGCGATCGATTGTCATACGACCCTTCGCAAGGGCGTGGCACAGCCGTTGCTCACTCCACCTGCATGATGATGCGAGCGTGAGCAGACCCCACGTCGGCATGAGCCGACCTGCACCCTCGCCCCCTTTTTGCGTGCAAGGAGGCACCATGAAATCTCTCACCGAACTTGACCAACGCTCGATCGGAAGCGCCGCTGGAACCAGCGCCGCACCGCATGACACGTCCGCAAGCATCGCGGCAGCGTTCCACGCCCGCAGCCGAAAGAACATGCGCGTGACGCTGAATTTGCCGAGCCCGCTCTTGGATCGCATGCGCAACACCGTGTACTGGACACCAGGCCTCACCTTAACCGGCCTCATCAAGAGCGCCCTGCAGAATGCGCTCGACGGATTCGAACAGCAGCAGGGACGTCCCTTTCCAAGCCGCCTGTCGGAGTTGAAATCGGGTCGGCCTCGGAAGCGCCAGGGCGCCCAGCATACAGCACGGGCCTGCGACCAGCTCCGCGCACGTCCGGCAACGGGAGTCGGCAGCTACTCAAACTAGACTGACCACACAGGGTCGCCCGTGCACATCCCCCTCGCCTAGGTGCGGCCATCCACCTGCCCACCTCGGCGAGGCCGGAGGCCTCCGGAGGTTCCCGCACCCCGCCTCTGTCCCGCCGCATCGCGCACCCACTACCCATTCCTGACAACGAATGCACAATTCCACGGTTGCAAGGCTGTATCTAATCGGTTACACACAGCGTATCCAGTTGGATAACCGTCGCAGCGCGTCGACCGATCGACCCGCTGTCGACATCCACCCAACACGTTGATATACGGAGCGCACGGCGCATTTGCGTCAGCTGTGCCGCTCGATGCACTGAGCATGCCTTTTGCCCTATCCCTCGTGATCCTTCCACGTCACAAACGATTGCTCGCACTCCTCCGGACGATGCACCGTTCCTGGACGACCCACTCCATCACCTGGAGGGGGGAAGGCGACCGCGGTGCACCGACGTCACTCTTCGTGGCCCGGGTCTCCGCGAAACAGACACGACAAGTCGTAGTTCGGCCGGGATCGACGGCGAGGTACTTAGTGACTCTCCTGATATGGTCATGGAGCCAATATGCGCTGGCTGGTGGGACGGCCTCCCCCAATCCCACCATTGATCTGCTCAAGGAGGAAGAGGTCGTCAGCATCGCCACCCGCTACGAGCAGCCGCTCAGTCAGGCCCCGTCGAACGTCTACGTCATTACCGACGAAGACATCCGCCACTCAGGAGCCACGGATCTTCCCACCGTGCTGCGCCGCGTCCCCGGACTCGAGGTGATGCAGATGACCGGCGGCGAGTTCAATGTCAGCGCCCGCGGGAACAACCAACCCTTCGCGAACAAGATGTTGGTGATGGTCGACGGCCGCTCGATTTACCTCGACGTGCAAGGGCCGGTCTTTTGGAAAGCGCTCCCGGTCACGCTCCCGGAAATCAAACGCGTGGAGGTGTTGAAGGGGCCCGCAGCCGCTGTGTACGGATTCAACGCGTTCGACGGCGTGATCAATATCGTCACAAAGTCGGCGGAAGAGATGCGCGGCACGACGCTGCAGATCGGCGGAGGCGAATACGGGACGATCACCAGCGCCGCCATCCAGGCCGGCACCATCGGGAACCTCGGCTATCGCCTCTCGATCGGGCGCGATCAAAACCAGCAGTGGCGCAACAGCGACGCGCTCGGGTTTCGGTCGCACAAAGTAAATCTCGACAGCACCTACCGGCTTCCGCATGACGCGAGATTGCGGCTGTCTGGGGGCCTCACCGATGTGAACCGGTTCGATGGACAAGTCGGGGAGATCGTCCAAGGCTCGATACGTCCCACCTGGGGCTATACGAACCTGGCCTATGAACAGGGAGATCTCGTCGTCCGCGCCTGGTGGTCCGGCTACTGGGCCGATGCGACGACCACTGTGGCCGCTCCGCTCACCAACAACCTGCGCATATCCGATCCGCAGGGCAACGTCATGAGTCCGTTTACGGCACACACCTACAACCTCGACGTGCACCATAGCCTGGCTTTGGGGTCGCAGCATCGGCTGATGTATGGGGCCAACTATCGATACAACACGTTAGCCAGCACCACCATCGACCGAGGATCACACGAGAACCGGGTAGGGCTCTTCGTCCAGGACGATTGGCGCCTCAGCTCCACACTGTCGTTGACCGCCGGGCTCCGCTACGACCTGCAGACGGAAATCACTGGGACGCTCAGCCCGCGTGTCGCCCTCATCTACAGCCCGGCAACGAACCACACGTTTCGCGCGTCCGTGTCGGTGGCATACCGTCCACCCACACTGTTCGAGACACATGCCGCGCAACAGATCGGGATCACGCTTCCCACCGGGCTTGTGCCGCCCTTGCCGACGACGGCGACCAACATCGTCCCCCTTCGCGGCGCGACCGGTCTCGACCCGGAACAGATCGTGTCCTACGAAGTCGGCTATCAAGGCTGGTTCTGGAACCATCGCCTGCGCGTCCGCACCGATCTCTTTTTCAACCACCTCGACAACCTGATGAACAATCGACAAGTCAGCGGCGTGGCCACCTTCTTGAACGATCCGGGCCGTGCGGACATTTACGGCGGGGAAGCGGGCGTGGAACTCCTCGCTACCAGCTGGCTGAGCACCTTCGCGAATGTGGCCTATCAGGAGTTCGACCAATCGTTTCAAGGCACCGCGAGCCGAACGGGCCCGCACATGAAAGTGAACGCCGGCCTCCGGGGCGAATGGGACAACGGACTGAGCGCAGAAACATCGGTGTTCTACGTCGGCGCGTCTACCTATGGCATCTCCCAACTGTACCCATTTCTAGCGGGCATTCCCGGCACCGGGGTCGTGACGCCCTCGGATCGAGTCGGGGGCTACACATTGCTCAACGCGCGGGCCGGATACCGTGTGTGGCAGGAACGGGCGTCCGCCGGATACCTTCGCGATGCAGAGCTTGCCGTCTCCGTCTTCAATGCGCTGGACGACGGCCATCGGGAACATCCCTTAGGAGACATGCTCGGACGACGCGTCATGGGATGGCTGACCGTCCGCTATTGAACCGCGACTCGTCCCGTGCACAACCGCCCAGCACCGCCGCAGGATAGGAATGGCTGAGGCCAAGGATGCGCTGATGACTGTGCCTCTTCAGAACGGACATGTGTTGGTCGTGGACGACGACCCCGACATCGTCGTGACCTTAACGGACTTCTTCGAAAGCGAAGGCTACCGTGTGGATTCAGCGGGCACCGGCGTCTCCGCAATCGACAAAGTCCACGACAACCGTTTCAACGTCGTGATCCTCGACTTGGGACTCCCGGACCGCGACGGCCTGTCCGTACTGGAGTCGATTCAGCAGTTGGACCCGCATCTTCCGGTGATCATCCTCACGGCCTTTACGAATTCCGAACGGACGATCGGCTCGCTCTTCCAGGGCGCCTTTGCCTATTTGACGAAGCCCTACAATCGCGCCGAGCTTCGCGCCACCGTGCGGCGCGCCCTCGGGGTGCAGGCCCTGACGGCGAAGACCCGCGTCATCGAAGAGGCCTTATCGGAAAGTGAAGAGCGGTTTCGCGCGATCGTGCAGTCCGCCCCGGACGCCATTATCGTCTCCTCGGAGGATGGCCGCATCACATCGTGGAATCGTGCGGCCGCGGCGCTGTTTGGGCATGACGAACGGGACATACTGGGCCAGCCCTTTACCACCTTGATTGCTCCGCCCGACCACGCACGCTGTCAGGCGGCCATGACGCGCTGTCTCCCGTCCGATGCCACCGCAGGGGAACCGGCTCCGATTGAACTAAGCGGCCACCACCGCAGCGGCGCACTCTTTCCCATGGAAGTGTCCTTCGCCACCTGGACGGTCGGCCGACATCGGTCGTTCAGCGCGATCGCCCGGACGATCACCGACCGTAAACGCGCCGAAGCGGAGATCCGCGAAAGCGAGATGCGCTTCCGCCAGCTTGCCGAGAACATCCGTGACGTCTTCTGGCTCACCGACCCTGAGAAGGGCATCATGCTGTACGTCAGTCCCGCGTACGAAACCATCTGGATGCGATCCTGTCGAAGCCTCTACGAGAATCCGCTCTCCTGGCTCGACGCGATTCACCCGGACGACCGCCCCCGTATCGAAACGGCGGCGCGCCACAATCAGGCGAGCGGGCAATACGCGGAAACTTACCGTATCGTTCGCCCCGATGGATCCCTTCGTTGGATTCGCGATCGCGCGTTCCCTGTCCTCAACGACCAGGGAGTGATTTACCGCATCGCGGGACTCGCAGAAGACATCACAGACACACACCGACACCCGTGACACACACAGTACGATCAGGTGGGAGGATGCTCCAGATCGCTCGGCGCGGATGTCGCCCACGCCATCACCACATCCACGCTGTAGGGCCACGCCTACCATGCGTCGCGTAGGCCGTCCCTCCCACATGGTGTGGCATATCGCCTGGCTCTGGGCGATTGCGACCTGGATCCTCGCATTCCCCAGCGCGCATGCCTCGGAGATTGCCATTCTCAAGTCCGCACCGCTCACCGCCTACACGCAGGCGATTGAGGGATTTCGCGCCGAGCTCACCGGGCCGGGCCATAGCATTCAGGAGTATGACCTCGGCGGCGATTTGGAGCAGGGGCGGAAGATCGCCCATCGGCTCCGCGCGAGCGACACCACGCTGGTCCTCGCCGTCGGCCTGAAAGCCGCACTCGCCGCCAAGATGGAGCTGTTCGATATCCCCGTGCTCTATTGCTTGGTCCTCGACCCCGATAAATACGACCTGGCCGCACCGAACCTGATCGGCCTTACGCTGGATGTACCCGCCGCCGACCAACTGAGCATCATGAAATCGGCACTGCCGTCGCTGGCCCGCGTGGGTCTCATCTACGATCCGGCCAAGAGCGGACGCGCCGTAGACCAGGCGATCCGTGCCGCGAAACAGCAGCGGATCCAGGTCGTCGCGCATCCCATCGACGGATCGACAGAGCTCCCACCAGCCCTGCGGACGCTGCTCCCGACCATCGATGCGCTCTGGCTCCTCCCCGATACCACCGTGCTCACCGACGATTCGGTCGCCTTTATTCTGCAGGAAGCGATAGAGGCCAACCGCCCGGTGTTCGGATTTTCACCGGATTTCGTCATGCGCGGCGCATTGATGAGCCTGTCGGTCGACTACCAGGACGTGGGCCGACAGGCCGCCCGACTGACACAGCGTCTGCTGGCCGGACACCTCACACTTCCGGCCCGCATCCCGCCGGACCACTGGCACCTCACCTGGAATCAGAAAACCGCGCGCTACCTCGACATCGAGATCCCGCGAGCCCCACAGGGGTATGTGGAGGAACGCTACTGATGCAACCGGCTCCCCCACCAAATTCGACCTCTGCCCACGCCACCCAGGAACGCTTCATCAGCCTGCGCACCAAGGTGGGTCTCTTCCTGAGCCTCATCATCATCGCCACCTGCTCCGGACTCAGCTGGTATTTTCTCCAGACCTATCGCACGGCACTGACGCAACGGCTGCACGATCTCGGCACCATCATGGTGAAGCATGTCGCCTTCAATCCACGCGTCCGATTCGCCGTCGTCACGGAAGATCGCCCGGTCCTCGAAGAGTTTCTCGACGGCATCATGTCGATCGACGACGTAGTATACGGCGTCATTACGAGAGCCGACGGCACAGTCCTCGTTCAACGCACCAAAGGACATCGACCCACACAGCCGCAGCGAGAGCGTACGAGCGAGCATCCGCTGTATCCGAGTCCGGAGCTGCTCACCCGCATGCCGCTGCCGTCGGACCACGCGCCGATCATGTCGACGCTCATTGCCCATCCGGGCGAGCCGCTCGCCGTACCCGTGGATTCCAGCTCGAACCCGTTCGTGTCAGCACCCAAGCGCGGAGAACGGCTCTATGATTTTGCCCTGCCGATTCTCCGGGGCGGCGAAGGGGATCGGCTGTCCGGCCTGTCGCTCAGCGATCAGCAGGCTCCGCGTTCCTCCGGGTCCGCGCCGACCCACCAGGTCCTCGGGTCGATCCATGTCGGGCTGACGCAAGCCAATATGAATCGGACGCTGATCGAGACCATTCAAACCACCGCCTGGCTGACGGGCGTCATCATTCTGGCCGGGATCGCCGGCGCCGTCCTGCTCACCAACCGCATGATCATGCGCCTGCGATCGCTCGCCTCCGTCGCCCGTCGCGTCACCGGCGGCGATCTGAACGCCCGCGCCGAACCGACCGCCCATGACGAGATCGGGCAATTGACCTGGCTCGTGAACAACATGACGGAATCCCTGAAGGGACGCGACGAATCGATTTCGCGCAATCTCGCGACGATTTCCCATCAAGTCCGACAGCTCACGACACTCAACCAAGCCGGCACCGCGATTGCGTCCACGCTCAATCTCGACTTCCTCATGTCCACGGTCTTGGCGTTGCTCACGAACAACCTCGGATTTGCGCGCGGCATCCTCGTCTTGTATTACCCGGAGGAAGGTCGGGCTCGCCTGGCCAGCGGCGCGGGATTCTCGGAGACGCTCATCGCCCGCTTGAAGCAGATGGACGTGCCCATTCGTCCGGGCGGCGGACTCGCCTCTGAGATGATTCTGAGCGGCAAGGCGCTGCTCGTGCATGACATCGACTCCATTGCCGACCGGATCCACCCGCCCAATCTCGCCATCATCAAAGAGATCGGCGTGCAGTCGTTCCTCATCGCGCCGTTACGGCACCACGACCGCACGCTCGGCTACATCGCGGGCGACCGCGGCCCGCAACGCTGCACGCAGGAGGACCTCGACGTGCTGATGACCGTGGCCAGCCACGTGGCCGTCGCCATCGACAATGCGCGGGCCTATCAGGCGCTGGGCACACTCACCGAGAGTCTGGAACAGCGCGTCCAGACACGCACTGAGGAGCTGCAAACGGCGAATGCACGCCTCAAGGAACTCGATCAGTTGAAGTCCGCCTTCGTCTCCATCGTTTCCCATGAGTTGCGGACACCGATGACCTCGATCCGCGGCTATATCGACAACTTACTCGACGGGCTCGCAGGCCCCCTAACCGACAAGCAGCGCCATTATCTCGACCGCGTCAAAGTGAACGCCGACCGCCTCACCCATATGATCGCGGAGCTGCTGGATCTCTCCCGCATCGAAGCCGGCCGCGTGGAGTTGACCGTCACCGATGTCGATCTTCGCCTGCTGGCGACGGACGTGGTTGAGGAATATCAACGTCCGGCAACCGAACGCGGCATCCGCCTGACACTGGATGCCCCCGCCACGCTGCGACCGATCACGGGAGATCGCAATAAGCTGCACCAGATCCTCACGAACTTGATCGGCAATGCGCTGAAATTTACCCCGGCGGAAGGCACCATCGCCGTGACGGTCGAGGCACCGAGCCCTGACTGCCAGCAGGTGACCATATCCGACAGCGGCTGCGGCATTCCGCCGGAAGAGCTCCCGCGTATCTTTGAGAAATTTTTCCGCGGGAACGGCATTCCGCTGGAGACGCGCGGGGCCGGACTCGGCCTGGCGATTGTCCGCACGTTGGTGGAATTGCACGGCGGGCAGGTCGCGGTGGAGAGCAGGGTCGGAGCGGGCAGCCGCTTCGTCGTCTCCCTTCCGGCAACAGTACCCAACGGCGATCCGGTCTCGACGAGTTAAGATGGCACGCACTCCGAACACACACGATCCGGCGTGGCTGCCCGGCGAGCCCTTCCCTTCCGCTGCAATCGGCGGTAGGCTCAGGCACGATTCGAGCGGAGCGTCGGCCAACCCCCTTCACCTGGGACGAAGGCGACCATGACCACCGCCATGTTCGACCGCAGCCACCGTATTGCTGAAAAGGGCCTCATGGAGTACCGCCCGTTCGGCCTCCATGCCGACGGCCAGACGATTCGCGACGTCAGCGGCGTCGTCATCCGCGCCAATCTGGAATTTCTGGAAGAATGCGTGCGCGACGCGCGCGGCCTTGAAGCCGGGGCGCAGGCCGTGCGCGACTTGATTCGCTTGCTGAACGAGCGCATCCCCGATCCGACGTACCACGTCACGGACACATTTCTCCGCAACGAGTGGAACAGCTATTCCTACGAATTCGTCAGCTTCCTCGATTGTTTTTGCACCGACCTCTCCGGCAAGCCTGACTTTCAATACCACCTGGCGCGCACCAAATTCGTCTCCCCGGTGATTCTCTCGCTGGCCTTGCCGTTTTCCACCGCGCAAATTTTCGGCCTCTGGCCGTACTATGGAGACAAATTCGCACCGGGCTTACACTTTTCCTCCGTTGAGGTGGGCGACCGCCGCGCGGTCCTGCGTGTCGAATTTCACGAGCACATCAACCGCCAAATCGGCCCCTATCGCCAATCCTGCGCCTCCCACCTGTGCCAAGCGGTCAAGGGCACCCTCGTGTCGACGCCCGAGCGGGTGCATGGGCTCACACCGGCCAACGTCATCGACCGCCAGTGCATGGCCAACGGCGATGCCTGTTGCGAGTACGAGGTGTCCTGGCAATTCCAGAAGGAATGGCCGTGGCTGTCGATCGTCGCCGGCTCCGCGGCCGCCTTCGGCGTGGCGTTGGCGCTGCACGCCAGTCCCATGGGAGTCTCCTGGCTCACCGCGATCGGACTCGCGCTCCCCTTCGGATTGTTACCCTGGCTGTTGCTCGACAATGCCGCGTTACGGCAGGACCTCGTAACCGCACGCCAGGTGATTGCCGACCAGATCGCCTCGGTCGAATCCCGACATGAGGAATTGCGCAATGCCTATCTGACGCAGCAACAGGGCACGGCCGTCCTGCGTCAGAAGCTTGCGCAACTCACCCTCCTGCACCAAACGAGCCTGCTGGTGAGCTCCACGCTCGACCGTGAACAACTGGTCCAAAGCGTGCTCCACCACGTCAAGTACGACCTCAACTACGATCGTGTGCTGCTGACCTTTTACGATCGCACGCGACAGGTCGGGCACGACGTGCGGGTGCTCGGCGTCTCCGAAGAGGTTGCGCGATTCGCCCGTTCGCTGGTGACCTCCATTGCCGATCCGAACACTATCGAAGGCCAACTGAGCCGAGACGCTCGCCCCATCCTGGTCCAGGATATCGAGACCGTCATGGATCGCCTCGCGCCGCCCCACCGCGAATTGGTGCGGCTGACAAATACCAAGTCCGTGCTCATGGTTCCGTTGAAAGTGCAGTCCCGCATTCTCGGGTCCATCACCGTGACACGCTGCACCGAACATCCGCTGACGGATGAAGATACGGAATTGATGCAAACGGTAGCGGGCCAAGTCGCGATGGCGCTGGACAACACGCAGGCCTACGGAGAGATCGAACAGCTCAATGAAGGTCTCGAAGCCAAGGTCCAGGCACGCACCACGGAGTTGGCGCAGGCCAACGAGCGGCTCCAAGAAATGGACCGCCTCAAGTCGCAATTCGTCGCGCACGTGTCGCATGAATTGCGGACGCCGCTCACCGTGATCACCGGCTTCGCGGACAACATGCTGGAAGGGGTCACCGGCACGCTCAGCGAGAAACAAGCGCAGTACCTGCTGCGGATCAAGGCCAGCGGACTCCGACTCACGCGAATGATCGCCAATCTCCTGCAGCGCGCACGCATCGAAGAGGGGAAGGCCGCCCACACGCCCTGCGCGGTCGCCCTGCGCGCCGTCGCGCAGGACACCCTCGACCAGCTGCGCCCCTTGGCGGCAGCCAAGCAACAGCAGTTGGATGTGGTGGACCGGTTCTCCGCACGAGATGTCTGGGCCGATCCGGACAGCTTGACGCGCATTTTGACGAACCTCGTCGAAAACGCGATTAAGTACACGCCGGTCGACGGCACGATCCGCGTCACGCTGGATGCGGAGGGCTCCAACCAGGCCGCGGTCTCCGTGAGCGATACCGGTGAAGGCATTCCGGCCGACGAATTGCCTCGCCTCTTCGACCCCTTCTATCGGGCGCAGCGCCCGCGCGGGGCCGGGAAGAAAGATGGGCTCGGCTTGGGGCTGTCGATTGTCCGCCATCTCGTCGAGCAAAACGGCGGAACGATTACCGTGCAGAGTCAGCAAGGAATCGGCTCAACATTTCGGCTTACGATCCCCATTCACCGTCCGCCTTCGGCCTCCGCACAGGACGCGCCGAACCGCGCGGCACGCCGCATCCTGCTTGTGAATGACGACCCGGACATTCGGCAGCTCCTGTCGGACCGCCTCACCGCCGACGGCTTTGCGGTGTCCCTGGCCAGCAACGGGGAGACGGCGCTGCAACAGCTCGAAGGGGAACCGTTCACCGGCGTAATCGTGGATCTGGGTCTGCCGAACGTGGATGGGTTGACGGTCCTGCGAGCCGTGCGGGAACGGCAAAAAACGCTCCCCGTCATCATGATCACCGCCGGCACCGCTGAGGAGCAGGGCCTCCATGCGCTGCGTCTTGGGGCACAAGCCTACCTGCTGAAACCGCTGGACACTCAAGAATTCCAGCGCGTCGTCACCCGCTGGTTTCGCGGCGAGCTCAGTCAGGTCTAGCGCGCACGAAGAGCCGCGACGCGCCGCACACTCAGCGTTGCAGATGCGCGCGCTGGCGTGACAATCTATGAGGACGTGGGACGCCCGAGAAGGGCGCGGATGCCGAAGTAGCCGAAGGCGTCTTTGAGGTTCGAGTAGAGGCGGTTGAAGGGCGTCATCGACCGGTCGGTCACGTACTCCATCGTCAGCACAATCCGCTCTTCGTTCGCGTCGATGGGCGTCACGGCGTGCCAGAGCTTGTCGCCGTTAAAAATCACCAGATCGCCCGGCGCCGTCGCTAAGGACAATTCCTGCATCGTCTTGCCTGGCACATCCTTGTGGAGCTGCGCCACCAACCGGCACCGCGTGGACTGATCGACCACCCCCATCAAAATCGTATAGCGCGCCCCCTTGTAGTAGGACGTATCGTAGTGAAAGCCGATGTGGTCGCCCGCCTCGGTGTAGTAGTACAGGGCGCATGCGTGGGGATCGTTGTCGGGGCAAAGGTTGAGGGACGCCTTTGTCAGGTCCTCGAGGAACGTGCGGAACGCCGGATCGCGGTAGAGCTCCAGGAAACGCGGCGCCTTCTGCGCCACCTGATAATAGCTGACGCTGCCGCCCTTCTTGTGCCCGGGAATAAAATTGCGGTTCAGCTCCGCCTTGACGGCCTGCGCCTGCGGAACGAAATAGGCCTCGACCAGGTCACGGGGAAGAAACTGCGGGATGTAGAGAAATTCGTTCTGCGCCCAGTAGTCACGACGCAGCTGGTCACGATCCACTCGGTTGAGCGCGGCAGCAATCTCGTCGGCTAGGCTGTCTGCGGCCACATGCATGGTCAAGCCCAACTCCCGACTACAGAAGCAGAACAACGCCCCTAGGGGGCATGAAACGTCGGCGCCCGCACCACTTCGACGCCCTGCGGCACCGTGAACTCAAACTGCGCGTCGGCAATGCCGGCGTTCGCCTTCACCTCGGCGAACTCAAACGTGGACACATTGCCACTGAGCTCCTGCAAGGTCAAGCGCTTGATGTAGGAAGTCTTCGGATGCACCTCCAGCATGATGCCCTTGTACGGGCGCCCCTTCGCCGAGTCGCCGCCCTTGGGAATCAGCGAGACCACCGGCAATCCACCGGCCCCGCGTGTACCGCCGGTCACGGGCCCCACCTCGAACTCTTCATCTAGTTTCGCGATGCCCTGCAGCAATTGGAGCGGCGCCTGCGACGCGGACATCTGCGTCAGCTTCCCCACCAGCACCTGCTGATGCTCGGGGACATACATCTTCACATCGTCCTGGTTCACGTAGATTTCTTCATGCGTCGGCTCGAGATAGTCCCAGCGTAACTTCCCCGGCCGCTTGATCTGTAACCGCCCCGACGACACGATCGGCGTGGCAAACCCTTCGATCTTGGTCTTTTGTGTAAAGTCCGCCTGCAAGTCCTTCGTTTTTTCGTAGCGCGCCTGCAGCTTCTGCACGACCGCGCGCACCTCTTCCATCAGCTTAGGATCGGGCTCGACGGCTTCTTGCGCCCAGGCCGTGCCGGACGTCAGCGTGACCAGGCTCATGGCGGCGGCCAGCAGCAGCCTCCGCGGCGCAGCTTCGAACCAGGATCGGCATGTACGAGGAATCTGTATCGAATCGATTGTCATCATCGGTCCATTATATCGGCACTCGATTGCCACTGCCACGGAGATGTTCTCTCATCAGCGCACCAAATGGATCCGCTAGATCCGCACCGCCGCCGCCTACTCGCCGTACGCTTGGCCGACCGGGCCCCGTCGCCCGACCACTTCCCGTCGCCCGTCGCGGCCGGCCGCGCCGACAATGCCGTCCTGCTCCATCTGCTCGATCATGCGCGCCGCGCGCGGATAGCCCACACGGAGCCGTCGCTGAATCAGCGAGGCCGACGCTTGCCCGGTCGACAAGACCAGCTCCTTCGCCTGCTCGTAGACTTCGTCGCGCGCTTCCTCTTCTGCCGCGTCTTCCTGACGCGTCAACAGTTCATCCTGGTTGTACACGGGATTGGCCTGCTTCTTCACAAAGGCGACGACGCGACGCACTTCCTCGTCACTCAAGAAAGAGCCGTGAATGCGTGTGGTCCGTCCCGTACCGGATGCGGAATACAGCATGTCGCCGCGTCCCAACAAAGCCTCCGCGCCGTTGGCGTCGAGAATGGTACGCGAGTCGACCTTCGAGGCAACCTGGAACGCGATGCGTGCCGGGAAATTCGCTTTGATGAGTCCGGTCAACACATCGACGGACGGTCGCTGCGTGGCCAGCACCAGGTGAATGCCCGCGGCCCGAGCCATCTGCGCAAGCCGCGCGATCTTATCTTCCATGTCCTTCGGCGCGACCATCATCAGGTCCGCCAACTCGTCGATCATCACCACGATAAAGGGCAGCGGCTCCGGCGGCGTCTTCGGAATCTTTCGCGGCGCAATCTCCGGCTCCACCTGCTCGCCCGCAGATAGGCGCGCCTCCTCCGGCAGAAACTCGATCGGCAGCACCGTTTGCGGCGAGGCGGCTGCCTCTTCCTCCGCCAGCACCCCCTGCTCCTTGCCGACCCACCGATTGTAGCCTTCGATATTGCGTACGCCCGCTTCGGCCAGCAGTTTGTAGCGCCGTTCCATCTCCTGCACGACCCAGCCCAACCCGCGCGTCGCCGCCTTAGGATCGGTGATGACGGGGCGCAGCAGGTGCGGGATGCCGTCGTAGACCTGCAACTCCAGCATTTTCGGATCGATCAGCAACAGCTTCACTTCGTCCGGCCTGGCGTTGAACAACAGGCTCAAGAGCATGGTGTTCAAGCTGACGCTTTTCCCCGCCCCGGTGGCCCCGGCGACCAGCACGTGCGGCATCGTGCGCAAGTCCGCGGTCATCGGCACGCCCACAATATCTTTCCCTAAGGCGAACAGCAGCTTCGAGCGCGTGCGCCGGAAGCCGTCGGACATGACCACTTCCTTGAACGAGACCGTTTCGCGCTGGCGATTCGGCACTTCGATACCCACGACCGACTTGCCGGGCAGCGGCGCCACAATGCGCATGCTCATGGCCTTCATCGCCAAGGCCAAGTCGTCCGCCAAGTTCACGATGCGCGCCACCTTCACCCCGGGCGCCGGCTCAAACTCATACATCGTCACGACCGGACCGGGATGCACCTCGGTCACACGCCCGTCGATTCCGAAACTCAGCAGCGCCTTCGTCAAAATCTCCGACTGCGTCTTCAACTCCTGGTCGCTCATCCGCTCGACGACTTCGGACGGATCGTCGAGCAACTCGCGCGGATCCGGCAGCACGTAGTTCGAATGCGAGGTCGTCGGCGGCGATGCCTTGGGCACGTCCGGCAAGTCCGTGGCAGGCGGCAGCGCAGGCTTCGCCACAATCAGCGGCTCGCGCATCGGCATGGGCAGCCGCTCCCGAATCTGCGGACTCGCGCCGCGCGTCGGCATCAAGTCGTCGTCCGACTCATCCTCAGCCATCTCATCCGACAACGCCTCTTCCACGACGGATTCCACCGCCATGCGCGAACGCGGCGTCTTCGGCACCTTCGCCTTCATCCGCTTGTTCCGTTTCGCGCGATCCTCCAACCGCTCTTCGATCCACTCGCGGATCGCCAGCGACGCTTCGGTCGCCCAGTCGCTCCACACACGAACGCGCGCGCCCAGATGCGCCAGCGACAAGGCCGTCGACAACAGCAGGCTGACAAGGAGGCCCGAGACCAAAATAATATGGGCGCCGGTATTGGCAAAATACGCGCGCAGCGTTTCGGCCAGCCCCTGTCCTACCCAACCGCCGGCTTGCCCGCGCTGGACGAATCCCGCCGACAACGTCGGCACGCCGATCAGTTCGAGATGCAGCAGGCCGCTCAACGCCAAGAGCGCGCTGACAGAGTAGGCCGCCGTTTTGATGGGAACAGAGGGATCTTCGCGCGAAAAGCAGCGGAAGCCGATGTGGAAGAACGCGAGCGGCACCGCATAGGCCGCGCCGCCGATCACGCCGAAGGCCCAGCCGGCCAACGTGGCGCCGACACTGCCGATCCAATTGCGACTCGCGGTCGCAGCCGAGCTGCTCAGCGAGGGACGATCATTCGGGATGTAGGAGACGAAACTCAGCAGGAGGAGTACGCCGAGGGTGATACACACCACGGCGATCACTTCGTGTCGCTGCGCAGAACTCTGTGGGGGAGTACGGCGGGGGTCACCGCGCTTTCCCGTGGTGGGACCACCCATATGCTCGGGATGCTAGCATAGGGTCCACCCCAATTCAATGAAACGGCTGGAATGGTGCAGGTGCCGCCGATGCGAACGCCGCGCGCGCAGGGCGCTGTTAGACAGGATCGGACGCAAGGCGCACGGCAAGATCGACGAACTGTTCCACAGACAGCGACTCGGCGCGCACCGTGAGCGGAACCGCCATCGCGTCGAGCGCCGCGTTCGTCACGGCGGCCTCATAGCCTTCGTCGCGCAGCGAGTTCACCACCGTCTTACGCCGATGCGCAAAGGCGCCGCGCACGATCCGCGCAAACTGCGGCAGCCTCTCCTCTGACAGCCCGCCCGCTAACGACGGTCGCATCGTCAGCGACAGAACCGACGAGGCCACGTCCGGCCGAGGGCGAAAGCAGTTCGGCGACACGCGGAACAACACCGACACGTCCGCCGCGATCTGCGTCATCACCGACAACACGCCATAGTCCTTGGAGCCGGGCGGCGCGACGATCCGCTGCGCCACCTCCGCCTGCAGCATGATCACCGCGCGGCTGAGGCGCGTGCGCGCCTCCAAGAGGCGAAAGAGCAGCGGCGTCGAAACGTAATAGGGCAGATTCGCGACCACCACGGTGCCGGGCGGCACCTGCTCAAACGACCAGGTCAGCGCGTCGGCCTCCTCCAGCGTGAGCGTCGCACAGTCGGCCAGCTCGCCGCGGAGGTACGCGCACAATTGCGGATCGATTTCGACCGCCACCACGCGCGCCGCCTGCTCGCACAGCAGCCGCGTCAGGGCGCCGCGGCCAGGGCCGATTTCCACGACCGTCTCATCGGCGCGCAGAGACGCGGCCGCGACGATCTTGCGGACAATGTTCGGATCGATGAGGAAGTTCTGGCCGAGATGTTTTCGCGCCGGCGGAAGGCCCGCGTTCATGGGCGCCTCGGCACCGTTAGGAGGCAGTCGGCGGTGCGGCCGCCTTGGCCGCTGCCGCGATCTGCGCCTGCACGGCCTTGCGCGCGGTCGTGAGCGCGGTGCGGTACAGGTCGATGTCGTCCTGGAATTCTTCGACAAGATCGTTGGTGAACGACGGACCCGGCTTCACCAAGGCAAACGGCGTCGCGATGCGATCCCCGGCGTGTTGCCGAAGCAGCGCGACCGTCGCCGCCTGCCACTTGAACAGCCGTTCCTTGCCGGCCACCGTGTTCAAGTCTTCCAAGGTCTGCTTCAAGACCAGGTCCAAGCCCTTACTCTGTTGATTGATGGCCTCAAGGGCCGCCTGCAAGTCGCTCACGCCCTGTTCCTCCGTCCTGTGGTCGATTGTCCGGCACCGATCACGCGGCGCGCACGCGCCGGTCGCGCATCGGCAGCGCCGTTTCGCAAGCGCGCCAGCCGAGCCGCCAGCGTCATGGCTTCGACCAGGCTGCCCGGCTCCGCCACGCCCTTCCCGGCAATATCGTACGCGGTGCCGTGATCTACCGACGTGCGGATGATCGGCAAGCCCACCGTCATATTCACGCAGCGTCCGAACGCGACCAGCTTCAAGGGAATCAACCCTTGATCGTGATACATCGCCACGACCCCATCGTATTGTCCGCGCGCCGCCTTCCCGAACAGCGTATCCGCCGGTAGCGGATCGCTCGCGTCGATCCCCGCCCGACGCGCCTGCGCCACAGCCGGGGCAATGACGCGCGTCTCTTCATCGCCGAACAGGCCGGCCTCACCTGCATGGGGATTGAGCGCCGCTACGCCGACTTTCGGCCGACGAATCCCGAAGCACTCGCGCAGGGCGCGATCGGCAAGCCGGATCGCCTTCGTAATAGTCGGTACGGTCAACTTCGCGGGCATGTCGCGCAGCGCCAGATGCGTCGTCACAAACATAATCTTCAGCGGCCCGCCCAAAATCATCATGCCGACCTCGGCGCTCTTCGTCAGGTCGGCCAGCAATTCGGTATGGCCCGGATAGTGGAAGCCGCCGAGGTGCATCGCTTCTTTATTGATCGGCGCCGTCACCATCGCATCGACTGCGCCCTGCTCGGCCAGCCGCACCGCCTTGGTGATATAGGCGACCGACGCCGCACCGGGAGCGGCCGCAGCCACGCCTTGGCGAAACCGTCCCAACGGCTGCGTCATGAGCTCCGTCGCATCCAGCACCGGCACCTCGCGTCGTTTAACCGTCGACGCAACGGCGGCAGCCTCCGTCACAGGCACCACCGTCAACGGCAACCGCAGCGCCGTGATAGCGCGCCCCAACACGGAGGGCGAGCCGATCACCAAGGGGCGGCACAGGCGACGCACCGCCGGCAACGCGAGCGCCTTCGCGATCACTTCCGGACCGATCCCCGCGGGATCGCCCATCGTAATCGCGAGCAGCGGCAGGGGTCGTGTGGATGTCGTCGGTCTCATCGTATCGTGCGCTGGCGCCTGCTACGTTCCATACAGATAGAGTGTGTACCCAATATACAGGATGGCGCCGGGCAGAAGCAGCCAGGGCCGCCAGCGTCCGGTCGTCAGCACCTGCGTGACCATCAGCGTGCCGGCCGCGACAGCCAGGAACATCGTCGTCAACGCGGCGCGATCGAGCGTCCACGCGGTGCCGATCAGGCCGATCGCCACGGGCACCGTCCCTTGAAAGACCATCGCACCGGTGACGTTCCCGATCGCCAACTGATCTTTCTTGCGATAGAGCCACAAGAAACTGTTCGACATCTCGGGCAGCTCGGTCGCCAGCGGCGCAATCAACAACGCCAGGATGATCGGCGAGACCTGCAGCACCGTCGCGAGATACTGCGCGGCCCAGACGAAGAGTTCCGCGCCCGCCACCAATCCGCAGAGTCCCGCAATAATTTGCGTGATGATCATGCCCATCGGAGGCTGTGCGTGCTGCTTCGCGAAGACGAGCGGATCGGGGTCGCTGCCGCCGCCTTCCTCTTCTTCGTCGCCTGGCGCCGACAGCTTCACCCACAGGTAATAGCCGTAGGCGGACAACAGGGCGATCGCCGTGACCACATGCCAAATCCGTCCCGGCACAAACGCGCAGATCAGCGCGGCACTGTAGCCGAGCAGAAACATCGTCAGGTCGAATCGCACATCGCGGTAGTTGAGATGAAACTGCGCGCCGCGTTTGCCCATGCGGGCGTAGAGCAGGAGCAGCCCGCCCAAAATCGGGATCACCAGCGTGCTGAGCATGAAGGGCGCACCCAAAATCGCGCCGAGTCCGACGGATTCCTGTTCGTGCCCGGAGCCGAGAAAAATCGCCACCATGGGGATGGAGGTTTCCGGCAACGTGGTGCCGATGGCCGCCAACACGCTCCCGACCGCGCCTTCGGACAGGCCGAAACGTTTGCCCAACCATTCGATGGCGTTGGTGAAGAGGTGACAGCCGAAGAGCGTCACCGTGACCGACGCGAGAAACGCGGCGATGTAGAGCAGGATCGTCACGATGGGCGCGGTCCGTGTCGATGAATGGGAACAGGGCGCACGCGCCGCGAATGTGCGGCGGGCGATGCGTCCGAGGATGTCTTCGAGCGTGTGCGGCGAACCGACGGGGTCTTCGCCGAGGCCGTCAGGGCGTGGTAGGCCACCACCGCCTCTTCCATAATCGTCCGCACGGGCATGCGCGTCTGCTCGGCCACGCGGCGACAATCGGCATACTCGGGCACGGCGCGCACGCCGCCTTGGCGATCTTCCGCGACCTTCATCGCAATCGGGAGCCCGCGCACCAGCACCTGTTGAAACGAGCGCGGCAAGATCATCCGCTCAGTCTCGCGGAAGCGCACACCGAGCGCCGTGGTTTCGCGCAGAATCACATCGGCCACGACACGCGTGCGTTCCTTCGGCGCCAAGGCGGTGAGCACGATGCCTGGGCGACCGCGTTTCATCACCACCGGCGCGATCGTGACGTCCAGCGCACCGGCGGCGAACAGCCGCTCCATCACGAGCTCATAGGCTTGCGGATTCAGGTCGTCTAAATTGGTCTCGATTTCGAACACCGGCTCGGTGCGCGCCTCGCGCGCCGCCTCGGCCTGGCCCACGAACAGACGCAACACGTTCGCCCAACCGTCCGGATTGGCATCACCTGCACCGTAGCCGACGGCCGTGGGACGCATGGGCGGCAGCCCGCAAAACGAATTGCCGAGAACGCGGAGCACAGCCATACCAGTCGGCGTGGCCAATTCGCGCCTGGGTCCATCGCTGTAAATCGGAATCCCTTCGGCCAACTGCGCCACCGCCGGGGCGGGCACCGGGAGCGCGCCGTGAGACGATTGTTCGAAGCCGGACCCAACGTTGATCGGCGACACGGTCACCCGCGTCGCATCGAGCAGGTGGCAGCCGAGTAGACTCCCCATCACGTCGACAAACGAATCGATCACGCCCACTTCGTGAAAATGAACCCGCGCCAACGGCACGCCGTGCACGCGGCTTTCGGCGCGCGCCAACAACGCAAAGACCTCCTGCCCGCGCGCCTTCACCACCGGCGGCAGCCGACTCGCGGCAATTCGCGCGGAAATCTCCTTCACCGACAGCCCCGTCGCCATGCCCTTGCGGATGACGACATCCACCTTAGTAGCGCGCAGCGCCCCGCGCCGCACGGTACGCGCACGCAGATCCACACCGGGCAAACGCAACGAGGCCAGCCCGCGCGTCAACGCCGCAAGCGGCACGCCCACATCGACGCAGGCGCCCAACAGCATGTCGCCGCTGACGCCGGAAAAACAATCAAAGTGCAAATGTGTCGTCATGCCATCAGCATCGCGCGTTGCGCACGCTTCGTCTCCAGGCCCCGGCCCTTGCGCGCGATCTCCCTAGGCAGCGGCGCGGCGGCCATCTTAGCAGAACTGTTTCCTGCGCGGGAAATCACCGGTGCGCCGTCGCCGGCACAACCTCACCTCGCCCTCGGCCGCATACGCGGAATCGGCCCCATTCGTTGACAGCCCCCAGACCCTATGTTATTGCCTGGTCGTAGTGTGCGACAGAGTTTGGATGGATACCCTTACGCGTGACCACTCTTCATCACCACCACAGTCGACGCCGCACCCTCATTCGGTGCGCGGTCGTGGCCCTCGCGCTCTGCAGCCTCTTCACCGATCCAGTGCTCGATAGCCTCGGCAGCCCGTCTCCATCAGGCATCGCCTGGGCGGCGGCGAAACGTAAGCCGATCGTACGCAAAGACCCCGAACTCAAAATCGTCGACGTCAGCATGACACCGCTGCCCTATCAACCGCAGCAGGGGCCGCTGGAAGTTGCCGTCACGTTGGACCTTCCACCGGCGGTGGAACCCACGTCCTTACTGGAGGTCACCGCGCTCATCAGTTCGCCCTCGCGGACGAGCCTGCGCTTCCTGTCCTATCGCAACACCGTCGGGCCGCTCCTGGCGGCGACGCGATGGCCCTCCGGGCGCGTCCCCATCGTGCGGGCCAGTACCGCCGCGGACAAGCCGCCGTCACCGCGCGTGCGGATCACGTTGACCTGGGATGGGAAGGATCACACGAAGCAGGATGTCCCCACCGGGCTCTACCATTATGAGCTGCGCGCCAAAGTCATTGCGGGCAACGACAACACGCCGAGAACGCTGACGGTCGCCTGGCCGAAGCGCGGCACCCTCGCCGTCAAATAGATCGCCTCCGACGCAGGCCCGCGCTATTCTCGCTCCCCGATCATATTGATGCGGTGCGCCAAACAGCCGGCGCCGAATCCGTTATCGATATTCAACACGCCCACACCCGCCGCACAGGAATTTAACATCGTCAGTAGTGCGGCAAGGCCGCCGAAATTGGCGCCGTAGCCGCGGCTGGTCGGCACGGCAATGACCGGCTTGGGCACCAGGCCGCCGACCACACTCGGCAACACTCCGTCCATCCCCGCCACCACGACCAGCACGCGCGGCGCCTCCAAGCGCTCATGCTGACTCAAAATGCGATGGAGTCCCGCCACGCCCACGTCATACAGCTTGTCCACGCGACTGCCCATCACCTCCGCGGTGATGCGGGCTTCCTCGGCCACCGGCACGTCGGCCGTTCCGGCGGTGATAACCAGCACATGCCCGCGCCGCGCCGGCTTGGTCGGCTCCACGGAGACGAGCCGCGCCTCCTCGTGATAGCGCGCGCGCGGATGCAGTCGGCACAGGGCACGCGCGGCCTCGGGTGTCGCCCGCGTCGCCAGCAGCGTCGTGTGCCGCTTCAAGAGATCCTTGGCGATCGCCACGATCTGTTTCGTGGTTTTCCCCTCGCATAAAATCACTTCGGGAAATCCCTGACGCAGCGCGCGGTGATGATCGACGGTCGCAAAGCCCAAGTCTTCCGTCGCAGGCGCCTGCAAGCGCGCGACGACCGTCTCCTCATCCACGGTCCCGCGCTTCCAGTCACGGAGCAGGCTGCGAATCTGTTGTTTGGAAATCATGCGGTGAAATGCGCGAGCTCTTCTTTCGCTCCGCGCTCCATCAGATCGGCCACGGCCTGTCGACAGGACTTGCCGTCAAAGAGCACGGCACACACTTCCCCGACGATCGGCATTTCCACCGCGTGCCGCTCCGCCAGCCCCGCTGCGGCCCGCGCCGTGCGGACGCCCTCGGCCACCGCCTGCATGCTGCCGAGAATCTGCTCGAGCGATTCGCCTTCTCCTAAGCGCACACCGACTCGGTGGTTTCGGCTGGCCGGTCCGGTGCAGGTCAACACCAAGTCCCCCACGCCGGACAATCCGTAAAACGTGCGCGGATCCGCGCCCATCGCCTGCCCTAAGCGAATCATCTCCGCCAGGCCGCGGGTGATCAGCGCCGCGCGCGTGTTGTGCCCCAATCCCAGTCCATCGACGACGCCGGCGGCCAGCGCGATCACGTTCTTCAACGCGCCGCCCAATTGGACTCCGCACAGGTCCGTCGCGGCGTAGACCCGCAAGCGCGGAGATACCAGCGCATGCTGAATCCGGCGAACCAATTCCATGTCCGTGCCCGCCACGGTGATGGCCGTCGGCTGTCCGTTAGCCACTTCCGCCGCAAAGCTCGGCCCCGACAAAACCGTGCACCACTCGGGCCGGTCGCGCAGCACCGTTTCGGTGATCACGTCCGACATCAGCAACAGCGTGCCCTCTTCAATACCTTTGGTCGCGCTGACGATGGGGCATGGGTCGCGCATGAGCTGCGCCATCTGCACGAGCACGGTGCGCGCCACATGCGAGGGCACCGCAAACACAATGGCCTGCGCGTCGGCCAACGCGTCGGCCAATGAGCCGGTGACGCGCAACGCGGGATGCAGGCGCAGGCCCGGCAGGAACAGGGCGTTTTCACGCGTCCGCTCGATCGACTCGACGACGGCACGCTCAAAGGCCCACAGGGTCACCGTGGCGACCTGCTGTGCCAGATGTTGCGCAAGTGCGGTGCCCCAGGCGCCGGCGCCGATGACGGCAATGCGTTGGAGTGGTGTGGTGGTCATGATTGTGAGCCGACCGTCGCTGCGGGTCGACCGATGAGATCGGTCGCGGTCGGCGCGCGGATTATAGAAATGCCGCTTTCAGGCTGTCAACGAAGCGCACGCTCGTGGCGCACCGCGCGCACGGATTTCGTTGCCGCTCTTAGGGCCGAACGTCCTTCAATATGCGGCGCACTAAATGCGAGTTCGCTTGTCGTCTCAACACCCTTTGCTACAGTGACAGCATCGACATGCGTTCGATTGTCACGATTCGGAAGGATACTCCTATGACAGCCGCACAAAACACTCGGCGCCTGCTTCACAGCCTCAGCCACGGCCTCCTCGCTGGTGTTGCTCTCTGTCTCGGCGTGGCCGGCCAACCGCAGGCAGCGCAGGCCGAGTCCTATGTCGCCGGACAAATCGGTTACACATTTCCGGCCGATCTGAGTTCGGGACATACGACGGCGCCAGGATTCACCTCGCTTGGCCTGTCCGACATCGCACTGAAAGACTCCATGATGTACGGCGGAAAGATCGGGCACTACTTCTCAGCCGCGCGCTGGCTGGGCGTCGAACTCGACATCTATAACTCGACGCCGCATCTCAAGGATCAGACGATCACCTTTAGCGGTCCTGGCGGATCGGCCGCGATCCCGCTTCCGGGTGTGTACCAACGCGTGTTGACCATCGCGCCGAATGTGATGCTGCGCTACCCGGGCAAACGGGTGCAACCGTATATCGGCGTCGGGCCCGGCTTTTTCCTCGGCCGTATCAGGGACGCGGCGACCGGCGATTCGCAGAGCAGCACCCGCGTCGGGTTGCATGCCCTGGTCGGCGTGAAATTTTTCATTACGCCGCAGGTGTCGGTGTTCACCGAAGGCAAGATCAACTACGCCAAATTTTCCTACGGCGACGAGCCCAATCTGTTCGGATTCACCGCCACCTACTTTACGCAGCACATCACATTCGGTGTCGGCTATCACTTCTAAGAGCTGAGATTCCGCAGGGCACGCGCGCAAACGCCGCTGCCTTTCTGACGCAGAGATAGCATCCCACTCCCTTAGTCGTCATGTGGCTGTTGGCGCGTCTCGCCAACAGCCATCGGCATCCAGGCGCAGGCGCTGCTGTTTCCTTTTTAACTACCACTCCCGACCCCTTTTAGCGACCAGGCAGGCGTAGGCCGACCCCTTTCAGGCAGGCGGTTGGTCTGTGTCGCGGAGGGGGCTATACTGCGGCTGGCTCACAAGTGATGCCTGCAGCCATCTACAGGGAGATACGAGTGACCTGCTCAGAGTGCCGACGACCCCTCACAGATGACGCTCGCTTCTGCTCGCACTGCGGCACAGAGATCAGCGCTACGGTCAGGGCTGATGCCGATCCGCAACAGGCGGCCGATTCCCGTCAGACTCCGGCGCCGGCGACGGAAGATCTCAACCTGTCCATCCTCTATACGATGGCCGCGGCCTTGGTGCTGGCCGTGCTGGTTCCGCCGTGGGAAGCACCGCCGTCCGATCCTCCCGCGTTCCTCGGACTGCATCCGTTCTGGACACCGCCGACGCCCACCGCCCTGGTCAGTCGCATGTTGCTGACAATTGAAACGATGACGATCGCCATCGCCGGCTTCTACGCATCCTGGCTGTTCCGCGGCCCCAGCAAAAAGCCGTAAAGACGCAACCGCGCCGCCAGCCTTCAGCCATTAGTCCAGCGCCAGCGTCAGGCACTTCGCCGACCCGCCTGACTTCATGAACTCATCCAACTCGGTGGGATGTACGGTATAGCCGCGTGCGCGTAAGGCCGCGGCCGCCTCCTCGCAGCCGGTGGGCATCACCACCTGTCGCCCCACACAGACCGCGTTACACGCAAAGCGCAGCGCCTCCGCCTCAGACACGATGATTCGCCGCGCCTCCGGCACCCGTTCGGCAATGGCCATCTGCCCGTACGTATCGAACGCCGCCGGATAGTAGAGCAGCTCGCCGCCGCTCAGCGGACAGAGACAGGTATCCACGTGATAGAAGCGACTGTCCACCAGTTCGAGCGGGAGGATCTCCCGCCGAAAGAGCTCGCCGATTATCGGATAGGCCTGAATGTCCGTCCGCTGCCGGTACCCGCCGAACCACAGATCGGGAAATCCCAAGAGATCCCCCGCGCCTTCGAAATGCACCCCGGCATCCAACGTCACGATTTCGTATCCGTGCGCGCGAAACCACGCTTCGAAATGGGCTTCTTCCCGCTGCCGTTCCGGGTAGCGAAAGCGGCTGGTCACCACGCGACGTCCGACGACCACCCCCGCATTGGCCGTGAAGACCAGATCGGGCAGATGGGGCACCGGCTGCATGACCTCCAGCGTCGCGCCGACCTGCTCGCTGAGCAAGCGCATCAACCCCTGCCACTGACGTTGCGCGGCGGCCGGATCGACTCGATTGCTCCGATGCATCCAGGGATTGATCTCGTAGTCGATCGCAAAGTATTCCGGCGGACAGACCAACAATCGGCTCACGGTTGCCACCCCAATGTGCGCGCCAGCTCCCGCAGAAAGGACGCCGCGTCCATCACGAGTCCGACTGCTTGGAAGCTGCCGCGATCAGCCAGTTTCGTGGGAACGGAGGGATTCACGTCGACACAGACGGCGGGCACGGTCGCCGGCAACAGATTGCCGGTGGCGATCGCGTGCAGGGTCGAGGCGATCAGCAGCGCGAGGCCGACATCCGGAAGCGCGGCCCGCATGGCGGCTTGTGCTTGCATCGCGTCGGTGATGACGCCGGGCAGCGGCCCATCATCGCGGATCGTTCCCGCCATCACCACCGACACGTTCCGTCGCACGCAGGCGGCCATGATGCCGGTCTGCACGACGCCCGACTCGACCGCGCGCGCGATACTGCCGATCGCCCGAATGCGGTTGATAGTCCGCAGATGATGCTCATGTCCGTGCGGCACCGCGCGTCCCACCTGCAGACCGTACCCCAGCGACGTGCCGAAGAGGGCCGCCTCCATATCGTGCGCCGCCAAGGCGTTGCCGCAAAACAACACCTGCACATAGCCTTCATTGATCAACCACGCCAGCGCGTCGCGCCCGCCGGCATGCACGATGGCCGGGCCACCCGCCACCAACACGCGACTGTTCGGCCGGCCCTGCGCCAGCGCCTCACGCAGGCTGCGGAGACGCTGCGCGATATCGGCAATGACCGGCGTGTGCGGCCGCTCCGCCGACACCTGCGCTTCCATGAAGCCGAAGACATCCCGTTCTTGGGGACGGACCAGCGGCACCACACGAACTCCGCCGCGGCCGACGACAATAGCCTCGCCTTGCTTCACGTCCGCCATCGGCACGGTATCCGCTTCATTCGTGACGCGATTCACCCGAATCGCGGTATCCATCTCGATACGATCGACCTCGACCCATCGGCCACGCCATCGCACCTGCGTCGGCAAATGGCTGGTCGCATAAAACCGATCCGGCAACACCCCATCGGCCGGCGCCGCCTCGAGCTCGCAATCCCGCTCGGATTCCGGCACGGCGCCATGGGGCTGAATCGCGGTGAGAATATCGGCAAGCAACGCCGCCGTCGGAGCCGCCACGCGAATGGTGGCGCTGGAGGGCTCTTCCCGCCTGCTCCCGATGCGGACGTCGTGCAGTTCGAAGGTGCCGCCCAGCATGACGATCGTATCCAGCACCTTCGCCAAAATCAGCGAATCGATGATGTGCCCGCACAAGCGCACCGTTTCGTGATGGGACGTCATGCGTGCCGCCCTCCTGCGCGAGGAGTCATCCTGCCCACAGAGCGAACCGTCTCACCGTGAACAGCTGTGCGTTGAGAACATCGCCATTACCGCGAATCGAACTGAGCCGATTCGGGAAGCATCGGTGGCAGTCCTGGACCGTCCATCGAATCGCGCATGCGAGGGCTGGTCGACACACGGAGAGGGTGGGCGCCAGGCGCTCCACCCGCTGCGGCGCTACTCGAGCTTCATCAGCTCCCGCAGCACGCTCGTCGCATAGGCGCCCGGGGGCAGCGCGAAGGTGACAGTAAGAGCATGCCCCTCCCACGACCAGGCCAGGTCACTCATCGGAATACGGAGCGCGCGGCGCTCGCCGCGAAACCCACAGTCTTTCGCCGCCGCCGTCAGGCGCTCGGCCGTCGTGCCGAGTTCGCTCACCACCGCCTGCTCGATGGCGCCTGCCTCGCCCTCCGCCCACTCGGTGCGCGCGCCGAACAGCGGCGCCGTGGGACTGATCTCAAACGCCTCGACGCGTGGTTGCTCGACCGCGAGATCCTCTACGCGAAAGCAGGCCCCATTGATCACCTTCGTGGCCCAGTCGCCGGGCAGCAACTGGTCGATCGTCTGAATGCGGCGGCTGAGAATCCGATTAAACAGATGGGATTGATACGTATTGAGGTACCACTGCGCTTTATTGCGCGGCAGGCGCGCGCGCTGTTTCGGATCGTGCAGCAATTGCGCGCCGATCAAAAAGTTCTCACCCTTGCGGCCCTGCCGTTGCGGACCGAAATAATTCGGCACGCCGCGGCGGCGCAGCGTCTCCAAGACCGTCGTCACGATCTGCTGACTGCCCGGCGCGACCTGGCGCACGACCAGCGTGAAGAGGTTGCCCGCATGGTGTCCCGTGCGCAACCGATTGCGATGCCGCCCCAGCACCTCGACCTCCAGAATCCGCTCGTCCGGTTTGATGCGAGCGATCATCGCCTCCGGCACGCCCTGCACCGAGACATATTGCGTCGTCACGGCATGAGCGTCCTTCAAACCCGCCACGCCGATCTGCATCGCTTTGATGCCGAGCGTCGACGAGAGGCGCAGGACCAAGTCCGGCGTGGGCAACTCACGCTTGGTGATGCGGAGATAGAGATGCTCGCCCTGCCCGCAGGGCAGATAGAGCGGCCGCTCCACGACGCGGAAATCTTCCGGGGACGAACGGATAACGCCGCCGATGCCCGGCTGATCGTCCGTCAGATAGGGCAGACGGTCGAGCGACGCGGATGCCGTTGGCGGCAGAGTCGCGTCAGCGATGGTCGGCGAACGATCTTGCGATCGAGACTGCGTCATGACGATCGTCCTCTCGCACCTTCATGGGTTTTACCTGGCTCACTGCACCTTGCATGGTATACTGGCTCATCGTGCCGCTCCAGAGCTCCTCAGAGTGCCGACCGCACCAACGGACTCGTTGGACTGACGCCGCCTCCACAGTCGCAGCCGTCGGGGTCCTGCTTGCGTTTGTCTTCGATGACAGCCCCGTCCACGCCCGCCCGAGCGATTTCTCTGCACTCACCACGCATGTCGAGCAACGGGCGGTGGTGGAGAAACAGCGCTTCGGCATCGCCAGCACCTGCACCGACTGGTTCTATACGCAGATGAAACGCAAGCCCACACCGCCGGCGGTGGAACCGATCCGCTGGCGACACACGTCGAATCGGGTGCACCCCGCGGCTGCCGACAACACCGCCGAAGAATTTTTCGTCGAATCCGAATGTCCTCGGCGCTACCCGGCGGGGCTCGACGACGCCCGGAAAGCGTTCGCCCAGGCGCAGTCGACGCTGTCGATCGTCTTGACGTTCTACGAATTTGCCCTGCTCGCCGATGCGGACGACGACCGCACCTATAGCAGCGCCGAATTGGACGATCTGCTGGAATCCATGGGGCTCCCAACCGTCACCGCACAACTCGACACCGGCGCCGTGCTCCGCGGCACCTTCGACCGATGGGTGACGGACCGCAACCTCGAACAGATCATGAACGCCATGTCGCACCTGCAGGAGCGCGGCTACCGCGTCACGGTCGCCGACCGCACCCAACTCGAACGCGTGATGCAATGACGCCGCATCCTCCGCAGTGGCGATGGCTCGGAAAGTGCCTCGCCCATCCCCTGCAACGCCTGTTCAGCTTCATGCCGACCGTCGGCTACGGCCTGGGTCGCCCCGAGCTGACGCGCCTCGCCTGCCACCATCCGCCCTTGCGGGGACGGCGCGCCGTCCAGTTGAGCGACTTGCACCTCGATCGGTTTACCTTTCGGCACGATCACGTCATCCGCATGGTGCGCGACCTGCGGCCGGATTGGATCTTCATCACCGGCGACCTGCTGAACCATCGCAGCGGCCTACCGCATCTCTTTCGGTTTCTGTCCTGGCTGCGACGGGCCGCGCCGGTGTTCGTCACCCTCGGCAATCACGACCACTACAGCGGCATTCCCGTGGAGCAGTTTGAGAACTGGGCGACCCGACACGACATCACACTGCTGGTGAACCGCACCACCGTCGTGCCCGCTTCGGACGGCGAACTGGCGATCGTGGGTGTCGACGATCCCTCGCTCGATCGCGCGAACGTCCGCTGCATTCCACCGGCCGCCCCCAATCGCTTTACACTGCTGCTCGCGCACGCACCCAACATCGTCGAACAATTGCAGCCGCGCCACGAGGTGGATTTGATTCTTTGCGGGCATAGTCACGGCGGCCAATGGCGCCCGCCGTTGATGCGGCCGTTTTGGCTGCCGCCTGGCTGTCAGGGACGCACGAGCGGCCTCTATGAAGTCGGCCGCCATCGGCTCTACGTGAATCGCGGGCTGGGCTGGTCGATGCTGCCGCTACGCTGGAACTGTGCGCCGGAAGTGTTGCTCCTCGAATGGGTCGATGCCGCCCCCGCGCAACGCGCCGCGGCCTAACCTTATGCGCCGGACCGCACTGCCTTACGCCATGCGCTCCACGGCTTCCCGCGCGCGACTCCGCACTGTTTGATCCCAATCCTCCGTCGCCATCTCCGCCAATTTGTCTTTGAGTTCCGTCGCCCGCATCCGGCCCAGTCCTAAGGCTGCGCAGCCGCGCACATAGGCATGGTCGTCGTCCAAGGCGCGGCGCAGCAGCGGAATGACGCTGGGATCCTGCAGCACACCCAAGTGACTGGCGGCCATTCCCCGCACCCGATGTTGCTTATCGCCCAAAGCCTGCGTGAGCGTGACGGAAAAAATCTCCTTTAAGGCCCCGGCGACCGACTCCAAGCCCGCCAGCCGATAGTCATTCGTCTCGACCAGTTCAAACGCCAACGCGCGGCGCTGCTCCCAGGCCTGCGTCCGTTGAAAGCGCGCCAGCAACTGTGCGCGCGCCGCGTCGCGTTGACGACGCCGAAGGACCGGACGGATGGCGAGCCACGCCAGCCAGCCGAGCGCCAGCAGCAAGGCCGCGATCGGCACGGCCTGCTCCACAATCATGTCCTGCGTATCGGGGTGTAGCCGCTTCCAGACCCAGACGCCGCCCACGATCGTACCGATCGCGAGCAAGACCGTCGTCAGTCGCGCTTCGCCCCGTTGGTTCCGAAGGCTCATCGGACGCACTATAGGTAGCGTGCGTTTGTAGCGTCAACCGGGAATGACGCGGACCGGTCCAGCTGAGCGCGCGGCCAACCGCGCGGCAGCGCGGCCGACAAGGGACGGCTCTTGACTCCCCGGAAGTCGACCACTACGATCTGCGCCACTGTGGACTTGCCGCATCTCAAAGACGATCCGCACCTCAAGCTCGTCCGCCCCTTGGTGGAGGCGTACCTGGCATTCAGCCGAGAAGAGGGGCGGCAGATCCGGCAACTGCGTCTGACCCCCTCCCAGTTCGACGTCATCGTGACGCTCGGCGACACGGACGGCATGAGCTGCTCGGAGCTGTCCCAGGCCACGCTGGTCACCAAAGGCACGCTCACCGGTGTGCTCGACCGACTCTGCGCGAAGCAATTGATCCGCCGCGATCCGGTAAAAGAAGACCGCCGCTCGACGATGATCCGGTTGACGCCGAAGGGCGACGCGTTATTTCGACGGGTCTTCGGGGCGTATATCGACGGGATGCGCCCGTTTTTCAAGCAGGCACTGACGCCCGGAGAAACGGACACGGCCGCCACGCTGCTTCGACGCCTCCGCGATAGCTTCGACACGACAGCCCTCGTGTCGACTCAGGAATCTTCGCCTTCGTCGGGATCCCCGTCACCATCCACCACAGCCTCGGCCTAACCCGTCGCCCATGCGCCTTACCATTCTCGGCTCCGGCACCAACATGCACCCGCGACGCGCCGCCGCCGGCTACCTGGTGGAGACGGACCAGCCGTTCCTCATGGACATGGGGCCGCGCACACTGGCCAACCTGATGCGGACCTCGCTGGATCGGCATCGCATCACGCATCTGTTGTTTTCCCATTTTCACGCCGATCATTTTTCCGACTTCATTACGTTTTATTTCGACGCGATCATCCAATCCAAGCTGGTACGGCAACGGCCGGATCTCACGCTGATCGGCCCGCGCGGCAGCCGCAAGATTTTCACCGCGATCATCAAGACGTTCCCCGTGTTCCGCGACGCGCCGTTCAAGACCCGCATGGAGGAAGTCTGCGACGAGACGTTTACGATCGGCGCCACCCGTCTCACCGCGCAGACCGTCGACCATACGGCGCGGTTGCACTGTCTAGGCTACCGGATTGCGCACAAGGACCGCGCCCTGGTCTATAGCGGGGATTCGATGTACTGCGAGGCGTTGGTGTCGCTCTGCGAGCGGGCGAACGCGGCGGTCCTCGACTGCTCCTACTCGGCGCAACACCCCGGTCCCGCGCACATGCACGCGGGCCAGTGCGGACAGGTCGCTCAGGAAGCCGGTGTGCGCCGACTGATTCTCTCGCATCTGTATGAGGATGCCGATCGGTCGAATGTCGTGAGGCAGGCGGGACGGAGCTTCGACGGCCCCATCATCAAGGCAAAGGATTTGATGACGCTCTCGGTGTAAGGCAGCGGCGGCAGGGGGACCGCCGAGACGCGGAACACAGGGGCCAGGCGAAGGGTCGGCGCGCTACGGCAACTCCGGCGCCGTCGCATCGGCGTCCAGAATCGTCATGAATCGCGTCAGGCGTGCCTTCTTCAGCGGCTCGTCGAGCTTCCCGTAGATCCCGATCAGGTTTTTCACGGTGCGCGTCAGGATCGCGCGCGTGGAACTGTGCTGCAGGTACCGTTCATCGAAGCCGTAGCCCGCCTCGGTCAGAAACCGCAAACAGTTCCGCTCCGTCAGCAGCGACCCGCCGTTAAAACAATCCACGAACATCTTGTACTTTTCCGAGTCGTACTTCACGAGGAAGTGCCCCGGCATGCCGATCCCCACCACCGGCAGGCCCAACCGCTGACCAAGAAGCAGATAGACGGTGGAGAGGCTGATGGGAATGCCGATGCGGCGCTCCAGCACCATGTTGAGGTAGCTGTTGTCCGGCTCGTAGTAGTTGCGCGTATTGCCCGTAAAGCCCAGCTCGTTGAACAGGTAGCGGCCGAGGATCTTGACGGTTTCTTCGCCTCCGGCGCGCGGCCCGATGCAATCGCGGACATCCGCCGCCATGCAGTCCAACTGGCGCATGTACGGAATGGGGTCGAGGTGCGGGTAGACGTAGCGGGCCAGGAGAAAGGCGCCTGCTTCGAGGTCCATCTGGTCGTCGGACTGCCCGGCCAGGACCTCCAGCTCGTGCTCGATCTGGGTGCCGCGAATTTCTTCGATGATGCTGGTGACGCGCCCGGCCACCTGAGGATCTTCGAGCTCCGCTTCTTGGAGCAACGGAACGGCCGGGCCGCCCAACCCCACGAGCTTGCCCGTGATGGTCTTGACGATTTTCACGTCGTCATCGCTCAGGAGACGGATCATCGCGCGAATCTGTCGGTCGCTATTCGGCATGGTTGATCCTTCCTGCTCAGCGCGCGGGCGCGAGCGACGACGATTAGCCCATGGCCCGGCGAAACGCCTTGGCGCCGCCGTACAAACAGAGCGCGTCGAAAATCAGCATGACCAGCGCCACCATCCCGACTTTGGGGAGCGCCTCCGCCCAGCCGGACAAGATCAGCGGACGCACCGCGTCGATCGCCCAGGTCATCGGATTGAACTGCGCCAGAAAGCCCATCCACCCCGGCATCGCCGACAGCGGCACGAGCGCCGAGCTGAGGAAAATCATCGGGAGCGACAGGAAGCCGAGCACCGAAAAGAAGTCGCCGTGACTCTTCACGGAAAACGCCATGGCCATGGAGATGGCGGTGAGCCCGATGCCGAAGGCCATCCCGATCAGCAGAATCGTCAGCACGCCCAACAGCCCCGTGGCTGGTTGCACGCCGAAGAGCCAAGCCACGCCGAGGATAACCAGCACCTGCATCGAGGTGATACCCATTACGAAAAGAAACCGGCTGACGATCACCGACGAGCGATGGATCGGCGCCGACATCAGTCGCTCCAGAAACCCGTTTTCCTTGTCGAACAGCAGATCGACGCCGCCGGCCAGGCCGTTGTTCAGCACGGTCATCACGACCACGCCGGCCGCGAGAAAGCTGATGTAATTCGGCGCCTGCACCACCTGCACGTCGGCCGCGCGCTGAAACAGGTTGCCGAAGAAGATCAGCCAGAACAGCATGGGCTGCACCAGGGTGAAGAGCATGCTGAACTTTTCGCGGCTCAGGCGGCGGATCCACCGAACCGTCAGGGCGCGCACTTCTTGCCAGTAATGTTGCATGGGCGACTCGTGACTCTTATGCGGACGCGGCCCCGCTCGGCGCGTCGTCGCGGATCGCGCGGCCCGTGTGCGCGATAAATACGTCGTCCAAGCGCGGGCGGTGATAATCGATGAATTCCAAGCGGCTGCCGCTGCGCCCCACCGCCTCCAAAAGCGCGGGCAACGCCTTCTCCGGCGAATCGACGCGAATGTCCAGCCCGGTCGGCTGAACAATGACCTGCCGCACACCTGGTACCTGCCGCACGAGATCGGCCAGCTGCGGCAGCGCGGCGGCATCCTTGATCGTCAGCGAGACGAGATCGCCGCCCAGCCCGACCTTCAATTCGGCCGGCGAGCCTAAGGCTTTGATCTGCCCGCGATCGATGATCGCAAGCCGATCACACAATTGATCCGCCTCGTCTAAGTAGTTCGTCGTCATCACGACGGTCAGTCCGCGATCGCGCAGCATACGGATGTAGTCCCAAATGCGCAGCCGACTCTGCACGTCCAGCCCGAGCGTCGGCTCGTCGAGGAACAGCAGCGCGGGGTTGGGCAACAGACCACAGGCGATATCCAACTTGCGCTTCATGCCGCCTGAATACGTCTTGGCGGGACGGTCGGCATGCGCCTCCAGATCCACCAAGGCCAAGAGCTCGGGGATGCGGCGCGCCGCTTCGGCGGAGGTCAGGTGATAGAGGTTGGCGAGGAGTTCCAAATGTTCGCGGCCGGTCAGGAATCGATCGATCGCGCGCTCCTGCGGCACGTAGCCGATGGAGCGGCGCACCTGCTCGCTCTGCGTGGCGACGTCGAAGCCCAACACGGTCGCGCGACCGGAGGTGGGCGCGAGCAGCGTCATAAGGATGCGCAGCGTCGTGCTCTTGCCTGCGCCGTTCGGCCCCAAGAGCCCGAAGATCTCGCCGGCATAGACCTGAAACGACAGGTCGTCCAACGCCGTGACGGTGTCGTACGCCTTGCGCAGGTGCGAGACGTCGATCGCAATCGCGCGATCGCCCATGGCGCTAGCCCCAGCCTTTCGTGCCACGTAATTCGTGAAGCTTGAATTGGATCAGATCGATGATACGGCCGGCTTGCTGGCGCAGGTGCTCGGATTCGAGCAGAAACTGTCGCTCCAGCGGGGTGCAGTCGAGATGCGAGGAAATCGTCTGAATGAGGCTGTCGTCACTGACGGACTGGCCGAGAAATTCCTGCCACACATGGCTGTTCTCGCGAAGCGAGACGTAGTGCTGGAGTTGTTCCAACAACCGCGTACGCGCGGGAGCATCCAGCGTGCGATCACCATCCAGCGGCTTCAGGGCGATGCGCGCGCGTCGATAGGACTTGTCGGTCAACTCCTCTTCGATTTCAAAACGCTCCAACCCCTGCAGGAGAATGTTGGAGCGGCCGTCGGACAAGGCCTCCACATGGAGCAGGCGCCCGACACAGCCCATGCCATAGATCGGCGGATTGCCGTAGTAGTCCGCCTCCCAGCCTTCCTTTAAGAGCGCCATCCCGATACACTGGCCCTCGCGCGACGCATCGGCGACCATCTCGCGGTAACGCGGCTCGAAGATGTGCAACGGCAAATAGGTGCGGGGGAAGAAGACGACGGCAGGCAGCGCAAAGACCGGCACGACATCGGGAATGCGGACGGCCTCGCGAGGGACGTGAGCCCCGGTTCCCGCATCATCGTGCCGAGGTTGAATATTCATCGCGGCACGATAGCTGAAGATCTGAAATGTTGTCAACGCGCCTACGACAGCGCGGCAGCGGCGACGCGACCACGAGAATCGCCGCGTTCCATGCGATGTTTCTCGCCTCGCCCCGCCGAAACCAACGGCGCCGCTCCGCGCCGACCTGCGTGCTCATACTAAGTATTATGGTCCATGCGCTGGCCGCCGCGCTGCAGGCCGCTCCGGCCGTCGGTGCGGAACCGACGACACCGAACCACCCAAGCCCTCCGAGCCATCCAAGTCCTCCGAGCCATCCAACCTCGTCACCATTTCTCCCCGCGCGCCCCGGCTACGTCTTTCAGTTTCCGCGTGACCACGGCACGCACCAAGGCTTTCACACAGAGTGGTGGTACTACACGGGACATCTGCGCACGGACGAGGGACGGACCTTCGGCTACCAACTCACGTTTTTCCGTCGCGCCATCCATCCGCCATCCCACGCCGCAGCCTCAACGAGCGCGGCTCCGGCGCCTGAGACTCCGACCACCTCGTCTCGCTCGGCCTGGCGCATCGACGACCTCTACCTGGCGCATGTGGCCTTGTCCGATCCACAGACGGGACGGTTCCGCTTTGCCGAAACCATCAGCCGCGAAGGACTCGGCAAGGCCGGGGCGGCGCACGACCATCTTGATGTGTGGATCGATCGATGGCGGGCTGCGCAACTCGACGATCGCCACACAGCCGACGCGCCGCACAGCCTCACGGCGTCCGGCTCGGACTTCAGCCTGGCGCTTACGGTGACGCCGGTAAAACCCCCAGTCGTGCACGGCACCGACGGCGTCAGCCGGAAAGGGCCGCAGGCGGACCACGCCTCCCATTATTACTCGCTAACACGACTCGCGACCGAGGGCACGCTCACACTGGATGGCCGCCCCCTGCGGGTCGTCGGCACCAGTTGGATGGACCATGAGTTCGGCTCCGGCGAGTTGAGCGATTCGATCGTGGGATGGGATTGGTTCAGCGTGCAGTTGCACTCAGGCGAGGAGTTGATGCTCTATCGCTTGAGGCAGGCCGACGGCACGGTGGATCCGGCCTCCAGCGGCACCTGGATCGACCGAACCGGGCAGGCGCATCCGTTGACTGCGGAGGACATCCGGATCAGCGCCCTGGACCACTGGACCAGCCCCACGAGCCAGGCCCGCTATCCCAGTCGCTGGCGCGTGGCGATCCCCTCGCGGCAGATCGAACTGGACGTGACGCCACGGATGGCCGATCAGGAATTGCGTACGCCCCGCAGCACCCGCGTGACCTATTGGGAGGGCGCCGTCACCGTCACCGGAACGGTGCAGGGCGCAGCGGCCTCTGGAGACGGCTACGTAGAACTCACGGGCTATGCGGAACGCTACCGTCCGCGACTGTGACCGCCTCACCCTGCGATCACCCGAAATCCGACCGCCCCAGGCTTGACGCACACGGAAGGGGCGGATTAGGGTGCCTTCCCACTGTACGCATGACACCTCTACACGCACAGAACCGCCCACAGGTGCGCGCCGCACTGCGCTGCGCGTTGCCCGCCTCTGCAGCTCGTATCGCGTCTCGACTCCGGCGGGCGGCCGTCGGGGTCAGTTTGCTTGCGGCCCTTCTGCTCGCGACCGGTTGCGACCGACCCAGTGAAGCGGTGGTCTCGATAGTCGTGCACCCGACGAAGCCGGAGATTCTGTACGTCGCCACGAACGACGCCGTGTTCAAATCGCGCGATGCCGGTGCCACCTGGGCCCGCATCCCCAGCTTCAGCGCGCGCCGCGTCACCACCGTGGCGGTCGATCCCAAATTCCCCGCCACCGTGTTTGCCGGCACGATGGGCGACGCCGTGTACAAAAGTCCGGACGGCGGCCAACATTGGCTCCCGCACAACGTCGGCCTCAAAGAGCACGTCTCCTTCATCAATCAATTCATTTTTCATCCGGCCGACAGCCAAACCATCGCGACCGCCACCACCGTGGGCGTCTTCGTCTCACGCGACGGCGGGCGCAGTTGGGTGGAGCAGATGGCGGGGATGATCGAAGTCCATATCGTCGTCTCGATCGCGCAGGATCCCGTCACGACCTCGACCTGGTATGCGGGCACGACCGGCGGGGCCTATAAAAGCACGGACGGCATGGCAAGCTGGAAGAAGGTGAACAACGGCCTGATCCCGGAACGGATCCTCGAAGCCTCGATGTCGCTGGGAATCAACGTGCTGATGGTGGATCCGCAGGCCCCCGCGACCGTGTATGCCGGGACGACGAAGGGGCTGTTCAAAACGACCGACGGCGCCCAGTCCTGGACCCGCATCGGCGAGCAGCTGCCCGATCAATTCATCAGCTGGCTGGTGGTGGATCCCGCGACTCCCCACACCCTCTATGCGGCCGGTCGTGAGGGCGTGGCGAAGAGTGTGGACGGAGGGACGACCTGGCGCATGGTGAACAAGGGGCTCACCACCACGAACATTCGAATCCTGACGCTCAGCCCGCACGATCCGCGGACGATCTATGCCGGCACCAACGGCAGCGGGCTCTACCGCTCGACCGACGGCGGGGACTCTTGGACGGCGGTGCCGCTCACCGCCTCAACCACACAACGCGAGTCCTGAGATCTACACCGCAGCGCATGAAAGAGCAGGAGCCATGACCGACCATCCGCCGCCCGCCGATCCGATCGCGCAACTCCGCGAGCGCTTTCGCGCCCACTTGGACACCTTCTATGGTGCGTTGAAGTTGGCCCCGCCCTATCACAGTGTGGAAAAGGCGATCGTGGAGCTGACGCGCGCGGTACACAGCCTGCCGCCGGAGGAACAGCGGCGACTGCTGGACGATCCTGCCGCGCAATGGCAGCGCTACAAACAGGCGTTCATCCAGTCCGGCCTGCGCCAGAAACACCGCGGCATCCTCATGGGGATTGCCCGACAGCGCGAGCAGGCGCCGCTGCCGCCGGAGTATCACTGTTTGCTGGATGCGGTGTTGGAAGAGTCGTAACGCGGATGTGTGCGGGAAGACGATCGCGGACGATGCCGCACGGGCCTGCTAGCTGACCTGTAGATTCGCCGGTGCGCGATCGGCCAGCGCCTGGCGCCATTCCTCCCAGACCTGCATGAGGCGCCCGTTTTCGATTCGATAGGCCATCGCCACCGTCACCGCGCCGAAGCTCACGACCAGCAGGCCCATCGCGAGCACACCGACGGCCAACACCACGCTGCCCATCGACGCGATCCCGCCTTCCCGCAGAAACGAGACGAGAAACGCGAGCGTCCCTCCGGCTACGAGCAGGAACCAGACGAGCGTGACGATAGCGGACGACCAGGGAATGCGTTTCGTGCATACGAGCCGTGCGCGCCCGTCCTCGCGCTGCACTTCGACCGACCCTTTGATGGGCCAGGCGGTGCGAAATCGCGAGGCGAACCGGCGGCAGTCCGGCTTCAGCAACACTCGATCGCCCACGGCGAACCAGAGCGCCCATCCATGCGGCAGCGTACGCACCTGCGAGGCACCCTCCGCGGCGCCCCACGCGTGGTCCGGCAACGTCCCGGCGTCCAACGTAAGCGCGCCGATGGGACACCCGTAGCGCATGGCCTGCGACTCAGGGCGGTTAAAGTACCACCAGTCGAGCACGATAAATCCGATCACCAGTGCCGTGGCGAATGCGCCGGCTGCCAACATGCGCGGGACGATACCACAGCGCGCCGGTCGTCGGATACCGCGCGCCGCGCGGCCCCGCATCGCTACGTAGAGGCTCCAGCAGACCGTCCGCGTGAGGCCGCGCCGCCGCCCCGATCGGGGAGCGTTCGACGCCCAATCCTGTTGACTCATCGCGTCGAGTTTGGCTACAGTATGCCGTTTTTTTGATCTGGCGGGTGCGGCATTGCACAGGATCAACGGGTTTCCCGCCTACGACGACGATTTCACTCCCGACGATGACGAGTGTGGGCAAAGGCCACGTGCGTAATGCGCACGCGTCGGCCATGAAATGGGGAGGTTGTGCATGGATTTGAAGCAGATCGAACGCGTCTATACCAGCTACGCCGGCATTTACGATCGCCTGTTCGGCAAGGTGTTTCACGAAGGACGCGAGTCGGCCATCCGCAACCTCAACGTGCAACCGAACGAGCGCGTGCTTGAAGTCGGCGTCGGCACCGGTCTGGCCCTGCCGATGTATCCGCGGCACTGCCGCATCGTCGCCATCGACTTTTCCGAAGGGATGCTCTCCCGCGCACGCGAGCGCGCGCAGGCCGACGCCATGGACCATGTCGAGCTGCATCGCATGGATGCGGGCGCCATGGACTTTCCCGACAGCAGTTTCGATACGGTCGTTGCCGCCTACGTCGTCACGGCGGTGCCGGACTATCGCAGCGTGGTCAGCGAAATGATCCGCGTGTGTCGCCCCGGCGGCCGCATCGTCATGCTGAACCACTTCACCAACGGCAATAAGATCATCGCGGCGATGGAGAAGGTCATCTCACCCCTGACCAAGCAGCTGGGCTGGCGGACGGATCTCTCGCTGAAAACCGTGTTGGATGGGACTACGCTGGAGGTCTCGCGCAAGCAGGCCGTGAATCCGCTTCGCTTCTGGCACCTCGTCGAATGCGTCAACGCCAAGCCCGGCGTGGGCACCAACGGACATACGCACTACGTGAACGGCGTAAACGGCACGAACGGCAACGGCTCACACAGCCACCATCACGTAAACCGGCATGCGACGCCCGCGCCGTCGGCCTACCCGTCGCACTCGTCCATTTAAGCAGGCGGTAGACGCACGGCCCGTCCGTGCGGGATTGCAGATCGTGCGGACTCAGCTCGGCAGTCGGCCCTGCACCCCGATGTAGTCGCCCTCGAACTGCTCAGTCATCACATCCATCACCGCCGCGACTAGGGCGTCATCGGCAGCCCCGTCCCCCGGGACACGGACCACCACGCCGAACGCCGCACCATCGATCGCGACAGACCCCTGTAAGACCACTCCTTGCTGCGCAGGCCCTTCGCGTCCGGCCCGACGCGTCAGCACGCCGCTCCAGACATATCCCTGCGCCCGTACGTCCTGCTTCTGGTCCGCGCGCCAACTACAGGGCAGGCGTCGGCTATCCAACTGCCGCAGCAACCAATCCACGGACGGCAGCGCGCCGGTGCGACTCTGGAAGGCCCATTCCCGAGGCGGCGTCCCCGCCGTCCGCGCCATCGGCAAGGCCACTTCGTCAAACTCGACGACATCACACACCACATAGACTTCGCCGTATTGATCGAACCAGAGACGGATCCGCTCGTCGTAACACTCGACCTGCAGCGCATCGATCCGGCCGCCATCGGCGCCCTCCTGCTCGAAGAGCGAAAAGTCGCTGACGCCCTCGCACCGCAACTGCGCCACGCGATGCACGCGTGGCAAGGTGCGCGCGGACGAGGCCTCACCAGCCGCCGGCTCGCATTCGAGATACTCGTATCGCACGGTCAGCGTGACGGTCGTGCCTGCGGGCACCTCACGATCCAAGCGGTCATCGAACAGCAGCCGTCGCATGACATGGCATTCGACCAGACGCCCGCCGCGAAACGCCCGCGTATGGCGCAGCAGCCAGGTGAGCCCTTCGGCATTTCGGATGGACTGTTTCATACGTGGTCGATGTGGCGCAAAGCACGAGGCACGCCGCGCCCCCGGCGTCGGCACGACTCACAGACAATCTACACGAAGGGACAGGCGCGGAGGCGATCCGATTACATTGCTGGACGGCACCAGCAGGATACCACGGGCGGACGCGAATGTGAGCGCAGTGTGCGGGGCGCGCAGGAGGGTCGATAGGGACGGAGGCCCGCCGCGAGGCAAAAGGCCGAGGCGACAGCGGCTTCCTCACGCCCGTGATTCACCATGAGGAACAGGCCGCCGTCACGAAGATTCTGCGCTACGCGCGCGAACAGCGCAGACGGATGAAAGACGGTCAGCGGCAGCCTCCAGGCTAACAACGGCTCCGCCGTCACGAAGGGATACCAGGCCGTGATGAGATCGGCCTGCTCACAGAAGTCCTGGTAGTCGGCCACCACGTAGCGCCCCTGCGGGACCGCCCTGAGGTAGCCCTGCGCCGCATCCCACCGGCTATGCCCGTTCGGATAGAGCCGATAGCCGTCCACTTCCACGCCCGCCAGAGACGAGGGCCTGAAGAGCCGATCCAGCACAGTCGCGTACCAAAAGTTGGCGGAGCCGATATCGTGCAGTGCGCCGCCGGTGGGAATCGTCACGTTCCACGCACGCAGTGACGCATCCAGGATCGCGGCGTAGTCGTAACAGTTCAGGGCAGTGGTGGCAGTGAGCTGTTGCTCGAACGTGACGCCGTATCGCTGTTGCAGGTCAGCGATCATCGCCGCCGCTTCGGCGGACTGCCCGACCAACTGTCCCGCCGGTTGTTCGACGCAGACTCCCCGCGTCCAGCGCAGACTCGCGGTCAACCCATGCCAAATCCCGTGGTAGCAGGAGCGAACGCGTTGGGAGAAGGTGACGGGCATCACATCACAGGGTGCCGTTCCCCACGTGGAAGGCGCGGCCGAATCGACGGCTGCCGAGGGCACCGCGCCGACCACGTCGGACGACTCCGTGATGTCAGGCAAGGTTCAATTCCTGGAAGGGATTGGCCGCTTTCAGCACATGGGCAATCGAGCGGACAACCTGACCCGGCTCCTGCTGCAACAGGTCGACACGAATCGGCGCGGCCAGCGCGCTCCCGTCCGCCGCATGGGTCACGAAAATCACTGGCAGATGGAGATGATCGGGGTTCAAGTCCGCGATGAGCCCACGCTCGCCGGTATTCAACTCCACCGCGCTGTAGATGGGGAACACGCCAACGCGCTTGATGAACAGGGTGGTCAGCTCCTGATCGAGCGCCCCCTCCTGCGACATGCGATAGAGCTGCTGCAGCGCCTCGTGCGGGGGCACCGGCGTCCGTCCGCCGAAGCCGCTGATCATTTCGTCGTATTGATCGGCGATCATCACGATTCGGCTGAGCCGCGAAATCCACTGCGGATGCACGTCCGACGGATAGCCGGTCTGATTGAGGAACACATGGTGCTCCGCCACGATCCGGCGCACTTCCAAAGCGAAGCTCCCCTGCCGTTCGAGATCCACGGCGCCTCGCTTCCCATGCCCCTCATACAGCTTGCGCTCTTTATCGCTGAGCGGCCGGGAGCTGTTATTCGCGCGCTGGAGCAGCGGCGCCGGCACCTGCAGCAAACCGAGATCGTGCAGCAGCGCGCCGATCGCCAACTCTTGCAGCGCGACCAAATGCAGCCCGGCGGCTTGCCCGAGAATCATCGCAAAGGTGCAGACCGACATCGCGTGCGACCCCAGTTGGGGCGCCGTGTCGCGCGCCTTACTCATCACGGAGAAGAGCGCGGGATTGGTCAAGGTGCGCGTCACGATGGCGATTTCCTGCGCCGCCTCATGCGCCTCGTCCGCATTAACCGCACCGGTGGCGGAAATATTTTCGAACAGGCAATGGACCGTCTGCTCCAGCTGGTGGCGCGCCACCGTCGCCATTTGCACATGCTTGGCCATGGCCGCCAGCGATTTCGGCGGATCGATGAGGGACCCAGACTGCTCCACGAGCGTCGGCTCCGCCTCCGGGGCGGCAGGCGACGCACTCATCGGCACATCGATCCCCTTCTCGAGATCGATTTCGACTTCTCGGATCGCGCCGTGGCGCAGCTTCTCCACCTCGGCGGCCGTCGTCACCAGAAACTTACGGCGCAGAAACGGCGTCCAAAACCAGGACCGATCCGTTTTGGTGACGAACATCCCGATGCGGAGCTGACTGACCGGAATTCGACGAGTCGCCACACACCCCTCCCTCTCGCTGACCGCACACAATCCCTCGAGGCTGTATCGGCTCGATTCCCCATGGGCTTGAGGACCAAAGCCCTGGTGAGCAGGCAAACCACGACTATGCATCGATGCTGAGCTTCGGACCGGAGTACCCGACCTGCCCGGATAAGCCACAGGAAACCGATAGCCAATGCCCGTAGGGTTACTTGCGTCATTTTGCTGAACGCGGTATGTCTGTCCCCGTTCGCGCCGCCGGAAGGAGAGACTAGACCCGCATGCGCGCCGTGTGCTTGAAGCACGTTCCATTCGAAGGCCCTGGGGCGTTGGCGACACACCTCTTTTCCAAGGGCGTGGCGATTGAGCGCTATCTGGTGCCGAAGGATGGCCTGCCGCGGGATCCGGGCGATCTGCTTATCGTGATGGGCGGCCCCATGTCGGTGAACGATCCGCATCCCTGGTTGCAGGAAGAAACGGCGTTCATCCGTCAGGCCATTGACGCTCAGGTCCCGGTCTTAGGGATTTGTCTCGGCAGCCAGCTCATGGCCAGGGCGCTCGGCGCGACCGTCCGCGCGGGACGCGCACTGGAACTCGGCATGACGTCCATCACGCTGACGGAAGCGGGCCACCTCGACCCGGTGTTCGGCCGGCTCCCGCACACCTGCGACGTCTTCGAGTGGCACGGCGAAATCTTCGACCTCCCCCCCGGCGCCGTCGCCTTGGCCGGATCAGCCATCGCACCGTTGCAAGCCTTCCGCTACGGAACCCGCGCGTACGGCCTACTGTTTCATTTGGAGATGGATCTCCCGGGCATGGTGGCCCTCTGTCGCGAATGCGCGCCGGACCTGACGCACGCCAACCGCTCGGCCGACGAACTGATCGCGCAGGCCCTCCCGCAGTTGCCGCAGATGCACGAGTGGGCCGGGCGCCTCCTCACCCATCTTCTGACCCCGACGCGTTGATTACGACCACCTCTCTGCTGTACCTTTGACCGGTTGTCTGCCTCTCGACCTTGAAAAGGAGTCATCCACGCATGTCCGGATTTCCGATCGAATACGCGACGCGCATCAAGACGCTGCCGCCGTACCTCTTTGCCGCCATCGACAAAATGAAGCAGGAGGCCATCGCCCGCGGAGTGGATATCATCAACCTCGGTGTGGGCGACCCCGATCTCCCGACCCCCGCGCCGATCATCGAACGGCTCAAGGCGGCCGCGGCGGAACCGCGCAACCACCAATATCCGTCCTACGAAGGGATGCTGAGTTTTCGGCAGTCGATCGCCGGATGGTACAAGCGGCGCTTCAACGTGGCGCTGGATCCGGCAGGCGAAGTGCTGACGCTGATCGGCTCGAAGGAAGGCATCGGCCATGTGCCGCTGGCGTTCATCGATCCGGGCGATGTCGTGTTGGTCCCGAGCCCCGGCTATCCGGTCTATCCGGTCGCCACCACCTTCGCCGGCGGCATTCCCTATTTCATGCCGCTCCGCAAGGAGAACGGCTTCCTTCCGGATCTGCAGGCGATTCCCGCGGATATCGCACGGAAGGCGAAGCTCATGTTTTTGAATTCGCCGAACAATCCGACCTCCGTGGTGATCCCGAAATCCTATTTCGAGCAGGTGGTGGCCTTCGCGCAACAGCATCAGATCATCGTCTGCCACGACGCGGCCTACTCCGAGATCTATTACGACGGGCAGCCGCCGGCCAGCTTTTTGGAAGTCGAGGGCGCCAAAGACGTCGGCATCGAATTCCACTCGCTCTCCAAGACGTTCAACATGACGGGCTGGCGCATCGGCTTTGCCGTGGGCAACCGGCAGATTCTGGCCGGGCTGGGCAAGGTGAAGAGCAACCTCGACTCCGGCGCGTTTCAGGCCATCCAGGAAGCGGGCATGACGGCGCTGGATACGGGCGAACACCTCGTGGACGGCTTGCGCAAGATCTACCAGGAACGGCGCGATGCCTTTGTGCCGGGCCTTCGCCAATTGGGGCTGGACGTGGATCTGCCGCCGGCGGCCTTCTACGTGTGGATCGCGGTGCCGAAGGGCTACACGTCGGCCTCCTTCACCGCGCACCTGCTGGAAAAAACGGGGATCGTCAGCACGCCCGGCAACGGCTTCGGCGATCCGGGCGAAGGGTATATCCGCATGACCCTCACCACGACGAAGGACCGGCTGACGGACGCGCTGGAGCGGATGAAAAAAGTCGGCTTCTGATGTGAGATGTCTTCGCGCGGCGGCCGCCGTCGAAAGACGACGCGCCGTCGCCCCAGACCCAGCCGCGACGCCGACCTGTGATCCCCGAAGCTATGCGTGAGACCGCCTTTATCGCGTTCGGCTCCAACGTCGGCGACCGCGTCGACTTCTGCGACCGTGCAATCACCCTCCTATCGCTGCTGCCCCACTCGGAGCTGACCGGCGTCTCGGCGCTCTACGAAACGGAGCCGGTCAACGACGGGCGCGAGCCCGGCCCCGGCTGGTTTCTGAACGGCGTGGTGCGTGTGAATACCGACATCGCCCCGCACAGCCTGCTGGCGATCTGCCGGGAAATCGAATCGTCGTTGGGGCGCGATACGGATGCCCGCAGCGGCCCGCGCACCATGGACCTTGACCTGTTATTTTACGGCTCCCGCGTCATCACCCAGCCGGAACTGACGGTGCCGCACCCACGTCTGCACGAACGCCGCTTTGTCCTCGCCCCGCTGGCCGAATTGGCGCCGGATCTTCTCCATCCGGTCCTGCATCGCTCAGTCCAGGCGTTGCTGCAGAGCCTCACGGACACTTCGGTCGTACGGGCCTTGTCGCCGCAACCGACCCTGCGCGTTTACCAGAAGCCGTCCTGCGACACCGAGCCGAGACGAGAGGTACAGTGATGAAGACGATCACGCGGCCGTCCGCGATCTCGGCCTGGACGCGCTCGATCCGTCGCGAAGGCGTGTCGATTGGACTGGTCCCGACGATGGGCGCGCTGCATGACGGCCACCGCGCGCTGATTCGCGCGGCGCGCCTGAGCTGCGATGCCGTGGTCGTCAGTATCTTCGTCAATCCCACACAGTTCGGTCCCCGCGAAGATTTATCGCGTTACCCGCGGCCGTTTGCGAAGGATCGGCGCTTGTGTCGGGAAGAAGGCGTCGACGTGATCTACGCCCCCTCAGCCCAGACCATGTACCCGGCAGGCTTTCAAACGGAGGTGCGCCTGCCGCGGCTGGCCGCTCGTTGGGAAGGGGCCGTACGCCCCCACCATTTTCCCGGCGTGGCTACGGTCGTCACGAAATTGTTGGCCGCCGTTCAACCGGACCGCGCCGTCTTCGGACAGAAGGACTTTCAGCAGGCCGTCATCGTGCAGCAGTTGGTGGCCGACCTCGATCTACCTTGCCGGATTGTGGTGCATCCGACCGTCCGCGAAGCCGACGGCCTGGCCCTCAGCTCGCGCAACATCTATCTTTCCGCAGACGAGCGCACACACGCCCCGGTCTTGTGTCGCGCACTCGCGGCTGGTGCTGTACTCATTCGTCAGGGCGCCGCGTCCGTCGGCGCGGTCGAACGAACCATGCGCCGCCTGTGCGAGGCGGAGCCAGGCGTGACCGTCGACTACCTCGCCGTCTGCGATCCCCGCACGCTTGAGCCCGCTCGCAGCTTATCCGGTCGCGTCGTCTTACTGGGCGCTATTCGCCTGGGTCAGGTTCGCCTGATCGACAACCGACTCGTCACCTGTCGGCGACGATAGCGCAGCCCTCCGCACAGCCTGACATCACGCACAGGTCCGCGCGCAGCCGGATCGTCGGCGCACACCACGACATACACGCGACACCGCGCATCATGGGCTCTGTCGCTATCCCTAATTTTGCGAACTCAATTCGGCAGGCTGGTTCTGCGTGAGGAGTAACCCGTGGATGAATCGGCTGAGCCGCGCTTTTTCGTCGCGGTCCAGTTCAAGAAACTGAATGCCCACGGAGTTGCGGCGGACGGTGCGGACCATCGCGGTGCCGACCGCAATCGACGGGTCCTGTTCGCTGGACTGCAGCTGCACGCCCAGAAACGTCCCCATCGGCAAGGGCGACTCCATGCGCACGGTGCAGCCGCCCATGGAAATATCTAAGATCATTTCTTTCGGCGTGAGCAGATCGGTGACGAGCGTCGCCCAACAGGAGGTCGGCAGGCGCTTGTACTGCCGCCGGTCAAAGGCTTGCGTCGCGTTGGCGGCTCCGGGGCGGAAGGCCCGAAATTGATACGTGCAAAGTTGGCAGCGGAAGGGATAGAAGCGCAGAAACTGCATGACGGCTTCCCCGACCGCCGGTTGGTGAATCACACGCACAAAGGTGGTGCCGCACTGGGGACAATGGGGTTCTTTCATAAGGACGTGCGTCTCTCCTCCTGATGGACTGCGTCGGATGCCGCGCCGTGCCTCGCCGCATCACGCTGCTGTTGGTCTGCGTCATCATATGGGCCTGCCGCCACCGGCGTGGCCGCCTGCCAGCCCTGCGCCTGCAAGCAGGGGATCACGTCGGCACGCGAATAGGAAGCGGGCTTCACCCACTTGCCGTCCTCCCGCTTATGCCCCCCGACTTTGCTCATGTTGGAACGATGGACTTCACGAAACACCGGCTCCATATCGATGCCGCAGGACACGGCGGTCCCGTAGACGACGTATAGCAGGTCCGCGAGCTCTTTGGCGATCTCGGGCACCGTGCCGTCCGCCATCGCTTGCCGGAGCTCTGCGAACTCCTCGTCGATCAACCGTTCGCGCAAACGGCGCGTGGCCGCGTCGGGCGCAGCAGGCTGCTCGGCGATCGCAATATCAAACGCGCGATGGAACGCTTCCACTTGCGCCTGTTCATCGGTCATAGGTCAGCCCTACTTCTTCCCCCGCAAGCGCGGCTCTGGTGCGAGGCACCGCCTCCACCGCCTCCACCACGGAGAGTTCCCGGTCGGTGGAGATACCCAGTTCCTTAAATTTTCTGGCAGACGGCAATACGCGGCTTTCTAACGAGCCGACGGCCTTATTGTAAGCGACGACGCTCTTGCCCAACGAGAGGCCGATATCGTTGAGATGTTCGGCCAGCACGGCCATGCGTTCGTAGAGGTCCTTGCCGAGCCGCCCGGCTTCTTGCGCGTGCGCCGTGAGTTGCTCCTGCCGCCAGCCGTAGGCCACGGCGCGAAGAAGCGCCATCAGCGTCGTGGGCGTGGCCACAACCACGTGGCGCGCAAAGCCGTCCTCGATCAGCGCCGGATCGATATCGAGCGCCGCGCCTAAAAACTGTTCCCCCGGCAAGAACAGCACGACAAACTCCGGAGCCTGCTCGAATTGATTCCAATAGGCCTTGAGGCTCAGTTCGTCCAAGCGGCTGCGAATCTGCGCGGCATGTCGGCGAAGGCGCTCCTGGCGCTGCGCATCGTCCACGGCTTCCATGGACTCCAGGTACGCGCTCAACACCGCCTTGGCGTCCACGACCACCTGGCGGCCGCCCGGCAACTGCACCACCATATCAGGGCGCAGTCGGCCCTGCTCCCCGGCGACGGATTCCTGCTCCATAAAGTCGCAGTGATTCACCATGCCGGCCAACTCGGCCACGCGCTTCAGCGTAATTTCACCCCAGCGACCGCGCACCGTCGGCGAACGCAGCGCGTTGACCAACTGTTGCGCCTCCAGCTGCAGTCGCTGCTGCGAATCGGCCAGGGCCTTCAAATGTTGATCAAGTCCGCCGTACGCCTGCTGGCGGGATTCCTCGATCTGCCGCACCTGCTGCTCGTATCGGCCCAAGGCCTCCTGCAGCGGCTTCACCACCTCATCAATCGCCTGCTGCCGCTGCGCAAGGTCGCCCTTGGCTTCGGCTTGTAGAGTCTGAAACGAGCTCTTGGCCAAATCCAAAAACATGTCGTTATTGCGTTGCAGCGCTTCACCCGAGAGCGCGTGGAAGGCTTCCAGCAAATCGTGCCTGGTCTGCGTCAACGCCTGTCGTTGCTCCGCCAAGCCCTGCAGCGCCTCCTGATGCCGCGCCTCGGCAGCGGCGCGCGCCTGTTGTGCCTGCGCTAGCTCTTCGCGAAGCGTCCGGAGCGAACCGGTCAGCTCATCCGCCTGTCGGCGCAATTCCTCGGCAAGCGTCTCCGCTCGCTGCGCACGCTCAGCCCCTTGCACCGCAGCCTGTTGTCCCTCCGCGCGCAGCCTAGCCGTGACCCAACTCCAGGTCAGCAGCACGCCCACGCACAGACCTGCCAGGGCCCCAAGGGCGAACAGATTCACGGAGACCGAGGTCATCTCGCCCATAGACAGTGTTTCAGGCAACGAGATTATTACCTAGGTAAGAACCGATGATGACAATTGTGAGGCGAGCAGTGGCAGCGTACCTAAAACGGATTCCGCCCGTCAAGAACAGGCACAGACGTCACCGACGACTAGAGGCAATCGTCCCTAGTCCATGGCGTCACCAGCCGGAACCATAGCGTCCGTGGGCGACAGGCGCTGAATGAGGCCGCGTGAGCCATCGACGCGGATCCGCTCCCCATCATGGAAGTCCTGCGTCGCCGTCCGCAGGTTGGCGACGGCAGGGATGCCGGACTCGCGCAGAATGATCGCGCCATGCGAGAGCGTGCCGCCCATGTCCGCAACAAGTCCGGCGACCAACCCCAAATAGGGCGCGAGGCCTGGATCAATGACCGCCACGACGAGAATAGCCCCCTGCTGGAGTTTGGAGAGATCGGCCGCGCTGCGCACGACACACACCGGGCCTTCGACCAGGCCTGGACTGATCGGGAGGCCACGCCACATGTGATCCCGTCCAGATGCGGACTCCTCGATGCGAGCCGTCGCTTCGTTGGCCGACGGCTCGGCCCGTGCCGAGAGAAAGTCCGGCACCGGCAGATTCGCATGGCGCCGGGCCTCTGCCTGGCGTTCCGCCACAAGGGGACGCCAATCGCGCGTCGCGTCTGCCTCCAGGGTCGCGACGTCGTGGACGGTGAGCTGAAAAATATCGTCCGGATGGACAAGTCGCTGTGCCTTGGCCAGCGCGTCCCCGATTGCGTGGAGCCGGCGGCGCACCGCCGCCAAATAGTACATGAGATGGTGCCGATTGGCTTCGCGGAGCGCCAGAAATCGGCAGAGGCGTTGGTATTGCCAGTGAAACATCATCCACGCGCCGGGCCACCAGCGCATCCGATGACGAATGCGGGACAAGGCCGCCGCGCGGGCCTGAGCCTGTCGATCCGCAAGTTCCCGCGACGTGGGCCCTCGATCGCTCTGGACGTAGCCGCGAATGGCGCCGAGCAATGACTCCGGCTGCTCCACATGACGAGGCACAGCCACATCAGACTCGCCGATGGCGCGCTGTCCATACACGGCCAGGAACCGATCCCACTGTGCCAAGAACGCCGTACCAGCTAAGGCGCGCCGATAGTTACGCGGCTCCCAGGTCGGCGATTGGAAGAACGCGAGTGCCGTCGGATCCTGACGCGCCTGCGCCGCCAAGTCGAGCAGCCAGCCGATCTGTTGTGCGCTGATAACCGTGCCCTGCCCTTGTAGCGCCGCGTTGAAGAGTGGACGCCAGTCATCAGGGAACCATCGCGCCAGCATCGTACTCAGCGCATCCAATCCCTGCCCCACGCCAGCGGCAATGCCAAAGGTGTGGTCGCGTGCGGTCACCTGCCGGTCCAACTCGCGAATCTCCCGTACGAAGGCGGCGACCGTGACAGCCCCGTTCGGCGTCGGAATTGGTCGATCGGCCATCGCCTTCATGTCCTCAAACCACTGAGGCGCCTCGTTCAACGCGCGCTGCATGTGGGACCAGGCCAGCAGTCCGGCTCGCGCAAAGCGCCACAGGCTTAGGCGCGGAGGCAGATCCTTCGGCAGCGTGCCCTGCCCGCCCATCTGTTCGGTCACCAACGCGGGATCGCTCCTGAGCTGGGCGACGAGGTGCTGGAACAGCGTCACATTGATGAACGGACGCCCGTGCACGATGCGCACCGACGACCAGCCGTCTGGAACCGCACAGCCCAGCGCCCGATAGTGCGCGATGAGGTTGGTCTCCATGTACTGCACAAGAAACGACAACGCCATGGGGCTGGGCAATTCCGGCAAGGTCTCCTTGAAGTTGGCGCGCGACCACTCGATCGCGTCATCGAGCGGGAGGCTGGGCGAGGCCGCGATCGGCCGCGCCTGCAGCAACCAGCAGACGCCGTCTTCATCAATCGCCCACTCCACGTCGACCTGATAGCCGAGCGCCGCTTCGATACGCCGCCCTAGCAGTGCGAGCGCGCAGACCTGCTCGTCTGTCAGCACCGCGTGCTGCGCCGGTGCCTGCGCGCGACTTATCCTGATAGCCCCCACAACAGCTGGCTGCTGGTCAGGGTCCGGAATCGACACAGGCACGACGTACTCATCCGGCTCCACTTCCCCGGCCACCAATGCCGCGCCAATCCCCTGAACGGCATTGATCAGCACCTGTTCCGCACGACCGGTGATCGGATGACGCGAGAACAACACGCCGGCCGCTTGTGCCGACACCATCGGCTGAATAACGACCGCCATCGCCGGCAAAGGCATTTCGCTCGGACCGGCACGCGCGCGTTCCCCATCGCCGACGTTGATCTTGTGGAGCGACGCCCAGCAGTCGATCACGGCCGTAGGGATATCCTCGTAGCGAACGTGCAGCCGCGTGACGAATTGCCCCGCGAGGCTGGCCGCCGTGCCGTCTTCGATCGTGGCTGATGAGCGCACAGCATACGACTGTTGGCCATGCGTGCTGTTGTTTGGGAGCGCCTGTTCCAGCGCCTGACGAATGGACTGCGGCAACCCAGCCTCTGTCAGCCGTTGCCGAAACGTCTCACTATCGATCGCCTGATTCGTCAGCCCTGCTGCCGCCACGGCCGCGCGATAGGCAGCGGTCGTGAGGCAGCACCCGGAGGGAACGGTGAACCCGGCACGGATGAGTTGCGCCAAGCCCCAGGCCTTTCCGCCGACCAACGTGCGGTCGGTGCAGGCGGTCAGCGGGACGACCAACGGTTCATCCATAGGGCTACAACATTAGGAGGAGATAGAGATCGTTCACGTTGGTGCCGGTCGGCCCCGTGTGGATAAGCTGGCCCAGACGTTTCAAGAGCGGATACGTATTATTCTGCCGCAGCGCGCGCGCGGGATCGAGGCCGCGCTGGGTCGCGCGGGCCCAGGTGGTACCATCCACCACCGCACCGGCCGCGTCGGTCGGACCGTCGGTGCCGTCGGTGCCAAAACCGATCACCCACGTATCACGCAAACCGGCAATCTGTCGTGCTGCCGCCAGCGCAAATTCCTGCGCGCGCCCGCCGATCCCCTTCCCCCTCACCGTCACCGTCAGCTCACCCCCGGCAATCAGGCAGCAGGGCCGTTGCAGCGGCCGCCCACGCCCATCCACCTGATGCGCCAGGGCCCCGAACATCTCAGCCGCGGCCCGGACATCCCCGGTCAGTGTCGTCGTCAGCATCAGCGGCGTGATCTTGGCGCGCCATGCCGCCCGCACGACGGCATCCACCGCCGCCTGATTGTTGCCGATGATATGGTTGGTGACGCGGCGAAACAGCGCGGCGCCCGCCTTGGGCGTCTCCGCACGAGTGCCGCGCACCCCGGCAGTCACGTGCTTGCGGACGTTCAGCGGAAGGGTCGCCGACAATCCGTATCGCCGCACAATGTTTTGCACATCGGCGAACGTGGTGGGGTCCGGCGCTGTCGGCCCCGAGCCGATGCTACCGAAGTCATCGCCGAGCACGTCGGAGAGGATCAGGCTCACGACCGTCGCCTTCGTGGCAGCGGCTAACTGGCCCCCCTTGATGGCCGAGAGGTGCTTGCGCACCGTATTGACCTCGTGAATGTCCGCGCCGCTCTTGAGCAGCGCCGCCGTGACGCGCTGCTTGTCCTCCAACGTCAGCCCAGCCGCCGGCGCTGGAAGCAAACTGGACGCGCCGCCCGACAACAGCACGATCAACAGGTCGTGCTTCGTCGCAGCACGGACTGCGGCCAGGACCTCCTGCACCGCGGCTTCTCCAGCGCGATCCGGGATGGGATGACCGGCTTCGAGCACACGAATGCGGTTCGTCTTTCGTCCATGGCCGTACTTCGTCACGACAACGCCGTGACTCAACCGCGACCCCAAAACCCGCTCTGCCGCCGTCGCCATAACTGCAGCGGCCTTCCCGGCCCCGACGACCACGACGCGTGACGGCGCAGCCGCCCGCGCACGGGGCGCTACGCGAAGCGCATCTGGATGATGGGTGAGAAAGTGCGTCAGGGCCCGCGCGGGGTCTACCGCGCGGACGGCCTGCCGAAGCATTTGGGCGATGAGGTGACGAACGGAGGCGCGTCGAAGCCCAACGCGTATTACCGACTGGCGGATGCTCGGTCTTGCTTGAAGCATTGCTGCGGACAAGTCTGTCGCGGAACCCTGATGCGATACGTGCCCTTCGGAAGGTATTCCTTGGTGAACTCCGGATTCAAGAGCTTGAGCTCAAGAAAATAAGTCCCGAACTCCTCTGCAATGGCGACGAGCGGACGCTGCGCCTCTTTGATCGAGACCGTGACCGTCTCGGTTTCCAACGGCGCGTAGAGATCCTTCTTCGACAAGCCGAGGTATTTCTCCGGTTGCGAATAGATCTCCTTCGCCGCGATGATCCGGGCGACATAGCGCATGGTCTCGCGCGGCCCATGCATTTTCCAAAAATCGGTGACCTTCTGTTCTTTCAACAGTCGCCGTACGCGGTCTTCGCCCGCGTTGTAGCTCGCCATCGCAAGAAACCAATCGCCGTTCTGAAACTCCCGCAGATACTTCAGGTATTTGATCGCCGCTTCCGTGGACATTTCTAAATTGCGCCGCTCATCCAGCCACCGATCGCTATGCAGCTTATACCGCTTCCCCGTGGAGTTGATGAACTGCCACGGGCCAGAGGCCTTCGCTTTCGAGAATGCGGCTGCAATGCACTTGCTCTCCACCAACAACATGAATTTCAAATCGTCGGGCAAACCGGCTTCGGCCAAGCCCTTCTCCGCCGGCGGAAAGCAGCGGCCGCTCCGCTTGGCCAGAATGATGCTTTCACCCTGGTCCTCTAAGAATGTGTAGAACTCGTATTCAATCCGCTCCCGCACTTGCCAGTTATCGAGCGGAACCGGCTGGCCGGCAAAGGTCAGCTTGTCGGGCAACTTGAAGTGGCTCAGGTAGATGCGCTCACCGTCGCGCTTAATCTCGGGCAGCACCACCAGACGGTCTTCCGGCTCAACGGCATGGTCTTCGCGGTCCGCTGCGGTCAGGTCCTTGGCGCCATCCCGTTCTCCGGCGGCACCAGAGGGATCACCAGCCTCAGTCGACGTGACACTCGTCTCCGCCCCCTGTGCATGGGCAGCGGGCATCCCAGCGGTCATCACTCCAAGAATCGCACTGAGACCGACAAGGCTGAGCACGGGGAACACAGTGTGACGAAGAGTTGGCATGCAAGGCTCCCTTCAAGGACCGCGGGCAGATATTCAGATACTGCTCGATGCTATCAGTGACCCTGCAATGCAGCAAGCATGATCGCGGTTTTCAATCGTGCTAGACTTCCGCGCGTCATGCGCACGCTCCACATCTTGAATCGCGCGATTTCAGATTGTGTCCTCTGCCCGCGGCTGGTTGCCTACCGTCAGCGCATTGCCGCCAGCAAGCGGCGTCAGTTTCAGGCCTGGACCTATTGGGGGCGACCCGTACCGGGCTTTGGGGACCCGGAGGCGCGGCTGTATGTTCTGGGTCTTGCGCCAGCCGCGCATGGAGGGAATCGCACAGGGCGAGTCTTCACCGGCGACCGCAGCGGGGATTGGCTCTATGAGGCGTTGCACCGATTTGGCTTTGCCTCTCAAGCGACCTCGACGGACGTTGATGACGGCTTGCAGTTGACCGACTGTTACATTGGAGCCACCGTTCGGTGCGCCCCGCCGGATAACAAGCCCTTACCGGCCGAATTTGAAGCCTGCCGCCCTTACGTTCAGCAGGAGTTACGCCTGCTACCGAAGGTCTCGATTGTGGTGGTCTTGGGGAAGATTGCGTTCGATCACTACCTCAAAGTCTGCCGTGAGATGGGGCACGAGGTGCTGCGCCCGCAGCCGCGGTTTCACCACCTGGCCATTTACAGCCTCCCGTGGGGCATCTCGCTCATCGGCTCGTATCATCCGAGCCAGCAGAACACGTTCACGGGCAAGCTGACCCGGCCGATGTTTCACGCAATATTTCGAGAGGCCAGACGGCGCGTGGATCTTCTGGGGTAAGGTCGTCGGAACGACATGCCCGTATACGTACCGCCTCTACACACAGGCGCTGGGAAACAGAGCCGTTACTTCTGTCCTCGGGCTTCCCAATCCGCAAGGAACTTTTTCAGCCCGGAATCTGTCAGCGGGTGCTTGAACAGTTGTTGGAACACGGCATAGGGCAGCGTTGCGATATGCGCCCCGGCAAGGGCAGACTGCACGACATGTTGGGCGTGCCGGACGCTCGCAACCAACACGAGGGTTTTGTAGTCATAATTCTTGTAGATGGTCACAATCTGACGGATCAACTCCATGCCATCGGCGCTGATATCATCCAACCGCCCGATGAACGGCGAGACACACCAGGCCCCAGCCTTTGCGGCAAGCAACGCCTGCGTCGGAGAAAAGCACAGGGTGACATTGACCTTGATGCCTTCAGACGACAGACGCTTGGTAGCCTTCAATCCTTCCGGAATCAGCGGCACCTTGACCACAATATTCTTGTGAATCTTGGCGAGCTCACGCCCCTCGGTCACCATCGCATCGGCGTCGAGGCTGACCACCTCAGCGCTGATCGGCCCGTCAACAATACGGCAGATTTCCTGGAGGACATCACGGAAGCTTCGTCCTTCCTTGACGACCAACGATGGATTGGTCGTGATCCCATCGAGTAGGCCCATGTTTGCCGCTTCTTGGATCTCTTTGACATTCGCAGTATCGAGGAAAATCTTCATGGAGGAGTCCTTTCCGCAAGGAGAGCGGGTGAATATGGGCCGTATTTTAGAAAGGTCGGAAGATGAATGCAACGCGACCACCCTGCGGCAGTGCCGTCGCGATGCGTATGCGCCGTGCGGCGGGGAAATTCCAAATTCCCACTCGGCATAGCGCAGAAACCGCGCTATCATACGGAGCTGGGCCCGCAGAATGTTCCTATCTCTTACTTAGGAGGCAGGGTCTATGACAACACGATGGGTGGTGCTCATGGCAGCAGTACTCTGTGCAGGCTGTAGCCACAATGCGTATCTTGAACAATCTCTTTCTGGTTCGATGGGGAAGGACAAAGCATGGGTGGAAAAGCAATATGGGAACCCCAACGCGAAAGCGTCACGTTTTTTCGGGGGAGAGAGTTGGACCTATTACAGAATTGCCGGAGGGAAATCGTCACTTCCGCTGTTTAACTTCACGCCAAACGAATGCCAAATCACGATGAAGTTCGACAAGGACGATCGCGTGACGGACTACAGCTATTCAGGGTGTTAGCTGGATAGCTGCCGTTCGAACTGCTTCGCGCAGGTGGGGCTGCAAAAATAGTATGTTTGGCCTCCGATACGCTCGGATACGGCCGTGCCCTTCGGCACGAAGGTCTTGCACACAGGGTCTTGCACCATCGCATTCGGATCAGCAAGAGCGGTCGAATTCTGGCCCCACACTTGAATCGCGCGGCGCACCAACAGATAGAGCACTATCAGTAGCGCTGCGATGATGAATAGTCTGTACACGTTCCTCCAGCTCGATGCCTCGTTACGTCCATCAATCCTAGGCCGTCATCATCCTATTGAACGCTCCGTGGCCTGTCAAACGACCCGCAGCACTGCCGCGATGACCGAACGGCCAGGGAAGAGTCCCGAAGGGCCCAGCCAGGAGCCCCGATACAGAGGTCCTTTGCTCGGCTTGACCAGTACTTCAGACGGATGTTCGCATCCTGGAACCGGTGTTACTGTGAGGCCATGCAAACATGTGACAAATGCCGCGGAACAATGATCCCGGAGCGTGCGGTCGATTTGGACGCCGGGTTAGCCATTACGGTGTACGCCTGCTTGAATTGCGGGCGGCGAAAAATGGTCGACCCAGAACCAAGGCCCTTAACCTCTCGACATTGAGGAGTGGTCCATGCACGGAAATACTCCCCGTCCGCTGACAAACGATGAACGGAAGGCCGCCGAGGCGGCATTTCGCGGTGAACCATGCAATGCAGAGTGGTCGCAATCGGCGCGGGAAATGTATGATGGCCTGGCCGCATTTCTGGCCTTGCGGGCAGGTGAGCAGGAGCAGGTAACATCAGCGCCGCTCGAGCCGGCCCTGACGCGCTAGGGCAGCTATCTAGCTGCCCCGGGCCCAGTAGCCTTCTTGCATCAACTTCGAAGCCCCAATACATCCTGCATATCGTAGATGCCTGGTGGCTGCGAAGCCACCCACTGGGCGGCGCGCACAGCGCCGCTCGCGAAAGCATCGCGGCTATGCGCTCGGTGTGTCACTTCAATCCGTTCCCCCACACCTCCAAACAACACCGTGTGATCTCCGACAATATCGCCGGCACGTAGCGTTTGAATGCCGATCTCCTTACGAGTCCGTTCGCCGATGACACCGTGCCTGGCATACACGCCTACTTGAGCCAGCTCACGATTCATGGCCGACGCCACCACTTCGGCAAGCCGTAATGCCGTGCCGCTCGGGGCGTCCTTTTTCAAGCGATGGTGAGCTTCCACCACTTCGATGTCATATTCTTCGCCTAAGGTACGGGCAATTTCACCCAGGACCTTAAAGAGCACGTTCACACCCACGCTCATATTGGGTGAGAAGACGCAGGGCACCTGACGCGCCAGCGCTGTAAATTCATTGAGCTCCTGCCCTGCAAACCCGGTAGTGCCCACCACAATGGCGCGACGATGCTGCGCCACCAACCGAAGATTACTGAGGGTGGAGGCCGGCGAGCTGAAGTCAATCACCACCTCGCCCTGCTGCAACGCACTCCCAAGATCTACGGTAAGGGGAACTCCGATTCGACCACAGCCTGCCTGCTCACCGGCGTCATGGCCCAATGCCGGGTGGCCCGGACCTTCAATAGCCCCGACGAGACACATCCCCGGTGCTTCCTTGATAAGGGTCACGAGGCGAGCCCCCATCCGTCCCGCTGCCCCGACCACAATTGTCTTCGTCATGTAACTAGCACCTCAGCAGGTGAACCAGATCCAAGCCCTGTAGGTTCAGGAACTTACAGCAAACCCATGTCCTTCAATACCCGCGTCAACCGCTCGCGCGTATCAGGGACCATTGGACAGAGGGGGAGCCGGAGTTCCGGATCAATTTTGCCCATCATGCCCAGTGCTTCTTTCACCGGAATTGGATTCGTTTCGTAGAAGAGCGCCGCAAAGAGCGGCGACAGTTTGTAATGAATGCGTCTAGCCTCGTCCCATCGATTGTCCTTGGCCGCATCGACCATCGCAGCCATATCCACAGGTGTCAGATTGGCAGTTACCGTAATTACACCCTGTCCGCCCAAGGCCATCATCGGCAGCGTTAAGGCGTCATCCCCGGCCAACACGACCATCCGATCGCCGCATAATTGGATCACGTCAGATGCTTGCTGTACCGATCCGCTGCCTTCCTTAATGGCGACGATGTTCCGGCAACCGACAAGTCGCGCGACGGTCTGCGGCAGCATGTTCACGCCGGTGCGCCCGGGAATGTTATAGAGGACGATGGGCAGGTCCACGGCTTCCGCCACCGCTTTATAGTGGCGATAGAGCCCTTCCTGCGTCGGCTTATTGTAGTAGGGAGTGATCAGCAGGGCTCCGTCAGCACCAACCTGCTTAGCATGCTTGGTCAGGCGAATGGCTTCGTCGGTGCTATTGGAGCCGGTCCCAGCGATGACCGGCACACGGCGCCGAACGACCTCCACGGTAAGCGCGACCACACGGTCATGCTCCGCATGCGTCAACGTGGCGGACTCGCCGGTCGTACCACAGGGCACAATCCCGTCCGTCCCGCTGGCAATCTGGTGCTCAATCAGGTCAGCCAACGCACGTTCATCAACCTTGCCGTTCCGAAACGGCGTCACAATTGCGACGAGCGATCCTGTGAACATCGGCTGGCCTCCGTCCTCGGTCTAGCGCAGAAAGTCTGGAATCCGTTCGCCCTTAATCAAATCCTCGTATGTCTCCCGCGCCCTGATCACATGGAGGCTTCCGCCATCCACCAACACTTCCGGCACACGCGGACGAGAATTGTAGTTGGACGACATGACAAACCCGTACGCCCCGGCACTCATCACCGCCAGCAATTCGCCGGCGGGAACATGCGGGAGATCACGATCCTTCGCGAGGAAATCGCCCGACTCGCATACCGGCCCGACCACATCCACGTTGTGCCGCTGGCCGCCCACAAATTGCTGCCGAAGCGGACGGATCTCGTGGTAGGCCCCATAGAGGCTGGGACGGATCAAGTCGTTCATCGCGGCGTCCACGATCACAAACCGCTTCGCCTCCCCCTGCTTCTCGTACAGCACGCGCGTGATCAGCACGCCCGCGTTACCCACGAGATTGCGCCCCGGCTCCATGATGAGCGTGACCTTCAGGTCGCGCACAAACGGCGCGATGGCCGTGGCCAAGTCGTGCGGCTTTGGCGGTGTTTCATCTGAATAGGTGATGCCTAGCCCGCCGCCGATATTGATGTACCGAATGTCGGCCCCGTCCGCCCGCACGTCCTGCACCAGCGCAAGAATCTTTTTCAGGGCTTCAACAAACGGCGTCACCTCCGTCAATTGCGAGCCGATATGCTTATGCACGCCGACCACTTCAATATTAGAGAGCGACCGCGCCAGTCGAAACTCTTCCACTGCTCGATCCGCCGCAATGCCGAACTTGCTCTTCTTGAGCCCCGTGGAAATATAGGGATGCGTCTTAGGGTCGATGTCGGGGTTGATGCGCAACGCCACGCGCGCACGCACGCCCATCTCGGCCGCCACGCCGTTGATGGCATGCAGCTCGGCAGACGACTCGACATTGAACATCAAAATATCGGCCTTCAAGGCTTCCCGAATTTCTTCGGGCCCCTTGCCGACGCCGGCAAATACCATTTTTTGTGCCGGGATGCCGGCGCGCAGTGCGCGGAAGAGTTCGCCGCCCGACACGATATCCACCCCGCTGCCCTCACGCGCCATGGCACGCAGAATGGCCAGGTTCGAGTTGGATTTCATCGCAAAGGCGATGAGATGGGGGAGGCCTTCAAAGGCCCGGTCGTACGCACGATACTGCCGCAACAGCGAGGCATGGCTGTAGACGTAGCAGGGGCTGCCGACTTCCTTCGCGATCCGAGACAGCGGCACATCTTCACAATAGAGTTCGTCGTTTCGATATGAAAAATCTTGCATGGTCGTATCCTTCGCTCCGCGGACGGACAACTCAGCGTAACTCTAGCGCGTATCGACCGGATAGAGCGGAGGCGGAATCACTCCGGACTCGATCACAATCGGATCTTTCGTGGCTTCCTCACCGCTGAAGGTGCGATCCCGTTCCGCCTGCTGCTTCGCCTCCGCCGCCTGTTTTTCTTTCGCCCGTTGTTTTTGGATCATCGGGCCTACGCCGACATATTCCGGCGGCACCGGCGCCCCCAACGTCCCACACCCGGCGAGCACCAAACTCATAGCAATGGAAAGGCTGCGCCAGCCGCGGCGGGTCATCACCGCAGTGCCCGCTGCCATGCGGCGATTTGTTGGGCCACCATCGGCCGCGCAGTCGAACCATGCTGTCGCTTCCGATCCACGGCTGCGAGCACCGACAAGCGATCCGCCACATCCCGACCGAATGCCGGCGAAAAGCGCTGCAGTTCCTCAACTGACAAACTACTTAACTCTCGCTGGGCCGCCAAGCAGTGCCGGACGATCTGCCCGACAATACCGTGCGTTTCACGAAACGGCAGCCCCTTGGTCACAAGATAGTCCGCCAACTCCGTCGCCAACAAGCCACCGCGTTCCGCCGCCTGCTCGACCACCTCGCGATTCACGGTCAGTTCGGCGACCAAGGGCGCAAGCACTTCCAACGACGCATCGACGGTGTCGACAGCGTCAAAGAGCGGCTCCTTATCTTCCTGCAAATCCCGGTTGTAGCTGAGCGGCAGGCCCTTCAACAGCGTCAGTACGCCAACTAGATGTCCGTAGACACGGCCGGTCTTCCCGCGCACCAATTCGGGCACGTCGGGATTCTTCTTCTGCGGCATCATGCTGCTGCCCGTACAAAATCGATCGGGGAGCGAGACAAACCGAAACTCCTGGCTGGTCCAGAGGATCAACTCCTCGCTCAATCGCGAGAGGTGCATCATGACCAACGAGAGCGCAGCCAACACCTCCACGACAAAATCGCGGTCCGAGACGGCATCGAGGCTGTTTCCCGTGAGCCGCGGGAAATCGAGCGTCCGTGCAGCCACCCACCGATCGATCGCATAATTGGACCCGGCCAGCGCGCCGGAACCGAGCGGCAGCACATTGACCCGCTCGCGCGCATCCCGCAGACGCCCCTTGTCACGCTCAAGCATTTCCACATAGGCGAGGCAATGGTGCGCAACCGACACGGGCTGGGCGCGCTGCAGATGAGTGTACCCGGGCATCACCACATCGAGATTCTGTTTCGCCTGATGCACGAACGCGCGTTGAAGGGTCGTCAGCCGCGCAGTCAACCGTGTCAGCACATCCCGCGTATACAGTCGCACATCAGTGGCGACTTGGTCGTTGCGGCTGCGCCCCGTGTGAAGTTTGCCTCCGACAGGCCCAACGAGCTCGGTCAGCCTCCGCTCGATGGCCATATGAATGTCTTCGTCCGAGGGCCGAAACGGAAACCGCCCGTTCTCCAGCTCCGCGCGCACGCGGGCCAAGCCCTGGGCGAGCACCTTCGCCTCGCGCGCGGTCAACACACGCGCCTTCACCAGCGCGCGACAGTGCGCAAGACTCCCGGCAATGTCGTAGGGATAAAGACGTTGGTCGAAGGCGAGGGACGACGTAAAGCGTTCAACCAAACGGTCGGTGGCTTCGGCAAACCGTCCGGCCCAGGCCTTGTGCATGGCCGGTGCGGCCGCCGATGGCCGGGCGCGTCGCGTGGACGCCTTCCGTGCGGGCTGCTTCATGCCTTACTACGACGCCGCTGTGCGCGAATCGCCAGCCGCAGCGCATTGAGGCGGATAAAGCCTTCGGCATCGCGCTGCCGATAGACGTCGTCTTCCTCAAACGTCGCAATGTCCAGCCGATACAGCGAGCGCGGCGACTTCCGGCCATCCACGGTGCAGGATCCCTTATACAACTTGACGCGCACGGTCCCCGTGACATCCTTCTGCGCCGCATCAATCGCCGTTTGGAGCATCTCGCGTTCGGGCGCGTACCAATACCCGTAATAGATCAGCTCCGCATACCGCGGGATCAGGCCATCGCGCAAATGCAGCACCTCACGATCGAGCGTCAACGACTCGAGCGCCCGATGCGCCACATGCAAGATCGTCCCACCCGGCGTTTCATACACGCCTCGTGACTTCATGCCGACATAGCGGTTTTCTACCAGATCCACCCGCCCGATGCCGTGTGCGCCGCCAAGCCGATTCAAATGCGCGAGCAAGGTGGCCGGCGACATCTTCTTCCCGTCGACCGCGACCGGATTTCCTTCGACATAGTCGATCTCCACCAGCTGCGGCTTGTTCGGCGCGCGTTCGGGCGAGACGGACATGTGGAAAATCTCGTCCGGCGGCGCGGACCAGGGATCTTCTAAGATCCCGCCTTCATAACTGGTGTGGAAGAGATTCATGTCCATGCTATACGGCTTCGCCTTCGTGGCCGTCACCGGAATCCCGTGCCGCTCCGCATACTCGATCAGCTCGCCCCGCGACCGCATCGTCCATTCGCGCCAGGGCGCGATGATCTTCACCGACGGCTCCAGCGCCATATAGGTCAGCTCAAACCGCACCTGATCGTTACCTTTGCCGGTGGACCCGTGGCACACGGCCTCGGCGCCTTCCTTCTTGGCGATTTCTATTTGGCGCTTCGCGATCAGCGGACGCGCGATGGACGTGCCCAGCAGGTAACTGCCTTCGTACACGGCGTTGCCCCGCAGCATGGGGAACACGTGGTCCTTCACAAACGTTTCCCGAAGGTCTTCCACGTAGGTCTTTTTCACCCCGAGGGAAGTCGCCTTCGCCTTAATCGCCTTCAGGTCTTCGCCTTGGCCCAGGTCGGCGCAGAAACAGACCACCTCGCTGTCGTAGGTTTCCTGCAGCCATTTCAAAATGACGGACGTATCGAGTCCGCCGGAATAGGCCAACACAATTTTCTTGATACGGGAGGATGCCGTGCGGGCTGTCTTCGATGCCATCGTGGACCTATCCATTTCTCTGTGACATTCCAAGTAACAACGAACTAATCAAGTAACTCCACCAAAATAGCCTTCTGAATATGGAGACGGTTTTCCGCCTGATCGAACACCACGGACTGCGGGCCATCCAACACCCCGGCCGTGATTTCCTCACCCCGGTGGGCCGGTAGGCAATGCAGCACAATCGCGTCCGACTTGGCGCGCTTCATCAAACGCTCATTCACCTGATAGGCGCTGAAGGCCTTCAGGCGCCGCGCCTGCTCGCGCTCCTGCCCCATGCTGATCCACACATCGGTATAGACCGCATCCGCGCCCTTCACGGCCGCTTCTGGATCCTCGCTCAGTTCAATGCGACTCCCCGTGCGCGCCGCATCCTGCCGCGCCCGTTCTACGACCGCGGCATCGGGCTGATAGCCACGCGGGCAGCCCAAGCTGATATGCATGCCCACTTTCGCCGCCGCTTCGATCAGGGAGTTGGCCATGTTGTTGCCGTCGCCCACATAGGCGAGCCGCAGGCCCTTCAGCGTCTTTTTCTTTTCCTGAATGGTCAGGAGATCCGACAGCGCCTGACAGGGGTGATGCAAGTCGGTCAATCCATTGATGATCGGAATCGTGGACTCGCGCGCCCATTCTTCCACGATGGCCTGGTCGAAGGTGCGCACGACGATGCCATCCAGGTAGCGCGACAGCACACGCGCCGTGTCCGGTACGCTTTCGCCGCGGGAGAGCTGAATGTCGTTGATAGGTAAAAAGAGCGCCTGGCCGCCCAGCTGATTCATGCCGACTTCAAAGGAGACGCGCGTGCGCGTGGAGGCCTTTTGAAACAACAGGCCCAACGTCCGGCCGGCGAGACGCGCATGCACCTTGCGCTGCTGCCGCAACAGCTTCAATTCGGCGGCGAGCGCCAGCAAGCGATGCACGTATTCCGACGGCACCGGGCCGAGCGAGAGCAGATCCTTCAGCAGACGACGAAGGGGAGGCAACGACCGACCGGTTCGGGTGTGACGGGGCATGCGACGCACGTCGGCTTAGTGGTGTGAATCCGACTTGGGCTTCGTCAACACGCGCGGCAGCGTATCGAGCAAGCGATCGATCTCAGCTTGAGTGATGACCAACGGCGGCACAAACCGCAAGACGCGGTCCATCGTGCAGTTGATGAGCAGGCCTCGGGACAAACAGGCATCGACCACCGGCTTCCCCTCGCCATGCAGCTCCATCCCCTGCAACAGACCAAGGCCGCGCACCTCTTTGACCATCGCGTTGCGGTCCTTCAAGTCCGCCAGCCCCTTCGAGAGGTGCTCGCCCATGCGCGTCGCATGCTCCAGCAAGCCGCCTTCCAGCAAGGTTCGCAGAACCGCCAAGCCGGCTGCGCAGGCCAACGGATTGCCGCCGAACGTGGAGGCATGGGTGCCGGGCACAAACATCTTCGCGGCCTCATCCGTCGCGAGACAAGCCCCGATCGGCACACCCCCACCCAGCCCCTTGGCAAGGGTCATCACATCCGGCGCGACACCGAACTGTTCATAGGCAAACAGGGTTCCGGTGCGGCCCATCCCGGTCTGCACTTCGTCGAAGATCAGCAACACATCGCGCTGCGTGCAGAGCTCGCGCACCCGCGTCAAATAGGCCTTGTTGACGACGTGCACGCCGCCTTCCGCCTGAATCGGTTCCAGCATCACCGCGGCGGTGCGCTCCGTCACGGCCGCCTCTAACGCGTCGATGTCGTTGAACGGCACCGTGGAGAATCCGGGCGTAACCGGCTCAAAACCCTTCTGAAATTTTTCCTGTCCCGTCGCCGCCAGCGTCGCCAACGTCCGGCCGTGGAACGAATGCTTCATCGTGATGATGTTGAAGCACTCCGGGCCCCGCTTTTCATGCCCATAGCGCCGCGCCAACTTGATCGCCGCTTCGTTCGCCTCCGCCCCGCTGTTGCAGAAGAACACCTTCTTCGCGAACGACCGCTCGACCAGCGCCTTCGCCAACGCGACCTGCGGCACCGTGTAATAGAGATTCGAGGTGTGAATGACCTGCACCAGCTGCTTTTGCAGCGCCAGCATCAGATCCGGATGGTTATGCCCAAGGCTATTGACGGCCACCCCACCGACGAAATCCAGATACTCGCGCCCTTCCAAGTCATAGACACGAGCACCCCGAGCGCGCGCGATCGAAATCGGCTGCCGCGCGTAGGTGTTCATCAAATAGCGTTCGGCTTCTTGTCGCAGTTCTTCCGTCAACATAGACGCATCATCCCTGGGGAATTGCCCCGCTTCGGTGAAGAGCGCGAAGCTAGCATAGGACATGGGTGAAAGCAATGTCAGCGCGGGTGCGCGAGCACTGCGCAGCCACGAGCATGCGCGTGCCACGCGTCACCATGTGCGACCCTGCCGATTCACCGGAAATGCCTTAGGTTGAGCCGCGGGAAAACGCTGTGCTATAAGCTGCCAGGATGAAAGCTTGCCCCGAGTGCGGGAAAGAGGCCGCGGCCGACGCGCGCTATTGCAGCCACTGCGGCGCCTCCCTCGCGACACCCATGACGTCGAGTGCTGCGTCGGCGTCCACGTCGTCCGCATCCGACACAACGTCATCCCCTGCTTCTGCAACAGCAGCCACATCATCAGCACCTTCTGAACCAACCACTGGCGCACCGATCAGCAGCCCCGACACCGCCGCGCTCTCGGACGACGAGCAGGTCTGGCGGCAATTCATCGGTCCGAAGGCCGACCACTACCTCACCAAGTTCCGTCGCTTTACGTCGCCCGCCGGGCCGAAATACGCCCTCACCTGGAATTGGGCCGCCTTCTTGTGCGGACCGTTTCTCTGGTTCCTCTATCGCAAGATGTATCTCTACGCATTCGTCTATGCGATCGGCCCCATTGTCGCGACCACCATCACGCACGACCTCTCGGCCATCATGGTCTGGGGCGTCATGGCCGGCGCCAGCGCCAACTATCTCTACTATTGGCACATCAAAGAAAAGCTGGGCGAGATCAAGAAGCAAGCCGGGTTCAACTACGCCCAGCGAACGCAATTGATCGAAGACGCCGGCGGCGTGCAGGCCTACGTGATCTGGGTCGGCGTGGGCCTCTTCTTACTCGGCCTGCTTTCACTGGCGATGAATCCGCCCGCACACGAAACCCCCTCCGGCAGCTCCAAAGGCGTGCAGAGTTACACGAACACGCACGTCTGGCCCACACCCTTCTAGCCGCGACTCCTGTCGCACGCACGTAGCATTCCCTTCAGGTATTACCCTCGCTGGACTATCGTCCTCATCAGCTGGCGCACAAAATCAATGCGGGCGGCGCGGATCGTGCGCCGTTATCAATCCCGTTGAGCCGCCATTCGTGTTTTGGTAGCATGCGGCCCCGTTTTCGGGCGTGGGCCGCATCTCCGCGAGAGTCGCCGACCGACACGCGGGGTGCGGATTGAACCACCAGGCGGGGAGCGCCGGCCCGTGGCCCCCGCGGGGCACCAGTACGGGCATCATCACTGTACAGAAGGAGTGTGTACGTATGCGTCAGGTTTCATCAGCCGGTGTGCGACTACTAGCCTTAACTTCGTGGATGGTGCTGAGCGGCACCGCGGCCTTCGCCGACCTCATGCCGACGGTCCCGCAGGACGTGACAGGCCTCTCGCCGATCCCGACCGCGCAGGCGGGCAGCGGCAGCGGTGAGTCGATCAAGTTGTTCCAACCCGATAACAACGGCGTGCGTCGGCTGCTGCCGCAAGACGGGCCGATCCGCGTGCGCGGTTGGGTGGACGGCGGGTACACGTTCAACACGGCGAGTCCCACCAGCCACTTCAACGGACCGTACAACGCGATCGACCGTGATATCGGGCAGCTCAACCAGTTGTACTTCATCGTCGAAAAGCCGCTGCAGGCGAACAGCCGCGGTTGGGACATCGGCGGCCGGGTCGACTTCATGTGGGGCTACGACTACTTCCTCACGCAGAGCAACGGCCTTGAACGCCGCCCGAACGGCGCGCAGCATTGGAACGCCGGGCAGCAGTACGGCATCGCCATCCCGCAGGCCTACGCGGAGATCGGCAATCAGACCTTCTCCGTGAAGCTCGGTCACTTCTATACGATCATCGGCTACGAGGGCGTGCCGTCGATCAATAACTTCTTCTACTCCAAGTCCTATTCCTATCAGTTCGCCGGCCCCTTCACCCATTGGGGCGGCTTGGCGACATGGAACATCGACAAGCATTGGACCTTGTCGGGCGGTCTCGTGAACGGCTGGGACGCACTGGATCGCGTACACGAGCAAGCCACCTTCTTAGGATCGGTGAAGTACACCGCGGATGAGAACCTCTGGTCGCTCTCGTTCGCGATGGCCAGCGGCAACGAGCCGACGGCCACGCCGGCCAACTACGACAACCGCACGCGCTTGAGCGCGATCTTCACCGTGCACCCGATGGATCGCTTGGAATACGTCTTCCATCACCACTACGCGTTCCAGGAAAACGGCCAGGCGGGAGGATCCACCGCACGCTGGTACGGCATCGACCAGTACCTGTACTACACGCTGACGGAACAATGGAAAGCGGGCGTGCGCTTCGAGTGGATGCGCGACGAAGCGGGCACCCGCGTCGGCGGCAACCCGGTTCGCGGCAACGTGAACATCGCGCCGTTCCCCGGCAGCTTCTATTCGGTGAGCCTCGGCGCGAACTATCGTCCGCACCCCAACGTGTTGATTCGACCGGAGGTGCGCAGCGACTGGTTTGACGGGAAGGGCAACCCCTACAACGACCGGACGGACAAGCAGCAGTATCTCTTCGCGATCAACGCGAACGTGCAGTTCTAACACCTACCTCTACGCCGGCAGGGGCGACGGCCACGTCGCGCCTGCCGGCACCTCATCTTTCACAACCGGCGCAGACGGCTCCCTCAGCCGATTCTGGCTGCAGCCCTGCACGTTCGGTCTGTCAAACCCCGACGAGAACGCCGCCGACCAAATCACGGCCATCCTTCGCCGTCCCTGTCATCCCATTTCGCTTCTGTTCATCTGCCGCGAGATGCGTCAGCAACGCCACAAACCGCTGGGCTCGTTCGACGTCCAATTGATCGTCCTGTTCGCGCCGAATATCCTGGGGGGTAGACTGCACACTCGATGGTCTGCGGAGAGCAACTCGACACATGGCATCCCCTCCTATGTCCTGAGGTTTGGGCTGCAACCGCGGTACCGTACGGGCACTATCCTCTCCAACAACGATCACCGCCCCGTTGAGGCTCTGTCGCATCTCGGTTAATTCTTCCGGGCACCCCACCCCCTGTATCGGACACCGTTCACTTTGGGACTCGCCTCACGGTGCTCAGTCCCCTGAAGGAAGGCTCTGCCAAAGGCACACTGATCCGCGGGGTTCCCACGCAGTGGAGCGGGCAGGTCTCCACATCGCGCGCCACCCGCCACCTCACACCACTACCGCTGAGAGATCGCACCCGTTCCGCAACGGGGTCATCGACCGCATCGGCAGACCAGGGCATTGCCCAGTAGCTCCAGCCCCTGTAACGGTGCATACTGCGTCAGCAACACCACGCCACTCGCTCATCTCGAGCCCCAACTGCCCCGCCCGGGGGCGACGTTGTTTATCTTCTCCATCGGAGGTTCCCCATGGCTGCCAAGACCACGACAGATATTCCTTTGTTTGAGCTCCTGAAAGAAGACCATGACAAGGTGCTCGACCTCTTTGAAAGCTACGAGGACGCAAGCGAGGAGGAGCAGAAGGAGATCGTGGCGACCATCGTGCGTGAACTGGACATCCACGCCGCGCTGGAAGAGTCCATCGTGTATCCCGCTATCCGAGCGGAACTGGATGACCAGTCCATCATGAACGAGGCGGATGAAGAGCATCGCCTGGCCGCGCTGTTGGTGGATGAGCTGAAGAAGTTCAAGCCGGGCAATCCGAAGTTCGATGCCAAGGTCAGGGTCCTCGGCGATCTCGTCGACCACCATGCGGAAAAAGAAGAAGAGGAACTCTTCGCACAGGCGGAACGCTGCGACATCGACTGGGATCTACTGGAGGAAAAGGTCACGAAGAAGAAAGCGCAGCTCATGATGGAGACGAGAAGCAAGGCGGCGCCGTCGAAGAAGAGCAAGAAGTAGCGGGGCCGAGCGCCGCTCAGGGGGGGATCAGCAGGGGCGGTTGGCGGGATCGCAGATGCACCGCCGACCGCTCAATCGCTCAGTTTCTACTCAGCGCATGCGCGAATCGGCACTCAAAGGACGACAGCGCCGCAGTGAGCGGCAAGCCGACTTGCGCAGGACATCCGATCCATTGGCCCCGAGGCGCCTCAAGTCATGAGCGGCCCACGCCGTTCGTGCGCAGCGCGTCGACTATGCGGCGACCAATCCAGCGAGCACTCACGACAGCCCCCAGCACGAGCAGACTCCTTCTGAGTGACGGCGGTCCGGCCTTGTGATTCCCCGCCTCACGCGAACCACCAAACAGACGTGCCGCAGTGCCGACGAGCAAGGCAACGGCCGGTTCCCAGGCCTCATGCTGTGCCGAACTACGAGCCCTGTCGGTCAATGTGGTCTGCAGCGAGGGTCTGGCAGCCTGGGCTTTTCGCGCGTCGATGGCCACCGCATGCGCTGACGGGACCACACGTGCGCCCTCCATATTGGCGTAGACCTGCGTGAACTCTGCGCCGAACAGGAGAATCTGCGTCGAGTAGTAGACCCACACGAGAAAGATCACGAGCGAGCCGGCCGAACCATAGGCGGACCCGATATCGCTGTTTCCGATATAGAGCCCGATAGCCATTTTGCCGAGGGAAAACAGCAGCGCCGTCAGCGCCGCCCCCATCCACACATCGCCCCACGCAATCTCCACGTCCGGGAGGAATTTGAACATCATGGCGAAGAGCCCGGTGACGACAACCAGCGACAGGATGACTTCAAGGAGCTGCAGCACGAGCTGCGGGGCCGGCAGCCACCCCTGATACCACCTCCCGAACGCGGCGAGCCCGGCGCTGATCACGAGCGACACCGACAGTAAAAACCCCGTACCGAACACTGTGGCCAGTGAAATGAATCGCGCCTTGAGATAGGTCCGGATGCCACTCCCCGGCTTTGCCTTGACACCCCAAATGTCGTTGAGCGCCTCCTGGAGCTGTCCGAAGAGTCCGGACGCGCCGAGCAGGAGCGTGCCGGTCGCGATCACCGTGGCCCAGAGCCCCTTCTGTGGCTGACTCGCGTGGTGAATCATCTCCTTGATCGCATCCGCGCTCTGCGAGCCCATCAGTTCGCTGAGCTGATCGATCACGTAGCCCTTAGCAGCCTCCGAGCCGAACACAAGCCCAATGATGGTGATGATCACGACAAGCAGAGGCACCACAGAAAACACGGTGTAGTAGGCGAGCGCAGCGCCGAGGCGCGGCACCTTGTCCTCGCTCCATTCAACAGCCGTCTGCTTCAGCAGCTCCCACAGCCGCTGGGGTCGCATGAGAATCGAGAGTCGGTCGGTCATCGTCGTCATCCTTCAGCGGAGGTCGCGTCCCTGTCGCCTTACACGACCGGTTCTAACGGATTGCGACGACCATCGGTACCAGCATCTACCCTAGGCGTTGGCGGGAACGAGCCAACACCGATGCCCGAGCAAACACGGCGCGGCGACCTGTGGAGAGAAAGCAGGAGAGGACAGGCAACATGACGTGGTGTGACGTGATCAGGAGGCAGCACAGAGGGCGCGAGAACGACCGAGGACACTGGAGGTCATCAGGTGCGGCAGCTTGTGGACTGCGCGTGACGCCGTAACTGCGAAGACTCCACGCCGACAGGCTGCGAAGCCCGGTTCAAATCAGCGCGCGCGCTGCCAGGCAATCCAAGCCTGAAACCACTCGAAGTCGTGTTGGTACGCGGCGCCGGTGAGGTCGCCGGTTTGCTGGCCCTGTTCGAGCTGCGTATAGGTCCGCGGCCAATTCTTCTGCCACCAGGATTTCAAGTCGTCGGCACCGTAGGGCTGTCCGTTGGCCTGCACGATGTCGGCAGCCGCCGTCACCTCGGCCAGCACAGGCCAGTAGCGATCCTTCCCGATGCCGAGCGCGCGCAGGTGCTCCCGCAACAGGAAGACGACCCACAGTTCGGCACTGTGCTTCTTGTTGTGCTTGAACGGCTGGGACTGGCGAAGCGGCACAGGATCGAACCGCTTAATCACCGACGTGTAATCCGGCCCGCCGTAACTGCCGGCCACCTCGGCCAAGCCTTCCAACATCCGCGCGAGATCGACTTCCACTTCGTGCGACGCGGACGTCGAGCCAGGCGGGTTCGAGGGGTGGTTCGCGGGCACCGCCAGCGGATTGGTCGCGGTGAGCAACTCAATCACAGGCTTGAGCTCGCGGAGGCGATCGACGGCCGCCTTCAACAATTGCTGCGACTCGAGCCAATAGTCTGGATCGTTCTTGGTCAGCCGCTCACGCCCGGGCGGCGGCAACACCACCGGCAGCCAATAGCGCACCAACACAAAGAGAAGGTAGTCGATCTGCCCGCCGAGCTGATCCAATCGCGCGAGGGTCTGCCGCTGGTCGGCTCGTCGAAAAAACGCCCGACAACGTTCGCCGACGCCAAGACGATCCGCCAACCCGGTCCACCAGGCGACCGGCTCATGAGACACACGGGGGACTTGCGGCGGGCTCGCCTCGGGCACTACAACGCTCCTTGGCTGGACGGTGACGGGCCGCATCGTACTGACTGAAAAAGGGGATTGCAACCGCGCCCGCGCCTGATGCACCATGCGCGCGACAGCCGCCTGACAGACGCCGAATCGGTCGGCGCCGGCCTGCTCGAAGGGAGACGCCAGCATGGGAACGTTGATTTTGCTTCGCCACGGCGAGTCGCAATGGAATCTGGAAAATCGGTTTACGGGCTGGGTGGACGTGCCGCTCTCACCGAAGGGTGAGGAAGAAGCGAAGCAAGCCGGGGTCAAGTTGAAGGCGTTCCGTTTCGATCTGGCCTTCACGTCGGCGCTGAAGCGAGCGCAGGAGACACTGCGCTTAGCGCTAGCGGAACAGGGGCAAGTCGACCTGCCGACGACGAAAGACCAAGCCTTAAATGAACGCCACTACGGCGACCTGCAGGGATTGAACAAAGCCGAGACCGCGAAGAAATACGGCGACGACCAGGTGAAAATCTGGCGGCGCAGCTACGATGTGAAGCCGCCGGGCCAAGGGGCGGAAAGCTTGAAGGAAACGGCGGCGCGCGTGCTTCCCTATTATCAATCCGCCATCGAGCCGCACGTGAAGGCAGGGAAGAATGTCTTGATCGCGGCGCATGGGAACAGCTTGCGCGCGCTGGTCATGCACCTGGAGCAACTCACGCGCGAGCAGGTCTTGGAGCTGAACATCCCGACCGGCGCACCGCTGTTGTACGACATGGGTACCGACGGGCGAGTGCGGAGCCATCGGTATTTGTAGCGGGTGAGGCCTCGTACGCAGAGCCACCTACGAAGACGGCGGCACGAGTTCGAGGTCTTCGAAGATGTCGCCGATCGCGTCCGCCGCGATGTGATCCACGATGAAGGCGAGGAGCGCCGATTGCTCCTCGCCGCGAATGGCCCAACTTTCCTCTAGGTACGCACCGGCCTGCGTCGCGACCGCCACGGCGCTGCCTCCCTCCGCCTTCACACGGGTGTAGTCCGCCATTCTCGGCGGCAACTCCGCAACGAACGGCTCCCACTCGGCCGCCGCCAGTCCATACCGAGGCTGCCAGCGCGCGCGAAGGGCCTCCATGAGTCTCGGCCAAACCAGCACCTCCCCGATCCCCGCATAGTGCGCGTCGAGGGCCGACTTCATCCAAAACAAGGTCAGAGACAGCAGCTCGCGCAGCAACGGCCCGGGTGTGGCCGCCGCCCGCTCCAAGCGATAGTCCTCCCACAGTGTCGGCGTCGGCTCCGGCGGAAACCATGTGATCAGTCGCGCAACCAATTGGTCCGGCGTCAGTGATTCTTTCGACATCTCGCGTTGCCCCTCCACAAGCTGGCTGCACCATAGCGAAGCGGTGAGGTGAACGACAAGGGTTCCAGCCGCGCGCGTTCACCGGCTGGACAACCGCCGCATTCGACAATCGTCCGCGCGTCCATGCTGAGATGTCCACTGCTCGTCGCCTTCCCGGCCTTCACATTTGCGGAAGACTTCTTGGTATAGTGCCCACGATGTCACATTGTGGAGGGTACGCGATGCGCCAGAGGAGTCAGTGGGTGAAGGGGCTGCGCTGGTGGGTCTTGGCGTTGGTGTGCGGCAGCGCGCTGCTGCCGATGGACGCGGCTCAGGCAGAATCCTACGTGGCGCCGCAATTCGGCCTGAACTTTGCCGATCGCATCAAGAATGTGGAGGGAACCGGGCCGCTGTCCGGCTTCACCGCGCCCAGCTTCGACCTGCAAAACAGCTACAGCTATGGACTGAAACTCGGCCACTATTTCACGAACAATATTTTCGGCCTCGAAGTCGACGTGCTGCACAGCACGCCGCATATCAAGAACGTGGACGATCTCGAAGGCATCCATCTGCGGATGACCAACATCGGCGTCCATTTGCTCGCACGCTATCCGGGCAAGACCTTTCAGCCGTACTTCGGCATCGGCCCGGCCATTCTGGTCTCACGATTGAGCGGCTCGGCCAACAACCAAGCCGACGGCGCCGTCAACGTCGGCGTGAACGTGCTGGTCGGCGCCCGTGCCTTTGTCACGCCCTACGTCGCGGTCTTCACCGAATATAAGTACACGGACGGCACCCCTCGCTTCACGGAAGCCTACGGCAACGTCGGCGGCTTCCAGGGAGATTACATCGCTCAACAACTGGTCTTTGGGGTGTCCTATCACTTCTAGGAGCGCGGGACACATGAGACGCTTGGCACTCGGGTGCACAGTCCTATTGATGGCGACCGCGGGATGGGGCTGCGCCCAATCAGCGCATCAAGTCGAACGGGAGCGACTGAGCGGGGCGATCCCGGCCAGCCTTCGGCACCTGGTCGACAATCAGATCACCTTTACGGATGTGAAGGCGACTCCGGCCAATTACGTCGGGAAGACCGTGCTGTTCGGCGGAAGCGTTATCCGGGCGGTACGTAAGCGCGACAAGACCGAGGTGGAGGTGCTGCAGTTGCCAACCGACGCAGAAGGCGTGCCGACGGACGATCGGGCTCAATCCCAGGGCCGCTTCATCATGGAACAGGATAAGTTCCTGGATCCCGCGACGCTGGAGCCTGGCACGCCCATCACCGTCGTCGGCACCGTGACCGGAGAAACCACGCGCCCGCTGAGTGAGGGGGAGGATCCGTACACGTACCCCGTGCTGCAGATCGCGCAAATACTCAACTGGCCGACCCTACCGCAAACCAATGCGGTGGGCGGCTGGCCCTACCAGTATAATCCCTATGCCTTTTACGGCCCCGGCTATTGGGGACCGGCCTACTACGGCGGGCCCTTTTGGTATCCCTGGGGCATGGGCGGCTATTATGGCGGCTCGCGATACTACGGGGGAGGTGGCGGCGGCGGGTCGCGGTTCTCAGGGACTCCGCCCGCTCATTTTGGCGGATCGGGCGGGGGTTCGATTGGCGGCGGATCGTCGGGAGGCGGGAGCGCTCCGTCGCTTCCACCACATTTTCGGAAAGGGCGCGACTGACGAACTCACCGCAGGCACAAGGCGAGAGACGTGGGCCGCACCGACAGCGTTACGCTTGCGCCCGGATGGCGATCACGGCTCCGGTGCTTATGCCGCCGCCTGAGCCGGGCGCCAGCGCAAACCCAGGTTGAGCAATTCCTGCAAGAGATCCCCGTAGGTCCAGTCCGCTAAGACGGCCGACTCGGCGAAATCCTCATCGCAAGAAATCTGCGGGTTAGGGTTCGCCTCTAGGACATAGATCTGCCCCTGCTTGTCCAATCGAAAATCGATCCGGGCATACCCGCTGAGCCCCAACGCGCGATACACGCGACGGGCCAAGTGATGCAGCTTGTCTTCCATGCCCTCGGGAAGATGACGCGCCTCGCCCGATCGAATGCCGTACTTCTCCTGATAGCTCCGGCTCCACTTGACGCGTTGCGTGGCGATGCGCCAGGCTTCCTCCGGCATGCGATCCATCACCAATTCCCAAATCGGCAAGGCCTGCAGCGTAGCGTTGCCCATCACCCCTACGTACAGCTCCCGTCCTTCGATGTACCGTTCCACCAAAGCACTCGTCCCGACGCTGTGATGAATGAAGGCAACACGCTCACGCAGCTTCTCGTCGTCGTTGACGATAGACGCCTGCGAGATGCCGAGCGACGCTTCCTCAGTGACGGACTTCACGATCAGCGGAAAGGTCAGACTCTCCGGGCGCCGCACCTGTCGGCCGATCGGGAACACCGTGAAATCGGGAAACGGAATGCGATGGTAGGAGAACAGTTTCTTGGCAAGGCTCTTGTCGCGCGCGAGCATCAGTCCCCGCGGATTGCAGCCTGAATAGGGCACACGGAGCAACTCGAGATAGGAGACGACGTTCTGGTCATAGACGGCCACGCCGTCGAATTCCTCCAACAAGTTGAAGGCGACATGCGGCTTCCACTGTTCCACAGCCATGCGGATGACGCCCAGGTCGCTCCTCACGCCGAGGGGAAGCACCTCATGCCCCAGCTTCTGGAGCGTGGATACGACGTCATATTCGGTCTTCCATTCTTCCGCCTTGGGATCGCGCCCGTTCAGCTCGGCCGGGGGAACTAAATCCTCATGCATCAGCACTAAGACCCGCAGCTTTTTCATACAGCGACGCGATGCCTCCCGCTCTGCACCGAGTGAAGCGAGTGCCGCGTCAGGAGGACTGCAAAATCCAACGTGGCCTTCGGGATGGGCGTGATGAGCTTCAGATCCAACGCCTGGCAGCGCTCAATCATGTCCTCGATCACCTGATCGATGGTGTACTGGTATTGTCCGGTCCACTCCGCCACAGTTCGGCGGACGTCGGCGCGCACGCGCCGAAGAAACTCCGCGGCACTCATAGTCGGTCGACGCGCGGGCGTCGCGGAAAAGAGTCGCAGCAGCGCCACGTCATAGGTTTTGGCCTGCTCCACGCCATAGTGCGCGCGTTTCCACCGGTAGTGCTCGCCCAAGGTCTTCGTCAAACGCTCCAAGGGGTCGATTCGTACCTGACGACGGACGGGCGGCGGCACATCGGCCAGCTCCTTCATCAGGTCGTCCATGTAGTGGAGTTTCTTCATGGCCGCCGTCCCGGCGTACCGCTGCCGCCACAGCGAATCGTCATCCAGCCAGACGGCAAACGTTTCCGCAAAATCTTCGTCCGGATGGCTTTGGGCGTACCAGATGTCCAAATATTGCACGAAGCTGCGGCTATAGGGTTTGAACGTATAGTGGTCGGGATAGGGCTCGGAGGAGCGACCGAAAAGATCCTGGCGCCGACTGCGCCGCTTCAACCGATAGGCGTTCTCGATGGCATGCCCGGTTTCGTGGCGGAGCAAACGGAGGCACCAGGCAGCTGTCCCCCCTTCCACCTCCAGCATTTGCGTACGTTCCAAGCGCGCCAACCGTGGGTGCGCGAGATAGAACGGGATAGCAATCCCCGGGACGCCATCGGGACAAAACCACTCATCCGACAGCCAACAGTGGGGACGAAACCGAAGCTGTTTCGCGGCCAGCTCCTCGTGGAGCCGCGCGATGGCCGTGGTGAGCAGCTCACCGCCGACCGAGAGTTGCAGATCACAGAGACGCGTGGACAGCAGACGACGTTCCGACCACCCAGCCCAGGCTGGATGAGAAGATGCGGCTGTCACACGATGCACTCCCACAGGCGTACGGCGCTCCGATGCTTTCGGCGGACCAAAATGTTACGTACGCAAAATCTAACATGGCCTGCGCAAATGGCCGAGTAATCATGGATTTTGCGCACGCTCACAGGGGAACGTGAACAGGAGGAACGCGAGGGATAGGGAAAGGGGCTGCGTCGCTAGAGGATGCCGGGCGGCAGCGCAGACGCAGGGTTCGGCTCACGGAAGCGAAAGTGAAAGGAGAACTGGCCGTCCTTCAGCTCAAAGTTGGTGTCAGCCTCTACAGCTTCGGACGACTGCGACCGACCTTTGGGAAAGAATTTGAAGCGAAGATGGCCATGCCGATCATCACCCTGTTCTGGCTGGAGACCACCGGACAGGTCGAAATGCTCGGCCAGGTATTCCTGCGCATGCCCCATCAGCCTATTCAGCAGTGCCAGGCCCTGCTCGAGCTCCGACGCAGATCGCTCGTCGGGCGGCGGCATACGTGGTGACACAGGATCATCGGCCCAAGCCGGGAGCGTCAGACACAGGATACTACCCAGAAGCATGGCGACTATTTTCATACTGCCACTCTATCCGCCGATTCATCGCCGATCAAGCCGGGTCGACGATTGCAGGGAACGGGGAAAGGTCCTAGGGTGCTTCGCGATCCAACGCCTCGATCACCCGGTCCGTCAGGTCGACCTCCGGCGCTCGATACAACACAATGAGGGACGTCTCCGGGCGGCCCTGGTGAAGCAGCGCCACGAACCCCTCGCGCTCCGCAATCGGTTGCGCAACGACCTGAATCTTGGCGAGATACTCCGCCATCAGCGCGCGATGGCGACGAGCCAGTTCCTGGTTAAAGGCCGCGACTTGCGCATGGTACTCCTCAAGCCGCGCCAGGTACTGCTCGGTTTCACGACGCGCCTGCTCCGCAGACTTCTGCCCATCCGCCTGGTCCAGCGAGGCCGCGAGACGCGCCAGCGCGGATTCCTCATCCGTGAGCCGACGCCGCTGTTCTCCGAACTCCGCCGTCAGCCGCTCGAGCGCTGCCTTCCCTGCCTTGGACCGTTCAAAAATCGATTGCACGTTGATAACGCCGACACGCACGGGCCGCTCCGTCGACGCCGTCGGCTCACGAACCGATTCCGTAGGAGGTTGGCAGGCAAGAAGGCCGCAGCAGGCGAGAATACCTAGGTAGCACCGCACCGACCCCAGGGGTTCCTGGAGCGCTTCCTGAATGTCTGTGATGAGGGGGACTGTGGCGGAGAGAAAACCGAGTGGGCGCAGCCTCCGCCGCCTGTCGTGAGAAGCATACCTGCCTGGTCCGGACGGCTTAGAGTCGCTCCGCCATGCTGCGGATGAATTGATCGAGAGATTGTTCCTCATGTGGACCGACCACCAGCCATTCCACGCCGAACTCATGCCCCGCTGTCCATCTGACGATGGCCCGCGGAATCTCCACAGGAGGGTGCCCGTCCTCTAACTGCAGCCGGAACGTCAACCACTGTCCGCGCCGAACCGCAGCATCGCCCTGCACACGCCAGCCTTTGTTGGAGAGATCGACCGCGGTTCCCTTTCCCAGAGAATCGCGGCCCATATAGTAGACACCGCAAGACACGGGGAACCGACGGTTGGTGCGAACCGTAAAGTGAACACGAGAAGCGGCAGCACGTCGCACAGGCATCCGTAGTATCTCGCGTAAAAATCCGACGCCCCGGCAGACCGTCACCCTAGGACCTCCATCGTCAGTCTGTCAAGCGCAGCGGCGCAGGACGCGATAGGCCGCCGCCCTCTTCCGCCTCCGTGAATGTACCCATGAAGCATAGGATCACGTAGGGGTCGCCTACTAAGAGCCCAGCGCTCTACGTCCCGCGCGCGGTTCATCAGCCAGGGCGAGCGCCCCCTCCCTTCACAGGATTGCAAACCGGTCCCCATATGCCGTATATCCTCAGGTCTGGACGGATCGGCCACAGGGTGAGGAACTGTCCGGATGACCCAACCCAAGAAATCACGCATGCTCTCCGTTGTCATTGTGGCCGATTGTGAATTGGTCCGCCTTGGCGTGCGGGAAGTGCTGCGGACCTCGTTCAAACATACGCAGATCGTCGAGGCGTCCATTCATGACGCCTGGAAGACCTGCCTACAGAAACGTCCTCAAATCGTCATCCTCGATTTGGACGATTGCCACCGCAATCTCTCCTTCCTGCGTGAAGTCAGAACCTTCGGCAAATCCCATGGTGTCGTCGCCTTGACGATCTTCAGCAACGCCGATTTTATCCGTACCGCCTATTGCGCCGGGGCCAGTGCCGTCATTTTGAAGCAGCAGAGTCGGGATACGTTGGTAGCCGCCATCCAAAAGGTCTCGGAGGGCGAGGTCTGGATCGATCGCGCGACCTTGGAAGAAGTCCTGGAGATGCCGCCGCCGCGCGCGGCCATCGCGGATATGCCGTCAGGCGGAATTGCCAGCCTGACGCAGCGAGAGCGGGAAGTCCTGACGACCATCGCCAAGGGATACCGCAACAAGCAGATCGCTCACGAGCTGGGGATCAGCGAGGTCACGGTTCGACACCATCTGACGGCGATCTTCAGCAAGCTCGGCGTCTCGGATCGGCTGGAATTGCTGATCTTCGCCCATAGTCACGGACTCGTCGAGCTCAAGTACCATCCGACCGGATTGATCGCCTCATCGGATACGCCAGGGTCTGCGGCCGCCACCACTGTGGCCGTGCCGATCGGCACGCCACGAGCGTAAAGCCCCTCCGCCGCAACGTCCAATCTCACGTCCCCGCACTCAGCCTGTTTACGCGACAAAGCCCCAGGCCGTGGCATGCATGGAAAACGTGCCCGGCGCGACCTTCCGCTGCACTTGGGCCCAAAGCGTTTCCCCCGGCTTGAGCGGGATAGGCCCCGTCACCGTTCCCACATAGTTCCCGCTTCCATTCGCCTTGAGATGACCCGTCTGCACCATCGGCACAGCGAGAGTCTGGATGGAGAAGGGCGGGCCCGGAGGCACCGGAGGATTCGGCGTCTTGATGGCGAGGTGCACAAGAAGCGTCTCTTGGGGCGTATCTTCCAAAATCGTCACACTGGCTGCCTGGAGCACGAACCCCTTCGTCCCGAGATCCACGAGCAGAAGTTCCTCTCCGCTGTTGTTCCCGCCGCTACTGAGCGAGCTGCCTCGTCGCACGATCACCGCGGGGACGCGAAAGAATGGTTCCGGCATGGTGCCCTCCTCATTGGTTTCCCGTAGCCAATTGCACGAGATTGGTGGGCCCACTATCGCAGAGCCGACGCATCAGCGCAATGTTGGTGGCCGCATGGACTGGCTCCGATTCAGGCCGGCGCGAGGCGTACTTATGCGTGGACAGACAAGCGGGACCAGGCGAGGGCATTGGAGACGACACGTACCCAGGTGCGTAAGCGGGCTTGTGAGGCGGGACTTTGATCGACCACTTCTACCCCAAACGTGTTCGGAGCCGCCCAACGCACAACCGTCCGCGCATCACATTGTCCGTTGTCAGGGTCGTCGAACGGCAGCCGAAACACCACTTCATCACCCACCTTCACCACATGTCGCGGACTACTGACCGTCCACCCTTCAAGGGAGAGGTTGGTGATCACGCCGTCGCCGATCATCGTATTTTGGCGAAAATGGATGGGCAGTCTGGACGCAAAGCGATCTTGCCGACGCGCGACATACCAGGGGATGACCGTTGGGTATTTCATAGTCGGAAGTGTACGGGCTGGTGCCGAGAGCCGGAATACCACGCATGGGTGGGCGGAGAACCCGGCCCTGCTCTCGGACGGGAGACAACCCAGACGCCTAGGGGATCTGGGCTACGACAGGTCGAGGGCCTCACTATGCCTCGAAATAGTGCAGCCAACTTGAGGAGCTTCGAACTGCGTGTGTGAATCATTGCTCTATAGATTTAGGAGAATTTTACCACCATAATATTGCAATGAAATCACGGTGCGAATCACAGCCTTTACTTACAGTAAGAAGTGTCAAAAAAAGCAGCCTCTTTTACCAAAAGATCTTGGGTTGTAAAAGCGGTCACGGCGGAAATGAATATGAACGACTCGTCTTTAAAAATAAAATAATTCTTCAGCTCCATGCTTGGGATGTTGACCACCACCACGAGAATTTTTTAGGTAATCAAAATCTCAAAAGTAGAGGCAATGGTGTTGTAGTTTGGTTTATGGTTGAACACTTAGATCGATCAGTAAAAGAGATTAAAAAGTCCAAAGTAAAGATATTGAAAGATGTTGCCGTGAATCCAAATGCTCAGCATCGTGAGATTTGGTTTAGTGATCCTGATGGCTACACCGTTGTTGTCTCTGGACTACCTGGTGATGTTTAGACTCTTTTGCTGACTAAAAAACTACATTAGTTCGAGACTTCTGGCTGGGTCGCCTGGCAAACTGCTGATTTTTCTATGGATTAAAAATGGTGCGCCCGGCAGGAATTGAACCTGCGGCCTGCGGGTTCGAAGCCCGACGCTCTATCCAACTGAGCTACGGGCGCATGGGTCAGCATTTGACCCGGTTATAGGGGACCTGTCAAGACACTGGGCCTGTTACAAGGAGACCGATGCGGCCTTCACGGACAACTCGCCCGGCCACAGGGCCAGAATCTGCTCAACGAGCCGCTCGGCCAAGACGCCATCGGTTGCCACGGTTGCATCGGCCGCGGCCTGATATTTCGGCGTTCGTTGGGACAGTACCTCCTCGACCTCTTCGGTGAAGCTTTTGGTCCCGGTCAGCGAAGGGCGTTGGTTGTCTTTTCCAATCCGCCCCACAATGGTAGCCACCTGGGCGGTCAACCACACGGTCTTTCCGTTGTGCTTCAACGCCCGGACGTTCTCATCGCGCAGGATCGCGCCGCCGCCCGTGTCGATCACCGTGCGGTCTCGTCGGCCCACGTCGGCACAGACGCCAGCCTCGATCTGGCGAAAATGCTCCCAGCCCTTCTCGTTCACGATTTCAGGGATGGATCGACCTTCGCGGGCGACAATCTCGGCGTCCGTTGAGATCACGTTCCAGCCAAGGCGCTTGCCCAAGAGCCGCCCGACCGTACTCTTCCCTGTCCCTCGGTACCCAATCAAAATAAGATTCATCAGACCCTGCCACACAGGCTGGCAGCCATACGCGCGAGCCGCAAGCCGCGCTCCACGGATTCAGGAAAATTTCGACTCGAGGACACGACGCATGACGTCCGCCGGCGCCGCCCGTCCGGTCCACAGCTCAAACTGTTCGAGCGCTTGATTCAAAAACATTTCCAGCCCGGGGATCGTCTTGCATCCCGCCGCACGCGCTTCTCTCAAGAGGCGTGTTTCGCGCGGGTTGTACACAATATCCATCACGGTCAGCGTGGGACGCAGCAAGGCCGCGGGCACACAGGTGTCCTGCACCTTGGGTGACATCCCCACCGGCGTACAGTGAATCATGACGGAAGCCGAGGATAACGCCGCACCCAGACGACTGTCGTCGAGAGGGCCATCCTCCACAGCAACCTGCGTCTTGGTACGTACATCTCCAGCCAAGCCGGTGCGCTCACGCGCGTCGATACCGAGCAGGGTCAGTCGCGCAACCCCGGCGCCGGCCAAGCCGAACGCAATCGCGCGCGCCGCACCGCCGGTTCCCAAGACCACGACGTGCGTCCCGGCGAGGGTGACGCCCGCCTCCCGGAGCGCCCGCATCGCGCCGGTAGCGTCCGTGTTATGACCTGCCAATTGCCCGTCGCGCACCACGATCGTATTGACCGCCCCGATATGCCGCGCCGTCGTATCCACCGTGTCCAGCAACGGCAACACCGACACCTTATGCGGAATCGTCACGCTGAATCCGGCCGCATTCCCGAGCGCCCGCATGCCGGCCACCGCCTCCGCGATCCGCTCGACGCGCAGGGCGAGATACACATAGTTCAACCCGCAGGCGCGAAAGGCCGCGTTATGGATACTGGGCGACAGCGAATGCTCCACCGGATTGCCGATGACGCCACACCACCTGGTGTGCGCATCGATCTCAAGGCTCGTCGTTACGGGCTGTGTCATAGGGATGTACCGCTGGAAGGTCAGCTTACTGCGCCGTCATGCCGCCATCGATGGGGAAGGACGCGCCGGTGACCCAAGTAGACTCATCAGAAGCCAGATACAACGCCAGCTTGGCGATTTCTTCCGGTCGTCCGGGGCGCCGCATGGGGTACGCGGAGAGGACTTGGGCCGCGCGTTCCTTGTCGGCCAGCAGGGGCGCTGCCATCGGCGTCTCCACGAGGCCGGGGTTAATACTATTGCAGCGAATGTGGGCTGCGGCATAGTCGATCGCCATCGCGCGAGTCAGCGCATCCAGGGCGCCCTTACTGGCGGAATAGGCGCTCGACATGGGGATGCCGACCAGACTCGCGATAGACGAAATATTGATGATGCTTCCGCCTCCACCAGCCAACAGATGCGGCAGCGCGGCACGGCAGACGCGGAACACACCCGTCACGTTCACATCCATCATCTGGTGAAAGCTCGCGTCATCCAGGTCGTGCAACGCCCGCCCGAAGTCCCCGACACCGGCGTTGTTGACGACAATCTGAAGGCCTCCGTAGGCGCGCAGACAGGTCGCGACGGCCTCGCGGACCTGCGCTTCATCCGTCACCGACCCTGTCGCACCAACGGCACGCCCCCCGCTCCGCTCAATGCCGCGCACGACACGATCCAACTCCTCTTTGCGTCGACCGGTTATGACGACGGCGGCGCCTTCCTGCGCAAACACAGTGGCGATGGCCTCCCCGATGCCGGCGTTGCCGCCCGTCACGAGCGCGACTTTTCCGTCCAACCGCCCCATTAGCGATCCTCTCCTTCGTGCGAGGCTCCAGGCGCGTCATCCTCACCGGACTCAGACTCGACTGCGGCGGCTGGAAGGTTCCCGGCGAACGAGGCGTCTACTTTGCGCGCGACCGTGACAAAGCCCGAGTGCGCCACCATACGATGATCGGGGCGAACACTGCGCCCTTGGATATTCCACGTCCGCAACAGGGTCTCAAAGGTCTGGATCATGCTGAACACCGAGGCTCGCTCCAGCGCCTCAACCGTTTGCATGACTTGGGGGACGGTCGGCACATAACTCAGATACATCCCGCCGGATCGCAGCGCGGTGACCGCATGCGGCACCACGCGCCAGGGCTCCGGCAAGTCGAGAATGATCCGGTCGTACGGATCTTCGCCCTCACTCAAGACGATGCCGTCATAGGTATTGCGCAATTCCAACCGAAGGTTGGGCGCCGGCCCCATGTAGCGTTCGATATTCTTCATCGCCGTGCGCGCAAAATCATCCCGCGCTTCATACGTCACGACGCTGCCGCGCATGCCCACCGCCCGCAGGAGCGCCATGGTCAAAGCACCTGAACCGGTGCCGGACTCGAAGACTTTCGCGCCGGGATAGACATCCGCCCACATGGGAATGATGGCGAGATCCTTCGGATAGAGCACCTGGGCCCCGCGCGGCATCTTCAGCACGTAGTCGCCTAACGTCGGCAACAACGCCAGCATGCGCTTGCCGGCAGAGAGGGTCACCACGGACCCGTCCACCTTCCCGATCAGATCGTCGTGTGGGATCGTCTCCCCGCTAAATTGGAACTTCTCGCCGGCCTTGAGGGTGAGGGCATATTGCCGCCCCTTGCGATCGACGAGATGCACCCGCTCACCATTACGAAAGACACGTACACTCATGGGGGCGCATTCTAAGAGACCGCTCACGAGGATTCAACCGAATCCGCATCGCCCCACTATCGCTCCGTCATCACCGATCCACCCGCTCGCTCGCAGCATCTCCTGCACCCGGTACTACGTGTACGATTCTGCCTCGACGAAACCTGTGCGCACCATCATGCTGCGTGCAGGCAAACGACTACGGCGCGGCGGCACACAGAGCGTCGGACATTAGCCGCATCTCATTAAGCGGCGCTAAACATGTGGCGCGCTTGCGACAACCAATGTGGCACCTGTGCGTTTCCTACGACAGGGCGCATCCATCTCGCCACTACATACGTAGGCCAGGCTATGAACATCCTCGCAGCAAAATCGGCGCGCCGACATGAAATTCCTCGGCAGAATCCTTCGATGCGCTGTGCGGCTCTCATACACACGATGTCGCCACGCGACCAGCGCACGGACGCTGGAGCACAAGGGCACAGCGATTGCACAGCTTCAGGGTTGCTAAGACGTTCACCGGCCAGAGGGCCTCAGTCACCGAACAGGATGTTCAACTCGACAACCATGAGGTGAGTGGCATGCTGGAACAACTGCAGTACCAAGACGACACGAAGACCACCTTCATTCCCGTCCGACGTCCCTCCAGCGCGACTAAGCCGCGCTACACAGGGACCTCGATGGAATTGGAGACGATCTATTTTCGCTCCTTCGGCGAGCGCGCCTTGCTGTCCAAGGATGAAGAGACCGTGCTGGCCAAAGGCATTGATGAGGGCACGCGCACGATTCGTACGGCGCTGAAGGAGGCCCTTGCCATCGCGACGCAGGGCGAGAAGCGCCCGGACGAGACAGAGGCGCTCGACCGGCTCCGTGAGGCGAAGGCGCTCAGCGGCTTTTCCGCCACGGCACTCGACGAGGCAGAAGTCACGCTGCGTGGATTGATCACGCGCCGCGAGCCGACCAGCAAACAAACCGCGGCCCGGCTCCAGGACGCTCTGGCTGCCATCCGCCGCGGACGCGTCGTGCTGGAACGGGCGAAGGACGAGCTTGTCCGGTGCAACCTGCGCCTCGTCGTCGACGTGGCGAAACACTATACGGGACGCGGACTCAGCCTCCTCGACCTGACGCAGGAAGGCAACATCGGCCTGATGAAAGCGGCGGAGCGGTTCGAGTTCCGAAAGGGGTTCAAGTTCAGCACCTATGCCACCTGGTGGATCCGCCAGGGCATCACACGCGCCTTGGCCGACCAATCGCGCACCGTGCGCATACCGGTGCACCAAACGGAGGCGTCGAACCGCATCCAGCGCGCCTCACGCCGCTTAGGGCAGCAGCTCGGACGACCGGCACGGATGGAGGAAGTGGCGCGCGTGCTCCAGATGCGTGCCGACAAGTTGCACGAGACCATGCAGGTCTTCCAAGAGCCGATCGCGCTGGAGCATCCGGTCGGAGACGGCGACATGATGTTCGGCGACTTGCTTCCGGATCATCAGGTCGTCTTGCCTGATGCGTCAGTGAATCGGACGGAGCGGACACGGGAGCTGGACCGCATCCTCTCCACGCTGACACCGCGGGAGCAGATGGTCATTCGCATGCGCTTCGGGATCGGCCACGACCAAGCACATACGCTCGAACAGGTCGGCGACGAATTGTCGGTGACGCGCGAGCGCATTCGGCAGATCGAAGCGAAGGCGCTGAAGAAATTGAAGACACCGCATATCCGTCAGCTGTTGACGGCCATTCGGTAGGCAAACTCCGGGGAGCGTGGGACTGACCGCGCTCCCCCAAGGCCGTCCCGATCGGCCCCATTCTGCGGGCGGGCAGGAGCGCATCCTGTCCGCCCGTTGTTATTTCGAACAGCCCTGAGGCCCGATCCTGTGGTGCCACGCGTGCCGCGCGCGACCCACGCTTGGGCCCGCGCCCCAGTCTGTGCGACAATGGCGCGCACGCCGCACAGACCACCCATCCGGCACAGGGCTGAGGCGACTACCTATGACGCGTTATCCCTCCACGATGTTCACTAGGTCCAGCAGATCCCGCAGGTACGGCCTGGCACTGGTGCTGGCCACTCTCCAACTCGCTTGGATCGGTCCTGCCTGTGCCGATACGATTTCCGCCGACAGCCGTACCAAATCACTCTCCGTTCCCGCTGTGGTTGCCGCCGTGCGCCCCTCCGTCGTCACCATCATGTCACGGGGCGTGTCCCCCAGCCCCTCGCCGCATACGCCGGCGGCCGGGTCCGGATCGGGCATCGTCATCGACGCCGGGGGCTTCATTCTCACGAACAATCATCTCGTGGAAGGGGTGAAAAGCGTCGTCGTCGGCCTGCCGAGCGGACGACTCACACCGGGCCGCGTCGCCGCACGCGATCTGTTCTTGGATCTCGCCCTCATCAAAGTCGCCGCCGACGATGTGGTGCCTGCGCGCTTGAGCCCACACCCGTCACTGGAAATCGGCGAAACCGTCGTTGCCATCGGCAATCCGCTGGCACTGAAAGGCGGCTCCAGCGTCACGGTGGGCGTGGTGAGCGCGCTCGATCGCACCGTGTTGGCGCCGGACGGCGAAACGCTCTACGACCTCATTCAAACGGACGCAGCCATCAATCCCGGCAGCAGCGGCGGCCCGCTCGTCGATCTTGCCGGACAGGTCGTCGGCATCAACGTGGCCGTGGCGCCCTCCGCGCAGGCGATCAGCTACGCGCTCTCGATGGACGCCGTGTACCCGCACCTGCAATCGATGATCATGCGCGGAAGCGTCATGCGCCCCGATCTCGGCTTCATTCCCTTGACGCTCACGCCCAGTGTCGCCGCCAGTTTCGGGACTGATTTCGATCGCGGCATTCTCGTGGCCCACGTCGTACCCGGTGCAATGAGCGACCAAGCCGGGCTCGCGATGGGCGATTTGATCACGGCCGTGGACATGCGGCCCGTGTATAACGTCGGTGATTTTTGGCACTTGTTGTTGTCGGCACCGGACGCAGGCCCGGCGCAGCTGACGGTGCGCAACCGAACCGGCGAACGCACCGTCACGATGCCGCGCGTTGCGCAGCCCACTCAAGCGGGCCGACCCGCGACGCCGTAACCGCCACAAGATTCTTCGCACGCACCGCTATGAACCCGCTTGCGCTGGACACAGACTCGCCGCCCGCCACGCCGATGGCAGTCCCGCGCGTCGCATCGCCACATCTCGCCGAATGGCACTGGCTCGGCCGCCAGCCGTATCACATCACCTTGGAACGACAGCGGGCGCAGGTGGCCGCACGCCTGGCAGGCACGGGGCGGGATTGTCTCTATTTGGTTGAGCACGATCCGGTGTTCACCCTCGGGCGGCGCTCGCAGGACAGCCACTGGCAGACACAGCGCTCACAGATCGATGCCGCCGGCATTCCCCTCTACCCGGTCGACCGTGGCGGATCCGTGACGTATCACGGTCCCGGGCAGCTTGTCGGCTATCCCATCCTACGGCTCCGGCCTGACATTCCCGGGCCCAAACTCTTCGTAGCGCATGTCGAGGAGGCCCTCATCCGTACACTCGCCGACTGGGGCCTCTCCGGCTATCGTCGCGCCGGGCTGCACGGCGTGTGGGTCGACCAGGCGGGTGAGCCGCACAAGATCGCCGCGGTGGGCATCCGCCTAACACGCGGCGTCACCATGCACGGTTGCGCGTTGAATGTGTCCTGCGACCTGCGCCCCTTTTCTTGGATCGTGCCGTGCGGCATCGAGGCCTGCCGCGTCACCTCGATGGCGGCCCTGCTCGGAACCGCCCCCACCTGCCGCGACGTCGCGCTCGCGTTCAGCCGCCATGTCGCGGAGGTCTTCGGACTGACTTGGGTTGAGTCTGACGAGGGGTGCGTCCCGTCGGCACCACCCTCCCACGCACTGGAGGTCCACCATGGCTAACGAGTACGACAATCCGGCGTTTCGTCTGGCGGTCGCGCAATTTGAACAGGCCGCGCAGGCGATGGGGTTGGACCCGAACCTCCATGAACGGCTCAAGCTGCCCCAGCGCTCACTGTTGGTGAGCGTCCCGGTCCGCATGGACGATGGCCGGGTTGAAGTATTCAGTGGCTATCGCGTGCATCACGATTCGTCGCGCGGTCCGTGCAAGGGCGGCATTCGCTATCACCCGAACGTCAGCCTTGGCGAAGTCGCCGCGCTGGCCATGTGGATGACCTGGAAATGCGCCTTAGCCGGACTCCCTTACGGTGGCGCCAAGGGAGGCGTGTGCGTCAATCCAGCCCGGCTGTCGCGCGCCGAATTGCAGCGCCTGACGCGCCGCTATATCGCCGAAATTTTCCCGATGATCGGGCCGGATCGTGATGTGCCCGCCCCGGATGTCGGCACCGACCAGACGGTGATGGCCTGGGTCATGGATACGTATAGTCAACAGGTCGGCTACGCGGTGCCCGGCGTGGTGACCGGCAAGCCGCTCTCCATCGGCGGGACGGTCGGCCGAGAGGATGCGACGGGCCGCGGCGTCGTCGCGGTCACGCTCGCGGCGATGCGCCATCTGCATCTCGATCCGCACGCATCGACCGTCGCGGTGCAGGGCTTCGGCAACGTGGGCGCGCACACGGCGCGGCTGATGAGCGAGCAGGGCCTGCGCGTCATCGCGGTCAGCGACGTGAGCGGCGCACTGTACAATCCGAAAGGCTTAGCGATCCAAGACGTCTGGGCCCACGCCAAGACGCAGGGCCGACCGCTCAAGGAATTTCGCGAGGCCGAATGGCTCTCGAACGACGACCTCCTCACGTTGCCCTGCACCGTGCTGGTGCCCGCGGCACTGTCGGAGCAAATCACGGAGGGCAACGCCGCACGCCTGCAATGCCGTATTCTTGCGGAAGGGGCGAACGGCCCGACGACGCTGGAAGCGGATCGCATCCTGGCCGAGCGAGATGTCTTCGTCATTCCCGATATCCTGGCGAATTCGGGGGGCGTGATCGTGTCGTACTTCGAGTGGGTCCAGGACACCCAGCGCTTCTTCTGGAAGGCGCAGGACATTCAGGATCGGCTGTCGGAGATCATGGGGACGGCGTTTGCCCGCACACTCGCCTTTGCCACCGAGCGCAAACTCAGCATGCGGATGGCGGCGCTCATGAGCGGCATCGACCAAGTCGCGCAGGCGCATCTCGCGCGCGGGCTGTATCCTTAAAACTATCATCACACACCGCACCCGATTGCAGAGGCCTCATGGCGGACGACCCGACCTCACTCCAAGTTTTGTGGGAACGCCATAGCGGCGCCGAGTGGCCGCGCTTCACGAGCCCACACCAGGGCGAACTGATGACGCTCGACACGGTCATCGCCGGATGCGTCACCTATTTTCTCGATACCCCCAGCGGGCTCGACGCACAGCGACAATCGATCCTTGAAAGCTGCCTCACCGATCTGCACGCGCTTCTGCCCGACCTACCGGAGGACGCGCAGGCGTATTTTTCGCAATTGCTCTACTTAGGGACGAGGCTGCACCAGACCACAAAGGAACAAACGGGATAGGGCCTCGGTTGCACCGCGCCGCAGGCGTTCGGTAGAATGCACCGTTTATCCCACGTGCAAGCCGATGTCGGCATACTGCGTGGGCTGAGGGGATTTGTTACGGAGGCTGTCATGGGTCGTGTGTCACACTTGGGGTCCGTTCTGTCGCTGACCGTCTGCGCTATTCTGGGCTCAGTGTCTTTGGCCTGGAGCGAACCCTACGAACTGACCAAGCATGACATCACGGACGCCGCGCAGGTGAAGAGCGGCGAGATCTCCCTCTTCGACGTCAAGCTCGGCGACTCGGAAGCGAAGGCACTCGACCTGTTGGTGAACGAGAAAATTCAGGGCGTCAAAGCCGAGCAGGAAGGCACCTTCATTCTGCTGTACGATCAACGGAAGCCGACCGGCGCAATGGCCGGAGTGCGCGTCATGGATGGGAAGGTCGATCTACTGTTCATCAACAATCGGTTTGCGTATAAAACGCGCGGGGTGTTCCGGCACGTCTTGAACAGCGAGAGCGCCGACGACGTGCGGCGCTATCTCGGCAAGGAATCGTCCGGCGATGAAAATGTGATGGGCGCCCGCCTTGCCTACGATAAGCAGGGCTTTGAAGTGAACTACCTTGGGAAAGACGTGAACGTCGAATTCCTGCCGATGCCGTAACGACTCTCCCGCTCTCGTCCCCTCTCCTTCCTTACAGACACAATCCTACGCGCCCGTCGGTGCGCACGCGGCCGCAATTGCTGCGTAGCGAGCCGCACGCCCGACCGAGATACCCGTTGATGTGCAAGGAATGCGGGATCCCCAAGGATGGAACAAGCCGACGCGCGAAAACGCCCGTCCTCACCTGGCGACTGCAACGGACAATGCTATTGAAACAGAGGAAGACGCCCTACCTAGGGCGTGGCGGCGGGGGTCGGCGCGATAGTTTTCGGCGTGGTGAATTCAACCAGCTTCAAACCGTAGTCGAGCAACGAGGAGGCTGTCGTCCACCGACGGCGGGCGCCCAGCAGAACCAGCAAGACTTCGTGACCTTCTTGCGACACCTTCGCGATCAAACAGCGCCCGGCCTTCGAGGTAAACCCCGTCTTCACGCCTTCGATCCCGGGCACCCGTCCCAGCAGTCGGTTCGTGTTGCGGAGTAAATAGACCCGGTTGCCGTTCAACGGCGCGATCATGTCGCGCTCTTGCTTGACCAACATCCGAAACACCGGGTTATGCAGCGCGGTTTCGCTGAGCACCGCCAAATCCTCGGCGGTGGAATAATGATCCGGCCGATCGAAGCCGCACGCGTTCCCGAAGTGCGTTTCTTTCAGGCCCAGCGCCGCGGCCTTCGCATTCATCAATTCCACAAAGTGCGCTTCATCGCCGCCGACATGTTCGACCGCCGCGAGACAGGCGTCATTGGCCGACACGATCAGCATCGCCTTCAGCAGGTCCTCAAGCTTGAAGACCGCACCGGGCTTGATGCGCAAGCGGGTCCGATGTGCGCGCGCCGCCCGCTCACTGACGACCACTTCTTCCTGCAAATTGCCTGACTCCAAGATGATCAGCGAGGACATGATCTTCGTGAGACTGGCCGGCGAGAGTCGCGTCGACGCCCGAAACTCATACAGGGTTTGCCCGCTCTTCAAGTCCTTCAAGAGAATGCCGTGCGCCGGCATCTGCCGCCACTTCAGGGCACGGACGGCGTTGGTCAAGCCCCCGCGCGCGTGCGCGTCATCTTCGGCCTGCCGAGCCTCGGCGGGCGTGGAGAGGCCCCAGCTGAGCAGCAGCGCGCACAGCCAGAGACACAGGTGGACACGCCGAGTGGTGAAAACGCGCATAGGATGACTCATGAAGAGGAGAACCCGGAGTGAAGGTGAAGCACGGCCCGTCATGCTAGAGGATGAATTCTTCCCGGATCTTGCCGCCGCGCACGCCGCTTTCGATCACGCGCTGAAAAAATCGCAAGAGATCGGCCAGGTCCAACCAAAAGCCGCAGTTGATACAGCGCGCGTGCAGCCGTCGGCTGATCGACGAATAGTGTCGCTCAACCAACATACAGCCTTTACAACGCAAGCAGTGCATCGTCGGAATGACTCACTTACCGCAACCGATTCAGAATCACCGCCAAGCTACCGGCCAACAGTCCGCCCCCGAGGATCGTCAGCACAAACGACCAATAGGCGGCACTGCTCCCACTCGGGTGTGTTTCGTAGATCAAATCACGAACGCCACCCTGGACCATCAAGACCGAGAGGGTCATGAGCGACCCCATCCCGAACCACCACAAAAAGGCTCTCACGCGGCTCCATTCACCCGATCGATCGGATGCTACTCGTATGGTTGGGATCGTACGTGCGCCCTGAAGACCTGTCAAGGCAAGCGCGGAATTGCACGGGGGATGCGACAACGCGCGGTAGGCGACGCTACTCAGGACGTGCGGACGCGGGTGTCGCCGGGGCTTTCAGCCCGCGATGCAGGAACACGGAAATGCTGCTCGCCCCATTGTTCGCCACGATCAACCCGGGCACCGCCGACTGCTCCGTCATGACGGAAAAATCGGCAATGGCGAACGGGCCGCCTTTCGTCCGGTAGTTGCGCGGCGGGTAGTGAAAGGTCCCGTCCCCGATGCCATAGACGATCGACAGATCGTTCGATTGAATATTCACGATCGCCACGTCCACGATGCGGTCGCCGTTGAAATCCCGCGCAATGCCGTAGTTCGGTCCTGCATCCGCACCCGATTCGCGCCCCGGCAGAAACGTCGCATCGCCGCGTCCCAGGAACACCGTGAACGTGTCCATTTCGCCGTTGATCACCAACAGGTCCGGGATATTGTCGCGATTGAAGTCGGCCAGACTGACGCCCAAGGGGCGCTTGCCGGTCCGGTAGTCGGTCGGCGACTTGAACGTGCCGTCCCCGTTCCCCGGCCAAATGGAGACGGCGTTCGACATGCGCCCGCCGTTCGTCACCACCATGTCCACTTTGCTGTCGCCGTTCAGGTCGCTCAGCACCAGACCCGTGGGCGTATCGCCATACTCATACTGCGCGCCTTCGACGAACTCCCCCTCACCCTTCCCCAGCAGAATCTTGAGCTTGTCGTTGCGGAGCGCGACCACCAAATCCAACTGCCCATCCCCGTTCACATCTTCCGCCACCACGGCGATGGGAATTTTATTCACGGTGTACGCATGCAGCTCTTTGAACGTGCCGTCTGACTGGCCGCGATAGATGACAATCTGATCGCTCCCGGCGCAGGCCAGGGCGAGATCCAACTGCCCATCCTGGTTCAGGTCGCGGACGCTCACGGCACGCGGCTCCTGACAGACCTTCATCGGCACGGCTTCGCGAAAACTCCCGTCGCCGATGCCCTGCAGAAACGAAAGCGTATTGTTGCCGATGTTGGTCGTCAGCAGGTCGGTGATGCCGTCATGATTGAAGTCCGCCGTCGTGATCGACGTGGGATTTTTCCCGACTTCATAGTGGGCAAAGAGATAAAAGAGGTCGGGAGGGTTGTACTGGGGACTGCCGGAGGGACACCCGGTCAGGCCGACCAGCACGCCGGCCAGGAGCCAGGCGCGGCGGCTCCACCGCTGAAGTCGAGGCCGGAGAAGCCCGTGTGCTGGAGTCTCGGAAACGGGTGCCATGGAGTCGGCGCCGAGTATACAGGCTCATGCCCAGGCGGACAACCGCGCCCGTGGCCGCTTCCAGCGTTTGAAAATGCGCACCCCACTGCGCTACAATGCGCCCTCGCTTGAGGAGGAGCCCATGTCAGCTACACAGAAAGTTTCGCTTACCATGTACGGCATCGCGGAAGTGTTGAAGTGGTGCCTGGACAACAATAACGGCCGCATTCCCGGGGTGGACACCGCCGGCTTTAAGAAGATGCAGGCGCTCCTAGCCGAGAAGCCGCAGAGCACGGACTACTTCACGTTGGATCAGTTTTGGAAGAAGAACGTGGATCTCGACCTGACAGAGGATGAGATTTCGACGATCGATCGCTGTCTCTACGACATTCCGAACTTCGACAACGTGCCCTTGCCCCAAATTCGCCACAAGTTCTGGCCGCAGCCGGCCGGCACACACTAAGTCGGGTCAACGCAGACCGCGTATCGGAAGGGAGAGCCGCACGGTTCTCCCTTCCGCGCACGTTGGTATTGCCTTGCCGGCTTAGAGACTCCCTTCGCCTTTCAGATAGCGACGGAATCGCCCCATCAAATCGGCGCCGAGCGTCCCGCCCTCCGGCTTCTTCGTGTCCGGGTCGGCGAAGTGTCCGCGAATTTCCTGCAACCGCTTTTCCGCCTGATCGTTGCCCTGCAAGCGCTTGGTCTTGGCCAGCGCCGTGTCGAAGGCATCAAAGGTCAGCTCTTTGTACCCGAACGATCGGATGCGCTTCACCGCCTTCATCATCGCTTCGTTCCGAAACGACGTGAGATGCTCCGAATCGATTTCCTTCAGCCCGAGCTTGCGTGCACGACGCTCGGCCGCTTTGCGAATACCGCTGCGCACAAAATCCGGAGACGTTTGCAGCCGCTTCCACGCCTCATCGCCCCACGAAATGCGGGCCAGCGGCGCGTCCCAGATCGCCACCACGGTCTGCTCGTTGAGCTGCGTCATGCCCTGCTCGCGCGCCGCCTCTTCCGTATCGTGCCGGATCATGTCGGCCACAAAATCCATGGCGATCGGCGGCGAGTCCTTGATCTTTTCCTTCAGCAGCGCCAGCGCGCCCTCGGTCCATTCAAGCGACGGCTGCTTCGCCTGCCCGTCTCCCAAAGCCTCCACGCGATCGAACAGGTCGACATTGACTTCCATGTGCCCGTCCTTGCGGGCCATTTCCTCGGCGATCTGCTTGATCATGCCGCGCATGAACTCCGGCACCGCTGCCAACCGCTCGCGAGCCGCTGCGGTCCACGGCAACTCGCCCTTCGCCATGGCCTCGGCCGCGGCCGTCATTTCTGAGGCCCCGCCCATGCCGCCCATCATCTGACTCTTAAACTGGTCGAGAATCTCCGCCGTAATCTCGGCGTAGCCCAACTCCTTGGCCTTTTTCTCGGCCAAGCGCTTGACCATGCCGCGCAGGAATATCGGCGCGCGCTCCATGCGCTGCAGCGCCTCCGGCGACCAGATGACTTCTCCAACAGGAACGGACGATGCGTCTGCCATAGGGTGCCTTTCGTGTTACGAGGCCCGGCAGGACCTTCGACAGGATGAATCAACGAGACACGACGTACGGAACTCCGCGTCATCACAACGCGCGACGGTTCCGCTACGACGGATTGAGCATCTCTTTCAGTTCTTTACCGGCTTTGAAGAACGGTACCTTTTTCGCAGGGACGGCAACCGTCGCGCCGGTCTTTGGATTGCGCCCTTCCTTCATGCGGCGGGAGCGCAGGCGAAAACTGCCGAACCCCCGAATCTCCGTCTTGTCGCCATTGCGCAGCGAGTCGCGGATGCTATCGAACACGGTGTTCACCACGATCTCCGCCTGTCGCTTCGTCAGCGTCGGCACATCTTCGGACAATCGTTCGATGATCTGCGCTTTGGTCATGCGCCCTCCTCCGTGAGATACGTCGCCCTCGGCACGCTAAAACGCCATTAAGTATTTCAGACTCACGCCCGGCTGCCAGTCCAGCTTGGGGAACACCTGCCCCAGCCGAGACTCCAACAACTCCCGCACAGAAAATCGTTTTCGCGGCTCGACGATGCGCGGCTCGCCTTCGATGCCGCCTAGGTCGGCCGCCAACTGAATGGCGTCGTCAAGATCGCCCAACTCATCGACCAGGCCGAGCCCCTTGGCCTGCCGTCCGGTGAACACGCGCCCATCCGCCACCACACGCGCCTCAGCCGGTTCGATACCACGCCCTTCCGCGACGGCTTCGATGAATTGCGCGTGCACATCGTCCATCACCGCTTGCAGCACCTGATGCTCTTCATCCGTCATCTTGCGTAGGGGCGACCCGACGTCCTTGAACTTGCCGGACTTGATGACGACCCCTTCCACGCCCACCTTTTTCAACAAGCCTTCGATGTTCGCGGTTTCCATGATGACGCCGATACTGCCGGTGAGCGTGCCGGGATTGGCCATGATCCGATCCGTGGCCACCGCAATATAGTACCCGCCCGACGCAGCCACCGTTCCCATTGACGCGACGATCGCTTTATTCGTTTTGTTGCGTAGCCGAACGATGGCGTCGTGAATTTCCTGCGACGGGACCACGCCGCCGCCGGGACTGTCGATCCGCAAGACAATCGCCTTCACGGACTGGTTCTCGCCGAATTTCTTCAGATCGCCGATCGTATCCCGCGCATCGGTAATGACGCCCTCCACCCGAATGATCGCGACGCGATCTCCGGTGGAAAAATCGGCATCCGAAAACATCCAGCTCCCCAGCAGGGTCAACGCCATGCCGGCCAGCACCACGCCGAGTGCGCGCCGCCAGCCCTTCGGCACAAGGCTCGACAGGCCTGCAGCTGGTTGCACGGGCTGGTTCTCTGACGTCACCGGGACTCCAGTCTCACTCGCAAAGAACAACAACGGCCTGGTGGGAACCGGCTCAGGCCTCGAACGACCTGAGCCGATCCGCACCATTTTGACTTGCGACTCGCGACCGGCCGACTCCCGACCTAACGGCATCGCCCTACCCTAGGCCTAAGGGAGAACGACCTAGTCGTTGTCCCCTTTGCTCTTCTTGCTGCGTTTCACCGCGCGGCCGAGCGACTGATCCAATCCGCCCTGCGCCGCATGGAATTCATCCATATGACGCTGGTCGACATCCGACTGGTGCTCGCGCTGGCTGAGCGCGATCTTGCGCTCCTCGCGATCCACCTTGATGATCTTCGCCGTCACGTCCTCCGTCGGCTTGAAGGTATCCTCCAAGCGCGCCGAGGGCTCCATCTTGGTTTCGCTGACGTGGATCAATCCCTCCACGCCGCCTTCCAATTCGACGAACACACCGAAGTCCGCCACCTTGCTGACCTTGCCGTGGACCGTATCGCCCACACGCAGGCGGCTGGGGATATCGTCATCCCACGGGTCGCGGCTCAACTGCTTATAGCCGAGCGAGAGGCGCTCTTTTTCCTTGTCGATGCGCAGCACCACCGCCTCGACCTTCTGGCCCTTCTTAAACAACTCCGATGGATGCTTGACGTGCTTCACCCACGACATGTCGGAGACGTGGATCAACCCATCGATGCCCTCGTCCAGTCCGACGAATGCGCCGAAGTCGGTCAAGCTCTTCACTTTGCCTTCGATGCGCGTGCCCATCGGGTACTTCGTCTCGACGACGTCCCAGGGGTTCGGCGCGGTCTGCTTCATGCCGAGCGAAATCTTGCGATTGCCCGGATCGACGTTCAACACCGCGGCTTCCACCTGATCGCCGATGGAGACGACCTTCGACGGGTGCCGCACTTCATGCGTCCACGACATTTCGGACACGTGCACCAAGCCCTCGACGCCCGGCTCCAACTCGACGAACGCGCCGTAATCGGTCAGGCTGACCACCTTGCCCTTCACGCGCGTGCCGATCGGGTACTTGCTGCCGACGTTCGTCCAGGGATCCGCACTCTTCTGCTTGAGGCCGAGCGAAATACGGCCCGTCTCACGATCGTACTTGAGCACGGCCACTTCCACACGGTCGCCGATGGAGAACATTTCGGACGGATGCCCGACACGGCCCCACGACATATCGGTGATGTGCAACAAGCCGTCGATGCCGCCGAGGTCGATGAACGCCCCGTAGTCCGTGATGTTCTTGACCATGCCCTGGATGAGCTGGCCTTCCTTGAGGTTGGCCAAGGTCGTCTGGCGGTTGCGATCGCGCGTCTCTTCCAACAACACGCGGCGCGACACCACCACGTTGCCGCGGCGATGGTTGATCTTGATGATCTTCATCGGGAACACCTTCCCGATCAAGCCGTCCAGATCGCGCACCGGATGCAGGTCGATCTGCGAGCCCGGCAAGAAGGCCTTCACGCCGATGTCCACCATCATGCCGCCCTTGATCTTGGACAGGATGCGGCCCTCGACGCTCTTCTCGTCCTTGAAGATCTTTTCCAGATCTTCCCAAATCTTCATCTTGTCCGCTTTTTCCTTGGACAGGATGAGATTGCCGTCGGAATCTTCCGTGTTTTCGATATAGACCTGCAGCCGGTCGTCGACCTTGAGGGCCTTCAGTTCATCGGGCGGAAATTGATCCAGCGGGATCAAGCCTTCCGACTTGTACCCGATGTCCACGATGATCTTGTCCTTGCCGATGGCCACAATGCGGCCTTCGACGATCGTGCCCTCTTCGATGTTGCGAAACGACTCGGCGTACAGGGCTTCCATGGCGCCCCGATCCATCTTCGTACCTGCGGGTGACGCTGTACTCATAACCTCAACCAATCTGCGACAAATGTCGGCTGCTGAATGTGATTAAAACGACTCGGCCCCTCTCTCAGCGTGAAGAGGGTGCGAGGCCGGCTACTCGGTTGCGGCACGCGCGCTCGCCGTGGATGTCGCCGTCGTTCCCTGCGGAACATCGACGCGCCCCAGCTCGGCAATGCGTGCCATCACCTGCCGACTCACCTCCTGATAGAACACCCGTTCCTGTCCCTCCGCCACGGGCGCAAACTGCAGCGCCTCCCCGAACCGCACCGTAATCCGGCGCGGCCTGGGCCACCCGCTGCCGGGCGGCATCGCGTTGAAGGTCCCGTCGATGTAGGCCGGGACCACAGGACACTGGGTCTGGGCCACGATCAGCCCAACCCCCGGCTTGCCGTGACGGAGGTGCCCTGTCACGGTTCGCCCGCCCTCCGGATAGATGACCACCGCCTTTCCGTTTCGGATCAACTCAATCGCGGCAGAAAAGCCCTGCCGGTCGAGCCGATCGGGCCGGATGGGGATCCACCCCAAGGCCCGAAACACCCATTTGAATCCCGGCACGGGAAAGAGGTCGCGCCGCCCCATGTACCACAGGCGTCGGGGCGCCCCGCATCCCAGAATCGGGATGTCCAAATAACTGGCGTGGTTCGCGGCGACCAACACGCCGCCGGTGCGCGGCACGTGCTCGGTCCCTTCCACACGGAACCCAAAATACAGTCGCGCCCACCCGCGCACGACCAGCCAGAGCAGCCCGTAAAAAAGTGCGCTCACCGCTTCGCCGCAATCGTCCCAAGCATCCGGTCGACGACCGCTGCCGCATCCACATCGGACGTGTCGATCGCCACCGCATCCGCCGCACGGCAGAGTGGGGCAATGTCCCGCGTACGGTCGCGCAAGTCCCGCACGCGCAAATCTTCTTCAGTCTGGGCCAGCGACACGCTGCGGCCCGCCGCCTGCAGTTCCCGATAGCGCCGCTGCGCACGCACTTCCGTACTGGCTTCCAGAAAAAACTTCACCTCGGCGGCAGGAAACACCCGCGTGCCTACATCGCGCCCTTCCGCCACCACGGATCCGCGCTCGCCGATTCGGCGCTGCACCGGCAACAGCCATTCGCGGACGATGGGCAAGGCCGACACGGCGGAAGCCAAGGCGCTGATCTCCGGCGCCCGCAACTCACCCTGCAGCTCACGACCATCCAACAACACCTGCATGGCCCCGCCCGGCTCATGGCGGATATCCAACGTCGTGTCGCCCAGCAGCCGCTCCACCCCTGCCGCGTCGGATGCGGCGACACCGCGCTGCTGCGCTTTCCAGGCAATCGCTCGATAGAGCGCGCCGGTATCCAAATATAAGTACCCGAGACGTGAGGCCAGAAGACGCGCGACAGTGCTTTTCCCTGCGCCGGCCGGGCCGTCGATCGCAACGACGAAGGCCGTCCGGGGAGGCGACGATGCGGTATCGGGGACGGAATGCGCCTTCATTATAGACTTCACCGCCGACCAGTCAATAAGGAGGCCAGCGTCGGCATGAACCCCGGGAAGGACGTCGCCACGCATTCGGTATCCTGCACGGTGGAGGGGCGGTCGGCCACCAAGGCCGCCACGCTCATCGACATCGCCACCCGATGGTCGCCGTAACTCTGAAACGTATTGCCGATGAGGGGCTTGGTCCCGCCGATGCCGTGAATGACCATGCCGTCCGGCCGCTCCTCGATGCCCACACCCATTTTGCGCAACTCGGTCGCCATTGTGGCGATACGGTCGCTTTCCTTCACGCGAAGCTCTTCGGCGCCGGCAATGGTGGTGTCTCCAACGGCCACGGCCGCCGCGACGCAGAGAATCGGAAACTCGTCGATGGTCGGCGCAATCTCCTCGCTGCGCACCGTCGTGCCGGTCAACGCCGCCGGACGCACGCGCAAGTCGGCCACCGGTTCGCCGCCCTCTTCGCGAGGATTCAGCACCTCGATCTGCGCACCCATGCGCCGCAGGATCGTCAGCAACCCGGTGCGCGTGGGATTCACGCCGACATGCTCGATGAGGATATCGCTGGTTCCCACAATCGTGCCCGCCACAAGAAAAAAGGCGGCCGCCGAAAAATCACCAGGAACAGACAGCGACCGGGCTTGCCATCCCGCGCTGGGGCGGCCCTCAATCGACACGCTCGTCTCGTCCACACGACAGGGCACGCCGAAGTACCGAAAGATGCGTTCCGTATGGTCGCGGGACTGACGCGGTTCGGTCACGCGCGTCGTGCCCTCGGCGGTCAGCCCCGCCAACAGGACGGACGACTTCACCTGCGCGCTCGCCACCGGCGAACGATAGTCCAGGCCCCGCAGTCTGGTGCCCGTGATCGCCAATGGGGCCAGCTCGCCGCCGCGCCGCCCGGCAATCGTCGCGCCCATCTCGCGCAACGGACGCACCACGCGTCCCATCGGACGCCGCCGGATCGACTCATCGCCCGTGAGCACCGTAAAAAACTCTTGCCCGGCGAGCAGCCCCGCCATCAGGCGGATGCCCGTCCCGGAATTGCCGCAGTCGATGAAGCTGGTCGGCTCACGTAATCCCCACAGGCCCTTCCCGTGGACGGCCAACCGCTCGGGGGTTTCGGCGATGTCGATCCCCATCGCCTGAAACGCCCGCATCGTATTCAGACAGTCTTCGCCGCGGCCGTAGCGGGAGACTTCACTCGTGCCGTGCGCAAGCGCGGTCATCATGATCGCGCGATGCGTAATCGACTTGTCCCCCGGCATCGTGAGGGTTCCGCGCAGCGTGCCTGTGGGCTCGATGGTGAACGTATTCATACCTGGTGCTAAGTCGACGTGGTCATAGATGACGCGGTGGAGGTCGCCGAGACAGGCGTTTGCGGACGCAACGTTTCGCGCAACTGCTTGGCCCGCTCCATCGCCTGTTCAAGCCCCGGGCCGTCGCCGGCTTGGATCATCTGCTTGAAGCGGCCCAAATGCGTTTCATAGGTCTCGATCAGCGTAATCAGGTTCTCGCGGTTCCACAGACAAATGTCTCGCCACATTTCGGGAGAGCTGGCCGCGATACGCGTCGTGTCGCGCAGCCCGCCGCCTGAGTGGGCCGCCAAATCCAATTCGGGCACGCGATGATCCCGCACCTCCCCTAAGGCGTTCATCAAAGCGAATGCCGCCACATGCGGCAGGTGACTGACGGCGCCCAAAATCATGTCGTGCACATGCGGGTCCATCGTGAGCACAATCGATCCGGTCAGTTCCCACATGCGGACGATCGCCTCCATCGCGACAGGGTCGGTCGTCTTCGTGGGCGTTACGATACAGCGCGCCCCGGCAAACAGTGTCGTCGAGCCGGCCGCCACGCCGGTTTTTTCCTTCCCGGCGATGGGATGCGCCCCGACAAACCGCACGTGAGGCGGCAGCAGTGCTTCCGATTCGACCACGAGCTGCCCCTTCACGCTGCCCACGTCCGTCACGATTGCGCCGGGCTTCAGGCTGGCGCCCCACTGCGTCAGATGCTGCCGATAGGTGTCCACCGGCGTCGCCAACACCACCAAGTCCGCGTTGCGCACGCCTTCGATCGGATCGGCGACGTAGCGATCGATGGCGCCCATCGCGACCGCCGTCTTCAAATTGTCCACGCTCCGCCCGACCCCGACGATGGACTCGACCCAACCGGCTTGGCGCAGAATCATCCCCAAGGAGCCGCCGATCAAGCCCACGCCGATGATGGCGACCTGTGAGAATTTGGGTGGCATGGCCGATTCGTGCGTCCAGACTGCGCTAGAGGTCCCGCCCGACGGCCTGCGCAATTTTCTTCAGATCGGCCATCAGCTCCTTGAACTTGCTGGGTCGGATCGATTCCTCGCCGTCGCAGAGCGCGCACTCGGGATTCGAATGCACTTCGATCAGCAACCCGTCGGCGCCCGCGGCAATAGCCGCCTTCGACATGGGCGCGACCAGGTTCCACTTACCCGTAGCGTGGCTCGGATCCACGATCACCGGGAGATGCGACAATTCTTTCAAGGATGGAACGGCGGACAGATCGAGCGTATTCCGATAGTGCGTTTCAAAGGTGCGGATGCCGCGCTCGCACAACATGACGTTGCGGTTCCCGCGCGACATGATGTACTCGGCCGACAATAAAAACTCTTTGATCGTGGCGGAAAGGCCGCGCTTCAACAGCACCGGCTTGTCGTAGGAGCCGACTTCTTTCAGCAGCTCGAAATTCTGCATGTTGCGCGCCCCGACCTGGATGATGTCGGCCTTTTCGAGAAACAGGTCGATATCGCGCGTATCCAGAATTTCACTGACGACCGGCAAACCGGTTTCTTTCTTGGCTTCCAGCAGGTAGTCCAGGCCCTCACGTCCGACACCTTGAAAGGAATAGGGCGAGGTCCGTGGCTTATACGCGCCGCCGCGCAGCACGGTGGCGCCGCCGGCTTTCACTTCATGCGCGATCCCGACGGTCAGCTCTTTCCGCTCCACGGCGCAGGGCCCGGCCATGATGGTGATCTTCCGCCCGCCGATCTTCACTCCGCCGACTTCGATCGCCGTGTCGTCCTTCTTGAACTCGCGGCTGACCAGTTTCCACGGCGCCAGCACCGGCGTGACACTTTCCACGCCAGGGAACGCCGTCAGCGGCTGATTCTGCAGGATGCGGTCGTCGCCGATGACGCCGATGATGGTGCGCTCCTGACCCGTCGTGATGTGCGACTTGAGGCCGAGCTCCCGCAACCGATCCAGAATATGGTCGACCTGTTTCTCTGTCGCATCCGGTTTTAAGACGATAATCATGGCATATCCTCAACGGACGGCGAGTCCGGCGGTTACGCGCGAAGCACCCGCGCCAGCGCCGTCACGAAAAGCTGATTTTCCTCCGGCAGTCCGATCGTCACGCGCAGCTTCGTGCCCTCGATGTGGCGGACGATGACGCCCTCCCGCAGCAAGGCCTGAAACACCGCGCGGCCGTCGCGGCCGATATCGAAATAGAGAAAGTTTGCCTGGCTGGGCAACGGGGTGAAGCCCTGCTGCACCAACGCCTGTCGCACGACCGCCATCTGCTCGCGATTGAGCGTGCGACTCGCCGCGACGTGCGCCTCGTCGGACAGCGCCGCCACCGCGGCATGCTGCGCCACACTGTTGGCGTTGAACGGCGGCCTGAGCCGATTCAGGTAATTCACGATCTCCGGCGTCGTGATGCCGTAGCCGATACGCAAGCCCGCCAATCCGTAGACCTTCGAAAAGGTCCGGAGGACGATTGCGTTGCGACGCTGCCGTACGTAGGCCAGCGTATCCGGATAGTCGGCCGACTCGACATACTCGTAGTAGGCCTCGTCGAACACCACGATGACACGCTCCGGCAGGCGCGCCATCAGGGCCTGCACCTCGGCGGCGGTCATCATGGTGCCGGTCGGATTGTTGGGATTGCAGATGAAGAACAGGCGCGTGCGGTCGGTGACGGCCTCGGCCATCGCATCCAGATCGTGCCGACCGTCCTTCATCGCCACCTGCACCGGCACGCCGTGCGCCGCGGTCACTTCCATTTTGTAGATCACGAAGGTGTCGCTGGCCATCACCGCTTCGTCGCCGGGCGCCAGAAACGCGCGCGCGAGCAGGCCCAGCAATTCGTCCGAACCGTTGCCGAGAATGACCTCGTCCGGCGTCACCTTCCACCGCTCCGCCAGGGCGCCGCGCAGCCGATAGGCCCCGCCGTCCGGATAGCGATGCAACGTAGCGGCAACCTCACCCAATACGGCGAGCGCCTTGGGCGACGGCCCGAGCGGGTTTTCATTAGACGCCAACTTAACGATGCGCGAGAGCCCCAGCTCCCGCTGCAACTCGTCGATCGGCTTGCCCGGCACGTATGGCACGAGCCGTTCAATATCGGGATGGACGGTGATCATGTGGTCGCAGTATGTGAGGGGTACGAGCCCAAGACCTTCATGAACAGACAGCGCGACCGCTCTTCGTCGAGGGCCTTCTTCACCCGCTCTTCGTCCGCGTGCCCTTCGACATCCACGAAGAAGATGTATTCCCACGCCTTCCGTCGCGACGGTCGCGACTCGATCTTGGTCATGTTGATGCCCGAGGATGCGAACGGACGCAACAGGTCGTAGAGGGCTCCCGAACGGTCCTTCACGGAAATCATCAGGGACGTCTTGTCCTTGCCGGTCCGTTGCGGGGCGGCCTTGGACAGCACCACGAAGCGCGTGAAGTTGTTGATGTTGTCCTCGATGCGCGACTGCACCACCTTCAATCCGTAGAGTTGCGCGGCCAACTCGGACGCAATGGCGGCTCCCGTCGGATCGTCGGCGCAAATTTCCGCCGCCCGCGCGGTGCTGGGCGTTTCCGAGATGGCCACGTTGGGAAGATTGATCTCCAGCCAATTGCGACACTGCGCGATCGCGTGCGGATGCGAATAGACTTTCTTGATCTGACTTTTCTCGCCGGATTTGGACAGCAGGTGATGCGAGACCTCCAGCAACACCTCGCCGTAGATCAGCAGCGGCGAATCGACGAACAGATCCAAGGTGTGGCTGACCACACCTTCCGTCGAATTTTCGATCGGCACGATCCCGAAGTTCGCACGCCCGCGCTCCACTTCGGAGAACACGTCCTTGATCGTGTTCATCGGGACGTACTGTGCGGAATCGCCGAACTTCTGGCGGCTGGCCAAATGGGTAAAGGTCGCCCGCGGACCGAGATACGCCACCTTTTGCGGAGCCTCAAGCGACAGCGATGCCGACATGATTTCGCGGTAGACAGCGCGGATGCCGTCGTTCGGAAAGGGGCCGGGGTTGGCGCCGGTCAGGCGCGCAAAGATCTCCGCTTCCCGCGCCGGTGTGTGCAGGTTGGCCTCGGCATTGGTCTGCCGCTTCAACTTGCCGATTTCAATGACGTGGGTCGACCGCTGGTTCAACAAGCGGAGGATTTCGTCATCCACCCGGTCGATTTCCATGCGGTGGTGCTGGAGGTCTTGTTGCTGCGTCATCGCCGCTCACTCTCTGTGTAGAGGGAGTCCCTGTTTGCCTGCCGGGGCACGGTGGTCGTCCGTCTTTTGGCGGGCACTGAAGCGCCCACCGCCTCGACCAATCGCGCGCCCGCACGCAAGCTCGACCGATTCGGCCCAAGAGGCAAATGTTACTAAAATGTCCTGAAGTGTTGCAAGGATAGCAAGGAGGAGTCGAGCGGATCGGCGACCGCCCCGGTCAGGTCAACAGGTCTCTGCGACGACCGAAATGCTCGTAGGTCAGGCGGCTCGCACAGCGGCCGCGCGCGGTCCGCTCCAGATACCCGGCCTGGATCAAATAGGGCTCGTAGACTTCTTCGAGCGTGCCGCGCTCTTCATTGATCGCGGCGGCCAGCGATTCCACCCCGACCGGCCCGCCATTGAATTTGTCGAGGATCGTCAGCAGCACGCGCCGGTCCATTTCATCGAAACCGACAGCATCCACGCCCAACCAGGTCAGCGCATCGGAGGCGACCTCGCGCGAAACTGCGCCCTGCGCCTTCACCTGCGCATAGTCGCGCACGCGCCGAACCAATCGATTGACGATACGGGGCGTGCCCCGCGCGCGGCGGGCGATTTCCATCGCCCCGGCTGGGTCAATCGGCACGCGTAACACCTGGGCCGTGCGCAAGACGATGGCTTGCAGTTCGTCCGGCGTATAGAACTCCAGCCGATAGACCAATCCGAACCGATCGCGTAACGGCGAGGTCAGCGACCCGGCCCGCGTCGTCGCCCCAATCAGCGTAAAGCGCGGCAGGTCCAGCTTAACCGTCTTTGTGCTGGGCCCCTGCCCGATGACGAGATCAAGCTGGTAGTCCTCCATGGCCGGATAGAGCGCCTCTTCCACCGACGCCGGCAGGCGATGGATCTCGTCGATGAACAGCACGTCGCCCTCTTGCAGATTGGTCAGGATCGCCGCCAGGTCGCCCGCATGTGTGAGCACCAACCCGGAGGTGGAGCGGATGGCCACGCCCATTTCGCGCGCGATGATATGCGCGATGGTGGTCTTTCCCAGGCCGGGCGGCCCGTAGAAAATGCCGTGGTCCAACGATTCGCCGCGCTGCTTCGCCGCGTCGATACAGACTTGCAGCGAATGTTTCATCGCCGATTGCCCGACATACTCCGCCAGCGTCTGCGGACGCAGCGAGGCTTCGAGCCCCTGCTCGTCCGTGGTTACGCCGGTTGAGACAATGCGATCCGTCATCGTCAGGATGTCCGTGTAAGCAGACCTGCGTCGCTAGGGTTTCGTCGGCAGCTTCGGGGCCGGTATGGTTTGCGGTACAGGCCCGCTCCCGCCCTGGCCCGTCGGCATTTCGCCCGCACAATCGGGCGGGCATCGACGCCCACCCTGCGTGGCGTCAGGATTGGCAAACTCCATGGTGCGTCGCTGGCAGCGACTCATCGCGCCGCCGTCGCGCGCGCACTGGGACGGCATGGTGGAGCTGCCGATCTTGTCGTACTCGTCCGGGCATTCGCCGCACACCGTGAGGAGGTTGCCGCCAAGCGGCGCACATTGGACGAGTGTGGGATCTCCGTCCTTGCAGGTGGCGGGATCCGTGGTGATCGCGGTGGTCGCAAAGCCCTCAGGGCAGGTGCCGCAGCGCAGCTGGCGAATTTTCGGCACTTCCGGGTCCGCCGCAGAGACATCGGCCGTAGGCCCGCCCATCGAGAGGAGCAGCGCGACGGCGCCACCGATGAGCACAGGGAGACCTGACACGCGACTTCGTATAGGGATCATGGGTTACCCTTTCGCCAACTCTTGCAGTGCGGTGCGAATGACATCCTTCAGCGCGGCGCGGTTGGTTGGAAGCCGCCCCAGCACGGCCTTGGCGTCGGCCGGTTTGTAGCCCAAGTTCAGCAGGGCGGACAGGGCATCGTCATAGGTGGCAGACGCGGGAGTCGGCGCCTCCGCAGGGGTTCGCAGATCGCCCAGGTCCAGCCGATCGATCTTGTCTTTTAATTCTAAAACAAGCCGACTCGCGGACTTTTTCCCCACACCCGGCACGGTCGACAGTTTCTCCACATCGTCGGCCCTAATCGCCGCACGCAAATCGGCCAACCGCAAGGTGGATAGAATCGCCAGCGCCATCTTCGGCCCAATGCCGGAGACGGTCGTCAGCAGGAGAAAGGCGGCCTTTTCGCCAGCCGTGGCGAAGCCGAACAGCTGCAACGCGTCGTCGCGCAGATGCGTGTGGACACAAACCTGCGTCGTCTCGCCTTCGGACGGCAGCGCATCGTACGTGCTGATCGGAATGGACAGTTCGTAGCCGACACCATGGACATCCACCAGGATGTGGGTCGGAGTCTTGGACGTGAGACGGCCCGTGAGCGAAGCGATCATGTCGGCTCTGGCGCGAGCCTCCGGGATGGACGAAACGAACGAAGGGGCCGGGCCGGTTATCCCGCGGCGGCGGCCCGCTCCATGATCTCTTCGGAAATGTCGAAGTTGGCGTTGACCTTTTGGACATCGTCGTGATCGTCCAAAATTTCCAGCAGCTTGAGCATCTGCTCGGCTGCCTTTTCGTCGAGCTGCACGGAATTTTGCGCGATGTAGGTCACTTCTGAGAAGGAGGTTTCAATCGACGCGTCGGTCAGGGCCTTTTTCACCGCCTCGAAATCCGCCGGGGCCGTAATCACCTCGATCGCCTTGTCGCCGACCTTCACGTCCTCGGCGCCCGCCTCCAGGCTGAGCGAGAATAGCCGATCTTCATCGACCTTCTCCTTGTCGACGACCAACAGGCCCTTCTTGTGGAACTGCCAGGCCACCGCGCCCGCTTCCGCCATGTTGCCCCCGTTTTTCGTCAGCAGGCTGCGGATCTCCGCCACCGTGCGGTTGCGGTTGTCGGATGTAATTTCGATGAGCAGAGCCGTGCCGCCCGGACCGTAGCCTTCCAGAGAAAACTCTTCGATCGTGATGCCGGGCAGTTCGCCCGTCCCGCGTTGAATGGCCTTCTTGACGGTGTCGTTCGGCATGTTGGCTTCGCGTGCCTTCAGCAAGGCCAGGCGAAGACGAGGATTGCCGTTGGGGTCGCTGCCGCCCCGCGCCGCGATGGTAATTTCGCGGATGACTTTCGTGAAGAGCTTTCCGCGCTTGGCGTCCACCACGGCCTTGTGCCGTTTGGTGGTGGCCCAATGACTATGGCCGCCCATGGTGCCTCCAACCTGGTTGCTGACTGAATGATCGAAATAAGAGGGCTAGAGCTAACATAGAGGAAAGAAAGGTGTCAACGAGACGAGGCGCTCGCACGGGATGCCGGATCGCCGCGCATCACGACCGGTCGTCGGCGCCGTCCATACGCCCCGCCCCTCCACAGTGCGAGCCAGCCTGTGCAGCCCGCACCCGCCACATGCACGAAGGCCCATCCGGCATCGCCGCATGGGCCTCCTCAACTGCATGCTCTCTCTATCAGCGCTATCCAACGCACCCGCCGCCAGGCGGCAGACGGGGCGTCGATGACTTACATGAATTTCAGAAACTTATCCTTCGCCTCATCCATCACCTGGGCGGTCACGGACGCAATGCCGCGCTCCTTGGCGATGCGCTCGATTTCCTTGCGTGCCATCGGACGAATGAAATCGGGGATATTCTCCAGGCGCTGCTCGGCTTCGGCGGTCCAGGACATGCCGTTCGGCTCGCTCTTCGCATCATCCATCACTTGCAGCGTAATCGAGGTGAAGCCCTGCTTCCGCGCGTAGGACTCGACGCTCGCCTGCACCATCGGCTTCACGAACGACGGCAACCGCTCGAGCTTTTCCTGCGCATCGGGCGTCCAGCTGAACTCTGTAGCGCCCGCTGCCGCCGGCTTGGCGCCGGTGCCCATGCCCATCTGTGCGACAACGGCCGCAAACGGGCAGCTGCCGCCAGACTTCTCGCCTTCCTTCGGCGCGGAGGCCGCCATGGCCCCTCCTGACATCGCCGCGTGCGCCCCATCGGCCGGCTTTGCGGACTGCCCGCCCTGAATTTTCTCGTTGAGGTAGGCCGCCATCTGGCCCATCCCCGCCTTGGCTTCATCCTTCAGCGTACCGCGGGTCATTTCAAACGGTTCCGCCGGAGCGGGACGGCCGCCCAGCTTGACGCCGAGCGAGCTGACCATCTGCGTTTCGCCCGGGTTGGTCACCATCGAAAATTTGGCACCGCAGGACGGACAGCCGAAAAAGACCCCAAGGGAGCCTTCCGACGGCTGCTCGACTTTCTGAAAGCCCATATATGTTTCGCAATTCAAACAGACAAACTTCATGCTGAAACCTCTTCTGTGGGGCTCGGTGAGCTACAGCTTTTCTGCCAACACCTTCCGGTACTGCACCAACGCGATCACACGCTCCGCAACTTCACGATACCGCTGGAGGGTCGGATACGTCTCGTCCAGCAGCGGCGCACCCTTATCAAACGTCTTCGCCAACGTGCGGTCGAACGGAATGCGGCCGAGCAACGGGACATTCAACGCGTCGCACATGGCTTGCGTGTTGCCCTCGAAGAGTTCGCCGACCGCGCCGCACGAGGGGCACCGATACTCGCTCATATTTTCCACCACGCCCAACACGACGATGCCCATGTCACGCGCGTAGGTGATGGACTTCTGCACGACATCCGACGCCACTTCGGACGGCGTGGTCACGACCACGGCGCCCGCAAGGTCGGGAATAAAACCGGCGATGACGGGCGGCTTATCCGCCGCCGCACCGGGGGGCAGGTCCGTGAGCAGGTAATCCAGCTCCCCCCAGACGACATCGCCGAGAAACTCGCGAATCACATTCATTTCCATGAGCCCCAACCAGACGGGGCTCAAATCCATCGGCCCTTTCCAGCGCACCGGCGAGGTGTCGTCCAGAAAGAAATCCATGGAGGCGACTTTGACGCCCAGCGGCCCGACCGGCGGCAGCGCCCCGTCCGCCGTGATCGTCAACCGTTGCCCATGCATGCCCAACATACGCGGCACGCAGGGCCCGTTCAGATCCACATCGAGCAGGCCGACCCGATGTCCCATACGCGCGAGCGCCAAGCCCAGATTGACCGTCGTCATGCTCTTGCCGACGCCGCCCTTGCCGCTCATCACGGCAATCTTGTGCTTTACCCCGGCCATGCGCGCCTGCACCTGCCGCATCTGCGCCGTGATCTGCTGGACGACTTTGGCGTCGTCCTGGTACTGCAGCTTGGTGAGGATCGCTTTAAGATCCTTGTCAGCGGGCATAGTGGGTGTCACCGGCGAATCTGTCTGTGGTGCCATAATGTTAGGGAGACCGGTGTAGTAACGGGTGTAGCGAGCGACCGTAGCACAGCGGTTTCCGCCTCGTCAAACGAGAGACCTACACAGTGACGCGCAGTGACCAGCCTGGCACCCGATCAACCTCGCACTGTCCCCGCGCAGCCTCGATCGCCTCAACCGCCTAAATGGAATACTGCGCGCCTTGTGATCCTGGTGTCGGGCGCGGCTCCCGCGACAAGATGCCCTGCGCTTTGAGTGTCTCGATAATCTGCTTGGCGATCGCCTCGAAATCCTTCGGGCCGGAGAAGGCCAGATCCGTATTCGGCGGCGGCACTTCCTCCTGATTGCTCAAATGCACGATCAGCACGGGAGCCGGTTGCACCAACGTGCGAACGGACTGGTGGTCGGCTCGGCTGAAGGTGTTGGTCGTGGAAATGACGATCAGGCCCGCGTCGATCAGCAGCCGCGCCACCTCGCCGAAGCGCCGCACCATCTCGCTCGCATCTTCGTCGCGGATATCGCTGTCGAGACCGTGGCGCAAATTCTGCCCGTCGAGCAGGTAGGCCTGTCGTGAATCGGCTACCAGCCGCACTTCCAACCGGCGCGCCAAAAACGACTTGCCGGCATGGGCGCCGCCCGTAATCAAGACCATCGCTGCGCGGTGGCCCGACAGCGCGGCCCGTTCATCCGGGCTGACATCGCCCTTCACCCAGGCGATGTCGCGACGCCGCGCTTCTTCGCGCAACTGCGTCTGCTCATCCTGCAGGGCTTCGGTGATGATGCCGCCGCCCGACACGTCATATTGATCCACGAGCACGAAGCGGCCCGTGCTTTCAAAATCGCCGTACAGATCGAAGGCCAGCGGCGCCTTCGTGCGAATGGTCAGCTCCGCGACTTCGTTCCGATTGACCGACGTCTGCGTATGTTTGGCGCCCAGGTCTGCCGTGTCCACGATCCGATGGATGGCGGCGACTTCGCACTCCACCTCGCGCGTGGCCAAACGCAATTCATAGATGCGGCCCATTTCGAGCGGCCGCTTCCCCATCCAGAACAGATTGCAGCGGACCAGCGTCGAGACATGCGGGGCGGTCTCCTGGTGCGACGCGATCTCGCCGCGCTCCACGAAAATCTGCTCATCCAGCGTGATGCCGGTGGATTGCCCGGCCCGCGCTTCCGTGGGAACCGGCTCGATGTTGAACGCCTCGACGGTGCGCACGCGCGCCGACTTGTTCGACGGGGAAAACACCAGCCGATCGCCGACCTTCACCGCGCCGCTCACGACACGGCCGGCCAGAATGCGCCGCGCGTCGAACTTATAGACATCCTGCACGGGGAAGCGGAGCGCCTGCTGTTCGCGCGCCGTTTCCTTCGTAAACGATTCGAGCGCCTGCAGCACGGTCGGGCCCGCGTACCAGGGCATCTGCGGGCTGGCCTGCGCGATGTTGTCGCCGGCCTTCGCGCTGACCGGAATGAACCGCTGCGGCTTCACTTTCAGCTGGCGTAAAAAGTCCGAATACTCCGCCTCGATCCGATCGAACACATCCTGCCGGTAGTCGGCCAGGTCCATTTTGTTCACGACCACGACGACTTGGCGCACGCCCAGCAACGACAGCAGGTACCCGTGCTTCTTCGACTGCTCCTTCACGCCCTCATGCGCGTCGATCAACAGGAGCGCCGCTTCAGCGCGCGCGGCCCCGGAGACCATGTTCTTCAAAAATTCTTTGTGGCCGGGCGCGTCGATGATGATGTATTGCCGGCCCTTCCAGGAAAAGAAGGTGCGGGCTGTGTCGATGGTGATGCCCTGTTCCTGCTCCTCCAAAAACGCGTCGAACAGGAAAGCGTACTCAAACTCCTTGCCCTGCTGGCGGCAGATGGCTTGGACCTTTTCGAGCTTGCCGTCCGGCAACGACCCGGTATCCGCAAACAAGCGTCCGACCAACGTAGACTTGCCGTGGTCCACGTGGCCGACGATCACGATATTCAAATGCGCCTGCGCTTGATCCGTTTTGGTCAGTGTTGCCGTCGTCATCCTTCCCACACTCTTTCTTGGTCCGTCTTGCTTGGTCCGATTGATCGTATCGACTACGCCGGCACATTGCTGTTGCGCTCGATCGCTGCGGCTTCGACTCGGCGACGCTTCGCGCGACCGGGGCCAGGCCGACCGGGCGCATCACTCGCCGCGGTTACATGTAGCCGTCTTTGCGCAGCATCTCCATTCCACGTCCTTCGTCCTGCGCGCGCCCGGACCGTTCAGCCACCTTCGTATTGCGCAACTCGATCAGAATGTCGTCCACCGACTTAGCGGTCGATTTGATCGGCGTGGTGCAGGGTTCGCAGCCGAGGCTGCGGTAGCGGATGCCGTCGCCCTTATCCAAGTAGAGATCCATAAAGGGAATATTTTCCAGCTGGATGTATTCCCAAATATTGATCTCCGTCCAATCCAACAGCGGATGGATGCGGATGTGCGTGCCGGGCGGAAACGACGTTTTAAACTGATCCCACAGTTCGGGCGGCTGCTCGCGGAAGTCCCATTCGCCGTGCTTATCGCGCGGCGAGAAATAGCGCTCCTTCGCGCGCGTCGCCTCTTCGTCGGCCCGCACGCCGAGAATGATGCCGGTGTAGCCGTGCTGCTCGATCAATTGCTTGAGCCCGTTCGTCTTTAACGCGGTGCAGCAGACCTGCCGACCCATCGTACAGTTCATCCCGGCGGCCAGCGCTTCCTTGTTTTGCCCGACCACCAGATTGAGCCGCCACTCACGCGCCAACCGATCGCGATACTCGATCATGGCGGGAATCTTGTAACTCGTGTCGACGTGCAGCAGGGGAAACGGCACATGCCCGAAGAAGGCCTTACGGGCCAACCACAAAAGCACGGTCGAATCCTTACCCATCGACCAGAGCATCCCGAGGTGGTCGAAATGCTTGTAGGCCTCGCGCAAAATATAGACGCTTTGATCTTCCAACTGTCGAAGATGTTTCATGATGGTATCCGCTCTGTGATCAGTCTTCGTCGTCAGCTCGCCGCCGGTGCGGCAGGCGCGCCCAGTTCCGCCTGTATCAGGGCATCCAGGGTTCGACCGGCCGCGCCGCTGTCGATCGCCCGTTGCGCGAGATCCACACCCGCGGGAATCGACGCCGCAGCAGAGGCCGCGTACAGCAGCATGCCCGCGTTGAGCGCCACCCAATCCCGCGCCGGCCCCTTCACCTCACCGTGCAGAATCCGCGTCAGTAGCGCCGCCTCTTTCTGTTTTTCCTGCGCGGAAAATCCGGCCATGTCGCGCATCGTCCCGACGGCCAGTCCCGCATCCTTCGGATGAAAGTTCAACGCCACCGGTCGGTCGTTACGCCATTCGGTGAGCCGACTCGGCCCTCCGATGGACAGCTCCGGCTCGCCCTCGACGCCGCGAATCACCAGCGCACGCGGGCTGCCGAGCATGCCGAGCGCCTCGACGATTTTCTCGAAATAGGGCGGATGCGCCATGCCCACCACCTGCACCGAGGCCCGCGAGGGATTCAGCATCCGCGCCACGGGATGCACGAAATTTCTCACGCCCAACTCTTCGCGCAACGACAACAGCGATGCCAGCGGCGGATGGTAGGCCGCGATATCCAGATAGGCGAACCGATGCGCCGCGAGTGTCTTCTCCACCGCGGCCGGCGGCCGATCCGCCGCAATACCCATCGCCGCAAACGTGGCCGCGATCCCCGGCCGCTCCGGCAAGCCTTCCCAGCCGTGCACGAGCACCGTCGCGCCCGCCGACGAGGCGAGCAGCGTGGCGCCCGCAATCGCCGAAAACGTATCCTGCTTCCCGGCATAGCAGGCCACATCCACCAGATGCGTAGCGCCCGTCGCGCGCAGCGGCGGAACGTATGAACGCGCGGCCGCCGTAAACGCGGCCAACTCAGCAACGGACTCGCCCTTCATCCGCATGCCGATCAAAAACCCGCCGACCTGCACGGGCGTGGCGCGCCCTTCGATCAACGCGGCCATGGCCTGCTTCGCCTCTTCCCACGTAAGGTCCTTGCAGGTCTTCGCGCCCTTTCCGATCTTCGCAATCAGCTCATGCATTAGAAGGTCCACACCTCGTCGGCCTTGCCCGCCGCTTCCTTCCAAAATGCCGTGGCGGTCTGCACTTCGTCCAATTCGGGGATCAGATCCTCCACAAGAATGTCGAACTGCTGAATCGAATCGCGACACACGGAAAACTTCACGTCGCCCTTTTCTTTCGCGTCGCGCATGGAGGCCGTCAGGTCGTGCCGATTCTGCTCCTGCAGCAACGTGCGCACCTTCGTCTCGCGGCCCCGATACACGTCCGAAAAGGGAATCGTCTTCACGGCCGTCTTGGTGAGCCGCGCCGCCGCCTCATCGCAAAAAAATACGCTGACCTGCCGCTTCCCCTCCGTGGCCAAACGTACCCACTCGCAGGCACGCAACAGGTTGGAATAGGTTCCTCTCGACACAATCACCGCCAAGGTCTTCACAAATCCGATCCTCCGCCCACCTGCCGATGCCAGGTGTTACTTGTGTAATCCGCACTCTGTCTTGCCGAAATTCTTCCATCGCCCCGCGCGCGGATCATCGCCGTCCGCCACGGGCGCCGTGCAATAGGTGCAGCCGATGCTCGGATAATTCCGATCGTGCAGCACGTTGTACGGCACTTCATAAATCTTGATGTACGTCCAGACGTCGGACCAGGTCCAGCGCGCGAGCGGATTGACCTTCACGAGCGCAAACTTCTGGTCCCACTCGATCATCCCGGCGTGGGCCCGCGTCGGCGATTGCTCGCGACGGATGCCGGTGATCCAGGCGTCATACCGGCTCAGGATGCGCGTCAGCGGCTCCACCTTCCGTATCTGGCAGCACTGGTCGGGGCTGCGCTCCCACAAACGATCGCCGTGCGCGGCGGCCTGCCGCTCCGGCGTCAGCAGCGGCGTGACCTGCACCACCTGCGCCGGGCGCAATCCGTAGTGGGCAATAATGCGATCCCGCGTCTCATACGTTTCCGGGAACAGAAAATTCGTGTCGAGGTAGAACAGCGGCACGTCCGGATTGATCTTGTGGAGCATGTCCACCAACACGACATCTTCCGCGCCGAAACTGCACGCGAGGACAAGGTTCGGGTAGCGCGCGATCACCGCGCGCAGCACGTCCTGCGGCGACTGCGTCTCAAACGATTGGCTGAGCGCCTGGAGCGCCTCGGCCTGCGCGGCGCGATCGTCCCCCACGTCAGCCCTCCACCTTCTCGACGAGAATCTTGTAGTGCGCGGCCTCCGGCTCCAGCGCTTCCTGCACCAGCACCAGATGCCCGTCGTTCTTCAAGCTCATGGGCACGTTCTTGATGGGCTCGCCCGCATCCAGCCAGACTTCCAACCGCTCGCCGGCCTCCATCATTTCGAGCTTCAGCTTCGTCTTGACGTAGTTCATTGGGCAGGCCACGCCGCGCAAGTCGTAGACGGGCGCAGTCGGAACCGGCGCCGGTTCCGGCGCCGCCACTGTCGCCGCCGGAGCCGCCTCAGCGGCCGGCACACTCTTCAATTTCAAATCCTTGTCCATATTCTCGGTGGCGTTGCGGCAGGCCTCCACAAATCCCTTGGCGAACTGGAACCACTTGCTCACAAACTCCGCCGTCGCGTCCTTCGTGCCCAAGTCGGCGCATTGCGCGCTGAGGTTCGAGTAGGTCGCCGGCACGACTCCGCGCCCCGCCAGCCGCTGCTCGAATTCCTGGAACGTCTCCGTGTCGGTGCTGGGCTCGATGCCTTCTGTCACCAGCAACGCCTTCACGCCGGCCAGCACCGCGCGATAGGCCTTGTTCACCGCCACCGGATACTGGTGCTTATCCGCCGCCAGCTTCGCTTGGTACAGCTCCTGGTCGGCCTCCAAAATTTGGTTATCGATCAATTCGAGCGCGCCGCCGGCGCACTCGCCGGGGCCGAGATCTTCCAAGACGAATTCCTTCTCCCCTTCCCAGTCGTAGTAATAGGTCGGGTCCTCGGCGAACGACGGGAAAATGGTGTACGCAATCAATTCGTCCTTCAGCGGCCCCTTGCCCACGCGCCGAATAAACGTCGGCAACGTTTCCTGCTCGCGACGATCCCGCCGATAGACCTCCACCAAATGCTTCAGCGCGGCAGGCACATTCTTGGCGGGCACCTTCACCACCAGCTGCGCGATCGTGGCCGTCCCGTTGACGCCCCCGCCGATGTGTACCTCGTAGTGAGGGGCGGTGTGATCGCCGATACGCTTGCCGACGCCGTGTAAGCCGATAGTGGCAATGTGGTGTTGCGCGCAGGAGTTATGGCAGCCGCTGACTTTGATGCTGGCGCCGCGCAGATCCTCGGGAACTTTCCCCGGCGGAAACACATCGGCCAAGGCCCGCGCCACGCCTTTCGACGAGGTGATGCCCAAACCGCAGGTGTCGGTGCCGGGGCAGGCCACGATATCTTCGATCAATTCCGCGCCCGGCTCTCCCAAGCCGCTGGCTTTCAACCGGGCGTACAACTCCGGCAGGCGCGTGTCGGGAATCCAGCGGATGATCATGTTCTGGCTGATGGTCGTACGCAAATTGCCGTTGGAGAACTGCTCGGCAAGGTCGGCCATCACGTGCAGCTGCGCCACCGTCAAATCGCCCATTGGCAATTTTACGAAGACCGCCGCATAGCCCGGCTGCTTTTGCGCCATGACATTTGTGCGATACCAATCCGCATAGTCGGCGGACGCGGCATGCGCGCCGTTGCCGGCGATGCCGTTGCTCCCATTGCTCGCGGCGCCGGCCTTCGTCGGCATGATCAAGGGCACGGGCGGATCGCTGAACGGTAACAGAGCCAAGGGCTTCGAATTCGCCCCGTTTCCGCTGCTCGCCGCTGACCCGGACGATGGACTGCCGTAGCCCAGGGCACGATAGGCCTGCTCCCAGCGCACCTTAAACTCGTCGAAGCCGAGCTTGTCGATGACGAACTTCATCCGCGCCTTATTGCGATTCTTCCGATTGCCCAAGGCGTCGAACACCTTGATGACCGCCTCGATCGAGGGAATCAGTTCGGCCATCGGCACGAATTCGCGCAGCGTCTGCGCCAGACGCGGCGTGGAACCCAGCCCGCCCCCGACGACCATCTTGAAGCCGATGGTGCCGTCCCCCTGACGGGCCGCGAGCAACCCGATATCGTGGATCGGCGTGAGCGCGCAGTCATGGGCGCAGCCGGAGAAGGCGATCTTGAATTTGCGCGGCATGCTCTGGTTGAGCGGATTGCGCAGCAAATGATAGGCGATGGTTTTGGCGTAGGGCGTGATATCGAACACTTCGCCCGGGCAGACCCCGGCCAAGTGGCAGGCCGTGACGTTCCGCACGGTGTTGGCGCAGGCTTCACGCGTGGTCAGGCCCACTTCCGCCAACCCGCGCATCATCGTGCCCACATCTGTGAGTTGGACGTAATGGAGTTGAATGTCTTGTCTGGTGGTGACATGCGCAACGCCGGTCGCGTACCGGTCGGCGAGTTCGGCCACGCGACGCAGCTGATTGCCGGTCATACCGCCGAACGGCACCTTGATCCGAAACATCTGCACGCCCGGCTGTCGCTGGCCGTAGATGCCGTGCTGCAGGCGGAACGGCTTGAACAGATCGTTCGAGAGATCGCCCTCGGCCACACGCCGGGCCTCTGACTCAAACGCTTCGATTTCTTCCCGGATATCCTCCGGAATCGGCTCGGTGCGGATCGGCGTATCGACGGTGGTAGTCGGTGTCATGGGTGGCCTCGCGTCTCGATCTATGCGGTCTGATGAACTCGTGGTCTCTCGTTGCTGTCGCTACGTGGATCCAGGGCCGACGCCCCAGCTAGATGTGATACATCGGGCTCGTCTGCTGATTCAGCGCCCGATACTGCTCGACCAATTCTTTGAGCGTCATCCGATTGAGCAGATCCTGCTCGGCCCGGAGCAGTTGCTCCCAGATACTTGTGAGCAACAGTTGTTGCACCGGCGCCCGCCGTGCCGCCGTGCCGCCGCGCGCAGAAGAGGACCGTGGTATCACAAGTGGCCCGTCCAATGCCTCAACAATCTGCGCCAACGAGACGTCCGCCGGCGCTTTCGTCAACACATAGCCACCGTGGGCGCCGCGCTGACTTTCCACCAATCCCGCACGTCGCATGGCGTTCAGAATATGCTCCAGGAACCGCGTGGGAATCGCCTGCCGTTTTGCGATGGCCTTAGACTGCACCGGCGCGTCCGGTTGCTGCAGCGCCAAATCGAGCGCTACCAAAATGCCGTAGTTCACGCGGGTGTTCGACAGTTTCACGGATGCGATCGTCGGCCCACTTCAATTCCTACTATTCCCATAGGAAATGTATCTTTTCACAAGTTTTGTCGGCGCGTCAAGATGTCCGCGCGGCGCAGAGTCCATCGCGTCCGGACTGAACGCTGACCGAACAGAGGCCGCGTAGCTTGGCGATGATCTGAATCGGCGGCAGTGAGGCTTCTTCGGAGGCAGACCGTTTCGTCCTCCAGATTCCGGTTCTCGGCACCATCGCCGACGTCTCCGGCGGAGGACTACTCACATGGCGTTCGCGAGACACACACGCACCACATGCGCACCCGATCACACGCAATCCGCATGGCATGCCGCCTCGCGCTCAATAGTACGTATCACTACCAGATACATAAAAGCGCAGCGATGGGCCACAAACCGAATTGACATCCCTCAAACGCTGGGACATAATTCCGCCCTCTTCCCTTCGCCCAAGGTCTCCAGCATGCATCGGTCGTGGCCCATTAGCATCTTACTCGTCAGCAGCGATCCGGACCTTCAGGCGCAGATCAAGCAGACGTTTAAGTCGGCGACGATCACCATGGCCACTGATTCGCTCCAGGCGCAGAAATACCTCGAGAAGAAACCCTACGAGGTTATGCTCGTTGAATCGAAGGGCCGCGAGGCCTCCGGATTACAACTGAGCGACGCGGCCGAGGAGCAGAATACGCTGGTGATTTCCGGCTCGCGCCGGACGCTTCGTCAGGCGCTGAATTTGCTGCACACGTTGTCGGACGGCAAGTCGGCCGCAAAGTCCCTGAACGGCACGGCTCTCTCGCTGGAGGACCTGATCCAGTCGAAAGTGACCGACTTCGTCAAGGGCATGCGCAGCGGCTCCGCCCGCAACCTCTATCCGATTCTGATCGCGGCCGTCGAGCGCCCCTTGCTCTCCTCGACACTCCACGAAACGCAGGGGAATCAAATTCAGGCCGCCCGCCTCCTGGGTATGAACCGCAATACACTCCGCAAAAAATTGACCGCGTTAGATATTCCATTGACCCGCACCAAATCCGCACAGAAGGTGGTTCACTAGCAGCGGGTCGGCGAGAGGTCGCGCCGACGTACAGCGGTTCGTCGCCATTCACCCCGCCGGAACGGCGCCTCACGGCAGGCCTGCCGCTCCGCACAAACACAGGAGGAATGCCCCATGACCAAGGAGGAGTTGATCGCCAAGATGTCCGCGAGCGCCGGCATCACCAAAGTGGCGGCCGGCACGGCCCTGGAGGCCTTTACGGCTTCCATTACCTCATCGTTGAAGCGGGGGCAGCGGGTCAGCTTGGTGAACTTCGGCACGTTTACGGTGAGCAAGCGGAAAGCGCGCACCGGGCGCAACCCGCGCACCGGTGAGCCGCTCAAGATTCCCGCCGCACGCGTCCCGAAATTTTCGGCCGGCAAGGAACTGAAAGCCGCTATTAAGTAGCGCCGGCGTGGTCGCCGGAAGCGCGCCCGAGTGAGGAGCGTCGCACAGGGCGGCGAAGAGGGTCCCTGTGCGCCAAGACCAATTCTTGACACTCCTCAATGGGTTGTAATAGCATCCGACGTTGATTTTAGGCGCGTAGCTCAGGGGGAGAGCGCTACCTTGACACGGTAGAGGTCGACGGTTCAAGACCGTCCGCGCCTACCACGTCGTTGAGGCATCGAACCGACCTCGGCGGGTTCGGTGCCATTCTTTTTTCTAGAGCCATGCTTCGACCCCAGTGCAGATAACCATTACCCTTCCAGACGGCACTCGCCGCCAGGTTCCTCAGGGCAGCACGGTCCAGGACAGCCTGACAGCGCCCGGCGCGCGACTTGATCGCAGCATCCTTGCGGCCAAAGTCGACGGGAAACCGGCCGACTTGTCGCAACGGCTGACGCAGGATGCGACGGTGGAGCCGCTGACCTTCGCCTCGGCGGACGGCCGCGAGGTGTATCGCCACAGCAGCACACACTTGATGGCGCAGGCCGTGAAGGAGCTGTTCCCGAGCGCGCAGATCACCATCGGTCCCGCGCTGGAAGACAGTTTCTATTACGACTTTGCCTTCGAGCGCCCGTTCACACCTGAGGATCTCGCCAAGATCGAAGCAAAGGCGATGGAAATCGCCAAGCGGAACTTGCCCATCAGCCGCCGTGAATTTTCGAAGGCGGAGGCGATCGAGTTTTTTGCGTCGCGCGGCGAGCACTACAAGGTCGAACTGATCCAAGGCTTTCCTGACGGGGAGCCCATTTCAGCCTACACGCAGGGCGACTTCGTCGATCTCTGCCGCGGCCCGCACCTGCCGTCGACCGGCCATGTCTCGGCGTTCAAACTCCTGTCGACCGGCGGCGCGTATTGGCGCGGGGATGAGCGCAATCCCATGCTCCAACGCATCTACGGGACGTCGTTTACGACGAAAGACGAGCTGGATGCGTACCTGCATAAGCTCGACGAGATCAAACGCCGCGATCACCGGAAATTAGGCAAAGAGCTGGACCTGGTGACGATCCAGGACGAGATCGGCCCAGGCCTGGTCCTCTGGCATCCGAAGGGCGCGGCCATCCGCCTGCTGATCGAGAACTTTTGGCGCGAGCAGCACATTAAAGACGGCTACGAGTTGGTGTATTCGCCGCATGTGGCCCGCCTGGACCTGTGGAAGACCAGCGGCCACGTGGACTTCTACAAAGAGAACATGTTCGCGGCCATGAAGGTCGAGAACAGCGAATACCAGCTCAAGCCGATGAACTGCCCGTACCACATCATGATCTACAAGTCGCACCTGCGGAGCTACCGCGACTTGCCGATCCGTTACGGCGAATTGGGCACGGTGTACCGCTATGAGCGCACCGGCGTGCTGCACGGCCTGCTGCGCGTGCGTGGATTCACGCAGGACGACGCCCATTTGTTTTGTCGCCCCGACCAGATGGAAGCCGAAGTCAGCAAGGTGCTCGACTTCACCTTCTTTATGTTGCGGACGTTCGGCTTTTCGGAGTTCGAGGTATTCCTGTCGACCAGGCCGAAAGAGTCCGTGGGCACCGATGACCATTGGGCGCTGGCGACCGCCTCACTCGAAGGCGCACTCAAGAGTCGCGGCATCTCCTTCGAGGTCGACGCCGGCGGCGGCGCGTTCTACGGCCCGAAGATCGACATCAAGATCAAGGACGCCCTCGGGCGATCCTGGCAATGTTCGACCGTGCAGGTCGACTTCAACAATCCCGAGCGCTTCGACCTGAGCTATATTTCAGAGGACGGGAAGCCGCATCGCCCGATCATGATTCACCGAGCCCTGCTCGGCTCGATCGAGCGGTTCATCGGCATCCTGATCGAACATTACGCCGGCGCGTTTCCGACCTGGCTGGCGCCCGTGCAGGCCAAGCTGCTCCCGATCTCGGAGAAGCACCACGCCTATGCGCAGCAGGTGCATGCCCAGCTGCAGAGCGCGGGCGTTCGCGCCGAGATCGATCTGCGGAACGAAAAGATCGGCCTCAAGATTCGCGAGGCGGAGATGGCGAAGATCCCGTTCATGTTGGTTGTGGGTGAGCGCGAGGCGCAAAGCGGCACCGTGGCCGTGCGCGGCCGCAGCAAAGCCGATTTGGGCGCCATGCCTGTCACCGGCGTGCTTGACATGCTCAAGGCGGACATGACACAAGCGACCCGCGAGACGTAACTTTTTTTAGCTGTCGAGGTGACCTATCGTCCCTAAATTACGGGTGAATCGCGAGATTCGAGTTCGTGAAGTCCGTGTGATCGGCGCAGAGGGTGAGCAGTTGGGCATTCTCCCGACGCCCGAAGCGTTCCGGAAGGCGCAGGAGAACGGGTACGACTTGGTGGAAGTCGCCCCCACCTCGATGCCGCCGGTCTGCCGCATCATGGACTACGGGAAGTACAAGTACGAACTCAGTAAGAAGGATCACCAGAATCGACGGCATCAGAAATCGACCCAGGTCAAGGAAATCAAGCTCCGGCCCCGTACCGACAAGCACGACCTGGAAATTAAAGTTCGACAAGTGCGCGGGTTTTTGAGCGAAGGCAACAAGACGAAAATCAGCGTCAACTATCGCGGCCGAGAAATGGCGAATCTCGAATTAGGGCGGACGGTGATGCAGTCCGTCATCGAGCAACTGGCCGACGCCGCCACGATCGAATATGCCCCTCGGATGGAAGGGCGCAGCTTGATCATGGTGGTCGCACCGAAGAATTAACCGACCGGTCGGCGCCGGGCCGACGCGGGTCATGTGTCGAGAGACGAAACGAAAGGGTGAGGCCTACGCATGGCAACACGAAAGAGAAAATCACATTCGGGCGCCAGTAAGCGCTTCAAGACCACCGGGACCGGCAAGGTCATGTATAAGCCGGCGGGGCGCCGTCACCTGCTGACGTCGAAGAACCGGACGAGAAAACGACGGCTCTCCGGCAGCAGCGAAGTGGCACCCGGCCAGCAGCAGATGATGAGCCGGATTCTGCCGCAGTAACGCGACGCTCGAGCAGTCCGTCGCGTAATCAGTCAGATAACCTAAGGAGCACACGACCATGCCACGCGCAAAAGGCGGGCCGAAAACCCGCGCACGACGAAAGAAACGTCTCAAACTGGCGAAAGGCCAGTATGGCGCCAAGAGCCGTTTGTTTCGCTCGGCGACAGAATCAGTTGATAAGGGCCAACAGTACGCCTATAGCGATCGCAAGAAGCGGAAGCGCAATTTCCGCCAACTGTGGGTGACCCGCATCAGCGCCGCCGTGCGCCAACACGGCTTGACCTATGCGCGGTTCATGAACGCCCTGAAGAAGGCGAACGTCCTGCTGGATCGCAAGTCCCTCTCGGAGATGGCGATCAAGGACCCGAGCGGCTTTGAACAGCTGGTGACGGTGGCGCGGCAGCAGATCCCCGCCGCAGCCTAGTCATCCGTTCCCCGAAAAATGAAAGGCCCTGGAGGGATAGTCATCCTCCAGGGCCTTTCCATCTCTTCGCTTTCGCACCACACGAGGTAGGTTTGGACGCGATCACTGGCGCGCACAGCGCCGAGCGCGCCTACTCCACCTCCGGCATATCGGTCAGATCGAGTTCAAACGCGGCAGCCGGAACGGTGACCTGCCACTGCTCCAACACGCCGGGATGCAGCTCTCCGACCACCCCGACCACCTGTCCACCGATCACGATCTGCCCCGCGCGCCCATCCAGATAGGACGGGTGGGCGACCGGCTTCAGCTCATAGGCATAGCCTAAGTAGTACAGCAGCAAATCCAGCGCCGAGTGGATTTCCGAAAACGTCACGCCCGCATGCACGGCCAAGACGCCCAGGGCTAGTCGCGTCGTAGATCCGATCACGCTGCCGGGCAATGGTTTCGCCACTTCCCCAGCTTCAAATAAGCGGTGCGGATAGAAGGCCCGCCCGGACGCCGCTTCCACTCGCAGCAACGAGGGCAGAATCGACGGGCGTAAGCAGGCATAGTTGAGCGACATCACGTTGTCGACTTCAACGACCTCACCCCAGGCCGTCTCGCCCACCTGCATCCGGTCGACAAATTCCTGGCGGCTCCCGAGAATATTCGAGATCACTTCCTGATAGCCGAGCCCGACCATGAGGTCACGCACACGATCGGAACGCTCCTCAAGGCGCGAGAGGCCGCCGACAGTAAACTGCTGCGGCATGACCGGCTCGAAGCTGTCATAGCCGCGACAAATCGCGACATCCTCCACCACATCGACGGGATGCATCAGGTCGTTGCGATAGGGCGGCAGCTTGACGTTGACCGCCTTGCCGCTGCCGGCCACCTCGTATCCGTAGGCACGCAACGTCTTGCGCACACTGTCGCCGCCGAGCGTTTCACCGAGGGCCGTCTCGATCGCCTCCAAAGGAATGGCCCGCCGCTGCCCAAAATCGTAGGGTGTGCGTAGCCGCTTGCCCATTGGCGTCTTGTACGGATAGACGATCTCCACCGGATCGATGCGCGCACCGCGGTCGGCTAGGTTGACCGCAAAAATGTTGAGCGCCAGCACGACCATCGCCTGATCGGTGCCGGTGACTTCGACAAACAAGTCGCGGTCGCCGATCCGTACTTCGCCGATTTCACGGCTATTAATGATCGGCGGGAAACTCAGCACCTGCTCTGCCTGATCGCGCAGTACGGGCCATTGTGCATGTCCCTGAACGATGGCGCCGTATTCGAGTCCCTTCGGATGCACCATCAGAATTTCGGCCGGCGTCATCGCCGTATCCATTCCGAGCGGCGTGAACCGAACGCTGTCGGGCGCGACCAATTCATACCGCACCGGGAACTGAATCGCCGGCAACCGATAGACGCCGATCGAGACGGTCTTCCGCTTCCGCCCGAAAATATCCGCCAGTTTTTCTTGCGTCTGAATCAGCTGCGCCAAGCCGGAGGCCGTCACCTCATAGCCGGTGGCCGCACAGGCCGCGACGTAGGGGCGCACGGCTTCCATGCCCTTCGACACGAGCACCTGCCGTGTCGGCGCTTTCTTGGACGCAAAAAACGGATAGGCCTCGGCCTTCCCGGCGCGTTTGATGCGGATCTGGCGGGCAATGCCTTCGCAGCACCAGAGGTCCGGGCGATTGCTGTCCTGCAGCTCCACGCGCCACTCACCGGTTTCAGAGTCCTGCCCTTTGAACTCGCCTTTGACCAGCGGCAGCAGGGCTTCGATCTCAGCAGGCGTCAGCACCGCCGCATTACGGCCCGTGCCTTTGAGGAGCGGCTGAAGATCCTGAGGATGAAACGAAATCGTCGGCATGGTCGTCCGAGCTAAAATTTCCCGCGCGTGGTGCGGATCAAATCGAGATCTCCCGTAAACAGGTCGCGAATGTCGTGGATGCCGAGCGCCACCATCGCCATACGGTCGAGGCCCAAGCCCCAAGCGATCACGGGCACCTGCACACCCAACGGCTGCGTCACTTCAGGGCGGAACAATCCTGCGCCGCCCAGCTCCATCCAGCCTAATTTGGGATGACGCACATGCAGTTCGACCGAGGGTTCGGTAAACGGGAAATAGGCGGGGAGAAACTTACTCTCCTTGGCCTGTGCCACTTCCCGCGCGAACAGATTCAATAGACCCAGCAGCGTGCGGAAGTTGATATCGGTGCCGAGCACGATCCCTTCAATCTGAAAAAAGTCCGTCGCGTGTGTGGCATCGACTTGGTCGTAGCGGAAACAGCGCGCGATCGAAAAATATTTCCCGGGATTCCGCGGACCGCCGGCCAAGCAATGGGCGGAGACCGCCGTGCCCTGGCTGCGCAGGATCAACCGCTTCGTGCGCTGCTCGTCGAATTCGTAGCCCCAGCCGGTCGAGCCGGTCTTGCCGCCGTCGCGATGCGCAGCATGCACACGCGAAAGAAACGGCTGCGGAATTTCCGTGGCGTGACTCGGGGATTTGACGAAATACACGTCATGGATGTCGCGCGCCGGATGAAACTGCGGCATATAGAGCGCGTCCATGCCCCAAAATTCCGTCTCGACTAACTCGCCGCGCATTTCCTGAAAGCCCATGCCGACGAGCTTCGCCTTCACCGTATCGAGAAATTGCCGATAGGCATGCCGCTTCCCCGGCGCCACACGCGGCGGCCGGAGACTGATCGTGTACTTTCGGAATCGCTTCGTCCGCCACGAGCCGTCCTTCAACAGCTCAGGCGTCAGCTGCGTGACTTCTTCGGCAGAGCCAGTCTGCTTGAGACGCGTGACGGCGTCCTGCCCGTCGTCGGTCAGCACAAATTCGCGCTGCACACGCTCTTCGATTCGGAACGGCTCCTGCGTGTTCCCGCGCCGCACGGCATGTTGCCGGAGCACAGACTGTTGCGCCTCCGAGAGTGCCTCGACTTCGAGCGCCCCGCCGCGCACACGATCGAGCAAGCCGCGCAACGTCTCAGCCGTCGGGCTCAACTGGCCCGTGCCCTGGACGTAGCCGCCCTGCACGATCAGAATCGCGCCTTCCTTCTTGAGCGTGCCGATGACGCCGCTGATCTGCGCCGGTTCAACCTGCTCGTTCGCCGACAACTGCTGAATCGTGAAGCTCTCGCCGTGATCGGCGCCCGCGCGCACCGCCGCAAGCACCCGCTCGATCGGCGCCCGCGCGGCCTGCTGCTGCTCGCCGATCGGCGTCAGCGACACCCACGGCGTCACCGTTTCGGAATGGACGCGAATGAGCGCCTTGGCCAAGAGCCATTCCACGGCCATGTTCAACTGTGAGGGATCCAGCTGCGTCGCCTGACGGATGGTCTCCAGCGACAGGGGCGCTGACGCCGACGACCCGGCCAGAGTCGTCAGGACTTTGATTTCGAGAGGATGGAGACTATCGATCAGCGACGCTCGGTCCACACGTCCTCGCTATCGTGACCGAGCAATCGACGGTGTCGATGCAGGGCGGCCCGCGCCAGCATGGCCGGCTTCACGGAGCGCACGGATGGTTTGCGCATAGTCGGGGGCGGAAAACACCGCGGACCCGGCGACCAACACATCGGCACCGGCTTCGACGATTAGGGCCGCGTTGTCCGCCTTCACGCCGCCGTCCACTTCCAGCAGCGCCGGACTGTGGGTGCGGTCAATCAGGTCGCGCACACGCGCCACCTTGTCGAGCACCGACGGAATAAACCGTTGCCCGCCGAATCCCGGATTCACACTCATCACTAAAATCAGGTCCGCGTCCGCGGCGATCTCTTCCAAGGTGGAGACCGACGTCGCAGGATTCAACGTCACGCCCGCCTTGATGCCGCGCTCACGAATGGCTTGCACGGTCCGATGCAGGTGCGGACAGGCTTCCACATGCACGGTCAGATAGTCGGCGCCCGCGTCGGCAAAGGCGGCGATGTAGCGATCGGGGTCCGTGATCATCAGGTGCACATCGAGCGGCAGCCGCGTGACCTTACGCAGCGCCTCCACGATCGGCGGCCCAATGGTGAGGTTCGGCACGAAGTGCCCGTCCATCACGTCCACGTGGATCCAGTCCGCGCCACCCTGCTCCAACTTGGCGATCTCCTCGCCGAGACGCGCGAAGTCTGCCGATAAGATGGAGGGAGCGATCTTCAGTGGCGCGCGGGTCATGATGATCGTGAGAGTCGTATGCGAGGATCAAAACCGTATCGGTTCAGATGTTGTTAGGACCGTCGCCTCAGGCGCGCGGCAAAAAATCCGTCCAGTGGATAGACCGGCATCGGCGCCGCGTCCGACATTCTACGAGCGGGACCTGCGGTGCACAGCTCCCCTCGATCCGTCACCCAGGGCTGCGCGGCCGACGGTAGGCTGTCGGCGACGGACTCGCGGATCCACTCGGGGTGACTCGCGCAAAAACCGTCGATAATCTGCGTAGTTTCCTCGGGTTCCGTCGAGCAGGTACTATAGACGATCACCCCGCCCGCTCGCAAGAGACGGCTGGTCCGATCGAGCAGCATCTGCTGCACCCGGGCATGCTCCGCCAGATCCGTTGCCTGCTTCTGCCACTTGCCTTCCGGATGCCTACGTAAAATTCCAGTAGCGCTGCAGGGGGCGTCCAGCAGCACGCGATCGAAGGGCGTCCGCAATGCCGCGGGCATGGCATCCGATTGCGCGCCCGTCACCCAATCGAACAACGTCGGCGTCACGAGGGTCGCACCCAACCGCTGTATATTTTCGCGGAGCACGCGCAGGCGCGACTCGTTCCGATCCACGGCCACCAGCGCCGCACTCGACTGCCCCTTCGGCATCCCCGAAGCTGCGGCTGATGAGGTGCCTGCGGCCAACATGAGTTCTTCGACGTGCAGCGCTTTTCCGCCCGGAGCCGCGCAGGCATCCAGCACACGCTCACTAGGCTGCGGCGCCAAGATGAGCGGGATCAGGTGCGCCGCCTCATCCTCGACATAGAACAGGCCCTCGTCGTATCCGGGAAGATTGGCCGGACTACCGCCATGCTGCACATGCAGACCGCTTGGGCTGACAGCCGTCGGCACCGCCGTAATGCCGGCTGCGGCCCACCGATCGCGCAACGCCTCGCGCGAAATCCGAAGCTGATTCACCCGCAGGGTCAGTGGCGGCGCCTCACAGGTCTGTCGGCAGAGTTGCTCCGCCTGCTCCACCCCCCACTGTTCACACCAGCGCTCAACCAACCAGGGCGGACAGGAATAGCAGATCGACAGGGCCTCCACCGGATCCTGCTCGATCTCCGGCAACAATGGCGCGGGTGCTCGGAGGAGCGCGCGCAGCACGGCGTTGACGAAACCCGCCCAATGCGGCGCGGGAGCGCGCTGACGCGCCAGCGTCACCGCTTCGTTCACCGCGGCCGACGGAGGAATTTTCGTCAGCTGCAGCAGTTGATAGGCGCCGAGCCGAAGAATTGCCGCCACCAGACGCGGCAGACGATCCATGGGGCGATTGGCCACCTGATCGAGCCGCCAATCCAATCTCAGGCGATGGCGCAGGACGCCGTGCACCAACTCCATGAAAAGGGCTCGGTCACGAGGATCCGACAAGGCCTGCGGCATACTGGCTCGCGCACGATGCATCGCATCATCGAGCGTGCAGCCGTCGCGCTCCAGCGTCTCAAGCGCCCACAGCGCCGCACTCCTCGCGGTCGCATGGGCGGGCGCGGCGGAAGGGCCGTGATCGGAAGGCGGGCGGTTCACGAGGAGACAGGCCCGGGCGGAGGCGCCCCCAGAGGCAGACCTGGCGCTATCGGATGCCCGGCAAGATAGTCACCTGCCGCCATGCGACGACTGCCGGCCGTCTGGAGCATCGTGATCCGCAGCAGGCCGTCTCCGGTGCGCACGACGATCCCCTCTTTGCCCGCGCGGACAACAGTGCCGGGAGAACCCGGCTCGGCACTAGACCCATCCGACGGCTCCGACAACGCGGTCGCGGCCCAGATCGTCCAGCGCTCGCCCTTGGCAAACGTCTGCGCACCGGGCCAGGGGGCGAACCCGCGCACGCGGTGGGCGATGGCGGCCGCGCTCATCGTCCAGTCGATGAGGCCATGTTCTTTTTTGATGATCGGCGCCATCGTCGCCTGACTGTGGTCCTGTGGAATGGACTGAAGCGTTCCGGCTTTGAGCTGATCGAGCGTCTGAATGAGCAGCCGCGCGCCGATCTGCGCTAAGCGCGCCGCCAATGTGCCGCTGGTGTCGTCGGGATGAATGGCGGTCGACTCACGCAACAACATCGCGCCGGTGTCCATGCCTTCGTCCATCAGCATGGTGGTGATGCCGGTTTCGCGCTCGCCGTTGATGACGGCCCATTGAATGGGCGCGGCGCCGCGATACTTCGGCAGCAGCGAGCCATGCACGTTGATGCAGCCGCGGGGCGGCACCGCCAGAATCGACGGCGGCAGGATGCGCCCGAACGCCACCACGACGATCACGTCGGCGTTCCAGGCCTTCAACGCGTCCAGAAACGCGGGATCTTTCATCTTCGTCGGTTGCAACACCGGCCTGCCGTGCTGCTGCGCCAACACTTTCACGGGCGGCGCGGTCAGCTCCTGCCCGCGTCCCTTCGGACGATCCGGCTGCGTGACCACGCCGACCACCTCGTCATCGGACGCCAGCAACGCCGCCAACGACGGCACCGCAAACTCCGGTGTGCCCATAAACAGGATGCGCATGGCGTCGCTTTAGCATTCTTCGTCGCGCAACGCAATGCACACGCCGCACGCGCGAGTGATGTGTCTTCGTCGCAAGAACTTTCCTTGACTGTGAAAAGACCCGTTTGTTACAGTCCGTTTGCGGGGTGGAGCAGCTCGGTAGCTCGTTGGGCTCATAACCCAAAGGCCGCAGGTTCAAATCCTGCCCCCGCAACCAAGCTGTCGCACACAACTGAAACGGGCTCGTCGGGCAACCGGCGGGCCCGTTTTGTTTTGCCGTTACGACTCTGCTCTCTTGATCTCGCTGGCCTAACCCCGCTCGCCTCCCCTTAATCATCCGACTCGACGTTGCCGCGAACTGCCCGGCCATGGCCGGAGTCGCCCGCTCGCATTTCGCTGATTTCATTGGCGATCCCGGCTTCACAAGCTACACTCACACATGGGCTTGAGACGATGGACGTCTCCCGTCACGCACAGACCGGGCGGCACAGTCATGGCGCACCCATGGTGAAAATACTGTTGGTCGAAGACAACGCCGTCGATGCGCAGTTGGCGCAAGACATCCTTGCGGATTGGACGGCCGACCAATTCGACGTCACACATGTCACCAGTCTCAAGCAGGCGCTCGCCGCACTTGGTCGCGAGCGTTTCCAAGCCGTCCTCCTCGATCTTTCGTTGCCGGACGGGTACGGACTCGACACATTGCAGGACGTGCACGGGACCAGTCCCGGCATTCCCATCGTCGTGTTGAGCGGGTTTGACGATCAAGCCATGGCGCTGCAAGCCGTTCAGCAGGGCGCCCAAGACTACCTGGTCAAGGGGCAGATTCAGGGCGATCTCCTCGCGCGCTCGATTCGATACGCCATCGAGCGGAAGCGCACGGAAGAACGGCTGACCTACCTGGCGCAGTACGATCAATTAACGGGGTTAGTAAATCGCGCGCTGTTTCGGGACCGCTTGGAGCAGGCGCTGATGCGCGCGCGGCGCACGAATCAGGGCTTTGCGCTGCTCCTACTCGATCTCGATCGCTTCAAAGCCGTGAACGATACGTTGGGACACGACGCGGGAGACACGCTGCTCACGCTCATGGCCGCACGCCTGAAAGAATGCGTGCGCGAGGTGGACACGGTGGCGCGCATGGGCGGCGACGAGTTCACGATCATCCTTGAAGGCATCACGGGTGAGGCCGCCGCGGAAATGGTGCTGACGCGCATCGTATCGTCCGTCGCCGAGCCCTGCACGATCTCCGGTCGCTCGGTCACCGTCGGTGTGAGCATCGGCGCTACACTCTTTCCGCAGGACACCTCCGGCGCGGACACCTTGCTGAAACATGCAGACGCGGCCATGTATCGCGCCAAACATGCGGGCGGCGATACGTTTCGCTTTCACGATGCGGGCGCGTCGCCGTCGGAGGCCCAGCCGCTCCCCCCAGCCGCCTAGCGCCGTCCACCGCGAGCCCCTCCGCACCGCCGTTGCGCCGGCATCACGGTCCAGGTAGAGTGACCGCGCGTTCCGCATGGAGAAATGACCCGCGAACCATGGCCACCGACGAGCCCACAGCGGTCGACCTGCAGCCGACCGACACGGTCGCGGCACCCGCATCCCCTGAGCCGGTTAAGCCTAAGACCAAGCGCCGTCGCTCACGCAAAGCGGGCCTGCCCCCGGGCACCTTGGTGCCCATCGGTGAAACACGCTCCGGGCCGATCTCCATCACGCTGATTCAATACAACGGCGATACGCATCAGGAGCGAACACTCCACAGTCTTCAGGAGATTCCCACGCTCCTCAGCGATAATGTCGTCACCTGGGTGAACCTCAGCGGGCTCAACGACCTGAGCCTCATCGAAACGCTGGGCGCCCAGTTTCAGCTGCACCCGTTGGTGCTGGAAGATATCGTCAATACCGACCAGCGCCCCAAATGGGATGCCTACGAGACCTATGCCTTCCTCGTCGCCAAGGCGCTGGTCTACACCATTCCCACCAGACAATTGGCTACCGAACAGATCAGCATCGTGTTCGGCCAGGGCTTTGTACTGACGTTTCAGGAAAACGGCGGCGATCCGTTCGGACCGGTGCGGGAGCGGCTACGGACGGGACGCGGGCGTCTCCGCGTGCAGCGGTCGGACTACCTCGTGTACACGTTGATGGACGCCATCGTCGACAACTACTTCGGCGTACTGGAAGGCATCAGCGAAGTCACCGAGCAGGTGGAGGAGCAGTTACTCGCCGATCCGAAGCCGGAGGTACTGAAAGATCTCTATCGCTTGCGGCGCAGCATTCTGTTTGTCCGCCGCGCCGTCTGGCCGCTGCGCGAGGTGATCGGCACGCTGCAGCGCGGCCACTCCCAACTCGTGACGGAATTTACCCGTACGTACTTGGCGGACGTCTACGACCATACGATCCAGGTCATCGACGCCGTCGAAGCCCTCCGCGATCTCATCGCCGGCATGTTGGAGTTGTATCTCTCCAGCGCAAGCAACCGCATGACCGCCGTCATGAAGGTGCTGACGGTCATTACGACCATCTTCATGCCGCTGACGTTTATCGCGGGGATCTACGGGATGAACTTCGAGTATATGCCGGAATTGAAATCGCCCTGGGGGTACCCGCTGACCCTCATGACCATGCTGGGCATTGCCGTCGGCATGCTGTGGTACTTTCACCGGAAGCGCTGGCTATAAGCCGCGCAAAGACCCGCCACCACCGATCCGATCAGCCTTCAAGGCTGTTCCCATCGCCCGCCCCGATTACCGGCTCCAGCAGCAGGTGCGTGCTTGCAGAGGCGCCTATCGCCCAATCGACTCCAGCGGATGCTCCGTCACATACAGCGGCCCGCGCGGATTCTCCCCAAGCCTGTTGGTCGTCAGCAGATCCGTGCGCTCCGGTGTCGTATGGCAATCGGGCGTCAGCACCACACCCCACTGACGATTGTTGCGGCAGTTGTTCTCCAGCAACATCGCCTGCGCGGCGCCGAAGAGCACGATCCCGCTGAGCCAGTTGTCCTCACAGAGGTTCCGCACAAATTCCGGTTGCGCCCCGGCGTCCCGCGCAGCCAGGCCGAAATGATGATTCCCGACACAACGATTATCGGCGACGCGCGGCGCCGCCCCGCCGAAGACAAAAATACCCGACTCCCGGTTGCCGCAAACTTCGTTCTCCGACACCGTCGCGCGGCAGTCCGGCCCATAGAGCAACAGGCCGGAGAGAATCCCTTCCATCGCCCGGCACTGCGCAATCGTGCAGCTGGAATCCAGCACGTTCATCGCCGCATGCTGATCGCTGCCGATATACCGGAACGTCAGCCCTTGAATACGCCCCGACGGCACCTTCTGGAGATACAACGGGCCGGACCGCCGGCCGACGATCTGCACCGCATCGCGCCCCTCGCCGATCAGATAGACCGGCCGGTCGGCCACAAAAATTTTGTCTTCGTATAGCCCGGCGCGCACATACACCATGTCCGTCGGGCCGGCGGCCTCGATGGCCGCGCTTGGTAGGGAATAGGCAGTCGGGTCCGCCGCATCCACGATCAGCGTCTTCCCGGCGAGCGGATTCGGCGGGGGATCGCTCGACGGCGAGCGCGAGGGAATCGGAGGCGGTGTAGTGGTCACGAAAAACACCTCTCGCAAGATGGCGCGCAGAACCGGCGCCACGCACTACGGCGCGGATTATTTCGACGGCCTTTCCAAACTGTCAAGTTATGCGACATCGGCCCGCACCTCATTACTCCCAACGCACAACATCGTACCGCCATGCGCAGCACTGTCCCCTTCATGTCACAGTGCCGCCAAACCGTGGCCAAAGCCGTACGCCCCGCGCAGAGTGCCGATATTTGTCGCTCGCGTAACCGCTCGACTTGCCAGCGGGTCTAGGCCGCTGCACGCTTCTTGTCGGCGACTCCCATGGCACGTGCCTTGCGATCTCCCACACCTGGATGCGCGTTCATTACCCCGCATCCCTATGAGGTTGTTATGGCGTTGTCGCTGACTTCGAATGGGACATCGGCTCGTACCCTCGCGCATCGCGCAGGCACCGCTCTGCTGACCCTCAGCGTGATGTTCACCGGCAGTGTCTGCTTTGCAACGCCGTCGTTCGCCGCACAGGTGCAGAACCAGGATGCGCCGCGGCGACTCTATGATCGGGTGATGGACGAGTTTCGGCAGCGCGATTACCAAGCGGCGCTGGCCGGCTTCCGCTTCTTTCTAGAGCTGCACGGCAAATCCGGGCTGGCCCCCAGCGCCCGCTATTGGATGGGCGAATGCCAATACCGGTTGGGCCAGTATGACCAGGCCATGGACACCTTCTCCAGCTTGATCTCCTACTTCCCGAGCAATCCCAAAGTCTCCGCGACGACGTTGAAGATCGCGATGACGCACGTGAAGTTGGGACAGCCGGAAGAGGCGCGCATCACCTTTCAACGCGTGGTGAATGAATGGCCTGACTCCATGGAAGCGGATGTGGCGCGCAAGGAGTTGGGGAAATTCGATCCGGCCGGAGAGCAAATAGCCGGGGCGCTGCCGTAAGCGCGCCAACCTAGGTACTATATTGTATTAGCCGCCCGGCTCCTCGTCGGGCGGCTGCAGTCCCAAGGCCTTCGCCAGCGTCGCCACCGAATAACTCTTCGTCGCATCCAGCCGCACCACCGCGATCCCTGCAGCCTGTAGCAGCGTCTTCACCACGCCGTCGCCACGGCGCCGTGCCTCCCCAGGTCGCGCCTCCCCATCGAGAAACACCGCGGTGTGCACCGTGCGCGTGCCCGGATGCATCAGCGCAATATCCACGCGGCGCAAGGCCAGCTTGCGCAGCAGTCTGGTACGCGTGGCCGGATCGGCCGTGCGGATCCCAACCAAGGCCCAGACGGGCACTTGGGCAAACACGAGATACTGGTCTTCGACCGCCAGCTTAATCAGGTTATAGAGCGAGAGCGCGGCATCGCTGAGCAGCGGGTGTTGGACGACCGTAGCGCCCTTGAGGAGCAGGGTCTCATCGTCCGCCGGTGCGGACGGCGCCGTCGGTCTCGGCCGCAGCCACACCCACAGGCCCAACGCCAGCACCAGCACGACGGCGGCAATCACGACAGTGTCGATCATAGGATGTGTCATGGCACGATTAGGCGAGCACGCGTAACGGGCGACGCCCCGGCGTCATCTGCCCCATCACCACCGGATGCGCGGCGCCCGTGACCTGCGGTAAGTTATTCGACTGACCCCGCAAAGTTTGATACGCAAAGACGGCAAAGGCCGTCGCTTCGAACGCACGGCTGGACCATCCGACCTCATCCACCGTCCGCACGGGAATCGGCGCAAAGACCTGCGCCAGGACAGCCATCAGCGCACGGTTATGCACCCCGCCGCCGGCCACTAACACCTCATCGACGTCGCCCGGAAGCCATCGCAGACCGCAGTGCACCGCGTGCGCCGTGAATTGGGCCAAGGTGGCCAGCAGATCCGGCAGGCCCAGTCGCATGCGGCGACTGTCGGCGATCACCTGCAGCAGAAAGGGTTCACCGAAATCTTCTCGACCGGTGGATTTTGGAGGACGACGACGCAAAAACGGATGCCGCCGCAGTTGCGCGAAGAGCGCAGAATGCACGCGCCCCGCAGCGGCCATCGCGCCATCCCGATCCATAGCCTGTTTCCCACGCGTCAGGTGGTGGATGGCGCCGTCGAGCAGCATATTCGCGGGTCCCGTATCGAAGGCCCGCACCGCCGAGGCATCGCCCCCGGCCGGCAAATAGGTCACGTTGCTGATTCCGCCCAAATTCACGATAAGCCGCGCCTTGCGCGCATGGGTCAACAAGAGGTGATGCACGGCCGGCACGAGCGGCGCGCCTTGGCCACCGGCCGCCACATCCCGCGTGCGAAAGTTGGCGACCGTCAGGATACCCGTGCGCTCCGCGATGACCGATGGCTCGCCGATTTGCAAGGTTGAGCGGACGAGGCCTCGCCGCCCCAAGCCTGCTTCACGGATCCCCTGCGGCAGATGATGCACCGTCTGCCCATGCGAGCCGATACAGCCGATGGCGTCCGCAGACAGCCCGGCCTTAGCGATGACCCGCTGCGCCGCCCGCGCAAACCATTCGCCCACGGTCGCGTTGAGATGACAAATATCGCGCACGGTGCCGGTCAGGCCCGCGGCAAGAATGCGTTGTTGGAGAGAAGGGGAAAAGGGCTGCGCGACAAACGCGACAGGAGTGACGCGCAGTCGCGCGCCCCTGTGCGTGATGCGAACCAACGCGGCATCCACTCCGTCGCCGGAGGTGCCGGACATGAGACCAATCACATACATGACGCGGGCGCTACCCTACCATGCGCCGCGACGGCTGACTATCTGAAACCGTTGCATCGTGCACCGCGCTGAAGATGAACGCTGCAGGCGCGCTCGTTGACAGGCTGAAAAATCCGATGGTAGGGTCCGCCGATGCCCCTCCAGATTCCCACGTACAGCGTCCGCCGTCCCGGCGGGGACCTCGCCCGCACTTGCGGCGCCTCTCTTCGCGCACGGTGCCTGCTGACGCTCCTGCTGTGGACATTGATGCTCGGCCTTGTGCACGCCGCCGCAGAAGACAGCGCCGCGCCGCTTCCCGTCGTCACCACCCTGCCGGTGCTGAAGGATCTCGTGCAACAGGTCGGGCAGCCGTACGTCCGCGTGACATCCCTGCTCTCCGGGCTCGAAAGCGAGCACTCCTACTCGCCGAAACCCAGCGATCTCGTCGCCGTTCGGAAAGCGCGCTTGCTGGTCGAAATCGGCGCCGGCCTCGAAGTCTGGGTCGCGGGCCTGATCAAGAGCGCGGGCAATCCCGGATTGACGGTGATGACGGCTGCCGATGGGCTGCCGTTACTGGACGTACCTGAGGCCGAGCGACAGTCGGCCACAGAGGCCACCCACGAGGGGCACCACCACCGTCTCGGAAACCCCCACGTCTGGCTCGATCCCGAGAACGTCTCGATCATGGTGGAGCGCCTTGCGGCGGCCCTCAGCAAGCTGGATCCGCCCCATGCCGACACCTATGCACAACAGGCCGCGGCCTACCGGCAGGCGCTGGCCCGCACGACCATTGAGCTGACGCAGCAGCTGGCGCCGCTGCACGACCGTCGCATTATTACGCACCATCCGGCCTGGCCCTATTTTGCGCAGCGGTTTCACCTGGAGATCGTCGGGGAGATTCAGTTGCAATCGGGTGCGGAGCCGTCGCCCCGGCATCTGCGCGAACTCATCGCGCGCATTCGGCGCGACGGCATTCAGGTCATCGTGTCCGAGCCGCAGCTAAATCAAAAGGTGCCGCGCCTGCTCGCCGACGAAACCGGCGCGCGCGTGGTGGTGCTGACTCCGCTGCCGGGCGGCGTGCCGGGCACCGACACCTACCTCGACATGCTGCGGTACAATGTGGTCCAATTGGTCCAAGGTTTTACGCGCCCCTGACGCGGCGTCCGCCGCGTCTTCCCCTGACACCGTTGCCTCTATGGATTCGGCCGCCCGACCATCGCCCATACCCGTGACCAGCTCCGCGCCGCGCAGGGCCATCATCCGATTTGACCACGCCTCCTTTGGTTTTCCCGGCGGCATCACGGCGCTGAAGGACGTCACGCTCGACATTTTCGAAGGGGAGTTCATCGGTGTCATCGGCCCCAACGGCTCGGGGAAAACGACGCTATGCCGCGCCATCCTGGGCCTGCTGCCGCCGCGCTCCGGCTCGCTGCAAATCTTCGACTGCGCCTGTGAGGAGATGCACTGCCACCATCGCGCACAAATCGGCTATCTACCCCAGATGAGCGCACGAGATCGACATTTCCCGATTACTGTCTTCGAGACGGTAATGATGGGTCGCTACGGCAAGCTCGGGCTCTTCACGCGACCCGGTGCGCGCGATCGCGCGCTTGCGGATGAGGCCTTGGCCAAAGTCGGCATGACCGGCTACACCGACCATGCGCTGGGCCTGCTCTCCGGCGGGCAACAACAGCGGGTGATGATCGCCCGGACGCTGGCGCAAGAACCGAAAGTCTTGTTGCTCGATGAGCCGACGACCGGCATCGACATTACCACCCAACATAGCTTGCTGGACCTTGTGCGGCACCTGCACCGCGAGATGGGTCTGACGGTCCTGTTCGTCACGCACGATCTCAATTTAATCAGCCCCCATGTCGATCGCCTGGTACTGCTGAACACCTATCTCGCGGCGGCCGGTCCGCCGGACGAGGTGCTCAAGCCGGAGGTGCTCCAACAGGTCTACGATAAGGATCTCGTGATCTCCGACCACGGCATGGTCGTCGTACGCGATTACCATCACCACTGAGCCGCATCCGCCCTCATGCGCCATACGTGCCATCGCCGACCTTCACAGTGCCCACACCATGGGGTAGTATGACGCCTGCCCAACGCCGAGACCACACGCGTGCTTGAACTGCTCACCTTCGACTTTATGCAACGATCGCTGGCCGCCGCCGCTTTGGTGGGCGGCCTCTGCTCGCTGATCGGCGTGTTTGTCGTGCTCCGCGGGCTGGCCTTTGTGGGTGCCGGCACGGCACACGCGGCCTTTGCCGGCGTGACGCTGGCCTATCTGCTCGGGCTGCCTCCTCTAGCCCTCGCCGTCGCGTTCGGTTTGGGCACGGTCTGGATCGTCGGCCTGCTGGAGGAACAGGGGCGCATGAAGCTCGATGTCTCCATCGGCATTCTCTACACGGCCACTATGGCGCTCGCGATTTTGTTCCTGGGCTTGATGAAAACGTACAACTCGGAAGTCTACGGATACCTGTTCGGCAGTGTGCTCGCGGTGACGCAAGACGAACTATGGACCATTGCGGGGTTGGGCTGCGTCGTGCTGGCCGCACTGGCCCTCTTTGCGAAGGAACTCTACTTTATCGCGTTCGACCAGGATATGGCCGAGGCCTCCGGCGTACCGGCCCGTCGGATCTACTTTCTGTTGCTGAGCTTGATCGCGGTAACGATTGTGGTGTCGCTGAAAACCGTCGGCGCCATTTTGGTGTTTGCGCTGGTGTTGATTCCCGCGTCCACGGCCTACCAATGGACGCACAGCCTGACGCAGCTCACGATCTACTCCGTGATCCTCGGCATCCTCTGTTCGATCGGCGGCGTCCTCATCTCCTACGCGTGGGATCTTCCCTCGGGCCCGACCATCGTCCTGCTCGCGACGGTGCTGTTTTTCGTCTCGGTCTGGTACTCGCCCAAGCGCGCGCATCGCCACGCGATCGAATGATGCGTCGTTCAGCGCCTGCACCGCGCGACGGGATGCGCGTGAGACGCCTCTCCCAGCCTATCGATCCTTGCATCTCGACCTCGACTTCGCTATAGAGTGCCCATCGTATTCGATGGGCGTTGTCTTCTTGACCGGGAGGGACCCGTGAAACAGCGTGCGACCTCATTCGCAGTGGCCCTATTCATGCTTAGTATCGTGAGCCTGCTCCCCCCATCCGCGGTGCCGACAGCGGCGATGGATGCATGGACCTATGAAGGCATGGCAGGGGAGGATCATTTCAACTTCGGCTTCCGTGCGGGACCCAGTTTCATGACGCAATCGACCGGGACCTCGACGGTGGGACCGACCGTGAACTTTCTCGGCATGTACGCCATCAATCAGTGGTTCCGCGCAGGCATGATGCTCGACTGGGAACATCACAGCATCAAAGGTCCGGGCAGCCGATCACTCAACACCGTGTCGTTCCTGCCGGCCATGTTGGAATATCGGCCCGGCCATTTCGGCAACGTGATCCCCTACCTCTCGACCGGCATCGGCATCAATATCAACGACGAAAACCAGCGCGACAGTTTCGCCTGGCGCGTCGCCGGTGGGCTCGACTACGAACTGACCAACTGGTTCCCGAACGCCCCGAAGGGTCTCATGCTCAACACGGAAGCGGCCTGGAAGCGCAACCGCGCCGACAACGCCGATTTCTCCACACTGAACTGGCTCTTTGGCGTGCGGTACGGATTCTAATTGCGCCCGCGCGGGCGGCGCAGCGAGCGCGCGCCTCGCGATCCGCGCACCATTTCATTGACGAAGGAGCATCGCATGCAGAGGGACAGCGTACGACGAGGGTTGTTGGCGATCGCCGCACTGGCGTTGCTGAGCGTGGGGATGGTTCCCAGTGACGCCCACGCGGAGTGGGTGCACGAGGGGCAAGCGAAGGAAGGCCGGTGGACGGCCGGGCTTCGCGCGGGGCTGGCGCTCCCGACACAGGAGATGCTGCGCGGCACCGATACGAATCTGGGACCGGCAGTCAACGCGCAGGTTCAGTATGGATTGAATCGCTTTTTCGCGGTGGGCTTCATGGTTGAGTGGGAGCGACGGAGCTGGGAACAAGAGACCCCGAGCACGAAAATCGGCACGCTCAATACGATTTCGTTGATGCCGACGCTGGAATTCCGGCCTGGGCGCCTGGGCGCCGTCATGCCGTATCTCTCCACCGGTCTCGGCGCCAACGTGAACACGTTCGACGAGGCGAGCGGGATTGCGAAGACCAGCTTCGGGACCACCTTTGCCTGGCGCGTGGCCAGCGGCCTCGACTATCCGTTGACCGACAAGTTGATGTTGAATGCTGAAATTGCCTGGAAGCGGAACCGCGGCGGCTTAGATGTGGGCGGTACGAACGTCGGAAGTTTCGATGCCTCGACCGCGAATCTGCTCTTCGGTGTGAAGTACACGTTCTAGCGGATCTATTAGTACGCTCGGTGTGCGACCTCCATCGCACATCGAGCCCGCCCCTCTCCGCGTTGCACTCCCACGGTTCGGCTCAGCGCATACCGCACGTCGCGTGCTCGTACCGCGCTATTCCTGGCGCGCCTGCTCAGCACGGACCCACACCATGCCCGTTTGCGCCTTGTCGGTAAACCCGAGCCGTTCGTAAAAACCCGGCCGTCGCGTACACAACCAAAACAATTCCACCCGCGCCAGCTTCGGGTGGTGCAACAGGCGCTGGACCAGCTCGGTCCCGATTCCCTGCCCCTGATGCTGCTGATCGACGATGACGTCCCAAATCGTGGCGCGATACACATAGTCCGTCAACACACGGCTGAAGCCGACCAGCGCCGTCCCATCCCAGGCCGTCACCGCCACGTCCGTGTTCGCCAACATCGTGCGCGCGTCCTCTACGCTCCGGGTCTTGGCCCAGGGTGCCTGATGATAGAGCGCCAGGAGTTGCGCAGGGTCGAGGCCTGCCGCATCGCGATAGACGATGGGCTCGACCGACGCTGTCGCTTTTCGCTGATTGGCCGCAGGTGAATTGGGTTTGGTCTTGAGCGCCATGTCGTCTCTATATTACAGTACGGCCGTCGAAGCCACGAGCGATCCACCCTTCACCAATCTGTGGAGCATGCAGCATGGCAACCCCGGTGCGCACCTGTCCCAAGTGCAGTCAGTTGATGTGGCTCACGCAAGAGCAGATGACCTACCTCGATGAAAATACGGTGCGGGTCACCTGCCCCAATTGCCATGCCACCGTCCGCCTCTCACTCGTGTCTCGCGGTGCCAACGCGGCCGGCCCGAAAATGGGGCACTGACAGTCAGCGGCCACTGGCAACGCCGCGCGCGTGATCGACACCGTGGCGGCCTCCCGACCCTGAGCGTGCCCGCGAGACCGACAGCTTAGAGCCCCCGTCCCGCTCCTTCAAGCTCCGGCTGGTTGCCGGGAAGTATTTTATTCAAACTGGTCCGATACTCAGCCAGCCGCTTACGGTCTGGTTCCGTCACGACGATGTCTTTGTCTCGCTGCATCTGCTCCACATGGTCGAGGACGGCAAGGATCGGCTGCACGGTCGCCAGCACTTTGCCCATCTCAAAGGCTTCCAGCGCATCCGTAAAAAGGTCGATCAGCCGCTTGAACGGCGAGGTCCCGGCCTGACTACGGAATTTCGAGAGCGCCTGCTCGAAGACGTCCACCGACTCGGGTTTCGGCCGCAAGCCGCCCGGCACCGCCGCCAGATGCACAACCGGCGGCAGCTTCGCAGTATAGCCCTTGAGATGCATGATCAGCGTCCCAACGGTATCGAGAACTTGGCTGGTTTCCATGGTTTGTACGTGATGTCCCGCAGACTGATACGCTTCTCGTTTTCCGCTGTCAACGCCCGGCGCGCGCGGCCCCCGTCGCCGACAACTGCTGCACCACCGCGACAAAATCCTCCGGCGCGGGCGCCGTAAATTCTAAATACCGCACTTCGATCGGATGCTGAAATCCCAGCAAGCGCGCGTGCAGCATGACGCGCGGCACGCGAATCCCCTCCACTACAGACACCTTGCGGCCCCCGTACGTCGGATCGCCCAACAGCGGGTGCCCGAGCGAGGTGAGGTGCACGCGAATTTGATGGGTCCGTCCGGTTCGCGGGTGCACCACGACATGCGCGGCCTGCGCGCCCACGGACGCCGCCACGCGATACTCCGTCACCGAGTCCTTCGGGCTGCGCGTCCGCGGCGAAAATTTCTTACGCTCTTTCATGTCACGGCCGATCGGCACATCAATGACACCTCGTGACTGCTTGGGACGGCCCCAGACCAGCGCTTCATATTCACGCGCAATGCTGTGCGCCTTGAATTGCGCGGCCAGCCCGACATGGGCGCGATCGGTCTTTGCGATAACCATGACGCCGGAGGTTTCTTTGTCGAGCCGGTGCACGAGCCCCGGCCGTTCTTTTCCGCCAATCGTCGAGAGCGATCCTCCCGGGCGTTGAAAATGATGGAGCAGCGCATTCACGAGCGTCCCATCCCAATGGCCCGGCGCGGGATGCACCACCAATCCGACCGGCTTGTTGAGGACCAGGAGGCTCTCGTCTTCGTACAGCACATCCAGCGGGATGGCCTCCGGCTGCAGATCCAACGGCTCCGGCCTCGGCACCTCCAGCGTGATGCGATCGCCCGGTTTGATCTTGTGGCTCGGCTTCACGGGCGCATCATTGAGCCGAATGCGCCCCTCCTCCATCAACCGCTGAATTGCCGAGCGAGAGAGGTCCGGGTCTCGGTTGGCCAAAAACGCGTCGATCCGCTTCGGCGTCTCACCGGCGGTCACTATGATTTCTGTGCTGGTCGGCACCCACGCCATACATAGGCCCCACGGTCCACGCCTTCGCGCTGCAGGTGGACCGTACGATGCGAACCGACAAAATTGCAATGTCGCGCCCGAAGACGGAGTCCGTTGCCTTTCGAATCAAACTACGTTAGGGAACAGCCATGCGCGACTATCGAGCTTACGTCCTCGCAGTAGTGCTGAGCCTCTGGGGTTGGAGCGGGGCAAGCCACGCGCTGGCGGAGGCGCCCCTGCCACGCCCGGACCATGTCGTCATTGTGATCTTGGAGAACCACGGATACAGCTCGATTATCGGCTCACCCGCGGCCCCCTTCATCAACGGCCTGGCCGAGCGCAGCGCGCTCTTCACGCAGTACTATGCGCATACCCATCCGAGCCAGCCCAACTATCTGTATTTGTTTTCTGGCAGCGTCCAAGGTTCGAAGGAGCACGAATGCCCGCTACACCTCACCACGCCGAACCTCGGGCATGTGCTACTGCGCGCAGGCCTGACCTTTGTCGGCTTTTCCGAAGATCTTCCAGAGGAAGGCTCCAAGGTATGCGTCAGCGGCCTGTATGTCCGCAAACATGCCCCCTGGGTAAATTGGCAACATGACCAGGCCAATGGACTGCCGCCCGCCGCGAATCGTCCCTTCTCCGCCTTTCCCAGCAACTATGCCGATCTGCCGACGGTCAGTATCGTCATCCCCAACAACGTCAACAATATGCACAACGGCACGGACCCGGATCGGATCCATCGCGCCGACGTCTGGATGCGCCGGAACCTCGCCGGCTATCTGGAATGGGCGCAGACCCACAATAGTCTCTGCATCTTGACCTGGGACGAAGACGACGGGAAGGAAGGCAACCGCATTCCGACGCTATTCTTTGGGCCGATGGTGCGCGCGGGACAGTACGCGCAGCGCCTCTCGCATCTGCACTTGTTGCGCACGCTGGAAGTAATGTATGGACTACCGCCGGTGGCGGATCGGCCGGAGATTGGAACGATTCAGGGGATCTGGCGCCAGGCTGGCGACCCCACGCCGTAGCGCCCTGGCATCATGGGCTGCCGCATGATGGCGGGGTTGTCTGGCTAAGGAGCCGAGTGTATCAGTTGCCGCGCCTACTTGGCTGCGGCAACGGTCTGGCCTGAGGCCCACAGAACGCGCAGAGGGAATCGTGCCGCGCGGCAATGCAGACGTTAGCGTGCGCCCGGACCCGCATTGAATTGTGCCACAAGCTGCTCACTACAACGATCCGCCAGGCTCTCGAAGGTATTCGCCAGGAGCATTCCCTTCGTCACTTGAGTGCCCTTGTCCGCCGGCATACCGACGGAATCCTCCGCCTCAAGATCGCACAGCCCCTGCCAGAGTAACGTCCCTTCCGGGAACTTCAGCACGCGGGCACGCGCCCGATACATCACCAGGTCATGGGGATTGTAGGGCAGCGGCGCAATGGCCCAGTAGGTGGTGGCAAAATCCATGAACGTGCCCGGACCCAAGACCGTCTTCAGTCGGTCGATCTGCACTTCCTGCATGGCGCTCGGGACCGGCGTGAGGTTTTTTGAATTGAGCGATGTCGAGAGGGAAGCGACGACGTTGCTCACGACCCGAACCACCGGGTCGGCCAACATCAGCTCCCCCGCCACCTGATCTCGCGCCTGGGCTTGCATCGCTGTCGAGGTGCCCGCATTCGCTCCATACCCGATCAGGTTCCTTCCCTGCATTTCCAGATTCGGCGGCAGGTAGTGGACAACTTTGATTTCCTGAGCCTGCTTCAAGGAGGCGCGGGCCGCGGGATCGAGCTTCACCATATCGGGCGTACAGGCCGCAAAGCCCAGCCCCAGTACAACTATCCAGGCACGGGTAAAACGTGTTGCCATCCCTCGCCTCCTTCGCAGCCCGTCGCGCACACCGCTCGCAATGAGCCCCACATCATCGCCCAATATTCCAACGCCAACCTGCTTCCCTATAACACAGGCCCGGTTGAATAAGAAACGGCCCAGGCCGCCGCCAAGGGCAAATCTCAGGCTCTATTGGGCACCAGCACAAGTGTCTATCGGGCGTAGAGTCCTGTCAGCGTGGCCTTCCCAAGCCGGTTGGCATTGATCATAAAGCCGACATAGGCGGCGGTTGCATCCGCCGGCAGATCCAGCTTCTCGACTTTCAGCGCATGGACGGTGAAGTGATAGCGATGCGCGCCGTGCCCTTCAGGGGGACAGGGACCGCCATACCCCACGGCTCCAAAATCGGTACGGCCTTGTACGGCGCCTGACGGCAATTGCGCGCCATCGCCCGCGCCGGCACCGGTTTTTAACTCAGTGGTGTCGGCGGGAATGTTGTAGACCACCCAATGCCACCAGCCGCTTCCTGTCGGAGCGTCAGGATCGTAGGCGGTGACGGCGAAACTCTTGGTATCTTGCGGCGCATCACGCCACATCAGTGCCGGCGACAGATTGCCGCCCTCGCAGCCGAACCCTTTGAAGACATGCTTCACGCTCATCTTCGTATTGGCGACCATGTCTGGACTGCTGATGCGAAAGCCCGTTTTCTCGACAGACTTCTTCTCCGTTTTTTTCTCGCCTGCGGCGAACACAACGCCGGGCACGGCCAGCAGTACGAACAGGACACCCATCGCAAGAGATCGCACCATATTGCCTCCTTCTACTCGACAGATTGAGCGACCACTGGCACATCTACGCGGATGTCGACGCCTGAGACAGGCGCGCACGGTCATGTGGAACTGTGAAATCTTGTACGGGGCCGAGCGGAACGATCCGCGTCGGGTTGATCTCGTCATGGGTCACATAATAGTGGCGCTTTATGTGGTCCATATTCACCGTCTCCGCCACACCAGGGATTTGATACAGGTCACGAAGATACCCTGAGAGCGACGGGTAGTCCACGATGCGACGCAGATTGCATTTGAAGTGGCCGTGGTACACCGCATCAAAGCGGATCAGCGTCACGAACAGACGCCAATCACTCTCGAGCGGCTGTCCGCCGAAGAGGTAGCGCCGAGTGGTCAGGCGTTGGTCCAGCACGTCCAACGCCTCGAACAGCCGTCGCACGGCCGACTCATACACAGCCTGAGTCGTGGCGAAGCCTGCCCGATAGACACCGTCGTTCACCGCCTCGTACAGCCAGGCGTTCAGGGCATCGATCTCGCCGCGCTGCGGGGCGGGATAGAGATCCACGTTCGTACCGGCCAACGGACGACAGACCTCATTGAACATCCGCATGATGTCGTCGTCCGAGTTGCTGACAATGCGCGACGTGCGACGATCCCACAAGACCGGCACAGTGGCACGCCCGCGATACTGCGGATCGTTGGCCTGGTAGGCCTCTCGCAAAAAGTGAAAGCCATTGATCGGATCCGGGCCGTGCCCAGGGCCTTCACGAAAGGCCCAGCCGCGCTCGTCTCGAATGGGATCGACCACCGACATGGTGATCGCTGTCGCCAGGCCAAGCAGTTGCCTGGTCAGAATCGTTCGGTGGGCCCAGGGACAGGCCCAGGACACATACAGGTGGTACCGACCCGCCTCGACGGGAAAGGGCGAGCGCCCATCCGCCGTGATCCACTGGCGGAATGCGTCGGCCTGCCGCGTAAAAGCGCCTGCGGCACTCTGTTCGTTTGGAAATTGTGGCGCCATGAGAAAGATATGTGAATGGACCTACGGACCTTGCCCGAGACGCGAGTCTTGCGAGAGTACGCAAGGGCCCGGTGAAAATCCAGCGCCTAACGCGCGCTGGCCACCATCGGGACATTGAACGCCGGGGACAGAAACACGTCGGGGG
>JAYREW010000017.1:0-109435 GCA_041908685.1 Nitrospiraceae bacterium | reverse complement strand
GGCCAGCCAGCAGATCGTGTTCCGGTACGATGTCATTCCGGGTCCGAAGGTGTTCGAAACCCAGATCCACGGGAAGCGGTTCGAGATGTACAACGACACCGTCCTGGGCTTCAACAAGTCGGGCAAGGAAGTGGCGCGTATCCAGGTCGAAGAGCCGATCTACATTCGGCCGGCCGAGCGCGTGACCTGGCTGTAAGCCGGTAAGTCGTGGGCTGACCGGTCTCTCGCGTCAAGACGAGCGGGAGGCTGGTCGGCAACAGCGCAGCGAAGGGCCAGCGGCCATCCGGTCGCTGGCCCTTTGTGTTTTCAGGGCCTGAGGGGAGCGACGCCAGCTGTCTACAAGGCGCGGTGGGCCTCACTCAGACTGTTTCTAAAGTGTGCAAGGAAGATGTGTGACAGGCTCCCAGTGCTCGCGCCGAGTTTAGCTGCGTCGACGTCAGCCGAGCCGCGTCGCAGACTGCATAGGGCTTGGATTGGCTCATTCCCTCACAGTGCCCAGCGGGGGGCGGGGGGCAGCCGTGCCGCAGACCGGCAACAGTTGGATTCGATTGGTTTGGCTCGTTCCCAGACAGGCGCGTATTGCGCGTGACGAGTTGTTGCTGATGTCGCTTGGCTGATGAAGACTCGTTTAAGAGATGTCAGGGCAAGGCGTCAGAACGGGCTCTCAGTTCGGGCGTGCCCGGCTGCTGAGCAGTGTTCAGATGGTGACGCCGAGAGCGCCGCGCGCAGACGCGGTTCATCGGCGCTGTACGACGCGGCAGTCCCGCGACGGACTGCTGCATCGTCTTTTGCGAAGAGGCTGTTTACGAAGCGGTGGTCTGCGATTCCTCGGTTTGCCGAAGCGTATAGAGGTAGTGATAGAGGCCTTGCTGCGCCAGCAGGGCGTTGTGCGTGCCGCGCTCGACGATCCCGCCCTTGTCGAAGACGAGAATTTGATCGGCGCGCTGGACGGTGGTCAATCGGTGCGCGACGACAAAGGTGGTGCGTCCGCGCATGAGTCGATCGAGGGCTTCCTGCACGAGGCGTTCGGACTCGGTGTCGAGGGCCGAGGTCGCTTCGTCGAGCAGCAGGATGCGGGGGTTCTTCAAGAGCGCCCGTGCAATCGCTAGACGTTGGCGTTGCCCGCCTGAGAGGTTGACGCCCTTTTCGCCGACGATGGTCTGGTAACCGTCCGGGAATTTCACCACGAATTCATCGGCCATTGCGGCCTTACTGGCGGCCACAACCTCTTCGTGACTGGCGTCTTCACGTCCATAGCGGATGTTGTCGAAGATGCTGCCGCCGAAGAGCGTGGTTTCCTGCGGCACTAGGGCGATCTGCTTATACAGGCTGTTCAGATCGATGGTGCGCAAATCCTGTCCGTCCAGGGTAATGGTGCCCTGCGTCGGATCGTAGAAGCGGTGGAGCAGGTTGATGATCGTAGTCTTCCCGGCCCCGGTCGGTCCCACGAGGGCGATGACCTCGCCGGGACGGGCCTCAAAACTCACATCGGTCAGGATGGGCGTGCGCGGATCGTAATAAAACGACAGGTGCTCCGCCCGAATGTGACCGTCGACCGTTGTGAGCGTGACGGCGCGGGGATGTTGCTGGACCTCGGGTTGTGTGTCGAGAATCTCGAACACGCGCTGCATCGCGCCCTGCGCCTCTTTGACGTGGGCGAACACGCGCGCCGCGGCCCCGAACGGACCGATCAAGATACCCGCAAACAGCACGAAGGCGAAGAGGTCGCCGGGTGTGACTTGGCCTTCGATCACCTGCATCCCGCCGTACCAGAGCACTGCCGCACCGGCGGCAAACGTACAGAGCGTGATCGTGGGGATGAAGATCGCCAACACGGTGGCTCGGCGAAGCGCAATGGCCACGGCCCGCTCGAGCGTGCCGCGGAAGCGCGACTCCTCGCGCGCCGTCTGCACGAACGATTTGACGATGCGGATGCCGGAGAACACCTCTTCGAGAATGGTGGAGAGGTAGGCGTTTTCGTCCTGGATGTCGGTGGATAGTTGCTTCAGTCGACGCCCGAACAGCTTGGCGATCACGGCCAGCAAGGGCAGCAGCAGCAGGATCAGCAAGCAGAGCCGCCAGTTCATCGCAAGCAGGAAGCCGACGCCGCCGAGAAACGTGACGGCCTGCTTGATCATGTCGATCGGCGTGTCCGTCACCGCCCTTTGAATGGTGCCGATGTCGTTCATCACGCGCGACAGGAGCTCGCCGGTTCGGCGCTTCACGAAAAAATTCAGCGAGAGTCCGTTCACGTGGCGAAACACGTGCTGCCGAAAGTCCGCCATGATGTGCTGCGAGACCCAGGCGAGGAGGTAGCCATGCCCAACGGAGGCCAGGCCCTGGATCACCACGACCGCGATGAAGACGGCCAGCAGTTGCATCATGCCGGCGTAATCGTGCTGGACGGTGATGACGTCCCAGAGGCGTCCGACGACGCGCAACATGACGAGATTCAGCAGCGCCACGATGGCGATACAGAGGGCGGCCATCGCCATGCGCGGAATATAGGGACGAAGAAATGGGAGAAAGCGTCGGTAATAGGTCATAGATGGGTCAATGGATTATTGGCGTGTATGGATGACGGGCGTGTGCACGCTGCAGCGGCTCGCGCGGCGCCCATCATAACGGGGCGCGCCGCGCGACTGCAATTCAGATGATCGGGTCGGTGAGCGGAAAGAAGGGCTGTCGTCGAGGTCGCCGAAGTGCGCTCACGTGGCGGTCGGCGAGCAGGTGGCGGCGGGCCGCGGGGGCCCGGCCGCGCCTACAGCTGCGCGATCGATTCGATGAGGTTCTTGTTGATGGCTACGAAGTCAGCCTTTTCCTTGTCATTCATCATGACATCGGTCAGGCTGATGAACAGGCGCTGCTCTTCGTTAATCGCGTCGGAGACGCGGTTACGCATGGGCGGAATGAGAAAATCCCCCACGTAGGTACAGTTCACTGTCTTTACCCGAATGCGGACCTTCTTGCCTTCTGCCACGGGCCCTCCTCTCGCCGGACGGTGCCCTGCGCCCCGCGTGGTTATCGTGGTCGACGGCGGGGCCGGAATCCGGGTGCCCGTCGCCAACTCGTTCGATCGTGGAGCGCAGTGTCAGCGTGCCGACTAGCTCTTGCGACGGAGGAACTTCTGCTTCCTGCGGAGCTTCTTGTACTTGTGCTTCCGCATTTTTTTCCGCCGCTTCTTCAACACACTGGACATAGGGTGCTCCTACAACGAGTTACGGTATCGGGTTTGTCCGCCCAAGACAATCTATTTAGCAGTCTTTGCACGGGGGTGACCGGCAGAGAAGGGTGCGCGAGAGGTATCTCATAGTGGGTACGGGCTGTCAAGAAAGGATCTGGACGGTCGGCGCGATCCGGGCGGGCGCGGGGCGGTCTGCCTGGTCGGCGCTGGGTTGGACAGGAGAGCCCTGTGCGTTTCGGACGCCGGCGGCGAACGCACCCGGTCGAGACCAACCGGACGGTGCGTGGCGCAGCGGGATTTCGCCGCGTGCGCTTGACCGGCTACCGCTCTGCTCCATATAGTGCCGCATGTTTGACGCGCCGTGGCCGCTCGTTGCGATTCGAAAGCTTGCTCCCTGGGGGCTGGTGCTCGCCTGCCTGGTCGGATCCGTCGGCTGCGGGAGCAAGGGCCCTGTCTATCTCGAAGATCACCAGCGCTATGTCCGTATCGATGAGGCCCTCGAAGGGCTGCGCCGTGCCTATGCCGAGCGCAATATTGATGCGTTCCGTAATCTGTTGCTTCCCAGTGAGTCGCTCGAACGGGTTGAGCGGGACGCTGTGATGGACTTCGACCGCTACAAGCAGATTGGCTTGGACTGGACGGTCGAGCGCATCATCGTGGACGGGGACGCCGTCGATGTGTATCTGCACTGGCAGGGACAATGGCGTCGCGAGCCTGCGGATGCGCCTGTGCGCGAACGGGGGCATGGCCGGATGCATTTCACCGGCACCCAGTCCGTGCTGCTGCAGAGCGTCGACGGGAATTTGCCGTTCGGCATGAGCGGACGGTCAGTTCCGCAAGAGCCGCCGGGCGAATCCGCTCGCCCGTCAGCCCCACGTCCGTAACCTCCCGCAGCTGACCAGGATTGCTCGATATCGTCTATGACCACCTCGGCTCGCCGTCGTCCCCCTCAAGAATCTGATTTCCTCGTCGTCGGCAGCGGTGTCGCCGGCTTGCGCGCCGCGCTGGAGCTGGCCAAAGTCGGCCGCGTGACGATGGTGACGAAGGGGCAACCCTTCGAAAGCAATTCTATCTATGCGCAGGGTGGCGTCGCCGTCGCGCTCAGCGAAGAGGACGATGTGGCTGTTCACTTGCGCGACACGCTCAAGGCCGGCCATGGCCTGTGTCGCCCCGACGCGGTGCGCGTGTTGGTGGAAGAAGGCCCGGCACGCATCCACGAGTTGATTCGATGGGGTGTGCAGTTCGACAAGGTGGGGAAGGAGTTCGCGTATGCGCGCGAGGCGGCGCACAGCCGCAGTCGGATTTTGCGTGCGCGTGGCGACGCGACGGGCAACGAGATCGTGCGCGTGCTGATGGCACAAGCGTACCAGCATGAGCGGATACAAGCGCTGGACCATTGCTTCACGGTCGACCTGGTTGTGCGGGATGGGCGATGCAGCGGCCTCATCGTATTGGATGAGTTAACCGGCGAGCGCTCGGTCGTGCCGGCGAAGGCCGTGGTGCTCTCCACCGGCGGTGTGGGCCAGATCTACGCTCGGACGACCAATCCCTCCAGTGCGACGGGCGACGGTATGGCCATGGCGTTTCGGGCCGGGGCGGTGCTGGAGGATATGGAGTTTGTGCAGTTTCATCCGACGGCGCTCTACCTGCCGTCGAGCCCACCGTTCCTGCTCTCCGAAGCGATTCGTGGTGAGGGCGGCCAACTTCGAAACAGTAAGGGCGAGCTGTTCATGCATCGCTACCATCCGGACGGTGCGCTCGCGCCGCGGGATATTGTGGCGCGCGCCATGTGGGCGGAAATGGCGGCAACGCGGGCGCGCCATGTGTATTTGGACGTCACGCATTTGAACCCCGGGTTTATCCGTCAACGCTTCCCGACGATCTATGCGACCTGTTTGCGCTACGACATCGATATCACGGAGGAATGGATTCCTGTGTCGCCGAGCGCGCATTACATGATGGGCGGCGTGCGCACCGACCAGAACGGCGCGACCACCGTCGCAGGCCTGTATGCGGCGGGAGAGGTGGCGTGCAGCGGCGTCCATGGCGCCAACCGGCTGGCGAGCAATTCGTTGTTGGAAGGGTTGGTGTTCGGCGTCCGGGCGGCCCAGTCCGCGGTCCGCTTTGCGAATCGCGTGTCGAGTCAGCCGCCGCCGCCCACGTTACGCGACTTGGGGATGGAGCGGATTGCGCGATTGGATGATGCGGAGAAACTGCGGAACTCGCTGCGTCGGCTCATGTGGGGACGCGTGGGAATGGTGCGGAGCGGCGATTCCCTCGCCAAAGCCACGGCGCAGTTGATTCGCTGGGTGAAACAGTTGGACGAGCCCTATGCGACGCGGACCGAGCTGGAAGTGAAGAATATGGTGCAGGTCGCGTTCTGTATCGCGGAGGCGTCGCTCTGGCGGCAGCACAGCTTAGGCGCGCATTTCCGGGCTGATCATCCGCATACCGCGCGCGTCGGATGGCGGCAACATAGCCAGATCAGCTGGCAGCAACATGTCAGCGGAGAGGCGTCGCCTGCGCCGTCAACGAAGAGGGCGACGGGACGGACCGTGCGGGCGAAGCCGCGTCGTTCTTGAGCGTGCGGTGCGGGGCGGATGGGTTGTGGTGGAGAAACGTCCGGTAGTAGTGCAGGACCTTCTTGACGTAGTTGCGCGTTTCCTCGTAGGGCGGCAGGGTCTGGTAGCGGTCGATCACATGTTCTCCGGCGTTGTAGGCTGCCAGCGCCAACGGCAGATTCCCCTGAAAGCGATCGAGTAAGTACCGCAGGTGTTTTGTCCCGCCGGCGATATTCTGTTCCGGATCGAACGCATCCTCTACATGGTGTAACGCCGCCGTTTGCGGCATCAGCTGCATCAATCCCAAGGCCCCGGCGCGTGAGACGGCGCGTGGGTCGTAGCCGGACTCCGTTTTGATGACCGCGCGCACCAGCGCCGGGTGTAGCCGCGTTTGAATGGCCGCGCGGGCGATCGTCGGTTCCAACTCACGAGGCGACAGGGTGGTGTGCGGCGCGCCGGCGTAGAGGTCGATGCGCCGATAGTGCGAATCCGTCGGCACGTTCGTCAGCGACACCACCCCGTGCTTGTCGACGAACACATAGATTTCGGCCTGGGCTGCGGGCACGCAGAACAAGGCTCCAACAGCCACGGCGATCAGGCGCAGACCGACTGCCCGGACTGCGCGCAGGGCTATCTTTCGGGAGTGCTCCATACTCTCAAAAGCTAGCAGCGAGTGGAGGGACTGTCAAAAGATCTGCGAAATCAGGCCATTGTGGGGTGGGACCCAGGCAGCCCTCGCCCTGCAAGGGCTGGCGGTGGTGGTTCTTAGGAACTGGCGCTTAGGGTGTTTTCGAGAGGATCTGTGCCACTTGGGCCTGGAATCGCCGGTGAAGATCCTGCGTAATCGGCCCGGGACGCCCGTTGCCGATGGGGGCACCGTCCAGCATGCGGACTGGGAGGACTTCCGAGCTGGTGTTGGTGACGAAGCACTCGGACGCGCTACGCAGCGTCGCAATCGGGAAGCGTCCCTCTTCAGTCGGCAGCCCCGCTTCGCGGGCGAGCCCGAGGACATGGTGGCGAGTCAGTCCGTCCAAGATGCCGCAGGAGACCGCTGGTGTGCAGAGCCGACCGGTGACCACGAAGAAGATATTGCTGATCGTGCACTCCGCGACCTCTCCGGACGTATTCAGCATGACGGCGTCGAACACCTTGGCGGCGATCGCTTCGCGTTTGGCCAAAATGTTGTTCAAGAAATTGAGCGACTTGATTTGCGGGTTCAGCGCCTCAGCGGGATTGCGCCGCGTCTGGGCGGTGATGAGCGTGACACCCTGTTCGTAGACTGTTGGGGCGGGGCGCGTCAGCGGTTTGGTCAGCACGACGATGGTCGGCTTCGGGCAGAGTGAAGGATCCAGGCCGATGTCGCCGGTGCCGCGTGAGACCGTGATGCGAATATAGGCGTCCTGGTCCTTGGTGCCGACGCCGTTTCGAACCATGGCCTCGTGCAGGATGGCCGCCCAATCGGCCGGTTCGATGGGGATGCGCAGGCCGATCAGATCCGCCGAGCGATACAGTCTCGCCACATGCTCCTGCAGCAAAAAAATGGTGGGGCCATACGACCGCACGGTTTCATAGACGCCATCGCCGTAGAGAAAGCCGTGGTCGAAGACGGAAATCGTGGCGGCTTCTTGCGGCACAAATCGATCGTTCAGATAAATCCACATTTAATGGCGCACTCCTAACGCCGAAAAAAACGCCTGCCCCTTATGTAAGGTTTCGTCGTACTCGCGGGCCGGATCGGAGTCCGCGACGATCCCGGCTCCGACCTGCAGGTAGCCGCGCTGGCCCGTCAGCAGCATGGTGCGGATCAAAATATTCCAGTCCATATCGCCGGTACGGCTGATGTAGCCGAGTGAGCCGGTATAGAGGCCGCGGCGAACCGGTTCCAATTCGTCGATGATCTGCATGCACCGGACTTTCGGCACGCCGGTGATGGTGCCGCCGGGGAACACCGCGCGGAGCACATCGGCGCCGGTGGCCTCAGGTCGCAGCGTGCCGCGCACGTTGGAGACGAGGTGGCTGACGTGCGAGTACTGTTCGATGGTGAAGAATTCATCCACGGAGACGGTGCCATAGTTGCAGACGCGTCCCAGGTCGTTGCGCTCCAGATCGACCAGCATGACGTGCTCGGCGCGCTCTTTCTCGTTGGCCAGCAACTCGTGCTTGAGCCGATCGTCCTCCCATGCGCCGGCGCCGCGCGGTCTTGTGCCCGCAATCGGGCGCGTGTCGATGACGCGGCCCTGCTGTCGAATCAATCGCTCCGGCGACGAGCTGACAATCGTCAGGTCGTCGAACGCCATGAGCCCGGCAAACGGTGAGGGGTTCACCTGGCGCAGACGTTCGTAGAGCGCTGTCCCAATAGCAGCATGATCGCCCGCGGCCGTCTGTCCCAAGGCCGACATATCGAAGCTGAACCGGTGTGACAAGTTGGCCTGGTAGATGTCCCCCGCTCGGATGTACTCCTGGCAACGAGCGACCCGCGCCATATACTCCGCGCGCGTCTGACCTGCAATCGGCGCCATGCCCTGCCAGTCGTACGTCGGCGAGGATCGCGGCGCGGCTCCGATCAGCTGCGCATGCAATGCCTGCAGGCGACTGGCACCCTCCTCGTAGAGCTCATCGCGGGATGTCAGTGCGAAGCGTTCCGCAGAGGGTGTGAAGAGGAGGCACAGGGTCTGTTCCACATGGTCGATCGCGCCGACGACGTCGTAGAGCGCGATGTGCAGCTCCGGCAGGGCCAAGTCATGGGCCGCATGTGTCGGGAGCTGTTCCGACGAGCGGATGAAATCGTAGCTGAGGTACCCGACGGCTCCACCCACGAACGGTGGCAGGTGCTTATGCGCCAGCACAGCGTTCGCCGTAACGTGGTGGAGCAGGCTATCCAACGGATCGTCCGTGCAGGCTTGCGCGCGGTCCCGTTGTCTCCAGGTGCTCCGCCCGTTGGCCATCGACAAGGTGGCATACGGCTCCGTGCCGAAAAACGAGTAGGAAGACTGCCCAATGGCTGGGCGGCCCGTTTCGAGCAAAAAGCGCGGGCCGCCGGTCCGGTCCAACCCGCGATAGCAGGCGAACGGATCGAGGTCGCGGAGCGGAAGTGTGAGGGTCAGCGGCTGCGGAGGACCCTGCGCATAGCTGTTTCGCGATGGGTGGAGCATTCGCTAGTCAGCATACCTGACGGAGAGTATTGCTTCCACCGGGCCTCTTCGCGTGGGTGCAGACGTCGTAGTGAAAGCAATCGCTGAATCGCTTTCTGTCCTACTTAGTAGCGGGTCGATTCCACCTCGGGTGTTGCCTGCGGCGTCGCGGGTGCGGTGCCCTTCAGTCGTTCGGCGGCCGCGGTGTCGGCGAGATCATGCATTTTCTTCTTGAGAAATGGTTCGTGCTCCTGCGCGGCGGCCTCGTGCACCATCTGGAATGCGCGAGTATCTTCGGTTTCGATCAAGGCCTTTGCCGCCGCCTCGCGCACGAGCGTGTCCGATGAGCTGAGGTGGGGCGCAATTCTCGATGTCGCCTTGGCTTTTGCCGCGCGTGCCAGCGCGACGAGCCCGCGGCGCAGCAGCGTGGGTGGTGCGGTTGGCGTCTGCACGAGTGTCGACAGGTAGGTCTCGACAGTAGGATTGTCCTGGTAGTAGCCGAGGTAGGAGACGGCGCGTGCCCGATGGGCAATATCCTGATCGGGGTCCTGCGCGATGCGCATGAGTTGAGACGGGACATCAGGGCCCAGGCGCTTCAGGTCTGCAGCTGTGGCGACGTACTCTTCCGCCGCAAGCAGGCTCTGAACCGTCTGTTGCGCGGAGGTACGCCCGGCGTCGGCAGAGGCGGTCGATGCGGCACACCCGCTATGCACCAGCAAGAGGATCATCGAGAGTGTGGCAAGTAATCGAGTCATGGTGTCGTCCCTTCCGTCACAGTGGGCGTCGATGGTGGCCTTATCGCACGAGCGGATTGCGCACAAGCACAGAGGATTGATCGGCGGAGATCTGATCGCGCGCGCCGAGCGAATCGGGCCCTTGGGTCCAGAACATCAAATTGCGGGCGCCGCCGTTGACGCCGCATTCCGTGGGGTCGACGCCCCGGTCTCCATCGCCGGTCGGAGGTTGATCCACGGTCGCGAGGCATTCCGGCGTATCGGGAATAGGGTCGACGTTGACGAAGTTGGTCGGGTTACTCGGGGTGGACCCGGTTCGTTCGGTCGCATGGAAGAGGCCCAAGTAATGTCCGACCTCATGCGCCATGGTGCGTCCGCGTCGGAGTAAGTCACCGGAGGCTAAGCTCCCAATTCGCGGTGCGGCCAGTGACACGGCCAGCCCGGAAGCCCCGGTTCCTTGTAGATGCGCCGGTCCTGGAATGCCCCCGGCAATTCCGAGCACACCTGCTACGCCGTCGAGTTGAATATCCTGCACAAAGAAAATATTGAGGCCGATATTGCTGTCGTCCGGTGGCCGAAGGGAGAACAATTGCGCTTGCTCGCCCGCTCCTTCCAAAACGGCAAACTCTGACGCCGTTCCATCGGGGCAATCGAAAGTCGGCGTGTTCCCGAGCTGAATATTGACCTGTGCCAGGATGCGCCGAAATTCGTTGAGGATCGTCAGAAACCGTGGATCCGAGAGGGCGGTGCGTGCGGAGATATCCTCCAGCCCGCAGAAGACGAGGTTGATGTCCAACGTGCCGCCCGTCGGATTGAGTCGACGATTGAGGATACCCCAGAGCTGCACGGTCGTCGGCGCACTGTGCAGATTGCCGATTTGGAATTGGTATTGTCCATTCTCGAACGTGTAGGTGGTGCTGTGCGGCAGGATGCCGGCAGTGACGGGGAAAGTCGCCTGCTGAAACAGATTCTTACCGATTGGATCGCGGTCGTTCGGGTCGAGCGTCACCAACGTCTGTCCCGACGGACCTTTCAGATTGGTTATCACGGCCGGCAATCCGGAATCATTCGGGACGGCCACCAAGAGGAGCGACGAGGCTCCCTGCGCATTCACCGCAATGGGAGTCGTGAGTAACTGTCCGGCCGGTATGGAATAGGAACCGAGATCTTGGAGGCTGTCGCTCGTGTTCGGGGGGGGGATTGGAGCAGGAGGCGTTACATCACTGGACTCACAGCCACCGACGCTGAGTAGGGCTGTAAGCCAGATTCCCAAACCGAGGAGCCTTCGCTCCTGTGGGCGGCAGCCTGTGGGCAGTTCTTTCTGCAAGTGGGTAGTGCGTTCTGTCATACTGTTCAATGGTTGTCTGGCTGCAGAATGCGCTGCGGGGACGATGCGCAGACCAGAACAGAGGAAGATCACGTCACGCTATCGCCTCATTCGTTGCCGCGTCAAGGTGTGTGGTAATCGCAGGTATGGAGCACGCGGGTTTTGCGGCTGGCAGGGAACAAGCAACCTGGCTTCGATACAATGGAAGACCGTCCGCGGCGCACTGTTGTCGGGCCTTCTCGCACACAAACTCCTTGACATTGCTGGCCGTTTCTTGCTTGAATGGCGCGCTTTTATTGCGTCTCATCGCGCGCTCGGGGTGTGCGAACGGCAGCAAAGCTAATCTATGTCCTCCCCATCGGATCCTCTCTACGCGGGTCTCGGGCAGGCGATGCGCATCGGCACGGAGGTGCTGGCTTCGCTGATTGTGGGAGGGGGGCTTGGGTGGGCCTTCGACACCTACGTGCTGAACTCCGGGCCTTGGGGGATGGTCGTTGGGTTGGTGCTGGGGATTATTGCCGGCGTACGCAATGCGTATCGTTCCGCCCAAAGGTGGCAGACTTAAGCGGCCCGTATCCTAAACGCTGATCTGTTTACCGTGATGTAGGAAGGATCTGTCGGTGGAAGAAAGTCCGCTTCATCCGTTCGAGTTGCACGAGATCGTCCCGATGTCGCTTTTCGGCCTCGATATCTCGATCAATAAAGCCGTCATCTGGATGTGGATCGTCGTTGGGCTGATCGCCTTCCTGATGATCAGCGCCGCGAAGGCCAAGCAGCTGGTTCCAGGCAAGCTGCAAAGTATGGCCGAGGTCATGGTGGACTTCATCCGTGGGATTATCCTGGATACCATGGGGCCGAAGGGCATGAAGTTCTTCCCCTTCATCGCCACGCTCTTTCTGTTTATCTTGTTCAGCAATCTTCTCGGGCTCATCCCGGGCAGCTATACCGTCACGAGTCAGCTCATCGTGACGGCGGTGTTTGCCGTGGTGGTCTATGGGCTCAGCCTCGTGCTCGGCTTCATGCTCCATGGCGGGAAGTTTTTGGGTATTCTCGTGCCGCCGGGGACGCCGGGATGGCTGTTGCCGTTGATGATTCCCATTGAGTTGGTGAGTCAGCTCGCACGTCCCGTTTCGCTGGCCGTCCGTCTGTTTGCCAACATGACGGCCGGACACGTCATCTTGGGTGTGCTCTTTGGGCTGGCCATCAGCGGGGGGCTGTTGATCGGGTGGCTGCCCTTCGCATTTACGATTGCGATGAACGGGCTGGAGCTCGGTATCGCCTTCATTCAGGCCTACATTTTCACCGTGCTGACCTGTGTGTATTTGGGCGATGCGGTCACGCTTCATGGTCATGGTGACGATCACGCTCATTAAGCTGTCAGTTGTAGGATTTGGCATCGATTGACTGTCTAGAAGGAGGAGAAGACGACATGGATTCAGCAGCAGCCGCGTTATTGGGTATGGGTCTCGCCGCCGCCGGGTTTGCGGGTGCCGGCGTAGGCATCGGCTATATCTTCGGCAAGATGATCGAAGCAGTCGCGCGACAGCCGGAAGCCGAAGGCCGCGTGGGTAAGTACATGTGGATCGGGTTCGCGCTCGTCGAAGCCATTGCCTTGTACGGATTGGTCATTGCGTTCATCATCATGGGGCTCCGCAAATAGTCTGCGATGGTCGTGTTCGACCGTCACGGTCGAGGGGAGGGCCTCAGTGCCGCCGCTTCACTCGACCTGAGCCTTCACCTCAATCTGGGTTACGACGATGCCGCAATTTGAGAGCCATTTTTATTCTTCGCTGATTTTTTGGGAGGTCGTGTCCTTCGCGATCCTCTTCTGGGTTCTCTACAAGTTCGCCTTTCCGTCCATTCTGGAGACCCTGGAATCGCGGGAGCGAAAAATCCGGGAATCCTTGGATCTGGCGGAGCGGCAGCGGACAGACGCGGAGCGGGCGCTCAAGCAGTACGAGGCCAAGCTTGCCCAGGCGTCGAAAGAGGCGGACCAGATTTTGGCGCAGGCCAAAGAGCGCGCGCAGCGCGTGATGGAAGAAAACGAGCAGCGGCTCACGGCTGAGGCAGAGCGCATCAAGGGCGATTCGGCTCGCGAGATCGAGCAGGCTCGTCGAACCGCCGTGCAGGATATCCGGAAGCAAACGACCGAACTGGCGTTGATGGTCGCCGAAAAGATTGTGGAGCGGAGCCTCAGCGACGCCGACCACAAGCGATTCGCCGACGAAGCGCTGGAAGCGGTGGCCCGTACGCAGGGCAAGTTGTAAGCTCTCGCGTAGGCCGATTCTACGGTTGTGTCGGCAACGCGCTGATGTTCAGGTGGGGCAGCGAGCGAATCCTGCGCTGCTCGAAGGCATCAGCGGTTGCCGATAAGTTGGTTGGCGTTTCCCTGTCGATACCCGTCTCGGTCGATCTCCACTGACGCAAATCCCATCAGCTGCAACCGCCCCGTCAGATCACTTGTTTTCTGATAGTCCAGGAGCGCGGGAATCTCATCTCGCCCCACTTCAATTCTCGCCGCATCCCCCACTGCCCGTACGCGGACCTGCTGAAATCCGGCTTTCGCCAACAGTGCTTCCGCGCGCTCAATCCGCTGTAAGACTTCGCGCGTAATCGCTTGCCCGCGCACCACGCGAGAGGACAGGCAGGCCGCCGCCGGCTTCTCCCAATTGGAAAGACCCAGCAGCTTGGAGACGGAGCGGATATCAGCCTTGGTGAAGCCGGCCTCGAGGAGCGGGCTCCGGACGCGCCACTCGTCCGCTGCGCGAATCCCCGGGCGGTCGTCACCCAAGTCGTCCTGATGCACCCCGTTCACGACATACGCGAGGCCGAGGTCCTGGCGGAGCCGCTCCATGGCTCCGTACAAATCCGTCTTGCAGTGATAACAGCGCGCCGCGTCGTTTTCCACAAAGGCGGGAATCGCCAATTGATCTGTGTCGTGCCAGAGGTGGCGGCAGCCGATTTCGCGGGCCAGCTGCGCACAGAGGTCCCGCTCACTCTCGGGAAGGGTCGGTGAGACCGCCGTGACGGCCACCGCGTTGGGGCCGAGCCGATCATGGGCCACACGCAGCACCAGCGTGCTGTCAATGCCGCCTGAGAACGTCACCAGCACGGACCCCAGTCCGTCGATGACTCGTTCCAGCTGCGCCCGTTTGTCCTCTGTGGAGAGCGGTGCGGTCATGGCTTGGCGTCAGTCGCGACCTTTGCTTTGGCCAGGTCACCGACGACGACGAGCGCGTAACGATGCGGATCGAGATACTGCTTAGCGGCGCGCAGGACGTCCTCTTTGGTGACACGGTCGATCCAGCGTGGGTACTGCGTAAAGTAATCAAATCCCAAATTGTGTAGTTCAACAAGGCTCAGGGTTTGGGCCAGCTTGGCGGTCGTATCTAAACGAAGGGCGAAGCTGCCCATGAGGTACGCCTTGGCGTCGGCCAGTTCTTGGTCGGTCACCGGGGCTTCGCGTATGGCGCGCAGTTCGTGGAGGACGCTGGCGATGGCTTGGTTGGTCGCTTCCGTGCGCGTTTGCAGGCTGATATAGAACGGCCCCGGCGCGACGCGCCCTTCGAATTGGCTGGTCACGCCGTAGGCCAAGCCCTGCTTATCTCGGATGGTGTCCATCAAGCGAGAGCCGAATCCGCCGGCGCCCAAAATCTGATTCAGCACGGTGGCCGCGTAGTAGTCGGGGCTGGACCGGCTGAGGCCGACGTGGCCGAGTACGATGCTCGATTGCGTGAGGTCCTTATTGATCAGTTTCAGCGTCGGCTTGGCTAAGGCCTGTGCGGGGGGCGCCTTCGCCGCTGAAGCGGCGCTGCCCTTCCAACTGCCGAAGTACTTGGTGATCAGTGCGGTCGCTTCGTCCTGCGTCAGATCGCCGACGATCGTGAGAATCGTCTGGTTCGGCACATAGTGCTTCGCGTGAAACGCGTGGACGTCCTGCTGCGTCAGGAGCGGGAGCGACTCTTCCGTCCCCGCCACAGGCCAGCGGTAGGGGTGGCCGGCAAAGATGAGATGCGTGAAGGCCCGCATGGCGATCGTGCCGGGATCATCCTTCTCGCTCATGAGTTGCCCGATGACCTCGCTTCGAACGCGATCGAACTCATGCTTCGGGAAGATGGGATTCTGCAGCACGTCCGCGAGCAGCGAGATGCCCAGGTCCGCGTCCTTCTTCAGAACGCGCACGGTGGCGCTGGTGTAATCCTCGGAGGCGCGCGCGCTGAGCGAGCCGCCGACAAATTCGATCTGCTCGGCAAGCTGAGCGCTGGTGCGCGTGGTCGTGCCTTCATCCAGGAGACTTGCGACCATGTTGGCCAGGCCGGCTTTATCTGCCGGATCCTGCGCCGAGCCGGCCTTGATGAGCACATGCGCTTCCAGCATGGGCAACGCATGCTGCTCGAGATAGAGAACCGTGAGGCCGTTCGGAAGCGTCAACCGCACCGGGCGCAATTCTGCCGCAGCTGCAAGGTCGTGCAGCAGGATCCCGAGGCTGAGCACGAAGGCGCAGATCAGCGAGAGCGGACGGATACTCAGACCGGCGGTCTGCATTGAAGTGGAGGAGGCGCGCGCTGGACGTTGGGATATCATCATGGATGCGCCTGGTGCTCCGGATTCTGACTCGGATTGTCCGCTGAGGCAGAGGGGGTGGGAATCAAAATGCCGACCGTCCGCTCGTCCTGGATCAGATACTTGGCGGCGACGCGCTGGACATCTTTGGCGGTGACGGCCCGGAGCTTCTCGATGTACTGTCCGATGCTTTGCCATCCGGCACCGACGGTTTCCGCCTCGCCCAACAACATGGCGTGTCGGAAATTCGAGTCCTGTTGAAAGATGAACTCGGCTTCCACGTTGTTCTTGGCGCGCTGTATTTCCACATCAGTCGGCAGCGATGTCTGAATGCGCTGAATGTCCTGTTGCAGTGCGGCTTCGACCGCCGCGACCTGCTGGCCGGGTTTGACCACGGCATAAAAATAGAAGAGTCCCGGGTCCGCCTGCATGAGCGTGTACTCGGCGCCGACCGCGAGGGCCAGCTGCTGATCGTAGACCAGGCTGCGATAGAGGCGGCCGCTCCGTCCATGCGAGAGGACCGATTCCAGCACCGCCAGCGCGTAGGCGTCCTCGCTCTTAAAGTTCGGGGTGCGGTACCCCATCATCACAAACGGCAGTTGCGCGTCGCGCTTCAGCACGAAGCGGCGTTCGCCGCGCTGCTCCGGCTCCACTGCGAGGATCGGGGCGGGCGAGGGGCCGCGCGGGATCGGCTCGAACAGTTTCTTGATGGTCGGCAGCGCTTGATCCGCCTTCACGTCGCCCACGATCACGAGCGTCGCGTTATTGGGCGAATAGTAGGTGTCGTAGTGGCGTTGCAGATCATCCAACGTCATCGCATTCAGGTCCGCAAACCATCCGATGATCGGCCAGTGGTAGGGATGGCTCATGAACATCTGCGCAAAGAGCGTTTCGACCAGGAAAGCCTGCGGGTCGTCCTCGATCCGAAGGCGCCGCTCTTCCTTCACCACTTCGCGCTCGCGCTGAAATTCCTGGCGATCCAGCTGCAGCCCCTGCATACGGTCGGCTTCCAGTTCCAGGGCCAGCGGGAGTCGGTCCGCAGAGAGATTTTCAAAATAGGCGGTGAAGTCTTGACTGGTGAAGGCGTTATCCACGCCGCCGTTTTTCTTGACGAGGCGCGAAAACATTCCCTTCGGGTAGCGGGCCGTCCCGTTGAACATCATGTGTTCGAGCATGTGGGAGAGCCCCGCGCGCCCCATCAGCTCGTGGCGCGAGCCGACCTTGTACCAGACTTGCACGGTGACCACCGGCGCCTTGGGCACTTCAACGATCAACACCTTCATCCCGTTGCTAAGGCTGAATTCTTTCGGGTCGGCGGCCTGCGCCGTGGCGGCCGAGAGCAGGAGGCTGAGGCCCGTCAGCGCAGCCGTGAGTGCGAGGTACCGCGTGAGACCGAACGAGCCGGCTGTACGGCCGCTGCTGAAATTAGTCATGGTATGTGGCTGAGAATGTGTGTGTGCGGGCGATGCTGCTGCGATCACTCAGTGCATGCTAGCAACCGTGTCGGAATCGAGTCAAGGCAACGCCGGGAGCGGCAGGCTGCCGAGCTGCCCGCAGGCGCCGAGCACGTCCGGCCCTTTGCTTTTCCGTACGAAAACATCTAGCCCCGCATGCCGGAGGCGTTCCTGAAAGGCGGCCATAGAGGCTTCGTTCGGGCGCCGGTTCGGATTGCCCGGAAATTCGTTGAAGGGGATGAGGTTGACCTTGCACCGCATGCCGCGCAGTAGGGTCACGAGCCGGGCGGCATCGTCGAGGCTGTCGTTCACGTCGGCCAAGAGGACGTATTCAAACGTGAGGCGATCGCGCGCCTTGAGTGGAAAGGTCCGGCAGGCCTGCATCAGCGCGTGGAGCGAGGCCATGCGCGCGGCTGCGGGCATGAGCGCGGCGCGTTGCGCCTCGGTCGTCGCGTTCAGCGAGATCGCGAGGTTGACGCCGAGCGCCGCCACCTCGTGGATGCGCGAGGCCATGCCCACGGTCGAGAGCGTGATGCGGCGGGGCGAGAATCCGAGCCCCCACGAGCCGTTCGTCAAAACCTGTAACGCGCCTGCCACCGCGTCGAAATTCGCCAACGGTTCGCCCATCCCCATGAAGACCAGATTGGTCAGGCGTTCTTCCGGTGCGAGGCGATCCTGCACGCTCAGGACTTGATCGACGATTTCGTGCGCTTTCAAATTGCGGCGCAGGCCCATCGTGCCCGTCAGGCAAAAGCCGCAGTCGAAGGTGCAGCCGACCTGCGAGGAGACGCAGAGCGTGCGACGGTCACCGTCGGGAATCAGCACGGTTTCGACGGTCATGCCGTCGTCGAGCCGGAACAAAAACTTACTGGTGCCGTCGGCCGCCGTCTTGACCGTCTGGACGGCCAGCCGCGAGAGGGTCGTATGGCTCGCGAGTGTGGCGCGGTCCTGCTGTGACAGGTCGGTCATGGCCTCGAAACTGTGGACGCGTTTGGCGAAGAGCCAGCGCAGCACCTGTGTTGCGCGATACCGCGGCCAGCCCCAACTCTGTATGAGCGTTTCCAGCGCACGCGCGTCGAGCGCCAAGACATTGGGACGATGGTCGGACTCGGGCGCAGCGATAGGTGGCGGCCCCGAAGTATTCGGCATCTGTGGATTGATGAGCGCACGCGCGGTCGACATGGGGCGAGCCTAGCACGGCGGAAAAGTGGGCCACAACCGCCCCCTGCGCTGCTCGACAAGCTAGCCGACAGCGGTGCGCGGCCTGCGGCAGTGGGACGTAGCCAAGCGGGCGGTTGACCTGTGGCAGGTCTGTACGGGCAACTTTCTATCCAGTTTTCGGTTGAACGGAGAATGTCTGTTATACTTCTTCCGTCCCAGCGGTGATCCTTCACCCGCGGCATCTCACGATCCAGCGTACTGTCTATGGGCGATCATCCGACCGATCCCAATTCGAAACGGCGATTCGTCATCGGCGCCTGTCTCGCCATGGGCTGCGCGGCCGTCGTCTCGACGCTGGCGTTCCTAGCCACCGGCGCGTCATCCGAATCGACGCCGACGGAGGTGCCGACGCCTGCCGCTTCGGCGGATGCACCGGCCGCGACTGCGCCCGGTTCCGCTTCTATTCCAGCTACTCCTCAAGCGCCGGCCGCTGGCTCTGCGCCTGCTGCCACGCCTGCCGCCTGTGACGACCCTGAACGCTGTTTTCGCGAGGCCCTCGGGCCGCGTCCCCTGCCGGGGGCGGCTCGTGTCGATGATGCGGTGCAGAAAGTCGAGCGACTCCGCCCGCTCATGGAGCAGCATCCCGGGTCCTTGTGGGCGAAACGCGCGGGACTGGTCAGCGGCGTGGCATTACGCGAACGGGAACCGGCGCGCGCGCTGCAATACTTGCGTGTGGCGCAGCGCGACTTCCCGATGTTGGACGACTATATCCGCCTGTGGACCGGCACGGCTCTGCTGGCGGCTGGGGATACGGCCGAAGGTTCCGCGCTGTTGCAGTCCATCGGGGAACTGACGCCATCTAGCCTCCTGGCGCCGCGCGCGACGGTTGAAGCGGCGGAAGGCTGGTATCGGGCCGGACAGTGCGATCGCGCCGCCGAGGTCTATCCCAAGGCGCTGAAAGTTGACGATCGTGAGTTGGTTTTGCCGGTCGCCTATCTGCACTGGGCCGATTGCCAACAACAATTCAATCGAACGGCAGAGGCCCGCGAGACCTTGCGGCGCCTGTGGGTGAAGTATCCCAACGCGCCGGAAGCGCGCACTGCCTATCGACGGCTGACGGCCAATGTGGCCGATGCCTGGAAGCCGACGGCAGAAGATCGCTTTCAGCGGGCGAAGGAACTCCACGCGATGGCCTTGCATGACGAGGCGGTCGAGGAGTTTCGGCTGTTCCTCGCCATGCCCAACCAGCAGGGCCATACGGTTGAAGCGAAACAGAAGCTCGGCCTCTCGCTCGTGCGCACGAAAAAGTATGATCAGGCCAAGACGCTGTTTCAGGAGTTGATCAAAGGGCACGCGGCCGATGCGGGGGAGGCCGTCGTGTGGTTGGCGCGTGTGTATTTGCGGCAGTCGGAAGGCGACGCGCTGGTGCAGCTCACGCAGTCGCCGCCGAAGGTGTCGCTCAGCAGCGAGCAGCGGGCCATGCTCTACATTTTGCGCGGCGTGTGGCTGGAGGATCAGAATCAGACCGAGGGGGCGGTGGCGGCTTATCAGAAGGCGGCCGACCTGGGCGACTCCACGCGCCATCAGAGCGAGGCCTTGTGGAAAGTGGGCTGGGCGCGCTACCGCGCCGGGCAGTGGACGGACGCGCTGACGGCCTGGGAACGGTTGGCGGCCGCGCAGGACCGAGACCCTCGCGATGTCCTCATCCCGCAGGCCCTCTATTGGATGGCGCGATCCGCGGACCAGCTGCACGATGCGCGCGCAAGCGGCTGGTACGCACAAGTCTGCCAGAAGTATCCCGTCACCTATTATTGTCAGTTGGCGCGGCAGCGACTGCCCTCGCTGGCGGCGATTGCCGCTCCGGTCGCCGTCGAGGCCGCGACGCAAACGCAAGCGCAGACGCCTCCGTCAGCTCAGTCTTCCGTGCCTGCGCCGGACCTATTGCCGGTTGATAAGCGTGAGGAGGTCATGCGGGATCCGGCCTATCAACGCGCTGTCGAGTTGCGGTTGCTGGGGCTGGATCAGGATGCGGCGCGTGAACTCACCGATGTGACGCAGCGCCACAGCCGCGAACCGGCGTTGGTGCTGGCGCTCTCGCGCTTGCTCAGCGAGACCGGCGCGCATGGGCAGGCCTTACGGTTAGCGCGGCTGCATTTCCGCGACGAGTTGGAATTGCGCGGTACGCAGACCACACCGGCCCTGTGGGCCGTGGGGTATCCCACCGTGCTCGTCCCGACGATCGCCGCGCAGAATATGAAGGTCGATCCGTTTTTGGCCGCGGCGGTCATTCGCGAGGAAAGTCAGTACGACGCCCGCGCGGTGTCGCGCGTCGGGGCCATCGGGCTGATGCAGGTGATGCCGGCGACGGCCTCGACGGTGGCGAAAAAGTTCGGGCTGGCCGACGTCAGCCGCGAGGATCTGTTCGACGAAGGCACCAACGTCCGCATCGGCGTTCGCTACCTGGATCAGTTGCTCGAGCAGTTCCAGGGGAATGTGTCGTACGCCGTCGCCTCGTACAATGCGGGCCCGCAGGCGGTCTCCTCCTGGGTGGCCAAGCACGGCACGCGCGAGCCCGACGAGTTTGTGGAGTTAATTCCGTACCAAGAAACACGGTTGTACGTAAAACGTGTGGTGCGCAGTTACCGCGAGTATCAACGCGTGCACGGCCCGCAGCCCGGCGGCGTCCGCGCCTTTCTTGACAGGCCCTAGCGACCCCTTCTATAGTGCCGGAGTCCTCCCACCGGGTGCGACGCGGAGTGATCGACACAACGTGGCGCTCGAAAAATTAGCCGCCTTCGAACAGCGCATCAAAGATCTGGTGAAAACGACGCAGGAGTTGCGCCAGAAGAACCATCTCTTGGAGCACGAATTGCGCAGCCTGCGGGCGCGATTGGCCTCGCAGGACGACGCGAACCGGCGGTGGGAGCGGGAGCGGGCGCTCATTCGCGCACGCGTGGAGAAGGTCCTGGGCGAGATCGAGCTGCTCGACGCCTGGGAAGAAGCCAAGGAGGTGTCCCTTGGGTAAGACCGTGGAAGTCGAAATCTACGGGCAGCGCTACACGCTGCTGGGCGACGCGGATGAGCAGTATGTCCGCCGGCTCGCGAAGTATGTCGATGAGCACATGCGGGCGGTCGCCAGCGGCTTGAAGACGGCGACGCCGTCCAAACTGGCCGTGCTGACCGCGGTGAACATCGCCCACCAATTGTTCCAGGCCGAGCGGTTGCGCGTCGAAAACGAAGCCGACGTCGAGCGGCGGATGTTATCCCTCATGCAGTCCATCGAAGAGCAGATTCCGACCACGCTGCCGCGCTAGGCCTCTGTTGCATCCCTCGGGCGCGTTTGTTACTCTCCCCCCTCATTCAGAGAGTCCACGTCACGGAGTCCGAAGAGACGCGACGCCGGAGGCGGGTGACGGATTCGATCAAGACGGTACGATCCCCGTGGATGCGACATTACGCTATGTGTTTGTGATCCCGATCTTCCTGGGACTCTGGAGGGTGCTCCTCGGAGTCCGTTCTGGTAGCCGCCGGGAGCAGGGGCTTCTCGGTCGGCTCAAGGCCGGTGTGTTCCTCCTCATCATGCCAACTCAGCCGCTCCTCCTGCCGATGCGTGTGGCAGGGCCGCGTGGGCGGAGGCCATCATTGAGGGCACTGTCGTTGTGGGCGCCGTCGGGCGTTCGCACAGGACGGCGAACTCGTGAGGATGGCGTCAGCTGAGCGGAACGGTGAGCCCGGTAGATCGGGGCGTTGTTGCCCACGACTTGTTCGTCGTCTGATCCTTCCTTCCCCACAGTACCTCGGCGTGTAGGCGTCTCCCCAACATCGACGTCGTATTGTCAGGGCTCGCGTACAGGCCGCGACCCGGATACGGCTGAAAGGGGGGTACCTTGCTCACGGTTCTAACCTACATTGCGATTGCCATTTTGGGCGCGGCGCTGGGAATCGGCGGCTTCGAATTCGTGCGCCGTCAGAACCAGGCAGCCGGGCGCGACCGTCTGCTGGAAGAAGCGAAGCAGTCGGTGCAGAACGCGGAACGCCAAGCGGAGAATGTCCTCAAAGAGGCGAAGCTTGAGGCGAAGAGCCTGCTCATGCAGGCCAAGTCTGATTTCGAGCGGGAGCAGAAAGAAAAGTCCGTCGGGTTGATTGAGCAGGAGCGCCGGCTCGGCCAGCGCGAGGAGCAGCTGGATCGGCGATCCGGGGCGCTGGATAAGCGCGACCAGGAAACCCAACGTCGGGAGCAGGGGCTCGAGCAGCGCGAAGGCAGTCTGCGCGCCAAGGAAGCGGAAGCCGTCCAAGTGCTGAAGGACCGGCGCGAGGCCTTGGAGCGGGTGGCCGGGCTGACGGCGGAAGAAGCCAAGCGTCAGTTGCTGAGCGAATATGAAAGTCAGGTGCGTGTCGAGGCGGCCAGCCTCGCGAAGCGGACGATCGAAGAGGCGAAGGAGAATGCCGAGCGGGAAGCGCGCGAGATCATCACGCGGTCGATTCAGCGCGTGACGCGCGACTATGTCTCCGAAGCCACGATTTCTGTGGTGCCGATCCCGAACGACGCGATGAAGGGGCGCATCATCGGACGTGAAGGGCGCAACATTCGCGCCATTGAGGCCGCGACCGGGATCGACCTGATCATCGACGAGACGCCGGAAGCCGTCATCATTTCGGGCTTCGATCCGATGCGGCGTGAGATCGCCAAGATTTCGCTGGAGCGGTTGATGCACGACGGGCGCATCCATCCGACCCGCATTGAAGAGATCGTCGAGAAGGTGAAGGTGGATGTCGAGAAGTTGATGATCGAAGAGGCGGAAAAGGTCATCTTCGACGTCGGGCTGTCGGACTTCCATCCGGAGATCGTGAAGATTCTCGGGCGGCTGAAATACCGCACCAGCTACGGGCAGAACAACCTGTACCATGCGCGCGAGGCTGCGTACATTTGCGGTATCATGGCGTCGGAGCTGGGGTTAGACGTGCGGTTGGCCAAGCGCGGGGCGCTCCTGCACGATATCGGTAAGGCCGTGAGCCACGAAGAAGAAGGTCCGCATGCCATGTTGGGCGCGGACATTGCGAAGAAGTACGGCGAGAGCGAGAAGATCGTCAACGCGATTGCCGGGCACCATGAGCAGGTGGAGCCGATTTGTCCGGAAAGCGTGCTGGTGGCCGCGGCGGAAGCGCTGTCGGCCGCACGGCCCGGCGCGCGGCGCGAGGCGTTGGAATCGTACGTGAAGCGGCTGGAGAAGCTGGAGTCGTTGGCCACCTCGTCGAAAGGCGTGCAGAAGGCCTACGCCATTCAGGCCGGCCGTGAAATTCGCGTCATCGTGAAACAGGAAGATCTGACGGACAGCGAGTCGTTTACGCTGTCGCGCGAGCTGGCGAAGAAAATCGAACAGGAGCTGACCTATCCCGGGCAAATCAAAGTGACGGTGATCCGGGAAAGTCGCTACGTGGAATACGCGAAGTAATTCGATCGGGTTAATCAAATCCGGGCGAGACGGCGCGCGAACGGTGCGGCGGGGATTGTGAATGGGTGTGGCAGGCAGGCTGCTGCACGCGGAAGGTGAGCGATGAAAGTTCTTGTGATCGGCGACATTATGGGCGAGCCGGGACGCCGGGCGGTGTCCCGGTGGATGCCGCGGTTGGTGGGGCAGCACGGCATCGACGTGGTCGTCGCCAACGGAGAAAACGTGGCCGGCGGATTCGGGATCACCCCGGATCTGGCCGACGAGCTGTTCGACTGGGGCGCCTCGGTCATCACGACCGGCAACCACGCGTGGGACAAGAAAGAAATTCTCGACTACTTTAAGCGCGAGCCGCGCCTGCTGCGGCCCGCCAACTATCCGCCCGGTGTGCCGGGGCAGGGAAGCTGCGTCGTTGAAGCGGCCTCCGGCGAGAAGGTCGGCATCCTGCACCTGCAAGGGCGGGCGTTTCTGCCAACGATCGACTGCCCGTTTCGCACGGCCGAACGGGAAGTGGCAAAGCTGAAAGAGCAGACCACGGCCATTGTCGTCGACATGCATGCGGAGGCCACGTCGGAAAAAATGGCGATGGGCCATTTTCTGGACGGCCAGGTCTGCGCGGTTGTCGGGACGCATACGCATGTGCAGACGGCGGATGAATTGGTGCTGCCGAAGGGCACGGCCTACCTGACCGATATCGGGATGACGGGGCCGATCCATTCGGTCATCGGCATCAAAAAGGAATTGGCCATCGAAAAGTTTCTGACCGGCATGCCGCGTCGCTTTGAAGTGGCGACCGGCCCAGCCGTGTTCTGTGCCGCGCTGATCGAGCTGGACGCGCGCTTAGGGAAAGCGCTTCGCATCGAACGAATTCGCCTCGGCGAATGAGCCGGCCATCGAGTCGTCAACCAAGTCTGTTTCCGTCGTCACCGACGGCCCCTCCCTCTCTCTCTGCGTCCGTCTCCCCGCCGCAGGCGCCTGAGCGCCTGTGGACCGTGACCGCCCTCAATCAACGCATCCGTCAGTCGCTTGAGCAGCAATTCGGCGCGCTGTGGGTCGAAGGCGAAGTGTCGACGCTGCGTGTGCCGGCCTCCGGGCACGCGTACTTTGTCCTCAAGGATGCGGCGAGCCAGATTCGCGTCGTGCTGTTTCGCTCCGCCGCACAGAAGCTCCGGTTTGCGCTGCGCGACGGCCTCCATATTATTGTGCGGGGAAGCCTGACGGCCTATGAACCGCGCGGGGAATATCAGATTGTCGCGCAGACGGTGGAGCCCAAAGGCATCGGCGCCCTTCAGTTGGCGTTTGAGCAGCTCAAGGAGCGGTTGGGCGCGGAAGGGCTCTTTGAGTCGGCGCGTAAACGGCCGCTGCCCTTTCTGCCGCGGGCGGTCGGTGTCGTCACGTCGCTCACCGGCGCAGCGATACGAGACATTCTCACCGTGCTCGGGCGGCGCTGTCCCTATAGCCAGGTGGTGATCGCGCCGACGGTCGTGCAAGGCGAAGGGGCCGGCGCGTCGATTGCGTCGGCGATTCGACTGCTCGGGGAATCCGGGCTGGTGGATGTGCTCATCGTCGGCCGCGGCGGCGGATCCATGGAAGATCTCTGGGCGTTCAACGAAGAAGTGGTGGTGCGGGCGATTGCGGATTGTCCTGTTCCGGTCGTCTCTGCGGTCGGCCACGAAATAGATGTGACGCTCGCCGATTTTGTGGCGGATGTGCGCGCGCCTACCCCCTCCGCTGCAGCGGAGACGGTGGTGCCGGTGCTGGACGACCTGATCGAGCGTGTATGGGAGTTGGATGTGCGGCTGACGCGCGCTGTCGAGGTGATGGTCGACGGGTGGCGGCAAGCCCTGGCCTTGTACGGCAGTCGGCTGCAGCAACAGCGGTTTCCCATTCAGCGGCAGGCGCAGCGGCTAGACGATCTGTCGAGCCGTCTGCTGACGGCGACGGCCAGGCGCTTGGTTCGTTGGCGCCACGGCATTGAGTTGCGCACGACGGAGCTGACGCTGCATAGCCCCGCCAAGGCCGTGCGAGAGGCGGTCTCGCGCGTGCAGCAGGGTGAAGCGCGCCTGCGCGAACGCCTGGCGATGGCTGTGGCCGCCCGTCGGCAGCAGTTGGCGGGCGTCATGGGAGCGCTGGATGCGCTGAGTCCGCTGGCCACGCTCGCGCGCGGCTATAGCATTGTGCGAACGGAGCCCGGCGGCCGGGTCGTGCGCGATGCCGCGACGGTGGAGGCGGGGCAGCAGGTGACCGCGAGGCTGGCGACCGGTACGCTGGTCTGCCGCGTCGAACGGTCTCTGGTGGATCAGGAGTCGGCTTGACCGGAGTGCTTTGCCAGGTGTACAGATCGAACGGGTTCGTACAGAGGAGAGGCTGACGTGGCGGTGAAATTTGAACATGCGATGGCCCGCTTGGAAACCATCGTGACCGAATTGGAGCGGGGCGAACTGCCGCTCGATGAATCGGTGCGTATTTTTGAAGAGGGCATCCGTCTCTCCAAGTCCTGCCTGAAGATGCTCAACGATGCCGAGAAGAAAGTAGAAATTCTCGTGCAGGATAAGAACGGGAAGAAGACGCTCCACGCCCATCTGCTGTCCGAAGACGAGTCCCCCAATGCTCCTGAGGCCGGTGACGACGACGAGTAGTCGCTCCCGCGCTCTTTCCCCTGTGTGCCGCGCTCGACGCAATCCTTCACGACTGTTGTCCTGCTGATGGGTTCCCCCAAAGCTCCTCGACGAGAGCGCCTCGATCGACTGTTGGTCGAGCGTGGGCTTGTGGAATCGCGCGAGCAGGCCAGCCGACTCATCCTGGCCGGGCTGGTGAAAGTGGCCGGCGCCCGCGCCGATAAGCAGGCCATGCCGGTGGCGATCGATGCACCGATTGAAGTCGAGCGGCCTAGCAGTGCCTATGTCAGTCGGGCTGGCGATAAGCTGGCGCCGGCGTTGGATGCCTTCAAGGTGGATGTAACGGGCGTGGTCGCGATTGATGTCGGGGCCTCGACCGGCGGCTTCACCGATTGCCTGCTCCAGCGCGGCGCAGCGCGTGTGTATGCCGTCGATGTCGGCTATGGCCAGATGGCGTGGCGCATCCGCCAGGATCCGCGCGTCGTCGTAATCGAGCGGCAGAATATTCGGCATTTGCCTGACGGGCTGATTCCTGAGCCGATGCAGATGGCCGTGATCGACGTCTCGTTTATCTCGCTCACCTTGGTGCTCCCGTCGGTTCTGCGCCTGCTGGCGCCGGCCGCCTGGGTGGTCGCGTTGATCAAGCCGCAGTTCGAAGTCGGCAAGGGCCAGGTCGGGCGCGGCGGGATCGTGCGCGATGATGACCAGCGCCACGCGGTAGTCGAAAAAATCGTGACATTTGCAGGGGACTGTGGTCTAAAACTTGTGGGGACGCTGGATTCGCCGATTGTCGGACAGAAGGGCAATCGCGAAATTCTGGCTGGGTGGCAGTGGCAGTCGCCGCAGACGGGCGATGCTGCGCCGGCTCATTCGTCAACGATCGTATTGTGACCGCGTGAGGTTAGCATGAAGGTGTTGGTGACCGGCGGCGCAGGGTTTATCGGCTCACATTTGGTGGATCGGTTGGTCCAAGAGGGCCATGAGGTGGTCGTGGTCGATAACCTGTCGACCGGCAAGCGCAAGAACGTCAATCGAGCCGCCACCTTTTACAAGTGCGATATCCAAACGACGCGGTTGGAGCGCATTTTCCGCAATGAACGTCCGTCGGTCGTGATGCACTTGGCCGCGCAGATGAACGTGCGCCGCTCGGTGGACGATCCGATGTTCGACGCGAATGTGAATATCTTGGGTACGTTGAATGTCGCCGAGCAGGCGGTGCGCCATGGGGCGCGCAAGATCGTGTTCGCCTCCTCCGGCGGCGCCATTTATGGGGAGCAGGACATTTTCCCCGCCCCCGAGACGCATCCGACCCGCCCGCTCTCGCCCTATGGCATCAGCAAGCTGAGCGGAGAGCATTACTTAGCCTACTATCAACGCGTGTGCGGCATCCAAACCGTCTGTTTGCGCTTCGCGAATGTCTATGGGCCGCGGCAGGATCCGGAGGGTGAGGCTGGTGTCGTCGCGATCTTCATCCAAAAGATGCTGAACGGCGAACAGCCGGTCATCAACGGCAACGGTCGGCAGACGCGCGACTTTGTCTACGTCGAGGACGTGGTGGAAGCGAACCTCTCGGTGATGGGGCAGGGCGTGGAAGGCGTCTTCAACGTCGGGACGTCGATCGAAACGCCGATCAACGAGGTGTTCGGCCATATCAAGGAGCACGCCAAGGCCGATTGTAAGGACGTGCACGGGCCGTCCAAGAAGGGTGAGCAACTGCGCAGTGCGGTCGATCCCACGAAGCTGAAGCAACAGCTTGGGTGGGAGCCCAAAATGACCCTGGCCGAGGGGCTGGGTCGAACCGTCGACTATTTCCGAGAGAAAATGAAGTAGGAAGAGATTCGGGCGATCCGACCGGGTCCATTTGGTTCTGGGACCCGGTCGGGCCTTGACTGCTCAGTAGCGGGAGACGCCTGAGTCGACCTGCACGCTCCACGCATCGATCCCGCCCACCAGATTCTTCACATTCGCGTAGCCCTGCTGGAGCAAGAAGCTCGTCGCGTCGGCGCTCCGCATCCCGTGGTGACAAATCGCCACGATCTCCGAGTTCGGGTCCAGCTTTGCCAGCGACTGCGGCAGGGTCGCCAGAGGGATCAGCACCGAGCCATCCAGCTTGGCGATGGCAAACTCCCAGGGCTCGCGCACATCCAACAAAACCGGTTTCTTCCCTTTATCGAGCTCTGCTTTTAATTCTGTGACCGTAATGCTAAATCCCATGCGCAACTCCTTCGGTTAACGGCGTCGATAGGCGCTAAGAGTAGGCAGCGCGAACGGCGGTGTCAACGGGTTGTTGCTGTAACTGGGGCTCATCCAAATCTGCCGCCGGGAGGCTTCCGAAAGGGCGGAGTTGTGGCCTGCGGTAGCTACATGGATAGGCGGCACCGTCCGGCCCCTTTTGCCGGCTGTCGACCTTAAGTGATCCATTCGTACAGGCCCGAACAATTGTAGATTGTGCGACCGTCTTAAGTCATTGAAATAGTAGACATAATTAGTTTCTGATTGGGGTGCTTTCAGGTGCGGATCTTGCTCACTTAATGGGGGCCCGTCCTGACTGGTCCTATGCGGCTGAATCAGTGGCCATGATCTGAGGGGTGAGGGCATGAAGGGTAAGAGGGCAGCGGCATCGGGGGCAAAATCGACAAGTGCACTGGTCGTCCTTGTGACGGCATCCTCGAAAAAGGAAGCCAAGACGATCGGGGCGGCAGTGGTAGAGGAGCGATTGGCCGCCTGCGCGACGGTAATTGGACTCGTGGATTCTATCTACCGCTGGAAGGGGGAAGTGCAATGTGGGCGAGAGGCGCTGATGCTGGTCAAAACGACGGCCCGCCGCTACCCCCAATTGGAAGCACGGATTCGGGCGCTGCATAGCTACGAGGTTCCGGAAATCATTGCCCTGCCGGTGGTCGCGGGGATCCGGCCGTACTTGAAATGGCTTGGGGAAGTGACTGCTAAGTGATTGATATATTGATGGTCTGTGGCCTTTTAATTTTTGCGTTGACGGTCCGGGAGGGCTTGGTTAGACTCTGGAAAAATCGAAAGTCTGGGACGAATCCTTCTCACGTTGGGTAGCCAAAACCATGAACAACACCCCTGAACAGGCCGACACCTACACAGTGGTCATCTTCCGTGGGTCCACGGCCAAGCCGCTGCGCTTTAACTTCCCGCGCAAGTTTATCCAGAAGGCACTGATCATTGGGGTCTGTTTCTTGGTTGCTGATCTCCTGGTGGTTTCCCATTACGTGGTTCGTACCAGTGAAGTCTCCGAGCTGGTCGGGTTCCGTTCCGAGGCCCTGAGCGCCCGTGCTCAAACGGCGGCCTTCTCGTCGGCGGTTGAGGACCTGAAAAAGCGCCTGACGGCCATGAAGGAGATCAACCAGCGGTTGCGTGTCATGCTGGGGATCGAAGAAGTGAAGACCGGCGACCTGGCCAATGGCCAGGGTGGTGATGCCGAGCCCCCTGCCGAAGCCACAGAGGTGACGGAAGAAGAGACTCCGCTGGCGGAATCGTCCCAAATGCAGATGGGTGATGCGGCTCCGGCGCAGGAAACCCCTGCCGCAGCGCTGGCGGCCTTGCCGGCCCCCGTTGGGGATGATTCGACGCATTTGCAGTTAGTTTCCCGTGTGCGGGAAGAAATCGACCGACTGACGGTCCAGGCGATTGCTGAGGAACGGACGCTGAACGAGTTGTCTCATGTAGCTGAGCAGCGCTCGACCCGCTGGGCCTCGACCCCGTCGATCTGGCCCGTTCGCGGTTGGGTGACGTCAGGGTTTGGCCCGCGTATTTCGCCCTTTACCGAGAAGCCGGCTTGGCACGATGGGTTGGATATTGGTGCGGCTCCCAACGCGCCCATTCAAGCTCCCGCCGGCGGGCGAATCACGACAGTGGCCCATGATCCCAAGATGGGGAATATGGTCCGTGTGGATCACGGCTTCGGCATCGAAACCGTCTACGGCCACTTGGCGAAAGCCTTGGTCAAGGAAGGCCAGCGCGTGAAGCGCGGCGATGTCATCGCCTTGGTCGGGAGCACGGGCCTTTCGACAGGGCCGCATCTGCACTATATGGTCAAGGTGCACGGACAGTCGATTGATCCGCACAAGTACATCCTCGAGTAGCCTCGTCAGGCCTTCGGTCGCATCAGTCCCTGTGTCATAGGGATTGCTCGCTCTCCACCATCACAGCCGCTCGTTCGTCTAGAAACAGACGTGCCCACCGTCAACGCCTGGTGCGCGCCTGGCAGAGTCTCCCCCTCGGCCATTGCCCACATGGACCTCGGAATTCGCTTCGTGTACTGTGCGGCCTCGCTGAACGAGAAGATTGTTACCGTCGAGAAGGAGGGGTGTGTCGAGCCATGGCGATGAAAGCATCGAGCGAACTTGCATCCTGGTTAGGGTTGGCATCGGACGAATGGATCGCGTGGGGGCGTGGACGGGCGAAGGTGTCGTTGGACGTGCTCACGCGGCGTTCCCCACGGCCGAATGCACGCTACATCCTCGTGACGGCCATCAATCCCACACCCTTAGGCGAAGGCAAGACGACGACCTCCATCGGGCTGACCATGGGCTTGTGCCGACTGGGGCAGCAGGCCGTGGCGACGCTACGGCAGCCGTCGATCGGTCCGGTCTTCGGTATCAAGGGCGGGGGCACAGGCGGGGGCAAGGCCCAATTGGAGCCGATGGCCGACATCAACCTGCACCTGACCGGCGATGCCTATGCCGTGGCTGCCGCGCATAACCTCCTGGCCGCCTTTGCCGACAATCATCTCTTCCATGGCAATGCCCTCTCGATGGATCCATCGTCCATTCGGTGGCCGCGTGCCATGGCCGTAAGCGATCGTGCCCTGCGCCAGGTGCGTCTGAGCGCGGGCGATGCGGCGCATGCGCGAGACGGGCAATTTGTCATCACCGAAGCGTCGGAGGTGATGGCGATTTTGGCCCTCGCGAAGAATCGTGAGGACCTCCAGCGACGGCTTGATCGGATCCTGGTCGGGTTGACTCGAAACGGGCGGCCCGTCACGGCGGCGGACCTGCAGTGCGGGGGCTCTATGGCGGTGCTGCTGCAGGATGCGCTGATGCCGAATATCGTGCAGACCAGCGAAGGAACGCCGGTGTTGGTGCACACCGGGCCGTTCGGGAACATTGCGCATGGCAACTGTTCCATCGTGGCGGATGCGGTGGCCCTGCGCTGTGCCGACTATGTGGTGACGGAGGCGGGCTTCGGGAGCGATCTCGGGGCGGAAAAGTTTTTCAATATTAAGTGCCGCGTGTCCGGCCTGGCGCCTCGTGTTGCGGTGCTGGTGGTGACGTTGCGTGCACTTAAACTGCACGGTGGAGGCGGACCGGCGAAAAGCGGGCAGCCTCTGCCCGTCACGTTGACCGGTCCGAACCGGGAGGCCTTGGAGCGGGGCCTCGGTAATATGGAGCAGCATCTTGCCAATGTCCGCGCGCATGGGATTCCAGTTGTGGTGGCCATTAACGCGTTCCAAGATGATCCGGCGGATGAATTGATGTGGGTGCAGGAGAAGGCGTGCCAAGCGGGTGCTGTCGCAGCCGAAGTGTCCACGCACTTTGCGGATGGCGGGGCTGGGGCGGAGGCGTTGGCCAGGGCGGTGATGGCCGCCTGTGAGACACCATCCTCGTTTCAGCCGCTCTATCCGGCTACGGCATCCATCAAGCAGAAGATCGAGATGATTGCGACGCGCATCTACGGTGCGCAGGGCGTGAGCTTTGAGCCGGAGGCTGAACGGAACATTGAGATGGCGACGGCCCTGGGATATGGCGAGCTGCCGGTGTGCATGGCCAAGACGCCCCTGTCCCTCTCGCATGATCCGGCGCTGAAGGGTCGGCCGACCGGCTTTACTCTCCCGATTAAAGAAGTGCGGATTTTAGCGGGCGCGGGGTTTGTGACCGCGGTCTGTTCGGGCATGCAGCTCATGCCGGGGCTTCCCAAACATCCGGCCGGCGAGCGGATCGGCCTCGATGCCGCAAGCGGACGGATTCAGGGTCTGTTCTAAACCGTCGTACGGCTAGCGCTGCTTGAGGTAGTGGAAGAACTCGGAGTCCGGCGTCAGGACGAGGGTCGTCCCTTTATTGAGACTCTTGCGGTAGGCTTCCATCGTGCGGGTCAGCTCAAAAAACTTCGGGTCCTGTCGATAGGCCTGCGCGTAGGCCTTGAACGCTAAGGCGTCACCGTCGCCGCGCAGCAACTCGGCGCTTTTGTACGCATCCGCCAGCAAGATTTCGCGATCGCGATCTGCCTCAGATTTGATCTTCTGCGACTCCTCGGCCCCTTCGGCGCGATACTGCTTGGCCTGCCGCTCGCGCTCGGCCTGCATGCGGCCGAACACGTTCTTTTCGTTTTGCTCCGGAAGGTCCGCGCGTTTGATGCGGACATCTTCAATCGTGATGCCGTAGGACGAGGCCTTCTCGTTCGCGCGCTGGGTGACCAGCTGCATGATCTCCGTGCGCGTCTGCGACACGATCTCGGAGAGGACGCGGCGACCCACCTCGACACGGAGTTCCGAGTAGATGATGTCGTCCAAACGCCGGAGCGCGCCGGCTTGCGACTGGAATGCCTGAAACACTTTGAGCGGATCGGTAATGCGCCACTTGGCGAAGTTGTCGATGACGAGGGTCTTCTTGTCCTGCGTAATCACGTCCTGTGGCGCAGAGTCGTAGTCGAGCAGGCGCTTGTCGAAGTAGGTGACTTCTTGAATGAACGGCGTCTTGAAGTACAGGCCGGGCTCCGTGATCGTCCGAACCGGCTTACCGAGTTCCACGACGATGGCGCTCTGTGTGACATCCACCACGTAGAGCGGCGAGGCGCCGAACACAAACAGCAGCACGACGACGCCGATGATGGTGAAGAGAAAGCCCTGGCGACTCATTGGGCCGCTCCCTGGGATGAGCCGTCGGTCTTCGCCGACGGTGCCACGGAGGGCCGACTCAAGCGATCCAGCGGGAGATAGGGTTGGAGCCGGTCGGCCACCTTGCCGTCCAGCACGACCTTATCGACGTTCGACAGCACTTCTTCCATCGTTTCGATGTAGATGCGCTTCGAGATGACTTCCTTGGACTGCTCGTATTCTTTCAGCGTTTTCACGAAGCGCGCCGCTTCACCTTCCGCCCGCGCGAGCCGCGCCTGAGCCTGGCCCTTCGCTTGGTTGATGATCTCGGCCGCCTGGCCCTTGGCACGCGGAATGATGTCGTTGCGGTAGCCTTGGGCTTGATTGATCAAGCGCTCGCGGTCTTCCTTGGCGCTCGCGACGTCCTTGAAGGCCGCGACCACCGCCGAGGGAGGATCAACGTCTTGGAGTTGAATCGCGGCAATCTGCACGCCCGCGTTGTACCGATCCAGAATACCCTGCAGCAACTCCTGGGTGCTCTGCTGAATCTGCGCCTTGCCGATCGTCAGGGCGTCGTCGATCTTGGTCTTCCCGATCACCTCGCGCATGGCGGCTTCGGCGGCCTCGCCGACCGTGTCGTCGACATCGGCGACTTGGAAGAGATACTTGCTGGCGTCATTGATCTTGTATTGGACGATAAATTCGATCGCGAGGATGTTTTCGTCTCCGGTCAGCATCAAGGCTTCGCGCGGCACCATGACCGATTGGCCGCGGGGATCTTTCCGGAACCCGACTTCCAGGCGATGGAGTTTGGCGACCTTGGGATGCAGGACGTTTTCGAGGAAGGGCAGCTTGAAGTGCGGGCCCGGGCCGACCGTGCGGACGACATCGCCGAAGCGACGCACCACGCCTTCTTCATCAGGCGCGACGATGAAGGCGCTTTGGAACAGCACCAGGATCACGAAAGCGATCAGCGCAAAGGTGCTCAGTCCACGTTTGGGCATGAGGTCCTGCACCTGTGCCGTCGCGCGGCGTAACGCCTCGTCGACTTGGTCGTCCTTCTTATTCCAGGGATCTTTGGGATTCCAGACCATGCAATGAAAGAAACAGTGAGGGGCAATCAGATGAACGATCCACCCTAACAGGTTTGGAAATTGAGAACAAGCTACGCGAGCTGGTGCGGGCACGGCGCGATGGTTCGCAGGGAAAGGTGAAACTGTGTGGATAGTGCGCCCTTGACTAATCAAGAATTGTTGATGTAATAAAATACGTCATGCGACTGATGATGGACACCCATAGGCCATGAGTCTGGCGACGGCAAAGCGCACTGAGCGGGCAGCCGAGCTGTTCCACGCCCTGTCCGATGCCACGCGCATCGACATTCTGCTGGCGCTGCAGGATGGCGAACGCTGCGTCTGCGAGCTGACCGATGTGCTGGAGAGTGCGCAATCGCGCCTGTCGTTTCATCTCAAAGTGTTGAAGGAGGCCGGGCTGATTGTGGATCGTCGTGAGGGGCGGTGGATGTACTACCGTATCGCGATGGATGGGATCGAGGAATTAGATGGGCTGGTCGCTGCCCTCAAGAAGACCCGTCGAACGGGACGGGGTGGGTCCTGTTGTTAGGGATTGCTGTCGTCTGATACATCAATAATTGTTGATCAATATGCGGGCGAGGAAGAAAGGGGTCTGTCATGGATGCCGAATCAATACGTGAGTTGGTGAAGGAAAAGTACGGGGCGGCGGCGGAGCGGGCGACCAAAGGCGGTAGTTCCTGCTGCGGGGCTGCGCCGGCGTTGGGCAACGTGGATCCGATCACGACCGGGTTGTATTCCTGCGAAGACCAGGGCGCGCTTCCGGCGGATGCCGTGGCGGCGTCGTTGGGATGCGGCAATCCCACGGCGTTGGCGGAGCTAAAGGCCGGTGAGGTTGTGTTGGACCTCGGCTCGGGCGGTGGGATCGATGTGCTGTTGTCCGCGCGTCGCGTCGGCCCGAGCGGGAAGGCCTACGGCCTCGACATGACGGACGAAATGTTGGCGCTGGCACGGAAGAATCAGCTGGAAGCCGGCCTTACGAACGTGGAGTTCTTGCGGGGAGAGATCGAGCACATCCCGTTACCCGACGGCGCGGTGGATTGCGTGATTTCCAATTGCGTCATCAATTTGTCCGGCGACAAGCCGACCGTGATGAAGGAGATTTTCCGCGTGCTCAAGCCGGGCGGCCGTGTGGCCGTCTCTGATGTGGTGGTGGACGGCGAGGTGCCGGCCGACATTCGCCGCAGCATGGAGCTGTGGGCCGGGTGTATCGCCGGGGCGCTGGATCGGAACGTCTTCATCGCGTTGCTGGAGCAGGCCGGCTTTCAGGATATCAGCATCGAGCCCACGCGGATCTACACCGCCGACGATGTGGCAGAGTTTGTGGCCGGCACCGAACTGGCCGCGGCCGGTGCCGCGCTTGCGCAGCAGGTCGAGGGAAAGATCATGAGCGCGTTTGTGCGCGCGCACAAGCCGGTGGCGGCGCGCGCCTAAGGGAGGGTGGAAGGAGAGGCTGATGGAATATACGCAGACACCACCGCTCCCGATCGCCTCGCCGCGCGCAGCCGTGCCTGCGGAGGAAAAGCGGCTGAATCTCTTCGAGCGCTACCTGTCCCTGTGGGCCGGGCTGTGCATGGGCGTCGGTATCGTCCTTGGGCGGGCCCTGCCCCAGGCCGTCCAGACGCTTCGGGGGTGGGAGTTCGGGGAAGGCAGCCACATCAATCTCCCGATCGCCATTCTCATCTGGCTGATGATCATCCCGATGATGATGAAGGTCGAGTTTGCCGCCATCAAACGGGTCGGCGAGCGGCCTGCGGGTCTGGCGGTCACGCTGTTCGTGAATTGGATCGTGAAGCCGTTTTCCATGGCGTTCTTCGCCTGGCTGTTCTTTCGCCATCTGTTCGCCGGATGGATCGGCGCGGCTGAAGCGGACCAATACATCGCAGGTGCGATTATCCTGGCGGCGGCTCCCTGCACGGCCATGGTCTTTGTGTGGAGCTATCTGACCGACGGCGACCCGGCCTACACACTCGTGCAGGTGTCGGTGAACGACCTCATCATGTTGGTGCTGTTCGCGCCGATCGTCAGTCTGTTGGTGGCGGGCGCCTCCGCGCTGACCATCCCGTTCTCTGTGCTGCTCTATTCGGTGCTGGCGTTCATCGTCATTCCGTTGGTCGCCGGCGTGCTGCTGCGGCATGGGTTCATACAACGCCATGGCCGTCAGTGGTTTGAGCAGGTCTGTCTCCCGCGCTTTGCGCCGGTGACGATTGTGGCGCTGCTGGTGACGCTGGTGCTGATCTTCGCGTTCCAGGCCGACAATTTGCTGACGAAGCCTGCGCATGTGCTGTTGATCGCGATCCCCATTCTGCTGCAGGTGTATCTGAATGCAGGGCTCGCCTACGGGCTGATGTGGTTGCTGAAGATTCCGCACGCGATTGCCGCGCCCGGCGCGCTCATCGGCGCCAGCAACTTTTTTGAGCTGGCGGTAGCGACGGCCATCGCCTTGTTCGGCGCGGATTCCGGCGCTGCGCTGGCGACGGTGGTGGGGGTGTTGGTCGAAGTGCCGGTGATGTTGTCCGTGTGCCAGGTGTGCAATCGAACCCGCGGGTGGTTTCCGACGCAGGAGGCGAGGTAACGATGGAGGAGCAGCGCAAGCCGCGGGTCCTATTTTTATGCACCGGGAATTCGGCGCGCAGTCAGATGGCAGAGGGCTGGTTACGGCATCTTGCCGGGGATCACATGGAGGTGTGCAGCGCCGGTACGCACCCCGTAGGGCTGAACCCGGGGTCTGTCGAGGCCATGGCCGAATGCGGGATCGATATTTCCGGCCATACGTCCAAACACGTTGACCGGTTTCTTGAGCAGGGTTGTACCTACGTGATTACCGTGTGCGACCGTGCGAAAGAAACCTGTCCCGTCTGGCCGGGGCGCACGACGTTGATTCATTGGAGCTTCGACGACCCGGCAGGGGTTGCGGATGCCGAGGCGCGTCGGGCGACGTTCCGGCGCGTGCGCGACGAGATTCGCGTGCATATCGCGGCGTGGATCCGGACGCGCCCGTGGGAGCGTGTTGCCGGGGCTGGGGCTGGGGCTGGGATAGGGACAGTTACGGCGTAACGGCGCCGCCGCAGGAGGAGCCGGAGCCGGCGGTGCACCCGTAGCAGTGGTTGCGCGTCACGATGGTGCGGTGATCCAACTGCGCCGCCTCGAAGTCTCGAATATGCCGCGGCGCTCCGTGGTCGACCGTCAGTTCAAGCATTTGGTTGAAGTCGCAATCGTAGAGCGTGCCGTCCCACCCGACCGACAGCGTCGTGCGGCACATCACGCCTGCGGCGGCGGCGGGATTGAAGGCCGCCGCGAGCCGTTCCATGTAGGCCTCGTAGTTGCCGCTCTCGAACAACCAGTCGAGGTACCGGCTCACCGGCATATTCGTGATCGTGTACAGGTGCGTGAAGACCACGCCGTGGCGCTCGCGCAGTTCCTTGCGGAATTGCGCCTCGATCGCCTCTTGCTTCGGCGGTAAGAACGCGCCGACCGGGTTGTACACGAGATTCAGCGACAGCCCAGTGCCGGGCTGCCCGTAGCCCAGCGCGTTCAAGTGCCGCAGCCCCTCGATCGATTTATCGAAGATGCCGTCGCCGCGTTGCGCATCCGTTTGACTGGCGCGATACGACGGCAGCGACGCCACCACTTCCACCTGATGCGCGGCGAGAAACGCGCCCAAGTCCTGCTGCGAGGGCAGCAACAACACCGACAGGTTGCAGCGGTCCATCACATGGCGCCCCAGCGCGCGCGCCTGCTCGACGATCCAACGAAACTGCGGATTCAACTCGGGCGCGCCGCCGGTGATGTCGACCGTCGGAATATCCGTCTGCGCCAAGGCGGAAAGGCAGGCCTCGGCTGTCGCGCGGGACATTTGTTCGGTGCGGTCGGGCCCGGCGTCGACGTGACAGTGCTTGCAGGTTTGATTGCAGAGCTTCCCGACGTTTAATTGCAGGACGCGAATGCCGGTGGCGCGCAGCGGAAAGAGCTGCGACGCAGCCAACTGGGATTCAAACGGCGGGCAGGCGTCGGTGTCGGCAAGCCGCCGTAGCTGTTCCGCGGACGACGCAAGCGGGCTCTGGCGGCCGATCAACGTGAGCGGCATGGGGGCTAGCAGCAGCTCCCCGTCGTAGACGTGGGCGCGCAGGTGACGGCGCCGCTCCCGACCGGCTCGCCGGCGCGGTTGAGGATGACGAAGTGCGGCGCATACCCGGCATGGTCCAGCACGGCCCGCGTCTTCGAGCAGATCTCCAGCGGCTCTCCGCGCCGAAAGTGATGGTGGTCGTCGTCGTGAGCCTCTAAAAACGGCCCGGCCAACAAGGCGAAATCGCCGACCCATCGGCAGGGCTCTGACGCCGGCTGGATCGCCAGCCTGCGTGCGTCCTGTGCGTCGAGTGCGATCGGTGTGTCCGACAACAAAAACGATGAAGCAAATGGCGGCAGGGAGAGGCGTTGCGCGACCGTCGGCGTGATCGGGAGCGGGACGCCGCGCGTGAAGGCGAGGCCGTCTTCATCCACGACGCGGCTAAACGGCCCGCGGAGCGTGGCCCAGCGCGCGCTGGTCGAGGCCGCGGCGACGGGGAGTTTGTAGCCGGTCAGTGTCACCGAAAAAAAGTGAATGCCGTCGATGCGTTGCCAGGGAGAGGAGACGATGGCGTGCACGCCCCGGAAGCCGGCCGCAGTCAAGCCGCCGATATAGTCTGTGAGCGTCAGGGAACCGGAGAGGCAGTCGCCCCACTTCTCGACATCATGCGCGAGATACTGCGGAACGGGCTGGTCGGCCACGATGTCGGAAATGGTAAAACGGCCGCCTGCTTTGGCGACGCGAAACATGTCATGGAACACGCGCCGCTTGTCGGGCGCCAGGTTGATGACGCAATTCGAGATGATCAAATCGGCCGTGCCGTCATCCACCGGCATGGCGTCGGCCATGCCTTTGCGAAAGTCCACGTTTGATCTGGGGTAGCCCAAGGTCTTCGCGACGGTGTCGGCGTGCGCGCGCGCAATCTCGAGCATGGTGTCGGTCATGTCGATGCCGATCACGCGGCCGTTCGGCCCAACCAAGCGTGAGGCTTCGAAGCAATCGATCCCGCCGCCCGATCCGATGTCCACGACGGTTTCGCCCGGCTGCACGGTCTTCAAGCCCGCGGGCGTGCCGCAGCCGTAGGAGATCGTCAACACCGCTTGCGGAATAAAGGTTTTCAAATGCCCCATGTCGTATCCCGTGGGGCAGCACATGGTCTCGCCGCTGCGTGCCGCGCGGGCATAGCGGTCACTCACCTGTTGCGCAATCTGTTCTATCGGCATGGAAGCCTCGGCTTGATGTGTCTTGTGATGGGGAGTGGAGGTCGTGAGTATGTATCAACCGCCCTTCCCTACGTCAAGGTGGCAGCCGGAGGCTGTGGCTGAGGCGCGAGGGGCACCGAATATTGTGGGACGAGGTTTGGGAGCCGTCCGCGTCCAGCGGATGCTTGTTGCCGCGGGATGGTTCTTTTAGACTGGCGACGTACGGCTGAGCCAGCGAGAGAGCCGGTGTCCGCGGGTGCGAGACACTGCCAGCAGGACCGCTCGGCGTAGATCGGAAGGAGTGCCTGAAGATGCGAAGGATGATGCGAATTCTTACGCGGGTGAGTGGAAGTGCGGCTGTCGTGGTCGTCGGGTGCCTGGTAGGCACGCTGTCGGCAATGGCTGAGGGGCCGGGCTCGGTATTCCACCCTGTGACACCGGCATCGGCGCAGGCGCCCGCTGAGTTACGTATTGGCCAAGGGCAGTTTTTCTCCTTTGCCCTGCCGAGCGGGTGGCGAGTGGGAGAGGACGGACAATTTGCGTTGACGTTGCAGGCGCCGGATTCAAAAGCGCTCACCGTCATGGTGGGGAACGCAGGGGTGCCGCTGAATACGCACCCTGGCCAGTTTGCATATCAGACGTTGCTGGCCATGCAAATTCAGAATCTGCAGCTCGGCAATCCGCAGCCCGCCGCGCCGCTGGCCGGGTTCGCCCAAGCCTATGTGTTTGACGTGCAGTACGTGGCAAGCGGGGTGCTGTGTCGCGGCATCGCGAAAGTGTCGATTGCGCCGGTCTACGATTCGGCCGTGATGGCGATGACGGCGGCCCTCTCCACGGCCGATCAGTGGCCGGGCTATGCGCGGTGGTTGCCGCAGGTGGCCGATCAAGTCGCGGCGTCCAACGGGGCCGCCTTCGGCATGCGCGGATTGATGCAGCAGAATCTGAAGAATTCCACCGCTTATGGCGAGGCCGCGCAGCGGTACCGTGAGTGGTCGCAACAGACCCAGCGCCAGGTGACGGATGAACGGCACCGCAGCCAGGATCGCCGCAACCAAGAGTTTCGTGACACGCTCGGCGGCGTGCAGGCCTATACGAATCCGTTTGGGGCGAATCAACCGTTGGAGTTGCCGACGACGTACAAATACTACTGGATGAATCGGCAGGAGCAGATGGTCGGCACCGATGATCCCGGCGCCGATCCGAACCACGGCTCTACCGGAGAGTGGCGAAAGATGGAGCGCGCCACACGGTAAGGCAAGGCTGTTTCATAACTTGCGGCCGAATGTTATTACCGGTGTGGCACTCATCGTGCGCCGCAACCAACGGGCAGCAGGCCCATGTCCTATGGGGAGGTCTCAATGCGTCGTGGACTTATCGCACTCTGCTACCTGTACCTGGCGGTTTTGACCGGTTGTGCGGCCTCGATGAATACGGTTGTCTATCCTGGCACGGGTGCGAGCCACGACCTGCGCGAGGCCGGTATCGATATCCTGGGCCCGGTTGAGGCCTGCCAGGGTGGGCGTTGCCACGGCCAGTGGCCCATGAGTCTAACTGTACCGCCACCCGCCACAACCTATCAGGCGGCACTCCGTAAAGCGGCCGCAGAGCAATATCATGTTCCCGAGCAGGACATTCGTCTTAGTGAGATCACCGTTGGCTTCCACGCAGAGATCAACGGCATTATACGGGGGTGGGTGGCCAACGCTACTGCCGGGCGCGCACGCAGCTCAACTACGAATGGCCCGGGAGAGCTTCCCTCTAGCCCTCAGAGGTCCCAGAAACAGCCTGAGTAGTCTACGACCAGTGAACAACGCGAATGCAAGGTCGAAGGCTTTGAGCGCGCCACACGGTAAGACGTGGTGGTGCGTGCGAAGCTGTTCAGCGAGGTGTTGTTGTGCGAGTCTGTCGCCGGCGCGTTCGGCCCGACGAGCGTGATCGAGATGTCGCCGTGGATGTGCAGTATTGCACCGCCTGCGTGGCCCACTCGAGCAGCGTGTCCGGCTGCTCGATGATGTTGGGCGGCACTTCATAGAACGTGGTGAGCACGCGCTGTTTCCCCGGGCGGAAAGGGCCCATCCCCTCGGCCTCATAGCTCGGCCTTGTTGCGTCGGAGACTTTGAAGTAGAGGCGGCCCTTGAAGAGGATGCCGAAAAAGCGGTCGCCGAGATAGAGCCCCTGCCCTCCGAACATGGCGCGGCTGCGCAAGCCGCGCAGCTCAGATAGGTGATCCAACACAAAGTCGGTGAAGGTCCCGCGCGCCTGGCCCATGGGGTGCTCCCGCGGCGTTACCGAGGTTTCCGCGCCGCGACCATGTGCACCGCAAGGGGGAACGTCACGCGGCCGTCCCGTTGAAACGGCAGGGTGGCGCGCTTGATGCCCTCATGGACGGCGGTCACTTGGGCCGGCGCGAGGGTGGCGATCAACTTTTGAATCGGGGCGGCGATTTCCAACAGGCTGGCCAGATATTCCTCCGGCGAGGCATAGGACCACTCCGCTACAAATTCCTGTTCGACGGCGTCCACGAGTCCGGCCTGTTGCAGCATGCCCACAAGTTCACCGGGCTTCGCGAGGCGGAAAATCCCCGGGGCGGCGGGATCAGGCGGCGGAAGCTCCACCACCTGTTTCACCACGCCCATGGCCAGTCCCAATGAGGGATTCTTCTCCGGGGCCGCCCACACGGCTGCGGCAACCCATCCGCCCGGCGTCAGCACACGCGCAATCTCTCGCGCGGCTTTGGGGATATCCGGCAAAAACATGAGGCAAAAGCGGCTGATGACGGCATCGACCGAGGCGGTCTCGAACGGCAAGGTCGACACATCGCCGGTTTGAAAGCGGACATTGCCGAGCTGCAGGCGGGCCGCCTTGCGGCGTGCGACGTCGAGCATCTGCTCCGCAAGATCGATTCCGACGAGCGAGCCCTGCGCCCCGATGATCTGCGCCGCCAGCAACGCGGGATAGCCGGTGCCGGAGCCCAGATCGAGTACACGCATACCCGTGCGAAGGCGCGCATCGCCTGCCAGGCGATGGTTCAAGCAGGTCATCTGCTGGTCGAAGAACGCGTCCCATTTTTCCCATCCGCCGGCGACGCGGTTCCAATCCTGCCGTTGCGTCTCGATTACTTGTTCAGCTGTTGGCTGTGGCATGGGCGTCCTTTCGCTGCACGCGGACTCTGTGGGAGCGGTTGCGCGTGCTCAATAATGACTGCGCGGATCTCTTCCGCGCCGACCGCTGCGGTTTGGACATCTGTGAGCTCTGTCACCATACGAAACGCCGATTCTGCGATCAAGTCGTGCGCTACGGTCGCGATCCGGCACGCACGATTCCTCAATCCCGCTCTTGACCCGTCACATGCGGCCCTGTATAAGTTTTCGGCTGCTCGCATGGTCGACCCCTGCCGGCACGGTTTCATTCTAGTGTGCGCCCGTAGCTCAATGGATAGAGCATCTGACTACGGATCAGAAGGCTACAGGTTCAAGTCCTGTCGGGCGCGCCACTTTCCCTTCCCCACGTGAGATTCCTGCTAGTGCATCGTCGGAACGCTGGGTGCCCACTACGACTGCGCGTTTCCACCCTTTGCACAAAAGGTGATTGAGGTACGCCAACTCGCCTTCTATCACCTCCTATGAGGTGCTGAAGGTGCATATCTCGAGCCAATCGCCGCGTCGGCGATCTGCCTTCGATTCTTGGTGCGAGTTGTGGAGGTTCACGTCAAGCTGGACTCAGTCTCTGTGCGGTCCATGCCTCGTAGAGTTGTGCCCAAGTGGCGATAGGGTTCGATGTGGGGTATGCGATAGGCATTGTAGAAGCGGTGGTCGCTGGGCATGTGCTCCACATGCACGAGGCCGTTCACACCCAGAATTGTAAGTCCGCGTCTAATGTGCGAGCTCGCAATGCCTGTCATGTCCTGTATCTTCTCGTAACTAATCTTAGCCGTGTTGGTGTCGCGTGATCGGCGGCTGACGAGGAGGAAGTAGAGCTTGAGCGCATCAAGCTCCGCCGGTTGCCTAAGCCGGAAATCTTTGAAAGCTGTGATGACGCCGTTCTTGTAGAGCCCCCTTGCCGGAAATTTTGCCCAGCCCTTGTCCGGAGTGTAGCCCGATATCTTGTAACTGCTTCGGCCTTCCGGTTTTCGCTCAATCAGGCGATGCTTTTCAAGAATCGAAAGGCCATCAGAGACTTTTGCTCGACTGAGAAGCGAGATTTCTGATAGCTCATCATAGGTAATTTCAGATACTCCATCCGCCGGGCGCATGCGGTGAGCGATGATGGTGAGAGTCATCAATGCGGCGATGTTGGCCGAGCCGACCCCGCGCTCCCACCGGAAGCGGTGCAGCTGGTTGTCCTCTATCCAGAAGGTTGGCAGCTTTACCCACTTAGGAATGCTGGTCATTTCGGCTCCTGTCGGACGCAATCGAGGTAACCGCGTGGATCGCCCACGCTGCCACGGCGAGCGCAGCAAGGGCCACAAGCGCAATAAGGTGTTCGCTGGGGATGCGTGGAAGCAACACAATCAGTTCGGCGATCATGGCCATGTATCAGCTCCTTTTTCTGGGGTCTGCATTTCAATTTTCGAACAAAGCAGCCCTGTATATCTAGAAACAAATATTTATTGTCACCGAGGTTAGAGGAAATAAATGTGTTTATAAACAATGGGATGAGATATTCATGAATAGTCTTTCTATAAAACCAATTAGTTCACGAGGGCACGCTCATGAACTAGATTGCCAACCATCTCCTTCGTCGGGGGCGCTCTTATTCGTGCCTGCTAGGGAATGGAAATGCCCCTCCATTTGCGTGGAGACCTTCGCTTGAAGCCCTCTTCGAATCCTTGTTCGTCGGTAAGGGTTTCTTCAAATTTAACTCCTGCATCTCTTGCAAGGTCACAAGCAATTCCAAGTGGAGAGTGCCCTAGGAATGCTCTGTGTTGGTCAACTGTCTTTAAGTACCCAGGAGGTCCACGGCTGTACTTTGGTTCTGCTTCCCTCACAGTCTTAATCCACAGTTTTGCATTGCTGTTCATGAGTAATTCCTCAACAAAAAAGTCTTCCTGACTCAGTTCCTGTTGATAGAACGGAGCAGGAAGACTTTTCCCTCAGAAAATTTTACGCTGAACCGTTTGTTAAGAAGGAACCATGACCATACAAATGCCCCCGTTCTTTAATCTCAGTAATCCATAAGCAAGCATTCTTCCTGGCAGGGCTGGAGTCCTCAAAGGTTTGATCTGACTCCGATATGGAGGATATTCCAACTATAGAAAAACGTAGATCGAGGCGTTCAAGGTCATAGAGGAAGTCTTCAGCATTAGGTTTCAGTCCCAGCTATTCACAGACACTTGCTGATGCCTTAGTAGTCTTTCCATCAAAGGCATAGGAATAACATCCGTCGTAGGGAAGTGTGTCAATCCGAGGTGCGCGAACGGTCAGAGCAATTGTCCTGGTGGAGGGAGGCTACTAAAACTCGACAGCCAGCTCACATAACATCTGGCTTGAAGAAAATCCTTTTGCGGTCTATGCCAATTTGTGAATGAGTCGCTGCGTGGTACGCGCGCTGTGACTGCGCGGCACGAGGCGCCGCAGGCCGCGCCATTCGTTGACACATTTCTCAACGCTATGGTACGGTCCACGCGTTTGTTCGCCTCACACGAGGCCCATATCCCTCGCTCCAACGCACGTTGGGGCCTTTGTCCAGGAGGATCGCTGCATGGAACTCTACGAGTCCCTGTTCATTATTCGTCCGTCTTTGTCCGATGAGGACACGGGCACGCTCATCGAGAAGATGAAGGGCGTGGCCGAGAAGGCGGGCGCCAATTTCATGAAGGCCGAAAACTGGGGCCGCCGCAAGCTGGCCTACGAAGTGAAGCGCGAGCGCAAGGGCACCTACGCTTACTTCTATTTCAAGGGCCCGGGCCCGGTCATCGCCGAGCTCGAGCGCGCGTATCGCCTGGAAGATTCGATCGTCAAGTTTTTGAGCGTTCGGTTGGACAAGGAACCGGTCGAAGCGCCGCCTGTCACCAGCACCCCTGAGCACGCGAGCGATAGGTATTAAGGGTGAACGGGTTTAACAAAGTCATCCTCATGGGGAACCTCACCCGCAATCCCGAATTGCGGTACACCCCAAGCGGCACGCCGGTGGCGAGCTTTGCGTTGGCGGTGAATCGGCGCTATCGCCAGGGCGAGGAGATGAAGGAAGAGGTCTGCTACATCGATATCGTCGTGTTCGGGAAGCAAGCCGAACACTGCGGGCAATATCTGAGCAAGGGAAACGGCGTCATCGTCGAAGGCCGCTTGCAGCAACGGCGTTGGGAAACCGACGACGGGCAAAAGCGCAGCAAGCATGAAGTGGTGGCGCAGACCGTCACGTTTATGCCGAAGCGGCAGGATGGCGGCGGTGAGGCCTATGCCGGCGGGGGGAGCGGCGGCGACGATGTGCCGGCCCCGTACGAATATGAAGAGCAAGCCTGAGCGCGCTGAGCACCTCGGCGCAGGATTGTAAGGGAGGATCGCGTGGGTATGATGGAACGAGGCAGTGGGGGCGGAGGGCGGATGCAGCGCCGCAAGGCCTGCCGATTCTGTGTCGACAAGTTGCCGATCGACTTTAAGGATGTCGGCCTGATCAAGGGCTTCTTGACCGAGCGCGGCCGGATCATTCCGCGTCGGATGTCGGGCAATTGTTTGGGGCACCAGCGCGAATTGACCATGGCGGTGAAGCGCGCGCGGCATATCGCGCTCGTCTCGTTTGCCGAGGAGCGCTAGCGGGTGCTGTCGGTCTCCGAACGACGGGGTATGGCGATGTCGGCAGCGCACAGCGCAATGACCTACAACCTAGCCGAGATTCTGCCGGGTGGTTTGGAAGTTGAGCGGGACGTGACGGCGGCCGACCTCGATCTGGCCGCGACCGACGCGCGTGTCGAGGGGTCGATCCATGTCAGTGCGACCTTGAACCGAGAGGACGCTTGCGTCCTGGTGACCGGGTTGATCGACGGGACCGTCATCCGGCAATGTGTCCGCTGTTTGCAGTCGTTCAACGAACCGCTGCTCGTGTCCTTCAGCGGCGAGTTTGCGAAGAAGCCGGTGAAGCCGGCGTCACCGCCGCGGACGAAGCCGGGCAAGCAGCCGGCGGCGCCCGAGCCGGAAGAGCGCGACGAGTCGGACGTCTACGAGTTTGTGGGCGAACAGGTCGATTTGGTCCCGATGCTGCGCGAGCAGATTATCTTGGCCGAGCCGATGCAGCCCTTGTGTCATGAGGACTGTCTGGGCCTCTGTCCTGTCTGCGGGCAGGATCGCAACCAGAATCTCTGTACCTGTCAGGCGCGGGATGAGGGTACGTTGGGGCAGCGGATCCGCGCAGCGCAACAACAACAGGGTCCCCCACGGACCTAAGCATTTTTAGCGGAGAGAGTAGGACCGATACCATGCCAAATCCAAAACATAAACATTCACGGGCGCGCCGCGATAAGCGCCGCACCGCCAAGTTGCGCATCGTGCCGCCGGGCTTTTCGCTGTGCCCGCAGTGTCACGAACTCAAGTTGCCGCATCGTGTCTGCATGAATTGCGGGACCTATAAGGGTAAGGCCGTCATTCAGGTGGAAGAAGCCTAGGGTTGCTCCGCGTCCGTCGCGACCCTGGGGGTGTGACGGTCTGTCGGCGTGCACGTCCGGGGTGGCCAGGTAGAAGACCCGATGAAATCGTGCGCATGTCTTTCCATGCCGGTTACGTATCCGTTCAGGATGCGCACGCGGTGTGTTCGTATTCTTTCCCTCGTTGATCGTTATCCCGCATGAAGATTGCCCTTGATGCGATGGGTGGGGACCACGGCCCGGGCCCCATCGTCGACGGTGCCGTGCAAGCGGCGGCCGAATCCGATGTCGAGATCGTGTTGGTCGGCGACGAGCGACAGGTGCGCGAGCACTTGCAGCGGCTCAACGTGACCGATCCGCGCCTCTCCGTGCGCCATGCGCCGCAGGTCGTGGAGATGCACGAGTCTCCGGCCCAAGTGGCGCGGAAAAAGCGCGACTCCTCCGTGTGGATCGCCACCGAACTGGTGAAGTCGGGGGAGGCGCAGGCCGTCATCAGCGCGGGCAATACCGGCGCCAGCATGGTCGCCGCGTTTTTTGTGCTGGAGCTGACGAAGGGCGTCGCGCGGCCCGCCATCGCCACTGCGCTGCCCACGTTGACCGGCTATGCGGTCATGCTGGATGTTGGCGCCAATGTCGACTGTTCTGCGCAGCACCTTGAGCAGTTCGGCTTGATGGGGAACGAGTACGCCAAGCATCTCCTGAACAAGCCCAACCCGCGCGTCGGCCTGCTGAGCATCGGCGAGGAAGACACCAAAGGCAACGAAGTCACGAAGGAAGCCTTCAAGCTCCTGAAGGCCAGCCCGATCAACTTCATCGGCAACGTCGAAGGGCGCGAGGTCTACAGCGGCGAGGCGGATGTCGTGGTCTGCGACGGGTTCATCGGCAACGTCGCGCTCAAAATTTCCGAGGGCGTGGCCGACACGATCAAGAAGTTGCTCCTCAAAGAAATCAGCGGGTCGTTCTGGGGGCGCCTTGCCTATCCGCTCATCGCCAAGCCCCTGTTGAATTTGAAGCGCAAGATCGACTATGCCGAATTCGGGGGCGCGCCGCTTCTGGGCGTGAACGGCATCTGTATGATCTGCCACGGGCGGTCCTCCGCCAAGGCCATCAAAAACGCGGTGCGCAGCGCCAAGGCCCTGGCCGAAAGCCGCCTCAACGAATTGATCCGGCAGGATATCGAAGAAAGTCTCGTCCGACACCCGCCCGTTCCGACGCAGGACGCCCGCGCATGAACGCCTACATCACCGGCACCGGATCCTACGTGCCGGCGCGCGTGGTGACCAACGCGCACCTGGAACAGATGGTCGCCACGTCCGACCAGTGGATCACCGAACGCACAGGCATCCGTCAGCGTCACGTGGCCGCGGAGGGCGAAGCCTGTTCCGATCTGGCTGTGAAAGCCGCCGAGCGCGCGCTCACCGCCGCGGGTATCACCGCCGCCGACTTGGATTATGTGCTGGTCGCGACCTGTACCGGCGATCAGCCGCTTCCGGCCACGGCCTGTCTGCTGCAGCATCGGCTTGGCGCGGTGCAAGCCGCCGCCTGTGACGTGGCCGCCGCCTGCTGCGGATTTGTCTATGCCTTGAGCGTCGCCACGGCCTATGTGCGGACCGGTGCGCGCCATGTCCTAGTGGTCGGCTCGGAAGTCATGTCCTCCATTCTCGATTGGACGGATCGCAACACCTGCATCCTCTTCGGCGACGGGGCAGGTGCAGCGGTCGTGAGTCGGCGCGACGAGGGAGGCGGCGTCCTCTCGACGCAGCTCGGGTCCGACGGGGCGATGTGGGACTACATCCATGTGCCCGGCGGCGGGTCGCGGAGGCCGCCGAGCGAGCAGGTGATTCAGGAGCGCGCGCAGTTCATCAAGATGCGCGGCAATGAAACGTTCAAGGTGGCGGTGCGCACGCTGGAAGAGATGGCCCGCGAGACCTTGGCCGCTCAGGGCTACACGGTGGCGGATCTCGATCTGTACGTGCCGCACCAGGCGAACATTCGCATCATTCGCGCGGTGGCGGAGCGACTAGGGTTGCCGGAGCAGAAGCTGTTTTTGAATATGGATCAGTACGGCAACACGTCGGCGGCGTCGATCCCGATTGCGCTCGACGAAGCGGTGCGTGCGGGCCGCATTCGTCCCGGTCAGTTGGTGATGTTGGGTGCCTTCGGCGCAGGACTGACGTGGGCTTCGGCGTTGATTCGATGGTAAACGTGTCGCGCCATGTGCGGGCCTCTGTGTGGGCAAAGAGCGCCTGGAGTTTCCCGTTGACAACCGTTCAGCTTTCCCCCATATCTTACGCCCCATGACGGCTGGGATCGGTCTGATTTTTCCAGGGCAGGGGTCGCAGTCTGTCGGCATGGGCCGCGCGTTTTACGACGCCTCACCGCTCGCCAAGCAGACCTACGACGAGGCCTCCGCAATTGTCGGATACGATATGGCCGCGCTCTGTTTCGAGGGCCCGGCCGAGCGATTGAATGCGACCGAGTTTACGCAGCCGGCGCTGTTGACCGCGAGCATTGCCGCCTATCGCGTGTTGGGTGGAGACCGATGGGCGCCCCTCGCGGTAGCGGGCCACAGTTTGGGCGAATATAGTGCGTTGGTTGCGGCAGGTGTGTTGAGTTTTTCGGATGCGGTGGCTTTGGTGCAGAAGCGCGGTCGCTATATGGCCGAGGCGGTGCCGCCGGGGACCGGTCTTGTGGCGGCGCTGTTGGGCCTTGCGCCCGATGCGGTTCGCACAGTCTGTCGGGACGCCTCGTCCGTTGGTGTGGTCGCGGCGGCGAATTTCAATTGCCCGGGGCAAGTGGTCATCGCCGGAGTGAAGGCCGCTGTGGAGCGGGCGATTGAATTGGCCAAGGCGGCGGGCGCGCGGAAAGCGATTCCCTTGCCGGTCAGTGTGCCGGTCCATACGCCGTTGATGCAGCCGGCCGCCGATCGCCTGGCGAAAGATCTGGCTGCCGCGCGATGGCATGAGCCGAGATGTCCGCTGGTGAATAATGCGGAGGCGAAGGCGCTGCGCACGGCCGCGGACATGCAACCGTCGCTCGTGCGGCAATTGCCGTCGTCCGTTTTATGGGAAGACTCGATCAAGACGATGGCGGGCCTCGGCGTGACGACGTTTGTTGAAGTGGGGCCGGGTACGGTGTTGACGGGGCTGGTGAAGCGCATTGCGCCGGATGCGGCGACCTACAACGTGCATGATCCGGCCACCCTGGATGCGGTGCGGGCGGCCTTGGGGCCCGCCGCCTCCGCGTCGGCCTAGACGCGGCTCGTGCCCGTGCCTGTTTTGTCGTTGATACGTAGTGTGTCGGAGCGTTGCGAGACAAGAGGAGCGAGAGACGGATGTCGTCATTGAATGGACGGGTGGCGATCGTAACCGGCGGTGCGCAGGGCATCGGCCGCGCCATTGCCGAAATGTTAGCCAAGCACGGTGCGGATGTGGCCATTGCCGACCTGGATCCTTCGCGCGCGCAGGATGCGGTCGCGGCGGTGCAGCAGCTGGGTCGCCGCGCCATTGCGGTGAAGGTGAACGTGGCGGACGGCGGTGAAGCCAAGGCCATGGTCGAGCAGGTGGTCAAGGAGTTGGGGAAGGTCGACATTCTGGTGAATAATGCGGGCATCACGCGCGACGGGCTGTTGCTGCGGATGCGCGAAGAGGATTGGAACCTCGTGCTGCAGGTCAATCTCACCGGGACGTTCAACTGCACGAAGGCGGTGTTGCAGCCGATGACCAAGCAGCGGTACGGCCGCATCGTGAATATTGCGTCGATCGTGGGCGTCATGGGCAACGCCGGGCAAGCCAACTACGCGGCCTCCAAAGGCGCGGTGATCGGCTTCACCAAGACGGTGGCGCGCGAATACGCCAGCCGCAGCGTCACGGTCAATGCGGTGGCGCCGGGCTTTATCGATACGGCGATGACGCAGGGCCTCTCGCAGGAGGTCAAGGACGCGTTGTATAAACAGATTCCACTGGGGCGGTTGGGGCAGCCGTCGGATGTGGCGGAGGCGGTGCGCTTCCTGTCGTCCGACGAGGCGAGCTATATCACGGGGCAGGTGCTCCATGTGAACGGCGGTATGTTAATGGTGTAGCGACGCCTGCAGGCTGCTTGCACAGGCGGGACCGCCGGTCGGGGACTGAGCACGACGCGAGCGGCATATCGATTGATTATGGGTGCAGGAACAGGAGGAGTGATCATGGCTGAAGATGCGAAGAAGACAGGGTCGGTCGAGGAGCGGGTGAAGAAAATTATCGCCGAGCAGCTGGGCGTCGAGGAAGACGAAGTGACGCCCGAGGCCTCGTTTGTCGAGGATCTCGGCGCCGACTCGCTCGACACCGTTGAGCTGGTGATGGCCTTGGAAGAGGAATTCGAAATCGAAATTCCGGACGAGGACGCCGAAAAGATTCTCACGGTTGGGAAGGCGTTGGACTACATCAAGGACAAGGCCTAGACGTCGTTTGCCGTCGGAGAAGGAGCGGTGGCTGTGTCGAAACGTCGAGTTGTCGTGACAGGATTGGGCTGTGTCACCCCGCTGGGCACGGGTGTGGAGAAGACCTGGGCGGCGCTCTGCGCCGGGACTTCCGGGATCGGCCGCATCACGCGCTTCGACGTGACGGATTTTCCGGTGCAGATCGCCGGCGAGGTCAAGGATTTCGACCCTGCGCAGTACATCGAGAAAAAAGAAATCAAGAAGATGGATGCCTTCATCCACTTCGCCGTCGGCGCCAGCCAAATGGCGGTGGACGATGCGGGGTTGAAGGTGACGCCGGAGATGGCAGAGCGGGTCGGCGTCTATGTCGGCTCCGGCATCGGCGGCCTCGGCTCCATCGAGCATTACGGCAAGGTGCTGCAGGAAAAGGGGCCGGGGAAGGTCTCGCCCTTTTTCATCCCGATGACCATCATCAATTTGGCCTCCGGCCAGATTGCCATTCGCATCGGCGCGCGCGGGCCCAATTCCTGCGCCGTCACGGCCTGTGCGACGGGGAACAACTGCATCGGCGATGCGTTTCGGCTCATCCAGCGCGGGGAAGCGGATGTCATGGTGGCCGGCGGAGCGGAAGCCGCGATTACGCCCTTGGGGGTCGCGGGCTTTGCGGCCTCGCGCGCACTCTCTACACGGAATGACGATCCCACGCGGGCCTGCCGTCCGTTCGACAAGGACCGCGACGGGTTCGTGCTTGGTGAGGGCTCGGGTGTGGTGGTGTTGGAAGAATTGGAAACGGCCCGCCGCCGCGGGGCGCGGATCTATTGCGAAGTGGTCGGCTACGCGATGAACAGCGATGCCTTCCACATTACCGCCCCGCCGGAAGACGGTGAGGGCGCGGTGCGGTGCATGGAAGCCGCGATCAAAGACGCGGGCATCGCAAAAACCGATGTGGGCTACATCAAAGCCCATGCGACGTCCACAATGGCCGACGCCATCGAAACGCGGGCGATCAAACAAGTCTTCGGCGAGTTGGCCTATCGCATCCCGGTGAGTTCACCGAAGTCGATGACCGGGCACCTGCTCGGCGCGGCAGGCGGGATCGAAGGGGTCTTTACGATTCTCGCCATCCATCGGGGCATCATTCCGCCGACGATCAACCTAGAGCAGCCCGATCCGGCCTGCGACCTGGACTATGTGCCGGGGACGGCGCGTCAGGCCCGCATCACGGTAGGGCTCTCGAATTCGTTCGGGTTCGGCGGCGTCAATGCCTGTGTGTTGTATCGCCGGTTCGATGCCTAAGCTGCCGGTGTCACGCCGCGCTGTGTGCGATCCCCGATCTTCACTGGATTCATGATGGAACGCGCTCTGGACCAGGACGGCATCGAAGCCGTTCTCGGCTATACGTTCCGCAGGCCTGCGCTGCTTGCACAGGCGCTCACACACAAGTCCTTTCTGAACGAACGCACGTCGGCCGACGGCGCCCATAACGAGCGCCTGGAATTTCTTGGCGATGCGGTGGTGTCTCTCGTTGTTACTGACTATCTGGTCGAACGATTTCCGACGCTGACGGAAGGGCAGCTCTCCAAAATCAAAGCGCGGCTGGTCAGCGAACCCTGCTTGGCCGAGGGCGCGCGGCGACTTGGGCTCGGACGATTTCTGCGATTGGGCCGCGGTGAAGAGTTGACGCAGGGGCGCGAAAAGCCGTCGCTGCTGGCCGACGGCCTGGAGGCCGTGACGGCCGCGATCTACAGCGACGGCGGCATGGAGGCGGGGCGCGCGTTTGTGTTGCGGGTGCTGGAACGCGAGCTGATCGCGTTGGAACGTCAAGGCGACGCCTTGGACGAGACGGACTATAAGACGCGGTTACAGGAGCAGTGCCAACGCAGCTACGACACGTTGCCGGTCTATCGCACCACCGGCGAGCGCGGCCCCGACCACCGCAAAGAATTCGAAGTCGAAGTGCTCGTGCGCGGGACCGTGTGGGGCACCGGATGCGGCCACACCAAAAAAACCGCAGAGCAGGCGGCCGCGCGCGAAGCTTTGGAGCGGGCCGACGAGCCGGGGGCCGGATCCCCCGAGGTATCAGGATGACGGGTTCCCTGGGAGCCAAAATTCCTGTGTTATGATGCGGCCGGCATCAGTGCACGATCATCACGCAGCCCGAGGAGGATACGTATGAAGGCTTTCGGCGCAGGCATGGGTGAACAGACAACGACCGGTCGCAGCATTGGGGCGCTGGCTTTGGCGGGGATGCTCCTGCTGTCGGTGGTCGCCGGTGGTGCCGTTTCGGCGTCGGCGGAGGACAGCAAGGGCGGGCCGCGCGCGATCATCAAGACCAAGCTCGGCGATATCGAGCTGAAGCTGTTTCCGGAACTCGCGCCCAAGCATGTGGAGAATTTCGTGAAGCTGGCCAAGTCCGGCTTCTATAACGGGACGATTTTTCATCGCGTCATTCCCGGCTTTATGATCCAGGGCGGCGATCCGAACACGAAGGATCCGGGGAAAAAAGAAACCTACGGGATGGGCGGTCCCGGCTACACGGTCAAGGCGGAGTTCAACGACACGCCGCATAAGCGCGGTATCCTGTCCGCCGCGCGGCAGGGCGGCAACGTCGATACGGCCGGATCGCAGTTTTTTATCGTTGTGGAAGATTCGCGCTTCTTGGATCGGCAGTACACGGTGTTCGGCGAGGTCACCAAGGGGATGGGAGTGGCCGATAAGATCGTGAACGCTCCGCGCAATCGTTCGGACTTACCGAACGAACGCATCGAGATGACGGTCACGATCGTCGAGTAGCGGACGGTCTTGGGCGGCGCGCAGGCCGCGCGCCGCTAGTGATGGTGTTGGCAGCCGGGCCCGTGGGTATGACCATGCCCATGGGCCGGTTCCGGCTCCGGTTTGGGCATCATCTGCCCGGGGATGAAAATACTCGTCCGGTCGCCCTGTTTCGTGAGATGCGCGGCCACCTCCGGGTAGGCCATGCGCACGTAGCCGATGAGGGCGTTCACATAGCGCTGCGATTGAAACCCGTCGCCTGAAAAGTCCTTGATGAACGCGATGGCGCGTTCCAGCACCTCGGGCGTCGCCTGCAATTCCACCAACTCCTTCGGCTGCTGCTTCTTGTAGGTCTCGTACTCTTTCATCAAGTGTTCGGCAAACACCGCCAGTGGGCCCGTCGGCACGTGCAACGGACTCAGGCTGCGGCGTAAGGCTTGGATGCCGGCAATGACCTCCGCATCCTGCCCGTCGCGACGCCCTTGGAAATAGCCGAACGAGACGACCTCCACCAGATTGAAGACGGCCCCGGCTTGATCGCCGCCGAGTTCCGCGATCTGCCGATAGAAGTCGCGGCGCAACGGGGCCAACTGCTCGCCCAACCGCTTTTGTTGGTAATCGCCGCCGCTGGAAAGATACTGACAGTCCGGCGGACAGGTGATGCGTACCATGCGGTGTTCGCCGCAGCAGAGCGCGCAAATATTCCCGCCGAGTGCCGGGCAGGGGCGTTTCCCTTTTCGCTGATGACAATGGAGACAGGTGCTCATTTGGGGGCCTGTGGTGTGCTGGGCGGTGCGTCTTTTGTCGGCGGACCGAATCCATAGTCCGCCAGCGACCGTTTTTGTGGGCCGCTTTTCGTCGGGGATTCAAGACCGTTGATTTCAGCTGCGTTGCCGTAGTGGTAGGGCACGAGGATGACGTGGCTGGACCGATCGATCGCGATATCCGCCGGGCTGGGGAGGTATTCGGCGATCACTTGGAACTTTTGGTCCGGCCGCATGCGCCAAATCTTTCCGCGCGTGAAGTCGGAAATATACATGCTGCCCCACTGGTCGAAATCCACGCCGGACAGGTTGCTGAAGCGGGAGGTGAACCAGCCGTTCGACACGAGCTCGGTAAAGGTGCCGTCAAGGCGCACATCCAGAATCTTCCCCTTATCCCAACTGACGACGACGAGATGGTCGCCCTTCGGATGGAGCGCGATGCCGGAGGGGCCGCTGAGATCCGGATGTTGCACGAGGACCGAGACCTGGTGATTCTTGTCGATGTCGATCCGGTAAATGGTGTTCCGCGTGCGATCCGTGACGTAGAGGAACGTCTTCCCGTCGTACGCAATATCCATGAGCTGGCTCGGCGGGCCCGCTTGCGGCGTGGCGCCGGAGCCGAGCGGAATGGTCACCAGCAGCTTGCCGGTGGCCTTGTCGTAGCCTTTGACTTGATCCAGGTCGGCCACATAGAGCGTGTGCTCGTGAATCGCCAAGCCCTTCGGCGCGTGGAGCGTCTGGCCGTCCATTCCACCGGCGATGAACTTGAGCTTCACGACGGCGCCCGATTCGTTCAGCTTGGTGATGAAGCCGTTGTTGTCGCGCGCGGCCTCGTCGCCGTTGACGCTGGAGATGAAGTACTCCCTGCTGGCGCTATCGACCACAAAACTATAGGGCTCGAGCAGCTCCAACACCTGTAAGGCCTGGGCCTGGTGGATGCCGACGGTCAGGCCGACGAGCACGGCGGCTGCGACCGTTGGGCCGAGACGCGCAAGCGGCGACCGACGCGGCACACGCAGAGGCTGTTCGGGAGTGAGCTGGTGGCGATGGTGGACAATCATGCGACGGGGCGTGCGATAGGTGCGGCATGGTATCGGACGCGAAAAGAGACTGTCAAGGAAGCGCCCGGCGTGACGGGCGGTACCAAGACGTCGCCGAAATCGTTGACTTGGTTTCGAAAGCCCTGCTATCGTCCCTCCCCAATTCTACCTGCGGTGTGCGCGGTGCGCACGCCGTACCCTGTGCGTTGAACCACCGCACACAACCAGGCACCGACATTTTCGGAGGACTCCCGTGGCCGCTCAGATTATCGATGGCAAGGCGTTGGCGCAGCAGATTCGCGACCGGATCACCAAGGACTGTGCGGACCTGTTGGCGAAGAAGGGCATCAAGCCTGGCTTGGCGGCGATTTTGGTCGGCGACGATCCCGCCTCGCACATCTACGTGCGCAACAAGCAGAAGGCCTGCGAGGCTGCCGGGATCTATGTCGACGAACACAAGTTGCCTGCCGCCACGACGCAGGCGGACCTGCTGGCGCTCATCGGCCGCATGAACGCGGACCCGAAGATTCATGGGATCCTGGTGCAGTTGCCCTTGCCGAAACACATCGAGAGCAAAGTGATTCTGGAGGCGGTCTCGCCGTTGAAGGACGCCGACGGCTTTCATCCGTATAACTTCGGGCGTCTCGTGGAAGGCAGCCCCGTGTTCGAGGCCTGCACCCCGAAGGGTGTAATCAAGATGATCGAGTCGACGGGGCAGTCCGTCGAGGGCAAGCGCGCCGTCGTCCTCGGCCGCAGCAACATCGTCGGGAAGCCGGCGGCGTTGATGTTGCTGCAACGGAATGCGACGGTCACGGTGTGCCATTCCAAGACCAAAGATTTACCCGCGGTCTGTCGGGAGGCGGATATCCTCGTGGTCGCGATCGGCCGCGCGAAATTCGTGACCGCCGACATGGTGCGCGAGGGCGCAATGGTCATCGACGTGGGGACGAATCGTCTGCCGGACGGCAAATTGGCCGGTGACGTGGACTATGAGCCGGTTGCGCGCAAGGCCGGGTGGATCAGCCCGGTGCCGGGCGGCGTCGGACCCATGACGATCGCCATGTTGCTCGACAACACATTGGAGTCTGCGCAACGGGCCGCAGGCCTTCGCTAAGGAATCGAGATCGCCATGAGTCGTGAACCGCGCCGCCTAAACGATGTGTTGCAGCAGGGCGAGTTTGCCGTGACGGTGGAATACAATCCGCCGAAGGGCACGAATGTCGGGGGTTTGCTGGAGAGCGCCAAGGGGCTGCTCGGGCGTGTGCACGGCGTGAACGTCACGGATTGCACGGCGGCCGTCATGCGCGCCAGTTCCCTCTCCTTGTGTCGGCTGTTGTATGAGATGGGACACGACCCCGTCATGCAGATGACCTGTCGTGACCGTAACCGCATCGGCATCCAGGCCGATCTGTTGGGCGGCCACTTGCTCGGCATCCGCAACATACTCTGCCTCACCGGCGACTATCCGACGGTCGGTGACCATAAGGACGCGAAGCCTGTCTACGATCTCGATTCCGTGCAGATCATGCAGGTCGTGCAGGGCCTGAACGCCGGGCGCGATTGGGCGGGGAATAAGCTGGATGGCCCCACGCAGTTCCTATCCGGCGGGGCGGTGACGCCGGAGGCCGATCCCCTGGGGCCGATGCTCGCCAAGTTCGAAACCAAGGTCAAAGCCGGCGCCCAGTTTTTTCAAACGCAGGCGATCTACAATCCCGATCAGTTCGCCTCCTTCATGCAGGCGGTGCGCCCGTTCAAGGTGAAGGTGTTGGCGGGCATTCTGCTGTTGAAGAACGCCAAGATGGCGGAATTCATGAACGCCAATATCCCCGGCGTCTCAGTGCCGCAGTCCATGATCGACGAACTGAAAGCCGCCGGCGACAAGCACGCGGCGGAGGTCGGGGTCGACATCGCCGTGCGCACCATTCGCGCGGTGCGCGCGCATTGCGACGGCGTGCATGTCATGGCCGTGAAGGCCGTCGACCGGTTGCCGCAGATCATTTCCAAGGCCGAACTAGGCTAATTCCATGACCGTTCCAGATTTTGTGCGGGCGAAGCGCGAGGGCAGAAAGCTGCTTGTCGTGACGGCCTACGACGCCCTGTTCACGCGCATCGTGGAGCAGGCCGGCATCGAAGCCATTCTTGTCGGTGACTCGCTGGGCGTCGTCGTGCAGGGGAAGCGCGATACGCTCGGCGTGACGATGGACGCGATGGCCTATCACACGGGGCTGGTCGCCGGCGCCGCGCAGAAGGCCTGTGTGATTGCTGACCTGCCGTTCATGAGCTACCAGGCCAGCGTGGAAGATGCGGTGCGCCATGCCGGTCGATTGATTCAAGCTGGGGCGGCCGCCGTGAAGTTGGAAGGCGGGGCGGTGGTGGCGGATCGAATCCAGGCCCTTGCGCGCTTCGGGATTCCGGTCATGGGGCATGTCGGTATGACGCCGCAGTCGGTCAACCAGTACGGCGGCTACAAGGTGCAAGGGCGATCCGAGGAGCGGGCGGCCGCCATTTTGGAAGATGCCCGAGCGGTGGAAGCCGCGGGGGCCTTTGCCGTGGTGCTCGAGGCGATGCCGTCGGAGTTGGCCAAGCGCATTACGGCAGCGCTCAGCATCCCAACCATCGGCATCGGTGCCGGGCCGCACTGTGACGGACAAGTGCTCGTGCTCTACGACCTGCTCGGCATGTTCGACGACTTTGTGCCGAAGTTCGTGAAGCCCTATGCGCATATGAAGGCGGATGCCCTCGACGCCCTCCGCCGCTTCAAGTCCGACGTCGAGCAGGGTGTCTTCCCCTCCGACGCGCAGAGCTACAAGTAGCGCGCCCTCCCCAGTAATGGGGTCGGGAGTTGTTAAAAGCAGCGCCGTAATGGGGCTGCGTCATGTCTGGCGAGTTGGTGGTTGAACAAGCAGCTGCCTGATAGCTGATCGTGGGTTGCTCTTGGTGGCGGTTGTGCACAGGAACCATTGTCCCTTGTGCAGGCGCCCGGCGAACAGCGCAGCGTCGGTTCGTTTCCTCAGGGTTCTTCCCCGTCAGTGCTTTCGGCAGGAATCGCAGGCCACGTCGAAGATTTCTCGATCCTCCAAACGGACGGCTGTCAACGTTCGGCCCCAGACGCAGCCGCTGTCCAACCCAACCAGACGCGGCGCAAGGTGCAGTCCTAGTGCCGACCAATGGCCGAACACAACCGTTGCTTCCCCATGTCGGCGATTCGGATGGTCGAACCAGGGGCGATAGCCGGTCGCCGCATCCTTCGGCTCGCCCTTGAACTTATGATCGATGCGTCCGTCCGGCGTGCAGGTCCTGATACGCGTCAGGACATCCGTGATGGCCTTGAGCCGAATCGGGCCGCTCAACTCCGCGGTCCAGTCGCCACGCTCCTGTAAAAAGAGCGCGCGCAGCGTGTCGAGGTAGGCAGGGCCTCGAAGCGCGGTTTCCACTTCCCGGGCGTAGCCAACGGCTTGCTCCACCGTCCAGTTCGGCAAGAGCCCGGCATGCACAAGCACATGCGCTCCCTGCCGGTAGAGCAGCGGCTGACGCCGCACCCACGCTAGCAGCTCCTCGCGGTCGTGTGCGTCCAACACCGACTGCAGCGTGTCTTTCGGGCGCAGCGGCATGATGCCTTCGGCGACGGCCAGCAGATACAGGTCGTGGTTGCCCAACACCGTCACGGCACGATCGCCGAGTGCGCGGATCGTGCGAAGGACGTCGGCCGAGTCCGGCCCGCGATTGACGAGATCGCCCACAAACCAGAGGCGATCGCGGGGGGCATCAAACGGGATGCGAGCGAGCAGTTGGTGGAGGGCGGTCGCGCAGCCCTGCACGTCGCCAATTGCGTAGGTGGCCATGAAATTAGATGGTGGAGCGCACGGTGGGCGACAGCCTACTGAGTCCGAGAGGGATTTACAAGAACCGCTGTGCTGTCCAGCTGCCGCTCAGACCGCTACGCAGCAGACCATGCTCGCACGCCGTGGGCGCGCGAACATGTTGCGCGGCAAACGTGCCTAAGCGGCCAGCGGCCGACGTGCTGATTTGCTGAGCAGCAGCTGAGCAATCCGTGCCGGCGATTCGGCGGCTCCGTACAAGTGGCCTTGCATGTCGTCGCAGCCCAAGCGCGCCAGCGCATCCAATTGGGCCTGTGTTTCGACGCGCTTGCCGACGACGCGGCAGCGCAGTCCGTGGCCTAACCCGATCACCGCCGCCGTCATCCAACTGTCCGCGCCTTGCTCACCGTCGGCATGCAGGAACTCGGGCGCGATCTTGATGGTGTCGATCGGCAGCCGCGTGAGTTCGCGCAGGGACGATGACCCGGCCCCGAAATCGTCGACGGCGATCCGCACGCCTAACGACTTGAGGCGCTTCAAGAGCTGCAGCGAATAGGCCGGGTCGTGCATCAGCGCGCCCTCGGTCATTTCCAATTCCAAATAGTCCGGCGACGGTCCGATGTCCTGCGCGGCCAAGTGGACGATCTCCACCAGCGACGGTTGCTTCACATGGTAGTCCGACAGATTGACCGACATGCGAATCGGCGGGATGCCTTCCGCACGCCAGGCGCGCTGTTGCGCGCAGGCGGTGCGGATGACCCACTCGCTGAGCGCAATGCCCAGCGTCGACTGCTCGGCGACCTGCATGAATTGATTCGGCAGAATCACGCCGCGCGTCGGATGTTGCCAGCGGACGAATGCCTCGACGGCGGTAATCGCCCAGCGTTTGATGTCGACTTGCGGCTGGTAATACAAGCGCAGCTCTTTGCGCTCGAGCGCCAGCCGAAGGTCCTGCTCGAGTTGGTGCCGATCCGTGGCCTCATGATGCATGGCGCGCACGAATTGTTCGACACGGTTGCTGCCGTTGGACTTTGCGCGCTGCAGGGCGCTGTCGGCGTGGGCGATCACGCTGTCGACCGTGGCCCCGTCTGTCGGGAAGCGGGCGATGCCGATGCTTGCCGTGAGCGTCACTTCTTCATCGCCCAGGGCGATCGGGCGATGAATCGCCGCGAGCAGGCGCCGGGCGACGGTGGCCGGATCACGTTCCGCGCCGCCGTAGGGAAGCACCACTGCGTAGGTGTCGCCCAGCCAGCGCGCCACCATGGCGCCGTCGTCCTGCGAGGCCAGTTTGAGCGGCGCATCCACCTTCCGGAGTGTCTGCTGGATCCGTTGGCCGATCACATGCAGCACATCGTCCCCGCGCGACATGCCCGAGCCGTCGTTGATGCGGCGAAACTGGTCGAGGTTCAGCAGCAGCACGGCTCCTTCCCGTCCCCTGTGCGCTGCCAGGTCCATGGCCTTGGCCAGCCGGTCGTGGCAGAGACGTCTGTTCGGCAACTCCGTAATGGGATCGTAGTAGGTGGTGACGTAGACGCGCGCCTCGGCGGTCCGCAATTCGGTGATGTCCTGCACGATTCCGGTGATGACGGTGGCACCGCTTTCGTCGGTCACGGCCTCGGCATGCTCCGTGACGATGCGTTCGACTCCGTCGGGCCGGACCACGCGATAGTCGAGTGAGTACGTACGGGCGCCCTGGCGCGCCTGCTCGGCGGAGCGCTGCACCGCGTCGAGATCCTGTGCGTGCACCATGGACAGATAGGCCTGGCGGGTGTTGGCGAATTGCCCGAGCGACAGGCCGAACATGCGATAGGCTTCGTCCGACATCGCCAAATGGTTGGTGGCCAGTGTCCAGGTCCAGCTTCCGAGGCGGGCGACGCGTTGCGCGCGCGCCAGATGCTGCTGACTCTCTTGAAGCGCGGTGAGGACGCGTCCGGCGCGCAGCATGTAGCGGATGCGATTAGTCAGGACCAGCACCTGCCAGGGCTTCGCGATAAAGTCGGTGGCGCCCATATCGTACGCCCGCTCGATCGATTCGGCGTCGTCCAGGCCCGTCATGATCAGCACCGGCGTGTGGCGGCCGCCCGGCAGGTGACGGATGGCGTGACAGGCCTCGAAACCGTCCATACGGGGCATGCGCACATCGAGCAGCACGAGATCCGGGGCGAGGCGTGTGAAGAGTTCGAGCGCCTGTTGTCCGTCGACCGCCTCTTCCACGAGGCACCCGGCTTGTTCCATCGCCGCGCGCGTGAGGGTGCGGATGCCCTGATCATCGTCGGCAACCAGGATCAGGGGCTGTGTGCGCGATGTCGGCGTCGTCATGATCGTCCGTCCTTCTCTCTCATGTGGTCCGGGCCGCACGGCCACCGCCGTGCCGCCACCAGGTCGTCAGGGCTGAAACAATGGTCGTTCGAATAGTGCGGGAATGGCCTCCGGCAAGACCGGCTTGCTGAGGAGATACCCCTGAAATTCATCGCAGCGGAGCGTCCGCAACAGCTGCAGCTGCTCCGGCGTTTCGATGCCTTCCGCCAGGACGTGCATATGGCGGATATGGGCCATGGCGATCATGGCCTCGGCGATGGCGGCGTCCTCGGGATTGCCCGCGATATTGGCAATAAACGAGCGGTCGATTTTCACCGTGTCGAACGGCAGCGTGCGCAAGTGGCTGATCGAGGAGGTGCCGGTCCCAAAGTCGTCGAGGGCGAGACGCAACCCGAGCTCCTTGAGCTGTTTCAACATGCGGGCGGCTTCATCGGGATTCGGCATCACGATATTTTCCGTCAACTCCAGCTCGACTCTGTCCGGCGGCATGCCCAGCTCCGTCAGGAGCCGCGTGAGATCGGTCATGAGCCCGGGGTCTTGGAATTGTGAATTGGACAGGTTGACGGCAATCCGCAGTGGCTGCGGCGTCTGCGCCATCCAGGCCAGCATCTGTCGGCAGGCCGTCTCCATCACCCAATGGTCAAGGCGTCGGCTCAAGCCGATTTCGTCCACCACGCTCAGAAAGTGCGCGGGAGCCAAAAGGCCGCGGGTAGGATGTTGCCAGCGCACCAGCGCTTCCGCGCCGACGATGCGCCCTGAGACTGCGTCGACGAAGGGCTGGTACACCACGCGGAATTCTTCACGGTCAAAGGCGTGGCGGATCTCGTTTTCGAGATTCAGCCGCTCCGCCGCCATGGCGTTCATCGAACGCGAGTAGTACTGATAATTGTTACGCCCTTCGTTTTTGGCCTGGTACATGGCCGTGTCGGCGTTCTTGAGCAGCTCTTCGAGGGAATCGCCGTCGCTGGGATGCAGGGCGATGCCGATGCTGCCCGTGACGAAGACCTCGCGCGCATCCAGCGTGAACGGTACCGCCAGCGACGCCAGGATACGGCGCGCGACGACGGTGGCATGGTCCGGTTGCCGCAAGTGTGTCAGGAGGATCGTGAATTCATCTCCGCCAAGCCGCGCCACGGCGTTGCCGACTTCCCCATCGGCCTGCCGCGCGATCGAGTCGGAGGTGCGGGTGACCTCCGTGAGGCGCTCGGCGATTTGCTTCAAGAGCTGGTCGCCCGCCGTGTGGCCGAACGTATCGTTGATGAACTTGAAGCGGTCGATATCCAAAAACAAAATGGCCGCCAACGCATTTTGCCGCGCGACCTGCGCGAGCGCCTGCTGCACGCGATCGCGAAACAGCATGCGATTCGGCAGTCCGGTCAAGCTGTCGTAGTAGGCCAAGTTGTGGACGTGGTCTTCCAGCCGCTTCCGTTCGGTGATGTCCTGGATGGTGGCGGTGATGGTTTGAATCGCCCCTGTGGTGGGCGCGAGCACGGCGCGCGCTTGAATGTGAACGGCGCGTTCGGAGCCGTTGCGCAGTGTCAGCCGGTGGTCCTGGTGATAGGGATGTGTGGCGATCCCCGGCAGCGACAACAGCGCCGTTACGGTGGTCCCCACACTGGGCGACACCTGATCGAGAAACGACTGGAGCGGCCCGCGAAACGACGACGAGGGAAGGCCGAAGATGTGGCAGGCAACTTCCGAGAGGGTCAGCCGTTGCGTCGTGGGGTCCCACTCCCAACTGCCAACTTTCGCCAGTTGTTGTGCGGTGGCCAAGTGCTCGCGGCTCCGCTCGATTTCCTTCATGGCGGTGCTTGCGCGCAGCAGATAGCGGGCGCGGTGGCCGAGCAGGGCCCCGTTGAAGGGTTTCGCGACGAAGTCCGTGGCGCCCGCTTCATAGGCGGCATGGATCGACTCGGTATCGTCGGAACTCGTCAGGAAGACGATCGGGGTATGTTGCCCCGAGGGCAGCCGGCGCAGGGCTGCACAGGTGGTGTAGCCGTCCATGCCCGGCATGACGACGTCCATCAAGACGAGATCCGGCTTGATCGTCGCAAAAGTCTGGAGCGCGCTGTCGCCGTTGAGCGCCTGCGACACCTGAAACCCTGCGGCCTGCAACGCCAGTTCGGCGGAGGCTTGAATCAACGGGTCGTCATCGACGACCAGCACGACGGGACCTCTGTAGGCGAGTGAGGCGCTATTCATACGCTACTCCGCTTCGTCAATTCCGTTCGGAAACAGGTCGAGACGCGTTGAAACTCTTCGAGCACCTCGCGCATCTGTGCGGGGGTTCCGTCGAGCGTCTCCTGCCGTCCGGCCAACTCCAGTTCTTTGGAGAGGCTGGAGAGATGGGTGGCTCCCAGCACGCCGCTGCGGGACTTCAAGCTATGGGCGAGCTCGAACACGGCGCGAGCTTCTTGGCGCTCCACTGCCTGTTGGAGGCGATCCACCAACTGATCCGTGTCCTTCAAAAACAGCGAGAGCATGCTGACCAACACGTCGGGACGACCGGGCTGTTGCAACGCCAGGATCTGCTCCCATGCGCGTCGGTCGATGGTGGCGTTGCTGCCCGCGTCGCGGGTGACGTCCTGTCCGGCTGTATTGCCCATAGGTGGTTCGGGGGCGTGCGCGCTCGCTGCTTGTGCCGCGGTGGGATTGGGCGAGTCTGTCGCAGTCGACGGCGACGAGGGCGTCGACGGTCCGTTTGTGTGTTGCGCGTAGTCGGGGAGCCAGCGCGCGAGCACGGTGGTCATTTGGTGTTTGGTGAACGGCTTCGTCAGGTAGTCGTCCATGCCGGAGGCCAAACAGAGTTCACGATCACCCTGCAGCGCGTGGGCCGTGAGCGCGACAATGGGAAGGTGGGCGGGTGGCTCGGGCGCCTGCGATGCATCCAGCGATTCCCGTGCGGAACTTTCCCGCTGCCGGATCAGCTTCGTGGCTTCGAAGCCGTCGAGCTCAGGCATTTGGCAATCCATGAAGACCAGGTCGTACGCGGTTGCGGCGGTCATCTCCACGGCGATGCGGCCGTTCTCCGCCAGGTCGACGCGGTACCCCAGCACTTCCAGGAGCGCCTTGGCGACCTCTCGATTCACTGGGTTGTCTTCCACGACCAGGAGGTGCGCCATCGGCCTGGCAGCGACGTCATCGCTGTGCCGGTCTGTGACGCTTGCCGTTGCGGCGGGTCTGGGAGTGGTGCGGTCGCCGAGCAGGGTCTCTAAGCTCTCCAACACCTCTTTTCTCCGCAGCGGCTTGCTCAACGACAACTCGATCCCGGCGGAGGCTTCGGCATCATGGCCCAGCAAGCCGGAGGAGAGCAGCATCAAGCGCGTCGGCGCGAGGGCGGCGTCGGCTTTGATGGCGCGCGCCAGCATGAGGCCGTCCATCTGCGGCATGTGGAGGTCGAGCAGCGCCACGTGATAGGGGTTTCCTTCGGCTGCGGCTTGGCGGAGGTGCGCCAGTGCCTGCTCGCCGCCTGAGACCGACTCGATCGTCATTCCAACCGGGCGGAGCATCTCTTCCAGGAGCGTGCGGTTGGTCGGATGGTCGTCCACAACCAGGGCACGGACGCCGCTCAACAGCGCCGGGACGACCGGTGGATCCTGCGGGAGTGTGCCGAGGGACAAGGGAACCTCAAACCAAAAGGTGGAGCCTTCATGACGCCGACTTTGGAGGCCGACCTCGCCGCCCATCAGCAGCACCAATTGTTTGACGATCGCGAGGCCCAGGCCGGTGCCACCGTACTTGCGCGTCGTCGAGGTATCGGCCTGCGAAAAGGCGCTGAAGATGGCGGCCTGGGCCGCGTCGTCGATCCCGATCCCGCTGTCGCGCACCTCGAAGCGCAGGCGTGGCATGGTCGCGGACGCGCGGGACTGAGCGTCCGCCGTAACCTGCACGACGATTTCGCCGCGCTCTGTAAACTTCAGGGCATTCCCCACCAGGTTCATCAGAATCTGCGAGAGGCGATGCGGGTCGCCTTGGACGCAGGCGGGGAGATCCGGGGCCAGATGGACGATAAGTTCGAGCCCCTTGCCTTGCGCCGTTTTGGCGAAGAGCGCCACGGCGTCTTCCACCGTCGTGCGCAGGTCAAAGTCGACGGTTTCCAGCTCAAGGCGGCCCGCTTCGATTTTGGCGAAATCCAGAATGTCGTTGAGAACGGTCAGCAGGCTGCGGCCGGAATTCAGCACCGTGTGGGTGTAGCGTTGTTGCACCTCGCTCAGCGGCGTGGTGAGCAGCAACTCAGTCATGCCGAGCACCCCGTTCATCGGCGTGCGGATTTCGTGGCTCATGTTGGCGAGGAATTGCGACTTGGCGCGGCTGGCCGCTTCGGCCGCTTCCTTGGCCAGTTGTAGTTCCTTGACCGTGCGCGACAACTCTTGTGTCCGGTGTGTGACTGTGGCTTCCAGATGTTCGCCGTATTGCTTCAGGCGACGGTCACGGTCCTGCACTTGCCCCAGCATGTCGTTGAAGCCGGTGGTCAACGTCCCGATTTCGTCCTGCAGTCCTTCGGTCTTTGCGCGGAGGCTGTAGTCATGTTCGAGTGAGATGCGGTGCATGGTCTCGACGAGCCGATGGATCGGGTCGGAGACGACGCGATGGAGGCGCCGCGACACGAAGTAGGCAAACAGGAGCGACGGCACGAAGAAGCTCGAGGCGATGAGCAGCGCGCGTTGGAGCTTCTTGTCGAGCGATCCAACGCTCGTATGGATGTACACGGAGCCGAGCCACTCGCCGTTGTACTGGATGGGATGATTGAGATGCAGTCCCGTGGCGTCGAAGGCGTAGGAATGCTCTTTCGAGTCCAATGATGGCGGCAGGACTTTCGGCGGCAGCTCGCTGCCGGTGGCGAAACGGACGAACGTGAGACCGGCCCGGTTAAAGGTGGCGGCGCCGAGGACGTCGGGATGGTTCGCGACGGTGGCCAGCGTATCGTAGGCCGCCGTCCGATCATCGAAACTGATGGCCGCGGTGCTGTTCGCCGCGATCATGGTGGCCAGCGAGGTCACCTCGTGCACCAGCGCATTGCGGGCGGCTTCACGGTCGACCAACACGAGCGTGAGCGAGGCGAGGAGGATCACGGTGCCGCTGACGGCCATCACAATGGCGGTCAGCTTGGTCGCGATGGGCAGGCGATGGAACCAGGTCATGACACGACGATCCTTATAGTTTCGGGCCCACGAGTCGGGCCAGTTTGATCAGTTGCGAACTCAGCTTCAGGCGTGCGCGCTGCACCGCGTCGAGGTTCAGCTCAATGCCGATTTTATCTTCCTGCTTCTGCAGGTTGATCATCACGCCCTGCCGCGCACAGTCCGGCCGGTCGCACACGGTGAGGATCGGTCGGCCTCCGACGGCTTCGAGAAATTCCTCTGCCTTCTTGCTTTCCGGGTTTTCAATGAAAATGAGATGACAGGCACGGGCTTCCTGCATGTTCGACGGGTGTTTGACCGTGACCGGACGGCCTTGGACCGTCTTCCCTTCAATGCTGTCGATGGCCGACCCAAACACCTGGCCCGTCATGCAGACGACCAGCGGAGTGCCGGCCGTGGTGCCGTCGCCCCCATTCCATTCGACGAACTTGGCGATGTTATAGAGGAACGCCGACTTCAAGAGATACTCCGCGTGGGGGCCCGACTCGGCCGCATCCAGCCACGTGCCGGTCAACAGCAGGCCGGCCATGGAGAGGACCATGGTCAGAGCCCGCCCGACTCGGGACATGAAGCCCTTGTGGACTCGATGCGTCATGAAGCCGTCACACGTTCCATGCAGTCCCTAGAGTTAATACCGCCAGGTGGCTTTCACGTAGGCGCCGCGCTGTACTTCCGACTGGGCCTGCGGAAGGATGGTCGCGATGAATTCCGGTCGGTGCGTGTCCAGGAGGTTTTGGCCGACCAGCGCCAGTTCCCACTGCTTGGTCGGCTTCCAGGCGAGTCGCAGGTCCAGAGTCGCGTAACTCGGTATGCGTAGCGCAGGCAGCTTGTCGACATAGCGCCCCCACACGTCGAATTCCAGATTGCCCGGCAACTGCATCATCGAGCGGGCGGACACCTGATGCTGCGCATTTTCTCCGGGAAGATTCCCGCGTATCGGATCGAGGGAGTCGGTGTTCCCCATCCGTATCGACAAATAGGTGTACGACGTTTGCAGCCGCCACCATTCGAGCGGCCGCCAATCGACGGAGACTTCCACCCCGGTGGTGGTCGCCGACAGCTTGTTGCTGATATCAAACGGCAACGCCAGGTGCGGCGGGAGCGGGGTCAATTCAGGCGACGGGCTCCCCGGCTCAAAACTGCGGAGATGGTCGTACCGGTTGTAGAACCCGGCCACATCGATCGAGAGGGATTGATGTGCTTGCATGCGCACTCCAACCTCGTAGGCGGTCAGTGCCTCGTTGGTAAAGCCGCGGTTCCCACGGAAGCCTGCGAGCGTGACCGGCGAACCGGGGAACAGCCCGTTCGGTGGAATGGCCTGAAAGTTGATGCGCGCATCGTCCTCCGCGCGCGAGGGTGTGCGGAACCCGCGGGAGACGGCGCTCCACAGTGTCAGCCGATCGGTGGGTGTCCAGCGCAAGCGGCCGTTCGGCTGCACGACGACGCCGGTGAAGTCGTTGTGTTCGATTTTGGTGCCGGCAATGAAACTCAAACGGTTAGGGACGAGCGTGATTTCGTCCTGGAGGAAGCCGCTGAAAATGCTGACGCCGCGACTCGCAGGGCTGACCGCAATCGCGGGCGTGGTGGCGAGCTCGTCGCGCGAGAATCGATAGCCGGTGCCCCAGACGATGTGTTGGCGTTCGCCCCACGCGAAGGCATGCTGGGCATCCAGATCCACGATGTCGCGCTGTTCGGTGAACGTAGTGCTCTGACGTGAGGTGCGATCGTAATAGGCCTGCACGACGAGCGAGGAGCTGTTGGAAAACTCGTGTTTCCAACGGGTGAGCGCATTGGCACCGTAAAAGTCCAGTCCCTCGAGCACTTGACGGTTATAGGGCGGCGTTAAGACCGGTTGGTTGTACTCTTGCCCGACCTTGCCGTTGTAGTAGTCGCCCTGGAATGTCAGGCTGTCCCGTGTGGAGAGGGTAGAGTCCACGCGGAATCCCGTGCGCAGATTCCGCCAACTATCGGCCGCAGGGCTGCCGTCCGGGCGCGCATAGTCGTCGCGCTCGAAGTGCTTGCCGTAGATGCGGAAGTGTGTGTCCTGACCGAGCGAGCCGCCGTACCGTAAAGTGGCAAAGCCGCGCTCTTCCGTGCCGGCGCCGACGACTGCCAGAACGCCCTGCGTATCCTTGGCCTTCTTCGTGATGATGTTAATGACGCCGTTGACCGCGTTGGCGCCCCACAAGGCTGCTCCCGGTCCGCGAATGACTTCGATGCGGTCGATGTCCTCCAGTACCGTATCCTGCATATCCCAGAACACGCCGGAATAGAGCGGGGTGTACACGGAGCGCCCGTCGATCAGCACGAGCAGCTTGTTCGCGAACTCGCTGTTGAAGCCGCGCGAGCTGATGGCCCAGCGGTGCGCATCGATCCGTGCGACCTGCAAGCCCGGCACCATGCGGAGCGCTTCGGGGATCGTCGTGACGCCGGAGCGACGAATGTCTTCTTCAGACAGGACGAACACGGCCGCGGCGGCTTGAGCGAGGGGCTGCGCCTGCCGTGCCACCGAGGTGACCTCAATGGCCATCAATTGTTCCAGCGGCAACTCGGTGAGTTGTTCCGCCGGATCAGGTGTCGGCACTTGGTTGGCCGCAAGTGCTGTCAGCAGACCGCTGTTCCAGCAGGTGAGCATGGTAGTAGCACTGAATAGGTATATTGACGCAGATCGACGTATGACGCGCGATAGCGTCCATTCCGGCGAGATTGACCGCATACTGCACTCCTGTAGACCCCTGAAGAGAGGCGCTGATGTGGACACGTATGAACGTGCTTCAAAGGTACACCAACCTCATGTAGGAGCAAGACAATTGGAGGTTTTCGCAAAGGCCGGAAGCGGCGTGGGGCGCCGTGTTGCGGGAGGGTGACGGTTCGTGGATCCGATGATCGTCAGGCTTGGGGAAGGGCGACGCCGCGGCGAGTAAGTTCTTCCCGAAAGACCGAACAGACCGAGCTGAATTCTGTTTCAACTTGGGGCCAAATGGACTGGATAGGGGGGAGGTCCGATGCGCGACCGTCCCGTTCCATCTCTTTGTACATCGTGGAGAGCCGCATCGCGCCCAACACAGCGCTGACGGACTTGAGGGAATGGGCCAGCTTCCAGATGACCTCGGCGTCCTCGCGTCCCACGGCCTGGCGGAGCTCCTCCATCTTCAGCGCCGTATCCCGTAAAAAGATGCTCATGAAGTGACAGAGCGCGCTGGGTTGGCCCGGTTCATCCAGCTCGGTGAACATGGCCCAGCTTTTCCGATCCACCGACTCGGCGGCTGGGGGAACTGCGTTCGATCCTGCCGCTGTGGGTGGAGCCACGGCAGGGCACGAGCTCGGTTGCGTCCCTTCTGCAGGTGGTGCGGCGTGAGCTGTCGCAATAGGAATCGTGGACGTCGGCTGCTCAGCGGTCGCCGGAGCCGATTCCTGTTTGGCAGCGGGCGACTCGGCTCGTGGTTCGAAGGCAGAAGGGGCGTGCGATGCGGGCAAGGCCTCCCGCTGTGTCAGCCAGCGGTCGAGGATCTGCTTGAGCCCTTCTTTCGTGAAGGGTTTCATCAGGTAGTCATCCATGCCGGCGTTGATGCACTCCTGGCGATCTCCCTGCAGCGCATGGGCGGTGAGGGCCACAATCGGCATTCGGACGGTTTGCCGCTCCTGCTCCAGCTTGCGGATCGCGCAGGTGGCGGCGTAGCCGTCCATCCCCGGCATTTGGCAATCCATGAAAACTAGATCGTAGGCGGTCTGTGTGACCGCTTCGACGGCTTCACGGCCGCTGCCTGCGACGTCGACGCGACAGCCCATATTGCGCAACAACAGGGCGGCGACTTCCTGATTGACGGGATGGTCCTCGACGACCAGCACATGGGAATGGCGCTGCGCGCGTGATTCGGCCAAGCTGTGGCGGGTGATGAGCGCGGGGAGCGTCGAGGTGCCGGGCTGCGCGGTGGCTCCCAGGACCTGGAGCAGGCACTCGTAGAGATCCAGATAGCGCAAGGGCTTCGTCAAGTACGCGGCGCAGCCGGCACGAACGGCGGCTTCACCGTCTCCGCGTTGCGAGAACGCGGTCATGAGCACCAACGGCACCTCGGCGAACTCCGGTCTCAAATGAATGGCCGTGGCTAAGGTCATCCCGTCCATGTCGGGCAGTTGATAGTCCATCACCACCGCATGGATGGGCTCTTCGCCGAGGGCGGCGCGCTCCAAGGCGCTCAGCGCCGCGGCGGCTGATGCGACGGCGACCGTCGTCATCCCCCAGCTCTGGATGTAGTGCTGCAAGATATCTTGGTTGCTCTGATGCGATTCCACAATGCACACGCGTTTGCCCTTCAGCAGGCTTGGCGGTACTGCGAGCGGTGTGCTTGGCCGATTTTGTATTCTGAGGGGAAGGACCACCCAGAAGGTGCTGCCCTTGCCGAGCTGGCTGGTGACCCCGATGCGACCGCCCATCAGTTCGGTCAATTGTTTAGAAATGGCCAACCCCAAGCCTGTGCCGCCGTACTGCCGCGTGGTGGAGCCGTCGACTTGCGTGAACGATTGGAAGAGTCGTTGCAAGCCGGCTTCGTTGATGCCAATGCCGGTGTCGGTCACGTTGATGCGGATGGCGGCCGTCTGCGCCTGTCCGTCTGTGAGTGATTCGAGCAGGACGCGGACGATGACTTCCCCCTTGTGGGGGAACTTCACGGCATTCGCCACGAGGTTGGTCAGGATCTGACGGATACGTCCTGGGTCTCCGTGCACGGCCGTCGGCACCGTGGCCTGGAAAAATCCGCCCAGTTCGATCTGTTGTTGTTGGGCGCGCCCGGCCAGTTGCTCCAGGACGGACTCCACCAAGGTGCGAAGGTCGAAGTCGATCGGCTGCAATTCGAGTTTGCCGGCTTCGATCTTCGAGAAATCCAAAATGTCGTTGATCAGGAGCAACAACGACTCGCCTGACGTGGCAATGGTCTCGAGATAGTGCTGCTGCGTTTTGGTCAGCTCCGTGCTCTTGAGCAACTCGGTCATGCCGATGACGCCGTTCATCGGCGTACGAATTTCGTGGCTCATGTTGGCCAGGAACTCGCTCTTGGCGCGGCTGGCCGCTTCCGCGGCGTTCTTAGCCTCACGTAGTTCGTCCTCGGCCTTTCGGCGATCCGTCACGTCGAGGTTGATACCGAGCAATCGCCGCGAGAGGGTGCCCTCCTCTGTCAGGAGTGAGCCACGTGACAAGATCCATCGGTAGGTGCCGTCCCGATGTTGCAGGCGATACTCGCTTTCAAACTGCGTGCGGCCCTTCGTGAGAAAGGCTTGAATGTCTGCGAGCACGCGCTGTCGATCGTCGAGATGTAGGCGGAGCGCCCAAGATTCGAACGTCTGTGGGACCTCCTCCAGCGTATAGCCGAGTTGGGCGGCCCATTCGGGGGAAAACTGAATCGCGTTGCTGATGATGTCCCAATCCCAGATGCCGACGCGCGCGCCCTGGACCGTGAGGGACAGCCGGGCCTGGCTGGCGCGAAGGGATTCCTCGGCAAGTTTTTGCGCGGTGATGTCCCGCACCGTGGCCTGTAACCCCGGTTGTCCGTAAATAGTGATACGTGTCAGGAGGATGCTGGCGGTGAAGTTTTGGCCGCGGATTTGTTTGTGCGTCCACTCAAACGAATGGGACCCCTCGGCCAAGGCGATGTCGATCATGCGCCTGGCCTTGTCGGCCGTCAGTTCGCCGTCTGGTTGGTACTGCGGGGACACATCCGTCGGGCCCAGCGAGGTCAGGTGCTCGACGCTGTCGGCGCCGAACAGCTCGACGGCTGCGGGGTTGGCCGCCGTAAAGGTCCAATTCGGCGGAAATACGAGCACGATGGCGTCGCGGGACGACTCGAACAGCCCGCGATACTTTTCTTCGTTTTCGCGCAGCTTCGACTCGGCCTGCTGGCGGGCGGTAATATCCTGCGACACGCCGAGCAGGTACAGCGGCTGACCGTCGCGACTGAGAATGGGGAATATTTTTGTGTGGAGGAGGCGCTGATCACCGTTGCGTGTGGTGAGCTCCTCTTCCGGAATCTCGAGCAGTGTTCCGGTGTCGAGCACATGCCCATCGCGCGCGTTCACGAACAGGGCCTCTTCCTCGGGCATGATGTCGCGATCCGATTTCCCCAGGACTTCTGTGCGAGGCAGCCCCGTCAGGTCCTCCGCCGCCTTATTCCAGCGAAGATAGGTCAAGGTCTTCGCATCCTTTACGAAGACCATGATCGGCATTGAATCGACCAGCGAGTCCAAGAACTGGCTGGTCTGGGCCCGCTCCTCTTGGAGGCGTGTGCGCTCGGAAATATCTTCGATGAAGGCGCTGAAATAGTGAGTGCTCCCGACCTTCATCGGGCTGATGCTGAGTTCAATGGGGAATTCCGAGCCGTCGCGTCGGATGGCGGAGAGTTCCAGGCGTTTGTTGAAAGACCGGCCAACGCCCGTTTGCAGGAACCGCTCGAGTCCCTTGCAGTGTGCCTCCCGATATTTCCTCGGGATGATCAGCTCGTGCAAGATGCATCCGGTCGCTTCGGCCGAGCTCCAGCCGAAGGTCTGTTCCGCCTGACGATTCCAGTAGTTGATCACGCCCTGCGCATCCATGCCGATTACGGCGTCGAGCGAGGTGTCGATGACCAGGCGCGTTCGCTCTTCGCTGGTCCGGAGGGCTTGCTCGGTACGCGCTCGATCCTCGGCCTCCAGGGCCTGGGCTACGAGGGCGGCCAGGGACGTGGCGATGCCGATCTCACCCGTGAACCATTCGCGCGGGGAGCCGGTATGTTCGAGGCAGAGGACCCCGACGAGTCGTCCGCGCCATTGGATGGGGGCGTCCAGCATGGACGTGATGCCTAAGGGCTTGAGGTAGACGTCGGTGAATTCGCTGGTGCGGGCGTCCGCTTCAGCGCCGGTGGCTGCGATCACCTCTTCCGTGTGGAGGGCCTGCGCATAGCGAGGGAAGTTCGCCATAGAGAGGGTTGTGCCTGCGGAATGGGCGCCGGTCGCGGATTCATAGAGGTCATGGCAGAGTAGGGACGTGCCATCCTCGGGGAAGAGCCACACGCTGGCTCGTGCCACGTTTAGAAGGTGTCCTGCACAGCTCGTAATTTCTTTAAGCGCATCCACGAGCTCTCCGCGTTGGAGCACGGTGCTCTTGGTGAGGCGCAAGAGTTCGGTGTGGCGTTGCTCTTTCAGGCGTTCGGCCACCGCCCGGGCTTCATCCGCGCGCTTCCGTTCGTAGATATTCTGAAAGACCAGTACGGCTCCTGTGACCGCACTCTCGTGAAGCAGCGGGCTCAGCACGAATGAGACGGGAATGACGAAGTTCTGTTGGACGCGAAACCACGCATCGTGGTGTTCGAAGGGCTTTCCTGCTGCCACGAGATCCAGCAAGCTGGTGCCGCAGTCGAAGGGCGTCAGATCCGCACCGTTCAGAATTTCCACCGCATCCGAAAAACGCCGCCCTATCAGCGCACCATGCGCGCTGTCGAGCAGTTGCTCGGCGACAGGATTCATCACTTCGACGACGCCCTGTTTGTCGAGCGCACAGACGCCGACCCCAAGCGAATGCATGAGCACCTGCAGTTTGTCCCGCTGCTGGCTGAGTTGCGCGGCACTCAATTGCTGTTGCGATTGGTGAAAGCGTGTCATCTCCTCCGCGGCAAGGGTCAGCGAGCGCTCCAAGAGGATGTGGCGCTCGTCGTGCTCCTGATAGGCGGCGCTGACCTTCGACACAAGGGTTTGCCACTGCTCCAGCGTGGGGAGCGTGGCGTCATCGAGGCCAAGCTTATTCAGCTGACGAGTGAGGAGGGCGTGCAGTGTCACCTAGGCCTCGCCGATTGTGGTCAGGGTCATGGTCTGGTTGTGGAGGTCACAGGCGCCTGTCGCATACGGCGAAATTTCACCGTACGAATAAAACCCAATCTGCTTACACTGTGCAGGCAGCACGGTTTTCGTGGCCTCGATCTCTTCCTCCGCCCGCTCGCCCAGAATGAGGCGACGACCGACGCAACTGATGGCAATCGCCAGCGTCGGTCCCGTGGCGGCCGAATGAGTCGCGAGGGCGGCTTCCGAGGCCCCATCGATCAATCGGTTGAAATTGGCCCGCATCAATTGCGCGAGGTGTCCTTGAGGAACATTGCCGGCAAAGGTCATCGATTGCGTGGCTTCATCGACTGCGAGGATTGTGCGGACGAGCTGTTTGGTATGGTTCCGGCTTTCGCGTATAGCCAGGGGAAACAGGAGGCCGGTGGCCGGTAATCCCGCCGCACGGTCGCCGAGGTAGCTCTTATACAGTTGCAGCGCAGGGGCTCCGTCGAGTTCGTAGAGGACGTTGGCCTCGGCGCGTGTGATGGTTCGTTCAGGGCCGAAATTGTCCCAGCCGCCCTTCGAGCCGTGCCCTACGCGGATGCGCGGGCCATACAACCCCACGGCGGTGACGTAGCCACTGACCGGCCTGCGATCCTTCACAACCCAGGTGCGCTGGAATCGATCACCGTCTCCGGCCAGTCCGCCGGTGACGACGACAGACTCGGGGAGGACTGAGTTCAGCCCGTTCACGAGCGCGCTGCCGTTGACCTGGAGTCCGTCGGAGAGGACGAGGACTGCGCGGAGGTCCGGTCCCGCGAGGGCCGTAGCGATCGCCTGTCCGGCTGCATGGGAGGCGCTGACGTCGGGTACGGGCGCTGTGGCAAGGCGCAGGGTTGAGTGTTCGAACCGTACGGCGGCCGCGGCGATGCTGTCGTCGCGGATGTCCGTGCCTAGGATTTCCCCGGCTGTCGAGCATCCCAATATTGTGGCGGTCGGGTAGGCTGCGGCCAGTGACGCGATGCATTCGGGGTTGTCATGGCAGGCGGCTGACCCAAAGATGAGCACCAGTGTTTGGGCAGAGTCCGGCACCTGTGCAAGGAGGCGAGCGGGAATTGTGTTGTTCTGCGATAGTAGTTCGGTTTCGACGAGCATGGCAGTCCTCCCCAGCACAGTATCGGCTGAAAAGGACTAATCCTTGATGCTGTGCGATTGTGAGGGAGGCCAAGCGTGATGGGCGCGAGCGGCGTAGCTTGTCGGCGGCGCTCACCTACGGATGCCTGTCTCTGGCGCTTGGTCCCAGGGCTTTTGCGGATTACTTCGTGTGGCGATGCGTGGGGCGTGGATACTGCGCTTCGATGGTGGAGGACAGCCCGCCTCGGGCGGTGAACTGTCCGATCACAGAGGCACGAATGGGACGGCAGGATGTGACGACATCGTCGAGGATCTTATTCACCGCATTTTCATAAAAGATCCCAAGGTTGCGGTACGCATAGATATAGAGTTTCAGCGACTTGAGCTCCAGGCACGAGGCATCGGGCGTATAGCGCAGGACGATGGTGCCGAAATCGGGAAGCCCGGTTTTGGGACAGATTGCGGTGTATTCCGGGATCTCAATCGTAATCTCGTATCCCCGGTATTGATTGGGGAAGGTTTCAATCGCCGGGAGCGCCGTCGCAATGCCGCTTGTGGCATGGCGCTCGTTATATCCCAGTTTGGTGGTGGTCCCTCGCGGCGTTCTCTTTTTCATAACTCCGTCATCCACTGCGTCTGGCCAATCTCTTCCAGGCGAATAAACATCGCGACCCACGGGCATTTCATGTCGGGGTACACTTCACAGAAGCCCCCCTTGCGCACGCCGCCGCAGGGGCCGTGACTCATAAACTTTGGGCATTCAGACTTAGGAGAACCGTCCGGTGCCGGGGGGCGGTTGTGCACGCCGCCCATTTGGCTGTCGGCCGATTCCTCACCGGGGATGAACACACGAATAGGCATGAGCGGCAGTGTATACCGGTTAGAGCGAGTCGAGCAATTTGGAATGGAATTGTCTCGCGACTATTTTCTTCGATCGCAGCACGAGACGAAACGCTAGGACCAATGGCCTATCGCGCGTGGGTAACCTAGGCCTTTCAACGAAGAGTGTGGGCCTTCTGCAAGATTGCAATGAAAGTCAGGAAAATTATACACTTCGACCGCTTTCATTCAACGCGACGGTGCGGCGCTGCGTTGACAGTTTTTTTCCTGCTTTGTTAGACTCGGCCCCGTCTCGCCGAACAGTGCGTTCGCACCAGGTTTCCTTCTCGTGTTTACTCGACCGGATTCCCGTTCGAGGTTGTGCGTCCTGATGATGGAGTATCGTCGCCTGTACCCAGGCGATCTACATAAGGAGGTTCGCCGATGAGTCTCGACTATGTCAAATTTTCGAGCGGGTTTGAAAAGTTCATGCCCAAAGAATATCGGGACATGGTGGAGCATGGCCCCTTCGGAAAGAAAGTCACGGTTTCGCAGATGGGCGCCTTTAAAGAGGTGCTGGAAGAGCATCCGATGTGCGCTGGCTGCGCGATGACCCTCTTTATCCGACTGGCCATGATCGCATTCCCCAATCCAGAAGACACGATTACCGTTGGTACCGCCGGGTGCGGACGATTGGCCATTTCGCAGGCGGCCATTCCCTTCGTGTACGGCAATTACGGCGACCAGAATGGCGTAGCAAGCGGTCTGTCTCGTGGATTGCGGCTGCGCTTTGGTGACAAGCCGAAAGACGTGGTTGTGATGGCGGGCGACGGCGGCACCGCGGATATCGGGTTTCAGCAGGTGCTCCACTCCTGGTTCCGGAAGGAGCGCTTCACCACCATCATGTTGGACAACGAAGTGTACGGTAACACCGGTGGCCAAGAGAGCGGCATGACCAACCGTGGTGCCGTGCTCAAGATGGCTCCGTTGGGCAAGAAGTTCGAGAAGATGGATATGGTGCAGATGGCCAAAGTGGCGGGCTGTGCCTATGTGGCTACAGTGGTGCCGAACAATCCGCGTCGTGTGGAAAGCGTCATTAAGAAGGCCGTGCTGATCGCCCGTGAAGTCGGTTCAACCTACATCCAGGCGTACACCTCCTGCAACATCGAATACGCGATTCCTACCGACAAGGTCATGGAAGATGCCAAGAACGTGGAGAACGATCGGTATGCGTTCTCCGAATATATTAGCGACGAAGCGAAACAATACTTGACTGAGCGCTACGGCTATAAGGAGTTTCTCCCCAAGCCGGCGGCAGCAGCGGCCATTCCCAGCAAGTCTTAACGCGCGTTCCAGAGGGAGGGCGACCATGGCAAAGCGTTTCAATATTCGGATGGCGGGCGTCGGAGGGCAGGGAGTCGTCACTGGCTCTCACATTCTGAGCACCGCGGTGATTAACGCCGGGGGCGAAAGCACGATCGTGCCGTTTTACGGCTCGGAAAAGCGTATGGCCCCGGTCGAGAGCTACGTCCGTGTCTCGGACGAGCCTATCTACGAAATCGGGGAAATCACCTTCCCGCACATCATCATCATTTTCCATCCGCAGGTCATCACGCACGGCAAGTCGTACACGATGCCGTTCTACTTTGGCCTGAAGGAAAATGGTATTGCGCTCATCAACAATGATGGGCCGATGAAGCTGCATAGAGACCAGGCGGCAGAGCTGGAAGAACGGCATGCCAAGCTCTACTACTTCCCGGCAACCAAGATTTCTCTTGAGGTCGCCGGGATGGATCTCGCGACCAATATGGCCCTTATGGGTTGTATCGGCGCAATTACGGGATTGACCAACATGGTCGGGCTCGAGCAGGCCGTGAAGGACCGCTTCCTGGGTAAGGGCTTTGTCGTCTCAGGCGGTACAGCTGCTCTAGACAGCGTTGTGGAGCGGAAATTCAAGAAGAAGCAAGAGTTGATTGAGAAGAACGTCGCGGTCATGCGCGCTGGTTGGAACTATGCTGTCGACAATGGCTGGGCGGCTCCTGACGTGAAGCGAGCCGAAGCGCCTGCTGCTGTCGCCACCGCGTAAAGGAGCACCATGTATCTCGTTGCGGATATTAACGTTGAAATTTGCGCCGCCAAGAGCTGCAAGCTCTGCACGCAGTACTGTCCTGAAGCCAACACCATCCTCTACAGCGATGAGATGGGCAAGGACAAGGGGTTTAAGTACGGATCGGCCTATGTCGCGGTTGATCGATGCAAGGGCTGCGCGCAATGCGTCTGGGTCTGTGACAATATGGCGAAGAATAACGCTATCAAGATGATCATGATCGATCAATTGCCGCAGGCGGCATTGACGGACAACATTACCTACGGTGAGAAAAGTACGACCGCTGTGTTGGTAAGTCCGACGGTTGGGTAACGTACGAAAGGGGAGTGGCGTGGCTACGACGCAAGACACGAGAGAACGTATTATTGTGCCAGGCCCGGCGGGCTTCCATCCGCCATCCGCAGCGCAGCTTGGAGTCGCGCTGCCTGATCCTGGGCAGGGTCTCTATTATGGGCTGCTGGAGCAGAACGAGGATGTGGTCATTGAAGAAATGGCCAGGAAAATGCTCACCAGCCCAAACGCCACGATTTTCCCCGGTCCCATGGTGCTTTGGGCGTGGAACCAGCATGCGGTAGAGAAGGCGCATGCGCTTCTCGAGATTGCTGCACAGATCCCAGACGTGATGATTATTCCGATGCCGGACTATCGGCCGAAATACCCGAAGATTGATCCGGAAGAGGTCATCAATCCAAACCACCCCAACCTCACAATCTGGGGCAACAAGATTGAAGCTTGTGTGTTTGTGGGTGTGCATTGCCACTATGCCAATCTCACCCTGAAGATGATCCGTGCAGGGACCAATTGCTGCACGATGGCGATCTGTGCCGAGCAGGGGCACGAGGACGCCATGCTCACCATTCGGGATTCTGATACTGAGAAACTCAAGAAGACGGCGCAGATCTTCAAGCGTGTGCGCGAGCAGATGGGCATTAAGTTGCCGAGTAATGGTGAAAACGTCCGCTTCACGGGCACGCAGGCGAAAGTTCACGGTGGGAAAACCCATACCAACCCTCTCACATTCTCGCCTTCGGCTGGCGTCGCCGGCGCAACGGCGTTCGGCCATTCGGCCGAGCACATGAAGCGCGAAGGCTAAGAGTGGATCCGAGGCGATTTCGATACGAGGTGGCATGATGAGCGACGCAGTCAAAGCGAATCCACAGGGTGACCCCGGTACAAGCGTGGCAGCACCGAAGGCCGAGGTGAAGAAAGATCCCCATGCAGAAGCCAAGAGACAACGTGTGGTCACGCCGGAATACTTGTTCCTTGAGGCCCCGCGGACAAAGGAATTTATTACCGGGAGCGAAGCGGCCAAGGAGGCCATTCGCCGATCTAACGTCGATTTGGCGATTGCTTATCCCATCACCCCGCAAAGCGAAACGATGCAGCTCGTGGGTGTGTTGTACGGGGAAGGATACGTAAAAGAATACTATCGTGGTGAAGAGGAAGTCGGCGTCATGGCCGCCATCGCCGGCGGCTCCCGCGCAGGCGTTCGGTGTTACACGGCGACGGCCGGCCCTGGGACGCTGCGAGGGCTTGAGGGCATTGCCTCATGGCCGGGGCACCGCTTGCCGGTGGTAGCAATGTTTACCTGTCGCGTTGTCAACGCACCGCTCGCCATTCAGCCCGATAATATTGAAGTCTCATATCTGTTGAATTGCGGCATGATCGTATTTCACGCCGAGAATCAACAGGACATGTATGACTTCACGCTGGCAGGATTTACGATCAGCGAGAAGAACGATGTTACGTTGCCCGTCGGTGTGTGCTGCGACGGGTTCTTCGTGACACACGCACGCGGCTATGTTCGTATGCAGGATCGCAGCATGAAGCTCCCCCCGCGGGAAGCCTACCACGGCGCTGTGCCTGTGCTTGATGCCGAGAATCCTCCTGCTCGTCTATCTCGCGACGCCCCGGTCCAAAAGTCCAACTTCATGGCGTATAACATCCATGCGGTTTGGCAGCAGGAAGTGTGGGCAGCCGTCGAGCGTTCGCGCAAGTACATCAATCAGTATCTTGGTGGGTTGTTGACTGCCGAGAATGTGGATGATGCCGAAGCTATCATCATTGCGTCGGGTAGCGCTGCGGCCCAATCCCGTGAGGCGGTTCGGTTGTGTGCGGAAAAGGGGATCAAGATCGGGTTGATCAAGATCAGGTCACTGCGTCCCTTCCCCACCCAAGAACTGCGTCAGTTGTGCGGGAAGGCCAAGTTGATTGTGGTGCCCGAGTTCAACTACGTGGGCTGGCTTGCCAAAGAAGTGGCAACGGCCATCTACGGGTATTCCAAGGCTAAGATCATCGGCGGTCCGCGCGTTTACGGCGGGCAATCCATGCCGGTTGAGCTCATCGTTGACGAGGTGGAGTCTGGTATGACAGGCAAAAAGTCCACGAACGTCGCGATGTCTTCGGTCATGGGTGGGGCCGTCAATCCGGACGAAGTTGCGCAGTTCATGCGCAGCATTTAGTCCGCACTGTAAGCGGAAATCGAAAGAGCCCGTCAGGTGGTGACACCTGACGGGCTCTCTTCGTTAGGCCTGCTCTGCAATTCCTGGGGGAGTACCAAATCTACCGTGGGAAGGGCTCTTACCCCTGGATGTCTTCGCCGATCATGTCCGGGCTCTCCGGCATGCCATAGGCGACGAATTTCGCATACGACAAATAGATCAAGCTGCTATCCCGCATGGCGCGCGCGCCCTGGCTTACGCGCTCATATTTGCTGGCGTCAGCCTTCTCGCTTGATTGCTGCGCATTGACATAGTCCGCCAAAAGCTTATTGTACCGCTCCATGGCCTGCTCAACTTCCTGGTAGGCGTGCAGAATCTCATTTGTCATAAAGGGCTCCTGTTGTGAACTGTCACGATACAGTAGGCGCTCTTCCAGGGTCAACGAAGTCATGCCTGGTCCCCCGCTAGTTTCTTCTGACCTCATAGATGCCATTGCGAGTGTGGTGGGCGGGCGTACACAGGAGCTCGTGAGTCTGGCTGCAGACGTGGCCGAACTCTGGAAGCTGTTTACGAAGGAACGAAGCAAACTAGGTCAAAATTACCTGGATCAGCCCCATCTCCGTGCAGCGTATCTCCAATATTACGTGCCAGTGAACGCAGCCAGAGTACATGCCGTGCTGCGGGAACTGCTACCCACGTGCACAGAATCATCAGGCCAGCCGTTTCGTGTACTTGATGTAGGGGCTGGGCCCGGCACTGCGTCACTGGCCGTGCTGGATTGGATATGCCATTCACGCACGCAGCATCGACAGCTCTCCGTCACCGCCATCGACCATTCCAGAAGCGCTCTCGACCTTGCTGCGGCTCTGTGGAAGTCCGCTTCCTTACATCGCATCGGGTCTGATGCGCGATTTATCACAGAAGTGGTGAACCTGGAGCGCACGTCAGAGGTGCAACGTTGGCGTGAGAAGGCGGAAGCCCCATTTAATCTCATCGTGATCGCGAATTCGCTGAATGAGTGGTTTCTAGGTGATCGCGATCCAGTTGGTCGTCGAGTAAAGATTGTGGCGCAGATCATTGACAGCCTGGCTTCGGATGGTTCGCTCGTCATTGTGGAGCCGGCACTGAGGGAGTCCACGAGGGCTCTCCATGCCCTACGGGACCGACTGTTGGAGAGGAAGCTCTGTACAATCTACAGCCCGTGCCTACACGAGAAGCCTTGCCCTGCCCTCGTGCACCCGGAGGATTGGTGCCATGAGGAGCGGGCCTGGGCGATTCCACAGCACATCCGCGAATTGGATCAGTATCTTGGATTTATTAAGGATGCAGTGAAGTTTTCCTATCTTGTCTTGCGGAAGGATGGAAAGACGATTGTGCCGAGGGGGCCTGACCTTGTTCGCATTGTGAGTGAGCAGCGGCCGTCTAAAGGAGAACTGCGGATGTGGGCCTGCGGTGAGGGCGGTCGCAGCGAGATCGGACGCTTGGATAAAGAGCGGTCGGCGTCAAACGCTGCGTTCGACCTCTGTCAGCGAGGGGCTATTCTTAAGTGCGGAGAGATGCTGGTGAAGGCCGAGTCCAGGCTCACTCGGATTGTCGCCGGGACCCACCTTGAAATTGTTCGGCCCGTCTAAGGGTATTCGGGCCTGGTGTAGTCTAACGGCCCAGTGGCTCCGTTCTGTACAGACGCGTAACGGTATAGCGAGCTAGTCAGCCTCAGGCTCGGAGCTCCCATGTTGGTGACTCACCCGATCCTCATCGAACATCTCCGCCATCTCTTCCGCCATCATCTCGTCGTCGTTGGGCACGGAGACAAGGGGAAGTTCGCGGCGCGCCTTGGCCGGCTTCTCTGGCTCTGACGGAGGGGCGGTTTTTGGTGTGTCACTCATGAGAGTCATCCTTTACGGTTATTCAAACGCTTCCATAGAGCTACGTTCGGGGAATGTGTGGCGGCAGGCCTTGCAGGTGACGAAGTAATAGGCCTCCCGCACGGACAAGACAATCCTGAAATCTAGTTCAACTCCGCGCGCCTGACACTGCGGGCAGGGGACCGTTTTTAAAAAGTAGGGAATGTCCGGTTGTGTGCGCTCATAGAATTCCATATCCACATGGACAGGGAAATTGTAGCGGCAGCCGATGCAAGCCGCTCGCCAATCGGAACCCTGCTGCATGGTGCGCCGATCGATCCAGAATTTCCGAGACTTGCAAATAGGGCAGGCAACCTGGCCCAAGCGCGCTTCAATTTGCTCAACGGACAACGTGGCCATACAGTCCTTCGTGACAAAGTCTACCTTGGAGTATAGCGGTGCCGCGTGAGCAACAACAAGCGGAGCCAGTGTGTTCTAGCCCCAGCGCCGCCTGTGCTGCTCGAGCCTGCATGGTTTAGTCAGATTCATGTTGCAGGCGCGACGGTGAGTTGGTGGTATGTCGCCTCGTAGGTAGGCAGACCTCCCTAAGTGGGGGGCGGATCGGCCTGTTTCGAGCAATATCAGTGGGGGGATGAGCGAAAGAGGAGTCGGGCTTCAGCCCGTTGCAATGGTACGCTCCAGGTTCCTCAGCCTGTCTAGGAATCTGGAGGTGGTGAATGAAACAAGTGCTGCACGCGTGCTTCTACCTGGTGCTCAGCCTCTCCACGGTAGGCTGTTCCTCGCTCATCGTGCGGGATGCTGATCCTTGGTATTCCGCGACGGGGAAGGTGGCCACGCGTGCGGTGCTCTTTTGGCCGACGATGATGATGAGCGAATTTGTGGTGGATACCTACAAGCATGAGGAATACGAGCTCGAGTTGGCTGCGGAGGCGGAGGCAGAATGGTTGAATAGCCATGCGGTGAAACAGAGCCCTGCGAAGGCGACGTTGGAGAGTGCCAGTGCTGGAGTCTCAATGTCAGGAACCTAGTGGAAAGCCCCCCGATATTTCAGTCTCACCACAGAGTCCCATAAGTTCTTCTCTGTTCGCGCTGAGCGGTTGCGACCCATCAGAGCCTGTGCCATCATTCGCGTCCGCCGGCAGTCCAATAGCATGTGTGGGAGAGGTCGCAATGCCCGAATTGCCCGAGGCAGAGGTTGTGGCGCGTCAGGTACGTGAGGCGCTTCTGGGCGCTACGCTTCGTCACCTTTGGATTGGCCGACAGGATATCGTGCGCGAAGGCTACTCCAGTGCCGCATGGTATGAGGGGGCAACGCTGCAGGCCGTTGAACGGCGAGGAAAGAGCGTTGTTCTCAAGTTTTCCCAAGCCGAGTCCCATCGCTACATGGTTGCGGAGTTGGGGATGACAGGCCTTCTGCTCTTTGCCAACGCGCCAAGCTCTTACGAAAAACATACGCATGTGCGCCTTTCCTTTTCGGGCCGCCGCGAGCCGGAGTTGCGCTATTGGAATCCGCGGCGGTTCGGGCGCATGTGGTTTCTCGATGAAGGTGGCCTAGCGGCCTATACCGCTCGGCGCTTCGGCCAGGATCCGTTGACGATGCGGTGGGAGGACTTCTGGGCCTTGCTGCGGTCGCGGCGCGGACGGATTAAATCTCTGCTCATGCATCAGCAGGTCGTGGCAGGGATCGGCAATATCTATGCGAATGAGATCCTCTTTCGCTCCCGCATCCATCCCGTGCGATCGGCAGATCGACTGTCCGAAGCTCGTGTGCGGGAGCTCTACACGCAAATCCAGGCAGTCCTGACCGAAGCGATCGAGTGCGGTGGGTCAAGCATCAGGGATTTTGTCTCTCCCGCCGGGACGCGAGGGCAATTTGCAACACGGCACCTGGTCTACAACCGCGCGCATCATCCCTGTTCGTCAGGCTGCGGTGCGGTGATTCGGCGAGAGCGCAGTGAGCGCACATCGTTCTATTGTCCACACTGCCAACGGTAAGGGGACATCGTGAGCGCCCGCTTTCTTACGAGCCGGATAAACAATTTCAACAGCTTAGGCAGATACTCCTGTGTATTCCCCTATCGCATCTTGTGACACTGTTCCCTTAGGACTTCTGCTCAATCGTCATTAGGCCCTTTGGGGGTTGAGCTACACACCCAAATCCGCTAACCTTTCGCTCCCTTAACTGGCATTCTCGCAAAGGAGCCCGCTGTCATGGCCAAGGTTCTCGAAGGTCCCGGAATGGGACTGATGAAGAAGTGGGGCATTCATGTCCCCAATTATGTCGTCGTGACGTCTGCTGATGAGCTGACGAAGCTGGGCCAGGTCAACGACTGGCTACAAAAATCGAAGCTCGTCGCCAAGGCGCATGAAGCGCTCGGGTCGCGATTTAAGCTCGGTTTGGTGAAGGTTGGCCTAGATCTGAAGAGCGCCGTGGCAGCCACCAAGGAGATGATCGGACGTCAGGTCGGCAGCATCACGGTGATGCAGGTGATCGTGTCCGAGATGATTGAGCATAAGGATGAATATTACTGCGCCGTGAAATCGACGCGCGAAGGCAGTGAGATTCTCATTGCGAACTGCGGCGGTATTGAGGTTGAGTCGAACTGGGAGCGCGTCAAGCGGCTCTGCCTCGAGGTTGGTCAGCACCCGCAGGCCGCACAGCTGGAAGCGTTGGCGAAAGAGGCAGGCTTTACCGGTCCGCTGGTGAAGAAAATGGCCGAGTTTGCCGGGAAAATGTTCACATGCTTCGATAACGAAGACGCCCAGTACCTTGAAGTGAATCCGGTGGTCCTGCGCGAGAGTGATGGCGAATTCGTCGCCCTTGATGCCGTCACATTGCTCGACGGTGACGCCAAATTCCGCCATCCGGATTGGAACTTCACCTTCGCCGCAGAATTCGGCCGCGCCTACTCGAAGGACGAAACGGAAGTGATGGCGGTCGACAGCAAGATCAAAGGCTCCGTCAAGTTTATCGAGATCCCTGGTGGAGACACGGCGATGCTGCCTGCGGGCGGCGGTGCCAGCGTGTATTACTCAGACGCGGTTGTTGCGCGTGGCGGGAAGCTCGCGAACTATGCGGAATATTCGGGCGATCCCCCGGACTGGGCTGTCGAAGTCCTCACGGAAAAGGTCTGTTCGCTTCCCGGCATCAAGAACATTATTGTCGGCGGCGCCATCGCCAACTTCACGGACGTCAAGAAGACCTTCGGGGGCATCATCAACGGCTTCCGGAAAGCCAAGGGCGAAGGCAAGCTCAAGGGTGTGAAGATTTGGGTGCGTCGTGGTGGCCCGCGTGAGAAGGAAGGGCTGGACGCCATGCGCGCCCTCAAGGACGAAGGGTTTGATATTAACGTCTTCGACCGCAACACGCCGTTGACGGATATCGTCGACAAAGCACTCCAAACGAAGTAGCGCACGTCGCGTCGACGGCGAGCAGCCGACTATGCAGGCTCGGTTCTCGGTCGTCTACGCGCAGTCACGTATGAGAAGAGGGAGATCGCGATGAGTATTCTGGCTAACAAAGACACCCGTGTCGTCATTCAGGGCGGACAGGCCGGTGTCAATGCCGCCCGCCGCATGGCGGAGTTCTGCTACCTGATTAAGCGCCCCTTGAATGTCGAAGCGTTTGTCTATCCTCCCGATGCCGGTAAGACCAATGAAATTCCCTATGGCAGCGGACTGATCGCCATTCCCGTCTACAAGTCGATCGCTGAGGCGACTAAGAACCATCCGACGATCAATACCAGCTTGGTTTACATCGGGGCGGATCGCGCGATGAAGGGCACCATGGAGGCCTTGGACGACCCGAAGATCAAGGTGGTCTCCATGATCACCGAAGGCGTCCCTGAGAAGGATGCCAAGCTGCTGGGGGCCCATGCGCGTAAGCTCGGCAAGGTGTTTAACGGGCCCTCTTCCATCGGCATCATCTCTGCCGGTGCCTGCCGGTTGGGCGTGATCGGCGGTGCGTTCGACAATCTCGTACTTTCGAAACTCTATCGGGAAGGCTCCTTCGGCGTCATTACGAAGTCAGGTGGTCTTTCCAACGAAATTATCTGGATCTGCTCACAGTTTGCGGACGGCATTACGACCGCCATCGGGATCGGGGGAGATGCCTATCCCGGGACCGACTATGTCAGCTACCTCGAAATGTTCGAAAACGATCCGCAGACCAAGGCGGTGGTCATCGTCGGTGAGATGGGCGGCGACCTCGAAGAGCGCGCGGCCGAATGGTATGGCGCCAAAAAGCGCCGGGTGAAATTGATCGGCGTGGTGTCCGGCTTCTGTCAGGAGAGCTTGCCGAAGGGCATGAAGTTCGGTCACGCCGGTGCCAAAGAAGGCATGAAGGGTGAGGGGTCGGCCCGGTCCAAGTCAGATGCATTGAAAAAGGCTGGAGCGATTGTGCCGCCGACGTTTGGCGCGCTGGGTCCCGCCATTAAGGAGACGTACCAGGAATTGTTGAAGTCGGGGCAGGTCAAGGAGCCCGTGGAGCCGGCCGTGTTGCCGCGTCTTCCCAAGTCGGTGGAAGAGGCTATGAAGGCGGACGAAGTCATGGTGGCGCCGCTGATCCGGACGACCATCAGTGATGATCGTGGCGATGAGCCCTGCTATGACGGCTATCCGGCCTCGGAATTGATCAATAAGGGCTATGAAATTCCGCATGTGATCGGCTTGCTCTGGGACAAGCGCCTGATTTCCAAACAGGAAGCGGAGATCATCAAGCGCATCATGATGTTGTCAGCGGACCACGGTCCCTGCGTGAGCGGCGCCTACGCGACGATTCTGGCGGCCTGTGCGGGAATCGGGCTCTCGCAATCCGTGGCGGCCGGTATGATCATGATCGGGCCTCGCTTCGGCGGTGCCGTCACGGACGCGGGCCGCTGGTTTAAGTATGCGGTCGACAACAAGATGAATGTGGACGAGTTCCTCGCCTACATGAAGAAGAATGTCGGGCCGGTGCCGGGAATCGGCCACCGTGTGAAGAGCCTGCGCAATCCGGACAAGCGCGTGAAGGAGCTTGTCGGGTATGTGAAGAGCCTCAACATGAAGACCCCGTGCCTTGACTTCGCGCTCCAGGTGGAGCAGGTGACGGCCGCGAAGAAGGACAACCTGATCCTCAACGTGGACGGGACGATGGCGGCGGTGCTTGTCGATATTGGGTTCCCGGTCGACAGCTTGAACGGGTTCTTCATCCTGTCTCGCACCATTGGATTGATTGGACATTGGGTGGACCAAAAGCGGCAGGATAGCCGCTTGATCCGGCTGTTCGATTATCTGGTCAACTACGCGGCTCCAAAGCGCAGGGAAGTGCCGCCGCTGAAATAAATCAGATTCGCGTTGAGTCGCGGCGGGGCCTGTCCTGTGGCATGCCGGTGCGTCGTCAACGCGTCACTTTCACTAATTAAGGGTGTAACGATGTCGATGGAGCTCGCCAAGAACCTATACGCCAAGATGCCGGATGTATTCGCCAAGGCGCGGAAGACGTTCGGTCGAGGCCTTACGCTGGCTGAAAAGATTCTCGTGTCGCATGCGGATAATTTTGATGCGCAGACCTGGGAGCGCGGCAAGGCCATGTTGGCGCTGCGTCCGGACCGTGTCGCCATGCAGGATGCGACGGCGCAGATGGCGATGCTGCAGTTCATGCAGGCCGGCAAGAAAAAGGCTGCCGTGCCGAGCACGATCCATTGCGACCACCTGATTCGTGCCGAAATGGGTTCTGAAAAGGATCTGTTACGCGCGATGGATGAGAACAAGGAAGTCTATAACTTCCTGGCCTCCGCCGCGAAGAAGTATGGCATCGGGTTTTGGAAGCCGGGCGCCGGAATTATCCACCAGGTTGTGCTGGAGAATTATGCATTTCCTGGCGGATTGATCATTGGTACGGATTCCCACACACCAAACGGCGGTGGGTTAGGGATGTTGGCCATTGGGGTCGGCGGTGCGGATGCCGGTGAGGTCATGGCAGGTCTCCCGTGGGAAGTGCTCCATCCGAAATTAATCGGCGTGAAGCTGACCGGGAAGCTGAGCGGGTGGGCCTCGCCGAAGGATGTCATTCTGTATCTTTGCGGTTTGCTGACCGTGAAGGGCGGGACCAACAAAATCGTCGAATACTTTGGTCCGGGCGCCGAGACGATCAGCGCCACCGGCAAGGGAACGATCTGCAACATGGGCGCGGAGTTGGGCGCCACGACATCCGTATTCCCGTTTGATCAAAAAATGATGGCGTATTTGAACATCACGGATCGCACGGATCTCGCGAAGCTGGCGGAGGCCAACAAGGCCTTGCTGGTGGCCGATCCTGAGGTCTTGCAGGCTCCGGAGAAGTACTACGATCAAATCGTCGAAGTCGACTTGTCCAAGCTTGAGCCGCATGTCGTGGGGCCGCATACGCCGGATCTCGCCAGACCGATTTCAAAATTGGCGGCTGAAGCCAAGGAAAAGGGCTATCCGATCGAGGTGAAGGCGGCGTTGATCGGGAGCTGCACCAATTCGTCATACGAAGACATCAGTCGCTCCGCGCACGTGGCGCAGCAGGCGCTCAAGGCTGGGTTGAAGTCGAAGGCGTCCTTCTTGATCTCTCCTGGTTCCGAGCGCATTTATCACACCATGAAGCGCGACGGGTTTTTGGAGACGTTCGAAAAGTTGGGCGGAACCGTACTATCCAATTCCTGCGGCCCCTGCATCGGCCAGTGGAAGCGTGCGGATGGTGTGAAGGGCAAGGCCGATTCGATCGTCAGCTCCTTCAACCGCAATTTCCCGGGCCGTAATGACGGGATCAGTGAAACGCTTTCGTTCCTGGCGAGCCCGGAAGTCGTGACGGCCTATGCCATCACCGGCGATTTGGGCTTTGATCCGGTTCAGAATACCGTCAAGGGTGCGGACGGCAAAGAATTTAAGTTTCAGCCCCCGCAGGGTGAAGAGTTGCCCACGAAGGGATTTGCGAAGGGGGAAGAGGGCTTTGTCGCTCCCGCTGAGAACGGCGAGGGCTTGACGGTCGATATCCCGTCGACCAGTGAACGCTTGCAGTTGCTGAAGGCCTTTCCGCGCTGGGATGGGAAGGATTTCGACAAGCTGCCGTTGTTGATCAAGACGAAGGGTAAGACGACCACCGACCATATTTCCCCGGCCGGTCCGTGGCTCAAGTTCCGCGGCCACCTGGATAAGATCAGCGACAATATGTTTCTTGGTGCCAACAACGCATTCGCGAGTGAGCCGGGGAAGGGGACGAACGTGCTTACCGGAGAAGCGAATGTGACGATCGCGCACATTGCGCGGGCGTATAAATCACAGGGCATCGGGTCGATCGTGGTGGGCGACGAAAATTACGGCGAGGGCAGCAGCCGTGAGCATGCCGCAATGTCGCCCCGGTTCTTGAATGTGCGCGCGGTGCTGACCAAGAGCTTTGCGCGTATCCACGAGACCAATTTGAAGAAGCAAGGCATTCTGCCGCTGACCTTTGCGAATGCCAAAGACTACGAGCAGATCGAATTGAGCGATCGGCTGAGCGTGCTGGACTTGGCGAATCTCGCGCCGGGTAAGCCGGTCACCGTCGTGATTCATAAGCAGAATGGTGCGGACGTGAAGATCCAGACGAATCACAGCATGACGGCGCAGCAACTCGGCTGGTTCAAGGCCGGGTCCGCGCTGAATGCCCTGAACTAACCAGCTCTATCACTCACGAGGGATACGTCATGGCGAAAGCTGACAAGATCATCTATACGAAGACCGACGAAGCGCCGATGTTGGCGACCTATTCGTTCTTGCCGATTATCAATGCCTTCTCGCGTGCGGCGGGTGTCTCCGTCGAGTTGCGCGATATCTCCTTGGCGGGCCGGGTGATTGCGGTATTCCCCGAATACCTCACCGCAGAGCAGAAGCAGCATGATGCCTTGGCCGAATTAGGCGATCTGGCGAAGACGCCGGAAGCCAACATCATCAAGCTGCCCAATATCAGTGCGTCGATGCCGCAGTTGGTCGGCACCATTAAGGAATTGCAAAGCCAGGGCTATAAGCTCCCGGACTACCCGGAGAACCCGAAGGACGATAAAGAGAAAGAGATCAAGGCGCGCTATGACAAGGTCAAGGGGAGTGCGGTCAACCCGGTGTTGCGTGAAGGCAATTCCGATCGCCGCGCGCCCCTGTCGGTGAAGGCCTACGCCCGCAAGCATCCGCACAAGATGGGGGCCTGGACCTCCGATTCGAAGACGCACGTCTCACATATGAAGGCCGGCGATTTCCGCTCGAACGAGAAGTCGATCACGATCCCAGCTGCCACCACGGCCAAGATTGAGTTTGTCGGCGCGGACGGGAAGACCACGGTGCTCAAGGATAAGGTAGCCCTGCAGGCCGGTGAAGTGCTCGACGCGACCTATATGAGCGTGAAGGCCTTGCGCAGCTTTCTGGAAGAGCAAATTGAGGATGCGAAGAGCAAGGGGGTCTTGTTCTCGCTTCACATGAAGGCCACCATGATGAAGATCTCGGATCCGAAGATCTTCGGTCATGCCGTGACGGTGTACTACAAGGACGTGTTTGCCAAGCACGGCGAGACGTTCAAAAAGTTGGGCGTCGATCCGGACAACGGATTAGGCGACGTCTATGCCAAGATCAAGGCCCTCCCGGATGATCAGCGGAAGGCGATTGAAGCCGATATCCAGGCGGTCTACCAGAAGCGTCCGCCCATGGCGATGGTGAATTCGGACAAGGGCATCACGAACCTCCATGTGCCCAGCGACATCATTATTGACGCGTCCATGCCGCCGGTTATCCGTGACTCCGGCAAAATGTGGAACCCGGAAGGCAAGCTGCAGGACGTCAAGTGCGTGATCCCGGACGCCAGCTATGCGCCTGTCTATCATGAGATGGTGGAGTTTTGTAAGCAGCGCGGGGCCTTCGACCCGAAGACGATGGGCACAGTGCCCAACGTCGGCTTGATGGCGCAAGCGGCGGAGGAATACGGGTCACACGATAAGACCTTCAAGGCTCCCGGCAATGGGACCATGCGCGTGGTCGACGCCAGCGGCGCGACGTTGCTGGAACATAAGGTCGAAGAAGGTGATATCTGGCGCGCCTGCCAGGTGAAAGATACCCCGATACAAGATTGGGTCAAGTTGGCCGTGAATCGGGCGCGCGCCACCGGCTCGCCGGCCATCTTCTGGCTGGATAAGAATCGCGCGCATGATGCCGAACTGATTAAGAAGGTGAATGCGTATTTGCCGAAGCATGATACGAACGGACTCGATATCCGTATCATGACTCCTGCGGATGCGACGCGCTTCTCAATCGAGCGGATGAAAGATAGCAAGGATACGATTTCGGTCACGGGGAACGTCTTACGCGACTATCTGACCGACCTGTTCCCTATTCTCGAAATCGGCACGAGTGCAAAGATGTTGTCGATTGTGCCGTTGCTCAATGGCGGCGGACTCTTCGAGACCGGCGCCGGAGGATCAGCGCCGAAGCATGTCCAACAATTCCAAGAAGAGGGTTACCTGCGCTGGGATTCTTTGGGAGAGTTTTTGGCCCTTGCCGCCTCATTGGAGCACTTGGCGAAGGCGGGTAATAATCCGATCGCGAAGATCCTGGCAGATACTTTGGACCAGGCGAACGCCAAGTTCCTGGAGAGCAACAAGTCCCCAGCTCGCAAGGTGGGAGAAATCGACAATCGTGGGAGCCACTTCTATCTGGCGCTCTATTGGGCCCAGGCGTTGGCGGCTCAAACCCAGGATAAGAAGATTGCCGATCGCTTTACCAAGATTGCCAAGGACTTGGGCGATAACGAGAAGAAAATTGACGGTGAGCTGCTGGCGGCGCAAGGGAAGCCGCAGGATATCGGCGGGTATTACCATCCCGACGACAAGAAGGCGGCGAAGGCGATGCGTCCCAGCGAGACGCTGAATAAGATCATCGATTCGATCGCGTAACGTCACCTGTGAAGAGTGCGGGGGAGGCAGCCGGCGGGCTGCCCCTGTGGGATTGCCTTCCCCTGTACAGGTTTAAGGACCATGGCACAAGACGACAACAACGTCATCGATCAACCTGAGGTGCTCACACCGAAGTTGGTCACGATCGAGATCGCCGGCAAGCAGTATCAGGTGCCCGAAGGCATCACGGTCATCAAGGCCATGTGGTATGCCGGGCAAGAAGTCATTCGTGGAGTCGGCTGTCTTGGCGGATTCTGCGGGGCCTGTGCGACCTACTATCGCACGAAGGATGATCCCAAGGTCCGCACGTGCCTTGCCTGCCAAACGGCCGTGCAGGAGGGAATGTCGTTTACGCTCATGCCCGCATTCCCGGCGCGGAAAGCCATCTACGATATTCGGACGTTGAAGGATCCGAAGCAGGACCTGTTCAACCTCTATCCGGAAGCCCCATTGTGCCGGAATTGTAACGCCTGCACCGATGCCTGCCCGCAAAAGATCAATGTGCGGGAGGGCGTCTGGAAGGCCGTCTTTGGCGACTTTAAGCAAGTGTCTGAGATGTTCATGGACTGTGTGATGTGCGGGATGTGTACCCCGGTGTGCATCGCCGACATTGCGCCGAACTTGGTGGCGCTCTATGTCAGTCGAGCACAAGGGGCGCATTTCTCGGAGAAGCCGCAGGGCCTGGACCTGCGCATCAAGGAAATTGAAGACGGTCGCTACAATCAGGAATGGACGAAAATTCTCGGGATGAATGAACGGGACTTGGCTGCCCACTGCGCGGCGGTGAAATAGCCGGAGTCCGCCGCTCGTCCTCCTCCTGTCGACCGCCGATAGCATACTGACCGTCGATCGCCGAAAGCCGAACTATGGACATTCACGCAATCCAGCAGTTAGTGCACAGTACGCGGGATGCACGCCGCAAACAGACCATTCCAAAGTTTTCTCCCGCGGACCGCGATCAGCTCATCCATAAGTACCATCCCGATTTTCGCGCCAGCGCCTATCGGCCGATCCGATTCGGCCCCAACGTCGGGGACAAAACCGTTATTGAGCTGGCCACCCTGCTGGAAGGCGACAGCCCCATTCAGGCCGATGTCGACCTGACTCCGCAGTATTCTACGGACGTGCTGGTCATCGGTGGCGGCGGAGCCGGCTGTGCGGCTGCCCTCCACGCCCATGGGGCCGGCGCCAAAGTCATCCTTGCCACCAAGCTGCGGCTCGGCGACAGCAATAGCGTGATGGCGCAGGGGGGCATGCAGATCTCCGTGGCCCCGGAAGATTCACCGGTCACCCATTTCATCGACACGCTCAAGGGCGGTCATATGGAAAATGACCATGCCTTGTTGAAGGTCATGGTTGAAGAGGGACCGGCGATTGCGAAGTGGTTGCTCGAACTCGGGGTTTTATTCGACCGTCAGGCGGATGGGAATCTGCATGTGAAAAAAGGCGGCGGCAGTTCAAAGCCGCGCTTAGTCACCTGCTCCGACTACACCGGCCTGGAAATCATGCGCGTGTTGAAGGACGAGGTCCTCAACCAAAAAATCCAATTGCTGGAGTTTTGTGCGGCCGTCGAGTTGTTGAGTGACGACAGCGGCGCCTGCACCGGGGCGATCTTTAAGGATCTCGACAACCATCGCTACGTGGTGGTGGCGGCGAAAACCGTCATCCTAGCCACAGGTGGAATCGGCCGCTTACACATTCAGGGCTTTCCAACCAGCAATCACTATGGCGCGACAGGCGACGGGCTCTGCCTCTCCTACCGCATGGGTGCGAAGCTGGCCCACGTCGATACCTTTCAGTACCACCCGTCCGGCGCGGTCTATCCGGAGCAATTGATCGGCGCCCTCGTGACCGAAGGCATCCGCTCTGAAGGCGGGCACCTCGTGAACGCCAAGGGTGAGCGCTTCGTCAATGAGTTGGATACGCGGGATGTGGTCTCCTCTTCGATCATTCGCGAATGTGAAGAGGGACGCGGCATCCGCACCATGTCCGGGCGTGTGGGCGTCTGGTTGGATACGCCGCTGCTGGACGCGGAACATGGACCGGGTACGGTGAAGAAACATTTCCCCGCCATGGTGATGCAGTTTGAGCGATTCGGGATCGATATCAGCAAGGATCCCGTCCTCATCTATCCAACGCTGCACTACCAGAACGGGGGCGTGAAGATCGATACGAATTCGGAAACCGACGTCAAGAATCTCTTTGTGGCGGGTGAGGCGTCCGGCGGATTGCATGGACGCAATCGGTTAATGGGCAATTCGCTGCTCGATCTGATGGTCTACGGTAAGCGATCGGGACTTACCGCCGCACGTCGTGGCGCGTCGATGAGCCAGGGGAAGTTGACGCTGGGGCATCTGCAGCGGTTCCGCACCGAAGCCAAGAAACACGGCAATTCCAGCGGTGTCGTCTCGCCGATGATCCTGCCGGCATATACGAGAAAGGTCGGATAAGGCGTCTCAGGCGCCAGGCTGGTGGCGGAGCCGATCGGAGACTCCCCGCGAATCCTGAGCCGTTGCCCTATCCTGAAAGGATTGCGATGAACGTTCATGAATTTCAGGCCAAACAGCTTTTTGCCCAGTTCGGCGTGCCGGTGCCGCGCGGCAAGGAAATTACCTCCCCTGAGGCCGCCACGGCTTGGGCCACAGAATTGAATACGCCGGTCTTTGTCGTCAAGGCGCAGATCCATGCGGGCGGGCGCGGGAAGGCGGGCGGCGTCAAGATTACCAAGGACAAGGCCGCTGTGGCCGGCTTTGCGAAAGAGCTGCTGGGTAAGACGCTGGTTACACACCAGACCGGGCCGAAGGGGCGACAAGTCCATCGGTTGCTGCTGGAAGAAGGCGCGAATATCGCGAAAGAGCTGTACCTGTCGATTCTTGTGGATCGTGATACCGGATGGCCGACCTTCATCGCCAGCACCGAAGGCGGAATGGAGATCGAAGAGGTCGCCGAAAAGACGCCAGAAAAAATCATCAAAGAGGCCATCGACCCCGCCGTCGGGTTTCAAGGCTACAACGGCCGAAATGTGGCGTTTGCCTTGGGGCTCAACGCGATGGAGCCGGCGGTCATCAATCCGTTCATCCAACTGCTCGGCAACCTCTACCGCCTGTTCATGGACAAGCATGCCGCGCTGGTGGAGATCAATCCGCTGATCATCACCAAAGAAAAGACCTTGGTCGCGTTGGACGGCAAGGTCTCGTTCGATGATAACGGTCTCTTCAAACATCAAGACGTGCAGCAGATGCGCGACTTGAATGAGGAAGACCCGTTGGAGATCGAAGCGACGGCCAATAATCTCAATTACGTAAAGCTGGACGGCAATATCGGCTGCATGGTCAATGGCGCCGGGCTCGCGATGGCCACCATGGATGTCATCAAGTTGGCGGGCAGCGAACCGGCTAATTTTTTGGATGTCGGCGGCGGCGCGACCAAGGAAACGGTGGCGGCGGGCTTTCGCATCTTGCTGAAAGATCCGAATGTGAAGGGCATTTTCATCAACATCTTCGGCGGCATCGTCCGGTGCGAGCGTATCGCCCACGGTGTCATTGAAGCGGCGAAGGAAGTGAAGATTAACGTCCCGCTGGTGGTGCGTCTGCAAGGGACCAACGCGCCGGAAGGGCGAAAGCTGCTGGCCGAGTCCGGCCTGAAGGTGGATGTCGCCGACGATTTGTGGGAAGCGGCACAAAAGATCGTGAAGTTGACCGGTAAAGCGGCGTAAAGGAGACCATCGTGAGTATTCTCGTCAATAAGAACACGCGCGTGGTGGTGCAGGGCATCACCGGCAAAGAAGGCTCCTTTCACGCCACGCAGTGCAAGGCCTACGGCACGCAGGTTGTGGCAGGGGTGACGCCGGGCAAGGCCGGCCAAGAAGTGGAAGGGATTCCCGTCTTCAATACCGTGCGCGACGCGGTGAAGAAGACCCAGGCCGACACCTCATTGATTTTTGTGCCGCCGCCGTTTTGTGCGGATGCCATTTTGGAAGCTGCGGATGCCGGCATTAAGCTGGTCATCTGCATTACCGAGGGTATTCCGGTGAACGACATGGTCAAGGTTAAGCGCGCCCTGCGTGGGAAGGATGTGCGCCTGATCGGGCCCAATTGCCCCGGGGTGATCACCGTGGACGAAGCCAAGATCGGCATCATGCCGGGCTTCATTCATAAAAAGGGTGTAGTCGGCGTCGTTTCGCGCAGCGGCACCTTGACGTACGAGGCGGTTCACCAGCTCTCCACGCTGGGCTTAGGGGAAACCACCTGCGTGGGGATCGGCGGCGACCCGGTGAACGGCACCGGCTTCGTCGATGTGTTGCCGCTCTTTGAAAAAGACCCGGAGACACAGGCGATCGTCATGATCGGTGAGATTGGCGGCGATGCCGAAGAAAAGGCCGCCGAGTTTATCAAGCGGCAGGTGAAGAAGCCGGTGATCAGTTTTATCGCCGGGATCACGGCTCCTCCCGGACGGCGGATGGGCCATGCCGGTGCCATCATTTCGGGCGGCAAGGGCACGGCGACGGAAAAGATGAAGGCACTGGAAGCGGCCGGCGTGCGGGTGGTGAAGAATCCTGCTGAGATCGGCATCGCGGTCAAGGCTGCGCTGGGACGATAGTCTCACCGTCGGCTGGCTGGTTCTAATCGCCGCTGTTACGTTGGCAGTGTAGATTGTCTCTATCTTTCAGGTATCCACCATGATAGGGTGCAGCCGATGCTAATCGGCTGTCATCCTTGGTGTTTGTCTTTCTCCCCAGCGGTATCATTCCAACACCGTCCAGACCGTCAGATCCACCAGCATAGCGCCAGGGTAGCCGCGGCAGGGTATCGCTAAATCGACGATGCGCGTATTTCTCATTCATGTTCGCGACCCGCAGTTCTATGCCCTCCCTGCAAAGACACGCGCCAAGAATGGGCGTATCCGCGTCATGGGCTTTCCTCCGATCGGCGTCATGTCGTTGTCGGCGGTCCTCAAGCAGGCGGGACATGAATGTACGATGTTCGACCAGGCGCATCCCGAGACGCCCAACGAAGTCATCGTTTCGGAGATTGCGCGGTGCAAGCCTGATCTGGTCGGCCTCAGCTTCTTAAGCACCACAAGCTACCCCTACGCCAAGATGTTGGCGCGTCAGATTCGCGCCAGCAATCCTACGGTCAAGCTCGCTTTCGGCGGTGTCTTCGCCACGCTCAACGCGCCACTGGTGAAAGCCCAGTGTCACGAGGTGGATTACATTTGCCGTGGGGACGGCGAGCAGTTGTTGCTGGACCTCTTGGAACGCTTCGATGCGCCGGAGTCCGTGGCTGGGTTGACGTGGGCGAAGGACGGGAAGGTCGTTCAAAATCCCAACCGCCCTATGGAACGTCAGCTCGACCAATGGCCGTTCCCCGATCGCGAAGGGCTTGAGTTAGACTTTGTCGAATCCATGCCCTTGGATGTGCCCGCGGTACTCTCCATGGAACGGTTTACGACCATGCAGACGTCCCGTGGCTGCCCCTGGCCCTGTATTTTCTGCGACATTCCTATTTTCAATGAGGGCAAGTGGCGCGCCCGGTCCCCGCAGCATGTGGTGGCGGAGCTGAAGCATCTCGAAGAGAACGGCTACGGGTCCGTCTATTTCGTCGACGATCATTTCCTGTTGCAACCAAAGCGCATCGAAGCCATCTGCAAGGGCGTGATGGACGAGCGGTTGCGCATCCAGTGGGGTATTGAAGGTCGCGTAGATTCCGTGGCGCAACACCTCTTCCCGGCGATGGCGAAGGCAAATTGCCGGACCGTCATGTTTGGGATCGAAAGCGGAAGCCAGAAAATTCTGGATCGCCTGCAAAAAGAACAGACGCTTGAGGAAGTCACGACCGCCGTTCAGAACGCGAAGAAGGCCGGAATCGAAATCGTCCACGGGTTTTTCACCGTCGGGAATCCGGATGAGACGGTGGAAGACATGCGGGCCACGTTCGATTTTGCGTCCAAGCTGCCGCTCGATACGTTCGGATTCAATCGCCTGTGCGTGTACCGCGGCACGCCCCTGTGGCAGGAATATGTGAAGCGCGGGTTGGTGAGCGAGGCGGCGGATTGGTATAAGTACTTCAAGTGTTCCGCCATCGACCCCACCTGTTTGCCGGGCGAAGTCATCAACTCTGTCCGCCAGGAGGGGCTGAAGAAGCTCTTCCTGTATAAGATCTTCCACTATCCCGTGCAGACGTGGAAGCTCATCCGGCGTTTCCTCCGCTACATGCCCGCACGGGATGTGGCCTATCTCATCATTAAGCCGTTCCTCGGGCAGAAGAAGGGCGCGACCAAGGCGGAAGTGCTATCCCGCGCGGTTGAGCATGCCGACATGAAAGACGCGGCGGCCCAGCTCACGCAACTATCCGATGAAGTCCTGCACAACGTATTAGAAGAGTCTCGCGCCGAGCGTCTCCGCATCCAACAAGAAGCCGAATCTTCCCGCGAACTGCCCATGTTCTCGGGCCGCTAGTAAGCCTCCCTCGCCTCCTTGGCGGGCTTTCCTCAGTTATCTCCACCGGCCTTCATCAGTGCGCTCTCAATCCCGCTCTGTGCGGTGGTCAGTGCTCGGGCTACCTTCTGATCAGGTAATCTTCCCACTCCTTCACCTTGTTTCCTCGATGTCCGCCGCGAGGGAGACCTACGCATGAGCACATAGGCCTTCGTATGTGTTCGACGGTGCGTCATCAAGGCGCCACTCCACCAGCTGGTGAGGGCCTGCGATGGGCCGCGAAGGCGTTGATAGGTGGCAACCTTTGCATCTGAATAAGATGGGCTGGCGAATGTCCAGGGCCTTGCTTCCTGCAAGGCCTCAAGACAGGCCATCTTCCTGGTACGGGGGGAGCTACGCCGATCGCGCGTTGTAGCGTCGAACGACTTCAACGCCATACAAAAAAACGCAGGAATGACAGGAAGGGCTATGTCGCAGGAGGAATTGGGTAGGCGCCTACTGGTGCCTTACTGCGGGGATAGCGGCCATCGTGGCTTCATGTGTGGTTACCGCGCGGGTGGAAACGCGGGTCCTCCAGAGCCAACAAAAAAGGCCACCGTTTCCGGTGGCCTTTTCGTTCGGCACAAGCTTGATGGGGCTGAGGACTAGGTCCCCATTTCCCACGATGCCAAGTACTTTTCCTGTTCCTTCGTCAGGGTGTCGATCGACATGCCCATGCCGGCGAGCTTCAGCCGCGCAATTTCTTTGTCGATGGCGACCGGCACAGGATAGACCTTCTTTTCGAGCATCTTGTAGTTCTTGACGATGTATTCGCATCCCAACGCTTGGTTGGCGAAGCTCATGTCCATGACGCTCGAGGGGTGGCCTTCCGCCGTGGCGAGATTCACCAGGCGTCCTTCTCCGAGCAAGCTCACGCGCCGCCCGTTCCCCATGGTGTATTCGTCCACGCCCGGGCGAATCTGGCGCTTCTTCTTGCTCAACTTCTCGAGTGCCGGAATGTCCAGTTCCACATTGAAGTGGCCGGAGTTGCACACGATGGCGCCGTCCTTCATCGCCGCAAAGTGCTCCTTGCGGATGACCTTCAAGTTGCCGGTGACCGTCACGAAGAAGTCGCCGATCGGTGCCGCTTTCTCCATCGGCATCACGCGGTAGCCGTCCATGACCGCTTCCAGCCCCTTCATCGGATCGATTTCCGTCACCACGACATCGGCGCCCATGCCCTTGGCGCGCATGGCAATGCCGCGACCGCACCACCCGTAACCGGCCACCACCACGGTGGATCCGCAGACCAAGCGGTTGGTCGCGCGAACGATGCCGTCCAGCGTGCTCTGTCCGGTGCCGTAGCGGTTGTCGAACATGTGCTTGGTGTCGGCGTCGTTCACGGAGATGACGGGGAAACGCAGCACCTTCTTGGCGGCCATGCTGCGCAAACGAATCACGCCGGTCGTGGTTTCTTCCGTCCCGCCGATGACGTTCTTGAGCAGGTCCTTGCGCTTCGAGTGCAGGTGCGACACCACGTCGGCGCCGTCATCCATGGACACGTGCGGGCGATGCTCGATGGCCTGCTCGATGTGTCGATAGTAGGTATGGTTGTCCTCGCCCTTAATGGCAAACACGGGGATGCCTTCGTGCTTCACGAGGGCTGCCGCCACGTCGTCCTGTGTGCTGAGCGGGTTGGAGGCGCAGAGTCGCACATCGGCGCCGCCGGCTTTCAGCGTGCGCGCCAGATTGGCGGTTTCAGTCGTGACGTGCAGGCAGGCGGTGACGCGAATGCCCTTGAACGGCCGCTCGCGCAGGAACCGCTGCTTGATGAGCCGCAAGACCGGCATGGTGCGCTCGGCCCATTCGATTTTCAGGTTCCCTTGGTCGGCTAATCCGAGATCTTTCACATCGTAGTCCACAAATCCTCCTCTGGTGGGTCGTCGTCAGAAAAAAGGGGACGGCGGTATGGCCGTCCCCTTCACGCCTGTCCGTCTGCCGGAGCGGCTACAGCTTCGCGTCCTTGCGGAGCACTTTCGCCTTATCGGTCTTTTCCCAAGTAAATTCCGGCTCAGACCGGCCGAAATGTCCGTAGGCTGCCGTCTTCTTGTAGATGGGGCGGCGCAGCTTGAGGTGCTCGATGATGCCGCGCGGCGTCATCGGGAAGTGCTTGCGCACCAGCTTGTCGAGGCTCTCGGGGGCCACCTTCTCGGTGCCCTTGGTGTCCACCAATACCGAAACCGGGTCGGCGACGCCGATCGCATAGGCCAATTGCACTTCACATTTGTCGGCCAGGCCGGCGCCGACGATGTTCTTCGCGATATAGCGGGCCATGTACGAGGCAGAGCGGTCGACCTTTGTTGGATCCTTGCCGGAGAAGGCTCCGCCGCCGTGGCTGCCGTGTCCGCCGTACGTATCGACGATGATTTTTCGGCCCGTCAACCCCGTATCACCCATCGGCCCGCCGACCACGAAGCGGCCGGTTGGGTTGATGTGATGTTTGACGCTGGACGGATCGTAGTAGGCTTTCGGCATCACGGGCTTGATCACATGCTCCATGATCTGGCGCTCGATCTGCTTGCTGGTCACGCTGGGATCATGCTGCGTCGAGACCACGATGGTGTCGATGCGCGAGGGCTTGCCGTTCTTGTATTCGACGGTGACCTGCGACTTGCCGTCCGGGCGGACCCACTTGAGAATGCCCTTCTTGCGCACGTCCGCCAGCCGACGGGTCAAGCGATGCGCCAACACGATCGGCATGGGCATCAGTTCGGTCGTCTCGTTGGTGGCGTAGCCGAACATCAGGCCCTGGTCGCCGGCGCCGCCGGAATCCACGCCCATGGCGATATCGCCCGATTGGTTGTGGATCGAGGTCAGCACGGAGCAGGTTTCGTAATCGAAGCCCCAGGTTGCGTTGGTGTACCCGACGCCTTTGATGATCTCGCGCACGAGGTCAGGAATTTCCACGTAGGCCTTGGTGGAAATTTCGCCGGCCACGAACGCGATGCCGGTGGTCAGCACCGTTTCGCAGGCGACCCGTGAGTACTTGTCCTGGGCAAGAATTGCGTCCAGAATGCCGTCGGATATTTGATCGGCGATCTTGTCGGGGTGTCCTTCCGTGACGGATTCCGACGTAAACAGATAGTTGTTCCGCATTCGCTCCTCGCTGGTGAGTGGGTGCAGGGTGAGCTGCCGATGAAGTGTCTATTACGAACCGAGCCAGTAGAAGTCCTAGCCTACTGGTCACTGGTACCTGAGGAGGCCGCTAAAGTCAATGAGAAATAGGATTCTCGCGCGGCTGACGGCCCCCTGGGTATGCGTTGCTTGACAGTAATTTTCACGGGTTTGTAAGATGCCACCATTCCGCACCATGCATCGTTGTACCCCTATGACACCCGGTTCGTCGTGCGCCCGCATTCTTTCGGGCTTCCCGCCGACCTCAGAGCTCGACTAATATCTTATGATCGACGGACACACAGATATCGCTGCCGATTCGCCGCCGCCTACGCCGCGCCCCGCCTCCTCGCCCAGTTTGGGATGGAACGAAGTCTCGCGGGAGGTGGTCGAATTTTTCGCCTCCGTAAAACTGGCGATGTTCCTCTTCCTGGCCCTGGCGATTATGGCCACGATCGGGACGGTGGTGCAGCAAAACGAACGCCCCGAAACGTATATAAAGGAATATGGCGAGGCGGCCTACGGGTGGTTTATCACCCTCGGCTTCACCGACCTCTATCACACCTGGTGGTTCCGCAGTCTGCTCGGCCTGTTGTGCGTCAACTCGCTCACCTGTTTTTATAAGCGGTTCCCGTCGGTCTGGCGGTCGATGAAGCAGGATAAGGTCAACGTCTCCCTCCCGTTTATCCAGGGGATGAAACACTCCACGGAATTGACGGTGGCCGCGAGCAAAGAGCGGGTGGGCGAGCGCTTGGTCGAAATGCTGGCCGACAAGGGCTACCGGGTATTGGCCACGAACGAGCCGAGCGGCGTCGCCGTCTATGCGACGAAGGGGATCATGGGCCGTATCGGCGCCCACATGGCGCACCTAAGCGCCACGGTGATCGTCTTGGGCGGGCTCATCGGCAGTGTGTGGGGCTTCCAAGAATTCGGCGTGTGCATGGAAGGGCAGACCTACCACATCCCCAAAGGCAATTTTGATCTGAAGGTCGATAAGTTTTGGATCGACTACCACGAGAACGGCTCGGTCAAGTCGTACAACAGCACGTTGACGGTGCTCGACGGCGGGACGCCGCAGATCACCAAAACCATTACGGTCAACGACCCGCTGGTCTATAAGGGCATTTGGTTTTATCAGTCCAGCTACGGCGACTCGTGGGATCGCATCCAAGTGGCGCGCCTGAACATTAAGGAAAAGGGCGGCGACAAGATCTTGGCGACAGTCGATCTCGATTGGCAGAAAGAGCAGCGCATCGACAACCTGGATCTCACGCTGACGCTCACGGACTTTGTCGCGGACTTCGCGTTCAACTCCGCCGAGAAGAAGGTGTTTTCCAAGACGGTTGAGCACGCCAATCCCGCCATCCGCATGACCATCAAAGAGCGGAAGGCCGTCGAGGCCACCCCGTGGATTTTCTATCACTACCCGGATCTGTTCGAGATCAAGGACTCGAAGTACAGCTTTGAGCTGATCGGCTATCAGCCGAAAAAGTTCACGGGCTTGCAGATCACCAAGGATCCCGGCGTCAACATCGTCTGGATCGGCTCGACGATGATCGTCGTCGGCATTACCCTGTCCTCGTTCATCTACCATCGTCGGCTGTGGGTGAAGTTGGTTCCGAAAGGCACGGAGACTGTCGTGCATGTCGGCGGCAATACACACAAGAACCAGATCGATTTTCAGCGCGAGTTCGCCAAGCTCGTGCAGCATGTGAAAACGGCGTCGGCTTGAGTCGGCGTCGGCGGTAGGCCGCGCCGCCTTGAGCAGGCGACGGCCACAGTGCGGTATGGTAAGGGTAAGACCGGACATGATCGGGTAGCACCCGGGTATCATCGGGACTGTGTGCGAGTCGGATAGCGGGGAGCAGGTGCAAGGCGATCGGGCCATTCGTTCTCGGAGGATGCAATGCTGAAATCCCTATTCTTGTTCGATATGACGTTCTGGCTGTACCTCGCGGCGCTGGGACTCTACATTTCCTATCTCTTCGTGCGCCGACCCGCCATGCAGTGGGCGCCGGCCGGGCATCCGGTCGCGCTGAGTGATGAGCCGGGCTGGGCCGACCAACTCGGGCAAGTCGCCACTATGGTGACGGTGTTCGGCTGGCTTGTGAATACAGGGGCCCTGTTCGCGCGCGCCTATGAGCGCATGCAGCTGTCCGGCACCTTCGCGCCCTGGTCGAATCAGTTCGAGGCCATGGCCTATGTGTCATGGGCCATCATCCTGGGCTACGTGCTTTTGGAGATGCGGTATCAGATCAAGGCCATCGGCGCCTTCGTCGTCGGCATTGGGTTCATCGCGATGGGCGCGGCCTCGCTGCTGCCCTATCGGTATCAGACGGCCGAGCCGCTGGTGCCCGCGCTCAATAGTTATTGGATCTATATCCACGTGTCCGTGACGCTCACCAGCTATGCGGCCTTCGCGATGGCGGGCGGCCTGGGCGTGATGTACCTGCTCAAAGAGCGCGCCGAGAATGCCGGTAAAACCGGCGGCCTCTATGCCACGTTCCCCGATTTGGAAACGATCGACGAGTTGGGCTACAAGGCCATCATGATCGGCTTTCCCATGCTGGCCTTCGGGATCATCCTGGGCGCCATGTGGGCGAACTACGCGTGGGGCGGCTACTGGAGCTGGGATCCGAAAGAAACCTGGTCGCTGATCGTCTGGCTTATCTATGGCGCCTACATCCATGCGCGCATGACGCGGGATTGGGAGGGGCATCGCGCGGCCATCTATGCGATCTTCGGATTTTTGATGGTTGTCTTCTGCTTCTGGGGCGTGAACTTCCTCCTGTCCGGGCTGCATGCCTACGCCTAGGGCGCTGTCTCACGAGGAGGATCCGTGTCTGCCACGCTAACGCAACCAGCCGCCGGCGGTCTGCCGCCTCTCGGTAGTCCACCGCCCGTGTCCCGAGTCAAGATTCTCTTGATCGGGTCGATTATTTTCGCCATGGCGTTCGCCGTCGTTTGGCTGCAGAGCGCCAAGTACGAGCCGCTCACCGTCGGCAAGGAAGCGCCGAACTTTTCCCTCCCGGACTTGAACGACAAGCCCGTGCAGCTGAGTGATTATCGCGGCAAGGTCGTCTTCCTGAATTTCTGGGCCACCTGGTGTAAGCCCTGCCAGGAAGAAATGCCGTCCATGGAACAGCTCTATAAGAAGTACGAAAAAGACGGGCTGGTGATTTTGGCCGTGAGCATCGACCGGGTCACGACGAAGAAAGATGTCCCCACCTTCGTGAAGAATATGAGTCTGACCTTTCCGGTGCTGATCGATTCTTGGGGGCAGACCGACAAGCGCTACAAGCTCATGGGCGTGCCCGAAACCTACGTCATCGATCAGGTCGGGATTTTGCGCGAAAAAGTCATCGGCCCGCGCGACTGGACGCGGACGGACAATTTGAAAGTGATCGACCAATTGATCAAACGGCAAGCGAGTGCCGAACCGACCGCTCAGCCTGCCTCGTAACTCACGCCATGCGCCCCGCACCTAGCTACAGAGAGCGCCGTGCCTCTTCCGCCATGTCGCTGATGATCGGGCTCGTCGTGATGGGTGCAATGGCGACGCTTACGGTCCCCTCGCATGGGGCGGACGTTTCGGCGCTTGCTACACTGCCGACACAGGCCGTCGCCACCACCGTCGCGGAGCGCGGCATGCCGGCGCTGGGTCAGCCTGCGCCCAATTTTCGTTTGAAGGATGGGCAGGGGAACACCGTGTCCCTTGAGCACTACCGCGGCACGGTTGTTATGCTGAATTTCTGGGCGACCTGGTGCGGGCCCTGCCGCGTGGAGATGCCGGCGATGGAAGCCTTGTACCGGATGTTCCCGCGGAAGGACTTTGAAATTTTGGCGGTCTCAACCGATGCGCAGGGCAGCGCCGTGACCAGGCCGTTTCAGAAAGAGCTGAGCCTGACGTTCCCCATTTTGCATGACGCGGATTTCCACGTAGCTCTGCACTATGGGGCGCGGTCGCTCCCGATGACCTTCTTGATCGATCGCCGCGGCATCATCGTCGATCGTGTTTTCGGCGCCGCCGATTGGCAGGATCCGCAAGCCGTCGACGCCATCCGTGACTTGGTGCGGGAGGGGCGCTCGTGAGCCAGTCCGTCCAGCAGATTTCCCTCTTCGCGGCCTTCAGCGCCGGGCTCCTGTCGTTTGTGTCGCCCTGTGTGTTGCCACTCGTGCCGTCCTATCTCAGCTACATCACCGGCCTGTCCGTCGAGCAATTGGCCGACGTTGACACCCGCACGCAAAATCGCTGGGCCATCATCGTCAATTCGTTGATTTTTATCGCCGGCTTTTCGAGCGTCTTTATCGCGTTCGGCGCGTCGGCCAGCATGGTTGGGCAAGCGCTGATCGTCTACCAGGACTATCTGCGGAAGCTGGGCGGGATCATCATCATACTGTTCGGCCTGTATTTGCTCGGCCTCTTGAACCTGAGCTGGCTCCAAATGGAGCGGCGCATGCATTTCCGCACACGCCCAGCCGGGTATCTCGGCTCGTTCCTGATCGGCGTGGCCTTCGCCGCCGGATGGACGCCCTGTGTCGGTCCTGTGCTGGGGACCATTCTGCTCTACGCCAGCACGACCGACGCGCTCTCGCAGGGCATCCTGCTGCTGGCCTTCTATTCGCTGGGTCTCGGGTTGCCGCTATTCCTTGCGGCGCTGGGGATCGATCGTTTCCTCGCCTACTTCAAAGGGATGCGCAGCTACATGGGCGCCATCTCGACCGTGAGCGGCGTGCTGCTGGTACTGGTCGGCATCCTCGTGTACGCCAACTCCCTCACGTTGATTACCAGCATGCTGGAACGCTACGGCATCGGCTGGTACCTCGGTCAGTAACTCATCCGATCCCTACACAGGCTCACATTGCGCCGTCCCGGTAGGAACGGTGCTGCGCGTGGAGCGCTGCATCTAACGATCTGACCGGCTGACTCTTAGAACATCAGTCCGACGCACGATCTAACGAGCGCGCATCGGCGTATGAGGCGATGCCCTCTGCGATGTATGTGTCGGCCGAGGAGGTAGTTGAGAAAGTCGAACAGACTGTGTGAGTCGTAGAGGCTTCTAGGAGCGGCGATCAGCGACCTACAGAATCGCCCGTGCAATACAGTCGGCGCCTAGCACCAGACCCCGAGTCGGCAGAAGGTCGGGGAGGCGGTGAGGCCTGAAGCGCCAGGTGCGCGTGCTGCGGTGGTGGAACGGGCGGACTGCAGTGCAGCGCTTGATTCCGGCGACGCCGGCAACGTTGCGGCAGAAGCGAGCGCAGCGCCTGCCGAGGCTGAAGGAACAGCGGAGGCGACCTGCCCGGACTGTCCTGCAGCGCCTTGTGCCGATGCCAGCGCCACGGCTCCGTTGGAGACGGGCCCGCCGAGACGCGCGAGCATCTTGCCTGCCTCATCGCGAACATCGCTTGCAGGGTAGCGTTGCTCCAAGAGCGTCAGTTGCTCTCGCGCCCAGTCATTCGCCCCGAGCGATTCATAGGCCTTCGCCAAGAGAAACTGCGCCTCCGGCGCGACCTTCATGTCGGGGTAATCCCTCAGCACGGCTTCAAAGCGATGCGCGGCGGCCAGAAACGCTCCGCGTCGTTGATAGAATTGCCCGACAAACAAATGGGTCTTGGCGAGCCATTCCTGGCATTCGCGGATGCGGTCGAGCGCCTGTCCATCCCACCGGCTGTTCGGGAAATCCGTCCGCAGCTTGTGGAACATCGCCTCGGCCTTCATGACCGGCTCAGGATCGCGGTCCACGGTCTTCGCCTGTCGGCCGATGGCTTCCGCCAAGCGGAACTGCGCATAGGCGGCCAGCCGGTGCGCGCGATGCAGCTCTAGGAAGTGCTGGAGTTCCACGACCGCTTCCGGGTATTCCTCACGATCAAAAAAGGCTTCTGCCCGCTTGATGATGACGTGTGGGTCGTAGTTCCGCTCGATGGTATCGCCGAGAAAGATCTGTTCGTCGGTCTTGCTCAGGCCCTTGCCCGACGGGTCGGCCGCCTTCGGCTTACTGGCGCAGCCTTGCGCGAGCAAGAGCAGCGCGAGCCCCCCTGCGAGGAGTGCGCGCGTCGACACAACATCACGAACGACAGAGCGGACAGTGTGGTTCAAGATCATATCGTTTCAAATTATCAGAAAGTGCCGAAGTGACGCAATGCTAAGGCCGGTTTGGTGCAGCGGGTAGCGGCAGCAACCGAATGGGTACAGGTGTGACAGGATGCCTCCCGGGCGACCCTGCCCACCTGGTTGACCCCTTCCGCGAGCGCCTCCTACAATCCCGCCCGCCCCTGCGGCGTGCCGACGCAACGCGGCGATGCAACGGCTCATCGTCGCAGTATGGCGTGACGCGCTCCGCATGGGTTTGTTAAACCTCTGTGACATTTCCCGGCCAGGGCGGCGAGCAAGGTCCACTCCGACATGGAGTGGGGCTTCATCCGCGCCGAGGTCTATCACTACGACGACCTGCTGGCCTGCGGCTCAGAAGCCAAGGTCAAAGAGAAGGGGCTGTTCCGGCTGGAAGGGAAGGACTATGTGATGAAGGAAGCCGATATCGTCCACTTCCGAT
>JAYREW010000016.1:0-39372 GCA_041908685.1 Nitrospiraceae bacterium | reverse complement strand
CCCCGGTTTTCACACACCACCCCTGCCGCTTGTCCTCGCTCTTTCCTTGGGGGGGGGCCGGGCACCCCGCCGGCCCACGCCATCACTCGACTAGTAAGTATCTTCTTTGAACTTCTCGCGGTACTTCGCGTTGACGCCGGCCGTCACATCGCGTAGTTGCTCACGCTTCACCAACACCGGCTCCACATACGATTGCTTCTGGGTCTGTTTCATTGTCGCGACTCCTTTTTGCTATGAGTGGATCAATACCCACATGCATTCCTATTTACCCAAGGCCCTCATTGAACTTCTCCGCACCCTTTTCGCCATACTTCAAACCAACACCGGCCGTCACATCGCGAAGTTGCTCACGCTTCACCAATGATGGTTCCGCATAAGCCTGCTTCTGTGTCTGTTGCATCATAATCACCTCCTTTCCTCGTGAAGTAACCCTTCCCGCTCCATCCGCACAATGAGTGCCACTAGATCATCGTGTGCGCGGTCTCGACTAACATCGAAGCGTTCGCATAGATGCTCCAGCACCGCGCCTAAGGGGCGCCGGCCGTCAATCAATTCCCAAATCACCGTGCCCACGGGGTTCAACGTGTAGTAATGCCCGTTAGACAAGTTGAGTAGGACGGCTTCTCCTTCCAAGACCGTGGACTGCACATCCTGCTGCACCGACAGCACGCGCCCTAAGAATGTGGCGGGATCCCATCGACAGGTCCCTGGGTCGTAGCCCCCGGTTTCCAGAACCGCCTGCGCCGCCTGCGCGATAGCTGCCGTCGTCGCGCTGGTGCTCACAGTCAGGTCCACATCGCCCGCATGCGTGACCACATTCGGACGCAGGTCCGGTTCAATGAATGGTCGCCGCGAAACTGTGGTCGTGTTCCCCATGTCGATGACCTCCTTCTTCATGCTGTGAACCAATGGGAGTGCCGCTGCACAAAAGATCCGCAACTGCCTCACTGATGCGTTGCCCCGTCACCTCTTCGAACCACAAGTAAGCCGGACTGGGGTTGGCTTCAAAACAGCAATACTCACCGGTGGGGAGTCGTCGCAGATCGATGCCGGTTAGGACGAGGCCAAGGTGGCGTGCCAGCGATACACACCTCTCGGCAACGTCCGGCGGCAATTCAACGGGACGCATGACCCGGTCCTCCCCCATTTCGCCGGCGTATCGATAATCAGTCGCTGCCGAACGCACCTCGGTGGCAAACACTCGCTCGCCCACCACATGCACCCGCACGTCCACTCCGGGGATGGCCTCCTGCAGCTGCACCGGACAGAAGCGAATACAGTCCAACCGCTGCAGATCATCCGGCACCATCCGCTTCACGATAGACCGCTCCGCACTGATCGACTTGTAGATGACATTCCCTTGGTGATGGTCCCAGAACTGTTTAGCGACCTGAGGATCTGTCGTGACAAGCGTGTGCGGAACACGAAAGCCCTGCTGCCGGATCAACGCCAGCTGATAGGGCTTAGATGCGTTCGCGCTGCCTGCCTCCCGCCGATTGATGACTAAACCTGGGAACGCGTCCATCATAGCGAAGAGGTTTTCCGTGCGAGTCCCGGACAGACGGTCATCACAGCCGCGCCCCTGCTGCGTATTGATTCGCACCTCTCGAATAAACATTGCGCGAATATCGGACGCGTCAATGACGCGCGCTCCAATACTGACTGTCCCGTCGAGCACTCCATGATCAGCCGCCCAATCGACGGGCAATCCTGATTCCGCATGACCAGGATCGACCACCAACAGGTCAGCGGACCTGGTAGCCAATCGGGCGCACAGACTGGCCACGATGGGATCGGCTATGCGACCGAAAAGCAGAATCATGGCGATACCACTCCTCTGTTCGATCCAGAATATTGCTGACATGGCGAACCAGCATCTGACGCATGTGATCGCTGCATATCCCATAGTCGGGCATGTCGGACACACCCAGGCAATACACGGTCTCGTCATTCGCACACACCATGTCGACGGTCGCCACCGGTTGGGTCAGCATCCGGGCAATCTGCCGACACTGCTGCGCCAGCTGCGGCGAAATAGTCGTGGGATCCAGGATGGACTCGCGTAGCTGTCCACCTTGAACCGCCGTCCGCCAACAACCACCCACCACCCGCTGCCCCACCACCACCGCAGACAGACGACGACCTTCCGGGACCCTTTGCATGGTGATTGGTCCCTGCGATACCAGGCCCTCTAAGACACCGCTCCCCTTGGCCCCTCGCAGCTCAATCGCCAGGCTTCCTGGTACGAGGATCTGTACGCGCACATGGCGGTTCCATGCGTCATATCGCTTCACGGCAGACTCGATATCGGAAACGACCACCGAAGCACCGGCGTGCATTCCCACCGCTGACAGGGCAGCTCTGAGAATCGGATGGCTCGGGGACAGATGGACCGACCGCCCCGGAATAGGAACATTGACGACGGGACAGGACAGCGCGTGAAGCCACCCAAAGAGTGCCGCAACCCACTCGGTCCTCGCGTACGACTCATCCTCAGCCGGAAACAGATCCGGCGGGAGCGTCAGTGCGCCCACCGAGGTTCGAACGAGCACGGACGACAGGGCGTCACCCTCAGAGCCACAGTGGGTGACGTTGAGCGAAATGGAACCGCTCGAGTCAGTAGAGCCGCCGATTTGATACGTAATCGGATGCGATTCGATGAATGCCTGGGGCTGGACGTGGGTAACCGGATGCTGCCGACGGATGAGCTCCCGCTCAATGTCGATCGCCCAGCGATCCCCCGCCTCGGCGATAAGGAACGTCAGTCCCACCGGGCCCCTCCAACTTGTACCGCCGGGTTGCTATCGCTCTCGTACTCCCCCCTGGCCGCCTGGACATCCGTCAAGTGCATAGGGCCACTTGTACTGCGGTTCAGTGGAAGCGCCAACGCTACGCAGGGGGGACCACCGCTCTCATTAGGGGGAGAAGGACGAGCAAACAAGAAGCGCGCCGCTAGCGCGTGGGCGGAATCATCAGGTGCTGGAGAAAAATTCAGCGGCTGCGGCCAGGAAACTGGCGTGATTCAGGGCAGATAGGAACGGGGAGGGAGGCTAACCTAGGTCGCCACGACGGGCCTTGGCTGCAAGGCCCTCAGCGGCACGGAGGGCCAGGGCCTGGATCGTCAGCGATGGACTGTCGCCGCCCCCCTGCGTGACAAAACAACTACTATCCACGACGAAGAGATTGGGGACATCGTGCGCCTGTCCGAAGGCGTTGACCACGGATGTCACCGGATCGATCCCCATCCGGCAGGTCCCCCCCATATGGGTAATGGAGCTGATATCGTAGGCGCTTTCGTCGCCGACAATCCGTTCGGCTTCCGCAGCCTCGGCAACCGCCCGACACTGCTCCCGCATGAAGGAGAGCATCTGCAAATCATTCTCGCGTAGACGTGTTGTGATCTTCGCCACCGGCAAGCCGTAGTAGTCCTTCACCTCAGCATCCAGTTCCACACGGTTGTCGGCATGCGGAAGCTGCTCTCCATTCGCAAAGACCGTCACTGCATGGCCGAAATACTGGCGCATAAACGCCTTGTGCGAGGCGCCCCACCCCTTCGCAACCGCCAACGCATAGGTGACAGGGCCCAGCAACGACGAGGCGGACACTCCGAGCACAACGCCGCCCGCAAACGCCCGATTGGCAGTGGAGCGATTACTGTCCCACGCGCGACTGTCGATGGGCACTCCTTGATGGGCATGGATCGGCTCGCGAAAGAGGGCCGTCGTCGTGTGGTATAGCGTCTCCATAAAATACCGCCCGACAGCGCCGCTGCGATTCGCGAGGCCGTTCGGAAACAGACGCGTCGCCGAATTCAGCAGCAGTCGCGGCGTTTCAAGTGCGCCCGCCGCCAACACGATCGCCTGCGCCTTCACACGATGCTCACGTTTGTCGCCATTGAAATAGAGCACTCCGTCTGCCCGGCCTTGCGCATTCACCGTGACCTGAGACACCGCGCAATTCGGGCGCACAGTGACATGCCCCGTGGCTTCCGCCTTCGGCAAGATCGCCACGTCCGCACTACTCTTCGCCCGTGTCATGCAGCCGCGCGAGCAGCCGTTGCAATAGACACAGGCCATGCGCCCGTCGTAGGGACGGGACAAAATCGCAAGCGAATTGGGATGGAGGTGCAGCCCGAGCCGATCGAAACCGCGCTTCACCGTTTGGCTGGCACAGCTTAGGGCATGGGGCGGATTCGGAAACGGCCCACGCGGCGACTTGAATGGATTGCGATGGTCACCGGCGACGCCGAGCAGCTGCTCGACCCGCTCGTAATAGGGCGCAAGCGCCTCATAGGTCAGCGGCCAATCCTGAGCGTACCCTAATTGGCTGGCGGATTGAAACCCGTAAGGAGAAAACCGATGCGCCTCACCCTGGTAGTGTAACGTCGTGCCACCCACACCCTTCACACGATGCACGCGCGGCGCGACGCGATGTCCGGAGGTGATGAGCAGGCCCTCCGCCTCTGTCCAAGACCGGAGATGCTGGTATCCCGGATCGAGCGCCTCACTCGATCCGGTGGTGTACCGCGCCTTGCTGCGGTCCGCCGCAGTGGGTTCAAAGACCACCGGGCGCAACTCCCAGTCGGGCCGATGCATGTCATATTGCGCAGGATCAAACCGTGGGCCGGCTTCAAGGACAAGAACTGAAAACCCTGCGCGGCCTAACGCATAGGCCATCACAGAGCCGGCTGCACCGGCCCCCACAACGCACACATCGACAGGCTCATCGGACATAATTTAGGGACAGAGTGGGTAGCGAGGATAACCGCTGAACTGCGGAGGGCCTTGATATCCGGCCACGCGCCAGCCGTCACGACTGGCATAAAAGACCATGAGTGCATCGACACGCACCACCTCAAAAAAGCGCGGGCCCTGCCCTCCCGTGCCGAAGCGCCACCATTCTTTTACTTGCTCCAGTCGACCCAGGCGTCCATCTTCGGCCGTTGACAACAGCGCCGAACGCGCCTCGCCCGGCGCAAGCAGAAAACTCTCATGACCTGTCCGCACTGCCGTCAACCAATCCAACCAGGCGATGCCACGACGGTAGATCTCCCGCCTGTCGTGATTCTGCGCGAGCTGCGCATCCAACGCACTGACGAGACCGGCCTCGCGAGCGCCTCCATCCTGATCACTTGGAATCAACAGCGCCGCGACCTCATCAAGCACCGTGGCTTCGTACGGAGAGAGCGCCTGAAATGTCCCTGTGAGTAGCCGCCCAGGCGGAAGCGCTGGGGGTGGTTGCGGCTGACGGGCCGCCTCGGAATGAGGCACGGGCCCGAGCCCAATCGCGAGCGAGGCCGCCAAGGCGCTGAGCCCGATACGCCTGCGAGTCAGCTCCGTCATACCCTCGTCTTCCCCACCTCACCGACTTTGGGATGGTCCTGCTGGTCCTGGGGCGGGCTCTGCGCCATCCCCTGCTCCAGACGATCGGGATAGGAGTAGGTCACGGCAAAGCCTTCCCACTGTCTGGTCGCCTCAAGAAAGGCCGTGCCATTGAGCGACAGCCAGGCATGCCCGTCCAGGCTCTGTCCGTTTCGCTGAATCCCGCAGTGAAATCCAACCGGAAATCCGAGGCGCCGGGCAAACCAATACAGGGTCAACGAGCGAGGAAAGCAATTGCCTTTGGCGTTCGCTGGAAAGATCGTCAACCACCGATCGGTGTAATAGGTCAGATCCTCCAACGCCGCGCGATCCGGCGCCGCCACCGCTGCGCTGGTCGGATCATGATGGAGCCACGCTAAGACCTGCGGGAGCGGAGCGAACCGTGCCAAGCCACGTACGAGGCCGAGAACGAGACCGCTTTGGCCGATGCGCCAATACTTCCGCAAGTTCACGCAGAGAGTCCTCTCGAAAGGGGTCGATAAGGGCTACTGTGAAACGAGGTCGCCATTCGGTCAAGCGAATGGTGACTCCGTGCGGGCCGGAAGAGGGGCACACTGCGGGGATGTTCGGATGAAGACAGGAGAAGCCCTTAAGGGGCCATCAACCAGGCGATAGGGAGGAGAGACCCGCTACGGGGCCGAAACTATTTGTCGCTTTCCATCAACTTGCCGACGCTTTCAAAGGGGAGCCGCCCTCCGCCTCCGCCGACATGGACGTGACCCTTCACCGCATAGGAAAAATCCTGATGTTGGGTCAACTTCGTGAGCTGCCGCACCACATCCACAATCGTCGTGCTTGCCGTGACCGACATGGTGGCTTCTCCAAGCCGCGGCACCATCACCGTTTCGTTACTCAACCCGCGCGCTAATCGGGTGCCGTTCAGATCCAGGAAGAAATCCATCCCGGTAATCGTGAGCTCGCGATCGTTCGGATTGCGGACCCGCAGATCAATCTTCACCCGCTGTTCGAGCAGCCCGCCCGGCTCCGTGGCCTGCGACACATCCACCAGGTAGACTTCCGGGGATTCCCGCAGACCTGCCAAACCGGCACAACCGGCCAGCAACAGCCCACCCAGGACCGCGGCGAGCCGACACACACGTCGTCGGGAAAACACAGACATCGTGAATCCTTCGATGATGCGGGCGAATCAGTGATGGGCTTCGAACAAGCCGAGCTGCATCTCCTCGGCCTTCGTAAAGGGAATCGGATAGCGTTCGGTAAAACAGGCGCTACAGTAGGTCTGCGCTGCGCCGGGCGCCGCGTTCAACATGCCCTCGATGCTGAGATAGGCCAAACTGTCGGCGGTGATGTACTTACGGATCTCTTCGACGGTATGACTGGCCCCGATCAATTCCTTCTTGGTCGGCGTATCAATCCCGTAAAAGCAGGGCGCCACGATCGGCGGCGAGCTCAGCCGGAGGTGCACCTCACGCGCGCCGGCCGCGCGGATCATCTTCACGATCTTCCGACTTGTCGTCCCTCGCACGATGGAGTCATCCACCACGATGACCCGCTTGCCTTCAAGAATGCCGGGGATCGCGTTCAGCTTCACTTTGACGCCAAAGTGGCGAATCGATTGCTCCGGTTCGATAAAGGTGCGGCCGACGTAATGGTTCCGCATCAGCCCACCCTCGAACGGAATCCCGGAACCCTCCGAATAGCCTAACGCCGCCGGCACGCCGGAATCCGGCACCGGAATCACCAGATCGGCCGCCACACGCGACTCGAGCGCCAACTGCCGTCCGAGCGCCTTGCGCACCTGATACACCGCCGGACCGCCGCCGAAAATATTGCTGTCCGGTCGGGCGAAATAGACATACTCAAACACGCACATGGACGGCGGCGCCGGTGCAAACGGCCGATAACTGGTGAGCTTCTTCTCGTTGATGACCACCAACTCACCGGGATCGATCTCGCGCACATATTCGGCGTCGAGCAAGTCGAACGCGCAACTCTCCGAGGCCACGACCCAACTGTCGCGCAATTGCCCAAGGCAGAGCGGACGAAAGCCGTGGGGGTCACGGGCGGCGATCAACCCATCGTCCGTCATCAGAACCACGGAAAAGGCGCCGCGCACCTGACTCAAAGCATCGACCACGCGCGCCAGCAGCGAATCCGCCCGCGAATGGGCGATGAGGTGGATGATCACCTCCGTGTCCGAAGTGGACTGAAAGATGGCGCCGTAGGCTTCCAGCTCGTTGCGCAACATCTGCGCGTTGATGAGATTGCCGTTGTGCGCCAGCGCAAGGTTCCCCAGCGCAAAGTTCACCGTGAGCGGTTGAATATTCTTCAGATCGCTCCCGCCGGCGGTCGAATAGCGGTTATGCCCGATGGCAGACGACCCTGGAAGGCCAGCCAGCACATTCTTCGAAAAGATGTCCGCCACCAAGCCCTTGGACTTTTGCACATAGAAATGCGCGCCGTCGGACGAGACGATCCCCGCCGCCTCCTGCCCACGATGCTGCAGCGCGTACAACCCCAGGTAGGTCAGGTTGGCCGCCTCGGGATGATTGACGATGCCGAACACCGCACACTCATCGTGCAATTTGTCCTGCTCAAACATGGGCAAGGCGCGTGGGGTCTTCATGTGGTTGGGTTCAGCTCTCGTTCCAAGGCCTGTGTCCACGACTCCGCCACCGCCACCACCGTCGCATCGACGCGGCAGACCGAGCGGCCGTTCTCCTGCACGTCAATCGTCAGGCGTTCTCCGCCGACGCGACCGATGATCGCGGCCGGCACACCATGCTCCTGTGCGATCCGCAACACCGAGTCGCGCTGATCCGGCGTCACCGACAGCACCACGCGTGACGGGCTCTCGCCGAACAACAGGGCATCCCGACGCAGACGCGCAAGCGGCACCGCGACTACCGCACCAAGCCGCGTCTCCGGAGCCGAGACACAACATTCCGCCAAGGCCACCGCCAGTCCGCCGTCCGAACAATCGTGCGCGGACTGCAGCAATCCGCCGCGCGCCAAGGCCAACACACAGCGCTGCAGCGCCTGCTCCCGTTCGAGACTCAACATGGGCGGCGAGCCCTGCTCGCGCGCATGGACAACCTTGAGATACTCCGTGCCGCCGAGATCTTCGCGTGTCTCGCCCAACAGCACAATATCGTCATCCGCCTGCTTGAACCACTGCGTCACCGCCCGCTCGGCATCATCGATCAACCCCACGATGCCGATCATCGGCGTCGGATAAATCGACAGGCCGTTCGTCTCGTTATAAAAGCTGACGTTGCCGCTCACCACCGGCACAACCAGCGTCTCGCAGGCATCCTTGATCCCTTCGATACCCAGCACGAACTGCCACATGATGTCCGGGCGCTCCGGATTGCCGAAATTCAGACAGTCGGTCAGGCCGATCGGCTCAGCGCCGGAACACACCAGGTTGCGCGCACATTCGGCCACGGCCAGCTTCGCCCCCTCATACGGATTCAACAGGCAATAGCGGCTGTTGCAATCCACCGACACGGCCAACGCCTTCTTTGTCCCCTTGACGCGAATGACGGCGGCATCCGACCCGGGCCGCACCTGCGTATTCGTGCGGACCATATGATCGTACTGCTCATAGATCCACCGCTTGCTGGCGATCGTCGGCGACGCCATGAGTTGGAGCAGCACAGCGGTCGGATCGCTCACATCGCGCAACGCATCCCAGTTCACGTGCTGCAGTTGATCCAGATAGGGCGGCGGGGCATGGGGCCGATCGTAGCGCGGGCCCTCATCGGCCAGGGCCTTCGCCGGAATCTCCGCGACCACCTGGCCCTCGTCCTTCACCACGACCTTGCCGGTGTCCGTCACCCGCCCGATCACGGCCACGTCCAGATCCCACTTGCGGCAGATCCGGATGACCTCATCCTCTTTGCCCGCGGTCGCCACCATCAGCATGCGCTCTTGGGACTCGCTGAGCATAATTTCGTACGGCGTCATCCCCGGCTCTCGGCGCGGCACCTTGGTGAGATCCAATTCCACTCCCGTACCTTCGCGCGAGGCCATCTCGCAGGCGGAGCTCGTCAGCCCGGCGGCGCCCATGTCCTGAATGCCGACCAACAGGTCCGAGCTCATGATTTCCAGGCAGGCTTCCAGTAGGAGCTTTTCCGTAAAGGGATCGCCCACCTGCACGGTCGGCCGCTTTTGCTGCGCCTTCTCGTCGAAGGCGTCGGAGGCCATGGTCGCCCCGTGAATGCCGTCCCGACCGGTTTTCGACCCGACATAGATGACCGGATTGCCGACTCCGGCCGCCTTGCCCAGGAAGATGCGATCCTTCCGCGCAATACCGAGGCACATGACATTGACGAGCGGATTCAGCGAATAGATGTCGTTGAACACCACCTCACCGCCCACCGTCGGCACGCCCATGCAGTTGCCGTAGGCGCTGATACCGGAGACGACCCCCTTCACCAGGCGCCGGTTGTTCGGCTGCGCCAATCCCCCGAAGCGCAACGAATCCAGCAGCGCCACCGGGCGCGCGCCCATCGTAAAGACGTCGCGCAGAATCCCCCCGACGCCGGTCGCCGCCCCCTGGAACGGCTCGATAAACGAGGGATGGTTGTGCGACTCCATTTTGAACACCGCGCACAGCCCGTCGCCGATATCCACCGCGCCGGCATTTTCCCCAGGCCCCTGTACCACCCGAGGCCCCGTCGTCGGCAACTTCTTCAAATGTAGGCGTGAGCTTTTATACGAGCAATGCTCGCTCCACATGGCTGAGAACATGCCCAGCTCGGTCCAATTCGGCTCGCGTCCGAGGATGGACACGATCTTCTGGTACTCCTCCTGCGTCAGCTTATGCTGCGCGAGGAGTTCGGGCGTCATCACAATCTTCACGTCCGCTGCCATACCTTTCAGGAATTTTCCGAGTGGCCGTCCGCGCCCTAGGCGCCCACCATTTTGAGCGGCTTCAACGTTTTTTTGAATGCATCGAGCATCGACTGAAAAATCACGAGGCCGTCGTCGCCACCGAGCAGCGCCTCGGCGCACCGTTCCGGATGGGGCATCATGCCGAGCACGTTGCCCTCGGCATTCCGAATGCCGGCGATGTGGTCGAGCGAACCGTTGGGGTTGGCCGCAGCCGTCACGGCGCCCTCCGCATCACAATATCGAAGCACGATTTGCCCGTTGGCCTGTAAGGCGGCCAACGTCACGGGATCCGTATAATAGTTGCCGTCCGCATGCGCCACGGGAATTCGCAGGACCTGCCCGGGTCGACAGCGGCCGGTGAACGGCGTCGCCGCATTTTCCACACGCACGAACACGTCTTTGCACACAAAGTTCAGGCTGCGGTTGCGCAACATCGCACCGGGCAGCAACCCGGCTTCGAGCAGGATTTGAAAGCCGTTGCAGATCCCCAGCACCAGGCCGCCGGCGTCCGCAAAGTCTTTCACGGCGCGCATGACCGGCGAAAAACGCGCAATGGCCCCGGTGCGCAGATAATCGCCGTAGGAAAAGCCGCCCGGCAAGACCACCGCGTCCACGCCGTCCAGCGCCGACTCCTTATGCCAGATGAGCCGCACCGACTGCCCCAGCACCGTCTGCAGCACGTGTGCGCAGTCGTGATCGCAATTCGAACCGGGGAACACAATGACGCCGATATTCATACGCGCTTCTACTGCCTACCTGTAGTCCGTTGTCTGCATCCCTCGACCGTCGCCGCCTCAGACGCCATCGCTATCGCTGTCGCAGTCAGCTCAGCCCTGCAACTCGTAGCGATACTCTTCAATGACGGTATTGGCGAGCAATTGCTCACAGAGCATTTTCACGATCGCCTCGGCCTTGGTCCGATCCTTTTCCTTGACCTCGAATTCCATATACTTGCCCACCCGCACGTCGCCCGCGGTCCGAAATCCGAGCGACTCCATCGCATGTTCGATCGCCTTCCCCTGCGGATCGAGAATGCCCTGCTTCAACGTCACATGCACTTTGGCTTTCACAATCGCCTCTCCTCGCGAAATGACCAGGCCCAGGACCGTCCCCGTCGACTAGGTGCGCGGCCCCTGCTCCGAGTCGCGCGCCATCCCATCGACGTAGCGCCTGATTCGAAAAATACCGTAAATCGTCGCAAGCCCGCCGATCGCCAGCGCGATGAACGCCCAGCGCCAGGGAGATTCCTCCAAGCGATACGCCATCATGCCGACGGTCATGGCCCACACGAAGATGGCCGCCATCAACCCATACTGCATGAGCCACAGCATGATGCGCTTCATCGGCCCTACCCCATCACCCGCGCCAAGACTTCCTGATAGGCCTCTTCGATCTTGCCCAGGTCCTTGCGAAACCGATCCTTATCCATGGACTCGCGCGTCGTCTGATCCCAGAAGCGGCAGGTGTCCGGCGAAATTTCATCGGCCAGAATAATCCCGCCATGATGCAGGCCGAACTCCAGTTTGAAGTCGACCAACAACATTCGTCGCTCACGAAAGAACGGCACCAACAGAGCATTGATGCGCAAGGCCAGCCGTTTGATTTCCGCCAACTGGTCCGGCGTGGCTAGTTTCAGCAGGCGAATGTGCTCGTCGGCGATCAGCGGATCCCCAAGCGCATCGTTCTTGTAGTACCACTCCACGATCGGCGGATCGATCGGCTCGCCGTCCGTCAGGCCCAGCCGCTTCGACAGGCTGCCCGCGACCACGTTGCGCACCACCACTTCCACCGGCACGATGGTGACTTTTTTCGTCAGCATCTCCCGGTCGCTCAACCGTTCCAGGAAGTGCGTGGGAATGCCGTCGGCCTCCAGCAGGCGAAACAGCCGCTCCGAGATTTTATTGTTGATCACGCCCTTCTCGACGATCGTCCCGCGCTTTTGCGCGTTGAATGCCGTCGCATCGTCCTTAAAATAGTGCACGACCCGATCGGGTTGATCCGTCGCGAAGATCTTCTTCGCCTTGCCCTCGTATAAGAGTGTGCCGCTGGTGGTCATCGCGTCTCCGTGCCGTCCGTCCGCACTACTGCGCCAACGCTTCCGTCAGCGCTTCGATGGTCATGGCCCGTCCCACCCACGTCGGATGCCCCAGGCGCCGCACGTATTGAAACTCAGGCACCCGTTGCAAGGCCAGCATCAGATTTTGAAAGTCCTCCAACTTCGACGTTTCGAAATAGGTGATGAAGTCCTGGTCGTCGAGCCCGGTCGAATGATACAGTTTCCGCTTGACGGTCTGCTGATAGGGCAGCGCCGCCCCCGTATGTTCCTGCATCAACTTGGTCCGCGTAGCCTGATCCAACCCCCACCACTCGGCCGTCTTCTTGATGGGCAACACAATGACGTAGGGAGTTTCACCCGGATTGCTGGCTCCCGCAAGGTCGGCCTTCAGCGCATCCGAAAAGGCCGGCACATAGTTGGCCTTTCGGCTGGCGCCCTGCAAGAGGCCCGCAGGCTGTAAGTGCGTACCGAAGACGCTCCCCTGCAAGTCGAGGAGAAAGGCTTGGGCATCCCGAAGTTCCCGCGCATGAATGCGGAAAAGCAGGTCCGCATGGTCCGACAGCCCACGCAGCAAATACACATCGATCGCGACCTTTTCCCGATGCTGCTCGACCACACCCTTCAAGACCTTCAGGTGCGAGATCCGCTCCTGCACATCATCCCGTCCCCACTGTTCATCGAACGAGTAGGCCGCGAACGTGCCGTACACGCCGACCTCGGTGAGTAACCGGTCACGATCTGCCGCGGCATACGTGAGGACCGGGCACAGGACCACTGCGCACAAGAGACCGACGAACATGCGCCCGACATATCCGATCATACTCGCGTACTCCGTGGTTGCTGTGGCCTGCGACGCGTGCCGCCCTTTGCCGCTTCGCGCCCGAAGACGCGCGCGTAGATCTGATCCAGATGGCGCAGATAATAGGCGGGGTCGAAGCAGGCGCGGATTTCCGCCTTCGTCAGCTGTGCCGAGATGAAGGGGTCTTTCGCGGCGCCCTCCTCCAAACATGGCCCGCCCTTCCAGGCCACCATGGCGTTGCGTTGCACCGCCTCGTAGGATTCCTTCCGCTGCGCCCCCTTATTCAGCAGCGCCAACAACAGCCGCTGCGAATAGACGAGCCCGCCCGTCAAGTCGAGGTTGCGCTGCATGCGCTCGGGATACACGAGGAGATGCTTCAGCAGATCGGTCACGCGCGCCAGCATGTAGTCGATCAAAATAGTGCTGTCCGGCATGATCACGCGCTCGACCGACGAATGACTGATATCCCGCTCATGCCACAAGGCCACATTCTCCAGCGCCGCCAGGCTGTTGGCGCGCACCAGGCGCGCGAGGCCGCATAAATTTTCCGAGATGATCGGGTTGCGCTTGTGCGGCATCGCCGAGGAGCCCTTTTGCCCCTGCGAGAAAAACTCCTCCGCTTCCAACACTTCCGTCCGCTGCAGATGGCGGATTTCCGTCGCGATTTTTTCGATGGTGGCCGCCAGCAGCGCCAAGGCCGATTGGTAGGCCGCGTGCCGATCGCGTTGCACCACCTGATTGGAGACGGGGTCGGGCATCAGCCCCAGCTTTTTGCACACAAAGGCTTCGATGCGCGGCGATTGATGTGCGAAGGTCCCCATCGCACCGGATAATTTCCCCACGGCGATATCTTCACGGACAGCCGTCAGCCGCGTCAGATGCCGCGCGATTTCCTGGTACCAAATGGTCAGCTTGAAGCCGAAGGAGATCGGCTCACCGTGGATCCCATGCGACCGCCCCACCATCGGCACATCGCGATGCTCCAGCGCGCGCGTCTTCAGCACGGCGAGCAACCCGCGCACGCCGACCAGAATCAGGTCCAGCGCCTCGGTCATCTGTACGGCCAGCGACGTGTCCACGATGTCGGAGGACGTGAGCCCCACATGGAGATGCCGCGCATCCGGCCCGACCGATTCGGTCAACGACTCCAAGAACGCAATGACATCGTGCTTGGTGACCCGCTCGATCTCGGCAATCCGCGCCACGTCGATCTTCGCCCGCTTGCGGATGCGCGCGGCCGTGCCCTTCGGCACCTGCCCGGCCTTCTCGCAAGCCTCACAGGCGGCCAACTCGACCTCCAGCCAAATTTCGTATTTCCGCTGCTGCTCCCAAATGGCCTGCATCTGAGGGCGCGTATACCGTTCAATCATGACGTCGTCGTCTCATCCTTCGCACGGCGCGTTCCGGCGCCGGCCGTCTAATTTTCGATCGCGGCTTCGGCGCGCTTCGCGGCCAACCGCGCGTCGCTGTTCAACACCTTGTCCAACACGCCGTTCACAAACCCGCGCGTCTCCTCATCCGCAAACGCGCGCGCCAGCTCCAGCGCCTCATTGATCGTGACTTTGGCGGGCACGTCCGCCATCCACAACAGTTCGTAGAGTCCGGCCCGCAGGATATTGCGATCCACGATCGGCATGCGGCTGACTTTCCAGTTCGTCGCATACTGGCCGATCAACGCATCGAGTTCAGGCCGATGCTGCCGCACACCGCTTACCAACGCGTCGGCAAAGGCCCGCGCATCGTCCTCCAGCGGATACTGCTCCCAAAAGTCCCGCTCCCATTCGCCGCCCTGCTCTTGGACGTCCCATTGAAAGAGAAGTTGCAACGCCCGTTCACGGGCCTGGTGTCTGGTCGCCATGCGGCTCATCGTCGAGTCTTTCTTGCGCCGACTCGTCTGCGCGTCGTGGGTCTGTGTGTCGAAAGAGGTGGCGCCGCCGGCGCCGCAAGCGTCCGCAGGACCGTGGCCATCGCAATGGCCGTGCGCGCGGCCTCGGCGCCGCGGTTGCGTTCGGCTGTGCCCGCTCGCTCCAGCGCCTGCTCCACCGTGTCCGTCGTGAGCACGCCAAAAATCACGGGGATGCCGGAATCCCAACCGGCCTGGGCAATTCCACGCGCGGCTTCCGCAGCGATAAAGTCGAAATGCGGCGTCGCCCCGCGAATGACCGCACCCAAGCAGAGCACCGCGTCAAATCGGTTGGAACGCGCCAGCTGCCGCGCGACCAGCGGAATCTCGAACGCACCGGGAACCCGCACCACTTCGATCTGCCGCGCGTCCGCACCGGCGGCCAGCAACGTCTCGAGCGCTGCCGCTTGCAAACGTGCGGTGACGAATTCGTTGAACTCGCTCACCACGAGTCCGAACCGCAATCCCGTGGCATCTGCCGTCCCTGCAATCGTCTTTACCACCGTCTCATCGCTTTCCCGTTCGGCGTCCGCATCCTGTGCCCATCAGCCCTTAGACCTTCTTGAGTATGTGCCCGAGCTTCTGCTTTTTCGTGCGCAAATATTTTTCGTTGGCGGCGCGCGGCGCCACTTCGATGGGAATCCGTTCGACCACCTGCAACCCGTAGCCTTCGATCCCGACGATCTTGCGCGGATTATTGGTCAGCAACCGCAGCTGCCGGATGCCGAGCTTGACCAGGATCTGCGCCCCCACCCCATAGTCGCGCAGGTCCGGCTTGAATCCGAGCTTCAGATTCGCTTCAACCGTATCGCTGCCGTCGTCCTGTAACGCGTAGGCGCGCATCTTATTCAACAGACCGATGCCGCGCCCTTCCTGATTCAAATAGAGCAGCACCCCGCGGCCTTCCTTTTGAATCGTCTCCAAGGCGCGATGGAGTTGATCGCGGCAATCGCACCGCAACGAGCCGAGCGCGTCAGCCGTCAGACAGCCGGAATGGACACGGGTAAGGGTCGGCGCACCGTCGCCCACGCGGCCCTTGACCAGCGCAATATGCGTGGCGCCATCCACTTCGTTTTCAAACACGACCGCTTCGAACTCGCCGAACATCGTGGGCATCCGCGCCCGCACGATTTCCCGCACAAAGGTTTCACGATGCATGCGGTACTGAATGAGGTCCTTGATCGTGACCATCTTCAGCTTGTGCCGCTTGGCGAATTTCGCCAGCTCCGGCACCCGCGCCATCGTGCCGTCGTCGTTCATGATCTCGCAGATCACACCGGCGGGCTTCAGCCCGGCCAACCGCGCCATATCGACGGACCCTTCCGTCTGCCCGGCGCGTTTCAGCACGCCGCCCTTGTCCGCTTTCAGCGGAAACACATGGCCCGGACGCGCCAAATCCGTCGGGGTGGACTTGGGGTCGAGCGCCACATGAATGGTCGTTGCCCGGTCGGCGGCGGAAATGCCGGTGGTGATGCCGTGCCGCGCGTCGATCGACACGGTAAACGCCGTCCCAAACTGCGCGGTGTTTTCGGCGGCCTGCGGGGGCAACTGCAGTTGCTCGACGCGATCCGGCGTGAGCGCCAGGCAAATCAACCCGCGCGCTTCCCGCGCCATAAAGTTGATCGCCGCCGGCGTCACCTTTTCGGCCGCGATCACGAGATCGCCTTCGTTTTCGCGATCTTCGTCGTCCACTAACACCACAAGCCGCCCGCGCTTAATGTCGCGGATGGCGTCTTCAATATCGTCAAAGGCTGGTTGGGTTGCGCGGCTCATAGATGCCTGGGTCTAGTGCGATGCTCTGGCTGGAAGCCGACGCCCGACAGGATTCTGGTCGCGGCGACCGGGGCTCCACTCTTAAAGCCTTGGAAGCCCTGAGTCAACGAGGAAAATCGGACATGGCGAAGACGCCGCGAGACCGCGCTGCCGTCGGGTCCCCTTCGCCTCACGCGAGCGACTCGCGGGCCGCCGTGGCGGCCGTCGCACAGGGATCGAGCGGCCCCGCCACCGTGCCCTGCGCAGCGGCCTCCGGCGCGGGAAACCGACTCACCGCCAGGACCATGACCCCGACGATCGCCGCACAGATCCACAAAGCCAAGGCATAGCCTCCAGTCAGCTGCTTCAACCCGCCGATCCAAAGCGGCAGCAGCATCCCTCCCGCCGCACCGGCAGCCCCAATAATGCCGGACGCTAACCCGATGCGCTGCGGGAACCGATCCGCCACCAGGCGAAAGACGACCCCATTGCCGAAGCCCATCAACCCGATCGCGCCCCAGGCCATCGCCACCGCCACGGTGATCGGCGGCAGGGCCGCCAAGCCACTGAGACAGCCCGCCAAGCCGGCGAGGATGACCGGGAGCACCCGCAGACTGCCCAGGCGATCCGCCACCACCCCGCCCACCGGACGTAACATCGTGCCGGTCAATCCGCAGAGCGCCGTGGCAGAGCCGGCCTCGACCACCGTTAACCCGTATCGATCATGCAGGATCAACGGCAGGATGCTGGACAGGCCGACAAAGCCGCCGAACGTGACGGCGTACAACCCGCTCAGCCAACGCCAGGACGGCTCGCGCCGGACATCGGCCAAGACTGTTCGACAGAGAGCCGGGATCGATATATCCGCCGCCTGTCTGGGTGCATCGGGCCTCACGCAGAGGATAAACACCAACGTCGTCAGCAGCACCGGCAGCGCCGTCCATCCGAATGTCGCCTGCCATCCCAGCGAAGTGGCCAGGCGCGGCCCGACCCACATCGCCAACACAATGCCACTGTTCGCCGAGGCCGCCACGCCCAGCGCAAACCCCTGTGAGGCCGGCGGATAGGCGCGCGCCGCAATCGGCAACGCCACGGCGAAACTAGCGCCCGCCACGCCCAGCAACAGCGCCACCAGCAGCAGCCCGCCAAAGCCGACAAAGCCGGACCAGCCCATCGCCAGGCCGACCAGCTCGGCACAGAGAATCGCTACTCCCACGCGCTTGGCCCCCACACGATCGCTCGCCAAACCCACCGGCACGCGCCAGAGGGCGCCGCTGAGCAGCGGCATAGCGAGCAACAGCCCCACCTGCGCCCCGGACAGCGCGAGGCTTTCCGCTAAGGAGACGCTCATCGCACCGAGCAACAGCCAGACCATAAAACTGACTTCAAAATGCAGCCACGCGCCCAACAGGCTCGGCCAATGCCCGCTGCGCACCATGGTGTTCAACGACTGTTTCATAGACTTCAACCCACGGACCCCAACCACTCGAACCTGAGGCTCCGCACCAACCCCTCTGTAACCGCTGCGTACGAGAACGTCCTACTATAGGCAACGGAGCGGCAACGCGGCAACAGGGCAGCGGCACGAGCGCTGAGGCTGCCTGCAAACAGGATCGCGGGAAACGCCTCGCGGCGCACGCACACGCTTCAGCCTTTCTTCAGGTTCGACGTTCTGTTTATAATTCCGCCGTTCGCTCGCACCTGTCGCCGTCGCGCCGGACCGCAACGCAGCGCCGCTGCCGGTCCGTGCCACATGAGTTCATGACCAAACCACGCACCAAGCCGTCCAAAACAAAAGGGCGCCGCAATGAGCCGGCCGATGAGTTGAGGCCGCTCGAGCCGGTGGCGAGCGCCACCGCGCCGCTACGCCCCGAGGTCGTCGACACTGAAGAGTCCGACGAGTCGATTGACGACGCTCCCCTTGACGAGCTCCAGGAAACCGACCTGCTGGAAGAAGACCCGTTCGCCCCTGCCAAAATTCCCGAAGTGCTCCCGGCAGAGGACAGCGCGGACTCGTACAGTGCAGCCTCCGCCGCCGCCTCGCTGGACTCGTCGGCTCCAACCGGCAGCATGGAGTCCGGGCTCACAACGCTGGTCCCCGCCTCGTCGCTGAGTCAATACCTGACCGAAATCCGCCGCTACCCCTATTTGTCGAAGGAAGAGGAGCTGACGCTCTTCCACGAATACCTCACGCTCGGCAATCGTGACGCCGCCGTGAAATTGATTCTCGCGAACCTGCGGGTATCCGTAGCTGTCGCCTCCGAATATTTCCACACGGGGTTTGATCAACTGGACTTGATTCAGGAGGGCAACGTCGGCCTCCTGCAGGCGATCAAGAAGTTCGACGTCACCAAGAACGTCCGCTTCTACGCCTATGCGGCCTGGTGGGTGCGCGCCTATGTTTTGCGGTTTCTGCTCAATAATTTTCGGCTGGTGAAAATCGGGACCACGCAGGATCAGCGGAAGCTCTTCTACAACCTGCGCAAAGAGAAGGCGAAGCTAGAGCGCGAGGGCTACGCGCCCGACACCAAGCTGTTAGCCGACCGCTTGAACGTCCGCGAGCGGGACGTCATCGAGATGGACCAACGGCTCGGCAGCTGGGAACTGTCGCTCGATCAGCCGTTGAGCGACGACTCGGACGGCACCCTGCTCGATGTGCTGCCGTCCCACGATGTGGGCGTCGACGAGCAATTGGCGGCCGATCAGCTCAAGCAGTTGTTTCGTAAAAAGTTGGCGGAGTTCGCCAAGACCTTGGACGAGCGTGAAGAGGACATTCTCCGCAACCGCATCCTGTCCGAAACCCCGCTGACCCTTGAGGATCTCGGCGAGAAGTACGGCATCACCAAAGAACGGACGCGCCAAATTGAGGCGCGCATCATCAAACGGCTCCGTGATTTCGTCAAGAAAGACATACGCGACTTCGACCGCCTCCGGTATTGACGCGCTCCGACGACGGCTTGCCGCGTTCTGGGCCCTGCTCGTCGTCGCCAGCGCACCCGTGCCTCCGGCGCTCCCGGCGACCGCCACTGCGACAATGCCGCTTGCCCCGCCGCCGCCCGCACAACCTCCGTCGCTCATTGCCGTGGAGAATAGTCGGCCGGGCGATGCCGACTGGATGCTCACCGACCCGATCGACCAACACCAGATCGAAGGCTACGCCTCGGCCGCCAGCGTCAATCGAGGCGAGCCGCTACGGTTGTTCATCCACACGATCGATCCGCAGTACAGCCTGACCGTCTACCGCATGGGCTGGTACGGCGGTGCCGGCGCCAGGCGCGTGCTCGGACCGATTGTACGCGAAGGCCGACAGCAGCCCATGCCGACCGCCGATCCGGTGACCGGCCTGATCGAATGTCAGTGGGAGGAATCCTACGAACTCGCCACCAGAGACGGCGATGCGGCCGACTGGCTCAGCGGGATCTACCTGATCAAACTCACCGGGCGCGACAGCGGGAAACAAAGCTACATCATCTTTGTGCTGCGGGACGATGCGCGCCCCTCCGACCTCCTGTTTCAATCCAGCGTCACGACCTACCAGGCCTATAACAGTTGGGGCGGGAAATCGACCTATCCGACCAACAGCGTCGACTTCGTCTGGGCGCGCAAGGTGTCCTTCAACCGACCCTATGCCCGCGCGATGCATCCCGACGCGGGATCCGGCGTGGGCGCGGGAGACTTTCTCACCGCCACGTCAATCCACCCGGGCTCGCCGGCCTCACCGGCCGGGTGGGAGTACAACTTCCTGCGCTGGCTGGAACGGGAAGGCTACGACGTGACGTACAGCACGGACCTCGACACCCATGCCAACGCCGACTTCTGGCGCGGGCACCGGGCCTGGCTGTCCGTCGGACACGATGAGTATTGGTCGTACGAGATGCGCGCCCATGTGGAAGCGGCACGCGACGCCGGTGTGGGCCTCGGGTTTTTCTCGTCCAACACGGCCTATTGGCAGATTCGCCTCGAACCCAGCGCGGCCACCGGAGCGCCCAATCGTACGATGGTGGCATACAAGGAATATGCGCTGACGGAAGATCCCTACGCGCTCGACGGTGACCCGTCACGGGCCCGGTTTGTCACCGGCCAATGGCGGGACCCGCCGGTGCAACGCCCCGAGCACCAGCTGCTCGGCGTCATGTTCGAGAGCGTTCCGGTGGACGGCGATATCGTCCTCACAGCGCGCAACCATCCCCTCTTCGCCGAGTTGCCCCTGCCGCCCGATGGCCGACTGAAAGGCCTCTTGGGGTATGAGATCGACCGGACCTTTCCAGGCGGCCCCGCCAACCTGGAGGTGCTGGCGCAGTCACAGGCCTGGCCCGACAATACCGAGGCCGTCGGCCACATGACGCTGTACCGCGCTCCCGGCGGCACGCCGGTCTTTGCCACCGGCAGCATGCAGTGGAGTTGGGGGCTGGACGACTTCAACGCCCCACAGCTCCGAAGCTCTCGGCTCAATCCACTTGCGCAGCAGATTACGCATCGAGTTCTGGCCCTGCTGATGCGTCGCCCGGGCTTGTAGGTCGTACGGGCTCGCAGACTCAGTGACTCGCTGGCCCCACGCCCCGGCGAGTTCAATACACGCCCCTCCCTCACCCCAAGTGCTCGCCCACTCCTCTCCCCCGGCTCGCCTGCCGCTTCCCCCGCGCACCGGAAATTCTACACTTGCCATATAAATCCACGCCTTGCTAAGGTCACAGGATTGTCTTCGGAGAGCATCCGAGAAAATTTTGGCCCGAACCATTGACTTGCCCGGGACTCGGACTATCTCTCCCATACGTTCCGCTGGGATTCCCTGACAAGCGTGCGACACCGCTAACATCCCAGGTCGTTGACACGGATCATCGGGCTTTGAACCATTCACTTTGAGAAGGAGGAGATCGGTATGGCTACTGAGACGAAGGATAAGAAGGACGAAAAGGCCGCCCAGGGCAGCGCCTATAAGAACTTTCAACCGTTGGGCGATCGCGTGTTCGTGACCTTCACCGAGGAAATGGAAAAGACCACCGGCGGCATCTATGTCCCCGACACGGCGAAGGAAAAGCCCCAACGCGGCACCATCCGCGCGGCCGGCGAAAAGGTGGAGAAGCTGAAAGTCGGCGACCAGGTGCTCTTCGACAAGTACTCGGGCACGAAGCTCAAGATCGACGATGAAGATTGCCTCATCCTCAAGGAAGAGGATGTGCTCGGCAAGTTCACCAAGTAATACGCACCCTCAACGAATCAAGCTGCAATCAGTCTTAAAGGAGACCCACGATGGCAAAACAACTGCTGTATAGCGAGCAAGCGCGCGCTTCGATCTTGAAGGGCGTCAACCAACTGGCGGATGCCGTGAAGGCGACGCTGGGCCCCAAGGGTCGCAACGCGATCTTGGACAAGAAGTTCGGCGCCCCGACCATCACGAAGGACGGTGTGACGGTCGCGAAGGAAGTCGAGCTGAAGAATCCGTATGAGAACATGGGCGCGCAGCTCGTCCGCGAAGTCGCCAGCAAGACCAGCGACGTGGCGGGCGACGGCACGACGACGGCGACGGTGTTGGCCCAGGCGATCTATCGCGAAGGCGCCAAGAACCTCACCGCCGGCGCCAACCCGATGGACCTGAAGCGCGGCATCGACAAGGCCGTGGAAGTGGTCGTCGGCGAGCTGAAGAAGCTCAGCAAGCCCTGTCAGACCAAGAAGGAAATCGCCCAGATCGGCACCATCTCGGCCAACAGCGACTCCACCATCGGCGAGCTGATCGCCGAAGCGATGGAGAAGGTCGGCAAGGACGGCGTCATCACGGTCGAGGAAGCCAAGTCCATGTCCACCTCGTTGGATGTGGTCGAGGGTATGCAGTTCGATCGCGGCTACATCTCCCCCTATTTCGTCACCAACGCCGAGCGCATGGAAGCCGTCCTGGACGAGCCGCTCATCTTGATCAACGAGAAGAAGGTCTCCAGCATGAAGGACCTCCTCCCGTTGCTCGAGCAGGTGGCCAAGATGGGCAAGCCGCTCGTCATCATCGCCGAGGAAGTCGAGGGCGAAGCCCTGGCGACCCTCGTGGTGAACAAGCTGCGCGGCACGTTGAACGTGTCGGCCGTGAAGGCGCCGGGCTTCGGTGATCGTCGCAAGGCGATGCTGGAAGACATCGCGATCCTCACCGGCGGCCAGGTGATCTCGGAAGACATCGGCCTCAAGTTGGAAAACGTGAAGCTCACCGACCTCGGCCGCGCCAAGCGCGTCACGATCGACAAGGATAACACCACGATCGTCGAGGGCTACGGCGATGCGAAGAAGATCGAAGGGCGCGTGAAGCAGATCAAGGCGCAGGTCCAGGAGACGACCTCCGATTACGATCGGGAGAAGCTCCAGGAGCGTTTGGCGAAGATCGTCGGCGGCGTGGCCGTCATCAACGTCGGCGCTGCGACCGAGACCGAAATGAAGGAAAAGAAGGCCCGTGTCGAGGACGCGCTCCACGCAACCAAGGCGGCCGTCGAAGAAGGCATCGTGCCGGGCGGAGGCGTGGCCTATCTGCGCTGCCTGAAGGCGCTCGACAGCCTGAAGTTGGAAGGCGACCAGCAGATCGGCGTGAACATCGTCCGCCGTTCGTTGGAAGAGCCGATCCGTCAGATCGCCGCCAACGCCGGCCTGGAAGGGTCGGTCGTGGTGAACGCGGTGAAGGCGGAGACGAAGACCACCATGGGCTTCAACGCCGCGAACGAGACGTACGTGGACATGCTCGAAGCCGGCATCATCGACCCGACCAAGGTGTCGCGCTGCGCGTTGCAGAACGCGGCCAGTGTCGCGGCCTTGATGCTCACGACTGAAGTCATGATCACGGACATCCCGGAAGACAAGAAGGAACCAGCGGGCGGCGGCCACGGCCACAGCCACGGCATGGAAGGGATGTACTAAGAGATTCCCGCAGGCCCAAGGGCCTGCCGGTGTTCAGCGAAGGGCTCGGTGGGGCAACCCGCCGGGCCCTTCGTGTTTTCGGCTACGGAGAATGTCGCTTACGAGGTCAGGGGCAGTTTGAGGCGCTTCATCAATTGCACGAACAGGGGCGATTGATCGGGCGATAACAGGAGGGTCTTGAAGACTCCGTTGACGAACTCCGTGTGCTTGCGCAGGTCGCTCAGCATCCGCTCGCGCGCACTGCCCTTCCCCGCTCGCGGATAGCCCAATCGAACGGCGCAGCGCGCCAATTCCTGTTCGTTATCCGGCAGCGCGTGGGTCTGCAGATCGTGCACCATCTGGAGCTTATGCTCCGCATCCCGCAGGAAGACATAGGCGCGCACCAGCGCCTCCCATTCGCGCTCGGTGAGCAGCTCCAAATCGCGGAACTGTTGCAGCGACGCTAAGGTTCCCCGCCGCCACACCGTCGGCAATCGATTCGCGCTCAATAGTTGGACGCTCTGCACGATGAATTCGATCTCGCGAATGCCGCCGGTTCCGAGCTTCACGTTGCGCTGCTCCTGCCCGCGCGCGGCCATTTTGCGGTCGATCATATCCTTCACACCACGAACATCCAACAACACACGGCGGCAAGCCTGCACGTCCTTCACCGATTCGCCCAACACAAAGCCCCGCATCCGTCGTAAGAACGACTGCCCCGTCGCTTGGCTGCCGGCCACCGGCCCCGCCTTCAACAGGGCCATGCGCTCCCACGTTTGCCCGCGCGTAGAATAATACCGCTCGTAGCTGTCGATAGACCGGGCCAGCTGCCCCACCGTGCCCTCCGCCCGCAGGCGCAGGTCCACGCGAAACACGGAGCCCTCTTTCGTCGTCTCCGTCAGCACGTGGGTCAACTCACGTGAGAGCCGCTCAAAATATTCTTCGTTCGAAGCCGACCGGCCGGAACCGCCGCGCGCGCCAGGCTTGCCGCCGACGCCGCTCGTCTCGCCCTCTTCCGAGTCGTACACGTAAATGACATCGACATCGGAGCTGTAATTCAGTTCGCAGCCGCCCAGCTTGCCCATCCCGATGACGGCAAACCCGGTCTCGACCAATCGCCCCTGCGCGTTGCGATGCTGCGGCGTACCATAGACCGCTTTCAACTCCGCGTGCACAAGGGTGTAGGCGGCGTGAATGAGCACCGAGGCGAGGTCGGATAAGGCTTCCGTCGTCTCGGGCACAGTCGCGAGCCGCAGCAGATCCCGCACACCGATCCGCAACATCTCCCGCCGTTTGAAGCGACGCAGCGCGTCCAGGCGCAACTCCTTCGCGGTCACGTTTTGGAGCAGGGCCTCCACCCGTTCGGTCATGTCCTTCGCGCGCGGCTGCTGGTCCAAGACGCCTGGTTCACTCAGCCAATAGATCAGCAGCGGATCGCGGATCACCGCAAACGCGAGGGCGTCGCTGTTGCCGAACACCGTCGACAGGAGGTCAAGCATGCGCGGCGAGCTGGCGAGGTACTTGAGCAGGGACGAGCGCGGCGCGCTGTGGAGCACCCGCTCCCAGTGATTTAGGGCCTGATCCGGGTCGGCCGTCCGCTCAATGCCTTCCAGCAGGGGCGCTAAAATTTCGGCAAGCTCCCGGCGTTGATGCGGATCGCCGGCCATCGCCTGCAAATTGCTGTCGGCCTGTTTGGGATCCTGCAAGCCGTAGGAGCGCAAAATGTAGTCGACTTCACCGGGCAGCAGTCCCGAGGCCAAGAGAAGCGGCTGCGGATCACGGGGCGTCGAAGGTGGAATGGTGACCGAACCGGACGACGTCGCCTGCGCCGGACGCACCGTCGCTGCGGTCGGCTTCGGGGCCACGGGGCGCGCGCGAGGGCGCAGCTCGGGAGCCGGCTTAGACGCAGGCCGGCGAGGGGACTGCGGAGAGGACGGGCTTGGCCGTGACTTGGATCGGGAGCGGGCGGGACGACGAGGCGCCATCGGGGCGCATTATACTGTCATGGTCCCCTCCATACAATCGAGGGTGATTCAGGTATACTGGCGCGCATGAGCGGAGCGCAGACGGCTCTACCCGACGATCGCCGGACAATTCTTTCCACACTCCTCGAACGGTCTCCATCGGTCGATCCGGAGCTCCTTCGCGATTTCGTGTCGCGGATGGATCCCGCCTACTTTCAGCATTTCGATCAGGACCGCATCGCCGAGCATCTGACGCTGCTGGATCGTCTGCGCCCGGAACATCCGGTCGAACTCGCCATCAGCCCGAAAAAAGACGGACACTTCGAACTCAGTATCGTCGCCTACGATTATTTTTCTGAATTCGCCGCCATCTGCGGTTTGCTCGCCGCCTTTGGCCTGTCTATTGAAGAAGGCCGGATTTACACCACCCAGGATGCGGCCCCCTCCGCCGCCCCGCGCACATCCACGGCACAATGGCCCCTGCGCCGCCCCGCCGTGCGCCCCGGGCTGACCCGAAAGAAAATTGTCGACGTGTTTCTGGTCCGTCCCCGTCCGACCGAACCGCTGACAGCAGAGCGGCAACAGGCCTTGCGCCAAGCCTTCGAGCAGACGTTCGCCATTCTCGAAGAGGGTGACTTCGTCCAGGTCCGCCATCAACTCAACCGCCGCATCGTCGAGCGGCTCGGCCGCCAACGGCAGGAATTCACCAGCCTGCTCCATACCGTACACATTTCGTTCGACAACAGCCGCTCGGCCAGCGACACCATCATGGACCTGCGTGCGGACGATACGCCGGCCTTTCTCTATTCGTTCGCCAATGCCCTGGCCATGCGGAACATCTACGTCACCAAGGCCGAGGTGGCGAACGAAGGCGCCAAAATTCACGACCGGTTCTACGTGCGTAATCGCCACGGGCAAAAGCTGCTCGATCCGGCCGAGCAGGAACAGCTGCGCGTGACCGCCACACTCATTAAGCAATTCACCCAGGCCCTGACCTGGGCCCCGGACCCGGCCAAGGCGCTGGAGTCTTTCGACCAGTTTCTCGACCTGATCGTGCAGGACCCCGGCAAGACGGCGAAGCAGGCGCTCGGGTTCTTGAACGATAAGAAAAGCCTACCCATCCTCGCGCGCCTGCTCGGGGCCAGCGATTTTCTCTGGGAAGACTTCCTGCGGCGCCAACACGACAACCTGGTGCCGATGTTGGCCGAGTACCGCAAGGCGCCGCTCATCACACCCCAAGCCACGTTGCGCAAGACGCTCGACAAGCTGATCAAGAAGGCCACGAAGGATGCCGCGCGCAAAGAGGCGCTGAACCGCTTTAAGGACCAGGAACTCTTCCGGATCGACATGAAGCACATCGTCGAACCGGAAACCGCGCTGCCCGATTTCTCCCTCGCCATTTCACAACTGGCCGAGGTGATTCTGGAGCGCAGCTTGAAAGACTGTCAGGCGAAACTGCACACACTCTACGGCGCCCCGCGCCTGGCCGACAAAAAACCCTGCCCCTTTGCCATTCTCGGGGCCGGCAAGTTCGGCGGCCGTGAGATGGGCTACGCCTCGGACATCGAAGTGTTGTTCGTCTACGGCGGCACGGGCCGCACCTCCGGCAAGCAGCCGATCGAGAACAGCGAATATTTCGAACGTCTCGCCCAGGAACTGTTGGGTTGGATCGAAGCGAAACAGGAAGGCATCTTCCACCTCGATGTCCGACTCCGCCCGCACGGCGGCAAGGGCTCACTCGCGAACGTCTTCGAGGAAGTCTGCCGGTACTACAGCGCCGACGGGCTGGCGGCCCCGTTCGAGCGACAGGCGCTGATCAAGTTGCGATTCATCGCCGGCGACGCGACCTTGGGGAAGAGAGTGGAAGCCCATCGAGACAGCTTCGTCTACAGCGGCGCGCCCTGGAACATGGCTGTCGCAAAGGACTTGCGCCGCCAGCAGATTGCGCAGCTGGTCGAGCCGGGAAAGGTGAACCTCAAGCACAGCCACGGCGGCATCGTGACGGTCGAGTACGGCATCCAATACTTACAAGTGATGCACGGACACAAACACGCGAACCTCCGCACACCGAATACGTTGCAGGCCCTCGGGGCCCTGATCGACCTCGATCTGATCCCGCGCGCCACCGGCGAGGCGTTGAAAAAATCCTACCTCTTTATCCGGATGCTCATCGACGGCCTGCGCATGGTCCGCGGCAACACCAAAGACCTCGTCCTGCCGCCGACGGATTCCGACGAATTCATCTTCCTCGCCCGCCGCGTGGGCTATCAAACCGAGGACTGGCAAGCCGGCGCCCGCCATCTCCAAACCGATATCGAACAGCACATGCGCACCAACCGCACGTTCTTCGAACAGACGTTCGGCAAACTCTAGCGACCGCAGCAAACCCCGCGCGACCCGGCGCTCGTCCCGGCTCCACGAAACGTCTCACCCTCAAGAACTGATTGATCCAGACAGGCGCAAGCCGGGACTCGGGAGCCATCCCTGATGGCATCGCTGAGATCGGACTTGCCCTCGGTACATCGGCCTCGCCTGAGACACCGAGCATCGCACCTGCTATGCTGCCGACCGGGGGACCTGCCCTTGCTCCACCACTGACTGCGACTTCGAGGTTGACGACACGTTATGGATCCGAGCTTTTGGCATCAACGCTGGCAGACACAGGAAACGGGCTGGCACGAGCGGGCGGCCAACCCGCTCCTCGTCAAACACATCTCGGCGTTACATCTCGCGCCCGGCAGTCGAATGTTCCTGCCGCTCTGTGGCAAGTCGCTCGACATCGGGTAGTTACTGAACCAGGGCTACACAGTGGCCGGAGCGGAACTGAGCGAGCTCGCCGTCACGCAATTGTTCACCGAACTGGGCCTACAGCCGTCCCTGTCACCAGTCGGCTCGCTCACGCGATACAGCGCCGCCAAGATCGACATCTTTGTGGGCAATATCTTCGACCTGACTCGGGAGATGCTGGGCCCTGTCGATGCGGTGTATGACCGCGCAGCGCTCGTCGCGCTTCCACCGGACGTGCGCCCCCGCTATGCGGCACATGTACAGACACTCACCGCCGCTGCGCCGCAACTTGTCATCTGCTATGCGTACGACCAATCGCTGATCCCCGGGCCCCCGTTTTCCGTGACGGCGGAGGAAGTGCATCGTCACTATGATGCACGGTATGCGATCACGTCGCTTGAGCAAACAGCGCTTCCCAACGGACTCAAGGGCACGGCACCCGCCACGGAATGTACGTGGTTGCTGACCCCGAGAGCAGTCTCGCCGAACGGCCCCGCACGCTCCTGAAGCTCAATCGTGATGAGACGGCCCCCTTGCCCCCACGGTAGCTGGGATAGACTCGCCTCTACCTTTACTCTGGTTTTGGCGCCCTGCCCTGTTGTATAGGAAGGCATCCAGGAGTGACTCGTGCACGAGCGGCAACACACGGACCGACCACGCTATCCCCAGCAACCGACTCTAGCGCAGAGGTCTGAGATCTATCGACCGTCATGCAACACTTTCAACTCGTAGGGTTCATCCAGCGGCATTTGATGAGCACGCCGCACCGCGCGCGTTCACAAAGCTAACCACCGCATCACATGAGTCCCGCACCAACACACCATCCGCGCGATCCACTCCACGGCATTACCTTGGCCACCATGCTCACGCAGCTCGTGGAGCGTCACGGCTGGGCTGAGCTGGGCCGTCGCCTGCCCGTGCGGTGTTTTCTGCACGATCCCAGCATCAAGTCCAGCCTGACGTTTCTGCGCAAAACGCCATGGGCCAGGACCAAGCTCGAGCAGATGTTCCTGCTAGAGCTACCCTAAGCGGGATCCCTCAGCAGCGCAAAGCCGCGCAAGACTTCATCTAGACGAAGCTCTCGTGAGGTCTGAGCCATCTATGAGGGGGATTTGGAGAAAAGATCGGCAGGCGGGAACACGACCGCGGACAGCAGCCTTCTACATTGCCACGCCGAACAGCGCTCCCACCGCCGCCGTCAGCGCCATCGCCAATGCCCCCCACAACGTCACACGCGCGGCACCGGTGACCATCGGCGCGCCGCCGACCGACGCCCCCACTGCGCCCAAGAGAGCCAGAAACGCCAGTGCGCTGCCGGACACGGACCACGGAAGCGCTGATCGCGGCACCAGCAGGACAATACAAAGCGGCAGTAGCGCGCCGACCGCAAACGAGGCGGCCGAGGCGAGCGCCGCTTGAACCGGGCGCGCAGCGGCTGTCTCGGTGATGCCCAACTCGTCACGCCGATGCGCGCCGAGCGCATCGTGCGCCGTCAACTGCGTGGCCACCGCCGACGCTAAGGACGGGTCGAGTCCACGTTCGACGTAAATGGCGCTCAGCTCCGCATGTTCCCGCTCAGGATCGGCGGCCAATTCTTTGCGCTCCCGCTCGAGATCGGCTCGCTCCGTATCGGCCTGCGAACTCACGGAGACGTACTCACCGGCGGCCATCGACATCGCCCCGGCGACCAACCCCGCGACGCCCGTCGTCAAAATGCTCTGCGCGCTGGCCCCGGCTGCCGCCACTCCCACGATCAAACTGGCCGTCGAGACAATTCCGTCGTTGGCCCCAAGCACGGCAGCGCGCAGCCAGCCGATGCGATGTGCCCTATGTCGTTCAGCATGTCTTGCCATCCACAGGCCTCCGCAACAGAAGTTCAACCAGCACGTGTCCGTGACGCCGCCGGTCTCGACCCACCCGCAGCTACGGCGTCACTCCTCGCCAGTCTACTGAAAAAGCCCGAGACGTATCCAGGCAATGGAGCAGGCCTCACCGACTCAGTAGCCCAGCGGAGCGGTGGCCAGCGGCCTGATAGATCGCAGAAGCGCCAGAGAACTCGATCGCCAAATTGCGAGATCGATGCATCACAATCTGAATCGCCCGCTGCATTCACGGTTCAACACTCAACGGCCAACTTGCTATGCCGATAATTCGAGACTCGACAGATGCCGCACTTCAGCCTTTTCTTCGCGCCGCGCGAGCGCAGAGCAGCACATCGCGATTGACGCTCGTTCGCAGACACCTATACAGTTCCCTGCTGGTTGTTTGCTCTCACTGACAGGAGCCCATGCATGACTACCTTGTTCACCCCGCTTCATGTGGGAGCGTTGCAGCTCCCCAACCGCATCGTCATGGCCCCACTCACCCGCGCCAGGGCCGGCGCAACGCACATTCCCAACGACATGATGGTGGACTACTACTCCCAGCGCGCATCGAGCGGCCTCATAATGACGGAATGCACAATGGTCGATGCCCACGCCTGCGCTTTTATGGGGGAAGGGGGAATCTACAGCCCCGCGCATGTCGCCGGATGGAAGCGCGTCACCGACGCGGTGCATGCCAAGGGCGGCCGCATCATCATGCAGATCTGGCATCCCGGCCGTGCCGCCCATTCGCTGCTGAACGACGGTGAGCAGCCAGTCTCCAGCAGCGCCAAGGCCATCAGCAATGACGTGACGCATACGCCCCAAGGGCCAAAGCCCTATGAAGTGCCGCGCGCATTGCGCACCGATGAAATCCCGCGGTATGTGGAAATGTTTCGGCTGGCCGCGCAGAACGCGCAATCGGCCGGATTCGACGGCGTGCAGATCCACGGCGCTCACGGCTATTTGATCGATAATTTTCTGCGCGACGGGGTGAATGCCCGCACGGATGCCTACGGCGGGTCCATCCCCAACCGCGCACGCTTTCTGTTGGAGATTACCGATGCCGCGATTGGCGTCTGGGGCGCCGGACGTGTGGCCGTTCGCATTTCGCCGCTGGTCCCGTTCAACGACATGACCGACAGCCAACCGGAAGCGCTGGTCACCTATGTGGCGCAGGAACTCAGCAACCGGCGCATTGCGTTTTTGGAAATCCGTCACGAGGACCATGCCTTGCCCCGGGAACAGGCGATCCTCTCGATCGCCCGCCGACAGTTCCAAGGCGTGCTGATGAGCAACGGCAGTTACACCAGGGAGAGCGGCGAGGCTGCCGTGCAATCCGGCGCGGCCGATGCGATCGTGTACGGGCGTCCGTACATCGCCAACCCGGATCTCGTCGAGCGCTTTGCGCGGCAGGCGCCGCTCAACGACGTGAACTACGATCGACTGTACGGCGGCGGACCGGACGGCTACAGCGACTACCCGGCCTTACGCGCCGGCTGAGGTCTCGGCATCTTCCCCGCGTGCAACACAATCGAGACGTTTTGGTCCGGCCTATAACGGCAGAAACCGACTACCGCGTCACCGCAGCAATCGAACATGCAACGCCCTGCGGGGGGCTGCTTGGGCGCGGAGCGCGGCAATAAGTGAGGGAGCGCCCATACGATCTAGCCATGGACTCTTCAGTACGTTGTGTCCGCTCCAGCGGGCTGTGAATGGGCTACGGCCGATTGCTACCGCAGTCGCTGCCAGCGTCTGCCGCACTCTCACACAGGCATCCCATACGATCCCTATTCGGAGTATTCTAAAACGTAGAAAGACGTATCTGCCTCTTGACTCGAGCGCGTCCACCCGCAATAATCCGCACCACATCCTTTACTCGTGCACCGTCTTCCAACATGTCATACGTTCACCTTCCTGGAGGGTCGCATATGCATCGTTCTCTCGCCTCTTGCGCCTTTGCCATGATGGTCGCGACGACCCTGATCGGAGTCTCCGGCATCGCCCGCGCCGATTGCGTAGATGGCGTCCGGCAGGCGACGCCGGCAGAATTGGAGTTCGCGGCGCGTGGCCAGGCGGCCTTGGCCGCGGCCATGCCGGCCCCCATCGCCAATAGCGAACGACTCGGTAACGGCTACGACTTTTCGCAGCCCCCACGCCTGTCGTTTTGTAAGGGCGACCGGACTGGTGCCTTTTCCCCAGGAGTGCGCTTCGCATACCTGTACAAGTTCCCCCAGGCGGAGGCCGACCGCATGTATACCGAGCGCAAGGGGATCGAACAGCAGATCGAGACGATGAAGAGTCTGCCGCCCGAGAAGGAAGCGCGGTACAACGAGCTGATCGCACAGATGCGCGCCGCGTACGCCTCGGCACCTCGTCGGCAGCGCAAAGACCCGCCCTTCACACCGGAACAGCAGGCACAGGCGGATCGCGCGGATGCTGAAGGCCGGAAGCTTGAAGCGGAGGCCAACAAATACATGTCCGACCATGTGGACAGCGTGAGACCTCAGACCGAGCGACTTAAAAAACAAGCGGACGCGCTACAAAGCTATCCCCAGGAAATCTTCATCCACATGGGCATGAACATGGACACATTCCCTCAAGCCGGCCCCACCCTCGCCACGTTCGGCAAGGCCAATCCACAGCGAAGTGAAGGCCTGCGCGTCCACAACGTTGTCGTGATCGCAGAAGGACCGGATGGGGCCGCCCGACAGGCCTTCTTGGATGCGCTCGACAAGACCTATCTGCAGGGGCTCATTGGACAGCCACTGCCGGAGGTGGCCGTGTCCAAGACACGGGCTGAACGCGCCGCCGCCGACCGACCCATGCCGACTCCCTAAGCACTGTTCCTACGGCAGTCGCAGCCAACGGCCTAATTCGTCTGTGCGCCTGCTAAGCGCGCCGTGCGCGCCTACCTCTCAGACGCGCTACACACACAGGCGCGGCACTCAGTCGGACCATCGCGACTATTCCGCTCCCCGGGCGCCACCTGAATGCCCGTCTCACACTAGGCCGCCGATTCGACCTGCCGCTCCGCCCCAATCACCGGCGTCTTTTTTGCCCCTCCCCGAACGCGATGCATCTTGTCTCTAGTGTGATAGGGCAAGAGCCCCTCCAGCACAGCCGGTAATTTATCGCAGGGCACATCTTCCATGATTTTAATGGCGAACTTCGGATCAGGGCCCGATCGCCCGCCGACATAGATGTCCACCGCCTCCACCACCTTGCCGTCGACCCGCGCCTTTTTTCCCAGCAACCCCACATCAGCCACCAGATGGTTGCCGCAGCTCGCCGGACAGCCGGACCAATGCATGGTGATAGGCTTCAGCGTCGTCCCCAGGCGCTTCTCCACCGCCTGTGCCGTCTCGACGGCGCGCCGCTTCGTTTCGATCACGGCCAGGTTGCAGTAGTCACTGCCGACACAGCTCACCAACCCTTTGTAGAGCGGAGACGGGTTATAGGTGAACTGCTTAAGAAGCGGTTCCTCCGCTAACTCACCGAGCCGTCGATCACTGATGTGGGGTACGATCAACGCCTGACTGGGCGTCACGCGCATCTCGCCGTTCCCGTAGGTGTCGGCAAGATCCACAATCTTCTGCAACGCCCCGGCATCGACACGCCCGACGAGCACCTTCAACCCCACATAGTTGAAGCCGCATTGCCGTTGGCGAAAGATGCCGATGTGATCATGCTCGCCCGTCACACGCGCGTCCTCCCCTGCCGGGGCCAGCCGCTTGCCGAGCTTCGATTCCACCTCAGCGCGAAATCGTGCGATCCCCCATGCCTCGATGAGAAAGGCCAGCCGTGCCTGCGTCCGAGTCTCACGCGGTCCATGATCGCGATAGAGCTCCACGATCGCGCGGCAGACATCGACGGCATCGGCCGGGTTGACGAAGACATCCAGCGGCGAGGCGATCCGGTAGCCGCCCGATCCGAGCTTGCCGCCGACCAACACATTAAAGCCTACACACCGGTCATGGCCGAGATCGTAGTAGGCCGGGACCAGCGCCACGTCCTGCGTCTCCATGTGCAGACAGTTCTGTACGCACCCGGTAATGGCAACGTTCAATTTACGCGGTAAATTCGAGTAGGCAGGATTCCCAATGACCTCCCGATCGAGCGCGCGCACCACGCCGATGGTGTCGACCAATTCATCCGGGCTGATCCCCGACACCGGACAGGTCATGACATTTCGAACATTGTCCATGCCCGTTTGCATCGTCGTCAGCCCAACGCCCGCCAACCGCTCGAAGACCGCCGGCACCGACTCGATGTGTAGATGCCGCAATTGCAGCTGCTGCCGCGTAGTCAGATCTAACACCCCGTTGCCGTAGGTCGCCGCCAGCTCGGCCAGCGTGCGCAGCTGCGCCGTAGTCGTGTGGCCGCCGGGCAGACGCACCCGCAGCATGAACAGGCCCGGCGTCGGATTCCGCAAGAAGAGTCCGTACCACTTGAGCCGCTGAACGTCGGCCTCCGGGATCGCTTCCCACCCGCGCGAAGCATAGTGCGCGATCATCTCCCGCACCGCCAACCCGTCCCCTTCCCGCTTGATGGCCTCGATCTTGTTCATGGGCTCCTTTCGTTTTCCTCGTGACGTGATGCGGACCTTATGGCGCGCTTTAGAACGATTTGTATTCGAGCCATTTCCCGCTCAACGTAATCTTGCAGCGCGCCTCTCCCTGACTCCCGGTGACCTTTTCCATGTCCAGCGTAAAGTCGATGGCGCTCATGATGCCGTCGCCGAACATTTCGTTCGCCATGTCGCGCATGGCATCGCCATACACACCGACGATCTCCAGCAAGCGATACTTGAAGGGATCTGTGGTCATCGGAAAGTCCGTGCGTACCGGGAAGGCCCCCAGCGCCGCGACAGCGGCGGCATTCAAGCCCAGCAGCTGCCCGACCTTGGCGGCCTCCTCCGAGGGCAACTTGTGCGTGCCCTGCAAGGCCGCAGCAACGAACGTCGGATTCCGACCGAGCGCTGTCGCGATTGCGGCAATGCTGACATTCTTCTCTATACGCTTCGCTTTGATCTCGTCTCGCAGAATGGTGTCCATCTCAGTGCCTCCCTTGTACGGACAATGCCTTGCCTTCCTCTCGAACGGGAGTGCCCAGCCTCGCCCAGCGCAAAAAAAAGCGTCCTCGCTCCCTGATGGGAAACAAGGACGCCATTGTCCTGGCCCAAGGTCTCAGACCTTGCGGCTGCGCGAGACCTCACCGTCCCGCATGCGGCACAAAGCAGAAAGGCGCCCGCCACTCTCGAAAGAATGACGGACGCCTTTGTCCGTGAACTGATTGTCGTTGGCCCCGTTGGAGCGTCGTTGCCCCCGCGCGACCTGGTGACTGTGTATCACGCCCCTTCCGAAACCGTCAAGCGCCACGATGGGGTCGGGAGTTGTTTATCGGCAGCCGTCCGCACATGATCACACTCCCACATGCGCCTCAGCTGCCCCACAGCTTGACGAGCGTCCCCATCTCGCCTACCTTCACGCTCACATGGAGGCCCGCATCGTGATGGAAATTTATACAGACGGCGCCTGTAGCGGCAATCCCGGCCCAGGCGGATGGGGTGTGCTGGTACGCGAAGGTGAAACGGAAACCGAGCGCTGCGGCGGCGAGCCCGCGACCACCAACAATCGGATGGAGTTGCTGGCCGTGATCGAGGCCCTGCAAGGGCTGACCAAACCCGTCACCGCACGTATCTATACGGATTCCCAGTATGTTCAAAAGGGAATCAGTGAATGGATTCATTCCTGGAAGCGACGCGGCTGGAAAACCGCCGACAACAAGCCGGTGAAGAACGAAGACCTCTGGCGGAGACTCGATGCGCTGGCGGCCGGCCATACCATCGACTGGCGTTGGGTGCGTGGGCACTCGGGTCACCCGGAGAACGAACGTGTCGACGCGTTGGCCCGTGAAGGGCTCGAACGGGCGCGCCGCACACACAAGGCGACTTAATATCCTGCTGGTCCCCTCACCAAAGTGGCCATCCCCTTGGTGCCACCCCCTACCGGTGCCCACTTCCTTTCACCGGTGAGGCTGCATCGTTTTGCTTGTTCATAGCTCCATTCCTGCTTCCCTCCTATAATTCTCCCTATGAGTACCCTTGTCTCCCCGAGATCCGCGCACGGCCTCCGGCCCATGCAGGACCACTACGCCGCAGCGACATCCCCCGCAGCAGGGCCCAGCAATGACAGCACCTGTGGTTGCGGCTGGTTGTCCGACACCTCCTACAAACCCGCGCGTCAATTCCCGCACAAGATTCAGGCGCCTCCGATGGGCCTCCTTGCAACGCTGCGGTACAACAGAGCATACGCATGCGACAGCGAGTGCCGAACCGTCGAGGCCCTTTCCCCATGCAGCAGCCCGACCACGAATCGTCCTTACTCTGGAGGTCTCTCATGAGCACTGTCCTCGTCATCGACAATCATGAAGCCGTTCGCTGCCTGATCCGCCATATGCTGGAACCGGTTGGCTATGAAGTCGTGGAAGCGACTACCACGGAGGAAGCCGCCACCCTGGACGGTCGGCGCCTGTTCGATATCGTGATGATGGACCTCGTGCAGCCGGCCAAAGCCGGTCTGGACGCCGTGCTGACCATTCGCCAATCCTTTCCCCATTCGAAAATCGTGGCGATGACCAACCATGCGCTCTCGACCGTCGAAGTGCTGGAGGCCTCTCGCCTCTTCGGGGCCCATGCTACCTTACTGAAACCCTTTGCCCCGGATACGCTCTTTAAGGTCCTTGCCACCCTCTGGCGCTGGCGCGCGGCGGCATAAGATACCTAGGTTTCTCCACCAGGTCAGGCACACACCTAGCCTCGCACAGCCTATCTATAGCTATGATCGGCCTGCCTCTCGGGCCGATCGTCCGCTCCACTCCGGCGACAAACATCCAACAGAACGATCCAGGACTCTCCTGTTCGAATCCGAGCGGCCGCTCTTCCCCACCCGTCACATCGCGAGCCTAGACAACCAGGCCAGCGGCTTCTTGTGGCATCCATCGAGCTTTACGCGCTCGCATCTTACAGCTGTATGGATGGAGATATTCGCGGCTGGTGGCTCCAAGATCTTGCCGGTTTTGAGCATGACAATGGCGGGTTAGGATCCGATCGGCGCCAAAGATACTGCTGTCACAGGCACCTTTCGCATCACGATAGACAGCAGGACAGTCCGAACGCGCAGGCGCGCGCTGGCTCAGGATCTCTCGTGCGGGAGGCGACTCCATCGGAGACGTCTCCCGCCCCCTCCCAGGCAGCCTGTTGCAGCTAGAGCCCGATCGAGCGGTGCGTTTCGTAGGTCATTACCCCTAAGAATCCTGCCAGCAACAGATAGTAGACGGCATAGCTCCAGCGTGTCGCCTGCGGCACATCGTAGTAGCGCGACGACAACGCATCAGCCCCGCCGCGGAATGTGGACAACAGGTGGGGAATCGCCATGACCGCGATCAGCAGCAACATGGGGCTATGGTTCCAGATGAACAGGGCGACAATCAGCGGCGCCCCGATCCACCAGGTTTTCGGCGAAATGATGGAAGTAATACGCCCACCGTCGAGCGGCGAGAGCGGAATCAAATTGAACAGGTTCAGCATCAGCCCCGCATAGGCCAGCGCCAACAGCAGCCGACTGTCAAAGCTGTCCGCCGCGTAGTAACAGCCCATCGCAGCAACCGTCCCCAGCACCGGTCCCGCCATCGAAACGTAGGCCTCTGTTTCCACATCCATCGGCTGCGCCTTCAGCTGAATCCAGGCACCGACAAATGGGATAAACGTCGGCGCACCCACATCCAGCCCGCGCTGGCGCGCCGCGAGGAAATGTCCCATCTCGTGAGCGAATATCAGCAGGACAAACCCCACCGCATAGGGCCAGCCATAAATAAAACTGTAGGTAAACACAGAGAGGAGCATGGTGCCGGAGGTCAGCAGGACTTTGCCGTACTTCGCACCGGCCAGCAGCGCAATGAGCGTCTTCATGTCCTCTCCTTACGCGGAGTGGGTGGGCGTCGAACGACCCTTCACCAGCTTGTAGATCCAGCCGATGAGCCCGGCGCCCGCGAGCAGTAAGACCTTCTTGAAGGCCACGACCATCAGCAGCAATTTGGCGAGGAGCCCCGATTTCACTGCCGCCCCGGCAATAAGCGCCGCCAGCCCAACCGCCGCAACCTTATCCGTCGTGCGGTCGAAGTCGACGTACCGCTTACCCTCGACGAAATGCAGATTCCCCAGCAGCAGCGAGGCGTGCGGCTTCAGCGTCGCTAATTGGTCCAAGCTGCCGACCATGTTCATGCTGATGTACCCGTGGCGGCCGAGAGCCAAGGTATTGAAGTTCACCACGCTGCCGTGGCCACCCTCTGCCGCAATGGCCCAGACCACTTTCTGGTTCGCCTTATCATAGTGCGGCCGCTCTTCCCATCCGCGGATGGTGAGCGTCTCCATGCCGCGAGCCCGGCGCTTCGCGTTCGCCTCCTCGGTCCCTTCCTTGATGGACGCCAACATCTCGTCGGCATTCCAGTCGTCGGCATCATGGTCTTCAACATATCCGGCATCCACAAACCGGATCACCACAAACCAGTTGTCGCCCTCACCTGCCCCGGCCACGAGCCCCAGTTCTTCTCCCGAAGGGAAATTCCCCATGTCCGACAGGAGTCGTTGCGCATCCGCCTGATCGAGAAACGCGTAGCCCTGCGGGACCGTGAGGGTCGCCTGATCCCCAAGCCTCGCATCTATCGGTCCATCTTGCCAGGCATAGAACGGCGCGGGAGGCGACGCGGGTGCCGGCTCCTGCGCGAGACAGGGCAGCGAGAGACATCCTGCGGCCACCAAGCTGAACAGGCAGGTGAAGACTGCGCGGTATCGCATCGTCATACGCAGGCACATGGGATTCCCTCCCCAACTTTGAGGTTGCACGGCCGCCAGCTTGGTCGAATAGACCATACCTTACACGAGGTGCAGTACCTACGCTATTCATCGCAGTCTTCGCGTGGCCTGCTCGTTCGCACGAAGAGCTGAACAATCCGCACGGCGCTCTACTGATTGGATGCAACTTGGACGCGAGCGAGATCAGCTCTTCCCCCAAAAACGCACAGGCGCCCGCCCACCACCCCGATGGCGGGCGCCCGTCTCAGCACCCCCCCGCACGAGAT
>JAYREW010000015.1:0-396624 GCA_041908685.1 Nitrospiraceae bacterium | reverse complement strand
CGAGCGGGGATGAACCGCGGGCCATATCGAGATGCCCGATGATGCGCGAGTGTTCCCCGTGCGAGCGGGGATGAACCGATCATTCCCTTGAGCCCGGTGGCCGAACACTCGTGTTCCCCGTGCGAGCGGGGATGAACCGATAGACGGCATCGTGGCGCTGTTGTTGGCGTTGTGTTCCCCGTGCGAGCGGGGATGAACCGCAGGTCGTGATGGATGCCGAGCAGCTTGGCGATGTGTTCCCCGTGCGAGCGGGGATGAACCGGAGGTTATCATGTTCACACGCATCTCTCGTCTGTGTTCCCCGTGCGAGCGGGGATGAACCGTCGTTCGCGGCGACGGTGCCGGGATAGGGGCCGTGTTCCCCGTGCGAGCGGGGATGAACCGTCGAAACCACTCCTCGTTGTAGGCGTTGTCGATGTGTTCCCCGTGCGAGCGGGGATGAACCGCCGATGGACATTTCCGTCAGCACGCCGTCGCGGTGTTCCCCGTGCGAGCGGGGATGAACCGGACACCCTGCTGGCGCTCGACGCCGCCACACTGAGTGTTCCCCGTGCGAGCGGGGATGAACCGCTAACAGGTGTGCCGCGGTCTACAGTCTCACAGTGTTCCCCGTGCGAGCGGGGATGAACCGGCTTCGTAGCGTTCGTTACTGTGTAGACAATCGTGTTCCCCGTGCGAGCGGGGATGAACCGGTTATCAGCTAACACGCCACAAACACTCTCGGGTGTTCCCCGTGCGAGCGGGGATGAACCGGTTATACGCAGGACAATATCGCGTGGGTTACGGTGTTCCCCGTGCGAGCGGGGATGAACCGTCTCGCCACACCTTGCGGCCAGCCTGTAGACGGTGTTCCCCGTGCGAGCGGGGATGAACCGGGGCGCAGGTTGCGGATGCCGTTGCCGGTGGTGTGTTCCCCGTGCGAGCGGGGATGAACCGCTGACGATTGGGAATGGCGTTATCCCGGTCATGTGTTCCCCGTGCGAGCGGGGATGAACCGTCTGGGTATTTCTCAAACTCCCATGAACACATTGGGGTCAAGTCTTCTAATAAACACTTCTGACCTATCGGGAGGCTATCCTTTCCGCCATTCGCCGTCCCTGAGGGTGTTCGGTCTGATTGCCGTCGGTCACGGCGCGCACCGGTGATGAGGCCTGTGATGTCGAAAGGCGATGCGCACTATTGTGTGATTTGCTTGGTATGAATGCTCATGGTGTGATGAGATCTGTGATGCCGAAAGGCGTTGAGTATTGGCTAGGGGATGGGGCTACCGCGTCCTCTCATGATCGCTCCTTGCTTCATGCACGTGTCGCACGCATCTGCGCTGCTAGGGCTTGCCTGGATGCCGATGATGGCGCGAGTGTTCACCACTGCGTGCCGACTCAGCCTGTTCGTTGCGCTTGTGCTCGCGCCGGCGGCATGCAATGCACCTCCGATGTATGAGACGCGCGCTCAGGAATATCTCGCGAAGCAGGGTGTGCCGAGCGACCTGATCGACCGTTTGGCCGAGCGCAAGCTATTGTCCGACGGCGAGGCGGCGATGCTGGAGGACCTGGGTGACACGGTGGTGCTGCACCTGCTGCCAGGTAACCCGATTACGGCGCTGCTGCACCTGCTCGCCAACAATCCGAGCATTCCTCCCTCCATGATCGTGCGTCTGGCGGCCCATCGCGATGAGGAAGTGCGCTGGGGGGTGGCCTACAACCCGAACGCGCCGGTCGAAGTCCTGTTGTCGTTTCGAACGCCGGGTGTGTACACGACGATGAATGAGTACCTCGCGCGCAACCCGCGTGTTCCAGTCGAGGTGCTGGTGGCGATGTATCGCGGTAAGGAAGCCAATCGCGTCGGCTTCGCCATGAACCCGAACTGTCCGCTGGATCTGATGCGCGAGATCGCCGAGCTGGGAACCGACCTGGACAGGAGCTGGCTTGCCACCAATCCCAACCTCCCGCCGGACTTGATCGCCCTGCTCGCGCGCGATCCTTCTCAGAACGTTCAGCGCGTGCTCGCGCAGAACCCTGCGTTCACGCATTGGACGGCTCACGGCGGTGATTCGGTCACGGAGACACGCCAGTGACCCAACCCATTAAGGCTTCGTCGAGGAACAGCCCCCGTCCGATCGTTGCGATCCTCGGTCTGATCGCCGCCATTGTCGCCATGGGCTTTTTCGCCGCCAGCGATTTCGACCGGCGCGCGATCCATTGGGGTCGCATGCAGGTCGTGCTGATGTTCGTGCTGCCGCCTTTGCTCGGGCTGGTGCTGCTCGCCGTTCGTCGGCTGCGCGGTGCGGCCATCGCGTACGTCGCGGGCATCGGCAGCGTTGCGGCGCTCACGCTGGCACTGCCGGTCGGGGTCTTGATCATCTTTCTCGGCTTCCATACTCCACAGCAACTGGTCGACACGTTCGCCTTGGCCGGCTACGCGGTGGCGATGTTGGTGGTCGCGCCATCGGCGTGGATCGCGCACTTCCGGCTGCCGCGCGATGAACGCCGGGGCCGAATCGTCGCGCTGTGCGCGGTCGGTGCGGGGCTCTACGTCTTGTTCGGGTGGGGATTCTTCCAGACGGCCATGCGTGAACCCTACGATCGCGCGGCGCTGATACGCCACTACAACGACCGGCAGGCGGAGCACACCATCCTTGCCATTGCCGCCTGCGCGCGCACGCAGGCCGCGGGCAACGCTCAGCGGGGCTACCCGGCAAACATGGCCGATCTGTTCACCGGCGGCTGCCTGCCGAAGAACCTGCAGCGCGGCCAATCGAACTCCGCGGCGGGTGCCGACGGCTACGCGTTCTACTACTACGCCGATCCGCCGGAGGCAGGGGGCAAAGTCGGGCGGTTCGTCGCATGCGCCCGCGCCGAGAGCGAAGCCTCCGGTTCGCGGGTCATCGGCATTGATCCCGAGGGGAACCTCACCGTGCTGGAATCACCGGCGTGGAAGCCGGTCGCGAGTTGCTTCGCCGCCTGGGCGGGGAACGATGACAAGCGCTATCTGAACGCGCTGGCCGCGTGCGCGATGAGCGCGGCTGCCTTGCGGCCCGGGTATGGGCACCCGCAGGCTCTCTACATCCAGGGGACTCACTCCGGCTCCTGCAATTTCACTCCGCTGGATGTCAGGCCGAACGGCCGCGCGCGCACGGATCGCGGGGTGATCGAATACCGGCCGGAACCTGAGGTCGGCGGGGTCATCCGCGGCTATACGCTGGCCCTGTTCCCTCAGGGGGGCGGCGCGCCGATGGAAATGGACCATCTGGGCCAGGTGCACGCGTTGCCGATTCCGACTGTGGCGCCCACACTCGACGCGGTCGAGTCCGCGCGTCCCGCTCAGGCGTTGAAGGAGCAAGGGCTGGACGCCAGGCGGAGCGAGCTGACCGCCGCCTGTCAGTCGGGCGATCTGGCCGTCTGCGAGGACCTGGGCGACTTCGAGTGGAACTACGACCAGCCGCGCCAAGCGGCCCGCTGGTGGGAGCATGCGTGCGAGCGCGGACGCCTGCAAAGTTGCCTGCTGACCTCCACCTACAACCCTAACCCCAATAGCAACGAGGCCTCCGTCGACAAGAAGCGCTGTGCCGAAGGCGACAAGCGCTATTGCGACAAGCTGGCGGAGTTGGTGCGCCTGCTGACGCCCTATATCGAAGAGCGGCGCAGGCCGCACGCCGTGCAGGCGCCGGCACCGGCGCCGGAGAGTGCGGCGGCCCAGCCACAGTCGCGAATAGGATACGCAGGTGAATGATCCTCACGTGCGGAGCTGCATGGCGGGCACAGGCCTGGCCGCAAACCTAGTAGGGGTAAAACCTAGAGCCATCGGGCGCACGGTGCTCGACGCGTTGGTGACGCGCTGTCGCGCGTTGACGGATCGTCAGCGCGATGCTACGTCTCCTTTGGGTAGGTGGATGAGCATCCACGCTCAGTTCTTATGCACCTCCTCGCCCAGGCCACCGATCGAAGCAAGCTGGCGGTCGAAAGAGCTGCACGAGCCGGCGCTTCAACCGGGTACGGCAACCGAGGAAGCTGATGCGGTTGGCGGATGTGCCGCATGGTCGGCGTGACCACGTGTTCCGCAGGTCTCACGCTGTGGCCGTGCTGACTGCCGACTCAGCGATCCTCGTCAGTGGAATGCTGATCGGCGTCGGACTGCGCACAGGTTCGGGAAGGGCGTACTACCTCGTCGACACCGTGCATGCCAGGAAGACGTAAACCATGACGACCAAACGCAAGGCAGCCGCGCTTCTTGCACTCGGCGCCGGGTTGGGCATCGCGATCTGGGTTCTTTCGCCATGGCTCACCGGCAGGGCCGAGCCGTGGGACGCGGATGTGCCGATTTGGCCATTCTCGTGGTTTGTGGTTGCGGCCCTCGGTGGCCTAACAGGTCGTGTGCGCGGCGTCTGTCTTCCATTGGGCTACGCGTTGGGTCAACTCGGGGCGACCTTTCGTTCCGCCTTTGTCGGAGAGTTCGGCCTTCTGGGTTGGATGTTCATCTTGGGATACGCGATAGTGGCGGTTGCTCTCACATCCGCAATGGTCGGCATTGCGGCATGGTTGCGCAGTCGGAAGAGCAGGCACGGCTCCGACACTTCTCGCCGTGCCTAAGGCGTATGACGGCTTCATGCCCCATGCCCTCTCAGCAGCAATATGGGTCAAGTCTTTTGATAAAACAGACTAACATTTATAGGGGTCAAGTCTTGTTATAAAACAGACTGGCCTGTCGGCAGGCGCTCCTTTCAGTGAGCCGCTTGCCCGAGGGGGGGCAGTCTGTTCACCATCGGTCACGCCGCGCACCGGTGAGGAGATCTGTGATGCCGAAAGGCGTTGAACTCTGGCGGGCGAGGTCAGGGGTATCTGTTGTCGTCACTGCCGCCGCAATTCTCGCGTGAAGGGCATGGTCGGAAAATCGAATCGTCCATGCGTCGAGTGCGGATCTGACCTCTCGGTGATCGGTCGCGACGACTGTTCGGATTGCTCGCATCGATGCCGTTGCGAAGTCGTGCCGGTCTCCGTATCCTCCGCTGATGGGTGCGACACTTCTTTCTGATCAACTGGACATTGCCATCATTGGGGCTGGGGCGGCGGGGCTAGCTGCGGGCATTGCCGCGGGCGAGGCGGCGGGCTCACGTCCGCGCACGATCGCGTTGCTCGACGGGGCGCCGTCTCTCGGCGCGAAGATTTTGGTTTCGGGCGGCGGGCGCTGCAACGTGACGCACGAGCGGGTTGCGCCGACGGACTACTTCGGCAATCGCCGTCTTATCCAACACATCCTTGCGGCGTGGACGGTCGAACAGACGATTGACTGGTTTGCGTCGATGGGGGTGGCGTTGACGCGGGAGGAGACGGGGAAGCTGTTTCCCGTCAGCCATCGGGCGCGCACGGTGCTCGACGCGCTGGTGACGCGCTGCCGCGCGGTGGGCTGCACGATCGTGACGCACCATCGGGTGACGGGGATCGAGCGGCAGGCGGACGACTCGTTTGTCGTGCAGCACAGTCATGGACTCACGCGCGCGCGCACGGTGATTGTGGCGACGGGCGGGCGGGCGCTGCCGCGCACGGGGAGCGACGGCGCGGGGTATGCGCTGGTGCGCAGCCTCGGCCATACGATTGCGCCCACCGCACCGGCGTTGGTGCCGTTCACTTTATCGCCGTCGATGTTTCATGCGGACCTGTCCGGGCTCTCGCAGTCGGTCGAAGTGACGACGTTGGTGGACGGGGCGCGGGTGGATCGTCGTCGCGGGAGTTTGCTCTGGACGCATGTGGGGATCAGCGGCCCTGTGGTGATGGATGCGAGCCGCTTTTGGACCTTGGCGATGGCGCGGGGGCAGTCTGCGCAGGTGCTCGGGAATTTCGTGGAGGGTGAGACGTGGGAACAAGTGCGCACGTGGTTTTTGGCCGAGGCGGCGGCGCATCCGCGTCGGTCGTTGGCGCGCACGTGGGGGCAACGGCTGCCGGAGCGATTTGTGACCTGTCTGTGCCGACACTTAGGGATCGACGGTGAGCGGCCTGCGGGGCAGGTGACGAAGGTCGACCGCGATCGGCTGTGTCAGGGACTTACGGCCTGGGTCTTTCCGATCGAGCGGGATCGCGGCTGGAATCATGCGGAGGTGACGGCGGGTGGGGTGCCGCTGGAGGAGGTCGACTTTCGCACGATGGCCTCAAAGGTCTGCCCCGGCTTGTATCTGGTCGGCGAGGTGTTGGACTGCGACGGGCGGATCGGCGGGTTTAATTTTCAATGGGCCTGGGCGACGGGGTTTCTGGCGGGGCGCGCGGCGGCGGCACGCTGAAGCTGTCGCTGTCGAATTTAGCGCTGAGGCTTTGAGCGCCTGTCGTTAGCGGATGCGTGGTCGGCGGACCTGTCGCCGATTGTCGATGCACGCGCAGTCGGTTCGACAAGCCGTAGGCGGTTCGACTGAACTGCAGCCAGTTCGGCTGACCCCTTCACAAAAATTTTCTGCACACCGCGCACGAAATCTCTGCACGCTTTACCCTGCCGGTCGATCTGCTATCTTTGAAGCTGATCCTCAAGGAGTACCTGCGTCCCCATGTCGTCGTTGTTGTCCTGCCCGAGTTGTCAAAAAGAGTTGGTGTTGCGTACTCCGCCGCGGACGTTGTCGGAGTCGATCCTGGCGCTGTTTCGCGTGCGGCCGTTTCGCTGCCAGCATTGTCAGTTTCGGTTTCTGAAATTCACGCTGGGGCGCACGGCGGATGACGCCGCCATGGACCGAAGAAAGCACTTCCGCATTCCGGTGAAGCTGTACCTGTCGTTTTCGGGCGGGCGGATTCGCGGCGACGGCCACGTGGTGGACCTGTCGCTCGGCGGGTGCATGATCCAGAGCGACGCGCACGTGAAGGTGGACGACATTTTCTACCTGGAGATCGTGCTGCCGGAGCAGACCACGCCGGTGCAGGTGGCCGCCATCGTGCGGTCTGTCGGCGCGCGCGGCATCGCCTTCCAGTTTTTGCGCAAGTCGCAGGACAACAAGCGGTTGGTGGCGTTTATCCAAGGCCAGTCCGGGCAGCCCAGCCATACTACGACGTCGACCGGGCCGGTCGAGCCGACCGAGTCGATTCCCGTTCCCCCCACATCGAAAGCCGCGTAGCCGTTTCGTTGTCGCCACGCCGTCGCGCCTGTGGCGCGGCCTCCTACAAACGCCCCGATTCCCAGTCGGTGTCGAGCGGGTGCTCGTACACTAGGCGATCATGTTGCGCGTGGTCGAACGGTTCGATCGTGAAGTCCGACGGCTGCAGCGGGTCGGGGCAGTCGGGCGAGCAGAAGAAATCGAGATAGCGCTGCGCGTCCGCCTGCTGTGGAAATCGGCAGAGGCCGTACTCCGGCATGTGGGACGAGGGGTGCCAGCAGGCCATCTCCAGCGCCGTGCCTTGGAAGACGCCGAGGGTGCGGTGCCGGAGTTGAAAGCCGCCGGGCGGTCGTTGCGTGCGATCCTGTGTCATGGTGCGGGCATTGTAAGCCAGACGGCGCGATGGCGCCAAACCGTGGACGCCTTGCCGCGCTTTCGTTAGAATCGCAGCCGATGCCGCATCCGCCCCCGTCGCCCGCGCCCGCCGCCGCGACACCCAATTCGCCGTCCCAACGCGAGAACCAGTCGGTCGTCAAAGCCGCCGGTGTGATCGGCTTTGCCACCCTCTGCAGCCGCATCCTCGGCTTCGTGCGCGATATGGTGTTGGCCGGACTCTTCGGCGCCACGCCCGCGGCCGATGCGTTCTTCGTCGCCTACCGCATTCCCAACCTGCTGCGGGAGCTGTTTGCGGAAGGGTCGATGTCGTCGGCCTTCATCCCGGTCTTCACCGAATACCTGACGAAAAAAACCAAGCGCGACGCGTGGGAATTGGCGAGCGCCGTGTTCACGACGCTGCTGACTATCGTGACGGCTGTGACGCTCATCGGCACCCTGGCGGCGCCGTGGATCGTGTGGCTGATCGCGCCGGGCTTTCACGACCAGCCGGAGAAGCTGCAGCTCACGGTGGTGCTCACGCGCGTCATGTTTCCTTATCTCGTCTTCATCAGCCTGGCCGCGTTGGCGATGGGCATTTTGAATTCGATCCGGGCCTTTGCCGCGCCCGCGTTTTCGCCCGTGTTCTTCAACATTTTTATCATCGGCTGTTCCCTGTGGCTGGCGCCCGCGTTGCCGGACCCGATTATCGGCGTGGCGATCGGCGTGGTGGCGGGCGGGGCGGCGCAGTTCGCCATGCAACTGCCGGGGCTGCAGAAGCGCGGGCTGTTGTTCGGCCTGCGGACGGATCCCGGCCATCCCGGCGTGCGGCGAATCGGGCGGCTGATGATCCCATCGCTGTTGGGCCTGTCCGTGACGCAGATCAACATCACCGTCAGCACGGTGCTCGCGTCGTTTTTCGCAGGTGGCCCCACCTACTTGTTTTACGGGATGCGGCTGATCCAGTTTCCGCTCGGCATTTTCGGTGTGGCGTTGGCGACGGCGATTCTGCCCACCCTGTCGGCGCAGGCGGCGCGCGGCGCGTTGGACGAATTGCGGCAGACGCTGGGCTTTGGGCTGCGGATGATCCTGTTCATTATCCTCCCCGCCATGCTGGGGTTGATTCTGCTCCGCGTGCCGATCGTGCATCTGTTTTTCGAGCATGGGTCGTTCACCTCGGCCGATACGCAGGCGACCGCCACGGCGGTGTTGTATTACGCTGTCGGCCTCTGGGCCTTTGCCGGGGTGCGCATCGTGGTGTCGGCATTCTATTCCATGCAGGACACGACCACCCCCGCGATGACGGCGGGCGGGGCGGTGGTGGCGAATATCATCCTGTCGCTCATCCTGATGAATGCGCTGGGCGCGGCGGGGTTGGCGTTGGCGACCGCGCTGGCCGCCATGCTGAACGGCGCGGTTTTGGTCACGGTGCTGAATCGGCGTTTCGGAGGCGTGGCGTGGCGTGCGGTGCTGGTGTCGTCGCTTCGCGTCCTCATCGCCTGCGCGCCGCTGGTGCTGATCTGCGGATGGGCGGCGCAGTTGCCGCTGTGGGCCGAGCCGCACAATTGGACGATGAAAACCGTCACGCTGGGGTTGGCGATCGGCCTCAGTGTGATCGGCTATGTCGGGGCCCATGCGCTGTTGCGGTCCGAGGAGTTGGGCGTGGTGTGGGGCATGGTGCGGCGGAAGCTCGGCCGACGCGCTGGGCCGCCAGCTGGTACGCAGGCAGGTACGCCGTAGGAGTGGTCAGCTGATGGCGACGAGTTGTTTCAAAACCTCGCTGGGATGGATCGGCCTGGATGCGTCCGCGGCGGGTGTGCGCCGATTGATGCTGGGCGGCGGCGGGCAGCGCGAGGTGCTGACGGCGCTGCGAGAGGCGTCGCATGCGGATGCGACGACGGATGGTCAGGCCGCCGAGACGGTGCTGCGTCAGGCACAGGCTGAAGTGGAGGCCTTTCTCTCAGGCGAGCGCCAGGCGTTTGCGGTGCCGGTGGATTGGACGATCGGCACGACGTTTCAGCGGCGGGTGTGGCGCGCCACCGTGAAGATTCCCTATGGCCGAGTCCGCTCCTACGGCTGGGTGGCGTCGAAGATCGGCGGCCGACAGTTCTCGCGCGCGGTCGGCATGGCGCTGGGCGCGAATCCGGTGCCGTTGATCATTCCCTGCCATCGGATCGTGGCGCAGGACGGCTCCCTCGGTGGGTTTTCCTGCGGACTTCCCATTAAGCGACACCTCCTTCGATTGGAAGGCACCTTGTCGCAGCTGACCGCACGATGAAGGCGGTGCTTCAACGTGTCACCCGCGCCTCGGTGACGGTGGGCGGGCGCGTGACCGGCCGCATCGAGCAGGGTCTGTTGGTGTTGCTCGGCGTGGCGAAGGGAGACGGGGCGGCGGACGCGCAGCAAATAGCCGACAAGATCGCGCGCCTTCGGATCTTCTCAGATGACGCAGGCAAGATGAATCGCGCCATCGGCGAGGTGGGCGGGGCCGTGCTGCTGGTGTCGCAGTTCACGCTGCTGGGGAACACGGCCAAGGGGCGGAGGCCCGGCTTTGACGATGCGGCGGCGCCTGAACTCGCCCGCACCTTGTACGAGGCCGTGGGTGCGGCGCTGCGTGCGGCAGGCATTCCGGTGGAGTGGGGATCGTTCGGCGCGCACATGGCGGTCGAATTGCTCAACGATGGTCCGGTGACGTTTCTGTTGGAGAGTCGCCGTGAGGCGCAGGCCGCGGACGCGCCGTGACGTGCGGTTGTTGACGGCTGTCATCGCGGCGCGATGCTGCGCAGCACAACAGAGTAAAGTTCATCACACGAAGACCGATAAGGAGGATAGGACGTTTAGCTGGTTACTCGGCGAGCGTTTGTTATACTTGAGTCGTCGAGCGGTTCACATTCGGGTGAGGGCCATATGGGAACGACGATCCCTGAGCACCATCCCCTCCGCCAGTGGTTCGGCGCGCTGACCGAGCGCACGTTTGTGGAAAAGCTCGGTTGGACGCATGTCGGCGTCACCGAGTACGTCTCCAACCTCCTGGTCGATTTCACCCACGTTGACGCGCTCTATCAGATCACCCACGCGACGGAGGCCGGGCCGGAGCGGGTCGATACGTTGGTGGGCCTCCTCTACGAATCCGAAGTCATGTTGGAAGCGCAGTCCTTCGAGCGCGAGTGCGAGGTGCATCGCCACATCGGCGATTTCACGCTGTTCATGGCGGGCCTCTTCCCGGAATATCTGCGGCGCTTGAAGACCTCCGGCTTGATTCACCATCCTGATTTTCTCGTGGACTACGTCAAGGCGGGCAAGCGGTCGTACCGGATCGTGGCGGAGTCGCTCACGATGCAGGCGGAAGCGCCGTCGCCGCTGTTCCAAACGCTGGCCGATAATTTCGAGCTGTGCGTGACGGGGCTGGGCTTTGTGCGTACGGATCTCGAACGGATGCAAAATCCCGCCTATCGGCACGCCAAGAGCCAGCTCCTGAATTAGTAGTCGGCTGCTCGATTGCTCGGCCATTCAACTGTTTTCCCGTCTCCTGCTTTCTCTTTCCTCTTTCATTCCTACGTTCGCGTCTCTGCGCATTGGTGGTCCACGCCACGACTTCCCACTGCACGAAAAAAGTCAGCGCCTCTCGGTAACGCGCCTCTGCTTGGTGTATGCTGCCGAAAATTTTGGATGTCTCCTATGAAACGATCGACACGCGTAACACGTGCGACTCCTGTGCGTCCCATTCTCCTGGTCCATGGCGGAGCGGGTATTCGAGCCCTGCGGCCCCCGCAGCGCGACTGTTTGCGCACGGCCTTATCTGAGGGCCATGCGGTGCTGGCGCGGGGTGGCCTGGCCATCGAGGCGGTGGAAACGGCCATTCGCGTGCTGGAAGGCTCGGGCGTCTTTAACGCGGGCCTCGGCGCGCGGCGGCAGCTCGACGGCGTGGCGCGAATGGATGCGTCGATCATGGAAGGCGAACGGCTGCGGGCCGGCGCGGTGGCCTCGATGGAAGGGATGCTGCACCCGATTACCGCGGCGCGGCAGGTCATCGAGCACACGGCGCATGTGTTGCTTGTCGGTCCGCTGGCGACGCGCTTTGCGCAGCATGTGGGGGTGGAGCGACTGCCGCGTGCGGGCGGGCGGCGTACGGCGCGTCAGCCGGTGGAGTTCGTCACGGAGGAAGGGCTGAAGGCTGCGGCTCTGTTTCGTGCGATGACGAAGACGGCGTTGCAGTTGCGCGAGCGCCACGGCAAGGAAACGGTCGGCGCGGTGGCGCTGGATCGTGACGGCACGGTGGCGGCGGGCGCGTCGACCGGCGGGATCGACGTGATGTTGCCGGGCCGTGTCGGGGATACGCCGCTGATCGGCTCCGGCGTCTATGCGGACAACGAGGGCGGCGCCGTGTCGATGACCGGCTGGGGCGAGAGCATCATTCGGCTGGCGGTGGCGAAGGCCATTGTCGATCGATTGGTAGGAGGCGAGCGTCCTGCAGCCGCGACCAGGGCAGTGTTTGCCGCGCTGGTGCGCCGTGTGCGCGGGGCGGCCGGGGCGCTGGTGCTGACGCCGGATGGGCGGATGGCCATTCGGCATACCACGCCGCGCATGGCGGCAGGCTACTGGAATGGGCGCGGCGCGCCGGTCGTCGGCGATCGGTTCTCGTAAGATGTTTTTGGAGATGTGACGCGATGCAGGCGACCATTTTCCATCTCGCATTCCCGGTCCATGACGTGGCGGAGGCCAAGCGGTTCTACGTGGATGGCTTGGGATGTGTGCTGGGACGCGAGTCTGCGACCGCGCTGGTGCTGGGTCTAGCCGGACATCAACTGGTGGCGCACCTGGACAAGGAGCCGACGACGCAGAAAGGCATCTATCCGCGACACTTTGGGCTGATCTTTTCAGACCTAGCCGGGTGGGAGGCTCTGCGAGATCGTGCGCAGCAGCAGGGGCTGACGTTCTTTCAGCAGCCGCGCATTCGTTTTGAGGGCACCCCGCTCGAACACCGCACGTTCTTCCTCGAAGACCCTTCCCGCAATCTGCTGGAGTTTAAGTATTACTCGCAGGACAGCGCCATCTTCGGCGAGCGCGATCAGGATCGTATCGGCGACGCGGGCTGATGCGAACGTGGCCTGTCGTCGCGCCACGTGACGCCTGCGCCGCTAGCGGCGCTGCAGCGCCTGGATGGAGATATGTTCCATATTGCGTAGGATCGTCCGCTGTCTAGCGCGGACGTGTGTGGTGAGGCGGAGCGGATCGTAGCGGCGCGGGGACGGCAGAATGGCGGCCAAGATGGCGGCTTCCTCGTCCGTGAGGCTTGACGCGGATTTGTGGAAGTGATGTTGGGCGGCGGCCTCCGCGCCGAAGATGCCGTGCCCCCATTCAGCGACGTTTAGGTACAACTCAAGAATGCGGCGCTTGGACAGATGATGTTCGAGCGCGCGGGTGATGAGCGCTTCGCGGGCCTTCCGCAGGAACGACCGCTCGGAGGAGAGGTAGAGATTTTTCGCAAGCTGTTGGGTGATGGTGCTGCCGCCGTGGGTGACCTTGCCGGCTTCGAAATCCTTGACCGCCGCGTCCTTCAACCCGTCCCAATCAAAGCCTTCGTGGACGAAAAATTTCGCATCCTCCGCGGCAATGACGGCGCGTTGCAGCTCAGTCGCAATGCGAGAGAGCGGCACCCACGTCCAGGTGCGGTGAAAGGGCTTGTCGGCCTCCCGTGCCTGTTGTTGGCGCGCCTCCATCAGCGCGGTGCCGGGTGGATTGGCGGTCTTGAGCGCGGCGATGTCCGGAAACGTCAGCAGCCAGTAGAAGCCCAGCGCGCCGATGGAGACGATCAGCAGCAGCAGCGCCATCATCAGCGGGTGAATGCGGCCCTGCTGGCTCTGGTCCTGGGCGCGGCGAATTGACTTGCTCATGACGGCAGTGATACGGGAAAGTAGTCGTGCGTCAACGCCATGCGATTACTCCACGCGGAATTCACCAAAACGTGCGTCGCGCCCGATCAATTTCCGTCGGACGGGTGGCCGGAGTTTGCCGTCGTCGGACGGTCGAACGTCGGCAAGTCCTCGCTGCTGAACGCGCTGTTGCTGCGCAACGGTCTGGCGCGTGTCAGTCGCACGCCGGGCAAGACGCAGGCGGTGAATTTTTTCGAACTGAAGACGGCGGATCCCGGGTTGTCGCGTATTCGCCTTGCCGACCTTCCCGGCTATGGCTACGCCAAAGTCTCCAAGGCGGTGCAGCGGGAATGGGCGCCGCTGATCGAAGCGTATCTCACGGACCGCCCGGCGCTGCGATGCGTGTTGCTCCTGGTGGACGCCCGCGGCGCGGAGGCCTCGGATGCGAATACGTATGCCTGGCTCCGACGACAGGGACATGACCCGCTGGTGGTCCTGACCAAGATCGACAAGTTGAAGCGCGGGGAGCGCCGTGCCGGCGAAGCGGCGGTTCGCGAGGCGTTGGGCTTGCCGGACGATGCGCGGCCGGTCGTCAGTTCGTCGGTGACCAAGGAAGGGCGGGACGACCTGTGGAACGCGATTGCCGCGCGGCTTAAAATTTGACCTCGATGTACGCCTTGTCCTTCAGCTCCGCCAGCCACACCTGAAAGAAATCCTCGGTCTTTTGCGCAAAGACGAGCGCCTGGATTTCCGCCCGCACTTCTTCGAAGGGACGGAATTGGCGGGGGCGCCGATCGTCTACGCGGATGATGTGCAGGCCTTCGGGGCTTTCAATCACGCCGGTCGTTTGTCCCGTCTGGAGCGGGGCGAGCGCCTGCTCGATGGGCGCGTGCAGCTCGCCCTGGCGGACCAGACCCAGTCGGCCGCCGCGCGTGGAGTTGTCTCCGTCCGAATAGCGGAGCGCGAGTTCCTCGAAGGTTTCGCCGGCCTTCAACCCGTCCATCACTTTCCGGACTCGTTCCCGCACGTCTTCGGGCGTTTCGTTCGGCCGCGGGCGCACGAGAATTTGGCTGAGTGTGTATTCTTCCGGCAGGGCGAAGCGCCCCTCGTGCTCCTTGAAATAGCGCCGCATCTCCGCTTCGCTGATCGTGATGCCGCCGCGCACTTCCCGCTCGACCACGCGCATCAAGAGTATCTGCTCACGGACGGACTGCCGGGCCTTCTCGTCGTTCGCGTCGAGTTTTTCGCCCTGCCGCCGCATTTCGTCCACGGCCCGACTCACTTCGTCGTCGGAGACGTCCACGCCTTTCGACTTCGCGGCCTGCAATTGCAACTTGCGCTCGATGAGGCGCGTGACGCCGACATGGTGGGCGCGTTCCAGTTGCCGCGCCTGATCGGTGGTGCCCACCGTACGGCCGATGCGGGCCACGTCCGACGCGATTTCAGCGGTGACATCGCTCTCCATCACCAGGTCTTTGTTGACGATGGCGACGATGCGGTCTTGGATGTGGGCGGCGCGCGCGTGACTCGGCGCGATGAGCAGCAAGCCCAGGCCGAGGACGGCAAGCCTCCAACGGGAGGCCATGGAAGAGGACGACAACATACCTAGCATGGCGGTGGCGGTGCGCACGGCTATTGTAGCAAGTTGCTGGGCGGTTCCCTAGCGGTGAATCGATCGTGTGGCGTGGAGGCTCTTGGGCCGACGACGTGGGATGCCGGACGGGGACGCCGCAGGCGCCTGCTCGCTATGGCTGGGCAAGGGTGGCAGCGGGCGTGGGCGCCATGAGATGGGCGCTGGTGTCGAGGCGGATGGTGGCGGTCTTGCGCAGGTCGGCCACCACGTCATCCAAGCGCTGACGGCGCTTGTCGTTCAGGAGTTCCTGGCGCAGGCGCTCGCGCGTCGCCAGGTCGGCTTGAATCGTTTCCTGATCCAGATGCTCGGTCCGGACAATGTAGTATTGGTCGTCGATCTTGGTCGGGTCGCTGATGGTGCCCGGGCGCATCGAGAGGATCAAGGTTTCCAACTCGGGACGTACCGTCCCTTTGCGCAAGGCGCCGAGATCGCCGCCTTTGGCCTTACTCGGATCGGTGGAGAAGCGGACCGCGAGCTTGGAGAAGTCGGAGCCGTCGGCCAACATGCGCCGGATGTCCTTGGAGGCGAAGATGTTGGGCGACACAATGATGGAGGCGCGGACTTTGGCCGGCAGGAGCAGTTCCTTCGCGTGCCCGGCTAAGTAGGCGTCGAGCTCTTCCTTGGTCACGTCCACCGAGGTTTTGATGCGCTGGCGGAGCAGTTCGTCGAGGATCAACTGTTCTTTATAGCGCAGCGTCCGGTCGCGGATGAGCTGGCTTTGGTCGAGACCCTGCTTCTTGGCTTCCTGCATGAATAGTTCGCGGGTGATGAGTTCGTCCAAGAACTGACGTTTTCCCCCGGAGCGTTCATAGCGGGCGCGCGTCGGTTCGGAGAGCTCGTTCCAGCGATAGTCGAATTCGTCTTGGGTAATGGCGCGGCCGTTGACGATGGCCACGATCGGCGTGTCGTTCGCGACTTGTTGGCAGCCGGATTCGAACCCCGCGAGGCTCGCCACGAGCGCGACGGCTCCACAGCGGAGAGCCGTACGTGCAAACACGGATCGAGACGTTGACGTCAACCTAGAGATTGGCATTGGGATTCCTGCGTCTGGAGGCCGCGAACGGAGGCAGGAGCGGTCACTCGTGCGGCGTTTTCTCTGTGGTACCACACAGTTGGAGGGTTTGCAAGGCAACGCTCAGTTCGTGAAACAACGTCGGCCAGTTGGCGGTCGGCATCTGCACTTCGATGGAGGTCGGTGACGGAAACTTCAGTCGACGTGGGTAGCGATCCATCAGGGCCTGCACGCGTTCCGGTGAGGGGCCGCCGCTGGCCGGCAGGGTGAGCAGGATGGCCTCCGTTTTGACCTCGACCGTCAAGAGCCGCAGCGCCTTCGCGTAGACGCGGATCTGCATGACTTCGAGGAGGCGGTCGAGCGGCTCCGGTGTGGGGCCGTACCGATCCTGCGCTTCGCTGTGGATGAGCGCGAGTTCCCCCAACTGGGTGCAGCCCGCGAGCCGCTTGTAGAGCGCCAGCCGTTGGTGCGCATCAGGGACGTAGTCCTCGGGAATGTAGGCCGACACGGCGAGGTGGAGCGTCGGATCGATGTCTTCCTGGATCGGCTGCCCCTTAATTTTCGAGACGGCTTCCTCCACCATGCGGAGATAGAGATCCATGCCGATGGCGGCGATGTGGCCGGACTGTTGGCGGCCGAGGAGGTTGCCTGCACCGCGAATCTCCAAGTCCGCCGCGGCGATGCGGAAACCGGCGCCCAATTCGGTGAACTGCTGGATGGCGATGAGCCGCTTCTGTGCATCAGAGGTCAGCGCGCCCTCATCCGGCACGAGAAAGTAGGCGTGGGCCTGCTGGCCGGACCGCCCGACGCGCCCGCGCAGCTGATAGAGCTGGGAGAGGCCGAACATGTCGGCGCGGTTTACGATGATGGTGTTGGCGTTCGGGATATCGAGGCCCGATTGAATGATGGCGGTGGCGACGAGAATGTCCGCCTCGCGTTGGAAAAACTTCATCATCACGCCTTCCAGGGCGCGTCCGTCCATCTGCCCGTGGGCCATGACGATGCGCGCGTGGGGCACGAGCTGCTGCAGCCAGGTGCCCATGCGCTGGAGGGTTTCGATGCGGTTGTGCACGAAGTACACTTGCCCGCCGCGCGCCAATTCGCGGACGATGGCGTCGCGCACCACCATGTCGTTTACGCGCGCGACCTGTGTGCGAATCGCTAGGCGGCCGGGCGGCGGCGTCTCGATCACCGACAGATCGCGGACGCCTGCCATGGCCATCTGCAGCGTGCGGGGAATCGGCGTCGCGGTCAACGTGAGGACATCGACGTGCGTGCGGAGTTGCTTGAGACGCTCTTTGTGGCGCACGCCGAACCATTGCTCTTCGTCGATGATGACGAGTCCGAGGTTGGGCACCGTGACGTCCTTCTGCAGGAGTCGATGGGTGCCGATGATGACGTCGATGGTGCCGGCGGCGAGGTCCTTTAGCACCTGCTTGGTTTCTTTTGGATTTTGAAAGCGCGACAGCAGTGCCACGCGGGCCGGAAAGGGCGCAAAGCGCTGGGCAAAGTTGTCGTAGTGTTGATGCGCGAGCAGCGTGGTCGGCACCAGGACGGCCACCTGGCGGTTGTGCTCGACGGCCAGGAACGCCGCCCGCATGGCGACTTCGGTTTTCCCGTAGCCCACGTCGCCGCAGACAAGTCGGTCCATCGGTTTCGTGCTCGACAGGTCCCGCTTGATATCTTCCACCGCCCGCAGCTGGTCGGGCGTTTCGTCGTAGTCGAAGGCGGCTTCAAAGTCGTGCAGCATGGTGCGGTCGCCGTGATAGGCCCCGCGTTGCACAACCTCCCGGCTGGCGTACAGCGCCACGAGCTCGTGCGCCATCTCTTCGATGTCTTTCTTCGCGCGGGCTTTGGTCTTCTCCCACGTATTGCCGCCCAGCTTGTCGAGCCTGGGGATGCTGCCTTCGGCGCCGATGTAGCGCTGCACTTGATTGAGGCGGTCGAGCGGGACGTACAGTGTGTCCGCTCGGGCGTACTCCAAAATCAGATAGTCGCTCTCGTGCCCTTGGATCGACAGGCGCTTGAGGCCCCGGTAGCGGCCGATGCCGTATTGCACGTGGACGACGCAGTCGCCGACGCTCAACTCGTCGAGGGATGCGAGAAACGCCGCGGTCTTGCTCTTGGCCGCCTGCTTCTGGCGCGTGCCCTTCGCGAAGACTTCTTCTTCCGTCACGATTGTAAAGCCGATGTCGCGACAGACGAAGCCGGAGGACACGTCGCCATGCACCAGATAAAACGGCGCGCGGGTCGCTGAATCCTGGTTCCAGGCCTGTGTCGTCCAGGGGGTCGCCGGCAAGTCGTGCTCGGAAAATAACGCGAGGAGCCGTCCGACTTGCGCCTGCGCTCGTGCGCTGATTACCACCGGCCCTGCCTGCCTGAGGCGGTCGAGCGTCATGAGCGTGTCGGTGAACGGCGTGCCGCGCAGGTTGAGCCCGCAGGCGGCAGGCGGCTGTGCGGGAAATTCGAGCGTCGGGCTCCAGGCCGCGTCGGACGAGACCACGGACTCCATGGCGAGCCAGGGGCTGTTGTGCGCCTGCGCCAAAAGGGATTCCCACAGAGTGAAATGATGGTCCGGCGTGGGGAACGTGTTGCCGTCAGCCTGTTCGCTGTGGCGCAGATACTCGTCTTCAACCTTCCCCCAATACGCGGTGGCTTCTGAGGCGAGGAAGGCTGGTTGGTCGAGCGCGAGACAGGGCGGCGTCGAGAAATAATCCAGCAGGGTGTCCATGGCGGGGTACCACGAGGGCGCTCGCCATTCGGCCTCAGCGGTGAGCGGAAGGAGCGCATCGGGGGCGGCAGCTGGCCGTATGGCCTCTCGCGCAGGGAGCACCCAAGCCTCGCGGCGCTTTTCTGACGAGGTTTGCGTGCTGGGATCGAACATGCGGATGGCGTCGACGGTGTCGCCTAAGAACTCGATGCGTAGCGGCGCGTCGTATGCCGTAGAAAAGATATCGACGATCCCGCCACGCACACTGAATTCACCGGGAATTTCGACGACGGAGGCCTGGCGATACCCAAGGCGCAGCAGCTTGGCCAGAAGTTCTTCTCGGTCAATATCGCGCTGGAGCCGCAGCTGGAAGCACGTTTCGCGAAAGACGGTGCGCGGCACCACCTTTTGGAGCAGCGCTTGCACGGGGGCGATCACGATCGTGGGGAGCCCCTCCGCAAGGCGCAGCAGTGCGTGCATGCGCTGGGCGACAAGGTCGCTGGGCGGCGTGCTGGTCTCGTAGGGGACGAGTCCCCAGGTTGGAAATAACGCCAGCTGGTCGGTTGGTAGGCCGAGCAGTGCGTGGAAGAACCGAAGATCGTTATACAGCCGCTCGGCCGCATCGTCCGAGCCGGTGACGACTAAGAAGGGCGGTGCGGATTTGGCGGAACGCAGCCTGCGGGTGATAAGGGTGAGGAGGAAGCCATGTGCTGATCCAAACAAGCCGGTGACGGAGGGGCGCGCCGCCGGATTGCCCAGCGCGTCAGTGATTGGTTGCAGCAGCGTCTGCCAGTATTGGGGGAGTGTTGACTGCGGCACAGGCCTACTGATGGTCGCCCCGAATGCGACGCACAAGGGTGGTGGTGGACATATCCGGCGTGAGTGGGATGGAAAGGACGCGGCCCCCGTTTCGCTCAACGACCTCTCGGCCGATGATACGTTCCGGTGCCCAGTCGCCACCCTTCACGAGCACATCGGGCTGTACCTGCGTCACGAGGTTCAGGGGATCCGGCTCGTTGAAAATCGTGACGTAGTCAACGCAGGCTAAGGCCGCCAGCACCTCCGCGCGGTGCTGCTCCTGCACAATCGGGCGATCCGGGCCTTTTGAAAGGGCGCGCACCGACGCGTCTGAATTGACTCCCACGATCAGCAGATCTCCAAGGGAGCGAGCTTCTTGCAGGTAGCGGACGTGCCCGACGTGAAGCAGGTCGAAGCATCCGTTGGTGAACACGATGCGCCGGTTCGATGCCTTCGCCGATGCGATGGCCTGAGCGAGTTCACTTTGGGTAAGCACGCGACCCATAGATGACCACTTGCGACAGCGGTATCATAGTCAGGCGACACGTGGGAATCAATCTTCTTCCCTCGTTCTGCGCCCTGATTCCAGGCGGGCTCCCAAAAAGCAGGAATTACAGCAGCAGCGCGAGTTGGTTATTGATGGGGAGGCTGTGGTTGGCACGGTGCGTGGTGTTCGCCTGGCGATCCGAAGCGTCCTGATCAATTTGGGTCAGCATGCCGCGGCAACGTCCGCAACGATGGCGTCGCGGGTCAATACTTTTGCGCTGGCGGGGATACTGAAGCCCGCAGGCTTGGCAAGCCCAGACAAATCGTATCAGGCGACGGGCGTGAATGGCATAGCGGTGGTACACACTGACCGCGAGTCCTGCAGCGTTCATCTGGTGCATGAGCTGGCGAAAGGTTGTTCCATGGCTTGGGGTCTTATGGAGCACCTGAAACTGCCACTGATGGATCATCTCATGCGCAATTGTTTCGCGAAGGGCTGTATCTGCGAGCAGCGGGGTGGCGGAGAGGTCTTGGAATAGCGGAGAGGAGAGCCGAATGAGGCATCGGTCGGTTCTGCCCTTTTCACCGGGGAGAATGGACGGCGAAGCGCCCCGATAGCCAACGAATACCCCTAAAGAGGAGGTCAAGCGACGACTCCATAAAATGGGTATTGGGAGAAGGCGGAGCGCGAAAAACTGCTGATTGAGCGAACGCCAGTGCCCGCCAGCTATCTCAATAAGATTGCATGAGCCCAGATCTACGAGTTTGGTAGGGGGTGCTTCACTAGCGAACGGACTGTACGCAATAGCAGTCATTAATACAGGTACCCAGGAAAGAGCTGCCGCCCCTAAAGGGCTAGGTGTTCCTTAACGAGGGGGTTGATCCGTCGTGAGTTTATATAGGAATCTACGTCCTATCAAGCTCGAGGACGGCTGTGATTGGGGACTGCAGCCAAGGTGGAACGGAAGTTGTAGACATAGTCTGGATTTCAAGAGGAGGAGCCATGCGAAGTAAGAAAGTGGGGGCGATACTTCAAGGACTATTAGTGGTGGCTGCGGTAGGATCGCTACCTGCTTGCGGAGGGGGAGGAGATGGCGGGGGAGCCCCCGTTGCTCCATCGGTCAACATAACAAGTCTTGCGCCTGCCGATATTGGGTTAGCGTACAGCCGCCAATTAACCGCTAATGGGACGGGCCCGTTGAAATGGGAACTTCAGGGAGGAACTACTCTTCCGGCTGGACTGACGCTCTCTGATGCTGGATTAATAACTGGTACCCCGACGGCTGCCATAGAAAAAACCATTTCGCTGAAAGTTTCCGGTCCAGGGGGTACTGCGACGAAGGACAACATTGTTTTTGTTGTCCGAGGGAATCCACACCGCGTTTCAGTCGTGAGCGAGTCGTTGGCTCAAACCAGCGGCGGAGAGGCTGGCAACGCTCAAAGGAATGGGCGGCCTCGTATTAGCGATCCAGGCATAAATAATACAGGGCGATATGTGGTGTTCCATTCCACGTCAGCCGACATCGTGCCTGGGAAATCCGGCAATGGGAAGAATCAAGTCTATCTCCATGATCGGGAAACTGGGAAAACGGAACTCATTTCTGCTGCAGTGAATGGAAACCCTGGCAACGATGACAGTGTCGTGGCCGTTGTGAGTGACGACGGGAATTTTGTGGCGTTTGATTCTTGGGCGTCCGATTTGGTGACGGCTGCAACCAATGGGTCGAATGACACCAATAGTTGGCGAGATGTTTTCTTGCGTGATCGAGCAAATCAACGGACGATTCGCGTGTCTCAAGGAGCCGCTGGTGCACAAGGAATTTGCAGCGCTCCCAATTCAGACGACGAGAGCTGCAATAGCTTTGACCCATCAATCAGTGCAGATGGGAAGGTCATCGCCTTTGGGTCATTGGCTCGATTGTCTGCTGCTGATATAGATGATGCTGCGGATATCTACGTAATGAATTTGCGGGGAGGCGCTCCGGTCCTTACATTGGTCACAAAGACGGGTTCAGCGAGGCCTGCAAGTGAGGCTACCGGAGGGCCATCGTTGAGTGCAGATGGGAACTATGTGGTTTTTAGTTCCGATGCATCGACCCTTGGGGGAGGAACTGATTCGGGACAAGTTTCAGACATTTTCCGTGCCGATTTATCGACAGCGACGCCCACGATTAAGAAAATCACTTTGACCCAGGCTGCGGGCGAAGCCAACGGCGCAAGCATTCAGCCGACGATTAATGGTGATGGAAGTATCATTGCCTTTGCTTCAAGTGCTTCTGATCTTGTGGCAGGTGTTGGTGGCGGAGTAAATCAGATTTATGTCGCAACCAATTTGGGTGCAGCCACCCCTGCGGTAAAACATGTTTCGGTGTCGCCATCCTTTGCTGATGGGAACGGCAATAGCGGTTTACCAGCGCTCAGTAGAGATGGAAAGTTTGTGGCATTCCATTCAGAGGCGACGAACCTGGATGGTACGAACCCTGATGCCAATAACGCTACGGATGTCTTCGTTCTTCAAATAGGCGTTGCCATTAAGCGGGTCTCGGGCGAATTCTTGAATGGCGGTGGTTTCCAAGAGGGAAACGGCCTGAGTCAGGCCCCTGCCATTAACCAGGACGGATCGCTGGTCATATATTACTCGGATGCGACAAACTTGGTGACGGGAGACACCAACGGTGTTCGGGATGCTTTTGTAGTGCGCCGCTAGTGGTCTATTAAATCTGTGCCGATCCCCTCGGATTTTCCAAGGGGATCGGCATACCCTCCTCGCCTTTTCACTGTAGATCTGTTTCCTAGGTTTCTGGTCCGTACTTTGCCGGAGGCTCTCCCTGTAGGGTCTCTTGGAAATCTAGTCAGCTTTACTGCTTGCCGGGGGCGATCCTGGGAGAAGCTTCTATACCTCGTCGCCTGATGTGCGTGTTCCTGGTTGTGCCCCTTGACCAAGTTCCGAATGATCCGACTACCTCCTTCAATCGGTTAAGCATGCGTTACCAGACATGCTTCTTCTTAAGACTCTAACGGTCCGCTTGGTGATGCCGTTCAGCCTCCTGGGCATACGGCATGATCAAACCTGTTGCCGCTAGCCAGCTCGGTTCATCCTCAGCACAGAAATGCTCAAAGGCATTCGGATGCACGACTTTCACGCGTGGGATGGCCTCCCATCAAGGGTTAGGGGCAATGCCTCCACTAGAGTGGAGTTCTCCATCATCAAAGCACCCATCTTCTACCTCCTAGGTAGGGTCACGCGCCTTGGTGGGAGCAATATCTTATCTTTAAGGATGCTGGGCCGCCCGCGTCACGCGCCTATTGGCCGTTCTTAAGTCTAGTCTGTTCAGGTATGTCCGCTGCCCCGCCCCCCCTTCGTCTGTCCAGGAAGCTCCGGTTGGGAGACCTCCATTTCAGGGGGCAGTATAGGCGAGATGCATCTCATGGGTACCCTTATTCACAGTTAAGTGGGATGAAGTGTTACCCCGCATGCGAGTGCTTCTGCTGCCCAATCTGGGGATAGCGAAACGCGCGTTTCTAGACGACAGTGGGTACATGGCAAGCGGTGGTCTCATCCACTCCACTGGTGAGAGGTATGCGATGCGTATTCGGAAAAAGGCACATTGGGGGAAGGGAAGTAGTGCGGCTCTGGTGGCTGTCTTGGCTCTGAGCGGGTGCAATGGGAGTTCTGGTGGAGGTGGGGCGGCGACCTCGGTAAGCGCTTCGCCAGCGATCACGACAGCAGCGTTGCCGGTAGGCGATCAGGCTATGCCCTATCGTGCGGATCTGCTGGCTGATGGCGGCACGGGCGGGCGATGGGAGCTCCTGAGCGGTTCGTTACCCAGCGGTTTAGCCTTTGTGGAAACAGGTCACATTGAGGGAACGCCGGTTCAACATGGCTCAACAGTGATCACCGTGTCCGTCGTGACGTCCACTGGCAAGGATACGAAGACCTTCTCGCTGAGAGTGCGTCCTAAGACGTCGATGGTGTCGAGTACGCAGAATGGCGTTCGTGGGAATCAGGCAAGCGGGGTGAAGCCGAACTATGGAGGCGAATTTGGTCTCAGTGGGGACGGGCGATATGTCGTGTTTCAGTCCCTCGCCACTAATTTGGTCGCGGACGACACAAACGGCAAGCAAGACTTTTTCATGCAGGATCGCCTGACAGGCGAAATCACTCGTGTGTCTGTCGGCAATGGCTTGGTCCAAGGCGATCGCGATGCCGTGTCGGGTGCCATCAGTGAAGACGGCAATGTGGTGGCCTTTATGTCGTTTGCAGGCAATCTCGTTCCCGGCGATTCGAACTATCACGATGCGGTGGCTCCTGTAGTGCAGCCGAGTGGAGGTGATATTTTTATCTATGATCGTACCAGCAAGCATACTTCTCGTATCTCGCAAACGCTTGCTGGAGCTGACGGAATCTGTGCTGCGCCTCCGGCCAATAATATGCCCTGCAACAGCTTTGATCCGGCATTGAATCGAGACGGCAATCTGGTTGTTTTCGGCTCAACGTTTACGAATCTTGTTCCTGGGGATACGAACGATGTCGCCGATATCTTCGTCTATGATCGGACAACCCAGGTGATTGAGCGTGTGTCTGTTGATTCCACAGGGATACAGGCTGATGGATGGAGTGGGAACCCCGGCATCAGCGCGGATGGGCGCTATGTGATTTTTGAGTCGACGGCCAGCAACCTGCTGGGTGTGGGGAACGATACGAATGGAGCCACGGACATCTTCGTCCATGATCGCCAGACCCACACGACGACCCTCGTATCAAAGAACGATGTAGGACAGATCGGTAATCACAACAGCGTCACGCCCTCGATCAGCCGAGATGGGAAGTGGATTGCATTTTGGTCCGCGGCTGATAACTTGGTCGGGATCGATACCAATGCCAAAGCCGATATTTTCGCCGTGGAGTGGAACGCGCCTTCGCGAGTCATGAAGCTGGTCTCGCAGTCTGGGGCGGGCGTGCAGAGCAACGACGATAGCCGTATTCCGGTCATCAGTGGAGATGGGCGCTATGTGGTCTTCGAGTCTGCGGCTACAAATCTCGTCGATGGGAGTGTCGATTCTAATGGCGTCACAGATATCTTTGTGGCGGACCTCCAATCCAGTGGAGCGCAGTACATGAAGCGTGCGTCTGTGAATGGCAATGGTGAGGAGGCTGTTGGCGGGGTTAGTGAAACCCCATCGATCAGCGCGGATGGCCGCTTTATCTCGTTCGCGTCTGAGGCGACCAATCTGGAAGAAGGCGATACGAATGGTGCGCTGGATGTCTTCGTGACGCAGCGACCGTAACGAACGCGGGCACGAGTGATGTGGGGCCGTCCTTTGCGCTACCTAGTGCGAAGGACGGCCTCGCTCTTTTTTGGAACGACCGCCCAACTCCTCGTGGATGATTGCCGCAAGTAAGGGAAACATGATTTCGTGATGTCCTGTAAGCGAATAGCCCTTGCCGCCTTTTTGCGTGGGACGTTTGACGACATTGGTCAGGGGGCGGTAGTGCGGTAGGAAGTCCATATTAACGGTAGTAATCCGACTTAGAGCTTGCCCAAGGTTTCTCCCTAAGGTCACGGTCTTCAAAAATACTTCTGGCAGAATCACGGCCGATCCTAGGTTCAGGTACACCCCACCTTCCATGGTCGAGACGACGGCCGCGAGCGTCCGAAAATCGGTCAATGAGCCGGCCCCGATGGCTGCGCCGTCGGCCGCGGGATGCATATGGATAATGTCGGTGCCGATTGCCACGTGCACAGTGACGGGAATCCCAAGGCGAGCACCAGTCGCAAGCAGGCTCAGCGAGGCATGCGGGAATGTTCTCGAATGGGTGAGTAAATATCGCCCCACTGCTCCCCCGATCCCGAGCCCTTCACGAACCCCATCGGCAATGGCGCGGTTGAGGATGCGCCCGGTTTCGTCTGCCATGCCGAATCGGCCAGAGTCGATTTCGGCTTCAACGTCTTCGGAGGTTTGCCCAAGCAGGGCAATCTCAAAGTCGTGAATGATGCCGGCGCCGTTTAGCGCAAGCGCGGAGATGATTCCGCGCTCCATGAGGTCGATCACGATGGGGCTGAGACCGACTTTGATCGGATGCGCGCCCATCCCAAGGATGACCGGGCGTCCAGCGCGATAGGCGTCTGCGATCGCCATGGCAACGGTGCGAAGGGTTTCCGCAGCAAGAATATGAGGGAGGGTCTGTAGAAAATCTGAAAATCGTTTGCCCGGCGTCCACGCCGAGGCAAAGTCCGACATCCGCACTTTACTATGCCGTCGGTTGAGGGGGTAGGTTTTCAGCCGCGAGACGTCGATTGGTCGGATGGCAGTGGGTCGCGTCGTGCGTCGCTTAGGTTGGGTCCGTCGCAAAGAGGTGTTCCTCGATCAATTCGCAGAGCACGTGGCCGAGCGTGATATGGGTTTCTTGAATACGCGCGGTGACGGTTGAGGGCACGATAAAACAGTGGTCGACCGCACTCGGCATCAACCCGCCCTGATGGCCGGTCCATCCCACCGTGGTTAGCTCGCGCTCGCGAGCCGCCGCAAGTCCTTTCAGAACATTGGGGGATTTCCCGCTTGTGCTGATACCGATGGCGATGTCGCCGCGACATCCGTGTGCGTGCACTTGTCGGGCGAAGACTTCGTCATAGCCGTAGTCATTGGCGATGCAGGTGAGCGCCGCGGCGTCTGATCCGAGGGCAAGGGCGGGCAAGGCTCGCCGGTTGTGATGGTAGCGGCCGACAAATTCAGCCGCCAAATGCATGGCGTCGGTCGCGCTGCCGCCGTTGCCGAAAAAAAGAATCTTGTGTCCGTTGCGCAGGGCGCTTGCCAGAAGGTGTGCAAGTTCGGTGATGCGGTCGGCATAGTCCCGAACAAAGCGACGTTTCACATCCGCGCTGTCGTCGAACGCACGAATCGCCCGATCGTTCATGCGCGGCATTCTAGGAAAGGCTCGAAGGCCTGTCAAACGCTCGGCTTTTGAGGCGTGGAGGGCTTCGGGCGCTTGTCGATCACATTCATAGCGAGCGCGATCATGGAGCCGACATCCGAGACGCTGGCCGGAAGCACTAAGGTGTTGTTCGCTTTTGCCAGCTCCCCGAATTTCGTAATGTACTGTTCGGCCACGCGAAGTTGAATCGCCTCGTAGCCGCCGGGAATCTGAGTGGACTCGGCCACTTTGCGCAGGCCCTCGGCGGTAGCCACCGCGATCGCCAGGATTGCCGACGCGGCACCCTCAGCTTCATTGATCTGTTGCTGCTTCTTAGCTTCCGAGGCTTTGATGACCTGCTGCTTTTCGCCTTCGGCTTCATTGATCGCCGCGTCGCGCTGACCTTCCGATGTCAAGATTACCGCGCGCTTCTCACGTTCCGCGCGCATCTGCTTTTCCATCGCATTCAGCACGTCCTTGGGCGGCGTGATGTTCTTAATTTCATAGCGCAAGACTTTCACGCCCCATGGCTCCGACGCTTTGTCGAGTTCGTTCACAACCTGCACGTTGATGTTGGTGCGTTCTTCAAACGTGCGATCTAGGTCGATTTTGCCGATCTCGCTGCGCAGCGTCGTTTGAGCAAGCTGTGTGAGTGCAAATTGGTAGTCGGCGATTCCGTACGAGGCGCGCTCCGGATTCATCACTTTCAGGTACAGTACGCCGTCGACGCCCACTTGCACGTTGTCACGCGTGATGCAGATTTGCTCCGGAATATCGATGGCGGTTTCTTTGAGCGAGTGCTTGTAGCGAATCGCATCCACGAAGGGAAAGAGGATATGGAACCCGGCGTTCAAGGTATCGTGATATTTCCCTAGTCGCTCGACCACATACGCGCTTTGCTGGGGGACCACCCGCGCGGTCTTGGCGATGGTAATGAGGACCAGCAGGGCCAGCAGCAACATCACAAAAAGTCCGCCCGACATGCTTGATTCCTCCATGGGAGTGCTCCGAATTAGGTGGCCGTGACCCACAGGGTCAGGCCGTCGACGCGATCGACTCGACAGCGCTGGTTTTGGACTAGAATCGTCGTGCCGCCGTTACAGGCGTTCCAGGTGCTGCCACGTAGTTCCACCTTGCCGATGCCGCCAGCGGCGATGGGCGCGAGGACGAGCGCCTGTTCTCCAACGAGCGTATCGATGGGTGCTTCACCGACTCGCTGTTGCATGGCGCGGGCGAGCGGGGCACGGAACAGCAAGAGAGAGCTGATCGCGAAGACGGAAAAAAGCAGCCACTGCATCCAGTCGACGGTCACCACGCCGACACCGGCTGCGGTGCCAACGAGCAGCGCAGCCAGGCCGAAAAAGAGCAGGTAGAATCCTCCCGGTGTGGCCACCTCAAGGCCGACCAAGAGCAGTCCCAGCACCATCCAGTACCACCAGATCATGCAGTCCTCTGAGCGGGTAAACGCAGGCGCGACCGCCGGCGAGGCCGGACGGCGCTGATACAGGGGCGTGAAGCGATCGAAGTTTAGACGTAATGGGGTATACGGTCAAGTACGGGCGCCTCACGGGGGCCTGTGTCACGGCAATGGGTGCGTTGAACGGTTTGCTCACTCACAGGGCCGATGCTATAGTTCGCGCGTCATGCGCCGTGAGACTCCCGTCAAAGCGTTTCTGTGCGCCATGGTGGAGGACGTGCCCCCGATCATCCGGTTGATCAATGAGCTGCAGCCGGAGTCGCTCTGCTTCTTTGCCCCCGAATCGAGCCGCGCGCTGATCGAACAGCAGATCCAGCCACAGTTGACCCATCTGCCGCGCCGATGGGATTGGGTTGTGACGTCCGATCCGCATGATCTCCTGGTGTCACAGCGCGCCCTGGCACAACAGCTGCCGCCTCTTCTCGATACCTGGGATATCCAAGTCGGTGAATTGGTATTGGGCCTGGGCGATGTCACGCCTGGCATGGCGGCGGCGCTCGTGCTAGTGGGGCTCGAGCGAAGCTCCAAGCTTCTGCAAGTGCTCGCGCCTGCGCACGGGAGTGGACTCGGCGGGCCAACGGATTCTGCGCCGCACTCTCAGGGCGTGCCGCCCGGCAGTGACGGGCAGGCGGCGGCGCCGTGGAAGATCATCGAGGGCAATCTGTGGGACGAGGCCGCAGTGACCGCTCGGAGGGAGGCCTGCCAGCTGTTCAACCGTGGGCACTATGAGGCCGCCGCACAGCACTTTCGCCAGCTGGCGCGGCGCGTCAGCGGCGGTCAGAAGCCGTTCTATCATGCCCTCGGCGATATGGCAGATGGGTATGGACTCTGGCATCGCATGCAGTACCGACAGGCGTGGGACAAGCTCAAGCATGCCGTGAAGGCGCTTGAGATGGCGGCGCTCTGGGGCGGCCCGCCAGGTATGACCTCCCTCGTGTCGGTGGTCAAAGGCCACGTGGCGTTTGTCGAACGGATCATCATGGATCCGCGAGACGTGAAAGAGGGATTGACCCTCGATCTTTTGGGACAGGGCGCGCGTCGTGCGAGTGCCCACCAGAATGGTGAAGGGGCGATGCGGGCGCTGGTACGCGCGTTGGAGCATGCCGCACAATGGCGATTGCTAACTCAGCATCGAATCACGCCGTGGGATGTGCAAGCGGAACTGCTGCCCGAGTCCTGGCGCGATCGAGTGCAGACCCGCTATCGAGATGAGGTGGATGGTCGACTCACGCTGCCGACGCATGTGCAATACCAGCTGCTGGCCGATTTACATGATGAGCTTGGTACGCGCTATCTCAAGCACTGGCCCACGCTCATGCCGCTGGTCGATGCGGCGAATCGGAGTGTCCTGGGTCACGGCTGTGAGCCGCCCAAACCGGAGCGCGTTCAGCAATTCCTTGAGGCGTTGCTCGCGCTGCTGGATGTGACCCAGTCGATGCTTCCGACCTTCCCGACCCTCGCACTGTGACTCCATCGGCCCCGCACAGTATGGACGTCCGCGTCTATTACGAGGATACCGATTGCGGCGGCGTGGTCTACTATGCCAATTACTTACGGTACTTTGAGCGGGCGCGAACGCACTATTTAGAGGCGCGTCACGTCTGCGTGTCGGACGAATTGGCGCAGGGCACACAGTTTGTGGTGGTGCACGCGGAGCTGCACTATCGATCCTCGGCGCGCTATGGCCACACGCTGCAGGTGGAAACGGTTCTTGCGGAACTCACGCGCGTCGCGTTAGGCTTCACGCACGTGATTCGTGAGAAGACAAGCGGGCGCGTGGTGGTCGAGGGGGGCGCGCGATTGGTGGCGACCGATCTTCAGGGTAAGCCCAAGCGTATGTCCCCGACGTTGGTGCACCGGCTCGAGTCGAGACAGGAGTAGGCAACCGTATGGAAAAGCTGGGCACATGGATTGCGATAACGGGCGTAGCGATCGGCTTTTTCGTCCTGGCCTGGTTGCTGTTCTCCGACAATCCCAAAGACAAGAAGCAGCGAAAGAAGCCCTGAGGCTACCGCGCTCGCCAGGTGGAACGCTCTGTCGCACTGTCACAGTGGAGCGAAGCTGACCGGCATGTTTGGTCTCGATGTCCGGGTCCTGCGTCCGACGATCGTCGTACATCAGTCGTGCAGTATATGAAGCACGTCGTTCGAGACGTGTGGCGTCCCTCAGAGTAGGGATGATCGCAGTAAGTATAATTGCCCTATGCTCTCAGCACGATCCGACGCATCTTCAGGGCCTCTGTAAAAGCCGCGAGATCATCGGCTCCATTGCCTCGGCCCACCGTCGATAGCCTTCCGCACTTGGATGTAGCAGGTCCGGCATGGCGACGGTCGAGAGACGTCCCACCTTATCGTAGAACAGGTCACCGAGGTCCAGGTACCAGACCGTGCGATGGTCGGCGAGCGTCTGCAGATGCCGATTCACCTGCGTATTGACCTGTCGCGCGCGGTCGTTCTCATCCACCCCGCGAGGGAAGAGTCCAAGCACGAGCACCTGGCTGGTGGGGAGCCGGTGACGCAAGAGCTCCACGATGGCGCGCACACCGGCCGCGGTGTCCTCCGGTGATTCCCGTTCCGCTGACGTATTGTTCGTGCCGATCAGCAGCACGATCGCACGCGGCGCAATGCCGTCCAGTTCCCCATGCTGCAGCCGCCAGAGCACATGCTCCGTGCGGTCGCTGTTGTAGCCGAGATTGAACGCACGCCTGGAGCCATAGTAGTGGGTCCACACCTCGCGTCCGGCATCCTCCCAGCCTTGCGTGATGGAATCGCCGATAAACAGCAGGTCGACAGCGTTCCCGCGAAGCGCCGCGACGGTGGCGTCGTGACGCGCCATCCACCAGGCCGCGGTTTGCGGCTCCGGTACCATCGCGGCAGGCTGAGCGGCCGTGTTATGTGGATCAAAGGTGAATGCGAACGCGAACGTACAGGCAACGAGCAACAGGATCGCTGCGCGCAGGACTCGGCGTGCCGTCCCAATGGATATCAAGCAGGAAATCATGGCGGGGGGCTCTACGTTTGTAGCGCGACGCGATGGCGGCAGGTCCCGCCCTCCTCAAGCTCCGAGAGATTCGCGAGTGTCGTCTGCGCGATTTGTTCGAGTGCCTGTGTGGTGAAAAACGCTTGGTGCCCGGTAATCAGCACATTGGGAAAGGTCAGCAGCCGCGCAAACACATCGTCTTGCAGCACCAGGTTGGACAGGTCTTCGAAGAACAGGTCGCCTTCCTCTTCATACACGTCCAGGCCGAGGTAGCCGATCTGGCCCGTCTTCAATCCCTGAATCACCGCATTCGTTTCGATCAGCGCCCCACGACTCGTATTGATCACCATGACGCCCGGCTTCATCTGTGCGATTGAGTTCTGGTCGATCAGATGCCTCGTGCGCGGCGAGAGCGGGCAGTGCAACGTCACGATATCGGAGAGGCGATACAGCTCGTCGCGCTCCAGGTAGCGAACACCCAGCGCCGCCGCATCCGGATGCGGTCGAACATCGTAGGCGACCACTTCGCAGCCGAAGCCCCGCATGAGACGCGCCACCTGGATGCCGATGGTGCCCGTGCCGATCACCCCGACCGTACGACCGTGAAGGTCGAAGCCGAGCAAGCCGTCCAGCGCAAAGTTGCCCTCGCGCACGCGGTTGTAGGCCCGATGAATGCGACGATTCAGCGCCAGAATGAGCGCCACCGTGTGTTCGGCGACTGCAAAGGGCGAATAGGCCGGGACGCGCACCACCATTATGCCCGCCGCCTCCGCAGCGGCCAGATCGACGTTGTTGTATCCAGCGCAACGGAGCGCGACATATTTCGTACCGCCTCGTGCTAGCCTGGCGAGCGTCGCGGCGTTCAGTTCATCGTGCACGAAGACACACACCGCCGGAAACTCCTGGGCCAGCGCCGCGGTATTCACCGTCAAGCGCGGCTCAAAGAACACTAGTTCGTGGCGACCCGCTGCATTCGCGCTATCGAGAAAGGTTTTATCGTAGGCTTTTGCACTGAACACGGCCACTTTCATGCGGCGATCCTCATAGATGGTATGCGGTCCTTGGGCACAATCAGAGTGTCCTGCAACCCTTCGCGCTGTTGCCTTAAGGCAAGGTGAAGAGCATGTAAACAGCTAACCCCATGCCCACCAACGCAATGGTAGCGGCCAGCGCGATCGCCCAGGACTGGGAGTATGACGCCGGCAAATCCGCGGGCGGAAGGGTCTGGATGAAGCGGCGGTGTTGATAGGCGCCGGCGGCCGCTGTGCACGCACCTACGAGCGCCAGCAGGGCGCCGACAATGGTCGAGGCGTGGGCCTCACCATGCAGCGGAGACTGACTCGACTGCACCGCAAGGAGTTGAACGAACAGGCCGAAGCGCGACACCACGAAGCCCAAGGCAATGATCGTGAGACCCGTTCGAAGCCACGCCAACAGTGTGCGCTCGGCGGCAAAAAAGACACGTGGATCGGGCGGCGGCATGGAGTGTCGTTCTCGTTGCGTGTGCGAATGCCGACGAGTGCCGTGTGCAGATCGGAGGCACGTGCATCGGTGATGGCCGCGCCTATTGTTCGTGAAGGATGCCGCGAGCGTCAAGCGACGAGATGCGGCGTCCGTTCCATGAGGCGATGGCACTGCAAGTCGCTGTCATCGGCAGGAGCAGATGCGCTGCCGTTCTTGCCGTCGTCGGACAATACTCAGCTGGCGGCGTAATGGGCGAACGCGCGAACAACGGTGCGATGCGGGCCGAAATGAAAGACTTCGGCGGCTAGTCCCCGAGGGCTGCGGTAGTAGAGCGTGATGCTGTCGACGCCGACCAGCGTGGTGATCAGCGTAAAGTGCAAGGTCGGCATCAGCGCAAGCCCCTGGGCCCAGTAGGCCCGTACCGCATCCTTCCCGGTGAGCGTGCCGGACGGTACGCCGGCAATAGTGGCGATGAGCGGCGACGACATCGTGAAGGCCTCGGCGTAGTGGCTCAAAACCCGATCTAGGTCGTGGCTATTCCAGGCCTCGATCCATTCGCGTGCAAAGCGGTCGGCAAATGTCTGGTCGATCATGTGAGCACCATGGGCCTGATGTGGTGAAGCTTGTGTAGGCTGTAACGGTGGTGCGCATGCATGGGGTAACGGCATGGCCTGCAGCCATCCCTCCCAGCGCCGCAATGGATCAGGAAAAGCATAGCGAGGCGGATCGGCGGCCGCAAGCTTGTGCCGCGCCGCTGCAACGAACAGTCTTCGCCGACTGATCTGGCGATGGCATCAGCCCTATGCACGGAGTGCTGTGTCGATAGCACCAGCGGTTATACCTAGGCCATTCAGCCTGCGGTCGTACTCGTGGCTTCTACAGATATGGCTATGGAGCGGCAGCCAGCCGATCGACTCCAGTCCAGTCTTGCGCCGGTGGTACACCACAAGGCTGTGGCAGAACGTTCCGTGGGCTTCTGCCGCTCACGAGAGTATGGCTCACGCGAGGGCGACACTACGGCGGGCTTTTTTAGATTGGTCTCGAAAGCGCGCCGGCGGCAGACCGAACTCCCGTTTGAACGCGCGATTGAACGCAGGTTCCGATTCATAGCCGACGGCTGCCGCCACGGCGGCCACGCTGTGATTGGAAGACAGGAGCTGCTGCGCGCCAAGCCGAAGTCGCCAGCGCGTCAGATAGGCAATGGGTGTTTGTGCAAGATAGCGCCGAAAGCGTTCGGCCAGCACTGACCGAGACGCGCCGACCTCCGTCGCCAATGTCGCAATCGTCCAGGGCTGGGCCGGCCGCCGGTGGAGCAGCGCCAGGGCCTTTCCAACCTCCGGGTCGCGCACACCAGCCAGCCAACCGGTGTGGCTGTGCGGCAGCTGGGCAATGTACTGTCGCAAGGTTTCCACGAACAACACTTCAGACAATTTGGCGATGACGGCAGCCCCGCCGGGCCCTGCGGTCTCCGCGTGATCGACGGAATAGCGAAGCGTATCTTCCAGCCACGGTCCGGAGCGGCTGTTGCGAATGTGCACGGTGAGCATCGACGGCAGCCCCGCCAGAAAAATCTGACTGAGTTGCGACTCGCAGCTCATGTAGCCACAGATCAGCTTGGTCACCGTCCCGCCGCCGCCGCACTGAGCGAGGCGCAGCCCCGCTGACTGGATGTGACGAAGCTGGGCGGCGCTATCCATTGGGGGAACGGCCGGGCCGTTTCCCAGCAGGTGCGCGTCGCCGTGCGGAAAGATGACGATGTCTCCGGCTGTGAGCGGAACCGGCGAAGAGTCGTTCTCCAGGCGGGCGTAGGCGCGCCCCTCCGTGACCAGGTGGAAAATAATCAGGTGCTTAGACGTGATCGACAGGCACGAGGCCATGGTGCGGGAATCGGGCTCCCGCGCGCACCAGGGAGCGGAAAACTCGCCGTTGTAGAAGATGGCACCGTCGAGTTGTACGGCTTTGAGGACTTCAGAGAGGACGTCCACGCGGACTCCTGACGCGATCACGGTCTGTCGGCAAAATACGCCGGACGCGTAGTCAAGCGACATGCAGGCTAGCACGCCTCGGCTAAGAGAACCAGACGCCCGGATAAGGGCTTTCCCGCCTCCGTCTCCTACAATGCCGGCTGTTGTTGCACGGGCTTCGCGCCCTGCTCACCCCAACCAGATAGGAGGCACCCATGGCACCGAACACAGAAAAATTACACGAATTCCTCGGCAAGTTCGTGCATGACCTGGGCGCGACGCTGCATGCCGGCCTGGTGGTGATCGGCGAACGGTTAGGCCTGTACAAGGCGTTGGCCTCAGGGCCGCTGACGTCCGCTGAACTGGCCGCCATGACGCACACGGACGAGCGGTATGTCAGGGAGTGGCTCAGTTCGCAAGCGGCCGGCGGCTATGTTACCTACGATGCGGCCACTCACACATTCAGTCTGACGGAGGAGCAGGCCTGTGCGCTGGCCGATGAAACCAGCCCGGCCTATATTCCTGGCGCATTTGAACTGGCCACCGGCTCACTGGCGGCCGTGCCGCGTCTCATTGAAGCGTTCCGCACGGGCGCCGGCATGGGATGGCATGAGCACCACGAGGGCGTCTTCCGTGGCTGCGAGCGCTTTTTCCGCCCGAACTACGCGGCGAATTTAGTCCGCGCCTGGATTCCTGCGCTCAGCGGTGTCGACGCAAAATTGCACGCCGGTGCCCGCGTGGCGGATGTCGGCTGCGGCCATGGCGCCTCGACCATTCTGATGGCCCAGGCCTACCCCAATTCGGAGTTCATCGGGTTCGACTACCATGAGCGTTCCATCGAACATGCGCGCGCGGCCGCGCGGGAGGCGAATGTCGATGGGCGTGTCCGCTTCGACGTCGCTCGCGCCACGCAGTATCCCGGCGAGCGGTATGACTTCGTGACCATGTTCGACTGCCTGCACGATATGGGCGATCCGGTCGGCGCGGCTACGCAGGTGCGCCGATCACTCAAACGCGACGGTCACTGGATGATCGTCGAGCCGTTTGCGCATGACGCGTTGGCGAATAACCTCACGCCCGTCGGGAGGATCTACTACTCCGCCTCCACGCTGCTCTGCACCCCAAGTTCACGTGCCCAGGAAGGGAGCCTGTGCCTGGGGGCTCAATCCGGAGAAGCGCGCATGCGCGAGGTAGTGACGTCGGGCGGATTCATGCAGTTCCGGCGCGTGGCGGAGACCCCGCTGAATCTCGTCTATGAAGCGCGGCCATGATTTTCCGTCAGCAGGCAAGTACGTAGATGAGCGTGTTGGTAGCAGCCCGCCCATCGAGCCGCACTGTACGCCTCATCGAGAGGTCTGCTTTGGGGCCGGTCTCTAATATGGGGCAGGTCTTTTGATCACACAATTCTTCAGAGCCCAGCCCGTTGTAAGTCTTCTTCTTTGACTCGAGCGTCCCACCTGGCAAGCACGCCGGGCAGCCGTACCTCACGCGCCCATTCTGGCCGAGCCTCTCGAATACGCAAGGCACGGATGCGCGGCACAGACTTGTGCGGCGAGCAGCAGGTAAGTATCGTGACGCAACAGACTCAACGCCTCACGGCAAGCCAGGCGGCCATAGGGGAACCCTATCCCTTGGGATTCGTCACTCCAAGGACTACCCACATCTCGTACAGGAATCGCGCACCATCAAAATAAGTCAAGTGCCATGCCTGGCCCCAGAATTTCACGGACCCGCGCGTGTCATTGGCCCCCACGTTCACGACCTGCCATGCCTTTTCCCACAGCTCCCTCACCCTGATGAAACTCGGGTCTCAGTTATGACAATGTCGCATACAGCGCACGCATCAGTCCCCGTTTGGTCGAACCATCGGCAGTTGTCTCGGATGGAACACTGTGGCAGAGGTATATCGGCTTGAGGCTGATAGTTCTGTGCACGCGCATCCTCCAAAACCGAATCGATCACCCCACACCGTGAACCGGTCCATTGGTGACATGCTCCCTTCGCACACGGGCTGCCAAAGCGGAAGCGGCTTTCAGGTGGGTGGCTACCCTCCGTGGTTGCGTTCTGGACAAAAGATCCGTCGACGACAATGCGGTCTTTCGCGAAGGCCACATTGCCGTTCGACAGAACAATGCCGATCAGAATCGCTCCTTCCTGGCAGCGAGAACTGGGGCATAGATAGCTCATGTGGTGCCTACATTTAGCGGGCCTGCACAGCTAGCACTGATTGCTTCAGTTCTTGAAGGCTCTTGAGATCTCGCAACCAGAGCCCGCGCCATTCCGGATGAAAGGTGATTGCACCGACGCCAGAACCGACTGCCTTCTCTGCCGCATGCGCAAGATCCATTTTCCCCAATTCGGACATCACCGCCACTTGTATCGCACCCGCAATTGCCGCAACCTGCTTTTCATTGAGTTTTGCGGTGTCAATTCGAACCACAAAGTCGCTCATCGGATTCTCCTTTTGTAAGTTAGGCAGGTGGGTGGCCTGCACATGGAGGCACAGCTGTCATATGACAAGAAGCGTCAAGCAACCTGCATGCCATTAGTGCCCAGCTCGATTTGATTAAGGTTTTATATTATGCCTATGTCCAGAGCGGGTTTTAAGGTTATCGAAACAGATACTGGGTGTCTCCGAACAGATACGCAGATGTCCATTCACTCCAGTCGCGACCATTCGCAAGTAATGTGATGAAACAGATTCACCGGCAAGATACATGCTTGACTTATACTTTGGCTGGCACCTTCAAGAAGCGAAATTTAGCCAGCTGGTTCCAGGTTTGTTAGTGACGCCACAAAAAGTGACGCGTCATCCAAATGTTGATAATTGGTTGGAGGTGCTTCGTGGGTGTTTACGGCCTAATATTAGGTCAGGTCTTTCTATCAGGCAATTCATCGGAGGCCAACCGTTGCGAGGCTTCTTCTTTGACTCGAGCGTCCCACCTGGCCAGCACGCCGGGCAGTCGTACCTCACGCGCCCATTCTGGTAAGGCCTTTCGAATACACAAGGCACGGATGCACGGAACAGACTTGTGCGGCGAGCAGCAGGCAAGTATCGTGACGCGACAGACTCAACGCCGCACGGCAAGCCAGGCGGTCATAGGGGAACCCTATCCCTTGGGATTCGTCACTCCAAGGGCTACTCTCATCTCGTATAGGAATCGCGCACCATTAAAATGCGTCCATTGCCATGCCTGTCTCCACTATTTCATGAGAGGTATTTTCGGATGTACACAGCTTCAGCAGGAGAGCACGCTTTGACTCGCTTCAAGCGCCTAATCCCAAAATCACAAGATTGCACAGTGATCCTGCTCAAAGGACATCTCTTGATCGAAGAGCAGTTGCGCGCTTTGGTAGAGGCGTTGGTAGAGGATCCGCGCGCGCTTGCTGATGCACGATTGACCTTTCAACAGTGGCTCTGCTTGGGAAAGGCACACATCCCCGGCGGTGCAGGGGATAATCTCTGGAAGTTTGTTGCGCGGCTGAATCAGGTGCGCAATAAGCTCGCACATAGCGTCGAGTTTGCAGATTTCGATCGGAACGTGGATGCCTTAATAAAGTTCTATGCGGAGGATGGGTTTACTCACGCCAATACTGCTCGCGATCGTGCCTCTCGCCTGCGAACGACCTTAGCCTTAGTGTGCGGGATTTTGAACGGGACGGGACAGGCATTTACAGAACTGACGAAGAACAAGCGAGAGCTGCCCATCGGTTGCACTGGTTAGTCGTTGCGAGGTAATGCATTAACGTCGGATCATGTGTTGTGTAGCAATGAGCGCGAGTTGCGGTATGGCTCCGCGTGCTTCTTCTAGAATTTCCGGGGACACTGCGCCATAGTATGGGGGCGGCGCATGCAGACCGGGGACGGTGCAGACACACAAGACACCTACGCCTGGCCAGGTCGAGCCACACGCAGAAGAGGCTACGTACAATCGTTCAAGCGGACACCGCCGGTTCGTGGGAGGAGGAGAAGTCGTGCCAAACTGGGATGAAGGGCTGCGCGAGGATCCAGCCTTGTCGCTCGGCAGCCGGGCGCGGTTGGGCGCCACCCGGCTGCCGACGCATCGTCTAGAATTTAGCCGGGAACTGCGCGGCGAGGCCGTCGGCCAGCGTATCGGCCACCACGTAGATGTGCGACTTCATCCCCTTCCACGTGTCACCCTCATGCGTATAGTCGCCGTCTTTCAGCTGTTGAAACTGCTGGATGTGATGGGCGGCATGCGCGGACAACAGTCCCATCACGGCATCTTTCGGCCAATTGTTCGGATTGGCGCCGCTGAGAAACGTGGAGATCTCTGTCGCATTTGACGTCAGTTGTTTGACCGCCGCCTCCTGCCGACCTGCGCTTTCCGCCACCGTCGCGTCCAAGTACTCCCGAACAGCTCCATAGTGCCCCGCCAACATGGCGAAGAGCTTCTCGGACGCCGGGGCGCCGTAAAAGGGCTCGATGGCGCCCGCAATCTGCTTAGCATTGGCCACGACCCTCTGCTCCGCAGCGTCGCGCGCGGCCGGATTCTTGTCCACGGTCGCGACGGCCACATTGCGAATCGACAAGATATGCCCGAGCCAGAGATCGCGCAGGGCCATCTTGGTCTCTGCGACCTTTACCGGGTGAACCTGCGCAGGCGGGGACACCACGGCACCCGAGGGATCGGCCGCGTGGGCACAGGCCACCAATGAATACCCGATGAGTGACAGCGCACAGAAGGAAGACATACGTCGCATCATTCCGCTCCTTTGTGTAAAGACCATGATCTCCGCACTCGCCCGACCGGACCGCATGCCATTCACAGGCAGGTCGTCAAACGGTGCGTCTGTCGGCAAGTGTAGTGAAGCGGTGCGATACCGTCAGTTAGCGGGATAACAGTGCGGTCGAAAATGTGGCAGAACGCCGGGGGATCAGAGACAGGATGGAGTTTCTTCGGAGGCGGTGAGGGCGCGCTCCAAGGCGGCGCGGCGGATCAGCAATCCGTCTTTGCGCGCGTAGGCGATGGCGCCCTGGTCCCGCAATCGATTCAGCAACGTCGACACCACCTCACGGCGCGCGCCGATCATTTGCGCCAAATCGTCCTGGCGAAAATAATGGGTCAGCCGAACCCACTCGCCTTCCGACTCGCCGAATTCATCGGCCAACCGGCCCAATGTCCGCACCAGGCGCTCCATGGTGGAACTGAACGACAGGGTTTGGATTTGTTCGTAGGCCGACGACAGCTGCTGCGCGACATTGGACAAGAACAGCAACAATGCCGGTCGATGGTGCTGGAGATGCGAGACAAAATCTTCGAAGCTCAATTCGACGACCTCGCCCTCCTCCATCATCACCGCCTGCTCTCGCCGCTCACCGGTACAATGGCACAGGTCGCCGAAGACATCGCCGGACTGGTGCAGACGGAGTATTAATTCTCGACCATCCTCCGTGATGGAGGTCAGCTTGACCAAGCCCTGCCGGAGAAAGAAGACGCTTTGCGCCGGATCGCCCGCGCGATAGATCGAGGCACCCTTCGCGACCGACCGCCCCGGCCTGGCAATGAGGAGGTCGCAGAGCTTGCCGCGAAAACAGCTCGACAGCGCCACACACTGGCGGTGATCGACGATATTCATTCCGGTCTCTATCATGAGGTCCTCACAGGGTAACGGAACGCCACCCAAGCCCACACGCGCTCAGCTCGCCAGTCCGACCGTGCGCTGTACTTCGGCGCGGAGCGCGTCGCGCGTGGCTTCGAGCCAGGCGTTCAGCTGGGGAAAGTACTGCGCCATCGGCCGCCGTGAACGGCGGCAACAGGACATCGCCCCACGCTTTGAGCATACCTTCAGCATTCACCAATGCGCAACGTTGCGGCGCCGATCGTGCGGGACAGCAGCTTGGTCACCATGAGCTGCTGCCCAGGGCTGCCGGACACGGCGCCCAGTAATTTCTCCCTGAGGTTCTCCAGGTAACGTCGGGAGGATTCACGCAATTCCGGCGCGTGGCGGAGACTCCGCTGAATCTCGTCTTTGAGGCGCGGCCATGATCTACCGACTGCACACAAATGTGTAGATGGGCGTTGTGGTGGCAGCCGGTCTATCGCCCTGTACTGCACCGCATTGAGCGGGTGCCTTGGTGCCGGATTCGCGGCCTGCCGTTGCGAGCTCGGTTGCGCGATGGGCCGGACCGTTATTCTGGCAGTCGTTTCAGGGTCAGGAGTTTGGTGTGCCACTGGTTGATGGTGGTCTTGACTCCCGTACCCAGCACGGAAATCTGCACAAGCCACCCCTTGTGCTCATAGCCAATGGAGGGAAACGGGTCTCCGTTGGGAGTGGACTCCAGGGTGACTGCACCATCCGGATCATTCGCGACGCGCTTCCATCGAGTCCCGGGAGGATGCGCCATTTGTCTCCACAGCTCAGCGGATGGCGCAGGATTCGGTCCGGCATCGACCGCAATTTTGAGCGTGCGGTTGGCATCGACGTACTCGCAGGCGGGACCGAGAAGGCCCTTCATCTGCGTCGCGACGGTGAGCTTGTGTCCGAGTTGTTGAGATAAGTAGGTGGGGTCATAGGGGCAGTCGTGGGACGTGGCAGCCCAGGCTGTAGTGGAGAGCGACAGGCCCATGATCAAGAGCGCAATGAGACGGCCCATAAGGTCATTCCTTTCATGCGTAATGAAACGGCGTTGCAACGTTCTGTGACATTGCGAGTGGATAGGGTGTTCGACAGTGTGCCAGGACGAACCTTCAGCATCAATATTGACCCGGAGAAGGTAGGCCGATCCCCACAGGCATCGCCTTTGAGCAGAAGTAGGTTGGATCAGGGCGAGATTTTCATGTGACCTAGCGATCACGCGCAGTGGCACGTGAGGCTGACTGAGTACTTGCATGGAGTGGTTACTCGACTCGTGCGATATGCTTCTTGGTCGTTTTAGACCGTTCAAGTTTTCCCTCCCTCAGGAGGATGCCCAGCAAGCTGTAGGACAGATAGTCTTTTGATCCGCCTCCGTAGTCGCTGCGCAGTCCGAGCAGGCTTGCTGTGTCGGAATTCGATACGCCGCCAGGATTGGCCTTCACTAACTCCAGCACCGCCTCTTTCAAGAGCGCCAATGCCACTTGGGCTTTCTCCTTCACGCCGGATGGGACGACCACCAAAGAGCGGGCTTTCTTGGATAGGCCCGATGGTATGACAGTATTCGTAAGCAGGCCGCCTGTGTCGATTGTTCCGAATGCCGCAATGAGTTCGGCTTCGAGCCTGATCGCCTGGTGTTCGTCTAGGGAGTCGACCAAGCGGGCGACCAATACCTTCGCGCCAGAGGCTTCGATCTCTCTGATCTTCAGACCCTTGCGGGTTGTGTCCGGTTTGACCAGGTGCGCGAAGGAGCGAGCGCCTGTCCCTTTGCCGATGTAGAAAGGCATCGCGGGGGAATTGCGTGGATCCTTTAACGCGTAGACGTAGTAGGACGTGTCGTGTGGCATGCTGTGTTGTGTGTATCGAGGTTTTTGCTGTTTGATTGAGGGTTCGTTGCTATGCGGCCTGCTTCAGCGCGCGTTGAGTGTCATTTGCTGGTTGGTTCTTCGAGCGCAAAGTGGCGGGTTCGAGCAACGCGTGATACTTCGGCGCTTGAATAAGCATGGCGACATGCATGCCTGGTTTGAAGCCGAGCTTTGCGGCTAGCGGTGTGCCCGAATAGCCAGTGGCTGTCGGCATAGGGCTAATCCAGTAATGAGTGTGTCGCTGTCTTGTGAGATACGCGCGGATTGACCATGCTGGGTTTTACGTGCTGCCCCGCTGGTCTGGTACTATCCGACGCACGTGTGGCCGAGTCAAGGTTTGACCGGCCAGGTGTATGCGGTGCCGCTCAGCGGTGTGCGTGCAAATGGTGTCCCCTGGTCTCGCCTTGCTTAGCCGGCTCCGGTTCCTGCGTTTCACGCGAATAAAATTTCCAGCACTAGCCCCTTCTCGCGAATCCCTCCGCGATCATACGGTCGGCGAGGTTCTGGCCGTTCAACCACACCTCGGCGACCGTGCGGCCGTACACGTCGCGTGCGCGCGGCACGAGGGTGATCTGTCCCTCCTGCAGCATGGCGGCAAGGTGCTGGGCCGCTTCCCGTCCTCCCGGCGCGCCCATTTCCGGCGCATCCAAGCCCGCCATACGTACTTTGATGCCGTTATACGAAAACGTATCGCCGTCGATCGCTCGCAAGAAGCGTCCGTCCACGTCGACGGGCCCTCGCAGGCCGGTACCGTAGGCGCTGCGCGGAAGCGAGCGGAGTCCACGGGATCGACTCGATGTGCGGAGGGTGGAGGACCGCAGCGTTGACGATCGGCTGCCGCGCACGCGGCTTCGCCGAACAATCGGGGAATGGGGCGAGTTGTGCGGTTGCCCCGTGCGCAGCTGGCGGTTCGATGTCGCTCTACGATGGTGGGCGGGCGCCAGTCCTGATGGGTGTCTGTGCGGGGGGCTTGTGCTGACATGTGCCGACGAACGCTGCGGGATCTGCTGAGTCCGAGGGGACCCGGTGGCTTCGGCCACGCTGTGCAGGCACCAGACGCCAACGAGCACGGTTGTCATGATCGAGACGGTACGGAGTTGCATCGAATCCTCCTGCGCCACAGGGGCTGTGCAGGGAAGAAACTGCAAGCGCTGTGCGGCTGCCCTGATGCGCGTGCCTACGTAGGCGTTCTGTACGGGTTGTGGGCACGCGATTGACAGGGGGAAAAACCACGTGCTGAAATGCCGGGCTCGCTGGTTCTATTATCCGCGTCGCGATTCGCGCGATGCACTCACCGCACAGTAGAGGAGTGACCCCGATGGATATGTTTGGCAAAGTGGGCCTGGTGGAGATTCCGGTGCTGATCGCGCCGGATCAAAAGGCCTGGTTGGATAAAATGATTAAGGAAGGGCGCATTGCGGTGCCGCCGGGCGGCACGCTCGAAAAGGGCTCGCTCTATTCCATGTTCATCCGGATGCTGCTGCACAACGCCATGGAGGAGCAGCGCCGGCAGGAAGCCTTGGAAATGGAGGATGAGGACGAGTAGCCCCCTCCAGGCACCAAAAGGGCTGTATCGTATTGGGTCTGATTGTATCTATTCGGATACAGGATTGTGATACAGCCAGCGGTCACGTCGGGGACGTCCGGGCGGGCTAGAGAGTGGCCATGGCCGCCCGGGCAGCCTTGACGGTGGCGGCGATGTCGGCCTCACTGTGCGCGGTCGACACGAACGCCGCTTCGAACTGGGAGGGGGCCAGGTAGACCCCCCGTTCCAGCATGGCGTGGAAGAACCGGCCGTACCGGGCGGTATCGGCGGTTTTAGCCGTCGGCCAGTCCGTGACCGGCCCCTTGGTGAAGAAGGCCCCGAGCATCGAGCCCACCCGCGTTTGATAGAGATCTACGCCTGCTTTGCGTGCGGCGTCGGCCAATCCATCCGCCAACGCCACAGCCCGCTGTTCGAGCTGTTTGTAGACGCCCTTTTTCTTCAGGTGTGTCAACGCCGTAATTCCAGCCGTGACCGCTAAGGGATTGCCGGAGAGCGTACCCGCTTGATAGACCGGCCCAGTCGGCGCGATCAAGTTCATGATCTCTTCGCGGCCGCCATAGGCGCCTACGGGAAGTCCGCCGCCGATAATCTTGCCGAGAATCGTCAGGTCTGGCGTGACACCGTAGAGCGTTTGCGCGCCGCCGTAGTGGACGCGAAACCCGGTAATCACTTCATCGAAGATCAGCAGCGCATCGTGCGCGCGCGTGAGCTCCCGCAGCCCCGGAAGAAAATCTGGCGACGGCGGCACCACATTCATATTGCCCGCCACCGGCTCGACGATGACGCAGGCGAGATCGTTCGCGTGCTGTTGAATCGCGGCCTTCGCTGCGGCCAGGTCGTTGTAGGGCACGGTGATCGTGTACTTCGTAAAGTCCGCCGGCACGCCGGGACAATCCGGAATGCCCAAGGTGGCCAGCCCAGAGCCTGCCTTCGCCAGCAAATAGTCGCTGTGGCCGTGGTAGCAGCCTTCGAACTTGATGATGGTGTTGCGCTTGGTGAAGCCCCGCGCGACGCGAATGGCGCTCATCACGGCTTCCGTGCCGCTGCTGACCAGACGGACTTTCTGCATGGACGGCATGGCTTCGCGAATCATGGTCGCGAGCGTCACTTCGAGCGCGGTCGGCGCGCCGTAACTGGTGCCGTTGCCTGCGGCCTGGCGAATCGCCTTGATGACCGGCGCGGGCGCGTGGCCCAAAATCATCGGTCCCCAGGACAAGACATAGTCGAGGTATGTATTGCCGTCGACATCGTAAAGGCGTGAACCTTTAGCCCGTGCGATGAACCGGGGTGTGCCGCCCACGCCGCGGAACGCGCGCACGGGACTGTTGACGCCGCCGGGGATGACGCGTTGCGCTGCGGCAAACAATTTTTCGGAACGTGTGGTCTTCATGAAGGCGGCGCACGGTAGCATGCCGATTTTCTCAGGGTCAAGCGAAACGACGTGTAGAGACCCTGCGGGTACTCCGAGACCGTGGCGGTGTGGGGCGTCGCGCCTACTGTGAGTGTGGCGCAATAGTCGGCGGCTCCTGAAAAATACTCCAAATACTGAGTAGTTTCGTAGAACAAAACAGGATGTCCGGAATCCAGAAGGGGCTGGCCATCGTAGGTTGGTATATCGTCCCACCTACAGTCCTTCACTCCGGTGGAGTCCGCGCGGAACGCCAATTGGCGGGAAGTGACAGTTTTCGGCCATCTTTGCGGGAACGCCGTTATTGAGGGGCCGTGGTCCGACTCTTGCTGTATTCCATCCCATAACAGTGTGACGACGGGTTGAAACGTTCTCACCGCGCAGCGAGGTTTACATGAAAGTGATCTGTGCTTGGTGTGAACGTGATGGTCAGCCGGCAGTCTTGGGCGAGCGGTCGCCCCTGGTCGATGAGCGACCGACCCATGGTATTTGCGGGCTCCATCTTGAGCGCTACCTCCTCTCCTGCGAGCCGGTGGTGTCTGGTCCGCCCGACCAGCCATTGTGCACCGGCTTCGGGGGCGTGCAAGGGCTGAATGGAAGGGTGGGCTTGGGAGACATGGGGTGAGGCCACTGCCCAGGTGCCCTCGTCGTATGCTTGTAAGCCCAGTCCCTTCCGCCAACTTCGTACTGTGTGATGCGGCGTATGCCGGGCTCGGGTGGGAAGGCACAAATCAGGGGTTTGCCTAGCTGGCAACCTGACCGCCACGGAGTATCTCTTGAGCATGGAGTAAGGGGTGGCTGTGGTTCTCACAACCTGATCGCGAGGGTCCCATGAAGGTTGTCTGTGCCTGGTGCGAAAGTGAAGGCAGGCCGTCGCAGATGGGCGAGCGCGAGCCCTTTGGGGATCTGCGAGTCAGCCACGGGATGTGCGAGGGGCACGCTGGCTCCTATCGCGCCAGACTGCGGGCCGGGTTGCGAAAGGTCTACTCGATCGAGGGGCAGATGCGCGCCGAACCGGTTTCTGCTCTGTAGACGGTAGGGAATTCAAGCTTCGAAAGACACGATAGAGATCTGAAACAGCGAGGGGGCATCGTGCTCTGCACGATGCCCCCTTTGTCTTTCATGCCCAGGCTGCGGCTCGCCGAGCATGGGCCGTCGAGAGACGAAACGCGATTAGCCCAGCTTGCCGCGCAGGAGACTGAGGCCCTGCTCCAGCAAATTGGAGTCGGGGATCTTCCCCTCCGGCGTCAGCTTATCAATGAGCGACGGGAGTAAGCTCGCCAGTTGGCTGCTCGCCGCATCCGTGCTCACGCCCGCTTTGCCCGCCAACTGTTCCAACAATCCTGCTCCCAAGCCTTGCTGCACTTGGGCCGGTGAGATCGGCATATTCTGGCCCGTGCTCACCCACGAATTCACAATTTCGCCCAAGCCGTTCTTCTGAAACGCCTGCACGAGCCCGGCCAGCCCGCCGATGTTACTGTTTTGGCCCAACAGCTGCGTGGCCGCCTGCAGCAGTTGCCCCTGAATGCCGGAGTCCTTGCCGCCCATCAACGCGCCCGCTGCCTGTGCCAGTGAATCGAACAATCCCATCGGATCCTCCTTGTGGTGCGAAGGGGTGATGTATCGCCGTGCCGAGCCGCTCACTATAGCAACCGCTCACCGCATCTGTCATTGGCCTTTCCAGGCCGGGATGCGCCAGGTTTTCGATGGGGTCGTCGGCGGGCCACCGCGCGCCAGGACCGTATGGAACGGGCGGGGCGGCTCGTGGGTGGCCCAGTATTTTCCGGTGGATCGCAGAATCGCGAGCAGGGTCGGGCGTTCGTCCGGCTCCTCGCTCAGCAACTCATCGGCCTGCCGGATCAACAGCAGGTAGCCGTCTGCCTCGAGCCACTCCAAGTCGGACAGACATTCTTCCAACGCATCCCAGTTGGGGTCGAAATAATCCGGAAAGGCAAAGGCTTTCGCGAGGGCCTCCAAGAGCGCGGCTTTTGTTTTCGTGCGTCGTCCGTCCACCGTCAGCTTCAGCAGGGAGCTGGGCGGCTGCAGCACACGGTCCGGCGTCTCGCCGGGTTTGAGGGCGAGCAGATGGACGAAGGGAGTGGTGGCCCGCAGCAACCGATGCGGCGTGGGAGCGGTCGGCATGTCGCCCTCAATTCAATGGGGTGAACGTACGGTAATGGTCGTCGGTGTAAAACGCTTTGCCCGTGCGTTGTTCGATCACCAATCGTTCCGGACCGCGGTTGCGGCCTGGCACTTTGGGATTCACGTCATATTCGCGATAGCGCCCGCGCGGCAGGCGGCGTTCGCGATTTTCGAAGGTGCGCCCCCCGACATATCCGAGTAGCGGTTGCCCGTCACGCGCCTGAATCTTGGTCAAAACGTCGAAAACTTTTTGCGGAACCCCGGCGGCCTCGGCACGTTGTGCCGACGTATCGGCTGACGAGGATGACGCGGGTGGGGCCTGCACGCGGCCTGCACGGGAATCGCGCGAGGCGTCACTGCTCTGTGGAGAAGTTGCCTGCGCCCAGGCCTGCTGCTGAATGAGGGAGGCCGGAACGATGCCCCACGCCACAAGACTGATCAGGGCGATCAGCGCGAGGCGAGGGAGTTGGGCCAGCAGAGCGCGCATGGGTGCACCTCGAACGACAGCTGTGAATCGCGAACGTCGTCTTTCCCTCGCGTACGGCGCTGTACTGTACCATGGCCGTCTGCCCCTCACAACGCGCGCGCGTCGACCGCGGGTGAAGATGCTTGCGTGCGTAAGCATCCGAACTTCTCAGCCAATCGCGTGGGGCTCCCGTGCATGCAGTCCCGTCCCTTGCATTGCTTGGGTCGAAAGGCACCTGGTACAATCCGCACGTTGTTGCGGACGCCTGCCTCCAGCCATGCGTAAAGCTAAAATCGTGTGCACCATTGGGCCTGCGAGTGCGTCTCCGGAGATCTTGGACGGGTTGATGGCTGCCGGCTTAGACGTCGCTCGGCTGAACTTTTCCCACGGGTCGATCGAGAGTCACGGCCAGACGATTGCGGCCATTCGCGCCGCGGCGCAGCGGAACGGGCGTAACGTCGCCATTTTGCAGGATGTGCAAGGTCCGCGCATTCGCCTGGGCACCTTACCTCCCGACGGCGTGGCGGTTGTGGCCGGCGCCTCGGTCCGGCTGACCGGCAGCGCACTCCGCGCCGGTGGCCAACATGGCTATCAGCAGGTTCAGCAAGCTCAGCAGGTCCAGGGCGCCCAATCATCTGCGCCCGCTTCGCCGTCCGCCCTCTCTCCTGACGTTACGATTCCCGTCAGCTATCCGGCCCTTGCGCGCGACCTGAGGCCGGGCGCCCGCATTCTCATCGACGATGGACTGATCGAATTGCGCGTCTCGACCATCGAGAGCGGCACCGTAGTGTGCACCGTCGTGACGGGCGGTGTGCTGCTGTCGAACAAGGGGCTCAACCTGCCGGGCACCGCGATCAGCGCTCCGACCGTGACCGAGAAGGACCGCCAACACCTGCGCTTCGGCGTCACGCAGGCCGTGGACTATGTCGCGCTGTCGTTTGTGCGAGGGCCTGAGGATATCGAGGCGGCGCGCGCCGTGCTTCGCGACTGCGGCGGGACACAGCCGGTGATTGCCAAGATCGAGCGGGCTGAGGCGGTGGAGACCTTGTCCGGCATTCTTGAGGCGGCGGATGGCGTGATGGTGGCGCGGGGCGATCTGGGTGTGGAGATGGGCCCGGAGGCCGTGCCGATTTTACAAAAGCGCATCATTGCCGCGGCGAACGCCGCCGGTCGGCTGGTGATTACCGCCACGCAAATGTTGGAGTCGATGACGCGGCATCCGGCGCCGACCCGTGCGGAAGCGTCCGATGTGGCGAACGCCGTGTTCGACGGGACCGACGCGGTGATGCTCTCAGCCGAGACGGCCGCTGGGCAGTATCCTGTCGAGTCGGTCGCGGTCATGCATCGCATCGTGTCGGCCACCGAACGCGCCGTGCCGCCACGGGCAAACAAGGGCGTGGTGCCGGTCTCGCCGCGGGCCGCGGATGAGCGGCGTTGGGCCGGTTGGGCCGATCCCATCTCCGAGGCGACCTGCCGTGCCGCGTCTGATGCGGCGGAGTTGATCCAGGCGCGGGCGATCGTGGTGCTCACCGAATCGGGGCGCACGGCCCGGCTGTTGGCAAAGGATCGGCCGCCGGTGCCGATCATTGCGCTGACGCCGACCGAGGCCATTCGTCGTCGCCTGGCGCTCGTGTGGGGCGTGCGGGCCGAGTGCTTCCCCGTCATGGAGCAGACCGACGATCGCATGCGGAAGATCGAAGAATTTTTGAAAGCGCGTGAGCTGGTTCGCGCGGGCGAACGCATCGTCATGGTTTCCGGCGTTGTGGCTGGGCAGCCGGGCGGCACGAACATGATGAAGTTGCACGAGGTCGCCTGATGCGCGCGCCCTCGACGGCAGGTCGTTGTCAGCGTGCGTTCGGCCTGCTCGGCTGGGCTTTGCTGCTGTGCGCCGTGACGGAAGGCCCCTACGCCTGGGCGCAGACGGGCACGCTCGGTCACAATCCGGTCGAGGTGGTGAAAAAATTCGTCGAGCTCGATGGAAAGGGCGCGCGACTCGATCCGACGACCTTCGGCGCCGTCACGCCGTTTATCGGATGGGGCGGCGATCCCTCCTGGGGGCATGTTGTCGTGGTCAGCCGCTCGACCGTCGATGAGGACTTCACCCATTGGGATGTGCGCAATACGCTGGAGGTGCTCATCCCGGTGACGTTTTCGGTGCTGGGTTCTGTGTATTATGAGACGGGGACGTTTATCCCCGAGCCCGGCGAAGAGTTGGTGCACGTTCGCGTGAAGGCCGTGAAAAATCGCTGGCGAATTGTCGAGCCAATGCTGCCGCCGCATGTGGGGCAAAAGCGGATGCTCAATCAAGTGCGTCAGGCCTGGCTGGACGAATCCGATCCGGAGAAGCGCGCGTCCCTGGCGTTGCTACAGGACGCGATCAGGCAGGCCAAGTAGCACCGTCGGCCGTGTGTGATTGGAGGCGGCGTGCCATGCGGCCCCCGCGCTATGCGGCGCGAGACTTCGAGCCACGAGGAAAAGGACCATACGATGCGGACAGCGGTCGATCTGCTGATTTTCGATCTCGACGGCACCCTGATCGAATCCAAGTGGGATATTGCCTATGCCGTGAACCTGACGTTGCGCGAGCTTCGTGTGCCCGAACGCTCCGAGGAAGAGATTTTCGGCTTTGTGGGCGACGGGGTGAAGAAGCTCCTGCTTCGGGCGGTCGGTGAAATGGATGAAGCGCGCGGCGCCGAGGCGCTCCGCGTGTTCCGCAGCTACTATCTGACACATTGTCTGGATCGCACGCGCTTCTATCCGGGCATCGAGGCGATGTTGGAGCACTTTGCGCAGAAGTCCAAGGCGGTCGCGACGAACAAGTCGCGCGAGTACACCAACGTGATTCTGAAGGGGCTTGGGGCGCATCACTTTGCGCACGTCGTCGGTGGGGATGAAGGGTTCGGGATGAAGCCGGATCCGGGCATGCTGCTGCATCTCCTGGAGCAGGCGGGCGTGGACAAGGACCGGGCTGTGCTCGTCGGCGACAGTACGAACGATATTAATGGTGGGCACAACGCCGGCATTCGTGTGTGCGCGGTCGGCTATGGTATGGGCAATCGCGCGCGCATGGAGGCCTGCCAGCCGGACTGGTTCATCGAACGGCCGGAGGAACTGATGGAGATCTTTCTATGAGAAACCGTCTGAGACTGCGATCGCGGGAGAACCTGCTTCGCTGGGCGCGCTGTTGCCGTCCCGCGAGTGTGGCGCTGGGGCTCTGGCTGACGTTGGGGTTGCTGGCCGGATTGCCCGCGGCCTGGGCTGAGATGTCGGCGCTGAAGGATCGTGTCGTCGAGCATACGTTGAAGAACGGGCTGAAGCTGCTGCTCGTCGAACGCCACCATGCGCCGGTCGTCTCGATCAACGTCACGTTCGGGGTCGGCGGGATCAACGAGTTGACCGGCCAAACCGGCGTCGCCCACCTCTACGAGCACATGGCGTTTAAGGGCACGCGGCGGCTGGGCACGAAAGATTTTGAAAAAGAGCGGCCGTTGCTCGATCAGCTGGATGCGTTGAATACGGAGTTGGAGCAGGCGCGTCGCGCCGTCTCCGCCAAGGTCGAACGGGGCGAACAGCCGGACGCGCAGGCGAAGACCGCGGTGGCCGATCTGGAACGGCGCTTCGCGGAGCTACAGGCCAAGGCGGGGGAGTACGTCGTCGAAAACGAAATTCCGCTGCTCTACCAGCGCCATGGCGGCGTCGGGATGAACGCGACGACCGGGAAGGATGTGACGCGCTATATCGTGAGTCTGCCGGCCAATCGGTTGCCGCTGTGGGCGGCCATCGAGTCCGATCGCATGGCGAATGCCGTGATGCGAGAATTCTATAAGGAGCGGTCGGTGGTCATGGAGGAGCGGCGGATGCGCACGGACGACAGTCCGGCGGGGCTCTTGTATGAAGCGCTCGGCGCCGCGGCGTTTCAAGCGCATCCCTATCATTTTCCGACTATCGGTTGGGGCGCCGACATTCAGGGGCTGACGCCCGCCGTCACCGAGCGGTTTTTCAAATCCTATTACAGTCCGAACAACGCCGTGATTGCGATGGTGGGCGACATCAATCCCGCTGAGGTGATCAAGCTGGTGGAGGCGTCCTTTGGGGCGATTCCTTCCGCCACGGTGCCGCCGCCGGTGTTTACCGACGAGCCGCCGCAGCGCGGGGAGCGTCGTGTCGAGGTGGCCTTCGACGCGGAACCGATCCTGGTGATCGGCTATCGCAAGCCCGGCATCGGGCATCCGGACGATTTTGCGTTTGATGTCATCGAATCGATTTTGACGGACGGCGTCACCTCGCGCTTGCACGAACGGCTGGTGCGGGATCGGAAGGTGGCCGTCTCTGTGGACGCGGATACCAGTTTCCCGGGCGCCCGCACACCGAACCTGTTCGTGATCAGCGCCGTTCCGCGCGCGCCGCACACCGCGCAGGAGGTCGAAGCGGAGATCTACCGCGAACTCGAGCGCATGCAGGTCGAACCGGTGACCACGAAGGAACTGGAGAAGGTCGTGAATACGTTGGATGCCGGACTCACCCGCTCGCTGCGGTCCAGCAGCGGCTTGGCGGGCTCGCTCGCCTATTACGAAACGGTGTTTGGCGACTGGCGGTATCTCATCACCGGTCGGGATCGGATCGCGGCGGTCACGCCCGCGGACGTGCAGCGCGTCGCGACCCAGTACTTTACGAAGCAAAATCGCACCGTCGCCACGTTGGTGAAAGCGGCGGCGCGTGCGGCGCAGAGCGACGGGGAGCCGCTGATGCGCGGGCCGCTGGCTCAAGTCGGACAGTCGGGACAGGCTGGCCAGTCCGGACAATCTGAACCGCTCAGCCAGGTGGCGATCGGAGGACGGCCATGATGCGGATCCGGAACAGATCTCACAGCGGGCAGGAACGGGCCGGACGTACCTGCTGCGGATTTGCGGTGTCGGCTGTGCTCGCGTTGCTGTGCGGGCTCGCGGTTCCGGGCGGCCTTGTGGCCCCGGATGCGGCGCGCGCCGGGTGGGCGGTGCCGCCCGATCCGCGCACGATGACGTTTAGCCCGGTGGCGTTCAATCCTCCGCAGGCGGAGCGTGTGGAATTCGACAACGGCCTCGTCGTCTACTTACTGGAAGACCATGAGCTGCCGCTGGTGTCGATGCACGCCATGATGCGCGTCGGCTCCTGGCTCGATCCGAAAGAGAAGAGCGGGTTGGCCGAGGTCACGGGCCAGTTGATGCGCACGGGTGGTTCCCTGCGTCAGTCGGCGCAGGAGATCGATGAGACGCTCGAACATATTGCGGCGTCCCTGTCGATCGGTATCGGCGACGAATCGGGCTCGGCCTCACTCGACGTGCTGAAAAAGGATCTGGGAACGGGACTGCGTATTTTCGCCGATCTCCTGCGTACGCCCCTGTTCGATACCGAGCGATTGGAGTTGTTGCGGCTGGAAGCGCTGGAAGCCATCCGCCGCCGCCAGGATCAACCCGGCGGCATCGCTTCGCGCGAGTTCACGCGCCTGGTGTATGGGCCGGAGCATCCCTATTCGCGCGAATCGACGGTGGAGTCGGTGAAGGCGATGACGCGCGAGGATATTGTGGCGTTTCATCGGGCCCACCTCCATCCGAACGGCATGATCCTGGGTGTGAGCGGCGATTTCGATACGCAGGCGCTGCTGCGTCAGTTGCGGGAGGTCTTCGGCGACTGGGCGCGCGGACCGGTGCCCACGTTGGCGCTGCCGTCGGTGGCCGCGCCGCCTGATTCGCGTCCCGTCTATTACGTGGGCAAGGAGACGTCGCAGGCGCATGTGCGTGTGGGGCAGTTGACGCTCAAAGAAAACGACCCCGACTATCCGGCGTTGGCGATTCTGAACGACATTCTCGGCGGCGGGGGCTTTCGGAGTCGGCTCTTTAAGGAAGTGCGGACCCATCGCGGGTTGGCCTATTCGGTCGGGAGTCGGGTGCAGGCCAACGTGCGCGAGCGGTCGCTCTGGTTGATGCGCGCGGAAACCAAGATGTCCTCGGCGCACGAAGTCGTGGAACGTTTTCTCGCGAACGTGGACCGGATTCGTCGCGAGCCCGTGAGCGATACCGAACTGACGGAGGCGAAGGACGCGTTCGTCAACGCGTTCGTGTTTTCGTTCGCCAATTCGAGCAGCATTGTCGCGCGTCTGATCGACTTGGAATACGACGGCCTACCGCGCGATTGGCTGCTGCAGCTGCGCGACAAGATCGTGCGCCTCACCAAGGACGATGTGTTGCGCGTCGCGCAACGGGTTTTGGATCCGACGCGTCTGCACATTTTGGCGGTGGGTTCGCCGCAGGGGCTCTCCAAGGCCCTGTCCGGGTTCGGCGATGTGCGCGAGATCAAGCTGCCGCCGGAAGGCTGATATGCGTGCTGCTCGATCGGCGGGACAGCCGCGGCTTGTGCAACGAGCCCTGTGACCGGTCACGCTGATCCGGCAGGGCTGAGGGGCCACCATATACGCGGGATGGAACGCGATGGCGCTGGAAGACGAACTCTCAGACATTTTGAAAAAGGCGCGGCATGGGCAGGGCCTGTCGGTGGAGCAGGTTGCGCAGACCGGCGGACTGCCTGCGGCGGACCTGTCAGCGTTGGAGCAGGGCGAGCGGCCGCGGAGTCGTGAGCAGCTTGGGGCTGTTGCGCGCGCGTTAGGGTTGCGGCCGGAACCCTTGTCCGCCATTGCGCTCGACAACTGGGTGCCTGCCGCCACGCCGACCATCGCCGGCATTGAAACCGTCCGCGGCGAAATCGGCGGCTATGAGGTGAAGGGCTACATTGTGCACGACCGCGGCAAGGCCGTCTGCATCGACACAGCGTACAACGCACCGGCGATGCTCAAACGGCTTGCGGAGCTCCACCTCACATTGGTCGGCATTTGCCTCACGCACGGCCATGTGGATCATGCGGGCGGGATCGCCCAGCTGCTGGCCGCGCATCCGGTGCCGGTCTACTTGGGGCCGGGCGACGAACCGCTGCTGGAATGGCATCCCCCGAAGGGCACGTTAGTGGTGCCGCGAGATGGGCAAGTGGTCACGGTCGGCGGCCTGGCTGTGCACTGCCTCACCACACCGGGGCACACACCGGGCGGCATCTGCTATCGACTGGAGCAGGCAGGTCAGCCCATCTGCTTCGTCGGCGATACGCTTTTTGCCGGGTCGATCGGCCGGTCCAATCCGGCGACGCTCTATCCGTCTCACCTGGCGTCCGTGCGAACACGCGTGCTAACGTTACCGGAGACGACGGTGCTCTTCCCCGGCCATGGGCCCAGCACGACGGTGCGGGAGGAGCGAAGCCATAACCCGTTTGCCGCCTCGGCCTAAGGTGCGCAATGGATGAGTGGGGCTCGACAGATCCCCGCAGCCGGCCTGCGGAACCGACCGCTTGGCCGGGACCAACCGGTTCGCCCCCCGCCGCACCTTTCGATTCGCCCTCCGGTGTCAGCGCGCACAGGATCGAGACCATGCAGACCGGCGATGACGACGCCGATGAGCCTGAACGACCGTCTCTGCTGATACCCCTCTGCTTGTTTATCCTCACCGTCTTCACCACCCTCTGGGCGGGCGCCTATAACGCCGGCGGCGGAGGCCTCCTTGGGCCCTGGCAATATCTGAAGCAGGATCCGTGGGTGTTGCTGAAGGGCGTGCCGTTTGCCGCGACCCTGCTCGGCATCCTGGTGACGCACGAGCTCGGCCACTACGTATTGTCTCGCATCCATCGCGTGCCCGCGACGTTGCCCCTGTTCATCCCCGGTCCGCCGCACTTTATCGGGACGTTCGGGGCGATCATCCGGATGCGGCCCATTTTGAATCGCAAGGCGCTCTTCGATATCGGCGTGGCCGGCCCGATCGCGGGGTTTGTCGTCGCCGTGGTGGCGATGGCCGTCGGCTTGCGCTTGTCGACCGTGATCCCGCGCGAGATGAGCTACGGCTTGCAACTCGGCGAGCCGCTGCTGCTGCAGTTCATGTCGTGGCTCGTGATCGGTCCGCTGCCGGAACGCGCGGATGTGCTATTGCACCCGGTGGCGTTTGCCGCTTGGTTCGGACTGTTTGTGACGGCGCTCAATCTGATTCCGATCGGGCAGTTGGATGGCGGCCACGTCGCCTATGCGCTGTGGGGGCGACTGCAACGGCGCATCGCCATCGCGGCGGTGCCGATTCTCTTGGTCCTGGGATTTATCGGCTGGCCCGGCTGGTTTTTGTGGGTGGGGATGGCCAGTCTGATGGGCGTGTCGCATCCTCCGGTGATCGATCTGGATGAAGACTTGGGCTCGACGCGTCGGTGGATCGGGCGCGCCGCGTTGCTGATTTTTATTGTCTGTTTCGCGCCGATTCCGTTTTCCCTCGGATAGTCATGTGCTCAGGCGGTGGGGAGGCAGATCCATGCGTATGATGACGCTGACGATGGCGGCGGCCCTGCTCGCTGGTGCGTGGGCACCTGTCGGTCTCGCATCTGCGGAAGAACGGTTCACCCTGCTGCATGACGGCGCGGTCGTGCGCGACAACCGGACCGGATTGCTCTGGGAACGCGAACCGGACCGTGAGCACGAGGTGTGGAGTCGGTCTCTGGAGCGCTGCGCGACAAAGTCTGTGGGCGGGCAAACCGGATGGCGCCCGCCGACCATTCAGGAAATCGCCACGCTGGTCGATACGGAGCAGCAGGATCCCTCGCTCCCAGCGGGGCATCCGTTTGTCGGCATCCGCTCGGAGATTTTTTGGACGAGTACGCCCGATCCTACCTTCGACATGGTGGCCTGGCAGCAGAGTTTTCTCACCGGCCAAGCCGTCACCGACCAGCGATCAGGTATGCGCCGCTTGTGGTGTGTGCTCGCCCGGTAGACGGGCACGGTGCCGCCTGTTGCGATCACTTAATTTCATAGGAGGCGGTGTGGAGGCAGTCCTGAGCGTCTCCGCACCGCTCCTTCGCGCGCAGGACGTAGTTCACGGACGCGGTGCCCACGGTGCGCCAGGTGTCACGCTCGCCGAGTGTTTGCAGACCGATCGTGATCGACGCCAGCTTGTTGTCGCTGAACGGGTCGAGATCGATGCCCCAGGAGTACGAGCCGCTGTCCGGCGCGCACATCGTCGTGCCGGTTTTCTCGGCTAGGCGCGCGCCATCCGTCCGGTAATATTCGACGCGCAGCCGCGCACAGCCGGCCTCAGCGTGGTCGATGCGAAGGGTGCCGGTGATGCGGGGGCTCACCTGTGCGCCGCGCCACGTCCACAGGACTTCTCCCCCGCTTGCGGCATCGTGCGGAGTGGTCGCCGCGCCGCCGAACTCGACTCCGCCTTCAGCAATCCGCACACGATCGTGACGCGCCGTCAGGGTGCGCCGTTCGGCTGCGACGATGGTCCAGCTTTTCATCCCTGTCAGTTGTTCGATGGATACACGCACTTCGTCGATCTTGTCGCTGCGATAGTCGGCGAGCGCCACCGGCCAGGCGTGGTGCCCGTCGTCGGGTGTGCACATCTGCGTCCCGTACTTCGTGGTCCACCGTTGTCCCCTGACGTAGTAGTCGATCCTGATACGGCCGCACAGATTGCGGGCGCCGGTGAGATGCAAATAGCCGGTTAGCGAAGGCACGAGCTGTCCGTCGATCAGGTGCCAATCCAGGTGTCCTACGGTGCTGGGGGCTGTGCCCACGAACGTCTTGCCTCCAAAGGCGAGCCCTCCCTCGACGATCTTCATGGGCGACCATCCGATCCATGTCGCTTGGCTGGGATCAGCCCCAAGTTCCTCCGCCTGGACGAGTCCGGTCCCGCTCCATCCCCAGGCCAGTAAGACAGATAGGGTGAGGGACACCAGCCGCCGGATGAGAAGGGTCTGCCGGGGGCAGAGTGGCGTGCAGTGGGAGACGCCTGGAGCCGGTTGATGTACGTCGGATTGTATGCTCGGCATGGCGGTGGTTTCCCGGAAGGCGGAATCGGCTCACCCGATGGGTTGTTGCCGACAGGAAGTCAGAGGCCCTAATGCAAGCAGTAACGATGCCACGATAGGTAGATCTCCGTCGTTACGCCGTGACGCGTATCGTCAAGCCAGATGCGGTCAACTGACGTGCGTGGGGTGGCGCGAGTGTATCGTTATGGATACGACTATCTACATGGGATGATACATGTAGGTAAAGTCATGCAGTGTTGTGGGCGACGTCGTCTGGTGGCCTGGCGAGCGTGCTGGCCCGCAGCAGCCGGCTCCGAAAGACTCGGATATTTACGTAGTAAAATGTGGGGGACGGGCGGGATGCACCGGCTAAACGCATCCTGCGAAAAAGGAGCTTTTGATACGGAGAACGGGGCGGGGATGGTATGCATGGCGATAGCATGCCGTCACTCCAAACCGCCGTCTCAACCTGTCCGAACTGTCGCGCCGACTACGACGGCAGCACCGGTACCTGCGACCGATGCGGCGTTATCGTGTCCAAGTATCGGCCGATCGCGCGCCGCGTTCAGCCTCCGCGCGACGCTGATCGCGAGGTGTCGACAGGGGTAGTGGGCTCGCTGTGGCGTCAGGTCTGGGCGGCGTTCCGTGAGGCGGCTGTCGACGTTCAACCAGCAAGCAGCCTGGTCATAGCGGGACGGGCCATGGTGTGGATCGGCCTGCTCATCTGGGGGTGGCGGTTGGCCACCGCATCGATCGCCTCCAACGCGGTCGGCGACTCCTTTCTCCACCTCGTGAATTTGCCGTTTCACGAGGCCGGCCACATCTTCTTCAGCCCGCTCGGGCGGTTCTTACAGGTGCTGGGCGGCAGCCTCGGCCAACTGCTCGTCCCCGCAATCTGTGCCGGCGCATTCCTGATCCAGCACCGCAACCCGTTCGGGGCATCCGTGGCCCTGTGGTGGTTGGGGGAAAGCCTGTTGGACTTGGCGCCCTACATCAACGATGCGCGGGCGTTAGATCTGATGCTGCTGGGCGGCGTGACGGGGAAAGATGTCGAGGACTATCACGATTGGGAATACATCCTCCGCACGCTCGGCCTGTTGCCCTACGACCATGCGTTGGCAGCCTGTGCCCACGCCGCTGGTGCGGTGACGATGGCGGCGGCGCTGATCTGGGGCGCATGGCTGTTACGCGCGCAGTGGCGCGCCCAGCGCTAGCGGCCGTTACGGCGAATCGAACGTCCAGAGGATGCCGAGCAGCACCAGGTGCTGCGAGCCCGTCAGGCCGGGCACCACCGACGTGTCCGTGAAGAACCCGCCGTCGACGCCGGTCGATTCGTCCCAGCGATGTTCCAACCGCAGGCGCATGTTCGTCCACCGATAGGGCAGGGAGTATTCCAGCGTTGAGGTCATCACCTTCACGAACTGTTCCGAGCCCGTCCATCGACCGTTGCGATCCCAATAAAATTCCGGCCGGATACCCACGGCCCATTGCTGTGCGAATTGCCAGCGGGCGACGAGATTCCCGCCCGTCACGAAGGCCCGTGGTGTCCCCGGCCGATCGGCAATCCGTTCCGTTCCGATATCGTAGGACAGCGCCAGCAGGAGACCATGGCCGCGCCATTCGATGATGCTGTTGAGATACCAGCGCCAGAACTCCGTCGCGGTCTGCTGCTGTTCCGGTCCTCCGTAAGCTGTGTGGGTCACGGTCCACGACCCCGCGGGTTTGTACTGCACCTGGGCGCCGTAGCTGGGGACGTCGTTGGGATGGGCGAGGTGCGCATAGCCGTTCACCACAAACCCGCTGACAGTGAGTCGGTCGTTCACCGGATACTTCGCCGTCACGCCGAACATCATGTAAGGCGTGTTGTCCGCCAACCACGAACGGGTGTAGTTCACGTTGTCTTTGGCGTAGAGCGATTCGTACCCGATGAGACTGTTGAAGAGGCCGCCCGTAATGGTCAGGCCATTACCGATGGGCGCGAGGTACGACACATTCGCGCGATGGAGATGGCGCAGCGTATCGGCGCCGCTGACTTTCGGCTCTCCGGGCAAGTACGCAAAGTCCTTTGAGTCATAGCCGCCTTGCACGCCCAGCTCCATGCCCCAGGGTGAGGCGGACGAGGCGTCCTTGCGGGCATAGGCGAGCGCCATATTCGGGGCAAATTCATTGTGGCGCGCGGCGGTTGCGCGACTGCGCCACCGGTGGTTCTCAGGAAAATTCGTGTTCAGCACGTATCCCGCGTCGACATAGGCGCCATACTGCCATCCCGCAGGGGGAGTCCAATTCGATGCGGGTGCGGACGTGCTTGCGGGTGGTGTGTCGTCGGCCGCCTGCACCGGTGAGGCGCAGCAGGCGGCGAGCAAGGCAGCACAGAGAAACGCCGAATGAATGCGGTGTTCAACCATCTGACTCACTGGATGCGGGATGCGGCGCAATGTTAGCAGGTTGATCTCGGCTTTCCCAGCATCGCCGAGACGGCCTGGTGGTTCCTGCCCGCGATAGAGCCCGGCGAAAATGCTTTTATGAGACCGACTCCGTCTTGTTGAGCTGTTCGAGGGCCAGCAAGAGGGCATGGGTGCCGGATCGGCCGTGGCCGAGGGATTGGACCGTGGTATAGAGCCGATCCGCGAGGGCCAAGCCCGGCAGCGTCAGGCCGCGCCTGCGCGCTTCTTCGAGCGCGATGCCCATATCCTTGATGAAATGCTCGACGAAAAACCCCGGCGTGAAGTCGCGGGCGAGCATCTTCGGCGCCAAATGGTCGAGCGTCCAGCAGGCGGCGGCGCCGCCGCGGATGGTCTCCAGCATGCGCTCCAATGCCAAGCCGGCGCGACGGCCGTAGAGCAGGCTTTCACACACGCCGATCATCGTCCCGGCGATCACGATTTGATTGCAGAGCTTGGTATGTTGGCCCGCGCCGGGTCCGCCCTGATGCACGATCTTTTTCCCGAGGCGCTTGAAGAGCGGCATCACGGCCTGCACGGTCTTTGTCGCGCCGCCGACCATGATGGAGAGCGTGGCGTTGCGTGCGCCGATGTCACCGCCCGACACCGGGGCGTCGATTGCGTCGGCACCCCGTTCCCGCGCGGCCTGGGCGATCGCTTCGGCGAGGGCTGGTTCTGCCGTCGTCATGTCGATCAGCACCATGCCGGGCCGTACCGCGTCCAGGAGACCCTGCGGTCCGAAATAGCAGGCGCGCAGGTCGGCAGGAAAGCCGACCATCGTGACGATCACGTCGGCCTGTTCCGCGACCTCGCGGGGCGAGCGCGCCCAGGTGGCACCGCGTCGAAGCAGGGCCGTGGCTTTCCGGCGCGTCCTGGAATGGACGACGAGCGGATATCCGGCAGCCAGCAGATGCCCGCACATGGCGGCGCCCATGATGCCGGTGCCGATCCAGCCGATGGTCGGGCGCGCGGCAGACCGGCGGCGGGCAGGAGTCTGTGAGCGACGCGGGGGCATGGGACGAGCGTCTCGGGACCTTAGTGAATAGGGTGTACCTGCACAGAACGCGAAATGAGTCGGCGCCCCGGGAACCCATGATATACTGCATCAACCTGCAGTATTGCCACTCACCTTGGGATGCCACCCATGCTGACACACGCCGGCTTTTACATCGCGAAGGGACAGAAGGGTTTTGGAGTCTACGCCGCACGGACGATTCATCCGGGCGATGAAATCCTCCGCTTCACCGGCCCGCTGATCGACTTCGATGCCACGGTCCGACTCGGCGACCGCGAATGCGACGCGCTGCAAATCGGGGCCAACATCTACCTGCATCTGGACGAACCGGGCGCCTTGGTCAATCACTCCTGCGCGCCGAACGCGGGCGTGATGGACGACTTACATTTAGTGGCGCTCACCACCATCCACCCGCGCCAGGAAATCTGTTTCGACTATTCGACGACCATGGACGACAACCATTGGACGATGAACTGCCTGTGCGGCGAGTCGGAGTGCCGCGAGCGCATCGTCGATTTTCGCTTTCTCCCCGAGGCGCTGCAGCAGCGCTATCTGCAGCAGGGGATTGTGCAACGCTTCCTCGCGGAAGAATTCGCGCCGCTGGCGCCGTCTCGCGTGCCGACGCCTCTGCGCGGGCTGGTCGCCGCCTATTCCAGCAGCGACGCGAAGTAGTCCTTCACCGCCACCATGGCGCGGCAGTCGTCTTCGTTGTAGTGCAGGATGCGCGTCAGCGCCGCTTCGTTCGCCGGATCGGCCAGGAAGGCGTTGTACCAGGCAATGGAATTCGCCCCGCCCGGGTCCGGGTCTCGCCACCGAAAGCCAATCTGTTTGGCAATCTGCTTAATGCCATACGAATAGGTCGGCCAGTCCGAATAGGCCACGATGAGATCGTGGTACAGGTCGTACTCCCGCTCTTCATAGGCCTCCAACACGTCGGCGTTCAAATCGTACCGCTCGCAAAGATGGCGGAGCGTCGTCCGCTCCTTCGGTGAATAGACGTAGTACACGTCGTCCTGCGCGGCGGCGAGAAAATCCCAAAAGGCGCGCACGGTCGTCTCTTCCTCCTCCGGGCGGCGTGCGACGAAATACTCGAAGCGCGGCGCCTTCCGTCCTTCCTTGATCAGCACTCCGAACAAATACGTGAGGCCCTGCGTCGGATCGTCTTCGATATCGAAATAGACTTCGCGCGCCCTGGCGGGAAAACTGTAGCCGGGACGGATCAAGGGTTTCCCGTCCAGCCGGACTTGTGCGCGCGTCTTCATCCGCTCCAGGGAGATCACTCCCATGCGCGGAATTTTCTTCGGGCCCTTCACGAACTCGTCCACATTCATGCGCGCAATATCGGCGATCGTGCGCAGGCCCGCGGCCTTCAACGCGAACTTTTGCTTGCCGACGAAGAACAGTCCCGTCGGGTCGCTGGTCTCCGTCACCCACCGTTCGCAATGCGTGAACCAGGCGCAGAGGTGGCACTGGCTGCCGAGCACCGGTTCGGACCTGTCCTGTCCGGCGACCAGTCGGCGCGCCTGCTCCAGCGCGCTGTCGAAGGCCGCTTGAAAGTCGGCCGGATCAAAGGTCTCGATCTCGTGATCGACGTTGACGATGCGCGCCAGCGTCGGCAGCGTCTGTTGGATCGGCACGAGCAGGCGGCGATAGAACAGGAGTTGATAGGCATAGTGCGCTTTGAACTTCGAGCGTGATCCGTCACGCTCTTCCCAGCCGCGTCCCGCCTTGATGTCGATGGGTTCGTAGTGAAAAGTGCCGAGCAGTGAGGCGCCGTCACGTTTGACGAGCAGATCCGGACGTCCGACCTCATCTCCCTGGTGGAGACAACCTTGATAGATCACCGGGGCGCCGTCCTGCATCAGGCGGCGCGTTTCTGCGGCGGCGACCTGCGGCGAGAGGGATTGCAGGTCGACCACCTCACCCTCGCCGTACTGCGCCAGGTAGGCGCGCTCCGTTTGCAGCCCCAATTCCCAGAGCAACTTCACGAAGGGGCTGACCTCAACCGTCTCCTTCAGGTCGCCGTTCGCGTCGAGGTAGACGCGGTGCGCGCACTTCGTCAGGTTGTAGAGATCGTTGGCGGTGATGGTGCCGGTGCGGCTCATGGAGACTCCGCCCGGACCGTATCACAGGCTGAGGTTGTGCTCCACTGCGCGCGCCCGGCACGAGTATGAGAAGGTGGATGATCTGCGGCTGTTTGGTGAGGCGGGGATGGAATCCGGTGGACTCCATCCCCGGTGAGTGGCGGGAGGTTACGGTGCCGTTGGCGTGGTCGGAGGCGTCCCGACGGTGAAGCTGCCCCAGAGCCCGCTGGCCCACATGTGCGCCGGGCCGTCACGGTAGATCCAATAGCCTTCGTGGGCAGATGGGATCGTCACGGTGATCGCCTTGCCGACCGACATGAGCGGGCTATGCGGCGACCCGAAGGCGGGGATCATGTCCGCAAAATCATGTCCGTACAGGAGAAACGCATGTTGGCGATTCCGTCCATGCGGCAGCAGGACTCTGAAGCGAACCGCTTCACCCGGCGTGGCGGTATAGCCGGTCGTCGGAATGGCTTTGAACGCCGGCGTGAAGAAGTTCGTCGGAAACAACGCGCTGTTCAGATTCATCCTCGCGTCCGGCCGTTGGCCCAGTCGCGCTTGGAATTGCGCCGTATGGTAGTTGAACGCTTTTTCGCCCAGGTCGTAGGAATCGTCGCAGATCAGACAATCCTGGATCGGGGTGAATGTGCCGTCGGCATTCGCGACCTGCAGGTTGAGGCCGTCCCGATAGAGCAGCACATGCTCACGGAAGGGCGTGGCCAATTCAGGGGCGTGAATCACGGCGGAGATGCCGCCGTTGTCGACGAGGGCGCCGGTCTGCGGATCGTGATACGTCGCGCCGTACGGTTCGATGATCAACGCTCCGACGAGGCCGTGCGACGGCTGGTTGATGATGTCTCCCCAGGACGTCAGGTTCACCGCCCCGAATTCATAGGGGGTATGGGTGAGCTGACCGTTTGTCACACTGGCGGTCCCGGCGTACCAATAGTAGCGTCCGTGACCTCCCGGGCCGATGGGGGATTCCCCGTTATACCCGACCGCGGCACCGTTGTAGTTGGCCATGTTGTACGACACGAGTTGCGGATGGAGCGTGACGGAAGGCGACGGCCGAAGGTCCTCTGCGCCGAGCGCCGCCTCGCTTGCCGTTTGATCGGTGTTCAGCGAGACAATCTTGGGGAGTAACGCATCGCCGGGCCCATCGTGGAGCTGATTCGGCAAACGGTTCTCCAGCTCGATGCGGATGCAATCGCCTTTGTTCGCTCGCAGCACGAGCGGATCGATGACCTCCTTGACGGTGGGGTCGAGCAGGCGCGCCTCATACGTCGCCTTCAACGCCTGCCGCCGTTGATCCAGTTGCGCCGGCGCGGGGAGCGGTTGACCGACCGCCACACGCTGCAGCAGGACAAAGGCCAGGGCGTCGGGATCCACGATGGCCGCCGCGCGATCGTACGGCAGGCTCTGTGGGCTCCGTCCCAGCCAGTCGCGGATGCTGACGGCGTCCACGTAGAACGTCACCTCCGTTGCCTTCCCTGACGAATCCCGCGTCTCACCGATTGGCGGCACGGGGCAGGTCCCGTCGTTAAGGCTCCCCTCTGCGGAGGCCAGGTGCACGGCCCCCTCCGGGTTCTGCGCAAGGGGTTTCAACCGTGCTCCGATGGCCCGGTACCCCGGGTCCGTCGGTGTGATGTTATAAATGGTTCGCCCCGTTAAGGCGGTCTGCGTCACGGCTCTTGGATCGACCGCCGCCGTGCCTTTGTAGGCGCGGATCAACCCCCAGGCACCGTTCCACAGGTCGTCGACCGCGCCGAACTCGTAGAGGTAGTCCACGAAGGACAATCCGCGGTAGGTCTTGGCGAGCGGCAGGCGCATTTCAAAGTGCTCAGAAATGCCGATCTCCTGTGCCGAGACGAGCGGTGAAGCGGGATTCGAGACTTCTCGGTGCCAGCGCATCCCATGGATGTTGAGTGAATGCTGCACTTCCTGCGCACCCTGGATGATGCGGAGTTGAGCGACGTCTCCCTCGTACCCCTCAAAAATTTCGGTGTCGGGGTCGCCGTGTTGCCGTGAGTCGAAGGCCAGGGCAAGGTCGCCGTCGCGTCCTGGTTTTTGGCGTTTGATGGATCCGTCTGTGTCGCGCAGGCCGATGCGCAAGGGCAGCGGCGCATTGCGATAGTTCACGAGATACGGATTGTGATGGTCCTTGGAGATGGCCTCAGGTAACGTCGGCGCATCGATCGGGGATCCGTTGATATGCCAGAAGTTCCCGGCATAGCGTGTGAGTTTGGTGCGTGTCGGCGCGTCGATCCCGGCCGCCTCGGCCTTGATCAGCAGATGCTGCATGCCGTGCGGCGTGCCGCTGCCCTGTTTCTGATGCGGATCGTAAAGCAGCGCAAAGTCCGCGACCGCGAGCGCAAACTCGCGATGGTCTTCATGTCCTGACTGCTTGGCCGTATTTTCGATGATGGCTTGGGTGCCGACACCGGACGTGAGCGGATCGCCGTTCGGCTTTTTCCAGGTGGAGCCGCCCGGCTCGATCAACAGCGCGCTATAGAAGCCGTGATGTTGAATCGACGACGCCCCGAAGTGATCGTGCGTGAACACGGTGCGAATCGTTCGATCCTCGCAGGACTGTGGCGCCGCAGTCGGTCGTCCGCGGACACCGCCTTCCGCTTCGCACTGTTTGAAATTCGCCATAAGCGGATCGGCAAACCATCGTTGCACGGTGGTTTGATAGTCGTTCGGTCCCGGCGTCGGGAGGGTGACGGTCTGCCCCTGCGGATCGATCGCGCGCCCTCCCGTCCGATGCGTCGCCTCGACGCGTTCACGAATGGCGCCTTGCGCGAAGGTGCCGTCCTCATAGTTCCAGCCGTTGCCGGAGCCGTCGGAGGACATCACGTCGAATTTCACGAGGTGAATGTGCTGGCCGATCGTGTCCGTGGGCGTGGCCACTTGGAAGTCGTCCAGCTTCAACTCATGCGCGGTGCGGTTGGTGTGATAGAAGCGGATGCAGTCGCCGGAATTCGCGCGGAAGAAAAAGGGCTTCGCCTTGTCCGTTCGGCGATGTTCAAAGGTGGCGACCTCCTCATCGAGCACGTTGATGCGCCCTTGCGGATCGTGCCAGCCATGCGAGTTGACCTCTAAGTCCGTATCGATGGCGGAGACGTGGTAGTCGCGGTAGCGCAGCTTCCCCTGGTCGTCCAATCCCGCCGTCTTAGCAATCTCCACATCGCAGGGCTCCGAGAACGGCGCGCCCGGTTGCGGCGCCTTCCCGTTGACCCGATAGACCTCGGGCGTGCCTTCCGGGGTGGTGGTCATGTGCCCGTTCGGTGCGGCATGAAACGCCATGGCCGCCTGTTCCAGGGCCGTGCCTTCGTGCGGAAGCATCGTGAGGGTGGCCGTCTCTAAGGACACGGACATGTTGCCGGTGGCGAGGGCCCGGTTTACCACCTCGGTGCCGCGTGTCGCCGACGGCAGATTTTGGATATCCCCGTGAGAGAGGTGGGCGACGCCGCGCGTTCCGCCGCTGACGATGTGGCGAGGCAGCCCGCCGTGCAACAACTTCGTGGCATCATTCGGATCGTGGGCCATATCGAGCGGCGGTTGCGGTGCGCGATGACCCGCCTGTCCCGGAATGAAGAACGGAAAGCCCGGATTCTTTCCCGCGCCATACGCGGGCGTCGGCGGCATCGCCTGTTTGGGGAGCGGGACGATCGCGGGAATCGGCGTGCCGGTCTGCGGATTCGTCACGCCCGTGTGGGGATCGGTCCCTGCGCCGAATTCGCCGTCCGGCAGGCGGCGTGAGCCGTCTTCCAGGACGTCGTGGACCCGCCAGAGTTCCCACATGCCCTGCGCGAAGTGCGGGTAGAGGTGGCAATGGAAAATTGCATCGCCGGGCGTGCGGTTGCGGTTGCCGCTGCCTCCGTAATAAATCGGATACACGAAGCCCTGCTGCGGCGCGATGGTTTGTGAATCGAGATAGGTGCCGGTGCTGCCCTGTTGCGCCAGCCACTGGTGCGCGTGGAGATGGAACACGTGGGTTTCCTTCGGGCCCGCGTGCAGGTTTCGGAATTCCACGCGATCGTTCAGATACGAATGGTGGACGCCGGACGGATCGTCCGGGTATTGCGTGAGCAGTCCCGGGTCGCCGTTCGCCCAAGATTGCAGGAAAAATTCCTCATAGGCGCACTCGACGCAATCCTTCGCGGGGCCGATGCCCTTGCGATTCGCCAGCAACATCGTGCCCATGCCGCTCGCGCCGTAGTTGATCCCGAAGCCGTCACGCACGCCGGCCAAGGTGAACGAGTTTTCGAGTTCCGTGAACTCATCACGATAGAAGGTCTTGAGCTCATCGTGAAAGATCGCGGTGAACTCCCGGAACGCCGGAGAGGCCAACGGATCCCGCTTATAGGCCGGATGCTCTTCGATGATGGCGTTCAGGTCGCCGCCGACCAACTCGAAGTCCGACGGTCCGCGTCGACGCAAGAGGTTCAAAATCGGCGTGCCGTCTTCACGCACCGCTTCGTAGTTGAGGCGCGCCGTCCCTTGGCGCTGCTGCTCCAGCTTCTCGTAGTCGGCGTGCGTGATTTGACTGCGGTACCACTGACTGCCCGGCGGTTCCACATGCAGTGCGCCGAAGAGGCCGTGCACGAGACTACCTCCGTCGCCTTCACCGCCGGACGGCGCGGCGTTGCTGAAGAACAGATGCGTGGATGTCTTGGCAGTGGTTGGAATCACCCATTCATAGGTCGTCGACTGTCCCGGAGGAATGCCGGCGATCCCCGTGGTGACGGGGTTGAAGGTCGCGCCCGACGGCGTCAATCCCGACACCGTGATGCTGGCGCACCGCGTGCGCGGCCAATCGTTTTGGCGGGTCGGCGGGTTGGCGACCGGCGTCGCCGTGGTCCCGTCGGAGCCGCAGCCGGTCTGCGCGGCGGACCCCGTTACCTCCGCGGCACGCGCGGCTTCAGCTGCTGCTTCGCCCGGCAACGGCGGCAGTTCCGTCTTGTTGAGATTCGTATAGGGCGCCGCCCATGTGCGGGAGCTCAAATTCGGCTGATTGGGGGCGAGCATGTTGCGAAAGTGGACGACCAAATGATCGCCCGGATTCACGCGCAGCACCAGCGGCCGCGGCCGTTTCCCGTCGCGCAGACGCACCTGGCCCGGTTGTGTCTGTGCGTCGAGCGGACGTCCGTCGAGGGTGACGACATCCTGCTTCAACGCGTAGAGCATGCCGTAGGGATTCATCGAACCGAAGCGGTTGTAGGTGATCGGCTGCTCCAGGGCGACCACCTCCGCGTGGATGGTCCGCATCGGTGACGGCGGAGGCTGGTGAATGGAGCTACAGGCGGCAACGGTGGCGAGACCTATGCCGAGGCTCGCGAGGCCGAGTCGGCGAAAAAGATGGCGTAGCGGGCGATGAGATGACTGTGTCTTCATGGTGTCTCTCCAAGAGTGCTGGGTCGGGATACCACCCGGTTAATCGATCTTGATGCAGTCCAATAACAGTGCGGAGGGGCGTGCGTTCGCGCCGGGACGCGGCAATGGGTAGGACGAAGACATGCCGTTGGAGACGACCCATCGCACGGTGCCGTTGAACGGGGTCTGCGGACGCCACGCGCACGCGTGCCAGTCGGTGTACCAGCGGTTCATCTGCTCGAGCTCGATTGATTGGGCCAGCAGGATGCGCGCTGTCGGCGTCTTGGTCAGGTCCCCGCCCTCATAGGCTTCGAAGAGCGCAAAGTCGTTTGCGGGAGACCAATCGAAGCGGGCAAAGGCCCAGTGAAACCACAGCGATTGACCGGGCGCGATGGTGCAGTCGCAACATTCGAGGATGGCGCCGTCGGCGCCGAGCGTCGTCCGATTGTCGGCGTCCGGCGACAGCGTGTAGTGCGCCGTGTCCGCGGGCGGATAGGCGGAGGCGGTCGCCGTGCGCGCGCCGTCGCCGGTGACGTCGCGAGGGTCGTCGAGCACGGCGAAAAACCGTCCGCTCACGGGCGCGAAGGTATGCACATCGCGCCAGGCGCGAAAGTCCTTCGCGACCTGGCAGATTCCGTAGGTAGTAAAGCCTCGGAAGTCTCCCTGTTCGAAATGCTGATTGGCTGTCGGCAACGACATGGCGCAACTCCTTCGCATATGCAGTGGTCGCAAGAACAATCGTGCGGGCTGAGGCTCTGTCCGATCTGACTACAGCGCCAACAGTGCAACACAAGTGCCAGCGTGCGTTGCGGAGGCGTGGAGAGCGTTGCTACCGCTGCTACAGAGGGAATTCAGCCGCGTCGACGTGCGGTGTGATTCACGCGAGCCGGCGCGGCGTCGTATCCGAAGCGATACGGGATGTATCTATGTGGAGCTATTTCAGTGGAGGTGCGATGCGGAAATCGTGTGAAGTGGCACGACGACGGAGTGCAGCGACTTACAACTCGCGGGAGGCGGCAGGACGGAGCCGTTGGTATTGCTCCAACACTCTTTGCACGTATTGATGCGTCGAGGGAAACGGAGGAATGCCGTCGTGGCGCGTCACGTGTGTGGCGCCTGCGTGGTAGGCCGCAATGGCCAATTCGAGATTGTCGGAGAATCGGTGCAGCAGATAGCGGATTTGCAACGCGCCGCCGCGGATGTTTTGGTAGGGATTCAACGGATCGGTGATGCGCCAATAGGCGATGGTGTCCGGCATGAGCTGCATCAGCCCGAGCGCGCCCTTGTCGGAGACGGCGCGCGGATTGAAACTCGACTCCACGCGGATCATGGCGGTCAACAGGGCCGGATCGACGCCGTACCACTGCGCATAGTGCCGGATGATCGGCTCATATTGCCGAGAGGAACTGATTGCTTGGGTTGAAAGGACCTGCTGGGGCAGCAGGACGAGCGACTGGTCCGTCTGGGACGGCAAGGCCCAAGCGGCAAGGGTGGCCAGCAAGCCAACCGTCGCGACCCCCAACGTCCGCCAGATGGATCGGCGACGTGGTGTCGAAGGGGCGTCTTCATGGACGTCGCGATCTGAGACGTCGAACGACTCGTCGGAGACGGTCGCATCGTCGCGTTCGACGTTCGGCAGTCCGTAGTGGCTCAGATCGATTCGCATGGTACCGCTTCCCGAGTCGACCGAAATGCGAAGACGCAGCGCTCATCTGATTGCGTCCCATGGGTAGCCTAGCGCGATGGCTGAGCGAATGCAATGCTGAGGGGGTGACAGAGACTCGATGACGGCGGTGCGACTGCGCGGGCAGCTGTGCGTGGGGCAGAGCGAAATGGATTCGCGTAGTGCTACGTGGATGAGCTAGAAGCCTCTGCCGCCGCCTCCGCCGAATCCGCCTCCGGAATGGCCGCCTCCCGATGAGCCGCTGGAAAAGCCCGATCCGCCGGAACTGCGCGGGGCGGAGGACATGGTTGCGCTGGTGCGATGCGCGAGTTGATCGATCTGTCCGCTGAAGGCGCGCATGTTGAAAGTGGAGAGGTCGCCGCCGTCATACCAATTGGGCGGTGTTTTGAGAATCGGTTCAAAGGCGCGCGCCCAATTCTTCTCGACCCCGAGCGCCATCGCAAAGGGGAGGAAGCGCTCGAAGAGCTCGGGTGTTTTCACTACGCGCTCGAATCGATCGACTTCCACGCGCGATAAGAATTCCTGAAATCCGAGCACCTGCTCCAGCGCGCGTGTGCCCTGAATGGTACGCATCGGCATGATACGCCCGAAGAGGATCACGATGACGCCGGAGAGCAAGCCGGCCAACATGGTAGTAAGCGGCGCGGTCCCAAAATGATCCGCCAGCAGGGCCAGGCCGATGGTGAGGACCAGCCCCAACAGGACTCCACCGACCAGATACCACTGCTTCACGGTGTCCGGACGCTGCACGTAAAACTTCCGCTGGTGCAACGACGTGAACAGCGCGTTCCGAATGGACGGCAGATGGGAGAAGAAGCGGTTCTGGAGCGTTGTGAGCGGCACGTCGGTCGCGTCGCCATTGGAAAACACGCCGTTGAGCAGCAGGCGTTCGTGCAACCGCAGTCCGGACCAGTCGTCCGCGGATCTGACGCGATGGAACGTATACTCCGTGCTTGTCCAAAGTCCGAACAGTTGTTCCGACTGCGCGGTCTTAATGGTGAGGAAGCCGCGCACCGCCAGATCCACCAGCGTGGCGGTGATGTCGCGCAGATCGGGCGAGTCATCCGCCAGCGTGCCGACTTCGGCGGGCGTCAGGTGTTCCGGCGGCTCGTAGGCGACGGCGATGGTCCGCAGGCGCGGATCGCGGCCGCGGCGATACCACAACCAGGCCATGCCGCCGAAGACGGCGACCGGAATGCCCACAGGCCAATTGCTGAGGAAAAAGAATGTGGCTGTATCCCATGCAGTCGGCGACGCCACCAGGCCCTTATCCCAGCCGACGACGGCGGTGAGTCCCTCGCGGAAGCCGAGCGTCCGCATCATCGTCATGTCGACCGTGGGGCCGGTGATCTCGACGGTCGCCGCATGCTCCCGTGCGCCATAGGCGCCTGTGAACGCGAGGGCCCGCACGCCGGTGGCCTTGGCCGGGAGCACGATGCGCGCGTGTGCATGCTCGATCGGCACATCCCATTCGTCGCCGGTGACGTTCCAGTACAGCTCGTCGTGCTCTTCGAAGAACTTCAACCCGTTCTGCACGCGATAGCTCAGCACGAACGTGCGTGTCGCATCGGTGGCGCCGGGAATCCAAATCCGGAAGTTGCGGTAGTGGCGATCGCGACTCGGCTCGAGCTTCAGCGGCGCGCCCTGGTCGTCGGTCGCGGTGACCTGGTCGAGCCGGAGCGTGTAGTTGAATCCTTGGGGTGTGTGGTACTCGACGGGAATCTGCCGCTCAATCCCGTTCCACGCGCCCTCGAAGCGGGCCGAGACGGTTTCGGTAACAAGGAGCTCTCCGCTGGGCAGGACGCTGAGCTGTACGTCGAAGCGGCTGATGACGAAGGAGCGGGCTTCACCCGTCTCGGGACGGCCGAGTGCGCCGACGAGCAGCACGAGGGCGACGAGCGCGATGCGCAGCAGGCGGTGTGCAATGGGTGTGGGCATGGCGGCGATCGGCACGGCGAGCGCATGCGGCGCGGACGCGTTGGGGCGCCCGCGCCGGATTTTAGAATTGCACTTTCGGCGGCTCGCGCTGCTCCGCCTCGCGGAGCTCGTAAAACTGACGTCCCTCAAAGTTGAAGAACGACGCGATGAAATTGGTGGGAATTTCCAACCGCTTTGAGTTGTAGTCGCGCACCACAGCGTTGTAGTACCGACGCGCGTTCTGCACGGCGTTTTCGATTTGATTGAGGCTGCCCTGCAGTTGGGTGAAGCTTTCCACCGCGCGCAGTTGCGGGTAGGCCTCGGCCAACGCGAAGAGGGATTTCAGTGACTGGCTCAGCATGCCTTCGGCGGCGGCCTTCTCGACCGGACCTTGGGCCGACATCGCCTTCGCGCGGGCATTGATGACGGCTTCCAGCGTGCTCTTTTCGTGCGCCGCATAGCCTTTGACGGTTTCCACGAGGTTCGGAATAAGGTCGTAGCGCCGCTTCAGCTGCACGTCGATATCGGCCCAGGCGCTGTCGCAGGCGGCGCGCAACCGCACCAGCGTGTTGTACATGCCGACCGCGATCAGCACCAGCACGACCAGCCCGATGATCACCATCCACGACATAGCGGCTCCTTCAGCATTGGGGAGAGGTACGTAGGACGACGGAATGATACGCTGCACTCCGGTGGCTGTAAAGCGGCGAGCCGCCCGGCTTGCCGGGTGTTTGTGCGTTAGGGCAACGGCGGCGGATCGGAGTCGTCGGCCTGCGGGTGTTCCGCCGAGGCCTTGGCGAGCGTCCACAGATTGGTGGCCACGCCCTGCACCGCGTCTGTGTCGCTGAATGGAATGCGGCGGCCGTCGAGCGTCAGAAAAAACGTGCCTTTGCCCGGTTCATGCACGGTGACCTGGACAGCGATGGTGTCGCCGTCGTCGACGTCCGGATCCTTGACGACCGGCACGCCGCAGACGCCCATGACGATCACGGGCATGGTGCCGGTCTCGTCTTCGAGCAGGAACGAATAGGCGCCGTAACAGACCGTGCCGGCCGGGATCTTGTAGGGATCGAACGCGCGCACGTCGCGCGCCCGGCCCTGGAGCAGAACTTGATGCAGATGGTAGCGGTCGGGGTATTCACGGAGCTCGGCCACTGGCGTCGGCTCGCCGGTTTGCGCGGCTGCGGGGTATGGATCCAGCGCGAGGCCGACGATGCTCGTCAGCACGAGGGCTCGCAGGACTGGCCATGTGTCGGGGGCAACCATGGACGCATTGTAACAAAGCGGTCCGATTGTGCAGCAGAAACCGCGCTTCTCCGCTTCATCCGCGCGCGCCCGGTCGCTATAATGCGCCGCAACCGACAGGCTGCTGTCGTCCATCCGCTCTGCACCGCATCTGAGTTCCGTAAGGAGAGATACCCATGAGTGAGTATGACCGTCAGGTGACGCAATACATCGCCGAGCAGCGAGCGCGATTCGAGGATACGTTGGGGCAGATGGTGGAAATTCCATCCGTCAGCATGGACCCGGCGCGCGCGCAGGATGTGCGGCGGATGGCTGAATTCGGTGCGCAGCTGTTGCGCGCCCATGGCGCGGACGCGAAGGTGGTGGAAACGGGCGGGCATCCGCTGGTGTCGGGCGGGTGGACGACCGGCGCGCAGCATCCGACGGTGACGATCTACAACCACTTGGATGTGCAACCGGCGCAGGAGCCCGAATGGCGGCAGGACCCCTTTGCCTTTCGAAAGGACGACGGGGTGTACCACGGACGCGGCGCGACGGACGACAAGGGACCGGCGCTCACGGCCATGCTGGCCGCCAAATATGCGATCGATCAGGGTGTGTCGCTCAACATTCGCTTTCTCTGGGAATGTGAGGAGGAGATCGGCAGTCCCAACTTTGCCGCGGCCCTGGCCGACCGCACGGCTATTCCACGCCCCGATTCGGTCGTCATCTCCGACACCATTTGGATTTCCAATGAGCAGCCGGCCATTGCGGTGGGCCTCCGCGGGCTGCTCGCTGTGCGCTGCGGACTGCAGACCGGGACGAAAGATGCGCATTCCGGTGTGACGGGCGGCGCCGCGCGCAATCCGCTGGCGGAGCTGGCGGAAGTTGCGGCCGCCTGCGTCGACGCGAAAACCGGCCGAGTCAAAATTCCCGGGTTCGGGCGGAAGGTCGTCGCGCCGACGGCGAAAGAAGTGAAGAGTTTTCTGAAGTCCGGCTTCCGCGTCGATCGTTTCATGGACGCCTATGGATTCACCAGCCTTCGCACGAAGAAGGCCGCCGAGGTGATGACACGCATCTGGGCCAAGCCGACGTTTGAAGTGCACGGTCTTACCGGCGGCTACCACGGCCCCGGGGTGAAGACGGTCGTGCCCTGGAAGGGCGAGCTCAAGTGCAGCATGCGCCTGGTGCCGAATCAAACGCCGGAAGAAATATTCACCCTCTTCAAGCGCTACGTGAAAAAACTGAACCCATCCATCACGGTCGAAGCGGACGGCATGCTGCATCCCTTTCGCGGCGTGTCGGATGGGCTGTACATCGAGGCGGTGCAAGCCGCAATTCGCGCGGGGTTTGGAAAGGCGCCGGCGTTCACGCGCGAAGGCGGCTCCATCGGCGCCGTCGTCAGCATGGAGCAGGCGTGGAAGACGCCGATTCTGTTTTTGGGTCTCAGCCTTCCGGAGCATGGCTACCACGCGCCGAACGAACATTTTGATTGGCGGCAGGCGTCCGGCGGCATGCGCGCCTTCGCGACCTACTTCAAGCAGGTTGCGGCCATGACGGCGAAGGGGTAGGAAGTACGACGAAGAGATTTGGAAACACTGGTGAAGAGACGCCGAGGTCGGTGCCGCGCAGTAGAAAGGAGCGGCCGATGACGCGACAACGGATCATCCTGTCTGCCGTGGCGATGCTGCTGGGCTGCGCGGGTGTGGTGGGGGCGTCCCCGGATCTGCGCGCGGACAGCGGCGTACCGCAGGCGCGGTGGCTCCCGTCGGGTGAGGCGTTAGAGCTGGTGATCGAAGCCGATGGGGATCGGCGAACGGAATACGTACCCGTGTATCGCGCCGGTGGGATTCGCTATTTCAGCACGGGGATTGGGATGGCGGAACGGCAGGCGAGCTATCCGCCGTTTCCCGTGAAGGTGGTGCTCACCGCCGGCGGGAAGCCGTTTCTCGCGCATGTCGATGTGGAGTTTGTGCAGACGGACGGCGCCGTGACCCTGTCGATTCCCGCCGAGCAGGTGACGGGGCCCTGGGTGTTCGTCGACTTGCCGCCCGGGACCTATGACGTGCTGGGGCGGCGCGGGGAGGATCGGCCGCAGGTGCGTCGCCTGCGTGTCACGGCTGACCAGACGCAGACGATCTATCTGCGATTCCGCGCCCAGGAGTCGGATCGGTAACGGTCTGCCGCGCTACGCGAGCGTGCCGAGGTCGATGACAAACCGATAGCGGACATCGCCGCGGACCAACCGGTCGTACGCCTCGTTCACCTGTTGAATCGGAATGACTTCGACATCCGCGCCGAATTTGTGTTTGGCGCAAAAATTGAGCATCTCCTGCGTTTCCTTGATGCCGCCGATCAAGGAGCCGACCAGTCGGCGCCGCTTCATGATCAGGGGAAAGGCCCCGAGCGGGGTCGGTTTGTCCGGTGCGCCGACCAGGATCATGGTGCCGTCGGTCTTGAGCATCTCCAAATACGCATTCAAGTCGTGCGGCGCGGAGACGGTATCGAGAATAAAATCAAACTGCCCGGCGAGGGCCTTGAGCGCGTCCGGTTGCGCGGTGACGCGGAAATCTTTGGCCCCCAGCCGTTTCGCGTCGGCCTGTTTGTTCTCCGAATGGCTCAGGACCGTCACGTGCGCCCCGAGCGCCTTCCCGATCTTGATCGCCATATGCCCTAATCCACCCAGTCCGACCACGGCGAGACGATGGCCTTTCCCGACGCGCCATTGCCGCAACGGCGAGTACGTGGTAATGCCTGCGCAGAGGAGCGGAGCTGCCTCTTCGGGACGCAGCTGTTTGGGGATCTTCAGCACATACCGTTGGTCGACGACGATGGAGGTCGAGTAGCCGCCGTACGTGGGCGTCGTTCCGTCGCGCTCGGTGCCGTTGTAGGTGAAGGCCAGGTGGCCGTCGCAGTATTGTTCTTCCCCCCGCTTACAGCTCGCACAGGTACGGCAGGAATCGACAAAGCAGCCGACGCCCACAAGTTGGCCGACCTTGAATTGCTTGACGGCGCGCCCGACTCGTTCCACGGTGCCGACGATTTCATGCCCCGGTACCATGGGAAAAATCGCGCCGCCCCACTCGTCGCGCGCTTGGTGGACATCCGAATGACAGATGCCGCAATAGCGGATCTGGATCGAGATATCGTTGCGGCCGACATCGCGGCGTGAAAATGAAAACGGCGCCAACGGACTGGTTGCGGATTGAGCGGCGTAGCCGCGTGCGGTCGTCATGGTGTTCGGACCTCCGGTCGTTCGAGCGATTCTTCGGCCGTTCGCGCAGCTTGCATGCCCGACGCGGCCAATAGCGGTTGGAACGTGGGGTCGGCATCCAGCAGCGCGCGGAGCGTCTCGCGCTCCAGCATGAATCGCCAGGCCACCGGATTGGTTCCGGGCGCCTGCTCGAACCACTGCTTCGACTCCGTCAGATGCTGGAGCATCTGCTTGGGATCGCGGTTCGGCATGAAGAGTTGGCTGAACGCCATGGCATAGAGTGCCAGAGATTTTTCGAGCGGATCGCCGGCCAGCTCGGCCGCCTCCTTCGCGTTGTCGTAGGCGAGCTGGATGTCGCGGTCGTCCATGATGCGGTTCCAGGCCACCTTGCTGATGCGCGACCAGGCCAATTCCACCAGCGCCCGCGCCCGTTGGTCGGGCCGCGCCTCGGCCATGTCCCGCACGACCGCCTGGTGCGTGGCGATGCTCTTTTGCTGATCGTTGTTCCAGCGGTAAGCGATGCCGAGGTTGAGCCGATTATCCATATTGCGCGGCCGCACCTGCGCCAGCATGTCCATCGCCGGAATCATGCGGTACAAAAAGTCGGCGGCGGTCGGAGCGGTGAAGCCGCCCATTTCCATGCCGAGCGACAGGTCCGTCCGTGTCGTCTGCGCGTACACGTTCCAGGACAGTTCGGCGAGTCGACGCGTCAACGTCTGATCCTTGGTCAGGTGCGGGATGGCCGCATCGCCGGTCGTGAGCAGCTTGCCGTAGAGTTCGCTGCCGACGGCGCCGAGGGCTTCCGGCTGCCGCGGATCGATCAATAATACGCGATTGAACAGACTCATCCGATCTTCAAGGTCGGGAAACAGCACGGCGCGCGCGACGGCGGCGAGCAACACGCCCGGCATGTCGTCGGCCTTCCAGGCCACCAGCGAATCCTCGGTCACGCGGCTGGTCTCGGTTACAAACGGAATCGCCTGCTGGAGTCCGGCGGCCGTGCGGCCGCCGACGGCGACCGGTAGGTTGATCACCGCACTGTCGCTCGGATAGCCGTGCTTCTTCAGGCCGGTGACGACGGGCAGCTGCAAGACGAGCGAGCGGATCGCGACGCGGGGGCGCGGAACGGTGCTCGCCCATTGATAGGTCCCGGGTGCATAGGCCAGCGGGGAGGCCAGCGGATCCTTATACGTAATGGTGAGGCGGACGAGTGTGGTGGCCGCCGCGACCGTGGTCTTGCCGTCGGCGGAGGGGAACGAGGCCTGCGGCAGCGTCCGTTCGTCGAGCGCCTGCACGTCGAAGCCGCTTCCCGGCGGCGACTGCCCCAACACATCCATCACAAAGGTCGAGCCGACATATTCACCGAGTGGCTTGGAAAAGAAGACGGTGCGGCCGTGTCCGGGCCACATGGTGAGCACGCCGTCGCTGGTGCGCACGAGGGCGGGCGCATGCGCGGTGGCCAGTTGATCGATGCAGGAGGGTCCCGCCGCAGCGTTGCCCTGCGCGGCGCGCGCGCGGTAGAGACAGGCAAAGTCGAGCTGCTGGAGGCGCGCCGTATCGGCATGGCCCATCGCCTCGACATACTGCACGGCGGTCTGTGCCGCGGTCGACGGACGCGCGGGCGCCGTGCGCTTGGCGGCCCAGGCCGCATCGCCGAGCCCGATCGAACAGAGGGCGCTGCCCGCAAGTGCGCCGATCAGAAAGAACGCCGAATAGTTCCGGCGTGTATGCACCATAGTCATGACTACCTCGTGTGACCGTCAAAAGGACAGGATCGAACGCGTGCCCTGTCGGCGTCCGACCGGGCAATCTACCATGCGCCTTTGGAAGGGGAAAAGGGGGTTGCGTCGAACAGGATGCGGGCGCAGCGGTTAGCGCGACGGCGGCGTAGGCAGCGAGGGGACAAATCGCACGAGGCTGCGAATGTACGCGAGCACGTCGCGCTGCTCTTCCGGCGTGAGTGTGCCCGTCCACGCTTGCATCGCGGTGCGCGGCTTGCCGTTGGCGATCGTCTGCAGGAGTTCCTTGTCGGACTTGGCGGACGTGGCTGCGGAGATCAAACTGGCGGGGCGTGGAGACAGTGCGAGCGCAGCCGGGCCGTCGCCGCGGCCGGTGGCCCCGTGGCACCCGGCGCAGTATTGATCGTAGACGACGTGCCCACGATCCGGATCGCCGGTGGGGGCGGCCGTCGTGGGGATCTGCGCGGTGAGCAGGGAGAGCGCCGCGAGCGGCAGGGCGAGGGCGACGAAGACTCCGAGGCGGCTCGCACTGGAGCGGATCGCGCCCGCGCGGCTACTGCGCATGGCGAGGATCTCGCGATGTGGGGTCGGCGCCGCGGACGACGACCGGCTCCCAGGGACTGCGATGCGCGCGAATCCAGCGGAGCAGCTGCGCTTGCACCTGCTCGGCCTGCGGGATACCGCGGATCGTATAGCAGTCTTCGGTCGAACGGGAGGCCAATTCCAGCGCGCCGAGATCGAACCAACGATTCAGCGGTTCGTACTTCAGCGTGACGTCGGAAATATCCTTCAGCCACATCTCATGCGAGACTTGGCCGGACCAGCCGGACAGAATCTGCACACGCGTCGAGGTCAGGCGATAGCGCAGGCTGTAGTGAAACCAGGCGGCCACGCCGAGAAACGTCGAGACCGCCATTGTGTAGAGGAGGGCCGCGGTCCATTCGCCCGATTGCGCCGCCACAGCCGCGCGCACCAACGCCACGGCCATCAAGAGGTACAGGAGCGCGTGATCCATCCAGGACGTGCGCCCTTCCCAAATCACTCGTTCTTCGTCAGACGATTGGTCCTGCTCGGTCATATTGCTCCCTTGTGTGCGCACAGGGCGTCACCCCACCGCATTCTATCACCCGCGTGGTCGCGCCGAACAAACGTCCTCGCTGGATAAGACGCGCGTCTCAGCCGGGAAAACGTCAACGGACGCGAACGTGCTCAGCGGGACTTGCGCAGGATGGTCTGGTGCAGCGAGTCCTTCTCGGACTCCGACAATGCGGTCGGCGCGGCATGTCGACAAAGCAGGATGGACTGGCGGAGCGTGGCGGCAAAGCGCTCGCAGTTCGGGCAGGCGCCCAGGTGCACGCGGATCTGTTGGCAGACGTCGGTGGGAAGATCGTCGTCCAGATAATCGGACAGGCGCTGCAGCAACGTCTTGCAGTAGGTGGCCGAGAGGGGATTAGGCCCTCGCGGGGTTCGCGGTGTGCCATGCACTGATTTGGTGCGTCGCCGTACAGTCATGCGAGCTGGCCCTTTGCGGCGGTCGATGAGGCAGCAGTGTGGACGGGCTTGCCCTCGGCGTCATGCGCATGCGCATCCAGCGGGGCGCCCATCCCCTTGGCGCTGAGCTCCCGGCGCACGAAGAGTCGCGCACGATGCAGGCGAGATTTTACGGCCCGCTCCTGCAGGCGCATGATCGTGCCGACTTCCTTGGCGCTCAACCCTTCCATGTCGCGAAGGATCAACACCTTGCGGTATGGCGGCGGCAGTTTGCCGATGGCCTGATCGAGTGCCTGTCGCAGTTCCTTATTCTCCAGCGCCTCGTGCGGCGAGAGTCCTTCCACGGGAATTTGGAGGCGCAGCTCGCCGTCCGTCATCGGCGCGAAGGATTCCAGGGAGAGGCATTGCGACTGCTGCGGCTCGCCCTTACGCCGCCGTCGCATGCGCGTGCAGGCGTGCGAGGCAATCGTGTAGAGCCAGGTAGACACCTGCGCGTCGCCGCGAAACCGCTCGAAGGCGCGATAGGCGTTGAGAAAGGTATCTTGGACGATGTCTTTCGCCGCTTCCGGCTCGCCGCAGAGTCGGTGCGCGTAACGATAAATGCGGTCGACATGGTCGCGGTAGAGCTGATCGAAGGGGGCGCGGCGCGGATCGGCGGCGCAGGGCTCCGTCGGCGGCTGAGCCGCTGGAGCCGAGGGCGCTGCGAAGGGGTTGAGGTGACGCCACAACATGAGACGCGGCAGTCTACGGAGCGGCTCCGGAGGGTGTCAAGGTCGCGCGGCGTCGTCGGCGCGGTGGTGTGCTGAGTCCTAGTTGCCCTTCCGAATCTCGCGTACGGCTCCGGCGCCGTCGAGTTCGACGATGATCGGCGCGCCCTCTTTCAGACTCGCCAGCGAGCCGCGTCCGCGTTCCGCCGGGACGGTGGTGTGACCGGTCGGCGTCCAGAGCGAGAGGGATTGCTTGTCCGGTCCCGTGTAGCTCAGCTTGCCGAGCAGGAGGCGTGTGGTCGGGGCGCTCGCGCCGCCTGCTGTCAGGTCAATGGCCGCGGCCGACTCACGCACGGTGACGGAGAGCTGATCGCCGGCTTTCACCTGGCATTGATTCTTCGCGGCGCAGAGTCCCAGCTTTGCCGAGACGGGAATGTCGCCGAGATGCGTTTGCACGTGGACGTAGCCGTTCTTGACCTTGGTGACCGGGCCGCTCATGTGAAATTCTGTCGCTGCGCCCGGCGCGGGAAGCTGGCTGATTTGCAGGTCCACGTGCAGGTCGTGCACGCCGGTGATGGCGCCGTTGGCGGCATCCAGCGTGACGGATTGTCCGGCCGGGATCCCGGCCAGCCGCGCCGCGACGCGATCCGTCGTGAAGTGCTGTTCGCCGTCCGGTGTCCATCGTGTGAGCGACCCGGTGCGCCCGGATGTTCCGGTCGGCAACGGCCCCCAGAGATAGGTCTGCGGGGCACGGCCGCCGCCATGCGGCGTGACCGTCACGGCGCCGTCCGCGCCATGCACATCAATGGTGATGGTTGGATTTCCCTTCAGGTCGCGCAGGCAGGTCTTGCACGAGAGCGTCAGCAGCCCGATCGGCGTGCGCAAAAACACCAGCCCCGGACTCATGCGCCAAATGTGTCCGGCGATATGGCCGCTTGGAGAGAGGCGCACGGCTGGTGCAACGGGAGCAGATGTTGCAGGCGTGTCAGTCGAGGAGTCGCTGTTTGTGGGATTGTCGGATGTTTGCGGCGCTGTCGTGTCGGTTGTGGCTGCGGTGTCTCCCGGTTCCGACGTGGTCTGTGCGCCTGGCTCCGGCTGCAGCGGCGGCTCTTGGGCTGCGGCCGACAACGCGGATGCGCCGCAGAGCAGGGTCGCGACGCATAGGCGCACGGCGATCAGGCGGAACGTCTGGAGAACGGACGGGCAATGTGTCGAATGGAGTGTCACGGCGCAGACTCCTCGCGTGAATGGACAGACTAGGCGATAACACGCGGGTCAGAGGCTGTCAACGAAAAGGCCGGTGTTACACGGGCGCGTGGGGTTGCAGTGTGACGAGAATGCGCGTGCTGGTGAGTGACGCGCGTGAGGGAAACACAAAGGCGCGCACCAGCATGGCTTTGTTCGCGTGGCCGACCAACCGCGAGACCTCGAAGGGTTGCCAATCGTTCTGTTCGCTGCGGTCGCTCAGGGTTTGATGGGCTTCGTCGCAGACGTTGCGGATGGACAGGGGCAAGTCGGACGGCGTGGTTGCGGCATCGTCCGAGACGGTCTGGAGGTGGCGCAGCTGTTCCAGCAGCGCCTTCGCCCGCTCGTTGCTCTGCACGACGGTGCGCGTCGTCGAGAGCAGCACCAACAGGCCGAGATCCGTCGAGTCATCCTGGATGGGCCTGCGCGGCGCCGCGTCTCCGCTCTCGTGATGGACGTGATCGATTGGTTGCATGGGCCTCACCTTTTGTTGGGAGGGGTCGACGCACAGGCTTCACGACAGGGAGGAATGCAGCAAGATTCAGACCATTCCCGAGGGCGTGACGATTGCCCAGTCTACATGCGCAAACCGTTTGTTGTGCGCAGAGAGCGGTGAAGAAGTCGTTACAAAGAGTGCAGGCCTACGCCTGCACGTGCGGCTTGGCGACGTATCTTTTTTGATTCAGCTGTATCGAATATGGACGGCGGGCCGCACTATTTTTTTCGCACGAGGATTCGGATCGGCGCCCCGGACAGCGGGAACTCTCCGCGCAGCCGATTTTCGATAAACCGCAGATAGGCGGGCGTGAGGCTCTGCGGCTGTCCCACGAAGAGGGCGAAGGCCGGCGGCTTTGTGGCCACCTGCGTCATGAAGCCCGCGCGCGAGGTCTTGGAAATTTTGCCCTTCTTGACGGGCAGCGGATGCGTCTCCATGAGCGTCTGGAGAAACTGGTTGAGCGGCCCGGTCGCGATGCGGTTCGTGAAGGCGGCGCTCGTCTGATCGATCAGCGGAAACAGCGAGCGCAACGAGGGCGGCCGCAGCGCGGACGCGTACAGAATCGGCGCCCAGTGCAGGAAGGCAAAGCGGCGCTGCACGTCGAGCTCGAACGCCTGCCGCGCGCCCGGATCGTGCTCGCGCAAATCCCATTTGTTGACCATCAGGATGCAGGCGCGGCCCTGCCGCAAAATGAGGCCTGCGATTTTCGTGTCCTGCTCGGTGATCCCTTCCACCGCGTCGATCAACAGCACGGCGATGTCCGAGCGGCCGAGCGCCCGCAACGAGCGCGCGATGCTGAACCCTTCTACCCCGCGTTCGATGCGGCCGCGTCGCCGGATGCCCGCCGTGTCCGTAAACAAATAGGGACGCCCGTCGATCGTCGCGAGCGAATCGATCGCGTCGCGCGTGGTGCCCGGGATATCGCTGACGACCATGCGCTCCTGCCCGAGCACGGCGTTGACGAGCGTGGACTTGCCGACGTTCGGACGCCCCACGACGGCGATGCGCGGCACGTCGCTCAATCCATCCTCGTTCGGCTCCGGCGGCAGATGCGGATGGATGGCTTCCAGCACATCGTCCACGCCCAGGCCATGTTCGGCCGAAATACCGAACAGCGGGTCGAGGCCGAGGCGATAGAAATCGGAGACGAGCGGATCGGACTTGGCTGTATCGATCTTGTTGACGACGTAGACCACGGGTTTGTTCACGCCGCGCAGCAGCTTTACGACGGCTTCGTCCGGCGCAGTCAGGCCGGTGCGGCCGTCCATCACGAAAATCAGCACGTCGGCCTCGGCGATCGCCAACTGCGTTTGATGGCGAATCAGCGAGAGCATGCCTTCTTTGGCGGACGGGTCGAGCCCGCCGGTGTCGACGAGGCGAAAGGGACGGCCGCGAAACGACGCATCGGCATAGTTGCGATCGCGCGTCACGCCCGGCACGTCGTCCACGATCGCGGAGCGATGGCCGAGGATGCGATTGAAGAGCGTGGACTTGCCCACGTTCGGGCGGCCGACGATGGCGACCAGTGGACCGCCTGCGCCGGGCGGCATGAGTAACGATGTTTGAGTGGATGCAGGACGTGATTTCTTCACGCGGCGACCCTACCACGCCGGTTTTGACAAACACAACGCGGCTGCCGCCGTCGCGCGACTCGTTTATACTGTGCGGATGACCATTTCTCCGCAATCCGCCGCCGACTACCCTGTGCCCTGGGACGAGATTCAGGACGTGCTGCTCGACATGGACGGCACGTTGCTGGACCGCAATTTCGACAATGTGCTGTTTGAAGAGGAGCTGCCGCGCCGCTATGCGGCGATGCACGGCCTGGCGTTCGAGGCGGCGCGCACGCAGTTGATGACGATGTATCGATCCGTGGAGGGCGAACTGGCCTGGACGGACCTCGACTATTGGACGGCGCGCGTCGGGTTAGATGTGGTGGCGCTCCATCGGGAGCTGGACTATCTGATCGGCTTTTTGCCGGACGCGCCGCCGTTTTTGCAGGCCCTGCGTCGGCGCGGGCTGCGGCTGACGATCGTGACGAACGCGCACGCCGGCGGCGTGGCGGTCAAATGTGCGAAGACCGGGCTGGATCGACAGGTCGATCGCATCGTCGATGCGTTTCAAGTGGGGGCGCTGAAGATGCGGGGCGAGTATTGGCCGCGCTGCCGCCAGTTGGTCGGCTTCGATCCGGCGCGGTCGGTCTATATTGATGATGACGAAGGCTGCCTGGCGGCCGCCCACGCGTTTGGGGTGGCGCATGTCATCCATCGCGCCAAGTCCAGCTCGAAGCTCCCGCCGGAGTTCTCCACCCGCTTCCCGTCCATCGAGTCGTTCGAGCGGTTGCGCGCGTAAGCTCGGCGCCGCGGTCGCCCGCGGTTACGGCGTGGCGATGCCGCGATACATTTCGCCGCCGATGCGTGGGACGCCGGGCAGCACAAACCGGTCTAAACGCGTAAGCGTCAAACCCGCCTCGATCACCAGCCGGTCGATGCGTCGGTTGAGATGGCAGCCGCAGGCCAGGACTTTTTGCAGCGGGGTGAGCCGATCCTGCCAGGCGGCGGTCTGCGCGTCGTCGCTCCGTCCATGTTCGGTAAACAGAAACAGGCCGCCGGGTTTCAGCACGCGCCGCACTTCGGTCAACGCCGCCTGCGCATCCGGAATCGTGCAGAGCGTCCAGGTGCTCACGACGCAATCGAAGCGCCCGTCTTCGAAGGGCAGGCGCTCGGCCGTCTGATGGACGAGTTCGACGGGAAACGGCGCGGCGCGGATCCGCGCGGCCACGCGCGCGGGCAGGACATTCGCGGGGTCGGCGGTGACGATGCGCGTGATGGTGCGCGGCGCGCTCGGATAATGCGGTAGGTTCAGGCCGGTGCCGAAGCCCAGCTCCAACACCTCGCCGGATGCCGCGGCCAGCACGCGTCGGCGTTCCTCCTGAAAGACGGGCCGCTGCATGGCCCAGTCCATCACCCGCGGGAAGATCTGTTGCGCGTAGAAGCCCATGGTGGTCCTGTCGGTCGTCGCAGGCGAACGAAACCCCTGTGTCGGAGATCACCTGTCGTCGGAGTATAGCGCGATGCCGCTGCCGCTGCGCGTAGATCATCCGCGTCCGTGCGCGCCTGCGACGATCTGTGCGGTAACCGCCATGATTGCCCGGTCGAACGCCTCCGGCCGTCGCTCGCTTGAGGGCCTGGGGTGGCTATGCTAAGTTTTCCCGTTTTGCGAATATCCGCACAGCCTGTAACCGGAATGTCCCACACATTATGAGCCGACCGTACGACGTGCACGCGATCGAAACTAAGTGGCAAGCCTATTGGGAGGCGGCGCGCCCGTTTGCGGCGAGCGACGACGCGACGAAGCCGAAGTTCTACTGCCTCGATATGTTTCCCTATCCCTCCGGCGCGGGCCTGCACGTCGGCCACCTGGAGGGCTACACGGCGACCGATATCGTCTCGCGCTACAAGCGCATGCGGGGCTTCAACGTGTTGCACCCGATGGGCTGGGACGCGTTCGGGTTGCCCGCGGAACAATATGCGGTGAAGACCGGGGTGCACCCGGCGATCACCACGGCGCAGAACATCGCGACGTTCAAGCGCCAGATGAAACGCGTCGGCCTCTCCTACGATTGGTCGCGCGAATTGAGCACGACCGACCCGGACTACTATCGGTGGACGCAGTGGATCTTCCTGCAACTCTACGCGCGCGGCCTGGCCTACGTGGCCGAGGTGCCGGTCAATTGGTGCCCGGCGTTGGGCACGGTGCTGGCGAACGAAGAGGTGAAGGACGGCAAGAGCGAAGTCGGCGGCTTCGAGGTGCTGCGCAAGCCGATGCGGCAATGGATGCTGCGCATCACGGCCTACGCGGACCGGCTGCTGGAAGATTTGTCGCTGGTGGAGTGGCCGCCGTCGACGTTGGAGATGCAGAAAAATTGGATCGGCCGGTCTATCGGCGCGGAGGTGGAATTCGACCTGGTGTCGATCCACGGCACCTTACGGGTCTTTACCACCAGACCTGATACGCTGTTCGGCGCGACCTATATGGTGCTGGCCCCGGAGCATCCGTTGGTGGACGTGCTCACGAGCGAGGCGCAGCGCGCCGAGGTAACGGCCTACCGGGAGGTGGCGGCGCGCAAGAGCGATCTGCAGCGGCAGGAATTGGACAAGCAGAAGACCGGCGTTTTTACCGGCGGCTATGCCGTCAATCCGGTGAACGGCGAGCGCTTGCCGATCTGGATCGCCGACTACGTCTTGATGACTTACGGCACCGGCGCCATCATGGCCGTGCCTGCGCACGACGAGCGCGACTGGGCCTTCGCCAAGACCTTTGCCTTGCCCATTCGCGAGGTGATTCGCGGCGGCGACGTCGCGGCGGCCGCTTACGTGGAGACGGAGCGCGGCACGCTGGTGAATTCGTCGACGGCGGACGGCACGTTCAGCATCGACGGGCTGACGCCCGCCGAGGCCATCCCGAAGATCACCGCCTGGTTGGATGGGCGCGGCAAGGGCCGGAAGACCATCAACTACAAGCTGCGCGATTGGCTGTTTGCGCGGCAGCGCTATTGGGGCGAGCCCTTCCCGATCGTCTGGACGGACGGCGAGCATCGGCCCCTGCCGGAAGAGCAGTTGCCGCTGACCTTGCCCGAAACCGACAATTTCAAACCCTCCGGCACAGGGGAAAGCCCCCTAGGCAATTTAACGGCGTGGCTGGACACGACGGATCCGCAATCCGGCCGCCCGGCGCGCCGCGAGACCAATACGATGCCGCAGTGGGCAGGCTCCTGTTGGTATTTTCTGCGCTTCATCGATCCGAAGAATCCGCGCCAACTCGTCGACCCGGCGAAGGAGCGGTATTGGATGCCGGTGGACCTCTACATCGGCGGCAGCGAACACGCGGTGCTGCACCTGCTCTACTCGCGGTTCTGGCACAAGGTCCTGTTCGACATCGGCGTGGTCAGCACGCCGGAGCCGTTCAAGAAGTTGGTGCACCAGGGCATCGTGCTGGGTGAGGACAATCAAAAAATGTCCAAGTCGCGCGGCAACGTCGTCAATCCGGACGACATGATCGAACGGTTCGGGGCGGACGCCGTGCGCCTGTACGAAATGTTCATGGGGCCGCTGGAGGCGATGAAGCCGTGGAGCACGCGCGGTGTCGAAGGCGTGACGCGGTTTTTGGATCGTGCCTGGCGGTTGATGATCGACGAGGACGGGCGGGTGAGCGCGGCGGTGGTGAGCGCCGAGCCGTCGCTGGAGGTGCAGCGGATGCTGCATCAAACCATTAAGAAAGTCACCGAGGATATTGAAGCGCTGCGGTTCAACACGGCGATCTCGCAGATGATGGTCTGCACGAACGAGCTGACCAAGCTGGAGCAGCGGCCGCGCGCGGCGCTGGAGGCGTTCGTGAAGTTGCTCGCGCCGTTTGCGCCGCATCTGGCGGAGGAGCTGTGGGAGCGGCTGGGTGGCGCGCCGAGCGTGGGGCAACAGGCCTGGCCCGCGTTCGATCCGGCGCTGACGGTGAGCGACCGGATCGAGATCCCGATTCAAGTGAACGGCAAATTGCGCGGCAAGCTCGACATTGCGGCGGGCGCGTCCAAAGATGAGGTGCTGGCAGCGGCGCGGCAGGAGCCGAAGGTGTCGGATGTGCTGCAGGGCAAGGAGCCGAAGAAGGTCATTTACGTCGAGAAGAAGCTGGTGAACTTCGTGGTCTAGCGGCGCGCTGCCGCATCTATCTGTCGACCTATGACGAGTGCGCACACGAGAGCAACGGACGGCGAGCGGAGAGGACGCACCACACTCGTGTGCCTACTGTGCGGCCTGCTGATGGCGACGTTGGGGGCCGGGTGCGGCTATCAATTCGGCGTCGAAGGTCCGGGGCCGACGCTCGGCGGCGCGTCCGCTCAAGCCAAGGCGGCCGCGGAGGGCCCGCCCAAACGGCTGAGTATCGTGAATCTCATCAACAACACGTTCGAGCCGAATCTGGAGATTAAGTATAGCAACTATATCCGGCATGAATTCGGTGCGGGGAGCGGGGCGGAGCTCGTCAACAGCAAGGAGGCGGCCGACTACGTGCTGAAAGGCACGATCATCTCGCTGCTGATTCCGACCGTCAGCTTTTCGCAGTTCCAGACGTTGGAAAGTCGCGTCGAAGCGATTGTGATGGTGCAGGCGGAGGACGTGCGCACGAAGAAAATCGTCTGGGCGCAAACGGCCAAAGGCGCGTCGGAATTTTTTGTGACGAACGATCTGCAGTTCAACCGCGTGTTGCAGACGCGCGCGCTGGAGCAGGCCGGGCGGTTTATCGCCAGCGATTTGTCGTCGCGCTTCTCGCTGTATTTAGAAGAGGTGCGGGCGGGTAAGACGCCGCCGGTGAATCTGCCGAGCGGGCAAGTGGTGCCGATCATTCCCGGCGCGGGGGCGCGGTAGCGGCCATGATGCTGAAATCCACCAGCCTACCCGGAGCGTTGGCTGATGTGCCGGTGCCCTGCGCCCTGTTGATCGAGGGCGAAGAGGACGAGCTGCGCGCGCGCGCGGTGGCGGCGGTCACCGCCTGGGTGTTGGGAGACACGGCGGACGCGACGTTCAACTGCGACGTGTTTTTCGCCGACGAGCACGACACGGCCACGATGCTGGCCTGCGCCCAGGAAGTGTCGGTGTTCTCACCGCATCGGCTGGTGGTGGTGAAGCGCGCGGAGAAAGTGGCGGCGCGCGACGGCGAGCGGTGGCTGGCCTATCTCAAGGACCCGCATGCGACCACGACGGTCGTCTTTGTGGCCGGCAAGCTGGACAAGCGGCTGAAGTTTTCGCAGGCGCTGCTGAAGCTGCCCCTGCTGGTGGACTGCGGGCCGCTGATCGGCCCCGCGCTCGCCGGATGGATTCGTGAGGAAGCGCGTGCGGTGCAGGTGCAGGTCTCGGAGGAGGCCGTGGCGTTGTTGCGCGAGTCGGCCGGTCATTCCCTCTCGATGGTGCGCCGCGAATTGGAAAAGTTGGCGCTGCTCGTGGCGCCCGGCACGGCGGCCACCGCGCACGATGTGGAATCGGTGCGTGGCGTGGAACCTGGCGCGTCGGTGTTCGACCTCACCACCGCGATCGGCAGCCGTGATCCGCGCCGCGCACTGACGATTCTGGCCAGAAACCTGGAAGCGGGCGAAGCGCCCCTGCGTGTGCTCGGCGCGTTGATCTGGCAGTATCGGCGGCTCTGGAAAATGATGGAGGCGGCGCGGCAGGGCGGGCGCGACGGGGAAGTGGCGCGGACGCTCCGCATCGACCCGAACAAGGTGCGCGCTTGGGCCCGACGCTTCACCGAGCCGCATTTCCGCTATGCCTTCGATCTGTTTTTGGAATCGGATTCCAAACTGAAAGGGGCGTCGTCCGGCTCGGGCCGACGGGTGCTGGAGCTGGTGTTGCTGCAGCTGTGCGAGCAGTAAGCGGAACGGCGACGACACGACACGAGACGGGCACGAGGCGTCAACGGTGCGCGATGGATTGGGGCAGCGGGCGAATTCGGAGAAATGGTCACGAGCACAGCAATCGACTGAGGAGACCTCAGCCGATTCCTGCACCGTGTCCGATGACGTTACTTGGCGGAGAGGGCGTTGACGCGGAGGGTCAAGCGGGAGATACGGCGCGAGACCGTATTGGGCTTCAGCAGGCCCTTGTTGGCCGCCTTGCTGAGCGCCGCGGTCGCCTTCTTCAAGGCCGTGGCCGCGTCTTCCGTCTGCTTGAGTTCCACGGCCGCGAGCGTCTTCTTGATGAGGCCGCGAATGCCGCTGATGGCCGTGCGGTTGCGCTGACGGCGCACTTCAGCTTGACGCGCGCGCTTGATCGTCGACTTGTGAATAACGGGCATAGTGCGTAGACTCCTTCTCGAATGAAGCAGCGTTTGTAACATAGCGATTGTCAGTGGGTCAAGGAAGCGTATTGGACGCGGAACGGGGAGGCAGGGATGATCGGGCTACCGGTGGATGTGCGGGATCGGATGATCGTGGCGTTGGATGTGCCGTCGGAGGAGGCGGCCTATCGCCTGCTGGATCGCATGGGCGAGGCCGTGACCTTCGTGAAGGTCGGGCTGGAGCTGTTCACGGCGGCCGGGCCCGGGTTTGTGCATCGCCTGCGCGACATGAAAAAGCGCGTCTTCCTCGATCTGAAGTTTTTGGATATCGAAGAAACCGTCCGCCGGGCCACGTCGCAGGTGGCCATGATGGGCGTGGAGTTTCTGACCGTGCACGCAAACCGTAAGGCGCTGACCGCCGCGGTGAAGGGCCGGAGCCAGGTGCCGAATTCCTCGCTCAAGATTTTGGCCGTGACCGTGCTGACCAATTACGATTCGCAGGACCTGCGTGAAATGGGCGTGCAGTTGTCGGTGGCCGAGTTGGTCACCGCGCGCGCGGCCTTGGCGGCGGAAGTGGGGTGCGACGGCGTGGTGGCGTCCGGCGAAGAGCCGCAGGCCATCCGGCAGCGCGTCGGCGAGCAGCTCGTGATCGTCACTCCGGGCATTCGGCCGTCCGGCGCCGATATCGGCGAGCATGCGCGCGCCACAACGCCGGGCCAGGCGATTGCCGCCGGGTCGGACTATTTAGTCATCGGGCGGCCCATTCGCGACGCGGCCGATCCGCGCTCGGCGGCCGAGCAGATTCTCGCTGAGATGCGCCGCGCGTTCGAGGCTCGGCAAGTGGCGCAGGCCTAGCGGATTGCGCGCGCAGCGCATAGGGCAGGTGTGCGGAGGCGCATCGGCAGCGGGCTCCCAAAGTTTCTTGGGGATTGAGGCGTCCGCTTCCCCCTGAGCGAGCTACGAGCGGATCCGCCTAGCGTGCACTGTTCGCCGGGTCGATCGCCTGCCGTCCTAAGCCAGATATTCCCGCGCAGAGGAATGTCCCCGAACAGCTTGCAGCCGACAAACCCGTTTGTGTAGGATACGCCCTCTTCAGCAGCCTTCCCGCAAACTCTCTTCGGGTGGTGGGTGTAGCTCAGTTGGTTAGAGCGCCGGATTGTGGATCCGGAGGTCGCGGGTTCGAAACCCGTCATCCACCCCAAGACTTCCATCATCGTCGCGTTTCAGAGCCCGTCCTCGCGGAGTCCCGGAGCGCATCGTCGCTCCCGTGATTTCCTCTGGCTAACGCGGTATTCTTCCGCCCAACGTCAGGATCTCCACCCAAAGGCGCGCACAAGAGAGCGCCCATACACAGCGATCGCTTCATTGCGATCCTTACCGCCCACTATCCGTTCTGGCGTGACGCGGGCTGAACTGAATGACCTGCCGCTGGCATCGGGGAAGACGATCAGTGTCGCCTTGACGGGGGAGCTCACGGCGGGAGTGGTTATTTGAACACAACTCCCGACCCCATTATTCTAGGCGCTTCAGCCATGGTCTGTTTGGGACGAACCGTCCCTACAAGCTTGCGGCACTTCTCAGTTTATCCATCATCTTTTCAGCCTGTATAAACACAAACTCTTTCCCTCGCTTCTCTCTCTTCAGAAAACCGGTATCTGCAAGCTGAAGCAAATCGTTACGGGCTGTCTGATATACAACCCCGTGGGCGCTTCGGTGTGTATCGAATGTATAAATCTCATGCGGATGCTGAATGGCATGAGATAGAAGACTTCGCTGGCGCATATTTAAGCCTGGGTATTTTTTTAAGGCATAACTTAATCCAGCAAGTTCTTTCTGTTTTCTCCGAATATAACTTAGGATCTCTTCGCAGGCTAACTTTGCTGCTCTTAGGTTATAGAGGAGAAAATAGGTTAGGTCATTTTCATCAGTTTCTGTATGTATGTAGGCATGGACGTACTGTCCCGGCGAGCGCTGTATGTATCGCGATATTGCTAAGTATTCAAAAAGTAGATAGTCACGAGACAGAAGATACCAATACATCAATGCTCTTGCGGTTCGTCCATTCCCATCGCTGAAGGGGTGGTCGTAAGCTAGCCAAAAATGAAGCATTACGGCTTTTATGACAGGATGAATCCATTTGCTCTGACTATCTTCATTGGCAAATTCGCAGAATGCCTGCAATCTCTCCGGAAGAATTGTGAAGTCTGGAGGTATGTGAACGGTCTCCCCTTTGTATTCGACCACTATTTCATTGGTAGTCCTGATGCGACCAGAATCTTCTGGGTGATCCAAAGTGCCTGCGGTAATCTTTTGATGGATTTCGATCACTAGCTCTTTCGAAAGGTTTACCTTCCTGTTTTCTCTAATGAACTGCATGGTTTCCCAATTATTCAGGATCATCTGCTCGCTTCTGTCCTTTGGTTTTCGTCCAGTTTGGAGGAGCTCTTTGGCTTTCTTGGTAGTAGTCGCTGCACCCTCAAGCTGACTAGAGGCAATCGCCTCATCCATTAGCGATCTGATGATGTATTGTTCTTTCCCCGGCAATGGGTCTGGGTGCTCCGAAACAATGTTGCCTCCAGCCCAAACATCGATGTCGTGGAGATGTCTTTGAAGGGGATCCGGTATCCAGTACCAAAATGGCGACCCTTGCTTGTCTGAGAACGGCGCTTGCTTGAAGTTCGCCTGTCTGCCAAGCTTCAATAGCATCCACACTTCTTCATGAGTTAATCCATTTGGTATCGGGAGATATCTGAAGCGATCCCAGTGGGCATAGCGTTCATTGGCGCTCTGGATCGTTTGCTGAAACTCCGGTTTAAATCCCAACTCAAAAAGTTTCCTCAGCCGCTCTGGGCTTTTTAGGCTGTCAGGGAAATTGGGGGGAGGCATAACTAGCGTCATATTTATAAAATACTAAAATGTACTAAAATGTTTTAAATTAGTTTATATAAAATGTCAACAACTACTAATGTTTAATTTTTTAGCACTAATTGGATGTTGGAGTTCAAATCAATTATATATCAATAGATTGCGTACTCTATCCAAACGGAGTGAAAGGAACTTGTTAGTAGTAGAGAGGGCTCTATCGAGATGCTTGCCGGAAGATATTTATCCCCCTCCTCTTAAACGGCAGGGTCCCTCAAGGCGACCAAATTGGCTTAAAGGTAATGCCGGGGGTCTATCAGTCCTGAGAATCGCTGATTCCATTGATACACACTGCAAGCGTCCAAGTCTCTTCAAGGGGGTCGCTTCATGAGGGTCGGGAGTCTTTTTTGTGGAAGTGGTGTGTGCGATGTCAGACAACAGCTATACTGCGGGGCTGGAGAGGGTACTCGTACATGAATTGTCTGTGTCGGAAAGGACGGTCACATGAAAAACGTGGAGCTGTCGGTGCAGGGGACGATGTTGACGATCAAGGTGGACTTGTCGAAGGAGTTTGGGCCGTCGGCCTCGGGGAAGACGATCATCATCGCGTCGACGGAAGGCAACGTGACGATACCGGATCGTCTCGAAAAAATCGGTCTGAACGTCTACCGGAAAAAGTAGCGGCCCACCACCAGCGCCGCATCATCAATGGCTGGCGACGTGTTCCGGCTCCTGGTTGTCGACGGGGGCGAGGGGCTGCTCGCTGGTCGGCCGCGCTGGGGCAAACCAGCCGTAGGCGGCGGGCAGCACCAGCAGTGTGAGTAGGGTGGAGCTGACGAGGCCGCCGATGACCACTACGGCCAGCGGTCGTTGCACTTCCGACCCGACGCCGTGCGAAAAGGCGAGGGGCACCAGACCGAGCAGCGCGACCATCGCGGTGGTCAACACAGGGCGCAGACGCAGGAGGCAGCCCATCGTGACGGCCTGATGATCGTCCATCCCTTCTTCGCGCAGCGTGTTGATGTACGACACGAGCACGATGCCGTTGAGCACGGCGACGCCGAACAGGTTGATGAAGCCCACCGAGGCCGGCACGCTGAGGTATTCTCCGGTGAGAAACAGCGCGACCACGCCGCCGATCAGCGCAAACGGCAAATTCAAAATGATCAGCGCCGCATAGCGCGCCGAGTTGAACGACGAGAACAGCAGTAGGAAGATCAACCCGATCGTCAGCGGCACGATCAATTGCAACCGCGCCATCGCGCGCTGCATGTTCTCGAACGCTCCGCCCCACTTGATCTGATAGCCCGTCGGCAGCGCAATGCGCTCGGCGATCTTGCCTTGCGCTTCCTGTACGATACTTTGGATATCGCGGCCCGCCGTGTTGAAGCCGACGTAGATGCGGCGCTGCAATCCTTCGCGACTGATCAGGGACGGCCCTTCTTCAACGGCGACCGTCGCTAAATCCGCCAAGGGCACCAGTGCGCCCGAGGCCGTGGAGACCAAAATGTTGCTGATGTCCTCGACGCTGTCGCGATACTGCTCCGGGTAGCGCAGGATCAGGTCGAACCGCCGCTGGCCTTCGTACACGCGTGTGGCCGGTTCGGCGCCGATCGCGGTGGTGATGATGTCGCGGATCTGCGCGACGTTGATGCCGTGGCGCGCAATTTTGCGGCGGTCGATGTCGATCGTCAGATAGGCCTGGCCGAACAGTTGTTCGGTCCGCACGTCCTTCACGCCCGGCACGGCGGCGAGAATCCCCTGAATCGTTTCCGCTGTGCTCCGCAGCAGCGTCAAGTCTTCGCCTAAAATTTTCACCGTTGCTTCCGAGCGCACGCCGGAGACCAGCTCGTCCACGCGTTGCTGGATCGGCTGACTGAGCAGGAACGACGCGCCCGGCACCCGCTGCAAGCGTTGGCGCACGGCGTCATCCAGGCCGGCCTTGGTGGTCGCCGTCGTCCAGGTGTCCATCGGCGTCAGCGACACGATGGGATCGCTCGCGTTCGCCTCCTGCGGATCGTTGCCGAGTTCGGAGCGCCCGATCTTCGACACGACCGAGCGCACCTCGGGAAACTCCATGACGGCGCGCTGCATGTCCTTTTCGATCTCGATGGATTGCGGGAGTGAAATGCTCGGCAGTCGGATGGTCTGCGGCGTAATCGAGACCTCGTTCAAAATCGGGATGAACTCGCCGCCGAGGAACGGAAAGAGCGCCAAGCTGGCCAGCAGCACCGTGACGGCGATGCCGATCACCAGCACACGATTCGCGAGCGACCAGGCCAGCGCGGGCCGGTAGATTCGCTTGGCCCAACGCACCACAAACGTGTCTTCCTCGCTGCCCTGCTGCAGGCCGAAGTAGCAGAGCACCGGCGAGAGCGTGAGCGACACCACCAGCGACACCAGCAGCGCAATCATGATGGTGTAGGCGAGGGGATGGAACATCTTGCCTTCCATGCCCTCCAGCGACAGGATTGGGAAAAACACCAGGATGATGATCAGAATGCCGAAGATGACCGGTTGGCCCACTTCTTTGACGGCCTGGACGACCAGCGTAAATCGATTGGTCGGGCGCCCATGGCTGTCCGCCAGCAGACGGTAGACGTTTTCCACCACCACCACCGAGCCGTCCACCATCATGCCGATGGCGATGACCAAGCCGCCGAGCGACATGAGGTTAGCGGTCAGCCCGAATTGGTTCATGGCGATGAAGGTGGCCAGCGGCGTCACGATCAACGTCGCGGTCACCACCAGCGCGCTGCGCACATTGCCGAGAAACAGGAACAGCACGACCACGACGAGGACGATGCCTTCCAGCAGCGCCTTGTAGACGGTCGACAGGGCGGCCGCGATCAACTCCAGCCGGTCGTAAAAGGGAATGATGCGCAGGCCGTTCGGCAACAATCCCTGCCGATGGATTTCGTCGATCTTCTCTTTCACCGCCTCGACGACGTTGCGCGCGTTGCCCCCGCGCAGCATGAGCACCATGCCGGCCACCGCCTCGTGTCGGCCGTCGACGACGACCGCGCCGTGTCGCACCGCGTGGCCGATCCGCACGTCGGCCACATCGCGCACGTAAATCGGCGTGCCCGAGACTTGCTTCACCACGATGGATTCGATGTCTTCCACCGTTTTGATCAGGCCGACGCCGCGGACGATATATTTCTCCGCGTGTTTCTCCAGAATGTCGCCGCCCGCGTTCGCGTTGTTTTGGGCCACCGCGTCGAAGACTTCGTGGAGCGCCAACTCGTATTTGCGCAGGAGCCCCGGGTCGACGATGACCTGATACTGCTTCACGAAGCCGCCGACGGCGTTCACATCCACCACGTCCGGCGTGCCCTTCAGCAGCGGACGAATCACCCAATCCTGGAGCGTTCGGCGCGCCATCAATTCGTCGGCGGAGAGCACGCGGCCGGGATCGCGGTCGGTCGGCCCTTCGAGATAATACTGAAAGACTTCGCTGAGCCCGCTGGTGTTCGGCACCAGCTCGGGATGAGCGTCCGGCGGCAGCAGCGCCTGCACTTCGAGCAGACGCTGGAAGACGACTTGGCGCGCCAAGTTGATGTCCACGTCATCGCGGAACAGCACGTCGATCATCGAGAGGCCGACTTTCGACATCGAGCGCACCTCGACCAAGCCGGGCGCACCCGTCAGTTGCAACTCCATGGGAAAGGTGACGGAGCGCTCAACTTCAGCGGGCGAGAGGCCCGGCGCTTTGGTGACGACTTGGACGAGCACGGTCGTGACATCCGGGAACGCGTCGATGGGAATCGTGAGAAAGGCATAGACGCCGCCCGCGATCAGCATGCAGGCGAGCACGATCACCAAAATGCCTTGGCGGAGCGAGAAGGACACCAGCGTGGACAGCATGGGTCAGCCTTGCCCGCCGAACAGCTCGGACTTCAGCACGAAAGCGCCCTTGGTGACGACCATATCGCCGGGCTGCACGCCGCTCATAATGGTGACGCGCTGTCCGTTGGAGTCGCCCGTTTGCACGTCGCGCAGTTCGAAGGTCTGGGCGTCGCGCTGAATGAAGACGAATTGTCGCTCGCGATCCCGCTGGATCGCGCCTTCCGGCAGCGTCAGCCGCTCCGATTCCCCTTCGCCGTACACGCGCACGGTGGCGAACATTTGCGGTTTCAGCTTGCCGTCCTCATTCGGCAGCTCGATCCGCAGGCGCATGGTGCGGGTGGCGGGGTCGAGCACGTCGCCGACGTAGGTGATCGTGCCGGGAAACACGCGGTCCGGATACGCCTTCACGTGCACGTCGACCTTTTGCGTGTGGCCGTGCTGATCCGAATGAATGAACGGAATGTCGCGCTCGGGAATGTTGGCCGTCACCCACACTTGCGAGAGGTCGGCCACTTGGAAGAGGCGCGCCGTCGTCTCCACCACTTCGCCCTTCGTGAGGTCCCGCGCGATGATGCGCCCGGCAAACGGCGACACGATCGGGATGTATGATTTGATCTGCTGGTCGCGATCCAAACTCTTGATGATGTCGTCGGTCATGCCGAGCAGCTTCAGGCGGTCGCGCGCTTCGCGCTCGTCGGCGCGCGCGCTGATCATGTCGCCCTCGCGGCGTTGCGCTTCCGCAATGCCGATGACTTTTTCCTGCAACAACGCCTGGGCGCGCTGCGAAGCCCGCTCCGCGACGAACAGCCGGGCCTTCGCCTTCATGTAGGAAGACTGCGCCATGCCCAGGTCGCTGCTGTACAGCACGGCCAAAATCTCGCCCGAGGCCACTTGTTTGCCGAGGTCGCCGTACACGTCGATGACGCGGCCGCGCACCAGCGCGGTGATGTCGGCCAGCGCATGTTGGTTCGGTTCGACCGTGCCGGGGAAATCGCGCGTCGACCGAAATTCCGCACGGGCGGCCGGTTCGGCGACGATACCGGCGCGCTGCAGTTTCTGCTCGCTGAGGGTCACGACCACCGGCGCGTTTGAAGGTGGCGATGGCGGTGCCGCGGCAGCGGGTGGCGCCGTTGGTGTCGATCCGGTCGAGGCTGCATCGGACGGCGACTCCGGACTTCGCGTGCAGGCGGTGGATAGTCCCAGCAGGCTGACGATAAAGCAGAGTGCGAGCCTGCGGGACTGAGCCGACCGCCGCGCGGTCCGAGCGCAGCTGTCTGATGATTGGAACCAGCGAATGGGGCCGAGGATCGTCATGGTATTACAGCGTCCCTCCAACGGCGCGCTCCAATCGTGTGAGGGCCACAGCCAATTCGTACCGGGCTTGAGCATAATCCAGCAGCACTTGGCGCTGCACACGCTGCGCATCCAGCACCTCCAAGAGGCTCGACGCGCCTTGGCGGAAACTAAACTGTGCGATGCGGAGCGCTTCGTCCGTCTGCTTCAGGAGCCCCTGTTCAAAGACGTCGATCATGTGCGCGGTGGCCTGCGCGTCTTGAAAGTGCTGGTTCACGGCCCGCAACAGCTCATTGCGCGCGCGAAACAACTCCGCCTCTTCCTTCCGACGGACGCCGAGCGACGCCGCGATTTCGCCTTGGCGTTGGTACCAGAGGGGAATGGGCAGGCTCAGGTTGGCCGTGACGGCCTCGCGACCGATTTCCCGCCAATAGGACCCTTGAATGGTCACATCCGGCATCCGCGCTTGGCGATGAAACTCCGTCGTCGATTCGGCCTGCTCGACTTGCTTCGTCAGGCGGCTGAGGCTGGGGTGCTGTTCCACCGCGCGCCCCGCCAGGGTGTCGACGGAAAGCGCGGCGGGGAAGGCTTGAAAAGCGCCTGCCACTGCGTAATCGCGCCCGAGTGCCCCGGCCGTCAGCGTATCCAGGGCCACGCGCATGGCGCGGACCAGATTCTCCGTTCGCGTGACGACTTGCTTCGCCTTCAACACTTCCACGTCCGCTTTGACGACCTCGAATTGCGGCGCTTCGCCGAGGCGCACGCGCGTGGCGACGATGCGGCGCACCTCTTCAATCGTGACGAGATTTTGTTGCGACAATTGCGCCTGTTGCTGCGCGAACAGCAGGTCGAAGAAGGCCGTCTTCACGTCGGCAATCAGATTCAGTCGCGTTTCAGAGAGGCCTGCTCCGGCGCCCGCCACTCCCGCGTCGGCTGCCTTTTGCCGCGCGCTCCGTTTGCCGGGCCATTCGAGCGGCTGCCCGACGGACACGGAATATTCCGTCATGGAAAACCCGTTGGACGGATCACGCAGTGAGCCGCGACCGCCTTGTCCGCCCACGATGGGGTTGGGATAGGCGCCGGCCACGAGTTGATTGCCGCGCTGCTGCTCCAGTGTGCCCTGCGCGCCGACGATGCTCGGATTGCGCTCCAGCGCGAGGTCCAGCACCCGCTGCATGTCGTACACCGCGGTCTGCGCGGCGGGCGCTGCTGCGGCCGCAGGCTCGACGGCCGTCAGCCCGTCGGCCATCCACAGACAGGCGGCGAGCGAGAGGACTGTAGTAGGCAACAGCCACTGCGGTGTGGAGCGGTACAAGCGCATGCGATGTGGAACCATGAGCGACGTCCTTTTTTCTCCGGCGACTCAAGCGAGACCGTGATGGATGGCCTCACCACTGGCAATCGGTGTCGGGGTGCCGCACGCTCTACGCTTCATGAGTGGCACGGAAGATCGGTGTGATTCCCTGCGGAGAGCTGGCGCGGAACCGTAGTGTTTTGACTGTACCGTATCTGCAAAGATGAATGAAACAGATTCGGATTCGAGAAACGGTTGGTCATTCCGTGAGAGGAGCCCCTGTCGGTGGGGGGAGCTCAACAGTCACACATGGTGCAGGCGGTGCGGGGGCCTTGGCTGCCGCCAGGCGAGCAGACAACGTGAGGGGCGACGCGTCTGCGCCGGTGGTGGCGCTGAAATCATCCGGGGCTCCCGGTGCAGAATCGACCGTACCCTGTGCGGATCGATGGCCGGTGAACGAATCGTCAACATAGCAATTGCACCCTAAGTGTTTCAAGAATCAGAGTCGGACACTCGCCATTCTTAGCCTGCCGCGCATTCCGGTCGGTTCGGTTTGTGCGCGCATGGGCCGATCGTCACTCTGCCAGCCTTAATGATGGTTGTCGTAGAGCGCGTGGGATGTCTGGCAGGTGCTGCACGTCAGCCGAAGGCCACCCTTGTTCGTCAAGGCTTCCGCGTGGAGCACGAGGTAATAACGTTCGCCTCCGCAGTGCGCGCAGGAAAATGGTTCCGAGACACCCCGTCCTCCGCCTGAAACGGGGCGCGTGCTCGGCTCTGCGCCGGCGGGCCTGTCGTGATCCCGTTTCGGCGGCGGCCGCATCGATTCCATTGATGGGGTTGTATGGGCTTGCGTCGCGGTCAGACTATTGTGTGAAGATCCAGATCGTTTGGTATTAGAGGACAGATTGCTCATGAGATAGCTCTCCTTCTTCATCCTTCATCGGCAAGTCATGCGCTCGTTATTATCCCGCGAGGCAGCGTCTCTGTAGGCAGCATAGCGATGGACCGCTCCGGTCGATACTGGGGAGAGCACTGGTTTACCTGGGAAGATCCCTAGGAGGCACAGAGGTGCCAGCGGGGACGGGCCCCGGCTTGGCGGATGGCGGCGGAGGCGCGGCGGGCTAGTCCGGTGTGGTCAGGCCGTGGGCGACGGCATATTTGGTCAACTCGGCGGTGGTCCGCAGTGAGAGTTGTTGCATGATCTGGGACTTGTGGAACTCCACCGTCTTCGGAGAAATATTCAGCAGCGAGGCGATTTCTTTGACGGCCTTCCCCTCCGCCACCAGCTGTAAGACTTCGCGTTGGCGCGGCGTCAGCGACGACTGCTCCACGGTCGCTTGCGTCAGGGTGCCGCGGGCCGTTCCCACGAGATCTTTCGTGAGTAGCGGCGTGACGTAATAGTGCCCCTTCAAGACCATCTCTATGGCCTGCACCAATTCGGACCCGGCGGACCGTTTCAGGAGGTAGCCTGAGGCCCCGGCGTTGAAGGCTTCATTCAAGTACGCCACGTCCGCGTGCATGGTCACCATGATGACCTTCAGGCCCGGGAGCAGCTTGGTGAGTTGCCGGGCGGCGTCGATCCCATTCAGCAAGGGCATGGAAATATCGAGCAGCACCACATCGGGGCGGAGCCTGGCGGCGGCCTCCAGCACGGCGCGTCCGTCTTCCGCCGTGCCCACGACATCAAAGCGGTCGTCGATGAGGCGGCGGAAGCCTTCCAACACGAGGGCGTGGTCGTCGGCCAATAGGACGCGGGGTTTTGTCATAGGGTCCCTTGTCGCGGAATGCGCAGGTGGACGGTCGTGCCGCGGCCCGGCTCGGAGCGGACGTGCAGTGTTCCGCCCAGCACATTCGCCCGTTCCTGCATACTCACCATGCCGAGCCCCCGCGCGGCCGACTCCGATCCCTCGGCGGGGTGCGGGGCGAAGCCGACGCCGTTGTCGGTGATGGAGAGCGTGAGGGCATCCGGCTCCCCCTGCACGGCCACGGTCACCGCGGTGGCGCGTGCGTGGCGCACCACGTTCGTGAGACATTCCTGCGTAATGCGATAGCAGCCGGTCGCAATCGCCCGATCCAACCTCTCCGGCACGCGTTCGGGCGTAAACGTGATCGCGAGCCCGGAGCGTTGCGCTACATCATCCGTCAGGCGACGCAGGGCCACCACTAAGCCCAAGTCATCCAACACGGACGGATGGTGCTGATAGGCCAAGCGGCGGACATCCTCCGACAATTCGCTGGCGTTGTCCTGCAGCGAGCGCAGCCGCGACCCGAGCGCTGCCGGCACCGTGGGATAGTCGCGGTCGAGCGCTTCCAGTTCCACCACCAGCATGGCCAGGCGTTGATTGATGTCGTCGTGCAGGTCGCGCGCCAGTCGGCGCCGCTCGTCCTCTTGCGCGGCCAAGAGGCGCGCCGTCAAACCGCGCAGGTCTTGCTGACTGGCTTCCAGCGCCGCCTCGCTGGCGCGGAGGGACTGCTCGGTCGCACGATGTTGCGTAATTTCCGCCATCAATGACTCATTGGCTCGCGCCAGGTCCTCGGTCCGCTGCCGGACTCGCCGTTCGAGCAGCTCTTGGGCCCCGAGCAAGGCGCCTTCTGTGTCCTGCCGATGCCGCACAAACGCCCAGGCAGCCCAGACGACGGTCAGACTGAGCGTGCGGTTGATGACGCCAACCCAGAGGGGGACATGCGGGGAAAGCGTTCCGATGGCGCCCAAGACAATGAGGATCGACGCGATTGCCGTGACGATGAGGGGAACTCGAACATTGGTCGTTCCGGTCGTCAGCAGCACCACGCCCGCGTAGAGCACGCCGGTGGCGATGCCGAGCGGTAACGAGGTATCGAGCGCAAAGAGCGCCAGAGCCAGGACGGCCAGCAAGAGGTAGCGAAGCGGTTCCGTCACTGTGGAACGGTTCCCGGGTAGTGGCCTCGGCCGCGGCCGGACGCCGCGCGTCGGGCAACGAGGTAGCGCGCTGCCTCGTCATGCGGACCATGCTGTCCGATAAGCAGACGACGCCGCAGCCTAGCCAGTGCTTTTCAGAGATGCAAGCATGGTACATCTCTTCCTGAGTGCGGGAGACGAACGATGCAGCGATCGGATGGGGCAGCCCACAATCGGCGTGAGACAGGCGCGGTACGAGTCGCGGTTGTTGTGTGGATGCATGGGGGACCACACGGCGGAGTGTATCAATGAGCGGGCGAAGAGGGGACTAGCAAGCTCACCGGAAGCGGCTGGGAAAATCCCTAGGTCTGGGGCGATGAATGGTGCTGCAGGGTGAAGGTCGCGAACAGGAGGTCAACGAATGACTGACGATTGTAGGCAGGTGCCTCCCGACCCGCTTTCCGCCGATTCTCTCCGGACCTAGGTCGGGAGGATCTGCCGTCTAGCTGGCCATCTATCTGCCTTCGAGTCCGATGTCCTGTGGGAGAGACCGGACTCGATTCGTCTACGTCTGGAATCGGCCGCGTGATCCTGCGGCCGCTGCCGTTAGGAGATGATGCCCCAGGTGCTCCACAGCATCACCGCGGAGGCTGCGAGGATGATCCAGGCCCACTCCCGATCGCCCATCGTGCTGTTGACTTTATTGATCGCGAATTTCATGGCCGTCTCCTTCTGCACCAGTCTTCGATACCAGAGAGATAAGCAAGCGCGGTGCCATCGAAAACGCCGGTTTTGGCCATGTTTTTGGGGGGATGGCGGAGAAAACGAGCGATTTCGCACGGTGAGCACAGTGCAAGTTTTCGCACGGTGGGAAGTCTCGAAGGAAAGGCAGTCAGGCGAAGGTGTGATCGGCAGGGGGCACGATCGGATGGCAATGGGCCTCCACCGTGTGGATCTTGCGGGCCTTGCACGTGTAGATCGGAACAAGGCAGTGGAGGGGATAGCGGCCGCGACCTCCGCGGCCGCCGCAGAGAGCTTAGTGTGTGCGGGACTCGAAACGATTGGTGAACGTGCTCTCGCGATCCATGCCGCTCCGGAATTGGCTGGAGCCGCGGCCCCCTTCGCTTCCCGGAAGTCCGGTGCCGCTGCCGAGCGACGGCGACAGGGGGGCTGTCGTGCCCGATTGCTCGGGGCTTCTGCGCGGCATCCCCGTGGCGGGTGATGGTTGCGACAACCCACTGGTACGGTCGCCCACGCCCGTTGGTTCCGAAAAGGGCTGGGCCTGGAGCGGGCTGCGGCGGCTGCGCAGATCCTGCGGGAGACGGCTGTCCCGTCGGTCCGGGCTGTCTCCATCGCGTCCGGGGGACACTCGGTCGATGCGATCGAACTGGTCCATCTGAGTTCGCTGATCGCGCTGGTCGCGCTGATTCATGTGCTGAGTCGCCTGCTGCGGCTGGCGCCGATCGTCACGGGCTGCGGCCTGCGCCTGCGGGCTGAACGTGGTGCCTGCCAACCCTGTCTGGTCCGCGTCGCCCACCACGAGGTTCGCCACGATCACATCGTTGGCGATGGCATCGGCCGCCGGCAACTCGTCCGCGTACACGTCGGTTTCGTATTCTGCGGTCGTCGGCGTCGCAAACGACGTCCAGACGGATTGCCCCTCGCCGCTGATGTCGATCTTTGTCGAGGTCGAGAGCCCCGGCCGAATCGGATGTTCGCGCAGCTCCTCCGCGGGCAGCGCAATGCGGACAGGCACGCGCTCGACGATGTGGATGAAGTTTCCCGTCGAATTGTCCGGCGGCAACAACGCGAAGGCGCTGCCGCTGCCGGGCACGAGCCCTTCGACCGTGCCGTGAAAAGTCTGCTTCGACCCGTACAGGGACACGTTCACGATGGCCGCTTGTCCCGGCCGCACATGCTGCAACTCTGTTTCGCGCAGGTTCGCTTCGACCCACAGGTGATCGAGCGGCACGATCGTCAGGAGCGAGGCCCCCGGCTGCACGCGGTCGCCGACCTGCGCCTTCCGCTTGGCGACATAGCCGGAGATGGGCGCTTTGATGCGCTGACGCGTGTATTCGAGGTAGGCCTCGATCAACTTGTGCTTGGCGAGATCCACCGCCGGATGCGCCATGACGGTGGTGCCGCCGACCTGCGCGTCGAGCGTATCCAATTCCGCCTGCGTCTCGCGCAGCTCGGCTTCCAACGAGACGATCTTGTCCGCCGTGTTCTGGACGATCTGCTTGGAGATGGCCCCGGTGGCCACCGCCGCACGGTAGCGCGCCATGTCGTGCTGTGCCAAGTCGAGCCGCGCGGTGCGGGCCGCCAATTTTTCCGCCAACTGTTTGCGGGTCATAAACAGGGCGTTGACGCGGCGGACTTCCTCACCCAAATGTCCCCGTGCGCGCCCCAGCGCCGCGTAGGCATAGTGCTCGTCCAACCGCACGATGACATCCCCGCGATTGACGAACTGTGTTTCTTCCGCCAGCACCTGCGTGATGATCCCCGAGGCCTGCGCGGCCACCGGCACCAGGTTGCCGGTGACGTAGGCGTTGTCGGTGCGCACCCAGAAACGGTCGTAGCTCACCCAGTAGGCCAGGTAGCCGGCCGTGGCGAGCAGCGAGACGGCCGCCACGATCAGCAGGCGCCGATTGCGGCGCGCGCGAATCTCTTTGGGACGCAGCCGCAGCGGCGGCGCCATCTGTGCCTGGTGGCCCTGCGTCGGCGGCCTGGTTGCCTGCGCGGGGGGCGCCGCCCCGTCCGGGGGCACGAGGGGTGGAATGGTGTTGTGATTGGAAGTCGGTTGTTCGTTCGTCATGGGTTAGCTCGGGTTCTGCGACGTGCGGGCCACGCGCTGTTTCGGTTGTGTCGCCGGGTGTTTCTCGATATCCGGATTGTGGTAGCCGCCGCCGAGGGCTTCGATCAGCCCAACCGCGGCGACCAGTTGATCGCTCTCCAAGGCACGCAAGACATATTCCTGCTCCAGCATCGGATGGCGGTGCCGGAGCACTTCACGGTCGTCGTCCAGGCCGGAGGCGAGACGCACCTTGGCCAGGCGCCAATCTTCGCCGAGTGAGGCGACCACGCGCTTGTGCGACGCCATCATCTCGCGCGTCGCCTGCCAGGCGCTCAGGCTGTCGGCCACTTCGCGCATGGCGTCGAGGAGCGTGTCGTTGTACAGCTCGACCGCCGCATCGTATTCCGCCCGATGGGCCGCCAATTCGCCGCGGAGGCGTCCGCCTTCAAACCAGGGCATACGCAGGCCGGGGGCCACGCCGTAGGAAAAACTCTGGCCGCTGAACAGCAGATTAGCGAGCTTGTCGCTGTGCTTCGCGAGCGTCAGGGCGTTGAAGCCTACGACGGCCGTCAGATCGATCGTCGGATAGAATTGCGTCTTGGCCACCTTCACCATGCGCGCGGCGGCGTCGGCGCGATACAGCGCGGCGGCGAGATCCGGCCGATGGACGAGGAGGCCGATCGACAAATGATCGGGCGTGGCCAGTGATTCCGGCACCAGCACGGTCGGTTTCGCAAAGAAATGATGGCCCTCGTCCGGGCCTTTGCCGACCAACCGCGCGAGCAGGAAGCGCTGCACGTCCAACTGGTCGCGCACGCGCGTGCGGCGCGTGATCGCCGCTTCATATTCCGCGATGGCGAGCTTCACCGGCTGATCGTTGTCCAATCCGAACCGCAGCCTGGCCTCCGCCAGTTTCTTCAAATCGCGCTGCAGGCCGACCAGGTTATCCAGGATGGTCAATTGCTGTTTCAACGCTTGGCCGCGGAAGTAGGCGCGGGCAATGCCGGTGGTCAGCCGCAAGCGCACTTCCGCCATCTCGGCTTCTTCCGCCGCCGCATGGCCGAGCGCCGCTTCGAGCGTGGCGCGGTTCTTCCCCCAAAAATCGAATTCGTAGCGGAAGCTGAACGGATTGATGATGCCCAGGAGGATCTTGTCGCCCGCGACTTTGGGATTTAACGCGGCGAACACGCCGTGCTGCGAGATGCGCTCATAGCTGAGTTCGGCGTCGGCTTCCAGGAACGGCAACAGGCGCGCGCCTTCCACCTTGGCCACGGCTTCGGCCTCGCGTAAGCGCGCGGTCGCGACCTTCAAGCCCGGATTGTCTTTGAGGCCCATGTCGATCAGCTGGGTCAATTCCGCGTTCTTGAATTGTTCCCACCAGCGATCTTCCGGCCAATGGTTGAGCCGGCCTGTGACTTCCGCCAACGTCTCCGTGAGCTCAGGCGGGTCGCTGAATTCGGCGGGCGGCGAACCTTCGGGAATCCAGGCGCAACTCGTAGCGAGGCAGAGCGAGGCTGCACCGAGCGTCCATCCTATGCGTCGGCGGCCAATGGCGCAGCTGCGTCTACCTGCTGTTCGATCACTTGCACTGCGCTGCTCCGTGCCTCTCATTTCGGCTCGTTCAACAAGCTCGGTTCTGTTCGGAGCGCGTTGCGCTATGAGTTTCTCGATCTTCATCTCGATTGTCTTTCCGATCGTCCTTCCGATTTGCCTCTCGACTCTGTTGGGCGTCATCGGTTCGGCGCCCCTTCCCACCTCGGTGAGGTCGTGACAGTCTGGATACTCTGCAATTCCTCTGCCTCCGCCTCGCTGTCCCAATTCGGTTCTTCCGCCGGTTCCTTCGGCGGAAGCGGTTTGGTCGTCGGATGGGCCAACCACACCAGTGCGGCGATGCCGAGGAACAGTGCGCTGGCGATGAGAAACGCGTCGTTCATGCTGAGGAGCGCGGCCTCCTGCTTGATGAGGGCGCCGAGCTTCACCTCAATCTGCGCGGGACTCAGCCCTGCGTGCGCCAGACGTTCGGTCAGTTGCCGGAGCGGGTCGAAGGAAATCGCGTTGCGTCCGCCGAAATGGTCGGCGAGGTGCATCTGATGGAAATGCGTGCGGCGAAACAGGACGATGCCTTGGAAGGTGATGCCGAATGCGCCCGCGGCGATCCGGCACAAGTTGGTGACCTCGGCCGCGCGCGCCAGGGCCGGGCCGGTCAGTCCGTGCAGTGTCAGCACCGTCAGCGGGGTGAAGAACGAGCCGAGAAAAATCCCCTCCACCACCATCGGCCAGAAGAGTTCTTCGTACGAATGGGGATCGTCATAGAGCCCGATCCAGTAGAACGTCGCGGCAAAGCCCAGCGCGTTGAGCGTCACCAGCCATCTCGCGTCGAAGTGTTTGCAGAGGAGATGCATCACGGCGATGGCCGGAGCCCCCAGCAGGATCAGCGGCAGCAGGGCCAGGCCCGCCAACTTCGACGAGTAGCCGAGCAACATTTGAATCTGCACGATCAGCAACGAGAGCAGGCCCTGGATCGAAAAGAACCCCAGCGTCATGCCGAGCACGCCGATGACCACATTGCGATAGCCGAAGATGCGCATGTCCACGATGGGGTGGCGCTCGCTCAGCTCCCAGATGACGAAGCAGGGGAGCGCGATCAGGATGATGACGGTGACGGCCTGCAGGAAGGGCGAATCCAGCCAATCGAAGTCGTTGCCCATGTTGAGCAGCGTCTGGGTGCCGAGGAGCAGCACCAGCAACAGCATGAAGCCGACGAGATCGAACCGACCATAGCGGCGGCGAAAGCCGCGTCCCCAGAGCAGGGCGCTCAGCGTGCCCACGATGACCATGGTGAGCACAAAGTCGAAAAAGAAGAGCGTCCGCCAACCGAACAGATAGGCGATATAGCCGCCGACCGGCATGCCGATGGTGAAGGGGGTGACGGTAAAGAGCCCCCACACGGTCAGCGCGATGGCTTTCCACTTCTTCGGGTATTCGTTGAGGAGGAGCGACTGCGCGAGCGGCAGCGTGATGCCGCCGACGATGCCTTGCACAATGCGCGCAGGCAGAAATTGCGACAGCGTCTCGCTGGCCCCGCAGAGGTACGAGGCGAGGCTGTAGACCAAAAAGGCCCCGATCAGCAGGCGATATTCCCCCACGCGCCCGGCCAAATAGCGCGCGACGGGAAACCCTAACGCCAGGCCGACCATGAAATCGGTTTGTGCCCAGGTAAGAAAGCTCGGCAACACGCCGCCGAGATCTCCGGCGACGTGCGGAAGCAGCGCAATGTAGGAGCCGGCGTTAAAGAGGACGACGATGTGAGACAGGCCGAGGATGGCGTTCAGCAGGAGAAACCGCCACCCTCGTAACCGTCTGAGATACACGACTGCCATGATTGTGCCGATCCACGTGCCTGCGCCGCTCTGTGAGGCACGTTAGTACGTTGGGACGTAATGCTGTGTCTGGGGCACAGCGGGGGTCGCGGGACTGGGTACAAGCGTTGGGACCGGTGCCCCGACCGTAGCGGGTGAGGCGGCGCCGCGGTGCGTGAGGTAGAGGGCAAAGCCGGTGAAGACCATCCCGCCCAGTAAATTGCCGATGGTGACGGGGATTTGGTTCCACATCCACCAGGTCGAGACGGGGATGTCGGCGCCCAACAAGATTCCCACGGGGATCACGAACATGTTGACCACGGTGTGCTCGAACCCCTGCGAGAAAAACAAAACGGTGGGCCCCCAGATCGCGATGAGCTTGCCGGTGAAGGAGGTCGACGCGAGCGCCGCGACCACCGCTAGGCTGACCATCCAATTGCACAACACGGCTTTCGTGACCACGGTGATCGCGCCGGCTGTGCCGTGCGCGGCATAGTAGGTGGTCTTCGCTTGTGCGATGGCGATCAGCTTCGCGCCGACGGCGGGTACGGCCACGTCGCCGGCCATCGTGATGGAAATCGCAAAGAGCGCCGCGTAGAGCGTGGAGCCCAATAGGTTGCCGAGAAAGACCCATCCGAAGTTGGCGAGGATGCGGCCCAGGTGTACTTTCTTCGGATTGGCGAGGGCTGCGCAGGGCACCAGCGCAAAGCTTCCTGTGATGACCTCGGTGCCGAGCAGCACGGCCAAGGCGAGGCCGATGGGAAAGAGCAGGGCGCCGATGATCCAGTAGCCGGTTTCCACGGCTGCGGTCACCGCCATGCTGGTGGCAATCGCGAGATAGCCGCCGGCCAGCATGCCGCGCAGCACGAGATGTGTGGGTGAGGTCCCCAGCTTATAGGTGCCGACTGCGACCATGCTTTCGGCAACCGCCTGTGGTTTCACGTAATCCATGGTGCCCTCCTTTGCGCCCTGTCCTGTGCTATCGGCCATCGTCAACGGAGTGATCAGACTGCTTGCTGGTGTAGTAAGAGCAATTGGGATGCCCCGCGCGTGAGCAGTGGTAATCACTGGGAGGCACGCGCAGAGACCATCGGCCGAGGCCGCAGCCTCAAATAGTGCGATTCCGCACATCCCGCACCGCACCCATAAATGGGGTCGGGAGTGTTTCAATGGCGCATGATCTCGACCGATGCTGTACTGAGAGGGCTGTTTCTCTGACAAAGAAACCCGGCCGATGATGGGTGTGCCGGAGCGGTTTCGGACAGGGTGCCGGTAACATCCTGCCATCAGGCGAAGGCGAGCATGGGCTCTCGAGCGGACGGCTGATATCTCATTCGATGACGGGGCGCAGCGCAATCGCGTCTCGCACGACGCCGAGCAAGCGCTCCCGGGCAAAGGGTTTGGTGACGACTGCCCGCAGGACCACCTGTGCAGCCCAGTCGATGGTTTCGGGTGGAGCGCCGGAGATGAGTATGACGGGGAGGCCAGGGTGGAGGTCGGCGACTCGCTGCACAAGGTCCATGCCGGAAAGGCCCGGCATGGAGTAGTCGGTCACGACAAGATCAAACGGTTGGTGCGCCAGCTCATCCAACGCGTGGGTGACGTCGGCGACAAGGTGTACGCGGTGGCCGGCCTCCATGAGATACAGGCCCAGGAGTCGTCGAATGGCCTCGTCGTCTTCAACGACCAGCACGCGCGTGTCAGCGGTGGGCATGGTAGTTCCTCCCGTTCATCGGGATCGATCGTCAGGCTGGAGCGATGGGTGGGGGGGACGATTCATCATCACGTGCGGCCTCACCCGAAATTCGCGTTGGCAGGGCGGCCCGGATTTCGTAATCCCAGCGCGTGGGCACGAGATCGATCTGCCCGGCTCGACGCAGGCGTCCCAATGTGCAGAAGAGCGATTGCCAAGTTATGAAGGGGTTGGCCGACGCCAGTTCGGAAAAGAGCAGGCAAGGCCGAGCTCTGAGGCGACGGAGAATCTGCTCGTCGAGTTCGTGGTCAGCGGTGGCGGATGTCGTGGCGGGCATGGCAACCTCCTGTGATTGAGGACGAGCCAGGGCAGTAAGGGCAGTAGGACCGCAAGACGCGCGCCTTACTCTCGGCTATGGGGTCGGGAGTCCTTTGTTGACAGCCGCACATCCCACGCAGTACAACAGCCCATGCCACGACGACCTCGACTTGCCGCTGGAGATTTGGCCTACCACATCTTGAATCGCCGAGTGGGCCGGTTGCCGCTGTTCGAATCGCCTCAGGACTACGCTGCCTTTGAGCAGATCCTCGCGGAAGCGCACGAACAGACCGGGATTCGGCTCACAGCCTATGCGTTGATGCCGAACCATTGGCATCTGCTCATGTGGCCTCGCCACGACGGGGAGCTGTCAGAGGTCATGCGCTGGATTACCGTGACCCACTCGCAACGGTGGCATGCTGCCCATAAGACGTCCGGCACGGGCCCGGTCTATCAGGGGCGCTTCAAGTCGTTCCCGGTTCAGACGGACGAGCATTTTCTGACCGTGGCCCGCTATGTGGAGCGCAACGCGGTGCGCGCGAAGCTCGTCACGCGTGCGGACGAATGGCTCTGGTCGAGCGCGGGGAAGCGTGCGCGTGATGCGGCCGGCGGAAAGACGACCCCCTGGCTCAGCGAGTGGCCTGTGGAGCGGCCGCGGGATTGGTCGGCGCAGCTCAACCGTGCGCAGGCGACTGTCGACGTGGAGGCCGTGCGGGTCAGCGTGCAGCGTGGACGCCCGTTTGGCGATGATGCGTGGATACGGCGGATGGTGAAAAAATTCGGGATGGAATCGACCATGCGGGGGCCGGGACGGCCGAAGGGAAGTTAGGGCGGCGAGAACATCCTTCATAAAACAACTCCCGACCCCATTGGTGTTGACTCTGTCTTTGGCGGGCGCTTACGATCCGGCCCGATGCCCATGCGATCCGTCACCCACCTGTTCAGCGACATGCCGATCGCCCGAAAGCTGTTTCTGGCGTCGGCCGTGCCGATGCTGACGCTGATCCTGCTGAGTATCTTCACCTACAAGAGTGTGCAGACCTTCTCCGACGACGAAACCGATCTCAACGACGTCTATGTGACGCAACGGATGGCCGAGGAGTACCTGCGGCTGGTCGTCGATCTCGAAACGGGATTTCGAGGGTTTCTGCTCACGGGCGAGGATAAGTATCTGCAGCCCTACCGAACGGCCCAAAATCATATTCATCAGGTGGGCGCCTCGCTCGAGTCGCAGGTACAAAATCTGGAGGATCAGCGCGCGCAGATCGTGAAGGTACGCGGCATGGTGGAAGCGTTGATGGCCGACAAGGAATCGTTGATCGAGGCCTTCAAGGCGGGTCGTCCGCAGCTGGCCCGACAACATATCGAAGAGGGGCGCGGCCGTAAGGCGATGCTGGCGATTCGCCAGGAAATGGGTGCCTTCCATCGGCTGGGGTTTGAGCTGTTGAACGCGCGGGTGCAGCGGCTCGCGCGGGACCGCGAAACGATGCTCACGGTCATCTTGGGCGGCGGCAGTGCGGCGCTGGTGCTGATGGTCGCCACGCTGCAATTGATTGCCCGCTCGATCACCGGGCCGTTGGCGACTCTCGCGAAGGCCGTCGGCAGTACTCCCGTTGGAGCAGTGCCCACGCTTCCCCCGACCACGCGTCGAGACGAGATCGGCAACCTGGCGCGAGCGGTCCATACCATGAGCGAGCAGATTCGCACGCACGTGGCGACGGTGGAGCGGTCGGAGGCGGATCAGCGTCGGTTGAACGAAAGTCTCTCCGCTTCAGAGTCGAAGTTCCGTAGTTTGGTCGACCTGGCGCCATTCGGTATTTTTACGACGACTGGGTTCGCGATTACCTTCAGCAATCGCTACAATCAAGAGCTGGCCGGCTTGGAGGCGGAGGGAGGCCATCCGGACGCCTTTCGCGCCGCCATCCACCCGGAGGACCGAGACCGTGTGCTCACCGAGTTTGCCAAGGCGGTCGAAGCGGGACGGCCCTACGAAACCGTATTTCGGTTTCTGCAGCAGGACGGCTCGGTGCGCAAGGTGTTGAGCCGACGCATTCCGCTCGCGCACCAGCCCGGCGAGCCCGTTCACTATCAAGGGTTCAATATCGACGTGACGGCGCTGGATCAGATGCAGGTGCGATTGAGCCGCGCCGAGCGCCTGGCCACGCTGGGGCAGGTGGCCGCGGGTATCGCACATGAGATTCGGAATCCCTTGGTGGGGATCGGGGCGACGACGCGCTTGTTGATGGACGACTTCGAGCCGACCGATCCGCGGCGCGCCGATCTGGACGTGATTCTGAAGGAGACCAAGCGGCTCGACCGGATCGTCAATCAAATCGTCGAGTATGCCAGGCCGCGTGAATTGGTGATCGCGCCGTTCGATGCGGCCGATTTGGTGGCGGAGTCGCTCAAATTGCTGGACGCTGCGGTGACGGCCAAGCGGATTGCGGTGACGATTGCGATGCCGCCGCTGTTGCCGCCCGTGCAGGGCGACCGTGACCATATTAAGCAGGTGCTGCTCAACCTCATTCAGAACGCGATCGAGGCGATGGGCGAGGAGGGGGCGTTGACCATCGCGGCGGCGGTCTCGTCGCGCGGCGGAGATCGAGGTATGACGGTCAGCGTGACCGACACCGGGCGCGGCATTGCGTCCAAGGACTTGCCGCACATTTTCGATCCGTTTTTTACGAGTGGAAAACATACGGGCACGGGGTTGGGGTTGGCGATCTGCCGCAATATTGTTGAGGCGCATAGCGGCGATATCCAGGTGGTGAGCGAGGTCGGGCGCGGGACTACTGTGCGCCTGTGGCTGCCGATTGTGGTGCGCACGGCGGACGCAGACTGACGGCGGCGCGAGCGGCCACAGCGGGGACGGGCACCAAGGGAGTGGAACGAGGCGGATGCAGGCCACGATTTTTGTGACGGACGATGAGTCGGCGATTCGCGGCGCGATCGTCAAGCGGTTGGCGCGCAAGCAACATCGCGTGTCGGGGTACGCGTCGGGGGATGAGCTGTTGGCGGCGATCGCCAACGAGACGCCGGACCTGATTTTTTTGGACTTGAAGATGCCGGGTCTCAGCGGCCTGGAGACGCTCAAGCGCGTACGTGCGCAGATGCCGCAGGTGCTGGTCGTCATGCTCACCGCGTACGGCACGGTGGCGGATGCCGTCGAGGCTATGCGGCTGGGCGCCTACGATTTTCTCATTAAGAGCGTGGATCTGGAGGGGATCGATCCCGTCGTGGAGCGTGCGGTGGGATTCCTCGCGTTGCGGCGGCGGATGGAATTCGAGTCGTCGCACCAGGACAGTCAGTACGCGTTGGCCAACGTCGAGGCCCATAGCGCGCCGATGAAGCATCTGTTGGCGCAGGTGCGCGACGTGGTGTCGAATCCGAAATCCACGGTGCTGCTGCAGGGGGAGACGGGAACCGGGAAGGAATTTCTGGCGCGGGTCATCCACCACAACAGCGCGCGCGCGAGCGGTCCGTTCGTCGGCGTGAACTGCACGGCGATTCCACGCGAGCTGTTTGAGAGCGAGCTGTTCGGGTTCGAGCGCGGCGCGTTCACCGGCGCCAATCAGCGGAAGCTCGGCCTGTTGGAAAAGGCGGAAGGCGGCACGCTCTTTCTCGACGAAATCGGCGACCTCGACTTGCCCATGCAGGCCAAGTTGTTACGCGTCCTGCAGGAACGCACATTTCGGCGCGTCGGCGGAACCGACGATTTGGCCGTGGAGTTTCGCCTGATCACCGCGACCAATCGCGATCTGAAAACGGCCGTCTCGAAAGGCACGTTTCGCGAGGATTTGTATTTTCGTCTGAATGTCGTGGCGTTTGAGCTGCCGCCCCTCCGCACACGTGTCGAAGACATTCTGCCGCTCTGCCGCCGCGCGGTCTTGCGTTATGCGAAGGAGTTCGGCAAAGAGGTGGAGGATCTGGATCCCGACGCCGCGTCCATGTTGGAGCGCTATCCGTTCCCTGGCAATATTCGGGAGCTGGAGAATATCATTGAGCGGGCTATGATCTTTTGCCAAGGGCATACGCTGACGAAAGATCATTTCCCTGCCGACTTGCGGCAGGCGGCCAAGCCCATGGTGGTGGCCGTGCGCACGGGGGATGAGCCGGTGTTGCGTCTGGACGTGACGCTGGGTCACCAGTCGCTGGCCGAGATCGAGCAGGCCATCGTGGAGGAAGTCGTGCGCCTGTCCGATTTCAATAAGACGCAGGCGGCCAAGTATTTGGGGCTGACGCGCTTTGCGCTCGACCGACGGCTTCGGAAAGCGCAGGACCATGAGGCGTAAGGACGGGGCATCGTGATGCCGGAATTGGTACGACAGGCGGCGGCCGACATCGCCGGATCAGGCGGCGGCCGGTTCGACAGCGAGCGGCGCGGTGAGCTTGCACACGAGACCGACCCCATGCACCCGCATGGCGTGGTGCTCGTGGTGGACGACGATCGCGCGATGCGGGAACTCGTCAACGACATTCTCACCGACCGCGGCCATCGCGTGCTCGTGACGGGGAACGGCCCCGACGCGCTGGAAGCCTGCGCGCGGACCGAGGTGGACGTGGTGTTGACCGACCTGCGGATGAAGGGCATGCAGGGCTTGGACCTGCTGACCGAACTGCGCCGCACCCATCCCGAAGCCAACGTGATTCTGATGACGGCGTTCGGCTCCGTGGAAACGGCAGTCGAGGCGATGAAGCACGGCGCGTACGACTACCTCACGAAGCCGATCAAGAGCGACGACTTGATTCTGACCTTGGAGCGCGCGATCCGCGATGCCGAGTTGCGCCGGGAAGTGTCGAGCCTGCGTCGTGCCGTGGGGAAGGAATGCAGCTTCCACCAGATTGTCGGCAAGAGCAAGGTCATGCGCGACGTGTTCGATCTCATTCGGCGCGTGGCCGAGAGTCCGACGAACATTTTGATCGGCGGAGAAAGCGGGACCGGCAAGGAATTGGTCGCCAAGGCGATCCACAGCAACAGCGACCGCACGGCGGCCCCGTTTGTGGCGGTGAACTGCGCGGCGATTCCGGAGGCGCTGCTCGAAAGCGAACTCTTCGGGCATCTGCGCGGCGCGTTTACCGATGCCAAGAGCGACAAGCGCGGGCTGTTCGAAGAAGCCGACAAGGGCACGCTGTTCTTGGACGAAATCAGCGAGCTGCCGGTGATGCTGCAGGCCAAGTTGCTGCGCGCGATTCAGGAAAAGGAAATTCGGCGCGTCGGCGCGGCGCGCTCTCTTTCGGTGGATGTGCGGATTATCGCGGCGACCAACGTCAACCTCAGCGAGGAAGCCAAGGCCAAGCGTTTCCGTGAAGACTTATTTTATCGGTTGAATGTCATCGAGATTCGCCTGCCGCCGCTGCGCGAGCGCCGCGAGGACATTCCGCTGCTCGTGCATACGTTTCTCGAAAAATGCGCGCGCGCCGGGCACAAGGCCCAATGCGGCATTGCCGAATCCGCGCTCTCGCTGCTCATGGACTATGCCTGGCCGGGCAATGTGCGGGAATTGGAAAACGTCATCGAGCGCGCGGTGACGCTGGCCCGCACCGATACGATCACAGTGGACGATCTGCCGTCGCCGATTCAAGGCGCGCGCGGAGATCGGCGTGTCATCGAGCATGCGGTGGAGCGAACGTTGGCCCTGCACGAGGTGGAGCAGGAATACATCCTGCGGATTCTGGAGAAGACCGGCGGCAACAAATATCAGGCGGCCCAATTACTGGAGATCGACCGCAAGACGTTGTACCGCAAGCTGGCCGAGATCGACGAGCGCCGAGCGGCCGATCGGGGGCATGCGTAAGAGCCGGCAATCGCCCACTGCGCGCTGTCCGCGCCGCGTGCATCCCACCGAACGCCACCTATGAACCCTCGTCCCTCCCCAAACGCCGCGCAATCTGCCTCCGACGGAGCCGGTGTGTCGGTGCCCTCGTCCGAGGCGCGCTTCGACCGCGTCGTCAGCGTCATCAAGGACTATTCGATTTATATGCTCGATGCGGACGGCGTGGTGCAAACCTGGAACGAAGGGGCGCGCCGGATCGAGGGCTATCGCGACAGCGAGATCATCGGGCAGCACTTTTCGATCGTGTTTCGCCCGGAAGATCGGGACGCGGGGGCGCCTGCCGCGTTGCTCGCGCGGGCTGCCGCCGAGGGGCGCGCCGAAGTCGAAGGGTGGCGTGTGCGCAAGGACGGCACGCCGTTTTTCGCCGACGTCGTTATCACCGCGTTGCGGGACGCGAGCGGACGGGTGAGCGGGTTCGTCAAAGTCATTCGCGATCGCACGGAACAAAATCGACTCCATGAACAATTTCGTCTGGCGGTGGAAGCCGCCCCGAGCGGCATGGTGCTGACCGACGAAGAGGGCCGCATATGCTTGGTCAACGCCCAAGTCGAGGCGATGTTCGGCTACGGGCGCAGCGAATTGATCGGCCAGTCCGTCGATCTGCTCACGCCGAGTGATGAGCGCGCCCACCACGTCGCCGAGCGCAGCCGCTTTCTTCGCACTCCGCAGGCGCGCGCGATGGGCCAGGGCCGGACGCTGAACGGGCGCCGCAAGGACGGCACGCTGTTTCCGGTGGAGATCGGCCTTAATCCCATTCATACGCACGAAGGGCTGCGCGTGCTGGCGGCGATCGTCGATGTGACGGAACGGACGCGATTGGAAGAGCGCCTCCGCCGCACCGAACGTATGGCCGAGTTGGGCACCGTGGCCTCCGGCATGGCGCATGAGATCGGCACGCCGATGAACGTGATTCTCGGACGCGCGGAGTATCTGCTGCAGCGCGCCACCGACGAGGGGATGAAGAAGGGGCTGACGACCATCGTGACGCAGGTGGAGCGCATCACCCGCGTGATGAACCAGCTCCTGGCGTTTGCGCGACGGCGAACCCCCGAGCGTCGTGCCGTGGATCTGCGCGACACGGTCGGCGATAGTTTGGAAATGTTCCGGGAGCGGACAGCCCGCCGTGGAGTTCGGCTGGAACGCGATCTCGAACAGCCGCTTCCGCCGGTGTTGGCGGATCGCGATCAGATGATGCAGGTCATGGTGAACCTCATCATGAACAGCCTGCAGGCCATGCCGGATGGGGGGACGCTGCGCGTGACGACGGAGGTGGTCGAAACGGGCAGCCGACAGGATCGGCGTCAACCGATGGTCCGCCTCACCGTCTCCGACACCGGCTGCGGCATTCCGCCCGAAGCGCTTGCCAAGATCTTCGACCCGTTTTTCACCACGAAAGATGCGGGGGAAGGCACCGGCCTCGGTCTGACCGTGGTGAAAGGTATTATCGAGGAGCACGAAGGGCACATTGCGGTCACGAGCGAGGAGGGGCGCGGCACCACCGTCATGATCTTCCTGCCTGTGACTCAGTCGTAAGCGGCGTGCATCTCGACTCGTGCGCTACAATCTCGACTTCCAGTCTTCGCGCTGTCGCAGCCTGCGCCAGTGAGAAGTTTTTCCGCTGTCGCATTCCGCGACAGATATCGAGTTTGATCCTCAGGCAGATGAGCGGTTGGCAGTTAATCGGCCCTCTACATGAGCAAGCATTTCCTGTGATGTTTCAAATTGTTACGTAAGATCGTCAGTCCGCGAGTAGCGCAATCATGCTGTCCCACGGCGGACGGCGTTGTCTTTGCAGGGGTAATCCGCTACTGTTAGGCACCTCGCGTTTCCCTCGAAGGGTTCGGCCCGCCTGGGCCAGTAGATAGATTTTGCGGCGTTTGTGTTGCCGCGCACGTCAGTGTCAGGCGAATCTTGTGGGATCAGCTGTATGAGCCGACCCAAGCATCGCGTCTCGTCGTTACAGGCCAGCATTGGAGCGGGGCGGTGGGCCATGTCGGCTCACGATATCCCCGACTCCCTTCAGAGAGCGTCGATTCGTTGGTTGTGACTGTGTCGAGACATGTGCGCGTGAAGTAAGGAGGGGGACGATGGCCGGACGAACCCCTGAGCCAGGACTGCCACCAGATCCAATTTTAGCTGCGCGACTTGAAGCCATTCGCGCGCTCGCCGATCACCACACCGACCGTGTCATGGTCGTGGGGGCTGATCACACCGTGGTCTACGCCAACCAATCGGCGTGGCCGACGGCCTCGCTGACGCGCGCGTCCGGCGAACCCACCAAGTGTTACGGCGCGATGCTCAACCGCACCACGCCCTGCGATTCCTGTCCCGCAACCGAGGTGTTCACCTCGGGGGCCGTCACGTCGTTGTCCTGCGCAAGCGAATCCCCATCCGACGCGCATGCCTGCGGCATCGCCCAAGCCTTCCCGCTCAAAGGGTCCGCCGGGGATACCGATTCGGTGTTGGTGCTCTTTCGTGGGCAGGGTGCAGACGGTCTGCGTTCGGCGGGGACGTTGCCTGCGCTGCCTGCCGTTCCGTTCGTGCGGGATGCGGACGGCGATGCGACGACCGACAAGCCGCTTGGTCTGGAGGGCATGCTGGGGCAGAGCGAGCCGATGCGACGGCTCTTCGAGACCATTCAGATTGTGGCCGACAGCCAAGCCACCGTGTTGATTCAGGGCGAAAGCGGCACCGGCAAGGAGTTGGTCGCGCGCACGCTGCATCGATTGAGTCCGCGGCGCGATCGGCCGATGGTCGTGGTCGAGTGCAGTTCGCTACCGGAAACCTTGCTGGAAAGCGAGCTGTTCGGCCATGTGAAGGGCGCCTTCACCGGCGCCGCCACGAATCGGCGCGGGCTGTTTGAGGAAGCCGATGGCGGGACGATTTTTCTGGATGAAATTGCCGACACCACCCCGACGTTCCAAGCCAAGCTCTTGCGCGTGTTGCAGGAAGGCGAGTGTAAACCGCTCGGCAGCAACCGTGCGGTGAAGGTGGATGTGCGGGTGATCTCCGCGTCCAACAAGGATCTGTTCGAGCTGGTCAAGGCCAAGGCGTTTCGAGAGGACTTGTACTATCGTCTGGCGGTCCTGCCGCTGTTTTTGCCGCCGTTGCGTGAGCGGCGCGAAGACATTCCGCTGCTGGTCGGCCATTTTGTGGGCGAGGCCAGCCGTCGGCATCGACGTCCCCTGCGCCCCGTCACGGCGGACGCCATGCAGCAGCTCGGCGCGTCGCTCTGGCCGGGCAATGTGCGGGAGCTCTACAACCTGGTGGAGCGCGTCGTCGTCACCACCAAGGGCGACAGCCTCACGGTCAGCGACTTCTTCGGTGGGGCGGCGCCGGAGCCGACCGGGTCTGATTTGCGCGCGGTCGTCCGCGGGGTGACCACGCAAGCGGAACGAAGTTCGATCCTGGAGGCCCTGCAGAACGCCGGAGGTAACCGACTCCGGGCGGCCAAATTGCTGGGCATCAGCCGCGCGAGTCTCTACAACAAGCTACGGGCTTACCGCATTACCTAACGTCCCTCAAGTCGCTACGGTGCGCCGCGCGCGTGCCGTTTCTGCACGGCTGCGATCGCCGTCCAAAGAAGAAACACAGGAAAAGGCAGACGTATTTCTTCAACCGCAAGCTGACTCAACCTAGGTAGTAACCCAGTCTTACCCCGTTGCTCGGCACTGTGTTTGCGCCAAGCATTCGGCCCCTGCGGACATCGCACTTTTCTCCACTCTCGCGCGAGGTTGCGCGAACAATCGGCGAAGCTCGTCGACGTTCGGGCCTAGCATCCATCACCATTTTCTGCCCTCTTTCTCCACAAAGTATCGCCTCGGCTGTCTAAAGATTTGGACATCGTAAGCAATTGAAATCAGGCGTATTAATTTTCTCATCTCTCTCGATTGTCTAGGCCTATGGAATGGCAGCTTTCGTCGGCCTGCGACCCCGTCCGACCGCACCGCACCAATCGCCGCTCCCAGAGCGGATATTCTCCGTTCTAGCTCGTATGTGCGCGAAAGGCATGGGATTTGCGCATAGAAAGGGCTGCTGGTGGGGGTCTGGGTGATTAGGACCGGCCTCCGAATGACCCACCTATCGTGAGATGGGACCCCACCAGCTTTTTCATTTTTTTGTCGCCAGCGGCCGGAGGCGAGCGACGCGGAACGTGCGGAGTTGGGGCCGAGTTGAGGCCGTCAGGCTCCTGCCACACGCCGGATCGCAGCGCCGTACGTCAACACCGTTCGAGTGCGTCAACCACCCGCCGATGCAGGCGGGGTTTTACAGAGGAGGCCGTCATATGACGAGTGGGTATTCTCACCTCACACGCAAGCGCCGCAGGCGTGGGCTCAAGCCCATGCAGGCGGCCTTGCTCGCGGGAAGCCTGGTGGCTGCACCAGGGCTCTTTGCCGCGCAGGAAGGGACTCTGCCGGATGCTGCGGCGGGACACGGCGCCCATGCGACGCCGGTCAGCGCCAGCGGACAGCTCCCCGGATGGACGCAGACCCTCAAGGGCCAGACCTTGCGGGAAGACGCCATCGAGGGACGCGCTGGCCGGTCGGAGTCGATCGAAATGCAGCACCATCGTCTCATGGAGAAGATGGACCAGCAGATGAAGTCGGACGCGCAAGTCACCCCGACCTCGGGCGGCGCGTTCAACGGCATGTCGATGATGCACCAGTACATGGGCCAGGACGGGTCCAGCTGGTTGCTCATGAGCGACCCGGCCAAGGGTGAGCCGGTGATGATGGACGGCGGCAAGTGTCCCGCCGGCACGCCGGTCAAGAATTACGACGTGTCGATGATCAACGTCGAAGTGACGTTGAATCGCTGGTTGGATTTCTATCCGGGGTACATGTACGCGCTGACGAAGGACATGGACAAGGTCCGTGCGGAAGAAACCCGCAATAAGGAAGCGCGCGAGAAGGACTCCTTCGATCCCGGCGCTGTGTCCACCGGGTTGCAGGGCGACATGATTCAGCCGCTGGTCTTGCGCGCGAATCAGGGCGACTGCGTGAAGGTGACGCTCCGCAACGCCATGGAAGGTGAGGATGGCAGCATGCACATCCAGGCCTCCAGCATGGTGATGAGCGCCTCAGGCAAGCCGGCGACGACGACCAACCCGGAATCCGTGGTCGAGCCGGGCAAGTCGATCGAGATGGAATGGTACATCCACCCGAACACCCAAGAGGGTGTGCGGCAGTTCCACTCCTACAGCCATGATCGTGAGTTGACGGTCCTCGGTCTCTTCGGCGCGTTCATCGTGGAGCCGAAGGGGTCCAAGTATCTCGACGCGTTGGGCACGGGCCCGGCGCCGGATACGCAGAGCGGCTGGCAGGTCATGATCGACAACGGCACGGGCCCGGACTTCCGGGAGTTCGTGCTGTTCTACCATGAGATCGGCGACGAAGCGTTCCGCCCCGTCAACAAGAAGGGCGACTTCTTGCCGCAACGCGATCCTTTGACGGACGCCTATCGTCCGGGTGGCCGTGCGATCAACTATCGCAGCGAGCCGTTCGGGATCGATCAAATGCACCTCCAGCACGAGTACTTCGGCTTCGAGGACGAGTCGTTGGCGTACAGCGCGTACACCTTCGGCGACGTCCCGACGACGATTGCGCGCGGCTACCTCGGCGACCCGGTCAAGTGGCGCCTGGTGCACGGCGGCTCCGAAGTGTTCCACTCCCACCATCCGCACAGCGGCACCATCCGCTGGCAGCGCAGCCCGGGCACCGAGCAGAACGCGCTCTGGGCGGCGGGCGCGGACGGACCGGTGAAGTATCCGATCGTGCGCACCAAGTCGGATCGTGTGGACGTGGAAGTGGTCGGTCCGTCGGAAGCGTTGGACCTGGAACCGGAATGCGGCGGCGGTGGTTGCCAGCACTTGGCGGGTGAGTTCCTCTATCACTGCCACGTGGCGCACCACTATGTCGCGGGCATGTGGGGCTACGGCCGTTTCTACAACACGTTGCAGGTCGGCAAGGGCCATACGGACACCATGCCGGACATGCGCGAGTTGCCCGATCGTATCGGTCGCATGAAGCTGGGCGTGAACTCCGCACAGCTGATCGGCACGACCGTCGATTGGTTCGGCAAGACCTTCAAGATCGTGGACAAGAACCAGAAGTCGAACTGGAAGTCCAATCCGGTGGTGGTCAACATCAAGGATTGGGTGGACATGTTCGTGCCGGCGCAAGGCAAGCCGGGCCATACGGATGACGAAAAGGGCCAGATCATCGCCTATGACGCCACCGTGTGGGATTGGAAGTGGGACGGCAACGTCGCCAAGGGTGAGCGCGAGAGCACCGCGCTGAACCCGAAGTATCCGGCGGCCGCCAAGTGGGATGACAGCACCCGCCCGGAGATCCTCTTCGACCCGACGACGGGCAAGATGGCCTGGCCGCTGTTCAAGCCGCACTTCGGCAAGCGCGTGCCCTTCTCGGCGAACCATAGCGGTGCGCCGTGGTTGGAGCCGATCCACCAGGACGAGAACGGCGAACGCACCAGCGAACCGGCGATGCCCGGCGAGCAGGGGCGGTGGTCGCTCTGTCCGGACAATGCAAATCGGAAGTTCTACAACATCCACTTCATTCGGTTGCCCATCACCCTGTCCAAAAAGCAGGGCAATGAAGGCCCGATCGTGGACAAGGACGGGTTGATCTACGTGCTCCATGAAGAGGAGCGCACGACCCGCGCGAACGACGACTTGAAGTATCCGTTGGTGATCCGCGCCAACGTGTATGATTGCGTCGACGTGGTGTTGACCAGCGAGTGGGATGACGACGATTTCACCAATTTCCAATCGTCGAAGATCAACATCCACCCGCACTTCTTCCAATTTGACACAGGGAACTCGGACGGCGTCATCTCGGGCTTCGAATACGAGATGTCGACCCGCCCGTTCACCATGTTCTCAAAGCCGAAGAAGTCGGGCATGCCCGTCCCGATGAACAGCAAGATCACGGGAGCGGTCAAGTCCGGTGCGCGTTCGATCACGGTGAAAATGGCGCAGGGTGCGACGAAGTACCACGTCAACACGGAAGTGTTGGTGGGTGCCGATTGCTTGCGCCCGCATAAGGATGCCTCACTCTCCGCGGACCGCGATTTCAGCTGTGCCGAAGTCGCGCGCATCAAGGAGATCAAGGGCGATACGTTGACGTTCTTCAAGCCGTTGAAGCACGATCACCCGGTCAACGACATCGTGACGCCGGAGTTCGTGCGCTATCGGTGGTGGGTGGACGTCGATATGGGTACGGTGTTCTGGCACGATCACGCGTTCGGCGCCACGACCTGGCCGCATGGCGGGTTCGGTGTGACGCTGGTCGAGCCGTTCGGGTCGACCTATCATGATCCGAAGAACGGCAAGACGGTGTGGAGCGGTCCGATCGCGGACATCCACAGCACGGAGCCGATCGGTTATGGCGTGAACGGCAGCTTCCGTGAGCTCATGGTGTCGATCCATGACACGGTGCCGCACACGGTCAACGTGATCCAAGCGGGTAACCCGCCGGGTCAGCCGATTGAAGTGGCGCTCGAAGCCGGCAAGACGGTCTCCTTCCAAATGCCGGACAAGATTCTCAATGCGCCGAATCCCTACATCAACGGCGGCACGCACACGACGGGCAGCGGTTTCAACTTCCGCGCCGAACCGTTTGCACAACGCCTGGCGAACAACCCGGATACGTCCAAGTTGTTCAGCAGCGCCATCCACGGTGACCCGGATACGCCGCTCCTGCGCGCGTATGTGGGTGACACGATGGTGTTCCGTTTGTTGCATCAATTGATGAACGAATCGCACGTGTGGACCATCTCGGGTCACACGTTCCTCACGGAGCGCTACGCGGGCGATGCCAATCGGAAGAACTCGATTCACGTCGGGATCGCCGAGCGGTATGACCTCGTGACTAAGGCGGGCGGATTCCAGAACATGCCGGGCGACTACATCCACTTCAACGGCCGGAGCTCACACTTCGCCGAAGGGGGATGGGGCATCGTCCGTGTGTTGGACAAGCCGCAAGGCGATCTGATGCCGTTGCCCCGTGGAACGAATCCGATCGGGATGGCCACGGTGCCGTCCTCCGTGTGTCCGGCCGACGCGCCGGTGAAGAACTTCAACGTGGTGGCGTTGGACCGCCCGATGAAGCTCAATCCGAAAGCGCCGGACGCGATCGAAGTGGACTTCGAACGCAAGATCGAAATGACCGTGCCGGAAGGCAAGATCTTCGCGCTCGAGGATGAAATCACCAAGGTGGCCGGCAACGTGACGCCGAATCCGCTCACGCTGCACGTGAACTTGGGCGATTGCATCAAGGTCAATCTGAAGAACAAGATGGCGAAGAGTCGGGCGTCGTTCTTTGCGCCGGGCTTGGCGTTCGATCCGAAGGATTCCTTGGGCCTGAACGTCGGGAACAACCCCGGCGATCAGACCGTGGCTCCGGGCGAAGGACGCACCTACACCTACTACGCGCATCCGGCAAACAAGGAGACGACGTCGTTGGTGTGGGATGGTGGGAACATCGTCGTCAATCCGCGCAACGGACTCTTCGGTGCGGTGGTCGTCGGACCGCGCGGGTCGCAGTATCGCGATCCGGTGACGGGCGAGGACATCTCGCAGAAGAATTCGTGGCGGGCGGACGTGATCGTCGACACCTCGTTGACGGAAAACGCCGGCAAGCGGAACTATCGTGACGTGGCGTTGTTCTTCCAAGACGAAGACAACATCATCGGCACGTCGTTCATGCCGTACGTGCAGAACGTGGCGGGTCTGACCGCGGTGAACTACCGCTCAGAGCCGTACAAGTTCCGCGAAGAGCAGGGCTGCAGCCTTGGGAAGATCTTCCAACCGTGCACGGTGGATAAGCCCGAGGATCCTGCGACCCCGCTCATCGAAGCGCATGCGGGTGACCCGGTGCGCATCCACGTGATCGGCGCCAACAGCGAGCAGAACGGGATGTTCTCGGTCGAAGGCCACGAGTGGCCGATCGAACCGTACATGCCGGGTGCCGATATGATCAGCGTGGTGGAATACGCCGGATCGGAAGTGATCGACGTATTCGTCCGCGGTGGCGCGGGCGGTCCGTATCGGTTGGCTGGAGACTATCTCTGGTCCAACCAGCGGTTGCCCTACACGCAATCAGGACAGTGGGGCTATTTCCGAGTGCTGCCGGCTGGCGATCAGCGGCTGCGCCCCTTGGGCGCGGCGGCCAACGTCGGACAGCGGGCCGAGGTGCCGGCGCCGTCCGTGAAGGACGCGCAGGCCATCCCGACCGCGATGAAGTAGCACGCGGATGAGGTGACGTCACAGGACTGAGCCGGGCGGACAGGGGGCTGGGAACAGGACGCAGGTTCGAGTTCCCAGCCCTCACCGCCGGGCCGCAGTGCTGGGGAACCGTCAGCACTCACGGGTGACGACAGTAGCCGAATACGATAGATCGTGTCGGGGGAGCTGCGTGGAGTCATGTGGCTCCCCCGGTGTGTTTGTAGGGGTTGAAGGTGGAGGTTGAGGTTCTGGAAAATGGAGGCGATACTGCAGAGCAGCAACCTACAGGTTCAACCTATTCTGTTACCAGGGAGGCCGGAGTGAAGACCATTACACATTTGATAGCGGCTGGTGCGCTTGCCGTCAGTCTGGCGGCGCCTGTACAGGCGTATGAGTCCACCACGGTGGTGGACGGTGGTACGGTGAGCGGCAAGATTACGCTGGAGGGCAAGGTCCCAAAGCCGAAGGGCTACAATCTCATCACCCTCCCTGACCAGTATTATTGCGGTCGCATTTCCGACGGCAACGGCTGGCGTATTTTGCAGCCCTTTCAGGTGGGCCCGGCGGGGCAATTTCGTGACGTGGTCGTCTACTTAGAAGGCATCGACCAGGGCAAGCCGTTCGAAGAGGCCATGATTCCGCAAATCGAAGCGCGCGATTGCCTATTTCATCCGTTTACCACCGTGGTCCGCGACGATCAGACGGTGACGGTCGTCAACATGGATCCGGTCATGCACGACATCCAAGCCTACGAGACATCGAACTTGGGGCCGCGCGTGTTGTTTAACGTGCCGCTCCCGATGAATCCGCAGCATCCGCGGGATTTTAAAGATCGGAGCGAGGCCGCCATGTATCACAAGCACATGGCCGGTCCCCCGTCCAAGCAGTTGGTCAATCTGAGTAAGGGGCGGAAGATCTTTGTGATGCAGTGCGGCTTCCATGCGTACATGGAGAGCTGGGGCGTGGCGGTACAGAATCCCTATTTCGCCAAGACCGACGCCGAAGGGCGTTTCGTGCTGACCGGTGTGCCTCCGGGCACCTACAAGATGGTGGTGTGGCATCCCTATATCCGCACCCCGAACGAGCAGACCATCACGGTTGGGCCAAACGAGATGGTCGAAGCCAACATGGCGATTGCCGCGCCGACCGGTCGGCTCTACGCCAACGAGGTGCTTGATCATCCGTACATTCGCTACAACATGCCGGAAGAGATGCAAAAAGAAATCGATCCGATGGTCAAGAAGCAGGATCGCTAGGCGAGTGTCCCGCTGCGTGATCGACTCCGCGCATCCTGTGCGCGGAGTCTCGCGCACCGCGATCGGATGGTAGAGATTGGGCGTGGGTCGCGGGTGCCGTGTGCGGTGTCTGTGAGAAGTGTGTGGAGCGCGCCGAAGTCCCGGCCAGGCGGCGGCGCTGAGGTAACCACGAATCCGTATTGTTTCTGTGCCGCGCAGGTGAGAGTGGTGCGCGGCATAGGCGAGTGAGGCCGTGACGGTGGTGTCTGTCAGTCAGTCCTTCCCGTGCCTGCAGTCATTTCTTACACAGGCGTGCGTGTGCTCTGAACCTGCGGCGAGGCGGGCGGCGCCTCTGTGCGCGTTGCATGGTCTTGCCGTCGCTCGTGCGGCGCAGGACGGCGTGAGGTACCGCCTGTTTCAACATGAGGTGATTACCTAGGGAAAACGTACCGCGAGTCGATACGAGCGTGCAGTCACAGTGCTGATGTCCCGGGCCGGCGTGGGCAGTGCAGCCATTTCCTCGGAGAGACACGTGTGCGTGCATCCGAGACCACACCAGGAAGGGGGCAGTCATGAACAATGTGCGATCGAATCACGGGCGTGGCGGGCGGTGGATGGCGGCCATGGTGATCGGGCTGCTGGGGTTGAGCGGGGTTGCTACGGCGGGCGCCGATGAGCCGACGGGGAACATGGTGTTTTTCCGTGGCGGCTTCATGAACTTAAACGAGGACCGCAGCGGCCAGATTTTTTCGGACACCGGAGCACTCACCGGACAGAACGGCGGCAATGCGGGATGGTATGCCGGGGCCGGCTTAGACATGGTCCTGTCGAAGGACATGTGGGGCGGGATGGACAAGACCTGGGTGGTCGGCGAAATCGGCCTCCAGTTTAACCACATCAATTCCTCGCGGGTGAACAACGCGGCCGGCAGCATTGCCTCGAACACCCTCACCGGCACGACGGGGCTCGATCCGCAAAAAGTCCAGCTCACGATGGTCACCATCGATGTGGCGCCCAAGATCAAATTCATGGAAGGGCACGCCTTCCGTCCCTGGATCATTCCCATCGGGTTGGACATCCACGTGATCAGCCCGCCGTCGAACCGGACGCAGTATCTCGATCTCGGCCTCCAATTCGGCGGCGGGTTCGAATATGCCCTGTGGAAGGCCTTCAAGGTCGGCGTGGATGCGCGCTACCACCTGACCGCGCGACTGACGAACACCAACAACGACTATTTCCAAGTCGGACCCTACCTCGGCATTTCGTTCTAAGCGCAGGTGCGGTGCGGGGAGGCGAGCCACTGGGGCGTCGCCTCCTCGCCCGGAGCCGTTGCCGTGACGATTCAATTGAACGAGGACGGCAAGGTGGTTGACCTCCGCAAGACAAGCTGATACGACCTACCGCGGTGCGCCCCTCGTCCATCCGGGTGAGGGGCCGCCGCATGTCCCACCTGTCATTGATCGGGAGCCTTTCGGCCCCGACGACCGAAACGAGAGTCAATGTTGGTGTTCCTTACGTGGGTGCATGTCGTCGCGGCGGTCACGTGGGTCGGCGGCATGCTGTTTCTGTCGCTCGTCCTGGTGCCGGTGCTGCGAAGGCCCGCGGTTGCGCCGCACCGGGCGATGCTGTTTCCGCTTGTCGCGCGGCAATTTCGCTTTGTCGGATGGGCGGCGATGCTGACGTTGGTGATGACGGGCCCGCTGTTGGCCATCGCACGCGGCATCGACCTGGGCGCCCCGTCGACCTGGCCGTCCGTGTTTTACGTGAAGCTGCTCGTGGTGGCGGCGCTCGTTACGCTCTCCTTTGTGCATGACGCGGTCTTAGGCCCGCGCGCGTCCGCCTTGGCCCGTAAACCCGATGTTGAGCGGACCGACGGCGAGCGCCGATTCATTCGCCTCGCGCCGCTGTGGGGACGGCTGAGTCTTCTGCTTGCGTTGGTCGTCCTGTATTGCGCGGTCACCCTGGCCCGTCTCTAGCGGCAGTCTTTTTCACGGGTTCCCACAGCTCTTGTCCGTCTGTCGGCCTCGGTTTCGAGAGATCCGTTGTCAGGCCGGGAGACCACGCGCGGGCTTCCGCGTCGGATCGTCGTGAATCGTTTGGTCGTCCGGTGACTCATACTCAGTAGAGGGTTGTGTGCGACGTCGCCTGCGTTTCGCGGCGACTTGGTGTTGCTGTGCGGAGAACAGAAGGAGGATCAATGCATCCCATCCATCCCATGGTCGTTCACTTCCCCATTGCGCTCTTAATGGTCAGCACGGCGATTGAAGCGGTGGCCTGGTGGAGGCAGAGCGAGCGGCTGCGCGACATGTCGTTGCTCCTGCTGGCGCTGGGGGTGTTGTCGGCGGGGGCGGCCGTCATCACCGGGCACTTTGCGGAAGAAGCCGCCGAAGCGCAGAAAATTTCCGAGGCGGCGATTGAGCTGCATGAGACGGTCGCCTTTGCAGCATCGGCGATCTTCGGCAGCCTGCTCGTGCTCCGTGGCGTGATGCGATTGGGGATCATCGGCGATCGGCAAGGTCTCGCGCTTGCAGCCGCCATCCTCGGGGTGGGCGTCTTGGCTGTCGCCGGGTACTTCGGCGGCGATCTTGTCTACACCTACGGTGCTGGTGTCGCCGGTCGCATGGGCGGCGGCTAGCTCATTTCGTCCCCACGGCATCACGGAAACACTGCTGTCGTGCCGTCGAGAGGGAGGTGTCTGCCCTGTGCTCTCCTCCGGCGGCACGGTTCTCGCCACATTCTTGCGGCAGGCGTCCTTGGAGTTGGGCGAGCGGCATCCCTTGAATCGGAGACGTGTCGAGTGCTCAGTCATCTGTATCAGATGAGGGGCGCCGACATTTCACATGCGCCGACGCCGAGCATCACCATCGCGAAATAGCCCGGCCTTCCCATCGATTGCCTGTCTTCCCGCGCGTCACGCGGCAGCGATGTGCCGCAAACGGTTGTAGTCCCTGCGCCTATCTGATAGGTAACGCATTGTGCGATGTGCGCGCCGTCGTTCGCGACCGCCTGTGTGCCCGTGCCTGCCCACGAATGGAAATCGAACTAGAACGCCTGTGACAGCTTTCAACTCGCCAACTGACCGCCGACGATTGATCGATCCGGTGGTCGAACCGTTTCAGACCTTTCTCCACACCGAATCAGCGGGCGGCATCCTGTTGCTGCTTGCGGCCATCGTGGCGATGGTGTGGGCGAACTCGCCCTGGGCCCCCACGTATGAGGCGCTGCGGCAACTGCCGTTGAGCGTCGGCGCCGGAGGGTGGACGCTCACCGAGCCGTTGGTGCTCTGGATCAACGATGGCCTCATGGCCATGTTCTTTTTCGTCATCGGATTGGAAATCAAACGCGAAGTGCTGGTCGGCGAGCTGTCGTCGCTCCGGCGCGCGGCGCTGCCGTTGATTGCGGCGCTCGGCGGGTCGATCCTTCCCGCGCTGCTGTATACGTGGTTGAACGCCGGCACCGACGGGGCGCGCGGGTGGGGCATTCCGATGGCGACGGATATCGCCTTTTCGCTCGGCGTGCTCTCGCTCATGGGCACGCGCGTGCCGCTCAGCCTGAAGGTGTTTCTGGCCGCGCTGGCGATCGCCGATGACTTGGGTGCGGTGCTGGTGATTGCGCTGTTCTATACGTCGAGCATTTCGTGGATCAACGTGGGGGTCGGCTGCGGGTTTCTCCTGGTGTTGATGGCGGCGAATGTGGCCGGCGTGCGACATCCGCTGGTCTACGCGGTCGTCGGGATCGGCGGCGTGTGGTTGGCGTTTCTGCTGTCGGGTGTGCATGCGACTATCGCGGGCGTGCTGGCGGCGATGACGATTCCCGCGCGCACACATCTGACCGGTGAAGAGTTCCTCGCCCGCGGCAAGGCCTTGCTCGAACAATTCGAGGCGGCGCTGTCGCCGGACGTGTCGGGTCTCGCCAGTGCCGGACGGCATCAGGCGGCCTATCGGCTGGCGGCCGCCGCGCGCCATGCGGACACGCCGCTGCGGCGGCTGGAGGAAGGGCTGCATCCCTGGGTGACGGCGGTGATTCTTCCGCTGTTTGCCTTGGCGAATGCCGGGGTGTCGCTCGGCGGCGGGGCGGCGTCGCTGTGGACCCATCCGGTCACGCTGGGTGTCGCGCTCGGACTGGTGGTGGGGAAGCCGCTCGGGGTGGCGGGATTCGCGTGGCTGGCCGCCAAGTCCGGGCTCGCGGAGTTGCCGAAAGATGTCACGCTCGGGCTGTTGATCGGCACGGGCTTTCTCGCCGGAATCGGCTTCACCATGTCGTTATTTATCGAGGGGCTGGCGTTCGGCGCGACGCCGATCGACACGCCGGCTAAGATGGGGATTCTGATTGGGTCCACCGTTGCCGGTCTGGTCGGCACCATCTGGTTGCGGTGCCTGAAACGACCAGGCGCGCAGGCCGTGCAGCAGTAATCGGTCACTGTAGGAGGGGAGACGAGGAATGGCATTCAGCAAGCGCGATCAGAAGTTGTTTTCACGGGGCGAGTTGAGCTTGCTGGCGAAGAGCCAGTCAGCGGCGTTGAAGCCGATGACCGCCGCACAGCTGCAGCGACTGTTGGCTCGGTTGCGGACGTTTGCCGACAAGTATCGGGACGTGGAGCGGACGCAGGCGCGGACGGCCAAACGCCGTATGGCGGCGGTCCCTCCGCAAGACGCGGCCCATGCGCGCGCGGCGCGCAAGGCCGACCTGTTTGGAGAGGCGCTTGCGCGCGTGATGAAGCGGCAGGATCAACTGGCGCGCGCCGAGGCGCGGGAGAAGAAGGTGTCGGTCCCGCGCGGCAGGTCGGGCGCACAGGGCGCCAAGACGCGGCAGGTCACAGCACGCCGTGCCGGGCAGCGGCCTGGTGCCGCACGTCAATCAACCCGCTCGACGCGCAAGGCGCAGAAACCGAAGACTTCGCGGAAGACGCGGTAGGGCACGATGGCTGGTCCGCGGCGGCGGCAGCGGTGCGTAACACCCGCGGCGAGCACCGATCGGCGACATTCCTAGGCGGCGACTGATGCAAACGATACGTGAGTGGGCTCCATGGGTGGTGACGATGGGGGAGCAGGCGGGAAAAGCCGCGCTCCGCATGCTGCTCGTCGTCCTCTTGGGGATGATTGCACTACGATTTCTGCGTGTCGCGTTCAATCGGTTCGAGGCGTTCATCGTCCGGATGGGCCAGCGGCACGGCGCGGATCTCGACGCGCGCCGTCAGTGGGCGGCCACGCTCACGGGGATTTTGCGAACGGTGGCGCTGGCGGCGCTCGGCGGCTTGATCGTCGTCGAGGTCTTGGAGCAAGCAGGGTTCGACATTCGCCCCATTCTCGCCGGGGCCGGCATTCTCGGGCTGGCGATTGGATTCGGTGCGCAGAATCTCGTGCGCGATTTGATCAGCGGCTTCTTCCTCGTGCTCGAAGATCAGGTGCGCCTCGGCGATTCCGTGACCATCAACGGCGTGGAGGGGCTGGTTGAGAGCGTCACCTTCCGCGTCGTCATGTTGCGCGACGTGGCTGGGGCGGTCCACTTTTTCCCTAACGGCGCGATCACGAGCTTAGCGAATCGCACACGCGGGTGGTGCGCCGTGGTGTTCGACGCGGAGGTCGGGGCGGAGGAAGATCCCGATCGCGCGATGGCGGTCATGCGGTCGGTCGGCGACGCGCTTCAGGCCGATCCCGCCTTTGCGCCGAAAATACTCGCGCCTATCGAAGTCATGGGCCTGCAGCGCTTTGCCGAATCCTCCATGGTATTGCGTATCCGCCTCCGCACGCGTCCGGCGGACTTGGTCTCGGTCGGGGTCGAGTATCGCCGTCGGCTGAAGGCCGCGTTTGACGCGCACGGCATTGAGATGCCGTACCCGCATCGCACCATTGTGTTGAAGGATGAGCGCGGACCGGCCCACGGTACTGCGTTGCCGTCCGGTCCTCCTCGTGAGCGGCAGACGTCCTAAGCCGCATCTACTACACCGTCTCGACCTTCTGCCATTGTGCGATCCATTCGACGGCTCATCGTGTCGACACCGTGACGTGCCGGCAGGACGCTACTCGCTGCAACAGTGCTGTGTATCTCTTCGGACACACGTTCTTCACTCACAATGGAAGTATTTCCCTACGTGAGTGCTGCAAGAACGGTCAGTTAGCGAAAGGAACGCGCCTTGCAGTTCATATCGCTCTGTCGAGAGATATGAAGGAGGAGACGCGATGAAACCTTGTCCAGATGCTCTTGCGGTGGAGACGGGCGTACGTCCTGAGGACTGTGCGGCGCTTGCGCGGCTGGCGGGATCGGCCCTGGTGATCGACGATCATCCCTGCGTGCGCACGCTCATCGCCTGGGCCTTGGCGGATGAAGGGCTCACCGTGGCCGAGGCCGTCGGCGGGGAAGACGGCGTGGCGCAGGCGGAGGCGCAGCAGCCTGAGCTGATCCTGGTGGATCTCGACATGCCGGGCGGCGGGTTGGGCGTGGTGGCGCGTTTGCGCGCGGCGGCACCCTCAGCCATGGTGGTGGCGCTGACGGATTCCGATCGCTCGTCACTGCGCGACGCGGTGTTCGCGGAAGGCGGCGACGATCTGTTGGAAAAACCCTTTCACCTCGATGAGCTGCGCGCCATCGTGGCCTGCTCGAAGACGACGGCTTCCCAGCGCGCGTCGGCGTTAAGTCACTCCGCCACTTTTGTGGATTCGCTGTAGGCGCTGTTTGCGTTGTGCGTCGCGGCAGATATTTTCGCGCGTGCTTTCCCGCGCTCGTAGATAAAACGGCATCTCGCCGGTCGGCCGATCGCTCTGCCCACAGAAGCTCGACAACGATTCGCTCGTCAGGATCGCCACTCGCGGGCTCGCTTCTCCGCACGGAATTGCTCGACTGATTCCACTCATCGCGGTTCCGTGCTTCCCACAAACGAAACAGACTGAATCCGCGCACATCGTCTGACTTTCTGGTGACTGCAGAAGGAATGCGCCTTCTGTCGCGTGCGAAATCCTGAACATGCCGAAGCGGCCGAGGGGGGCGACAACTGCGCCGCGATTCTGCCTCTGCTGCATCCGCCTCCAGCTTCATCCGGTACCCGGCGAGACCATTGCGTGATGCCTGGTCGCGGTGCTGCGCGAACAGGATGCTGAATAGACCTTCAAGGTTCGGTTAAAAATCCTGCGCGCACCGGTCGGTGCGCCGCCCATGTCTTGCGTCGACGACGGTCCCCGGTCTAGGGTGTGTCGGCAATCAGAAAGGGGAGCCGATGTCGACACCGATAGAGTCAGGAAATCAATCGACGCCAGCGCCGGTCGTTCTCAGCCTGCACGGGATGTTCGAGAGCGAGCAGGCCTTGCGGGACGCGGTGGTCGAGAGTCAGCTGTGCTTCGATCACGAACCCTTCGTGACGCAAACGGGCGAGGGGCACCTGGCGCAGCTCGGGTTTCAACTCAACCTCTATGCGGCGTTTCGCGATCCCCATTACCTGCCCGGGGGCGAGGATGCCGAGCTCCTTCAGTTGCTCGACCTGTTGGGAAAGCTCTGTCGGGTGTTGGCGCACTCTCTTTCCGTCCTCACGCCGTGCGAGCATCCCTTTCCGCCGATGCATCGGGTGGTCTACGCACCCGAACGGCACTATCGAGCGGAAGTCTGTATGCAGATCCCGTTTATCGAACAGCCTGTCGATGGGGCGCCGAGCCAGGAGCGCGAGGGCGCGTTGTTGGCGGCTGCGGAGCGCCTTCTCCGGTACATGGGGGCGCGTCGCGGCAGCTGGGATTCCCACACGGAGAGCTTTGCCGCGTAACTCACATGGCGGCCCTTTCCGACTGTGCCGCCGGTCACTTCGCTCGCGTCATCCCGCTCGTCAATTCATCCGAACAGGCGTTGCGCCCCGCATCGTCGCGAGGTTGCTGTCCGCCCTGCGTCGCGTGCCCGCGTCGTCACATCCTGGCCTTCCCCATAGGGAATCTTCCGCAGCCGCGCCGGGGCCCCCGCTAGCTGAATCCTTTTTCCCATCCGTCGCTCCTACCCCATAAGGAAGGAGGCTCCCATGCATCTGAACGACTGGTTACGCCTGATCGCAGGTCTGTTCGTCGCGACGGCGGTTCTGTTGGGCGCGACGGTTCACCCCTACTGGAATTTCCTCGCCCTCTTCGTGGCGGCGAATCAGATTCAGTCGGCCTTCACCGGCCACTGTCCGATGATGTCCCTGTTGCGCAAGCTGGGCGTTCAAGACTAATCTGCCCGTGAGGGGAGAAGGGACCGCGCGTGTCGGCATCTGACGGAGCAGGCAGTACAGCAGCCAGCGGACCGGTGAGGCTCGACCTGGATGGCGCGTTCGAGAGCGAACAGGATGTGCGTGAGGCCGTCGCCGCCTGTCGGCTCTGTTTCGACCATGAGCCGTTCCTCGTGCACGATAGCGTCGGGCAGCTTGTGCAGCTCGGATTTCAACTCAACCTCTACGCCGCGTTTCACGATCCGCGGTATCTGCCCGGCGGCGACGACGCGGAGTTGACGCACCTCGTCGGCCTGCTGCGAAAGCTCTGCCGGGTCTTTGCCCAATCGCTCTCGGTTCTCAAACCCTGCACCAGGCCGGAGCCGCCGATGCATCGTGTCGTCTACGCGCCGGAGCGTCAGTATCGAGCCGAAGTCTGTCTACAGGTGCCCTTTTTCGAGTCCCCCGCCGAGGGCCGGCCCTCGCAAGAACGGGAAGGCACACTCCTGGCGGCCGCCGAGCGGCTGCTTCTTGTGATGGGCGCGCGCCGCAGCCGATGGGACTCGAAAACGGAGAGTGCGTCATGACCATGCCCCGCCGCATCACCCCGATCGTCTTCCGGTCTGAGGTGCCGACTGTTCCGTCGCTTGGCGCACGGTCTGTTGTAGTTGCGTCGAGTCTCGCGCTGGTGCTCGCGCTGGCAGGCTGCGGGTCGAAGGACGAGGCGGCTCCGGGACCTCAATCGACCGCGCCTGCATTGACCATTCGCGCGGCGGTCGTCGCCGTGGAATCGCGCGCCGTGCCCGTGCGGATCGAGGTCACGGGCCAGGTCGCCACCGTCTATCAAGCGACGCTTTCCAGCCGTATCCAGGGCACCATCGACCGTCTGTTGGTGCGCGAAGGGTCCGTGGTGAAGAAGGGACAGGTGCTGATCGAATTGGATCGGCGCGATGCGGAGGCGGACGTGGCACGTGCGACGGCAGAGGTGGAAAGCGCCGCGGCGCACCTGCGGCGCATGCAGGAACTGTTGAAGGATCAGGCGGTCTCGACGCAGGAATTGGAAAACGCCACGCGCACGTACAAGGTTGCGGATGCGGCGCGCAAGACGGCGCTGGCCCAGCAGACCTACACGTTGGTGAAGGCCCCGTTCGACGGCGTGATCACCGCCAAGCAGGTGGAGGCCGGGGAGTTGGCCTCGCCCGGGCAGGTGTTGCTGAAGATGGAAGATCCTCGGCACCTTCGCCTGGAGGCGACGGTGGCCGAAAGCGATCTCCAGCGTGTGGCGCGCGGCGACGCTCTCCCGGTCGTCATCGATGCGCTCGGCGCGGCGCCGGTGGCCGGGACAGTGAGCCAGATTTTACCGGCCGGCGATCCGCAGACGCATACGTTTACGGTCAAGGTCGACCTGCCGGCGAATCCCGCCATCAAGACGGGGATGTTCGGTCGGTTTGTCTTGGACAAGGGTGTGGTGCAGACGCTGGTGGTGCCGACCTCGTCGGTGGTGGTGCGCGGCGAGCTCACCAGCGTGTTCGTCGTCGGCGCGGATAGCGTCGGGCGTCTGCGCTGGGTGAAGGTGGGGCGCCGTTTCGAGGCGGACACGGAGCTGCTGTCGGGCGTCACGCTCGGCGAGCGCGTGTTGGTCGAGGGCGCCCGCGGAGTGGACGGGGTGCCGGTGCAGCCCGCTGAGTCCGCGCCGGGCTCGACGCCGTAACGCACGCCGCCTATTCATATTCCAGACTTGGGTGTGGTCATTGGGCCTGGCGCCGTCGGCGTCGGGCCGGATGGTGCGCCTCTCGTGAATCGACGAACGACGAACCGATGACGACTTCTCCTTATCGGCCGGGACTCAGCGGGCGCATCGCGGCGCTGTTTCTCGACAGCAAGCTGACGCCGCTCATCATGATTGCGGCGCTGTTGCTGGGATTGCTCGCGATCGCCGTCACGCCGCGCGAGGAAGAGCCGCAGATCGTCGTGCCGATGGCCGACGTGTGGCTGCCCTTTCCCGGCGCGTCCGCCAAGGTTGTCGAGGCGCAACTTGCGAAGCCGTTTGAACGCAAGCTGTCCGAGATCAAGGGCGTGGAGTACGTGTATTCCCTCTCGCGGCCCGGCGGCGCGCTGATCATCGTCCGGTTCTATGTCGGCCAAGACATGGAAAAGAGCCTGGTCGATGTCTACGACAAGCTGATGTCCAATCAGGACCTGCTCCCGCCGGGCGCGCTCCCCTTTCTGGTCAAGCCGAAGGACGTCAACGATGTCCCGATCGTCACGCTGACGCTGTCCAGCGACCGCTACGGCACGTTTGAACTGCGCCGTCTGGCCGAGCAGGTGTTGGAAGAGGGGAAGAAGGTGCCGGGCACCTCTGCCGGGTTCATCGTGGGCGGGTCGCCGCGCGAATTTCGTGTCCATCTCGATCCCACGCGCCTGAAGGCCTATGGCTTGGCGCCGTTGCATGTCGCGGCCGTCATTCAGGGCGAGAATCGCGCGCTGCCCGCCGGGCGGTTCGATAGTCGCAACGAGAATGTGCTCGTGGAGACCGGGCGGTTCATTCGGACGCGCGATGATATGGACGGGTTGGTGGTGGGTGTTCACGAGCAGCGGCCTGTGTATCTGCGGCAGGTCGCGACGGTGACCGATGGACCGGCGGAGGCGACCAGCTATACGTGGTTCGGTGCGGGGCCCGGCGACGAGGGTGGGGAGGGGGCATCCGCGGGCGCGCACGCTCCTGCGGCTGAATCGCCGGCCGTGACGCTGGCGCTGGCGAAGCAGGGCGGTACGAACGCGGTCAGTGTGGCGGCCGACATCGTGCGCACGGTCGAGGCGCTGAAAGGCCGGACGATTCCCTCCGATGTGCGCGTGACCGTCACGCGCAACTACGGCGAAACCGCGCGCGAAAAGGCGGATGAGCTGCTCTGGCACCTGCTGATCGCGGTGGTCGCGGTGGTGGGGTTTCTCGGACTGACGCTGGGGCTGCGGCCCGCCATCGTCGTGTCCATGGCGATTCCGCTGACGCTCGCGCTGACACTCTTCACGTCGCTGCTGATCGGATACACGATCAATCGGGTCACACTCTTCGCGTTGATTTTCTCCATCGGCATTCTGGTCGATGATGCGATCGTGGTCGTGGAGAACACCTATCGGCACCTCAGCCTTTGCCTGCGCTCGCACGATCAGGCGTCGATCGAAGCGGTGGATGAGGTCGGCAATCCGACCATTCTCGCGACGTTGACGGTGATTGCGGCGCTGTTGCCGATGGCCTTTGTGTCCGGCCTAATGGGCCCGTACATGCGGCCGATTCCCGTCAACGCGTCGCTGGCGATGTTCTTCTCGCTGTTGGTCGCGTTCATCGTGATCCCCTGGTTTTGCCGGACCTGCTACCGCGCGGGCGGCGCCGCGGCGATGGCGCATGGCGCGCATGAGGAGGACGACGGGCTGGTCGGACGGACCTATCGGCGCGTGCTCTCGCCGCTGCTCCGTCGTCCCTGGTTGGCGGTGGCCGTGCTCGCCGCCGTCGCGCTGTTGTTGGTCGCGTCGACCGGCTTGTTTTACACGCGCCATGTGGCGGTGAAGATGTTGCCGTTCGACAATAAAAGCGAACTGCAACTCGTGATCGATATGTCCGAAGGCACGACGCTCGAACAGACCGTGCGCGTGACGCAGGCCTTGGGCCGGTTCGTGCGCACCGTCCCGGAAGTGCGCGACTATCAGAGCTATGTCGGGACAGCCTCGCCGTTTAACTTCAACGGATTGGTGCGGCACTACTATCTGCGCGAACAGCCGCATGAGGCGGACATTCAGATCAACTTGGTCGCGAAGGATCGGCGCGCGGCGCAGAGCCACGAGATTGCACGGCGCATTCGGCCGCAGGTGCAGGCGATCGCCCGCGAGTTCGGCGCCAACGTCAAAGTCGTGGAGGTGCCGCCCGGGCCGCCGGTGCAGTCGGTCTTGGTCGGCGAAGTCTATGGGCCGGACTATGCCACGCAGTTGGCCGCCGCGCGCGATATCCGCCGTCTGTTCGAAGCCACGCCGGGCGTGGTGGACGTGGACGACTTCATCGAGGCGGACCAGGTGAAATACGTGTTCGCCGTCGATCGCGCGAAGGCGGCTTTGGCGGGCATCGCGTCGGACGAGATCGTACAAACGGTGCGCATGGCACTGGACGGCGCGAAGGTGGGCTTGGTGCACACGACGGAGGAGCGCAGTCCGGTGCAGATCGTGTTGCGCCTGCCGTTGGCCGAGCGCACCGGCCTGGAGCATCTCGGCGAGATCGGCTTACGCACGGCCACGGGCGGCATGGTGCCGCTGTCGGAATTGCTGACGGCGGAGCCGCAGGTGCAGGACAAGACGATCTATCACAAGAATCAAAAGCCGGTGGTGTACATCGTGGCCGATGTCGGCGGCAGCGAAGCGGAGCGCGCCGAAAGTCCGGTCTACGGCGTGCTGGGCGTGGGTAAACGCGTGGAGGAGTACCGCACGGCGGACGGCCAGGCGGTGGAGCAGTTCTACGCGCGCCAGCCCTGGTCGGAAGCGGCGGTGGCGATGAAGTGGGACGGCGAATGGCAGATTACGTATGAGACCTTTCGCGATATGGGCATGGCGTTCGGCGTGGCGATGCTGCTGATCTATCTGCTGATCGTGGGCCAGTTCCAATCCTTTGTGACGCCGCTGATCATCATGGCGCCGATTCCGCTGACGCTCATCGGCATTCTGCCTGGCCATTGGTTGACCGGGTCCTATTTCACCGCTACCTCCATGATCGGGTTCATCGCGCTGGCCGGGATCATCGTACGCAACTCGATCCTGCTCGTGGATTTCATTCAGATCCAGGAGCGCGCCGGTGTGCCGGTGGCCGAGGCGGTGATGCGGGCCGGGGCGATCCGCACCAGGCCGATCGTGCTGACGGCCGCCGCCCTGATGGTGGGCGCGTTCGTGATCATTCTCGACCCGATTTTCCAGGGGCTCGCCGTGTCGCTCCTGTTCGGTGTTGGTGCGTCGACGTTGTTGACGCTGGTGGTGATTCCGGTGATGTACTACTTGGTGGCACGGTGGAGCGGTGGCGAGCGACGCCCGCACTACGTCGAGGGGGCTGAAGGGGCGACGCCTGCCGCCCGGGATGCGGCGGCCGCCAAGCCGATCTGAATCCTTCGACGAGGGTTCGGGCTCTGACAAACGAGACGAGTGCGTATTCAGGAAGGAAAGGACGGGACAATGGACACGAAGCCGAAGGTGTATACGTACCAGACCAGCGTGACGTGGACGGAACAGAAAAAGGGCGTGGGCGCGGTGGCCGGCAAGCCGGACATTCAGGTCGCCACGCCGCCGGAGTTCAAGGGGCATGAGGGCATCTGGTCGCCGGAAGATCTTTTTGTGGCGTCCGTGAACGTTTGTTTGATGACGACGTTTCTCGCCATGGCGGATCGCGCCGGGGTCGGCTTTACGGCCTATGTCGGGCAGGCGGAGGGGACGCTGGAATTGGTCGACGGGAAGTTCCGCTTTACGAAAATCGTGTTGCGGCCGCGTGTGACGCTCAAGCCGGGCGAGGACGCCTCCAAGGCGAAGCAGACGCTGGAAAAGGCCGAGGCGAATTGTTTGATTTCCAATTCGATGGCCTGCGCCGTGACGCTCGAACCGACGATTGTGTAGGACGCACGGGCGGCAGGTCGGCGAGGAGAGACGATCCGCGCGGATGCTCAGTGGAGGTATGTCATGGGAAAGCTCTCTCTGCTTGCGATGGTCTTGTGGGCCGTGACTGCGGCGGCCGCCGCCTGGTTTTTCGTCTACGGCGTGACGGCGCCGGGCGCCGATGGGCGCACGCAGGTGCTGCTGGCCCCGGCGGAGCGCGAATTGATTCTCGGCGAGATGCGTCAACTCCTTGTGGGGGTCGACGGGATCGTGAATGGGCTAGGCGATCCGGATGTGGCGGTCGGGCGCTCGCGTGTGGCCAAGGCCGCGCGGTCAGTCGGGATGGGCATGGCCGCCGATGTGGAGCCGGGGCTGATGGCGAAGCTGCCGTTGGCGTTCAAGCAAATGGGCATCTCGGTGCATAAAGATTTCGATGCGCTGTCGGAGGCGGCCGAGCGCGGCGCCGACCCCGCGGACCTGCTGCGCCGCCTTGGCAGCATCACCAATCGCTGCGCGGCCTGCCATGCGACGTTCCAATTGCCCGCCGCGACGCCGTAAGGCGAGCGGGGGTGAGGCCCTCGTGAATCCTTCCGTCTGAATTCGCCTCCAATACGCAGGATCCGTGCAGTGCGGGCCCCAGGCCCGACCGCTTTCCACTCCGGAACTGATGAGGTGATGTATGGCACGCGTGGTGATTTTAGGAGCCTCCATCGGCGGATTGCCCGCCGCGTATGAATCCCGCCTGTTGTTAGGCAAGAAGCACAAGGTGACCGTCGTCTCGAACGTCGAGACCTTCCACTTCGTCCCGTCGAATCCATGGGTGGCCGTCGGGTGGCGTACCCGCAAAGACATCAGCTTTGCGCTGGCGCCGGTACTGGCGAAAAAGGGCATCGAGTTTATCCATGCCGCTGCCCAGCGGATCGAGCCGGAGCAGAACCGGCTGATCACCGCGCAGGGCGAGGTGCCGTACGACTATCTCATCATCGCTACCGGCCCTAAATTGAATTTCCCGGCCGTGGCCGGGCTTGGGCCGAGCGGGCATACGCAATCGGTGTGCACGGTGGACCATGCGGAGCAGGCCTGGGGGCGCTACCAGGCGTTTCTGAAGGAGCCGGGGCCGATCGTGGTCGGCGCCGCGCAAGGCGCCTCCTGTTTCGGACCGGCCTATGAGATGGCCTTCATCCTCGACGCCGATTTGCGGAAGAAACGACTTCGTAAGAAAGTCCCCATGTATTTTGTAACACCGGAGCCGTATGTTGGACATATGGGACTGGCCGGAGTGGGGAACTCGCGGCGGTTGATGGAAGACGAGTTCGCGGAGCGGGCGATCAAGCCGATCTTCAATACCTCGATCAAAGAGGTGCAGCCGGGGAAGATTATGTTGGAGGACGGCCAAGAGGTGCCGTTTCGCTACTCGATGATCATTCCGCCGTTCGGCGGCGTGGACGCGGTGGCGAGCACTGCGGGATTGTGTAATCCCAAGGGGTTCGTGAATATCGACGCCCAGCAGGCGAATCCAAAGTACAAGAATATTTATGCGGTCGGGGTCTGCGTGGCGATTCCACCGGTGGAGACGACCCCCATTCCGACGGGCGCGCCGAAGACCGGCTATATGATCGAGTCGATGGTGTCGGCGGCCGTGCACAATATCAAGGCGGATATCGAGAACAACGAAAAGCGCGAGACGGCGACCTGGAACGCCATCTGTCTGGCGGACATGGGCGACACGGGCATGGCGTTTGTGGCGCTGCCGCAAATGGCCCCGCGCAACGTGACCTGGGCCAAGAAGGGGAAGTGGGTGCACTTGGCGAAGGTCGGCTTGGAAAAGTATTTCCTCTACAAAATGAAACGTGGAGTGAGCGAGCCGTTCTACGAAAAGGCGGCACTGAAAGCGTTGGGCATTTCCAAGTTGGAGGAAGCCGGACGGTGAGGGATCGCGGCCGATCGATGCGCAGGGCGGCCAGATTGCACCGGTCGTATGATCGGACTATGCTCAATAGTGCTGCCCGATTGTGTCAGTCGTTTCGGTGAATCGTTTCAGCCGTTAGAGGCTCATATTTCCTAAGAACACGAGAGTCCTCGCCGATCACCAGGAGGTGCCTTATGGCATGCAATGTTGGTGGCATTGAACGGCCGATTCGTATTGGACTGGGTGCGTTGTTGCTGTTGGTCGGGATCATGGGCGACTTTCCTCCCGCCGCGATGTGGGCCTTGTTGATCGTGGGCGGTGTGGCCCTGGTCAGCGGGCTGATGGGCTTCTGCCCCGCCTGGGCCCTGTTGGGGATCAACACATGCCCGATGGAGTCGGGAAAGAAGTCGTAGCGAGACCGTACGCGTCGGCGGCGCGAGCCGCTTGCATTGCCCGCGCCGTCAACGTATTTTCTGCCTAGGGAGAGACCCTAGCAATGGCCGGAGTGCCGGTCGTGTGAGTCCCTGCCCGGTGCCCCGGATGTTCGACTGAGATCAGTGTGCAGCCCTGAAGGATTGTTGTGTCGCCAGCCCCATTGCCTCCTGACGAGACCCATTCACCCATGGCCGAACAGACGGGAACCCGCCGTGGGTTTTTCGAATGGGTGACCGCGGCGGCCGCCGGACTGATCGGTCTCGGCGTGGGAATCCCGCTGGTCGGTTTTCTCGTCGGACCGGCGTTGAAGCGGCGCGAACGGCCCTGGGTGAATCTCGGCCGTGTGGATGCGGTGCCGGTCGGCACGCCGACGCAGCTCGAATATCAACAAAGTGTGCAAGACGGTTGGTTCACTTCCACCGTCCGCAAGGGTGTGTGGGCCGTGCGCGACGGGGACCAGGTGACCTGTTTCGCGCCGACCTGTACGCATCTGGGCTGCGGGTTTGCGTGGGACACGACTGAGCAGGTGTTCAAGTGTCCCTGCCACGGAAGCGTCTTCGAGAAAAACGGGCAGGTGAAAGCGGGGCCTGCGCCGCGCCCCTTGGACGTGTTGCCGTCCAAGGTGGAAGAGGGCCATTTGCATATCGTGTACAAAGAATTTAAGGCCGGGCTGCCGCAGCAGGTGGAACTCTAACGACGCACGAACCCGGCGCGTCGGCGCGCAGAGGCCCCGACGCTGATCCTGATGCCACCGATGATTCTGTTTCCTCGCCATAACCGACTGCCTGTGGTGTGTGCCTAATGGCCTCCTCGCTGTACCGGTGGTTGGATTCTCGCCTCAAGCTGAAGCCGATTCAGAAGACGCTGCTCGACGAGCCGATTCCCGGCGGCGCCAGTTGGATCTACGTCTTCGGCTCCGCCACGCTGTTTCTGTTCGTCATGCAGGCGGTGACGGGCATGTTTCTCGCCACCTACTACGCGCCGACGCCGGACCACGCCTACGACAGCGTGCAGTTCATCCAACATGAGGTCACGTTCGGGGCCTTCGTGCGCGGTCTTCACCATTGGGGCGCCTCAGGAATGGTGGTGGCGATCGGGCTGCACATGCTCCAGACGTTTCTCTACGGCGCGTACAAGCCGCCGCGGGAAGTCATGTGGATGCTCGGCGTCGTCCTCTTTTTGTTGGTGATGGCCTTTGCGTTTACCGGGTATCTCCTGCCCTGGGATCAAACCGCCTACTGGGCGACGCAGATCGGCGTCAACATGGTGGGCACCGTGCCGCTGGTCGGCGACTTTCTCATGCGCGTGGCGCGCGGCGGCGACACGCTCGGAGCGTTGACGCTCTCGCGGTTCTTCGCGATGCACGTGCTGTTTCTCCCGGCCATGCTACTGGGGTTGGTGGCGCTGCACCTGTTTGTGTTGCGCCGCGTCGGCCCTGCCGGCCCCTGGACGGATCAGCGCGCCTCGCTGACGCGCGAGCCCTTTTATCCGCGGCAAGTCTACATGGACGCCGTCGTGATGCTGGGCGTGTTCGCCGTGCTGGCGACCCTGGCGGTGCTGGTGCCATTTCCTTTAGCGGACAAGGCCGATCCCTCCGACAGCAGTTTCGTGCCCGTGCCGGAATGGTACTTCCTCTTTTATTACGAATTGCTGAAGTACGTGCATGGGCCGTTGGAGCCGCTGGCCACCTGGATTCTTCCAGCAGTGGTCGTGCTGATCATGTTCTTTTGGCCGCTGATCGACCGCAACCCCGCGCGCAATCCCATCCGCCGTCCGGCCGTCATTGGGGGCGGCGCGGTGTTCCTGCTGGTGGTCTTTACGCTGCTGGGTGTGTCGATCCGGAACCTCTATGCGGTGCCTCGGGCCGATCCGTCGGTCGCGCGCGGCAAGGCCGTCTATGCGCAGTTCGGCTGCAACGGCTGCCATCGCATCCACGGAGAAGGCGGCGCAGTCGGGCCGGACCTGTCGATCGTCGGGAGCACGAAGCCGGAGCGGGACTGGCACATCCGGCATTTCAAGAATCCGGCCTCCGTCACGCCCGGGTCGTTCATGCCGAAGTTTCCGCTGACGGAGAAACAGTTGCACGATCTGACCAGTTATATGCTCAGCCTCACGAAGGCCGAGGGCTGAGCGGCGCCATGTGCGAACACACTGATCGTTCTATGTGTCGGATGAGCCCGCGATGAGCCTCACCGTGACCTATCGAGGCGGCACCCGCTACGAGATTCGGAGCGGCCCCCACTCCGTGATGACCGACCAGCCGGCCGAAGATGGCGGGACGGACGCCGGGCCGACCCCCGTTGAACTTTTCGCGGGGTCTCTGGCAAGCTGTGTGGCCTATTATGTCGGTCAATATTGCCGTCGGCATGCCGTGCCGCACGAGGGGTTTTCGGTGACGGTCGACTATGACATGGCAGAGACGCCGCATCGCGTCGGCGCATTTCGGCTCCACCTTTTATTTCCGGAACCGGTGAATCCTTCTGAGCGGGAGCGGCTCTTACGGGTTGCGGAGGGCTGTACCGTCCATCGGACGCTGTCGCACCCGCCTGAGGTGCAGATAGCCTTTGCGGCGACGGATGCGCGGGGCACACCCGGCACAGAACGATAATTCACGCGAATACGGGCAGAGTAGTGGCACGGGGCTGAACGAGGAGGCGCGTTATGCAATGGACAGGTCGTAGGTGGGCGACACGGTGGGGGATTGCGGCAGTGGTGGCGGCGATCGCCGGCGGGGGCATGCTCTCCGCAGGCTACTCGGCGGCCGACGGGCAGGAGCGCATCGAGAATCTGGTGAAGAACCAGTGCGCGGGCTGCCATCGGTTGCAGGGCAAGGAAGATTCCCGCTTTAACCTCAAGGCGCCGGATCTCATCTGGGCCGGCAGCAAGTACCAGCGTTCGTGGTTGGTGCGCATGCTGACGGGCAAGGAAGACGCCTTGTATGTGAAGGGCTATCGTTGGGATCAATCCCAGGAGCCGCATAAGCACATGACGGTCTCCGAGACCGAGGCCAATGCGATCGCCGATTATTTCAAGGCGCACAATGTCGATGCGCGCGTGACGGTCGGGGCCTTCGATCTGGCGAAGGTGACGAAGCATGACGCGCAATTGGGCGCCATGGCCTACAAGGGCCACGCCTGCTTGGGCTGTCACACGATCGAAGAAGGCGGCGGCCTCATCGGCGGCCCGCAGAGCGCGGCCTTGCAGAAGGCCGGACAGCGGTACGACAAGGATTGGCTGTTCCGCTTCGGCTTGAACCCGCAGGATTTCGTCCCGCACAGCGGTGAGTTTTTGGCCGATGCCACCGAGCCGCAATTGCGCGCGGTGATCGGCTACCTCATGACGTTGGGCGTGCCCGATTTCAAGTTCTACGAGCCCTGGACGAGTGAGGAATTCGGCAAGGCCAGCGTGGCGCGTGGGCAGCAGGTCTACAAGGAATACTGCTGGCAGTGCCACGGGACGACCGGCAAGGGCGATGGCCCGGCAGCCTCGGGCTTGAACCCGAAGCCGGCGATTCACGCCAACATGGCGTTCGACAAGTTGCCGATGGAGTATCTCTACACCGTGATCAATCACGGCGGCGTGGCGGTCGGGAAATCGCCGAACATGCCCTACTGGGGCCTGACGATCGGGCAACAGGGTGTGGCCGATGTGATTGCCTATCTGAAGGACACGTTCCACGGCGTTGAGGGCGCGGCAGCCGCAGGCGGCGCCGTGGCATCGAGCGCGCCGGGCGCGTGCCCGCAGGAGCGCAAGACGCAGCAGGCGCCGGCGGACTTCCTCTCGAAGCAGAATCCGTTGTCGGCGTCCGCGGGCACGATTGCCGCGGGGAAGAAACTGTTCCAGGAAACGGCCACACCGTTGGCCTGCGCCAACTGCCATGGTCCGAACGGCGACGGGCGCGGCGCGATGGGCGCGGCCTTCCAGCCGCCGCCCCGCAATTTCACCTGCGGTGAAACCATGAAGGGCCTTTCGGACGGTCAGTTGTTCTGGGTGATCAAGAACGGGTCGCCGGGCACCGGCATGATGTCGTTCGGCAATCTCTCGGACGACGATGTGTGGAAGCTCATTCAGTACATTCGGTCGCTCGCGAAATAGCGCGAAAGGCATGCCGACGATGGATGACGGCGCACTCTCCAGACGTCGGATGTTGAAAGTGGCGGCAGTCGCGGCGCTCACCGCCGCGGCTGCCCCGCGCAGCCTGCTCCTTCCTGCTGCCTCCGCCGCCGAGAGCGCCGATGAAAAACCCTCCGCAATGTTGCGTACGCGTGTCGCGCGTCCCTACGACGCGGAAACGGACGTGGCGGCGTTTCGTGAATGGATTACCCCCACCGAGGCCTTGTTTGTCCGTAGTCATTTCGGGCTGCCGCCGGCGGCCACGCTCGATCCGGCGAGCTGGCGCCTTTCTCTTTCCGGACTGGTCCGGACCCCGCATAAGTTCAGCCTGGAAGACCTCGCGCAGTTTGAATCGGTCACGCTGACGGCCGTCTTGCAGTGTAGCGGCAACGGCCGCGCGCACTATCGCCCGCGTGTGCCCGGCGTGCAGTGGGAGCGCGGCGCCGTCGGGAATGTGCGGTGGACCGGCGTGCGGTTGGCCGATGTGTTGCGGCGCGCGGGTGTCGACCTCCAGCGTGCCAAGCATGTGCAGTTGGAAGGGGCCGACCGCCCGGTGTTGCCGACGACGCCGCTGTTTTATCGCAGCATCCCGCTCACGCGCGCGCTGCATCCCGATACACTCTTGGCCACCCACCTGAACGATGCGCCATTGGCCGCGTTACATGGCGGGCCGTTGCGCCTCGTGGTGCCCGGGTGGATGGCGGACGGCTGTACGAAGTGGCTGACCGGTGTGACCGTGCAGGCGCAGGAATCCGAGGGCTATTACATGCAGACGGCCTACCGCTATCCGGAGCATCCTGTTGAGCCGGGTGCGGCGCCATCGAATGTGTCGATGAAGCCGGTTGAAGAGATGATCGTGAAGTCGCTCATCGCGAGTCCCGCGGAGGGGACGACGGTGACCGGCGAGCAGCTCACGGTGCGCGGCGTGGCTTGGACCGGCGACGGACTCGTGACACGGGTGGAGGTGTCGACCGATGCGGGGCAACACTGGCAAGACGCGACGTTGCTCGGCGAGGATCTGCCCTATGCCTGGCGGCAGTGGGAGTGGCGCGGATCGGTTCCGGCTGGAGCCTGTACGCTGCTGTGTCGCGCGACGGATAGTTCGGGGGCCGTGCAGCCCGAGCGGTCGCCATGGAATCCTGGCGGATTTTTGTGGAACGGATGGGATCGCGTGACTGTGACGGTGCAGGCATGAGTCGTGGGGCCTTGCGGTGGGGCGCGGTCGGTGGAGTTCTGTTGTGCCTCTGCACGGCGGTCGTGGCCGTTGGGCAGGCTGAATCCCAATCGCAATCCCAAGGCCAATCTCCATCCCTCGTGCCGACGTCGGAAGAAGCATCCGCCCTGTCCGCGCGCGCAGAAGGGCTGATCGCTGCGCGTTGCGGAGTTTGCCATAGCACCGATTTGATCACGCAACAGCGGTTGCCGCGCGCCAAGTGGGAGGCGACGGTCGCCAAGATGCGCCATTGGGGTGCGGAGCTGTCGGACGAGGACGCGGCGGCCCTGGTTGAGTATGTCTCCGGCCGATACAATCCGTCTGCACCGGCAACGCTACCAACGGCGCTGTCTGCGCCGACGCAGGCCCCAGCGGCTGTGCCCGCTGCGGCGGATCGACCGACCGGCGTCTCGCGGCGCGGCGCCAAACTCTTTGCCACGACGTGCCAAGCTTGCCATGGCGACAAGGCCGTCGGCGGTGCGGGTCCGAAGTTGTCCGGGAATCCCATTCTTCGCGAAGGGGATCGCTTCTGGGACACGGTGCTCCATGGGCGCGGCGGCATGCCGGCGTGGTCCGCCCTCCTCAAGCCGCAGGATATCGCCGACATTCACGCCTGGTTGCAGTCGCTCTCGGAATAGGCCACACCCGCCGCATGCCACGCATTACGTCCACGGCCCGCTCGTTCCATCGCGTGGGCTGGTCACTCGTGGCGGTGGTGTCCGTTCTGGCGGCGGGGACGGGCGGGTACATGGCGATCGAGGGCTGGAGCGCCTTCGACGCCCTGTACATGACCATCACGACCGTCGCGACGGTCGGCTTTCGGGAAGTGCATCCGCTGTCGGACGCGGGGCAAGCCTTCACGATTGGGCTGATCATCTCGGGCGTCGGGACGTTGCTCTACGTCCTGGGGGAATTGGCGCGGGTGCTGATCGACGGGGAGGTGCGGCGTGTGTTGGGACAGTATCGGACGAACTCCAAAGTGAAGACGATGACGGGCCACTACATCGTGTGCGGCTATGGGCGGATGGGCCGACGCCTGGTGAAGGAACTGCAGGTGACGCCGCGCGAATTTGTGGTGATCGAAAAGGATCCGGCCGCGCTCGCGCTCTTGGCGGAGTCGGGCATCCTGGCGGTGGAGGGCGACGCCACGCAGGACGAGGTGTTGCTCGAAGCGGGTGTGGCGCGCGCCAAGGGGTTGGTCGCGGTGGTGCGCACCGACATGGAGAATTTGTTTATCGTGTTGACCGCGCGCGGTCTCAACAAAGATTTGTATATCGTGGCGCGGGCGGGCGAGGAAGGCTCGGAGCAAAAGCTCATGCGGGCGGGCGCCAATCGCGTGTCGTCGCCCTATTCGATCGGCGGCGTGCAAATGGCGCATGCTTTGATCCGCCCCGCCGCGCTGGATTTTTTGGAGCTGGCCACGCAGAGCGAGCACTTGGATTTGCAGATGGAGGAGTTTGTCGTACAGGACCCGCGGTTCGACGGGCAAACGCCCTGCGCCTGTGGCCTGCAGGAAGACCGAGGCATGATGCTGGTGGCGGTGAAACGGGCGTCGGGGCATATGGAGTTCAACCCGGGGACGGATGTCCGGCTCGCGATGGGCGATACGGTGATTGTCCTCGGGCAGCCCGCCAGTTTGAAGCGCGTCGAAGGCGCCTTTCGACCACAAGGTCAGTAGGGGAAGGTACGGGCACATACAATCGTCACCATCGGGCGGTCGGCCGCAGCGGTCCGATCGCACGGGGAACAAGGAGGTTCTGTTCATGGCGACCATCATCGTATCCGGCAGTCACGGCACCGACGATCCCACGATGGCGACCTTGCCGTTTATGGCGGCGAAAACCGCCAAGGAGCAGGGGCACGACGTCATTCTCTGGCTCTGGAATGAAGCGGTCACGCTGGGACGCAAGGGAACGGCCGAGCATGTGGTCGGCGTGAATCTGACGCCGCTCAAAGATCTGCTGACCGCCGCGCAGACAGCGGGCATTCCCATTTGGGTCTGCGGGGCCTGTGCCGTGGCGCGGCAAATTGCTGGTGCCGATCTTGTGGCCGGTGCTAGTATCAAGGGGATGGCGGACTATATTAAGGCCGTCGTCGAGCGAGACCGCAGTCTGGTGTTCTAAGGAGCGAACGGCAGGGAGGTACGTATGGCCACGCAAGACGACCCACGCGAAAAAGTGAAAGCGAAGCGGCCTCGGCAGAGCGAGCTGGAGGCGATCATCGAGCGCGACGGGGAGGTGGAGGACGATTCGCTGGAATCGATCCCGACGGTGGCCCCGCGCGTGGGCGACGGCTATCGTCCCGCTGAGGCCGCTGAGGCGGGGGCCTCCGAGCACCGTATCGGGGACGCGGGCCATGAGCTCTCCGGCCAAGACCTTCGGCGCATCAATACGCGCAAGGGGTTGCTGACGCTGCTGAAAGCGAAAGACATCAATCTCGACGAAGCGGCCAAGGTGCTGCAGTACGAGGAAGAGCTGCGGCAGCTGCAGGTCGAGCTGGTCCGGTTGCAGCGGTGGGTGCAGGGCGAGTCACAGCGGATCGCGATTTTGGTGGAGGGGCGGGACGCCGCCGGAAAAGGCGGGACGATTCGGCGATTTACCGAACATCTCAATCCGCGCGCGATGCGCGTGGTCGCGCTGCCGAAACCCTCGGACGAAGAGCGGGGGCAATGGTACTTCCAGCGCTACATCCGCCAATTGCCGAACAAGGGCGAAATCGTCTTCTTCGACCGCAGTTGGTACAACCGCGCCGTTGTGGAGCCGGTGATGGGCTTTTGCAGCAAGAAGGAGCATCAACGCTTCCTGCAGCAAGTCACCGAGTTCGAGCACATGCTGTACGAAGACGGCGTGACGATCATCAAGTTTTGGTTTTCGATTTCTAAGGAAGAGCAGCTGCGGCGGTTCGAGGCGCGTCGGCAGAATCCGCTTAAGCAGTGGAAGCTCAGCCCGGTCGATGAGAAGGCGCAGGAACTCTGGGACAGCTATACGCGCTATAAAGAAGAAATGTTCAGCAAGACCCACACGACGTTCAGTCCCTGGATCATCGTGAAGGCCAACGACAAGCTGGCCGCCCGCTTGGAGAGTTTGCGCTATGTGCTCAACCTCCTGCCGTACAAGGGCAAGGAGCAGGCCCAGATTCGGCTGATCCCGGACCCGAACGTGATCACGCGCTTCCACCGCAAGATGGTTGAATTGGATTTCTAGCGAACGATGCATTCTGTTCAGCGTATCGCCCTCGTGGGGGCCTGTCTCATGTTGCTGGTCGCGTCGGTGGTTGCGGCGGATGACCATGGTCCGGGGATGATGCGTCCGCGTGTTCCGGCCGATCAACTGGAAGCGGCGCGCGCCTTGACGAACCCGCTGCCCGAATCTCCCGACACGGTGGCGCAGGGGAAGGCGCTTTACGAAGGCAAGGCCATCTGCGTGACCTGTCATGGCGTCGCCGGGTACGGCGACGGGCCCGCCGGGGCAGGCTTGTCACCCGCACCGCGTAATTTCCACCATCGCGGATTTTGGCGACACCGCAGCGAAGGCGAACTGTTTTGGGTGGTGAAGCACGGCATTCCCGGGACGGGGATGCCGGCCTTCGGCGCGCAGCTCTCTGACGAGGAGATCTGGGCGCTGCTTCGGTATGAGCGCACGTTCGCCGATCGCCGGGGGCATGGCCCAGGCCGCCACGGTCGCGGCGGTCCGATGCGCGGCCAACACATGTCGCCTGATTAGTCTTTCCCGTCGCGTGCGCCGTAATTTCCCGCAATAGCTCCCAGCGCGTCTTCCCCTTCACTCGAAGTCTCCTGTGTACTGCTGTGTCGCCTGAAGTCTGCGACATCTGTGCCCTCCATCTATGTCCCCCATCGGTTTCGTTCAAAGATGTGCCGAATCCAATTTCGCACTCCTGTCTCCAATAGGCAGAAGACGATCACAAGCGGCCCACTTCCCCTGTAGAGAAGGGGCGTGGGTCATGGGCGAAGGGGTTCAACATCTCACTTCAAGGAGGGGCTCATGTCGACATTATCCAGACCAGGCGTACCGGTGGGTGGGTTCAAGACGGTGGGGCAAATTCATGCGACGAACGACACGGTGTTTGTGCGCTCGCAGAATGCCATGGGCGTGGCGGTCGAACTCTTGACCTCGCATACCTCAGGGGCGCCGGTCATCGATGAGCAGGGGGACTTCATCGGATTCATCAGCGAGTTCGATATCCTGCGGGCTCTGGAAGCCGGGAAGGATTTGAATCGACTGACGGCCGAGGACGTGATGGCCAAAGACCGCATTGCCGTGACTGAAAATACGACCATCGACGAAGCCGTGCGGATCATGGAAGAAAAGCGTTTGTTGAACCTGCCGATTCGTAAGAACGGCAAGGTGAACTCGTCGATCACGCGCCACGATTTGCTGCGCGCGTGGATCGGCTTGGGCGTGTCCATCGAAGGGTAATTGCCTGTTACACAGATCGGTGGCGTCGCGCTCACGAAGCGCGGCGCCATCCGGGTGCTGACGCGGTGAGCCAGGGAGGGCTCTTGCTATGCATCCATCTCAGACCATCATTGGCGTCGGCCTCCTCGCCTCGTTCCTCATGAGCGGATGTTCCGGGCACCACACCGGGAAGCAAGCTACCCAGCTCAAAGCCACCGCGACCATTGCCGGCCCGGGGATCACGGGCGAGGCGACGCTCTACGAGGAGTACGAAGGGCGCGTGCGGATCACGCTCAAGTTGCAGGGCACGCCGGAGAGCAAGCTGACTCCGGGACTCCACGCGATTCACATTCACGAGACCGGCGCCTGCGAGCCGTTTACCGCGGCGAAGGGACATTACGACGGCAACGTCGATCCGCAGGTCAATCCGGAGGCCAGCGTCAACCCCAGCCTCGCCAACCATCCCTATCACTTGGGCGACTTACCGAATCTGTCGGTCGACGAGCACCGCAAGGGCTCGCTCTACACGATCACCAGTCGGGTCACACTCTCCAATGGCTTGACGAGCCTGTTCGATGCGGACGGGAGCGCCTTCATCATTCACGCATTCGCGGACAAGTATTTGCCGGATCCGCCGACGAAAGATGCGCCGGGCGGGCCGCGCATCGCCTGCGGCGTTATCGTGAAGGGGGAACGCGCATAGCCAACGATGTCGTATCGCAGGGAAGGTCCAGTTAGTGCGATGGGCGTCGCGTCATTGCGAGTCGGCCAAGGGGATGCCTCTGCGAATTCTCTGTTGCCCGCCGACGAAATTTATGCCATCACGGCATACATGATGACTTTGTACTAGCCGGGCGCAGGAAGGAGATATCGCTATGAGCAGGCAGCGGTGGGCGTGGGCTTTCGTCGCAGCGGTGGTTGGAGCGCAGGGTGCTATGGGATGGACGGTGGCGGCCGCGCCGCCCGCGGGAAATGTCGCCGAGGGCAAGAAGATTTTTATGGAAAGTTGCCAGCATTGCCATGGCGCATTGGGTGATGGCAAAAGTGAGATGGCAGGCTACCTCACGCCGCCTCCGAGCAATCTGACCGCGCCGGCGACACAAGCCAAGCCGGATGCGGAGCTAAAAAAGACGATCTTGCAAGGACGGCCGGGGACCGCCATGGCCGGGTTTGACGGGGCGTTGAACGATGGTCAGCTCGCGGACATTGTGGCCTACATTCGGACGCTCAAACCGTAGGTTGCATCAGCGGAGGAGGGATCGTTATGAGACTGTGGATATGGAGCGCAGCGTTAGCCGTCTCATTGCTGGCCGTGCCTGCGCCGAAGGTGTCGGCGGACGGCGGCCATGGCGGCATGATGCATGGTCAGATGCAGGGAGGGGCTGAGAAGGGCGCGCATGAGGCGCATAGCGGGCATGAACTCACGCATCTGCTGAAGCATGCGAAGGAACTGGGACTGACGTCGGAGCAGGTCAGCAAACTGAAAGGCCTGCAGTTTGAGTGTCAGCGCAATCATGTGCGTCTTGAGGCGGATATCAAGATCGCGCATTTGGAACTGCGCTCCTTGACGGAGCAGGAGCATGCCGAGTTGCCCGCCATTCAGGCTAAGGTGGATCAGCTCAAGAAGGCGGAAGGTGCGTTGCTGATGTCGGGGATCACTGCGACGCGGGACGCGCTGGCCCTCTTAACGCCGGAGCAGCGAGAGAAAAACCGCGCGCATCACGAACAGATGAAGAGCGGGGGCGGCGGCGGGCAACACAGCGGTGGTGGAATGGGTGGAATGGGCGGCGGGATGGGAGGCATGGGTGGCGGTATGAGCGGTGGTGGACATGGAGGGCAGGGTGGCGGTGGCCACGACGGTGGGCATCAACACTAACCACACCGGCACGACTCCCTTGGAGGGCAGCATGATACAGCTACGGCGGACCGCGATCGGTGTGCGAGTGATGACGGGCGTCCTCGGTCTGGTCGTGGGCTTGTCTGGCGCCGAGATGGCGGCAGCGGAATCCGCGAGTCGTGAGCAGGCGGCGGCCGATGTTGCCGCTGCATTTGTCAAAGAGTTGGGCGAGGCGATGTCCCGTGAAATGGCGAAGGGCGGGCCGACGGAAGCCATCAAAGTTTGCGCGGACCTTGCGCCCGAGATTGCCGGGCGGTTGTCGCGCGAGCATGGCTGGAAGGTGACGCGGGTGAGTACACGCGTGCGCAACCCGTTGCTCGGACTTCCGGATGCGTGGGAGCAGCAGGGGTTGGCGGAGTTTGCAGCACGCGCGCAGGCCGGGGAAGATATCGGCTCCATGCGCCTGAGTGCGGAGGTGAACGAGCCGGCGGGAGCGCGCTTTCGATTTCTGAAAGCCATTGCCGTGCAGCCGAAATGTCTGCTCTGTCATGGTCCGACAGAGACGATCCCTGAGCCGATTCAGGCGTTGCTCAAGTCACACTATCCGTACGATCGCGCGGTCGGCTATAAAGCGGGCGAGTTGCGCGGGGCGGTCAGCATTACACAGCCGCTGGAGGCCGCCGCGCATTAATGGGGTGCGTGCGTCCCAATGTCTTTCCTGTTGGACAGTTATTGCTCTGTACAGATGCCTACTTGCAAGTGCGTATATCGTTCATGCATAGTGAGATTCGTCCGCGCACCAGCGGGAAAATGAACCGGCCTACACCCTCCGTGAGAGTCTGATGATGCACGCTGCAAGTATTCGAGAATTTTTTGAGCGGGACCATGATCGGCTGGACAGCCTCTTTGCGTCTTTCCGGGACAACTATGCAACCGACCCTCCGCAGGCCCGGCGCGCCTTTACGGCGTTTCGCGCGGGATTGGAACGGCACATCGTCTGGGAGGAAGAGCGATTGTTTCCCTTGTGGGAGCAAAAGACCGGGATGAGCCAGGCGGGGCCGACCGTCGTCATGCGCGCCGAGCACCGGCAAATCCATGACCTGCTGCATCGTATTGAAGCGGCGTTGGATAAGGCGCAAGATACACAAAGGGACGCCGCGACGCAGACCTTGGCGGAAATCTTGACCGGCCATAATTTGAAGGAAGAACGAATTCTCTACCCCGCCATCGATCAGGCCGTGTCGCACGGAGAGCGCGCCGCATTGATTGAGGCGTTGCAAGAGTCGTCGGCGTCGACTACGGCGCAGGGGTAACGGGAGAGCGGCCGATGCGCGACTGGAGGTTGTCAGAATCGGGGAGACCGGTTGCCGTCGCAGTGGGTCTCGCGGGCCTGCTCCTGTGGGAACTGGGCGGCTTTGCATGGTCGGCGCAGACGGAGCCCGGCAATGCCGACAGCGGGCGCGCCCTCTTTCATGGGAAGGGCGCCTGTGCGATGTGCCACGGCGTAGAGGGGGATCAGCGCAATCGGCCGCCGATGCGGAAGGAGACGGCCGAGGTGATCCGCAAGCTTGCTCCACCGCCCGCCGACCTGCGTTTGCCGGATCATCGCCGCCTGCTGTCAGATCAGCAGCGGTTCAAAGCCATCCGCAAAGGCCATCCGGGCACCGCCATGTTGCCGGATCCCACGCTCAGCGACCAGGAGATCACCGACATCCTCGCCTACCTGGAACGCCTTCGTCAGACCAATCTGCCCACTCCATAAATGTCGCGACAGAAGCCTCCACGCAGGGGCGGACGTGATGCCCGCCGACTCAGTCCCGTGATCCAGGGTGATCGCACGGGCTGCGGGATCGCCGGCGTCGCTGCGATCGTGGGGCGTTCCTACGTCGCGGTGAAGCGTACGGCTGCCGACCTGGGTATTCGTGTGGACGACCCGCGTCTGTGGTCAGACACCTGTTTCGTGCGGAGGCTGCTTGCGCAGTACAACGTACACGTCGCGCAACGACCCCGACCGTTTCGTTCGTGGGCAAGCCTGCCGGACTGCGCGCTGTTGGCCATCAAATGGCATCTCGAAGGGGGACGCCCTGCGTGGCATTGGGTCGTGTTCACTCGTGAAGCGGGCGTTGCGACGGTGCTGGATTCGAAGCGCTCGCTACGCAACCATCGGCGCAGCGATTTCGGCCGCATGAAGCCCAAGTGGTACCTCTCTCTCGGAACTTTTTAGCGAGCGTGACGATGCAAGATCCGGAGTGGGCGAGCAAAGAAGAATGGGAGCTGAGTGGATGGTTTGGATATACCGTCTCGGAGATGAACTTTGTGGAGTGCCAGCTTCAGGTTCCAAGGGCATCATCGCTGCGCGGAAAGAGATTGTAGACAGGGTGTCACGGTTCAACGCCCTGTCCAATCGACTGGTCTACGTAGTCCAGGCTGCGCTGGAACAATTCCACGAAGCGCGCAGGCCCTCTCGATCGTAGGTTCGGCTGCGCACTGTCTCACGTGCCTCACCGCACATCCGAGCCGTCCTACGAAATCTCGTCTTCGAACGAGCTGGTCAGACTCCGGTTTGCGGCGCCATCTGGCGAATGTAGGCGAGGATGTCGCGCATGTCGTCGGTCGACAGCTTCTCGCGAAACCCGTGCATCGGGCTGAAGAGCACGCCGCTGTAGATGGCGGAGAGGAGTTCGCGGTCCTCTTTGCTGCGCGACTGGTAGGACTGGAAATTGGCCGGTGGAATGATCAGCCATTTCCCTTCGGGGCCTTGCCCATCCAATTTCTCGCCATGGCAGCGCAGGCACTGTTGCTCGTAGAGTTTTTGCCCCGCTTTCGCGTTGCCGCGCTCACCCTGCGCTAAGACCAACGCCTGTCCTGCGCCGAACAGGACCAGGGCGGTGACACAAGCCAACACGTGAGTTGTTTTCATCGCAGTCTCTCCTTCTTTCCACAGTCGCCAACGACGCCCTGCACGGGAGGCGCTAGCGAATCACCAAGACCGGGCACCGCGCATGGTGCAGCACCGCGCTCGACACGCTTCCGAGCAGGAAGCGCTCCATGCCTTTGCGCCCGTGCGAGCCGATCATGATCAGTTGCGCCTGTTCCGCGGCGGCGATGATCTGGTCGGCCGGGTCGCCTTTGAGCACCTGCGTGCCGGCGATCGGGTAGACCGATCCGAGCGCCTGCGCCATCTCCTGCACATGTCGCTCGGCGGCGTTCCCGACTTCGTCGGACCAGGCGGCGTAGCCGGAGGCCAACAACGGATCGCCCAAAAACGGGATGGGCACTACACTGACGATCACAAGTTCGGGCTTCACGGCGAACGGATGCGACTGCAGCCAATCGCGCAGGCGGCGCCCGTCCACATGACCTTCGGTCGCGATCAGCACGCGGCGAATCGGTCCGGGATCCCCCCGCACGATGAGATTTGCGCAGGTGGTGTGCTGTACCACGCGTTGCGACACGCTGCCCAGAAACATCTCGGCGACGCGCCCGCGGCCTCTGGTGCCGATGGCCACCAGGTCGGCATGCGCGGACCGCGCCGTGTCGATCACGACGTCGGCCGGGTTGCCGAACTGATACAGCTGCTTCGGAGCCGGGATCGTGGACGGCACTAGGCCGGCGGTTTGCTGCAGGACCTTCTCGCCGGCTTCCACCAGCGCCTGGCGCAACTGCTGCGCCGCTTCGTTGGCGATGGGCAGGCCCAACGGTGACGATTCAAACGGGCGCGTATCCACGCCGTGGATGAGGGTGAGCTCCGTCGGGGTAAACAGCCGACAGGTCACCTGTACGGCGTTAAACGCTTGATCCGACCAATCGACTGCCACGACAGCGCGCATGCTCACACCTTTCTGCGCCGCATCCCATGTCGGCGCTCGCACAGAGACAGCAACAGAACCGGACCGGCCTCCTCACACCCTGCACAGAATGCACTCATCATCGATGATCCCAACGACCGCCAATATCATACATGAACGGCCGCAGCGAACGAAGTGGTGTGCACAGGGAGCCGAACCGAAGGACCGGCCATTGTCTTTACAGCAGCGCCGTGGCGATGCCGAGGTAGATGGCGACGCTCAAGAGATCCTGCGCGACGGTGGCGATGGGGCCGCTCGCCAGCGCCGGGTCCGCACCCATGCGTGAGAGCCAGAGCGGGAGTGCGCTTGCCACCAGCGTGGCGACGAGCGACGTGCTGAAGAGCGTGAGGCCGATGACCAACGCCAGGGCCTGGCGGCCGTCGACCAGTAGGAGGCCGATCCCGGCGACGAGGCCGACGGTTAACCCGATCAGCGCGCCGAGTCCGCCTTCGCGCAGGAGCTGTGTGCCGAGCGGCACGGGCCCATAGGCCAGGGAGCGAACCAAGACCGTTTCGGTTTGCGTGCCCACGGCGTCCGCCATGTAGACGACGAGCGGGAGAAAGAAGGCAAGCGCGATCTGTTCCTGTAGGATGGCCTCGAAACTGTGCGCGATGCCTGCGGCCATCCAGCCGCCGAGCAGCCCCGTCATCAACCAGGGCACACGCGCGCGAAAGGCGTCGAACGTGTTTTGCGATTCGTGCGGTTCCGGATGCGCCGGACCGATCCCGCTCTTCCGCAACAGGTCGTCGACCTGTTCCTCATGCAGATGCGCCAGCAACCGGCCGATGGGGATGGCGCCCACGAGCCGGTGGTCGCGGTCGACGACGGCGATGTCGCTGTCGGGTCGGCGCACGGCCAACAGCGCCGCCGCTTCCGCGGTGGTCTCGCGCTGCACTTGCAGCGGGGCCGCGGCGAGTAGCGATCCCAGCGGTTGCTCCGGTGGGGCGGCAACGATCGTCTCCAGCGGCACCTGCCCCAGCAGCCGATGCTCGGCATCCACGACATAGACGGTCTGAGCCCGCGCGGGGCGGGCCTGCCGACAGAGCGTGAGCGCGGCGGATACGGTCGCATTCGGCGACAGGCGCGGAATGCTCGCGGTCATCAGATCGCCGGCGAGCGGGGGCGTTTCGTGTGCGGGTGTGTCCATGCGGTATCGGGCGGCGCGGGTGAGTGCGACAGGTCGCGTCGCGCCTGCTAGTGGCCTGCTCCGATCGGGAGAAAGGACACGGCAATGGAGATGGTGATGAGCACCACGATGATCCATTCCAGCACTTCCATGCGGAGATTGGTCGCGCGGTCCGTCATTTTTCCGTAAATGCTGTCGAGCGTGTCGAGCTTGCGGATGATGCCGGCGTCCCATTCCTCCAAGTGGAAGCGTTGCGAGATCAAGCGGTACACGCGCGCCAGGTACTGGTCGCCGACGAGTTTGAGCGTATTGGCGACGCGTTCAAACAAAATGGCACTGTCCACCTGCATTTCCGCAATGCGCGTCGAACTCGTCTCGTGCATACCCGGCAGGCGCCACGGCCGCCAGGCGCGTTTCGCTAAGGCGTCGTAGGCTTGATCGAGGGCGTGGTCCAGTTGAAGATCCAACAACCGCATCTCCAGCAGTTCCACGTTGGCGAATTCCAAGACCGCGCGCACATCCTCCATTTCCGAGCCGAACAGAAACGCCGCGTTCCAATCTACGATGGCGACGTCGTCCGGACTGAACGAGATCTGGCAGGCGAGCGCGTCCCGCACTTCCTGCTCGGACAGCACCACGCGTTCCGCCCGGAGGATCTGCGCCAGCTCCTGCTCGAACGACTGCCAGACGAACGGACTGCCCGTCGCACTGGAGGCTTCGATATGCACGATGGCGTAGTCTTCGACCTGCGGGGCGATCGCCGGTTTTTCCACCGCGTCGCCGAGCACCGCCGCGAAGTGTTCCACCAACTGTCGGGAATTCGCCCGGAGGGCCGGATGGTCGTCCAGCGCTTCCGTCAGCCCCAACAGTCCGACGAAGGCGCCTTCAATCGGAATCTTGTAGGTGATCGAGAGGGAGCCGAAATCGTAGAGCATCAGCTCCACGCTCGGGTGCGTGGCGTAGTGCCAGACGGGGATCGGCGCGGTCTCCTGCATGATGCGGAGCGGCGCCGGACGATATTCCAGGTGCGACGGCGCGCGGAGCTTGTGCCGAATCTGGGCGCGTTCCTTCATCGCCGGGACGCGGCGATCCACGGCTTCCAGATTGATGGAGACGCCGATGTCGTAGGCGAAGAGGACGTAGCACCAGCCCTTTTCGATGGTCAATGTATCGGGCGCGGTGTGTGCCATGCGGTCCCCGGGTGATTACTCTGCGGGCGCCAATTCGCGGATGTATTGCAGGACTTCCAGCAGTTCGTCTTCCGTCAGCCGCGCCATCCAGCCGTGCATCGGCGTGTAGGCGACGCCGTAGGCGGCCGACATCCACAGCTCGTAGTCGGACTTGGCGCGGATCCGACGCGACTGGAAATCAGCCGGTTTGACGATCAGCCCGGCAGCATCGGGGCCGTCGCCGCGCCCCTGCATGCCGTGACAGCGGAAGCAGTGGTCGTCATACAGCATCCGCCCGCTGCGAATACGCCCGTCTTGACCCGACGCGAGCCCTGCGCCAAGAATAGCCGCGAGCCCGAGCGTCAGGACGATCACGGTGCCACGCGTCATCGGCGCTCCTCCATAGACGAAAGGAATGGGGCATGAACAGCACGACACAGGCCTTTGCCGTTTGGCTGACCGGGTTGCCGGCTTCCGGCAAGAGCAGCATCACCGCGGTGATGGCGCGCGAATTGTCGGCGTCCGGCGTACGTGTGGAGGTCCTTGAATCGGACGCCTTGCGCCGACAGCTCACGCCGGAGCCGACCTACGACGCGGCCGAGCGCGACCTGTTCTATCGCGCGGTCGCCTATTTTGCGAGTCGGTTCGTGGCGCATGGGGTGCCGGTGATTGTGGATGCGACGGGTCATCGTCGAGTCTATCGGGACTTCGCGCGGTCGCTGATTCCGCAGTTCATCGAGGTGGCGGTGCTGTGTCCGCTGGCGGTGTGCGCGCAGCGCGACCGAAAAGGGACCTATCGCGGGGGCGCGTCGGGCGAACATACCGCGGTGCCGGGCTTACAGGTGCCGTATGAACCACCGGAGCGTCCGGAAGTCCGTGTCGACTCCGAGCACGATTCGCCGGACCTGTGCGCCGGGACGATTCTGGAGGCGCTCCGGACACGCGGATGGATCGCGTCCGCGCGCTAGACAACGTTCGGGGCGGCGCTTAGGCGGCCGGAAGATCCAGCGTCAACAGCTCGCCCTTCATCTGCTGGTGCAAGTCGCATCGGAAGGTATAGTTCCCGCCGCGCTCCGGCGTGAGGTACAGCACCATCGTTTTGCCCGGATCGACGTAGACGCCTTCCACGCCCTTGCCGTAGGCCACCACGCCCTCACCCTCCACGCTGATGTTCAGCAGCGGCAGCGCCGGTGCGGTAAACCCGTGGCGCACAATGTCGCGGTTGCGCAGGATGAACGCGGTGGGCACACCGAGTTGCAGCGCCACCGGCTTCGGCAGCACGAACGCAAAGGCGTCCATCACGATCTCGACGCGTTGGATCTCCGGGCCTTGCGCCTGCACCGACGGAGGGCCGACGGAGGTGAGGGCCAACGAGCTTCCCGCGATCAGGCCCAGGAGGGCCACGCAGGACCGTAGTATCTGTCGCAAGGAGCGCAGCATAGGTAGTCCTCTATTCAGTCTGACGCTGCCGTACGATCACGACCGAGCAGGGGGCGTATTTCAGCACGCTTTCCGCCACGCTTCCCAGCAGCAGCCGTTCCACGCCTTCCAGTCCGCGTGAACCGACGGCGATCAAATCCGCCTGCGCGGATTTTGCCTGCGATAGAATCGCCTCACTCGGATGGCCGGAGGCGACCTTCGTGGTGACGGCGCATCCCAGGGGCAGCAGGCGCGCGCGCGTGGACGCCACCAGGGTTTCGGCTCGGTCCAGTTGCGGTTGGAGCAGTCGTTGGATTTCGGCTTCCGAGAGCACCTCGGCTGCCACGTCCGTAAGTCCCTCACTCACCACGGACATCACGGTGACCTGCGTGCCCGCATCAATAAAGTGCTCCGCCACAAAGTCGGCGGCGGTGCGCGATTGCCGAGAGGCATCGACGGCCAGCACCAGGCGGCGCAACGAGCGGAGCGGACGTTTGACGATCACAATCGGGCAGGGACAATGGGCCGAGACATAGCGAGACACGCTACCTAAGAGAAATCCCCGCAGGTCGCTGACGCCCCGCGAGCCGACGAGCACCAAGTCCGTCTGCCGACGAGTGGCGTGCCGGAGAATGGCGGTGCTGGGTTTCCCATGGACGAGTGTGGTTTCGATGGTGGTGGCCTTGGACGTGCGCCCTTGACCCAGGGCCAGCGAGGCCCGCTGCGCCATCGTCCGCAGCAGGGTGGCGCCCTGTTCATCGAGCTTGCGGACGGCTCGTGCGATCCGCGCGGGTGTCGGCGCCCCGGCGCCTTTCGGCATGCGGGTGCTGATCGTATGGATCAGCGTGACGCGCTCGATCGGCTGTCCGCCGAAGAGCGCCAGCGCATCGATCGCCCACTGCGAATACTCGGACCCGTCGACAGCCACCAGGATTTTCACAAGAACCTCCTTAAGACTCGCGCAGTCGGCCCTCTCTGCGGCCGACGCGCCGCCAGTCTAGCACGCGAAGCCCATGGGCTGAAATGCTCAGGCCGGACGCCCGGCGGCAGGGCGTTCGGCGGTTCCTCGCCGGGCTGGCGTTTCCATCTGCGAGATGCTTACAATCCCCGGTTATGCATCGGAGCGTGGCGTCATGAAACGTGGGCGCACCATTCGCGGCCGGATCGTGCTGGCCATCGTCTTGGTCGGCTGCATTCCGCTGGTGATCGGTCTGGTGCTGGCCTACGTCTCCGGCATGCGGTCGCTGCGCGACGTCATCGGGGGCAATCTTCAGGCGGTGGCCGTGCAAGCGGCGGATCGCGTGACGATGCTCGTGCAAAGCGAAGTGCAGAGCGTTCGGCTCTTGGGGTCGGCCCCCTTGCGCGTGCGTCAACCGGTGGAGGAAGCGAACCGCGCCTATTCTGCCGAGGCGGCGGGTAACGAGCGGCTCATACGGGAGCGGATGCGTGTTTGGGACCAGGGCCTCAACAGCGCCGCCGAACTCTTGAACACGGAACTCTCCCGCTTCCTGCTCGAAACGAAGGTGCGCGGCGGCGATAAAGTCGTGGGCTTGCTGATCGTGGATCGTGAGGGCGCGCTGGTCGCGGCCAGCTCCGAGCCCGATCACTTTTCCTTCGGCGCAGAAACCTGGTGGCGCGCCGTGCGAACCGGCACCGTCGATGCCGTCTATCTCAGCGGCGTGATTCCCCCCAAGGACGGTTCGTTTCACACGCCGGAGGAAACCTTCGATATCGCCGTGCCGATCTTGGACGATCGGCAGCATACGGTGATCGGCGCAATCAAGGCCTCCTATCGGTTTGAAGCGCTCTTTACCCTGATCAATCAGATTCGCATTGGCCAGACGGGCCACGCCATGTTATTCGACGCGGCCGGTCAGCCGTTGGTCTGCCCGATTCTCCCACGGCAAGCGCACCGCATTCCCAGTCAGCTGATGGCGATGATCGTGTCGGCGCAGCCCGGGTGGGGCATTGCGGAAGACGACGGCCACGGCGGCGTCGATACCGTAGTCGGCCATGCGCCGGTCACGGGGCTGATCCTGCCGGACAATGCCTGGCACGTGTTCGTGCGGCAACCGCCGAACGAGAGCTATGCGCCGATTCGCGATCAGGTGCGCAACCTCGCGATCATCGGCCTGGTGATGGTGGGGCTGCTCTGGGCCATCGGGCGGTACGTCGCCGCCCATATCGCCCGCCCGATTCAGCAGTTGCACACCGGCGTAGAATCCATTAGTCGCGGGATTTACGACCAGCCCTTGGCGATCGCGACGGGCGATGAGTTTCAGGAGCTCGGTGCTGCCGTGGATCGCATGGCCGAGAGGTTAAACACCTCGCGCCTCGAATTGGAAGCGCTCAACGCCGACCTTGCGCGGCGCGTCGACGAGAAAACGGCGGAAGTCACCGACCATTTGAAGAAGCTGCAATTTGCCGAACGGTTGGCCACGTTGGGGCAGGTGGCCAGCGGCATCGCGCACGAGATCAACAATCCGCTGGGGATCATCGTCAACCGGATCGAGTGCCTGGAAGCCGAAGCGGGGCATCTGCATTTGCCGGCAGAATTGCAGGGCGATCTGCGGGCCATTCGCGCGCAGGCCGACCGCATTTCACGCGTGACGCGCAGCATGCTGGCGCTCTCGCGCGGCGCCGCCACGGTGCTGAAGCCGCTCGATATTGCCTGCCTCCTCCGGTCGTGCATGGAAGTGGCGCGGGAGCGCGCGGAGTCGCAGGGCGTGGCCCTGTCGGCCGACTGTGCGCCGGATCTGCCGCCGGTGATGGGCGATCGTGATCGGCTTGAAACGGTCGTGCTGAATTTGATCAACAACGGGATCGATGCGGCGAAGCTCGGCGCGGGGACGCCATCGGTGATGGTCCGGGCTGCGCGCGCTCCACAGGGCGAGCGGGCGGTGGTGCTCACGGTGCAGGACACGGGGCCGGGGCTGGCGCCTGACATTGCCGAGCGCGTCTTCGATCCGTTTTTTACGACGAAAGATGAAGGGCGGGGCACGGGTTTGGGGTTGTTCTTGAGTTACGGCATTGTGCGCGATCACGGCGGACGGCTGGACATCGCGAATGGGGAGCGCGGCGCGCTCGCCACGGTGGTGTTGCCGGCGCTGGTGGCGCGAGGCGAGGTGTTTGAGGAGGCCACATGGAGCATACCGGCAAGATCCTGATCGTAGACGACGAGGTTGAGGCGCTCGAAAACTGCCGCCGTATTTTGACGCGGCTGGGACACGACTGCCTGACCGAGGCGGACCCGGTCCGCGCCGTCCAGCGGATCGAAGCCGAGCGGCCGGAGCTGATCCTGACCGATTTGCGCATGCCGCGCTTGGATGGACTCGGCCTGTTGAGTAAAGCCAAGCAGATCGATCCCTCGATCAAGGTCGTGTTGCTGACGGCCTACTCGACCGTGCAGACGGCGGTGGCGTCCATGCGGGAAGGCGCCATGGACTACATCGTGAAGCCCTATTCGAGTCAGGACCTGGAAGCGGTGGCGCGGCGGGCCTTCTCGATCGAAGACGGCTGGTCTCACGCGGACGACGCGGGCGAGGTGACCCCGGCGCACGTCAGGTCGGTGGTGGCCACGACGGGGAAGGGCAACGGCCGCATCGCCTCGGCGGAGCTTGCCGCAGACGATCCGCCGGTGTTGCGCCAGATCGTCGGACGCAGTTTCGTGATGCAGTCGGTGCTGGGCTTGGTCCGGAAAGTCGCTTCGACGGATGCCAGTATTCTCATCTACGGCGAAAGCGGGACTGGGAAAGAGCTGATCGCGCGGGCCATTCATGCCGGCAGCCCGCGTGCGAGCCAGCCGTTTGTGACGGTCGACTGCGCGGCCCTGTCGGATACGCTGTTGGAGTCCGAGCTGTTCGGGCATGAAAAAGGCGCTTTTACCGGCGCCCATGTGACCAAAGCGGGCCTCTTTGAAGTGGCGCATGGCGGGACGGTGTTTCTCGACGAAGTCAGCGGCATGAGCCACACGCTGCAAGCGCGCCTGCTGCGCGTGCTCCAGGAGCGCCACGTGCGGCGCGTCGGCGGCACGCGCTATTCGCATATCGACGTGCGGGTGATTGCCGCGTCCAATGCGGATCTGGAGGAGGCTTGCCGCAAAGGTGTCTTCCGCGAGGACCTCTACTATCGGCTGAACGTAATCCCCGTCGTCTTGCCGCCCCTGCGGGAGCGCGAAGGCGATGTCGAATATCTCGCCCGCGTGTTTCTCCGCCGCTTCATGGCCACGCGCGAGGGGGGCCTCGCCATCCCGCCGGATTTCGATGCGGCGGCCCTTGCGGCGCTGGCCGGCTACAGCTGGCCCGGCAACGTCCGCGAATTGCAAAACGTCATTGAGCGCGCGGCCGCGCTCTCCGACGGTCCCATCATCCGCCTGGAACACCTGCCGCCCCACTTGCACCATCTGCGGGCCGACGCGACGCCGGATCAGGACGTCACGCCGTACAAAGAGGCCAAGCAGGAAGTGGTCCGCTCCTTTGAACGGAATTATTTGTCGGATCTGCTGAAGCGGCATGACTGGCACATGGGCAACGCGGCACAGGACGCCGGCGTCGACCGCAAAACCATCGAGCGGATGGTGAAGCGGCACGGCCTGCGCGAATCCTAAGTCGACGTCGCCCGCCCGCCGGTCGCTGTCGCAGCCATCCCCTCTCCCGAACCGCGTCCGGCCCGCGCGCGTGATCTGCCGCGCGGGCATCAGTTCCTATTCATCCCTCTGCTGCGTCCTCTCGATGGGGCGCTCCTGTCCTATTGAGCCTGCGCGCGCACACCAAACGCGTGGATATCGCGTTCGGCATTCCCCTTGCTTCTGTTTCTACGCGACAGAGTGTTTGCGCAACCGTGAACGACGCAGGCGGGGACAGGCCGAGGCCGCCGGCGTCAGCCCAGGGAGTGTCCACATATGTCCATGACCATGGACAGAGTCCTACTCGTAGACGACGAACAAGACGCGCTCGATAACTATCGGCGGTTGCTGCGACGCGCCCCCTATGAATGTTTGACCGAGGTGGATGCGCGCGATGCCGTCGACCGCATCGCTCGGGTGCGCCCGAAGGTGGTGCTGACGGATCTCCGCATGCCGGGGCTGGACGGCATCGGCCTGCTTAAGGCCGTGAAGCAAATCGATGCCAACATTCAGGTGGTCCTGCTGACGGCGTACGCCAGCGTGCAGACGGCAGTCGAGTCGATGCGGCACGGGGCCTTCGACTATTTGCCCAAACCGTTTAACGGACAGGATCTGCGCAGCGTGATCCAACGGGCGCTCGGATCTCGCGTGCCCGACCCTGCGCCGCTCGGCGCTGTGTCGATGCGAGTGTCGAACAATCAGCGGGGGACTACGCCGGCTCTTGCCGCCGCCCTTGCGGCCGTCGCGTCCGACTCGTTTCTCGATCGTCGGTCGATCGCGCCGCCCGCTGCCTTGGCCGGGACCAGCGCGGCGATCCGCGTGGTGCGCGATTTGGTCGCGCAAGTCGCACCGACGGACGCCGGCGTGGTGATTGTCGGCGAGCCGGGCACGGGGAAAGAGGCGATCGCGCGTGCCCTGCATGACGCCAGTCCACGGGCCGCCCGTCCGTTCGTCTCGGTCAATTGCGCCGGGATGGATGAGGGGCAGCTGCAGCGGAGGTTGTTTGGATGGATGCAGGAGGCGCAGTCTTCTGCCGGACGTCCGCATGTCGCCGCCGGTGCCTTCGAGCAGGCCTCGGGCGGCACCCTGCTGCTGCAGCTGGTTGAAACGCTCCCGACCCGTCTGCAAGCGCTGCTCCAGCGGGCGCTCAAAGACCGGTGTGCGAGGCCGGTGGATGGGGGGATGCCGTACCCGTTCGACGTGCGCCTCATCGCCACGGCGCGCGAGGATCTGCGACAGGTGTGGCAACGCGGGCACCTGCGCGAGGATCTGTATTATCTGCTGGCGGTGGTGACGATGTCGGTGGTGCCGTTGCGAGCCCGGCGCGAAGATCTGGTGGCGACTGCCGATGCGCTGTTGCGCAGCCTGCCGCGAGGGGGCGGGCTGTCGGTCCTCGGCGTTGGGGAGACCTGTCTATCGCGCGATGCCATGCTCTGCATGCTCAGTGAGCCCTGGCCGGGCAACTTGCGTGAGATGGCCCGTGTGCTGGCGCGCGCCGCGGCGCTGGCCGGCGGTGCACAGCTGCGAGCCGACCATATTCAGGCGGCGCGTCGGATGCAGGGAGCGGCATAGTGAGCCGCCGGCCGCGTTGTGCGCGTTCGGCCCGCTGGTCCCTGTCCCTCGCCTGCGCCTTGTGTGTGGGACTGCTGTGGTTCGTCTCGGAGGTGTCGGCGCTCGAATTTTCGGCCGATCGTGTGCTCACGCAGGGGAAGTTTCGCGAGACCGTCCATATCAACGCCATGGACGATCGTTGGCGCTTGGAGTTTATGCGTCCGCAGGACGGCGTGAGCGTCGTGATTGTGCGGGCCGACCGGCAGCGCGTCTGGATGATTCAGTCGCAGCGGAAAGTGTATCGAGAGGGGCCGATCCTGCCGCAGTATCGCCTGCACATCGAGGCGCATGTGGACGGTGAGCTCAAACGTGAGTATGTCGGCGAAGAGATGCTGCACGGGCATCTCACCGAATTGTTCGAAGTGCGTGTGGAGCGCGGCGGACGGCAGATGCAGTTTTTCCAGTGGGTGACGAAGGCGCATGGGTTTCCGATCAAGACCGTCCATGCCGAAGAGGACTGGTCGGAAGAGTACCGCAACCTGCGATTCGTCGGGCAGTCGCCCTGGCTGTTCGAATTGCCTAAGCGGTTGGATCCTGTCGAGTAAGCGCCTGTTCGTGGATGGCGCACCTCCGTCTCTGTGCGTTTTCCCAATCGGTAGAGTCGGCGCTTAGTGGGGGGCGTCCGCCTTCGGGACGAGCGGACTCACCGCGTTTTGGTCTCGCCCCGGGTGGTAGCTGGCCAGGACGCTGTCGAACTGGCGGAGCAAACGCTCGGCTTCGGCCGCCGGCATCTTCATCCGAATACCGCGCCCGTCGTTTCGTCCCAACGACAGCAGGTGATGCTCCACCGTCTCTCGTCCGCTTGGGTCGCGGTAGCGAAAGACCAATCGCGTGGCCGGTGCGCCGCCTAACGTGGCCGGGCGATCCGCCTCCCAATTCAACGCGATCTGCTGCTTCGTGTAGCGCTCCGACAAAATCCGGCGATGCGCCGCCGCAAATTCCTTCAACGTTTGCCGCCCGTCTTGGCTCGTGCCGCTGGTGAGGTTCATGAACCCGGACAGGGCCACCTGGCTTCCTTCCACCGGCGGAAAGAGCGTGATGCCGATCCCGTCCGGCATCGGCTCGCCGCGCCGCCACTCGGCAGGATAGCGGAGCGAAAATCCAAATCGTGCGTTGGTGTAGAGCGCCATGTCGCCCGGACGCGGCGCTTCCAGCCGATTGTCGAATGGTGACGGTTGCGCTTGCGCTGCGTACGAGTGGGCGAACAGCAGCAGGCCGAGCGGGACCACTCGTCCGACAAGCGCGATGAGAGATGTGCGGCGCCCTGTCGTGCGCGGTCGCGCAATGCTGCGGCTGGAAGTCCGGTCGATGTCTGCCATGCAAAGCCTCACTCGGGTATTGAAGGTGTTGACGGTGACGGCACTGGCGCGGGCGAACGTGCGCAGCGAAAGCCGATGGTTGAGGCCTGGCGCTCCGGCACCGCTCCGCTTCTGGTCGCGGTGCGCAAGAGCATCGGGCGACTTTTCCATGAACCGCCGCGCACGACTTTATAGCGCCCGCTCGCAGGGCCGGTCGGATTTCGTAACGGCATGGTGGCATAGGCGTCGATGCCGAACCAATCGGCGACCCATTCGGCGGCGTTGCCGGCCATGTGTCGGAGGCCGTAGGGGCTTCGGCCCAGCTCGCCGCTGTCGACCGGGGCGACGCGCGGCACTTCGTGCGCCTGCTCGTATCCGAACTGCGCATAGTCCGCGGTCGGGGCCGCCGCGCCCCAGGGAAAGAGTCGCGCCTCATCGCCGCGTGCGGCCTTTTCCCACTCCGCCTCTGTCGGCAGCCGCGCCGCCCGCTCGCGACAGAAGGCTGCGGCATCCGCCCAACTTACCGCAATGGCCGGCCAGCGGGCGATCGTCTGCGGCGCAACCGCATGGACTGTCAGCGCATGTGTGATCAGATGCCGGAGCGTGGGCGGGGGCTGGCGCTGCTGTCGATGCAGCCACGCAAGGTACGCGCCCAGGCTGACCTCGTCTCGGTCGATCTCGAAGGCGTCCAGCCAGACGCGTCGTTGCGGCTGTTCGGTGTCGTCGTATTGCAGGGCCAGGTCGAACGTGGTGTCGGGGGCTCGCGCCGTGCCCATGAGAAAGGGACCAGCGGGGACTGTCACCATCGTGTTCGCGGGGGCGGCGGCCCGCAGGGCCGCGAGATCCACCGGGTGCTCGCGATGCGCGTCATGGGAGACGAACGCCTGCGTGGGGGCGGCGAGTGCCCACGACAGGAGCAGCCAGGCGAGCAGCAGGCCCCTGAGGAGGCGGGCGATGCGCGCCTCCTCGCACATACGTATTTTATCCTGCACGCTCTGCCGTCCTGTCTCGGACTGTCGGACGCGTCCGGCAGGTCTTTGGTCTCCGCTGCGCTGCATGGTCATCAGTGTTCCGTGCGTGTGATGTATGGGGCGCTGCCGTCCCATTGCGACCCGTCATTGGGACGCTTCCATCCCATTTGCTGCCTGTGGCCGCCCCTGTCTCGCTCCGTTTTCGAATAAAAGAGCAATTTTCGTCCCTGAGCCGACAAGGAATGCCGTTTGCTATTCGTCAGACCGTTGCACCAGTGAGCGGCAGTCGGTGCGGGCCGGTGGCTCGCATCACATCGACCACGCGATAGACATGGGTCTGGTGGGGGAGCGGGAGAAGATGGACCGGCCTCCTCTGTATCCCCCCAATCTCGGTTGGCCTCCACCAGACCGCTATCTCGTCGGCGGTACCGGTAGATGTCGCGGGCAACACAGTTTTCGAGAAGCGCGTCGGGAGACGTTGTGTCTCCGGGCGTGAGTGGGGCGTTGTGAGCGGAAGGAGGCGTAGCGCTATGGGGTCATTTACCAGGTCGGGATGGAGGCGAGTCCTCGGACTCGCGGCCTGTCTCGGGGTGGCGGGAGCCGGTCCCGCGTTTGCGGCAGTGTCGCATGACCTGCACGCGGGATCCGAGCAGGACATGGCGGTGGCGACGCCGGTGCACGCGCAAGCGGGCCCGATGTTGCAGGACAAAATGTCCAAAGCCATCGAGCAGGTGGAGCGCCAGGTGCAGAGCAGCGGACCGTTCAAGGGAGCCAGCGCGCATGCCATGCAACAGGGCGTGCTGTTGGTCGCCGACGATCCGGACAAGGTCGTGGTGACGCAGGGATTGCGTTGCCCGGCGCAGGCGCCGGTTCGGAAGTACGACGTGACCGCGTTGAACGTGGAGATCACGGTCAACCGGTTCGGCGATTTCTACCCGGGCTACATGTTCGCCCTGACGGAGAACGTGGCGGGCATCCGGGATGAAGAAGCCAAGAACAAGGCGGCGCGCGAGAGCGAGGATGAAACCTTTGCCGGCGGGGCCGTCTCGAACGGGTTGCAGGGCGATTTGATTCAACCGTTGGTCATTCGGGCGAACCAAGGCGATTGCTTGCGCATCACGCTCAAGAACGACATCGCCGAAGAAGCCACGAATATGATCATCAACGGGTCGCAGATGGTCGTGGCAGCCACCGGGAAGCCGGCGACGGCCAACAACCCGGACGCGCTCGTGCCGACCGGCAAGAGCGGTGAATTCGAGTGGTATATCCCCGTCGATCTCCAAGAGGGCGGCCGCGCGTTTCACAGTCACGCGACGCGCGATCAGTATTCGCTGGGTATGTTGGGATCGTTGGTGGTCGAGCCGCGCGGCTCGCGCTTCTTGAGCCCGTTCACGGGCGGTGAGATGGCGAGCGGCTGGGAAGCCATGATCGATGTGGCCAACGGCTCGGATTTCCGTGAATTCGTCATTTTCTATCATGAAGCCGGCGACGAAACGTTCCGCCTCTTGAATCGCAAGGGCGACATGTTGCCGCAGCGCGATGCGCACACCGATACCTATCGGCCGTCCGCGCGTTTGTTGAACTATCGCAGCGAGCCGCACGGCGAGCGCTTGGAAGTCCAGGCGCACTTAGTGGGTTTTGCGGATGAATCGCAGGGCTACGGGTCCTATACGTTCGGCGATCCGGCCACGACGATTCCGCGCTCCTATCTCGGCGATCCCGCCAAGTTCCGTATGATCGGCGGCTCCGAGATCGTGCACTCGCACCATCTGCACGGCGGGTCCATTCGCTGGGCGCGTCAGCCGGGCACGAGCAAGCTCGACCCCACGCTGTCGAAGAACGGTCCGGTGAAGTTCCCGTTGATCAGCGACACGTCCGATCGGTTGGACGTGCAGTCGATCGGCCCCTCCGAAATCTACGATGAAGTCATCGAGGGCGGATCTGGCGGACTGCAGGCGCTCGCGGGGGAGTTTGTGTTCCATTGCCACATTCCGCAGCACTATGTGACCGGCATGTGGGGCTTCTGGCGCGTGTACAACACGTTGCAGCAGCCGGGCTTTCAGACCGACGTGATGAAGTCGCTGGTGGAATTGCCCGACCGCAAGGGCAAGATCAAGGCGGCCGTCAACTCCGACAAGCTGGTGGGGACGACGGTCGACTGGTACGGCGGCAAGAAGTACGAAATCACGAAGGACAAGACGGATTGGAAGTCCAATCCGGTGAAGGTCTCGATCAAGGATTGGGTCGAGTACATGCTGCCGCCGCAGGGCCTCCCCGGGAAGACCGAGGATCAGGTCAAGCAGGCGAAGGCGAATGACGCGACCGTGGTGAACTGGAAGTGGAAGGGCGACCTCGCCCTGAACGAGCCGGAAACGCCGCACAAGTGGGCGGACTATGTGTCGCCGACGCCGAACGAGCGTCCGGCGATCACGTTCGATCCGCAAACCGGCAAGCTGGCGTTCCCGTGGCTGCGGCCGCACCTCGGCAAGCGGCCTCCGTTTGCCCCGAACCATGGCGGTGCGCCGTGGCTCGAGCCGTTCCACGTGCGTGAAGACGGCACGAAGAGCACCGAGCAGGCGAAGCCGGGCGAGCAGGGTCCCTGGAGCCTGTGCCCGGAGAATTCTCCGCGGAAGTATTTCAACATTCATGCGATCACCCTGCCGATCACGCTGAAGCCCGCGACGGCCAAGACGCCGGCGCTGGTCGATCCGATCGGCATGATCTACGTGTTGCATGAAGAAGAAGCCGAAGTGCGGAAGAACGCGGAGAAGCAGGTTCCGCTCGTCATCCGCGCGAACGTGTACGATTGCGTGGACGTCGTCTACAAGAACGAAGTGCCGGACGATGCCCGCACCGGATGGGCGAATAAGATCAATCTCCATCCGCATTTCTTCCAATTCGACACCAGCGCGTCGGACGGCCCGACCATCGGGTTCTCGTACGACATGTCGCTGCGTGCCTTCACCATGCTGAAGGACCCGGAGCCCGAGAAGGGGATGCCGTTGCCGGCGAACACGCTGATCACGGAAGACTCCAAGGCCGGGGCCACCAGCATCACGGTGGCGGATCCGTCGAAGTTCCACCACAACATCGAGTTGGGTGTGGGCATGGACGATCCGAAGTTCTTCGAAGTGGCGCGCATCAAGGAGATCAAAGGCAAGACCATCACCTTCGATCATCCGTTGAAGTTTGCGCATCATAAGAACGATATCGCCAGCGTCGAGTTCATTCGCGAGCGCTGGTATCTCGATTCTGACCTGGGCACGGTGTTCTGGCACGATCACGTGTTCGGCACCGATACCTGGGGCCATGGGTTGTTCTCCGCTTTGATCACCGAGCCGCCGCGGTCGACCTATCATGACCCGGTGACCGGCAAGGAATTGCGGAGCGGTCCGATCGCCGACATCCATACGCTGGAGCCGGTGTCCGCGCACATCCGCGGCAGCTTCCGTGAAGTGATGATGCACATCATGGACAGCAACGCCCGGACGGCGGAGTTGATCACGACCGATAACCCGCAGGCGAAGATCGGGGCCGTGACGGTGGACGGACCTCCGTCCCACCAGTTCCCGGACCGGATCAATAAGTCGGCGATGTGGTTCCTGAACGGCGGCGAAGCGACCACGGGCAGCGGCTACGGCATGCGTGTCGAACCGTTGAGCGTGCGCTTGGCCAACAATCCGGATCCGTCGAAACTGTTCGAGTCCCGCATTCACGGTGACCCGGGCACGCCGCTCCTGCGGACGTACCTCGGCGATCCGATTCTGGTGCGCGCGTTGGTCGGCTCGGCCAACGAAGTGCACACCTGGCACGTGACCGGTCACTGGTTCCCGATGGAGCGTTATGGCACGAACGCCATGCCGCGCAGCACGGTGCACCTCGTGATCGGCGAGCGGTACGACCCGGCGATTCCCGCCGCGGGCGGTCCGCAGCAAATGGCGGGCGACTACCTGTACTACAGCGGTCGCGCCTCGCACTTTGCCGAAGGGAGCTGGGGAATCTTCCGCGTGTTCGACGAACCGCAGAAGGACCTGAAGCCCTTGCCGGGTCGTGAGGAAATCCTGAAGTCCGCCAGCTCGGTGTGTCCGGCGGATGCGCCGGTGAAGTCCTTCAACGTGTCGGCGATGGATCAGAACATCCGCTACCACGATGGAGCGCCGGGTGTGATGGAAGTCGATCTCGAACGCAAAATGGTGTTCGGGAACGAGCAAGGGAAGATGTACGTCCTCGACGGCGATCGGGGCAAGGTGAAGTCGGGGGACTTGCGTCCAAGCCCGCTGACCCTGCACGTGAACGTCGGCGATTGCGTGAAGGTCAACCTGAAGAACGAGATGGCCAAGGAACGGGCTGGGTTCCATGTCGACATGATGGCGTTCGATCCGAAGGATTCCTTCGGCGCCAACGTCGGCCTGAATCCGGGCGATCAGACGATCGGTCCGGGCCAGTCCAAGACCTATACGTACTACGCGCATCCGCAGTACGGTGAATTGGCCGCCCTGATCCAGGATTGGGGCAACGTGGTGGAGAACCCGCGCAACGGGTTGTTCGGGTCGATCATTGTCGGGCCGAAGGGCTCACAGTATCGCGACCCGATCACGGGCGAAGACATCACGATGAAGAGCAGCTGGCGCGCCGACGTGCTGGTGGACCGTCAGGTCCCCGGCAACGAGAGCCGCAAGAACTACCGCGATTTCTCGTTGATGTTCCAAGACGAGGACAACATCGTGGGCGTGAGCTTCATGCCGTACATCCAGCAGGTGGCCGGCATCACGGCGGTGAACTACCGCTCGGAGCCGACCAACTGGCGTGCGGAGAAGGGCTGCGGCTTGCAGGAACTCTTTGCCTGCGTGAAGGCGGGCGAGACCCCGCAAACGCCGCTCTTGCAAGCGCATGTGGGTGACCCGGTGGCGATCCACGTCCTGGGTGCCTTCAGCGAGCAAGTGCAGCTGTTCACGGTCGATGGCCATGAGTGGCCGCACGAGCCGTACATGCAGGGTGCCGACCAGGTCAGCACCATGGAGTTCGGCGGATCGGAGATCATCAACGCCTACCTGACCGGTGGTGCGGGTGGTCCGAACAAGATCCCCGGCGACTACCTCTGGAAGAACCAGCGCCCGGCGTTTGCGAATGCCGGACAGTGGGGGCTCTTCCGGGTGTTGCCGATCGAGAACCAGCAGATTCTCCCGTTGACCCCGCAGGCTCCGGCGACCAAAACCGCCGAGGGCGAGGGATACGGGGTGCTCTCGCTGACCTCGACGTCGGTGAAGTAACCGTGGGTGCGGCACGCGGCGCTCCTCGGAGCCCGCGTGCCGCCCTTCGGTCGAGACATGACACGTGGTGAGTATGAGGAGGAGGGGGCGGATCGCCCCCTCCTCTGCTTATTGAAGGCGGTGGGTATGGGGATGTTACAGCGCGGCTGGGTGCTCGGAGTGCTGGGCGCGGCGGTGTGCGGGGCGGTGCTTGCGGATGCCGCGCCGGTTCGGGCGTATGAAGAAACGGCCGTCTCACACGGCGTGACGGTCAGCGGGCGGGTGAGCTTTGCGGGCACGGTGCCGGATCCGACGCGATTTGAATTGCGTCGGTACTACGACCGGGCCTACTGCGGCGCGATTTCCGACGGGTCCGGCTATCGACTCGTGCAGGAGGTGATCGTGGGCACGCAGCAGGGTCTCAAGGATGCCATCGTGACGATTGAAGGCATCGAGCGCGGGAAGCCCTTCACGTGGAACGAGGCGAGCATGGACGCCAGCATGTGCCAGTTTGTGCCGGCGGTCTCGGCCCTGCGGAACGAGCATCCGTTGCGCGTTGTGAATCTCGACTCGGTCGCGCACGACCTGCAAATTTACGAACGGGAGCGCGAACATATTTTTATCATGTTTCATCGCCCGGCACTGACGAAGGGCGGAACGAGCGACATGATCCGGTTCGTCGGGAAGCGGCGCGGCGTGACGATGCAGTGCGGCATGCACCCCTACATGCTCGGTCATGGGTTGGCGGTGGACAATCCCTATTATGCGATCACCGATTTGGACGGTTCCTTTGTCATTCCCGATCTGCCCCCCGGACAGTACCGGCTGCGCGCCTGGCATCCCATTTTGGGAGAGCAGGAGCAGACGATCACGGTCGGCGACGCGGGGCTGGATGCTCTCTCGTTTAAGTTCGAAAGGCGGTAAGCCATGATGCGCAGTCGAGTGCTGGCCATGATTGCGGCAGTGGGGTTGGTGGTGTCGGGCGCGACGGTGGGAGCGCCCGCATTGGCGCGCGCGGCGTCGGAGGCCGCGTCTCCCGGCGTGAGTCGTGTGGAGGTGGTGCTGGCGCAGGCATACAAGGCGCGCGAAGCGGCGGTGAAAGAGGAGTTCGAGCAGGCGGGGTTGCGGAACATCCATGTTCAATATGCCCGCCTCGGGCAGCCGCCGCAGAATATCGGTTTGGGGCGTGAGGTGCCGGCGGAGCTGGCGCGTGAAGTCATCCGGCTGGCGCTGAAATACAATTTGGGCGTCGGCATTCTGCTGCCGGAACGGCTCTTCCCGCCACGGTTCGTCACGATCGCGTCGTCCAATTACGATGACACGGTCGAGTTCCCGATCGATCAGGCCGCGCTCGCGCAACTCGCGAACCCGTCACTGAGTACGGAAGAGTTTCATCAGGTGTATCGCCAACTGACCTCGACTCCGTCGACGGTCGGCGGCCGGTACATGGGGCCATAACCCGGTGCGCAATCAGCTGAGGATGGAAGCCATGCAGCACAAACTTGGAGTAGTCGGTGTCCTCGTCGGCGGTTGCCTCGCACTGTGGGGGCTCGGCCTGTCGACGGCCTGGTCGTCTGCCGCGACGCCCTCCTTGCAGGAGCAGGGCGATGCGTTGATTAAAAACGTGGAAGACATGGTCGCGCACGGCGGCATGGGCGACGGCAAGGCGATCATTCACCATTGTGCGGAAGCGGCGCGTCTGGCTGGGCACATGGTGCAACAGGTCGGAACGGCGGCGGCGCCGGAGGATGCGCGCCGCGCGCTCGATGAGGTCATTCATCAATGCCGTCGGGTCGCCGATCGCGGTCCGCAGTCCGACCCTGGCTTGCTGCTGAATCCGGCGATTAAGGCCAGGACGGCGGCACGTCAATCGATGAAGGCGATGGGATTGCAGATTCCCAATTAGCGGCTCGTCGGCTGATCCACCCCGGTCTGCGTGGTGCGCTGCGGGTATTTTCCGCGGCGCGATAGCATCACGGACCTGTCTACGTCGCCAGAGTGAATGGGGCGCCGGCGCCCCATTTTAAATCATGTCCTCGTAGTGCTCATTCCCTCATGGCTGCAGTCTGCGATGCAGACGCGTTCACGGAAAGTCCTTATCCCATCAGGCCTTTCCGACGCAATTTGGTCGCGATCGTTCCGTCACTCCATGCTGCTGAGCTGAGTAGCTCAAATCGGTACAGGATTTGCTCTATGTCTCTGTATCGTGAGGCCGGTCTGCTCGGCACGAACGAGCAGAGTGTCTGGTGGAGTGGTGAGAGCCTCAGCCCTTGCCCTCTGACGCTCTCCGCCCTGCCTGTGGGGCTCCACCAGGCCACTCTGTTTTTCGATACAGAACGCATGATTTCCATGGGGATGTCCCGCATGCCCTCCCGGCGCATGCGAGGCGTCCTCTCGTAGCTCCTCCCTGCAAATCTCCACTCTCGCTTCGCTCTACGGACGGTGATTCTCACCATATCGGTGGTCGCATAGAGGATGTGCGAGTCATCCGCTCGCTTCTGTGTGCGCCATGCGATTGACGCATTTTGGGACAACGCGGGATTGGTGACTGTAGCGCATCGCGCCAGGCCGCTGTGCATACCGGGTGACCACAATTGAGACGAATACGGCACTTATGTGAGGATAGGAAGATGTCGATTCCTCCTCCGACACGTGAACAGCTTGCCGCCTATCTGAAACAGCGTTTCGGCCCGACGGCGACGCTTGTCGACTATGGCCGCATCGGGCAGGAGTCGTCGGAGTCGGACCTGAAAGGCTTCGGCTACGGGAAGCCGATTCGCCTGCGCGCCCTGGTCAAGGGCCGTCCGCGCAGCTGGGTGTTCGGGACGATGAGTCCCGGCCCGTTCGGGCACGAGCATCCGGCGGATCGCGCGCAGGCCATGCTGTGGGATTACGATTCCTACGGGCGCTTGCCCCGGCACATCAAGGCGGCCGATGTCGGCGCGGTCACGGGCGAGGGATCGCTCGTGTCGGTGGCCGAGGCGAAGGAATTTTTTGTCCTCACGGAATGGGCGGCGGGGGACAGTTACCATCACGATTTCGAACGGCTGCTGAAGACCGGGCGCCTGTTGCCGAAGGACCGTCGACGCGCCACGGCGCTGGCGGGCTATCTGGCGACCATCCATCGCCGCCGTCATCGCGATCCGTCCCTTTACCGGCGCCGCATTCGCGAGCTGCTCGGCCACGGCGAATGCATCATGGGATTGACGGACAGCTACCCGGGGCGCTTCGCGTTCATCGACGCCACGCTGCTGCGCGAGATTGAGGAGGCCTGCAATCGTCGACGCTGGGCCATGCGGGATTGGGGCGCGCGCCTGTGCCAAGTGCACGGCGACTTTCATCCCTGGAACGTCCTGTTCCGCACGGATCGCGACTTCACGGTGCTGGACCGGTCGCGCGGGGAATGGGGTGAGGCGGCCGACGACGTGACCTCGATGACCATCAATTACCTCTTCTTTTCGTTACGGCGATGGGGCACGCTGCGCGGGCCGTTCGAAGTGTTGTTCCGGCATTTTTGGGACCTGTATCTACGGCGAAGCCGCGATCAACGTGTGCTGGAGGCGGCGGCGCCGTTTTTCGCGTTTCGCGGGCTCGTCATCGCGAGTCCGCTCTGGTACCCCAACCTCACGGTGGATGTGCGGCGCAAGATTTTCCGATTCATCCGTAACGTGCTGGACGCCCCGTGCTTCGATCCCGCCGAAGTGAATCGTTACTGTCGCGAGTAGTGCGCGCGCGGCGCCGGACTCGGGCGTAGGGGCCGCGCCGCAATGCCCTGTTCCTTCGCCTCCCCCATTTCCGTTACAATTTAGCGGGTATCGGTGGTCGGGGTGTTGGCCGGGATGATCGTGCGTGTCCTGTGACGAGGCTGCCGTGTCCGAGCGCCCATTCGAGCGCATTCTCATTCCTGTCGATTTTTCTCCCTGTTCCGACGCGGCGCTCCGCATGGCGCTGACGTTGGCGCGTACCTATCAGGCGACGGTCGTGGTGCTGCATGTGATCGATACGCAGGTGCTGGAGGCGCTCAATCGCGCCGGGCTGGCCCCGCAGACCGAGGCTGCGGCCCAGGTGAAACGCCTGCGCCACCAGGCGCGGCTCAACCTGCGACGCATGCTGGCGGCGGCGGACACGGCCGGGGTGGATGTGCGGCGAGTCGTCGCGGAGGGTATCCCCTACGTGGAAATCGGCAAGCACGCACGTGAGGGGCCGGCGGGGCTGGTCGTTATGGGAACTTACGGCGGCACGGTCGGCAGCGTGGACAAATTGTTTTTCGGCAGTACGGCTGAAAAAGTCGTGCGCACAGTCGGTCGGCCCGTCTTGACGGTGCCGCTGCCGGTGATATCTCAGGGGCGAGCAGGAATTCCCAACACGAAGGAGCGAACATGACACAGGAGCAACGGACCAAGCGGGGGCGCTCTACCGGAATCGCGGCACTGGCGCTGGCGGCGGGGCTGCTGTCCCCCTTGGCCCTGGACGCGCAGACGGAGCAGGTGATCGAGGTGGCGATTCGCGACAATGCGTTCGTGACCAAGCAGGTGCCGCTCGCCATGAATGTGCCGATCCGTATCCACATCAAGAATGAAGACGCGATTCGACACGACTTCGGGTCCAATATTTTCCGGGGCACGCTCACGCAGGTGACGCATGGGGGCACTGTGGCCTACGGACAGGATGTGGGCGGCGTGTTTCTCGAAGGCGGGAAGGACGCCATGATTCACTTCACGCTGCATCGGCCCGGCCAGTACGAGTTCAAGTGCTCGATCCATCCGACCATGAAGGGGGAGTTGCTCCTGATGTCGGTCGGCGCGGTGTAGTCGCCACGAATCGTGCTGGATACGTATGCCTACGCGTAGGCGACAGGTCGGCGGCGGCCGACGGTGAACCGTAACGGGTGAAAGCAAAGGAACAGGACACTGTGACATCTGGGCAAACGCGGGAGCGGATGTGGGAGCGGGTGTTATTGGCGACGGACGGCTCGGCGGCGGCGCGTCCGGCCGAACGGTTGGCGCAGCGGGTGGCGCGAGCCTGTGGGGCGGCGCTGGGGGTCGTCTCCGTTGTGCAATTCGAACCCTGGCGTGATCTCAGCTACGACGTGAATCGCCTCTATTTGGAAGAACGGCAGCGGGAAACGCGGGCGGACCTTGCGGCGACGGCGGAGCGGCTGCGCGCCGGGGGGCTTTCCGTGACGACGCACGATCCGGTCGGCATTCCAAGCCAGGAAATTCTCTCGCTCGCCTCGTCGTGGCCGGCGGACCTGCTGATCATGGGGACGCAGGGGCGCACGGGCTTGGACCATGTCTTGATCGGGAGTACCGCCGAGCGCGTCGTCCGCACGGCGGCCTGTTCGGTGTTGACCGTGCGGGCCTCGGCACCGGCTGGCGAGGCGGTTGGGGACCCGGCCGCGTCCAACGACGCGGCCTTTCAGCGGCTGCTCGTTCCGCTCGATTTCAGCGAGTCGTCCCACCGGGTGCTGCGCGAGGCGATTCGTCTGGCGCGCGGCTGCGGCGCCGCGTTGATGCTGCTGCACGTGGTGGAACCGGTCGGCTACGGCGTGGATTTCACCATTCGGCATGTGCTGAGCGGATCGGCCCTGCGCGAGGATTTACGTGGGACGTTGGATGTGCGTGTGGCCGAGTGCCGCGCACAGGGCGTGACGGCCGATGGGCAGGTCGTGCCGGGTGTGCCGGTCGACGTCATTCTGCGCGCTGCGGAGGCGTCGAAGAGCGACCTGATCGTGATGGGGACGCATGGCCGCCGCGGTTGGTCGCACCTGCGGTTCGGCAGCGTGGCGGAGGCCGTGGTGCGCTATGCCCACTGTCCCGTGTTGACGGTGCGCTGCGGCAGCGGCGCAGGCGAGGCCCCGGTTGCGGTGCCGGTCGGCTCGCCTGCCATTGCAACCTAGCCCGGCGACGTAACCGGTTTCTGATGGATCTTGTGCCGTCCATGTAATCGAGTTGGAGGACGATGAAGCTGTCGAGTGAGGTGCATGCAGGCTGGTGGCAGTCGATGCCCGCGCCGTTAGCAGGGTTGTTGGCGCGGCTGAAAGCCCTGTCTCACGATCCGTCGTTTGCACGAGAGCGGGCGGCAGCGCTGAGTGCGGCGCTCCAAACGTACATCGAACAGGGCGACGGCGCGCCGTTGGAGCCCTTACCTCACGAAGCGGAATTGGCCGAATGGTATCTGTGCGCGGATTATTTCCCCGCCGGAGGCCAGGTGTCGCTCGCGGAGCAACTGCGCGACATCGTCACTGAACATATTCCCGAGGACGAGCGACGCTGGCTCGATCCTGTGAAGCACTCGTCGCTGGATCTGGTGGAGCTGGTCTCCGCGGAACCTGTAGGCGATCGGCGCGCGTTGACGCTGCGGTCGCTTGGCGACGATCGTCGCGCTACGGCCACCGCCGATGCGTCCTGGTCGGCGCTGCCGGTCGGATCCGTCTTGCTGACGCGGTTGGTCGCCTCGCCGGACGGCGCAGTTCCATCGCATGTCATCGCCGGTTGCGGGTTGGCGTTCTCGCCTACGGACGGACGGGCTTTGTTCGACCGCGTGCGCGAGGCCCAGCGCGATCTGGAACTGCGCTCGGGCTCGTTCGGTTTGGGCGAGTGGGCTGAATTCACCAAGCGCGATGGGCATCTGCTGCTCTGGGCCTTTGCGCAGGCGCGTATGGATGCGTTGGTGGACGCGGTCGCCGATATCGAATACGTCGCGCCGACCGGTGGGCCATGGCTCTATGCGCTGGCGGCGTATGAACACCAGGGTGCGGCGGCCATCCGTGCCGGTATGGCCGATGTGGCGGGATTCGATCCGGAGACACCGAACGGCGGCGGCGAACCCTCCTGCTGGATTTGGCGCACGACGGCGACGGTGGCGCGCCTGACGCTCACCCCACGGCAACTCTTTGTGGAATGCGCCTCCCCGGAGCGTTTGGACGACGTGAAACATCGGCTGGCCTCCACCTTTGGATACGCCTTGCGGTTTCGCGCGGAGACGGCCACGCCGCCTGCGCGCCGCATTGCCGAGGAAGATCTCGCGAGCACGGAGCACTATCGGATCGAGGTCACCGCGGCGGAAGAACAGCAACTCGTGCGTGAGTTTTTGGAATCGTTGTATGCGGATTGGGCCGACACCGCGTCCCTCGCGCTCGGTGGACAGACGCCGCGGCATGCTGCTGCCGTCTCCGAGATGCGCGAAAAGGTGACGACGCTGATCGGCGACATTGAGGCGCAAGATCTCGGACGCCATCGGGGCGGGCCCGCGGGGTACGACTACAATCGGTTGCGCGCGCGCATCGGCGTACCGGAGGTCGGCAGATGAGTGAGTCGGATGCGGCGCAGAGCCGACGTGCGGCGGTTCGCGAGATCATCGCGCGGGTAATCGGGGCGGCCTCTGCGCCGACGGCCACGCCCGGTGCCGTTGCGCCGCGTGACGGTGCCCTGACCTGCGCGTTGGCCATTCAAGAGGTCCTGGGCTATGTGCCGCAGGAATCCATCCGCGAGATCGCAGCCGCCTTGAGCGTTCCCGAGGCACAGGTGTCGGGCAGTCTGGCGTTTTATCCTGATATTCATCGAAAGCCGACAGGGCGACATCACGTGCGCGTGTGTCGGGGCGAATCCTGCATGGCGAACCGCGCCGAACCGGTGGTGCGCGCGCTGGAACGTGCGTTGGCCGTTCCGCTCGGGGACACGACGGCGGATGGACGCTTCACGCTCAACGGCGTGTACTGCGTCGGCAATTGCGCGGTGTCTCCCACAGTCATGGTCGATGATTGCGTCCATGGGCGCGTCACGCCCGACTCGGTCGCTGCGCTCCTCGATCAGTATCGCTGACCCTCCGCGCGTCGGGTGCGACGGACGGCGGCGGCCGCTTCGCACGCGCATCATGAAGACATCAGTGGCTATGACGACTCTCTATCTCTCCGACGATACCTCGTCCCGCGCGGCGGGGGCGGATCGCCTTGCGGCGGCCTGGCACGCGCGCCCGGACGTGCAGTTAGTGCGGACATCCTCCCGCGGCGCGTTTTTTCTGGAGCCGATGGTCGAGCGGGATCTTCCGCAGGGTCGCATGGCCTGGTGCCATGTCGAACCGCAGGATCTCGATCGTATCCTGGCCGGTGACGGCGGTACGCCGATCTCAGCCATCCCGTTTCTCGCACAGCAGCAGCGCGCCACCTTCGCCAATTTCGGCGTGACGCAGCCCCTGTCGCTGGACGAGTACCGGCAGCAGGGGGGCTGGACGGCGCTGGAGCGAGCCCGTGAGATGGCGGCCACCGCCGTCATCGATGAACTACGTACATCTGGCTTGCGCGGTCGCGGCGGCGCGGCGTTTCCTGTCTGGCAAAAATGGGAGACTGCGCGCGCGGTCGCCTCGCCGGTGAAGTATGTCGTCGCGAACGCCGACGAAGGCGATGCGGGCACTTACTGCGATCGCATGATTCTGGAGGGTGAGCCCTATCGGTTGATCGAAGGGATGCTGATCTGTGCGCGTGCGATCGGGGCCACGGCGGGCGCTGTCTATTGCCGTTATGAATACCCGGCGGCGGCGCGACGATTGGCCGAGGCGCTTGCGCGCGCGGAAGCAGCCGGGCTCCTGACCGTTGGCGGCGCGTCGTTTCCCATCGACATTGTGCGGGGCGCCGGGTCGTATGTGTGCGGGGAAGAGACGGCGCTGTTGGCGTCGATGGAAGGGCGCCGCGGCGAGGTGCAGGCGAAGCCGCCCTATCCCGCGGTGTCGGGGTTGCATGGGGCGCCGACCGTCGTCAGCAATGTGCTGACGTTTGCGATGGTCACGACGATTCTCGCGCGGGGCGGGGCGTGGCATGCGTCGCTCGGGACTGACTTTTCGCGCGGCACCGTCGTGCTGCAACTGGGTGGGCGGGTGAAGCAGCCGGGGCTAGTGGAAATCCCCTTCGGCGCGACGTTGCGTGATGCGTTGGAGCGGTTCGGCGGCGGCATGGCGGAGGGGTCGACCTTCAAGGCCGTCCAAGTCGGCGGGCCGCTCGGCAGCCTCTTCCCTGAGCCTGAGTTGGATATTCCAATCTGCTACGGCGCGTTTGCCAACCGAGGGGCCATTCTTGGACACGGCGGTGTCGTCGTGTACGACCAGGAGGCGGACATGGTCGAGCTGGCACGACATTTCATGGCCTTTACCGCCGATGAGTCTTGCGGCAAGTGCACGCCCTGCCGCATCGGCGCAGTCCGGGGCCATGAGATCCTGACGCGGATTCAGCGCGGGGATGGCTTGTTAAAAGACCTGACCCTACTACGGGAGTTGGGGGAGACGATGCAGGCGGCGAGTTTGTGCGCGCTGGGGGGGCGGGCGCCCTATCCGGTGCTGACGGCGATGGAACATTTTCCCGAGGAGTTCACCGGTCGATTGAGGCCCTCAGAGGCGGCTGTTGGGGCCGTGAAGCGCAAGCCATGACGATGAACAACGCTTCTACGATCATCTCGCGATCCGGGCAGCAGGCTGAGCGCGCGCAGGCGGCCGTCGTGACCTGGACGTTGAACGGCGAACGGATGGAGGCTCTGCCCGGCGAGACGGTCTATGCCGCGGCGCAGCGGGCCGGGGAATCCATCCCCAGTCTTTGCGCGTCGTCGCATCTCACGGGGTTTGGGTCTTGCCGCTTGTGCCTCTGTGAGGTCGAAGGTCAATCCGGCACCCCGGCATCGTGTACCACGCCGGTTCGTGAAGGGATGGTCGTGTGGACGGAAAGTGAGCGGCTGACGCTTCTCCGTCGTCACGTGCTCGAACTGTCGCTGTCGGAACATCCGTCGCTCGACCAGGCTCCCGCCGCGTTGCGTGAGTTGGCGCGCGAGCTGGGACTGAGCGAGGTGCGCTATGCCGAGCCGTCGCAGCGCGAGGCGGTGCGCGACGATTCCAATCCATTTTTTGCGTTCGACAACGCGCAGTGTATTTCCTGCGCACGCTGCGTGCGCGCCTGTCACGAAATCCAGGGCACCGATGCGCTGACGATGGTCGGCCGCGGTTTTGCCTCACGCCCCATGGCGGGAGACGGACAGGGATTCCTTGCCTCTGCCTGTGTGTCTTGCGGCGCCTGCGTGAAGGAATGTCCGACCGGCGCGCTCATGGAAAAAGCGGTCGCCGCAGCGGGACAACCGACGCAGTGGACACGCACTGTCTGCGCCTATTGCGGTGTGGGCTGCGGGTTTGAGGCGGGCACGCGAGACGGCCGCGTGGTCTCGATGGTGCCGACCGACGACACGCCCTCGAACCTCGGCCATGCCTGCATGAAGGGCCGCTTCGGCTGGAGCTATATCTACGCGGAGGATCGGCTGCGCGTGCCGCGTGTGCGCGAGGGCTCGCAGTGGCGCGATATTTCCTGGGACGAGGCGATAGATCGCATTGCGCAGGCCTTCACCCGGTTGGTTCGCGAACACGGCCGTGACGCCGTCGCCACCATTTCGTCGAGTCGCGGCACGAACGAAGAAAATTATCTGTTTGCGAAGTTCATGCGCTGCGTCATCGGCACGAATCACATCGACAACTGCGCGCGCGTCTGCCATAGCGCCACCGTCACGGGCATGATGGAGACATTGGGCGCCTCCGCGGCGACCAACTCGCTGGAGGATCTGGACGCCGCGACGTTGGTGATGGCGGTCGGCGCCAATTTGACCGAATCGCATCCGGTGGTGGGCGCGCGTGTGAAGCAGGTGGTGCGGAAGGGCGTGCCGCTGATCGTGATCGATCCGCGCCGGACGGAACTGGCGCGCGTGGCGATGCTCCACCTTGCGCTGCAGCCCGGCACCAACGTGGCGCTGCTGAACGCGATGGGGCGCGTGATTGTCGAAGAGGGGCTGCTGGCTCCGTCGTTCATCGAGGCGCGCACGGAGGGGTTCGAGGAGTGGCGCCGGACGGTGCTGGCGACGACGCTGGACGAGGCCGAGCGGATCACCGGCGTGCCGGTCGCGTTGATTCGCGACGCCGCGCGTCAGTACGCGACGAGCGCCGCGTCCTACTGTGTGCACGGGCTGGGGATGACGGAGCATCGCTGGGGCAGTCACGGCGTGATGGCGCTGGTGAATCTCGCATTGGCCACCGGCCAACTCGGGCGGCCCGGCACCGGCATCAATCCCCTCCGCGGGCAAAACAATGTGCAGGGCGCCTCGGACATGGGCTGCTTGCCGACGTCCTTTGCCGGATACCAGCCGTTCAGCGACGAAACCTTGGCCGCGCGCCACCTCGACGTGACGGGACGGCCGTTGCCGACGACGCGCGGCATGAAGACGCCGGACATGTGGGAGGCGGCGATCGCGGGCAGATTGAAGGGTCTGTGGATCATCGGCTACGACGTTGCGCAAACCGATCCCAATACGACGCTCGTGCATCAGGCGCTGAAGGCGTTGGATTTTTTGGTCGTGCAGGACCTCTTCATGAGCGAGACGGCGAAGCTCGCGCATCTGGTCATTCCCGGCGCGGCTTTTCTCGAAAAGGACGGCACCTTCACGAATTTGGAGCGTCGCGTCCAGCGCATCCGCAAGGTTGTGGACCCGCCGGAGGGGCTGTGGCCCGATTGGCAGGTGGTGTCGGCGGTGTCCACGCGCATGGGCTATCCGATGCACTACGCCCATCCCTCAGAAATTATGGACGAGGTGGCGGCGCTGACGCCGTTGATGGGGGGCGTATCGTTTGCGCGGTTGGAGCAGGCGGAAGGACTTCAGTGGCCGGTGCCGACCTCGGACCATCCAGGGACGGGGTTGATGCATGCCGAGCGCTTTCCCAAAGGGCGCGCGTCGTTTATTGCGGTGGACTACTTACCGCCGGGAGAAACGCCGGACGCGACCTACCCGTTCCTGCTGATTACCGGACGTATCCTGCAGCACTACGGCTGCGGGGCGCAGAGCCGTCGCACGGCGATCGTCGAGATGGTGAATGCCGATGTGTTGGAAATGCACCCGGATGACGCCGCCGGTCTTCACCTGCGCGACAACGAAATGGTGCGGATGATCAGCGCGCGCGGCACGGCGGTCCTGCCGGTCAGCGTGAGCACGCGCGTGCAGCCGGGCCACCTCTTTACCAGTTTTCATTTTCCCGAGTCGGATGTGAATACGCTGCTCTCGTCGAGCGCCGATGACCGGTCGAAGTGTCCGGAGTACAAGGTGTCGGCGGTGCGTGTGGAGCGTCTGTCGTCGGCTGACGCCGCGGCCCACGCGGGCGATGCCCGTCGGCATCGGTTGATCGTCTAGCCCATGCCAGCCCCGGATCTCGCCACACCGTTCGCCGATGCCTACGCGCCGCCGCTGATTGCGGAGCGGGTGCGGGCGCTGGGTGTGAGCAAGGCGCACATGCCGACGGTGCGCAGCTTCGTGCTTGCGGTGTTGGCCGGGGCGTTCATTTCGCTCGGGGCGGTCTTTTACACCGTTGTTGTGACGCCCGGGACGCAGGGGGCGGCGATGTCCTTCGGCCTCTCGCGCCTGGCCGGAGGGATGGCCTTTAGTCTAGGGCTTATCCTGGTGGTGGTCGGCGGGGCCGAACTCTTCACGGGTAATAATCTGTTAGCCATGGCCTGGGCATCTCGCTCAATCACCACGCGCGAGGTGTTGGCGCAGTGGGGCGTGGTCTACGTCGGCAACCTCGTGGGTGCGGTAGGGACGGCCCTGTTGGTGCTGGTCGCGGGCACGTCGGGGATCGAGCAGGGGATGGTCGGGGAGACGGCGGTGCGGATCGCGCGCGGGAAAGCCGGACTGGGGATGGCGGAAGCCTTCGCCCGCGGGATCCTGTGCAATGTCCTGGTGTGCTTGGCCGTCTGGCTCTGCATGGGCGCGCGCAGCGTCACGGACAAGGTGCTCGCCGTGCTTTTTCCCATCACCGCGTTCGTGGCCTGCGGGTTTGAACATTCAATTGCGAACATGTACTTTCTCTCGGTTGGCTTCGTGCTGGCGCTCGGGCAATCTCTCGCGATCGACGTCGGGGCGGTTGTGCTGAACCTGGCCGTCGTGACCCTGGGGAACATCGTGGGCGGCACGCTGCTCGTGGCACTGGTGTACTGGTTTGTGTATTTGCGGCAGGACCAGCCGATCAGCGGACGGTGAGGAACAGACCAACCAGCAGGCACCCGGCAGGGGTGAGGAGATTGAGATGATCTATACCATCACGCTAAATCCGGCCCTGGATCGTTATATCGAAGTCGAGGACTTGGTGGTCGATGATGCGAACCGCATCGCCTCGGAATGTTTTTACGCCGGCGGCAAAGGCATCGATGTCTCGCGCGCGCTCCGCTTGCTGGGGAGCGACAGTATGGCGCTCGGCACCATCGGCGGCTACAGCGGGCGCCTGCTGACGGAGATGCTGAAGCAGGAAGGCGTGACGACGTACTTTACAGCGATTGCGGGAGACACGCGCCAGAATGTGCTGATCAATCCTCGGCGGCGTCGGCGGCAAACGATGTTGAACGCCGTGGGGCCGATCGTGTCGACGGTGGAGTGGAAGGCGTTTCTCACGCATCTCAATCTGTTGGAGCTGCGGGAGGCCTTTGTCGTCGTCAGCGGCAGCCTCCCGCGCGGCGTCCCCACGGATGCGTATGCGCAGATTGTCGAGTTGGGGCGCTCGCGCGGCGCGAAGGTGGTGGTGGACGCCGACGGACCGGCGTTGCGGGCCGCGGTCGAGGCCAAGCCCTTCGCGATCAAGCCGAACGCCAACGAACTGCGTCGGTTGGTGGGGAAGCCGATCAGCGACGAGGCGGGAATGCTGCGCGCGGCGACGGCGTTGAATCGCAAGGGGATCGAGATCGTCCTGGTGTCGCGCGGTCCCGATGGGGTGTTGCTCATTAGTGAGCATGAGCGGTATCGTGCGGTACCTCCGTCCGTCGTCGTCAAGAACACGGTCGGGGCCGGTGATTCGACTGTGGCCGGGTTTGTGTTGAAATATGCGGGCGGCAAAGGCCTGGAAGAATGTGTGCGGTTTGCGACGGCCTGCGGAACGGCCGCGACCCTCGCGCCGGGCAATCAGCTCTGTCAGGCCCGCGATGTCCAGCGCTTGGAGCCGAAGGTGCGCGTGTCGCCGATTGAGGCCACGCCTCTAACTCAAACCGCACGTGTGTCCCGTGTGCGCGCTCGTCGAGGTGCCTGATGCAGGTGGTGGTAGCGGTCGACGGATCGAAGTACGGCAAGTGGGCCTTGGAATGGGCGCAGCGTCTACCGCTCCAGCATCGTGACGGGCTGACGGTGGTGCATGTCGTGGATACCGCGAAGTTGGCCACACCGTGGCTGCCGACCCCCGCTCCCGCCTGGGACGCGCCCTATCTCAAGAAGGAAACGGCCCGGCTCGAGGCGCATGCGCGCACGGTGGTGAAAGAGACCAAGCGCGCGCTGGCCGCTACGGGCGTGAAGGGAGAGGTCGTGGTCGAGTATGGCGCGACCGCGACGCAGATTCTTGCGCACGCCAAATCGGCCGGTGCGCTGGTGGTGTTGGGCAGCCGCGGGTTGGATGCCCTCGACCGCGTGATGCTTGGCAGCGTGTCGACGAAAGTGATCCACCAGGCGACGGGGCCGGTGCTCGTCGTCAAGGAGTCGCCGCGACGGATTCGCCGCATTGTGTTGGCGACCGATGGGTCGCGCGCGGCGGAAAAGGCCGTGCGGTTTTTGATTCATCAGACGCGTGGCCGGACCGGGGTGGGGGCTGGGATCGAGGTGGCGGTGCTCTATGCGATGCCGCTTCTGGCCTATCCCGAGCTGAAGGATGCGGGCAATGCCCTCGTTGCGCGGACGGCCGTGCAATTGGAAGCGGTGGGCTACCGTGTCGAGCCGGTGTTTAAAATCGGGCAACCGGCTGAGGAAGTGCTGTCGTTCGCCGAACGGCGCAGGAGCGATCTCATCGTGACCGGCGCGCGCGGCCGCGGCGCCTTGGCGCGGATGTTTCTCGGGAGCGTCTCGACCAAGCTGGTCCAACATAGTCACTGCTCCATTCTCGTCGTCCGCTAAGCCACCCGTCTTTCCCGCTTGATAGTCTGTCCGGCGCGCCCACGCTTCCCGGGCCGGCGGCAAGCCTGTGCTACACTTGCCGTATGCCTTGTCTCGGCGCATCGGCTTTCGTAAATCTCCTACGGCAACGTGCTCGTTTGTGCGGCCTGCTCTGCGGCGCGGTCGCGCTTCTGACTGTACTTGTGCCGGGCGGGACTGCCGCCGCAGCCGACATTCAGGCGCGGGTGTATCGCGTGATTGACGGCGATACGGTGGAGTTGCGACTGGACGGCCGCATGCAGCGCGCGCACCTCCACGGTATTGATGCGCCCGAACTGAAGCAGCCCTACGGTCCCCAAGCGAAGCGTGCTGTGGCCGCGATGGTTACGGGCATGGTGGTCACCGTGCGGCTGTACGGCGTTGAGCCGTCCGGCATATTGGATGTCGACATCGTGTTGAGCAACCGCCGCAGCGTGTCGCGTGCGCTGCTGTACGAAGGCTTTGCGTGGCGCCGAAACGGCGCCCAGGCGGAGGCGGATTTGGATGCGGCAGCCACGGATGCGCAGTATGCGAAACGCGGCCTCTGGTCCGAATCCAATCCGACAGCGCCCTGGGTATATCGCACTTCTAAAGCTCGTGCGCGTCGGTAGTCATCTGAGCCGTCCGCTTCGTTCATCCCCTCCGTCCATCTGATAGCCCCGCATCGTTGCTGGCGGATCACCCCTAAGGCTTTCTCTCTCCGTCGTCCTGTCATCGACTGTCTTACAGGGCCTTGTCAGATACGCGAGTCGGCAGGGTGCATGGCGGCAAACCCTGTCGCCATGCCGATTCGCCGCGTTCCGCCTTCAAGGGACCTGAGTCCCGGCCACCCTAAATGCGTGTGCTACACTTGCTCATGACGACGATGGACAAGCAAGATATTCAGACCCGCGTACAGGCTTTTGCGCAGCGCCTACTGTCTGAGGCGAAGGGCGATCCGATTCGCGCCCTCGGACTGCTCGTGTTGGTGCTTGAGGGGGTGAAGTCTGAGGACACCGCCCTGGTGCGCAAGCTGATGTTGGAGGTGCGGCGGATCTTAGTCCCGACGCCGGCGCCGTTTGTCGTGGAGCCGGATTTCGATCTGGCATCGGACGTCACGCCCGTCCAACACCTCGCGGGCGAGCTGTCCTGGGAAGGGGTGCAACATTGCATCCGCTGCGGCAAGGTCCTCGCGCGGGCCGGTGAAGGCGCCCGCGGGGAAACCGGCGGCTTCCCGTCCGGCTACGTCTACCAAGTCGATACGAAGTTCTTCGTCGGCGACCCTGATGAGTTCGACAGCTGCCGCGGGTCCATGTCTCGTTCGCGTTCCTAACCCCTGCTCATACGTGCACAGGTTCGCGGGACGCTCTCCGATACGCGGTCCGTCCGTTTCGGCCGACGCCTGATCTGATGGGGCGCGCCAGGCCAGTCCGGCATTACAGCCCACTCCAGTCTGCTCGCCGAACAACCGATGAAGAGCGCACGGATAGGACGGTGATCACCGGTCCGAGGCCCCGCACTCGTGCGGTCGCATGGTTGGGTTGTTGGTCCGGTTGGGCGATGGGGCGGGCGCGCCGGCTCTCGATCTGTTCGCGCAGATGACGGGTTTCAGTCCTCTGGTAAATTTATACCGTGCGACAAGACAAAAAAACTCCTCCACGCACTGAGAAGAAGACCCCGCCCGGTGCGTCTAAGCGCACGAGCGCCCCGGCTACGTCCGGCGCGCGTAAATCTCAATTGCTGGAAGACGCGATCACTCAGATGAACGCGGGAAAGTATGCCCGCTCCTCAGCCATCCTGAAGGAATTGCTGGCGCTCGATCCGAAGGATCAGGAAGCGCGACGCCTCTCTGCGACCTTGCAATTGCGCATCGGCAGCCTCGCCAACGCGCGTTTGGCGTTCGACTCCATGGTGAAAGACGCCATGGAGCGGCAGGATTTTTGGCTCGCCGAATCGCTGTTGAAAGAATATTTGGCGGCGGGTCCGCGGTGCGTACCGTTTCTCGACCTGATGGGCCAGGTCTTGGAGAGTAAGGGCGATCCCGACGCAGCGGCGAAAGAGTATGCCAAGGGCGCCGAAATTTTACTCGAAGACCCGGATCCGGACCGTCCCACCTACGCCCACGAATTATTCCGCAAGGCTGCCGATCTGGACCCGCACAGCCCCGCGGTGTTTCGGCTCGAAGCGATGCTTGCGCGTGCGCAGGAGACTGCGCCGGAATCCGTTTCAGCAGCTGCTTCGCGCGAGTCCGGTGAGTCCGTCCAGACGGCAGAGTCGGCGCCGACGACGTTGACCTCGCAGGAAGAATCGCAGCCCGTGTCGATTCCGGAGGCCACAGAGTCCGCAGCGTCGACGGGCGAGCGTGCAAAAGCGCGTCTGCCATGGGAAGACGACGGCCATAATGTCGATGTGAGCGCCTCGCCGTACGAAGCGTCTTCACGCGCTGAAGCCCCGGTCGGCGAAGTCGCACCGGAAGCCGCGCCGGTCGAGCCTCCGGTTGAATTGCCTGCTTCGCCCCTGTTGGATGGTCTGTCTCCGTCCGTCGATCCTCCAACCCCCAATATTGTGGCGACCGATTTTCCAGTGCAGAGGACGCCCGATGCGCCGGTGCTGACTCCGGTGGCTGAGGTCGCCGCGCCCGCCGTGTTCGCAGAAACGGCGGCGGTCCCCCTGATCCGGCTGCCGATTCAGTTGCAGGTCGAGTCGAGTGCCGATGCGGTGGTGGAGACTCCGGCGTTGACGGCGCCGAAGGCAGAACTGCCAGTCATGGCGTGGGACGAAATCGTGGCGAAGTTCTCCGACTACGCCCAGCCTGTGATCGCGCGGAAGGATGATGACGTCGCACCGCTCGAGTCACCTGCCGTCGCTGCTGCCGAGCCAGAGTCGAATACGGGGACGCGGTCCACGTCCTCGCATGACGCGCATCGGTTCATGGGGGAAGACAGCGACTCGCCGTCCCCTCGCATCGAGGCGACGCAGGCTGCGTCTACAAGGTCGTCGGCCGATTCACCGGATGCGCCCACTCGGGCCATTGCGGCGCCGATGCCCTGGGACCAGATCGAAGAGTCCGTCGGCACGGCTGCGCAGGCGGAGGTTCGTTCCGTCCCTGAGGTCACGGTTTCAGAGTCCGTTGCGGCCCAGAAGGTGGAGCCGGAAGTGGGCTCGCCGCTGCTGCATCGAGACGGCGCCGGTTTGTCCGAAGGGCCGACCATTCAGATCGGTGCGGCGCCCGTCGAGCCTGTGGCGCCGCTCATCCGTATCGACGCGGTCGTGCCTGCGCCTCCCCCTTCCCCCGATGCACAGCCTGCCTCGTCCATGGTCCCCGCGGCGATGCCGTGGGAGCAGGTGGAGGAGGATCCGATTGTCCTGTCCGGTGATGAGCCGACGACGGTTGAGCCTGTGGCGCAGGTGGCGCTGTCCGAGACCACGGCGTTGGATGAAGCGAGCGCAATCTCGTCGATCCCCGTTGCTGACGAGCTACACGCGGCGCCCCTTGAAGTCGCACCTGAACCGGTTGCCGAAATGGCGCCTGCCGAGCCTGACGCTCCGTCGAACGATCAGTTGATCGCTACGATTCTCGATCAAACCCTGTTGAAAGATACGCAGGCGCAGCTTGCCGCAGGCACGGTCTTTGTGGCCGATACGGTATCCGATGTTTCGCGAAATGCGCTGCCTGCGGCCTCGTCGTTTGCCAATGTGCGTGAGCCGGAACCCATTCGTGTCTTGCTGGATAGCGCGATTGTCCGCGATCCATCGCCGAGTCAGCCTACGCCGATCAATGAAGTCGAGGTGAACGTCGTGGCGGCGCAGGCGGCTCCTGTTTCTTATGCCGAGACGGCCCCGATCGAGGTGGTTGAGGCTCCCGTTGATCTCAGGGCCGAAGTGGCGGCCGAAGTCGCTCCGGAAGCTTTGCCCGAACCGGTGCGTGAGCCGGAGCCGGTGGCGCAGAAGCCGTCGGCGTTTTCGTTCTTTCCGTCGATGCTGCGCATAGTCGGCGTCACAAAGGATGAACCGGCGGAACCGGCAGCACCGCAGGAACCTCTCGCATCGCAGGAACCCGAGGCTGAGTCGATTGCGACCGCTGTCAATACGTCTCCATCCGTCCCTGAGGTCTCCGTACTGGCGCCCGAAGTCAGTGCGCCGCCTGTGCTGGAGATGCCTGCGCCGATCATCGCGCCGGAGCCGACGCGTGCAGTCCCATCAGAGCCAGTGCTTTCTACGTATGTTGAGCTAGGCACGTCTGAGGAAAGCGTTGTCGAGGCGCCGCCCGTCGCCTCTCCCGATGTAGTCAGTGTCTTCGCGGCCCCCGTCGTTGTGCCTCCGGCGGATGTTCCGATGCCGCCTTCTGTGACGACTGTCGAAAGTCACCAGGCCTCCGATGTGGCCGACGGTCTTTCGACGAGCGACTCGGAGCATGCGGCTGACACGGAGTCGTCCGGCGAGCCGGTGCTTTCGCGGAAGAAGCGTGGGAAAAAGAAGTCGAAGCGGCACGCCGACGAGGTGGCCGCCCACGCCGCGCCGGATCCGGAACCGCCCGCTGCGCCGATGTCGGCGTTCGTGACCGAACCGATCGCCCCCGTCCTCTCTGTCGCGTCCGCTCCTCCTGCGACTGCGCCACCTCCTGCGCCGGTGCCTGTCGAATCGCCGAGGGAATCGACTCACGTCGCTCCCTCGACGGACACCAACAGCTCGCCTGCTGTCGTCGAATCGCGCAGTGACCTCTCGTCCCAGCGCGAGGACGTCCGCATCCTGTCGATGCCCTCCGCAAAGTCCGCCAAGCCGCGTGATGGACAAGATGGCGCGGGCGTATGGAGCCATGTGGCGGGGGCCGCGCAGAGCGGCGGCCGCGCCGCGTCTTCGCTGACGAAGTTGGTGGTCAGTCTGGCGGTGGCCACCGTCGGCGTGGGCCTCCTGACCGTCGGCGGACTCGCGATCACCTGGGGCGTGATGAATCAACCGCCAAGCCCGACCTTCCAGGAACTCATAGGCGCGAAACCTCAAACGTCCGGCGATGCGAAGCATAGCGGCTATGCGCTGCTATCGGATATTGGACTTTCGGATGCGGGGAAGGCGGGCACGCCCGGTTCGCGCGAAGCTCGCTTCGCCTGTTACGACGCCGTGTCCGCAACGCCGTCATCAGGGGCTGCCGGTTCCGCCACGGGCGCAACCCTGTCCGGTTGGTTCCGTGAGGCAAGCCCGGTTGCGGCGATGACGGGAAAAGCGGCAAGTGTGAAGGATTGGGTCTCGCAATCCTCCGACGGCGTCGGCCGCTATCGGCAATGGCTCGGCGGATCGGGTGATGATGCGGGATACGGGCGGTTGATCGGTCCGAGCTGTCCCGGCGTGCTGGCCGTGCATCGTCTGCATGTGGCGGAGCCGGTAGCGACGGGGCAAGGGCTTGATGTCGCCATGGATCGTCTTGAAAGTGATTTGACGCAGTGGCGGTCGGCACTCCGTAAGGCGCAGAGTCTCGACATGAAGATGCTGGCGGTCGCCGCCGTGAACGACGACCTTCGGCTGTTGTCGGGCTTGCTGCTCCTGCCTGATTTTGATGCGAAGTACTATGGCCGCGCCGCCAAGGCCGCAGTTCCGTTGGACCAGGCCGAGCGCTCGCTTCGATCGCCGATGCAGAGTCAATTCCAGGTGCAGCGCACGTTGATCGACGCGGCGGTGAAGAACGCCGCGAACGCGGAGCAGCCCTGGTATGTGTCGGCCATGGCGGCCATGCCGTTGCCCACGCAGCGCATGCTCAACGGCTACGCCGACTACTATCAGGCGCTCATCAAGGCGTCGGAAGAGCCGGGGGAGAAGTTCACGGCGCCGACACTCTCCACGTATGTTCCGGCGTCCGGGCACAGCGCGGTGGATTATCTGCTCAATCCGGTTGCGGCGGCGTTCGAGGTCGAGACCGCGCCGGCCTGGGAGACATATGTCGGCCAGGTTCGCGAGACGGATGCGTTGCTGCGCTTGGTCAGTCTCCAAGTGTGGTTGCGCAAGTCCGCGCAGGAAAGCACCGGCGACGTCAAAGCGCGTGTGGCCAAAGCTGGGCAGCACTACTACGATCCGTTCACGGGGTTTCCGATGTTGATCAACGCGTCCAAGGGCCTGCTCTATAGCGTGGGCAGCAACGGTCGCGACGAGGACGGGGCGGGGCCCGGCGATGTCAGTGTGCTGGTTCCAACCCTCGCAGGCACCTCCAAGAAGTAGTCGGTCCACCCGAGTTTTTCACTCACACCATCTCAAAGTTGCCTCCCCGGCGGTGTCAACCGACCGCCGCTTCGTCCGTTACTCACCTGCGGGTGGGTGTCAGCACGAGGGCAGCTCTTGATCCTTCCACCATTTGGACAGACAATCGGTGCCGTCGCCTGGGCGCAGGGGACGATGCTCAGCCGACACGGATGCGCCGCGGTCACCGGGGAAAGGACGGAGCGCCTGGATCGTACCGACGCCATGGATCGCTTCCTCGCGACGGTCGAGCGGCGAGCCTATCGTCTGGCGCGCGTGGCCACGGGCGACGAGCAGGAGGCGCTCGACCTGGTGCAGGACGCCATGCTGGGCTTGGTCCAGCACTATGGCGATCGTCCTGAGGCGGACTGGGCGCCGTTGTTTCATCGCATCCTGCAAAGTCGGATTCGCGATTGGTATCGACGGACACGCGTGCGCCTGTTGTGGCGGCGCTGGTTGCCGGTGCCGGACGAGGCGCCTGACGACGCCGCGGATCCGTTGCTCAATGTGGCGGATCCTCAGCAGCCGGGGCCGGACCGAGAGCTGGCGAACAAACGCGCGATGCAGGCGCTGGAAGCGGCGCTTCGGGAGTTGCCGATTCGACAGCAGCAAGCGTTTCTGTTGCGCGCCTGGGAAGAGCTGGATGTGGCGCAGACTGCGGCGGCCATGGGCTGCTCGGAAGGCAGTGTCAAAACCCACTACTCGCGCGCAGTGCATCGGTTGCGCATACAGCTCGGCGAACATTGGGGCTAGCGTCGTAGGGATGGAATGCCATGGCAGTGAACGATTCGTCCAAGCATGAGGCCGTCGGTGAGGATGCGATGCTTGCGCGCATCCGACAGACGTTGGATGACAGTGTGGAGCAGTTGGATGTCCGCACGACCATGGCGTTGCAACGTGCGCGGCATCGGGCCGTTCGCGAGGGCGCGCGGGACCGGATTGTTCGATGGCGTCCGCTATGGGTCGGCGGCGCCGCGCTCGCGAGCCTGGCTGTGGCGGCCCTGCTCTGGTGGCCGTCTTCTGACAGCTCGGCTCCCGTGGCGATACATGGTGATGAACATGCGGAAGGCTCCGCGGTCATGGAGGCGTTGGCGTCCATGGAGGCGACGGAGATCGTCGACGAGTTAGAATTCTATTCGTGGCTCGCGCAGGCCGAGCATGCAGGCTAGCGCCTGGAGGCCCGGCGCGTGGGTGCTCGCCTCTGTCTGGCTCTGTGTGGCGCCGACGGTCATTGCGTCACCGGCAGCATCGGCTGCACCAGCGGCATCGGCGGTGCCGGATGCGGATTTTTTGGAATTTCTCGGCGAATGGCACACGGAGCAGGGGACTTGGCAGAATCCGCTGGAATTGGAACGTGCGACGGACGCGCGCACGCCGTTACCTCGCCAGGGCCGCACGGACGGACACACCGATCGTCGTGCCGCACCCGACGCGGCGGGTCCCCGCGATCCGTCCAGCAAGACCGATCGTCCGGCCGATTCGTCACGCTTGGGCGATGGTGGTCGAACAGGAGCGTCACGTGAGTAAACGCCTGCTCTGGCTGTTGCTGTGGCCGTTCCTACTCTACGCGCCGGCCGTCGGCTGGGCGCAACCGGCCGACTCCGGGGTGCCCTGGACGCAATTGCCTGCAGAGGAACAACAGGTGCTGCGAGGATTCCAGAAGACCTGGGAGGATCTGCCGGCGGACCGGCGCGAACGCCTTCGCGCCGGGGCGCAACAGTGGGCACGCATGAGCGAGGCGGAACGTGGGCAGGCGCTCGACAGTTTTCGTCAATGGAAGCGCATGGGGCCGGACGCACAAGCGCGGACGCGCGAACAGTTTCGGAAGTTTCGGGCGTTGCCGCCGGAGGAACGTCAGGCTTTGCGCCGTGCCCGTAAGTATTTTCGTGGGTTGCCGGAGAATGAGCGCCGCGCGCTGCGCGAACAGTGGCGGCAGATGTCTCAGGAAGAGCGACGCGCGTTTCGCCGTGAGCAGAAGATTCCGCCCGGTCGACCATGACCCTGATCGTCCCGATCCGACCTGCCTTTTCGGACGCTCCCTTGTCTTGACAGCCGCCTCCGATAGCCACACAATCCAGCGCGCGCGTGAGCGTCGAACCGATCAACCTGCGTGCGCTTCCGTAGTCGACGCATATCCGTTCTACCCAAAGGACCATCCAGCATGAACAGCGAGATTCTCTACCCCGGGGCCTTTCCCATGGTGCGTGTGCAGTTGGCGGCGGGCGAATCGGTGAAGGCCGAGTCCGGCGCGATGGTGGCGGCGTCGCCGACGATCGATGTGGAAAGTAAGATGGAGGGCGGCTTGCTCAAGGCGCTCTCGCGAAAAGTTCTGACCGGCGAACATTTCTTTTTTCAGACCTTACGCGCGACGCGCGGCGCCGGCGAGGTGCTGTTGGCGCCGACGGTGCCGGGCGACATCGTGACGTTCGAGCTGGACGGCGTGAACGAATACTTTGTGCAAAAAGACGGTTTCTTGGCCGGTGCGGACAGTATTGTGATCGACAGCAAAATGCAGGGACTCGGCCGAGGCCTGCTGGGCGGCGAAGGGTTTTTTATTCTGCGCATCAGCGGTCGCGGGTTGCTGATCCTCAACAGCTTCGGGGCGATCCATCGCATTGACCTGAAGCCCGGCGAAGAATACGTCGTCGATAACGCGCACCTCGTGGCCTGGTCGGCCACCACGTCCTATCAGGTTGAGCGTGCGTCCTCCGGATGGATTGCGAGCTTTACGTCCGGCGAAGGGTTTGTCTGCCGCTTCCGCGGACCGGGCCTCGTGTACATCCAAACGCGCAACCCGCGTGGGTTCGGCGCGTGGATACGCCAATTTCTGCCGGTGTCCGAGTAGTGGCGCCGGGTACGGCGCAGGCGCCGCCGCACGCATGAGCCGTATCCCGGCCGCATGACAATGGATTCACCTCCAAGCGTTCCTTCCTCTTTCGATCCCAACGCCGTGTGTTTTGGTGGCGCCTATCCGGCGTCCGGCGTGGCTGCGCATGTGGCCGTGGTGGGTGACCAGCTGGTCATCACAATCCTTCCGTCGGATGTGGCGCGGCAGGTGACGCTGCCGTTCGACCGCCTGTCGGTGGAGGCCGGCGGCTTCGACCACGATCAGCTGGTCCTGCATTGGGACGAGGACAGCTCCACGCGCTACACCCTCTACGTGAAAGCCCCTGAGGTCATCGCCACGCTCCGACGGTCGGCGCGCGCCGGTTTTGCCGATCGCCTGCAGGCCACAACCGACGCGGTGCGTCGGCATCGTACCCGGCGACGGACGGTGTGGATGGTGACGATCGGGGCGGTGCTTGGCGCGGTGGTGCTGCTCTGGGCCGGATCGGATCTGTTGACGGAGCTGGCGGTGGCACGCGTGCCGGTCTCCTGGGAGGAGTCGCTGGGCGAGGCGGCCAATCGTCAATTTCTTGCCGGGCACACGGTGGTGCGGGACGGCCCGGCGGTGGAGGCCGTGGAGCAGATTCGGGCGCGGCTGGTCGGGGCGGTTCAGGCGAGTCCCTATACCTTTCGCGTGGCGGTGGTGGACAGCGGAGACGTGAATGCGTTCGCGTTGCCCGGCGGCTATATCGTGGTGTTTACCGGGCTCTTAAAAAAAGCACAGAGTCCCGAGGAGGTGGCGGGCGTCTTGGGACACGAGTTGAATCACGTGCTGAAGCGGCATGCCGTCGGGCGCGTCGTGCGCAGCCTCGGCATTGTGGCGGCGCTGACGATTCTCACCGGCAACCAGCAGGGTTGGGCCGGAATCGTCCGCGAGTTGGGGGTGGAGCTGGCGACGTTGAAGTTCGGGCGGGCGCAGGAAACCGAGGCCGACATCGAGGGATTGCGGCTGCTGCAACGGGCGCATATCGATCCGCAGGGCCTGGTGACGTTCTTCGAACGGCTCGGCGCAGAGACCGGCGCACAAATCGAAATCTTGTCGAGTCATCCGGTCAGCGAAGGGCGCGCCGCGCGATTGAAAGAGGAGATTGCCGCGCTGCCTCCCTCCACGGTCGACCCGTTTCCGTTTGCGTGGCCGGCCGTGCAGGCGGCGTTGAAATGAGCGGTGCGACGGGGAACGACAGGGAGGAAGGTCCTGTGCGCATCGGTATCGTGGCCGATACGCATGGGCGGTGCGATCCGGCATTGCTGCGGCATTTCACGGGCGTCGAGTGCATCCTCCATGCGGGCGACATCGGCGATAGCGAGGTGCTCCGTCAGCTTGAACAGATGGCGCCGGTGCATGCCGTGTCCGGCAATGTCGATGGCTTTGCGCAGAGCGGTGTGCCTGCGGAACGAGTGCTCGAGCTGGCCGGCCTTCGGTTTGCGCTGCGGCACATCCTGTATGAGGGCGGCGCGATCACCGCAGCGGCGCAGGCGTTCCTGTCGCGGGTGCAGCCGGACGTGTGTATCTTCGGCCATACGCATCGCCCATTGGCGGAATGGCACGGGGCGACGTTGCTGTTCAATCCGGGATCCGCAGGCCCTCGACGGTTTCAGTTGCCGCGAGCCTGCGGCGTCATCACGGTCTGCAACCGCGAGATCACGTGGCAACATTGCCTGCTCGAATAGGTATTGTTCGCGCCCTCGGTGAGATTGTGTCTGCATATAGTCCTGTTTCCGAGGTGCGTATCCGAGTGTGTTGTAGCAGCTGGAGCGGGCAAGTGCGCTTGACTTTCCTGGACAGCAAAATTATAGTCGCCCCACTGCCAGTAGGTAGTTTAGAGGATGCTGGCGCGGCTTGAACCAATGGTCGGTCAGTCTGCACTTCAAACCAACATGGAGGGTTTTGTATGAAGCGAGCTCTGATGTCTCTCGGTGTGGTTGCATTCGCAGCGTCTCTCTATGGCTGTAGCGGTGTGGGCGGATACACCCAGCCGGCCGGTCTGCACCCCGCTGGATGGCTGTTCTCAGAGACGACCTCCGGGACGATCTTGAACGATAACGGCACGAGCCCGTCCAAGACCGGTAAGTCCTGCGGAACGAGCATCCTTGGTATGGTGGGCACCGGTGACACCTCCGTCGAAGCGGCCATGAACAATGGCGGCATCAAGAAGGTGGTCTTCACGGAACACTACATCAAGAACATCCTCGGTCTGTACGTGGAAGTTTGCACGATCGCCAAGGGCAACTAATTCGCTTGGTGTCCGTGCGTGAGTGAAGGAAGGGGAATGGCCTCGGGTCATTCCCCTTTTTTTATGTGTTTCTCCCCTCCGCGTTCCCCGCACTCCTTGTCTCCCCATCGGTTGTGCGTATCGATGTCGGACCCTGTATAGTGGTCCACTGCGCTATGGAGATAGATGGGGTTCGACGAGTGTGCCGTGGAGTGGTGTGGATACTGTGCTGGGCCAGCGCCGTCCTGACGCGCTCCGTGCCCGACATGGTGCAGGCCGCAGAGACGACGGACGTCTACATTGGGGCCTATGGCGTCGGGGCGTTTCTTGAAGACCGGATGGCCCATGTCGAGGGCACAAACGGGCTTGCCACCAACCTTCGCAGCGGGGCCGGGCTTGGCCTGCGCATCGGGATCTTTCCCGATTTTACGAAGCGGATGGTGGGGGTGGAGCTCGAATACTTCGGCACCTACCAGCGAGAAGCGTTTCGTTTTGCCGAAAACGGAACGGTCACACAGGGGCAGGCCGGTCTACTCGTGACGAACAGTATGACGAATCTGGTCCTGCGTCGTCCCACCGGCCGGCTTCGTCCTTACGTGGGCATCGGCATCGGCTATTCCTCCGGATGGTTACGTAATCCATCGATACCAGGACGAACGACCCAAGAGTGGGACTCGACCGCATCACTGTCCACCCAATATCTCGTCGGGGTGCAAGGCCAGGTGACGGAACGTCTCTACCTGTTTGCCGAATACAAGCGCCTCGCAGCGGATTTTCACTGGCAGGGATTCGCGCAGGATGTGCGTGCGAACTATCTGGCCGTGGGAATCGGTCTGCTGTTTTGAGTCGGCAAGGGTTATCCCTCGCTTGCTATAGCTGATGCACTTGCTATAATGCGCGCGGGTTTAGGGAGCAGGAAGGTGGTCTCATAATCTCTAAGGAGGGAGCGATGAAGAAATCCGTCGTATTCATGTCCGCCCTGTCGATCGTTGCCATGTGCAGCGGAGCCTACGCCGCCAACCCTGACACCGGACCAGGCTGCGGTCTCGGCAAGCTGGCCTGGGACAACTTTAAGAACCAGAAAAACATTGCGCCCCAAGTGTTGATGGCGACCACGAACGGAACATTTGGAAGCCAGACGTTTGGAATCAGCTCAGGGACGTCCGGCTGCACCAACGACGGGCAGGTGTGGTCACAGGTGAAGGACACGATGTTTGCCGGCGTGAACCTGGACAGCCTGACGCAGGAAATGGCGCAGGGCCGTGGTGAGCACTTGGCGTCGTTGGCGACGTTGATGGGCGTGCCGGCCGAGCACCATGCGGCATTTTTCTCGATGACACAGGATCGCTACAACAGCCTCGTCGCGGCTGGTGAGCAATCCCCCAAGGCCTTCGTGCAAGCGTTGAACGAAGGGATCTCCGGGCATCCGGTGTTGGCGAAGGTCGTCGTTCGCTAACGTAGAGATCACGTGAGTCGCTCCCGGCCGAGCAATCGGTCGGGAGCCTTGTGCGCCGAAACCGTTTTGTCTGGTTGACCACCTCCACATCCTCCCTGTGTTGTCTGAGTACCGAGTGCATCCTTCCCGGTTCTCATGGTTCCTTGTAGTCCTCCTCCTGTGCTCCTTGCTTCTCCCTGGGTCGTTGCGTGCGTCGGATACCGACGGAGCTGACCAGGCGCGGTACCTCGCGGAGCTGGTCGAACGGGCACAGGCGCAAGGTCTGTCCGCACGTCATGAATGGCGCAGCCTCCTGCACTACCAGAACAACCTGACCGGCGGCTCGACGAGCATGCAGGACAACCCGGGCTTTTTCCTGTCACTTCGCGGGAAGACGGATCCCGAGGCGGAACTGATTGCGACGCTCCGCGCGTTTTTCTCGGACACGTTGGTCGGCAAGTCGCAGCAGCCGGCGCAATGCGCCTTCGTCGCCCGCTATCATTGGTTGAAGCGCACGCTGCAGTTCGATGATGCGCGTCTGCCGCCGACGGCCTGCCCCCGCTTCGAGCAATGGTTTGCCGAATTCAACGCCGACCGGGTGAGCATGATCTTCCCCGCCGGGTTCATGAACAATCCCTCCTCGATGTTCGGCCATACGTTCCTTCGCATCGACCAGCGAGGGCAAACGGCGCAGACACGCATTCTCGCCTACACCATTAATTACGCCGCGGAGCTGCCGCCGGATGCCGGACTTGAATATCCCATTAAGGGGATCTTCGGAGGATATAAGGGTCTCTTCACGACGATTCCCTACTATCTGAAGGTGCAGGAATATCGCGATTTCGAGCATCGCGATGTCTGGGAGTACCGGCTGAATTTCGGCCCGGACGAAATTCTTCGACTGCTGATGCATGCCTGGGAACTGGGGAATGCCGACTTCGACTACTACTTTTTCGGAGAGAATTGTTCGTACCACATCCTGTCCTTATTGGACGTTGCACGGCCCGACCTCCACCTGACGGACCAATTTCCCCTGTACACGATTCCCTCCGACAGCCTGCGCGCATTGTTGGCGGTGGATGGATTGGTCGGGGAAGTGACCTACCGTCCGTCGCGGGTGTCCCTCGTGCGACGACGCCGTGAGGCCATGAGCGGTACCGAGCGGCTGTGGCTGACACGATTGATTCAGGAGCCGGCACGGATGCAGGAGCCGGAGTTCGCCGGTCTGACGTCCGAGCGCAAAGCCTTTGTGCTCGATACCGCGTCAGACTACTTACTCGTGCGGAGCGAGGCGGCGGACGAGCGAGACTCGGTCTGGAGAGCGCGCAATCGCGCGATTCTGGGGGCGCGGAGCACCTTGAAGGTACCATCGCCTCCCTTCGAGATCGTGCCCATCACGCAGCGTCCCGACAGTGGGCACGGCACCTCGCGTGTGACGGTCGGCACCGGGTGGCGGAACGATGCGCTGTACGAAGAAGCCAGCTTTCGGTTGGCCTACCACGACCTGCTTGATCGTGAGGCGGGCTATACGCCGGACGCGCAGATCGAGGCCATGGCCATCAGTCTTCGGCACTACCACCGGCACGACCAGACGCGCATCGAACGCTTCACGCTGTTGAATATGACGTCGCTCTCGCCGATGGATCGATTGTTTCACGCGCCCTCGTGGCGCTTGAACCTCGGGATGAATACGATTCGGCACGGCACCTGCGAGCTGTGCAGTAACGGGGTTGCCAGCGCCGGGATCGGTGGCGCCTTCGACACGGCGCTGCTGCGGCGTGAGGTGTGGTTTGCGTTCGCGGACCTCGAAGGCAACTACAGCCGCGCGTATGAGGAACGTCATCGCCTCGGCGGCGGTGGGACGGTCGGCGTCTTGATGGACGTCATGGAACGGTGGAAGCTGTTGGCTTCCACGTCGTATTTGCGGTATGCGCTGGGCGAGCATTCGGAGGATTGGCGATGGAGCGTGGGACAACGGTTTACGATCAGCCAACATTGGGCGCTGCGGATGGAGTATGCCCATCGCGACCGTGACAACGACGTACTGCTGACCATCCATGGGTATTTTTAAGCGAGCCGGGACGCGATGATCGACCGCCTGTTCGTCTACCATCCGGCGCCGTGGGAGGAGCGGGATTGGGCTGCGGCCTCCGGTTTGCCGTTGGAAGACGTGTGGTTTCGTACGCCGTCCGGCGGTCGGCGGTTCGGATGGTTTGTGGCGTCGACCCGCTCACCCTGGGTGTTGCTGTGGTGTCACGGCAACGCGGGCAACATCATCAATCGTATCGAAAATCTTCGTGCGTTGGTGCAGGCGGGACTCTCCGTGTTCGTGTTCGACTACGGCGGCTATGGGCGGAGCGACGGGCGGCCGTCGGAGCCCGGTCTCTATGAAGACGCATTGGCGGCCTACGACCATTTGGTGGACACGCGCAGGATTCGCCCGGAGCGTATCGTGCTGTTCGGGCGTTCGCTCGGCGGCACGGTCGCGGGCGAGGTGGCGGCGCAACGTCCGGTAGCCGGGCTGATCCTCGAGTCGACATTTCCGTCGATTGAGGCGGTCGCAAAAATCCACTACTGGGGATTGCCGGTGCATTGGCTGCTCGGCGCGCGCTTTCGGCTGATCGATCGGCTGCCGCACATCGGTATTCCCGCGCTGGTGATCCACGGCGATCATGATGAGATCATTCCGCTGTCGCTGGGGCGGAAGGTCTTCGAGGCGTTGCGCGGCGAGAAGGCCTGGTACGTGGTGTCGGGCGCCGATCACAACGACGTCCCGTTTGTCGGCGGCCCGGCGTATTTCGAGCGGCTGCTGTCCTTCTTGCGAACCTTGCCGTCGTTTTAGCCTGCCATCAGGGCGCGCGTCCGAATGTCCGCCTCGCGTGGGAGCGGGTCGGTGCGCTCGACTGCTTCAGTGGCCGACAGGACAGCACCTACGGAGAACACCCATGTCTGTGTGCACAGTAACACTCACTCTGCGCGAGGTGGTTGTTCTGGGCCTGCAGCGCGCTGTTTGCAGGTCGATGCGTCCTCGCATGCTTCTCGTGTGAGCCGCCAGCGCCGAGGTCCAAACGGCGTGATTGTTTTGAGCTTTCCCCCTCTATTTGGTAGAGTCCGATTCGGAATCGAGCTCACGCGGTGGCTTCTTCTCGGCCGCCTGCGAGTCGTAGAAGGAGGCCATGTGGGCAAGCCCCATTTGTCGGGTCGACGTGTGTCTCAGCCAGTCGCCGGTGCCCTCGGCATTCTCTTGGTGCTCGTGCTGGTGAGCATCCAGGGATGTACGAGCGGGCCCTCTCGCCAAGGTCCTCAACTCACAACAGCCGGGGCATCAGCCACACCGCAAGCGGGGACGGCGGCGCGGGTCGCGACGACTCCACAAGCGCCGGCGGTGGTGGAGGAAGACGAGCCGCTGGATCCCTTTGCGACGGAGCAGGAGCGGGTCGACGAATATGATCCGTGGGAGCCGCTCAATAGCGCCATGTTCGAGGTTAACCGCACGATCGACCGCTATGCGTTGAAACCGATTGCGAAGGCCTACAACTTTCTCGTGCCCGATCCGGCGCAGCGCGGCGTGGAGAATTTCTTCCACAATCTTCGGACGGGGCCGCGGCTGCTGAACAATCTGTTTCAAGGCAAAGTGCAGGGCGCCGGCACGGAGTTAGGCCGGTTCCTCTTGAACAGCACGTTTGGGCTCGGCGGATTTTTCGATGTTGCGAAGTACATGCAGATGCAGACGCCGGATGAGGACTTCGGGCAGACGCTCGGCTATTACGGCGTTCCTCCCGGCCCCTATCTGATCGTGCCGCTGTTTCCGCCGTTCACGCTGCGCGATGCCACGGGCTATATCTTCGATCTGGCACTCGATCCGATCAATTGGTTGGTGTTCCCGCTGGTCGAAGTCCGCCATGTGCCGTCGCTCGTCTCCCATCCGAATCGAACGACCTCCAGTATTGCGCAGATCGGCGGCCGCTCGATGTTTCTCCTGAACGAACGCTCGCGGAATTTAGAATCGTTCCAGGGCGTGGAGGAGGCGACGGTCGATCTCTACAGCGCCGTGCGCAACGCCTACCTGCAAAAGCGCGCGCGTCAAATCAAAGAATAGCCAGGCGATGTCGGGGGCGCGCAAGGCGCACGTGGCGTCTGCTTAGGCGATCACCCCGAGTTCACGGCCGACGGCGGCGAACGCCGCGACCGCCTGCTGAATTTGCGCGGGTGTGTGCGCCGCCGAGAGCTGCACGCGAATCCGCGCCTGTCCCTTCGGCACCACCGGGTAGCTGAAGCCGATTACGTAGATGCCTTCCTGTAAGAGTCGATCCGCCATCCTGGTGGCGAGGGCTGCGTCGCCGAGCATTACCGGTACGATGGGATGCGCCCCTGCCACGAGCCGAAAACCGAGTGCCGTCATCGCCTGACGAAACGCGGCGGCGTTGTCGTGCAGGCGTGCGCGTAGCGCGCTCCCGTTCTCGACCAGCGCCACGGCTTTCAAGGCGGCGGCCGCAATCGGGGGCGGCAGTGCATTGGAAAAGAGGTAGGGACGCGAGCGCTGTCGGAGCCATTCGATGACGTCCGCGCGCCCGGTCGTAAAGCCGCCGGTGGCGCCGCCGAGCGCCTTCCCCAGCGTGCTGGTGATGAGGTCGATACGGTCGGCCACACCGAAATGTTCCGCCGTGCCGCGCCCTCCGGCGCCGAGCACACCGGTGGCGTGACTGTCGTCCACGACGACCGCAGCCCGATATTGCTCCGCCAGCGCCACGATGGCATCCAACGGCGCCAGGTCGCCATCCATTGAAAACACGCCGTCCGTCACGATGAGCCGCACGCGGCTGTCGGCCGCCTCACGCAGCCGGGCTTCCAGCTCCGTCATATCCGCATGGGCATAGCGCAAGCGTCGCGCCTTGCAGAGTCGAATGCCGTCGATCAGGCTCGCGTGATTGAGCGCGTCGCTGATGACCGCATCCTGCTCGTCGAGAAGCGTTTCGAACAGGCCGCCGTTCGCGTCGAAGCAGGAACTGTAGAGAATCGTGTCGCCCGTACCGAAAAATCGCGACAGGGTCTGCTCCAGCGTGTGGTGCACGTCCTGCGTCCCGCAGATAAACCGCACGGAGGCCATGCCGTAGCCGCTGTGGTCCAAGGCTGTTTTGGCCGCTTCGATGAGCGCCGGATGATTGGCGAGGCCGAGATAGTTGTTTGCGCAAAAATTGAGGACGGATTCGTGATGCTGCGTGCCGGGCTGCGCCCCCTGTCCGGCACAGTCGGCCACGCGGATCTCCGGCCCCTGCGGGCTCGTGATGATGCGTTCGTGCTTGTAGAGTCCGGCCGCGCGTGTTTCGGCGAGCCGCTGCGCAAGGACGCTGGTAAGCGTGGAGTCAGGCATGGCGAGTCAGTCCTCGATCGGCCCCCGGTTCCAATCACTCCAGATCAGTCACCAGGTCCCAGTCTCTCACTATCCACTACGGCAGCAGCACCACCTTGCCGCACTGTCCGGAATTCACGAGCGCAAAGCCTGCCTCAAAGTTGTCCAATGGGAACCGGTGTGTCACCACCGGGCGGATATCAAGGCCCGCTTTGAAAAGGCCCGCAATACGATACCAGGTGCTGAACAGTTTGCGCCCGGTGATGCCGTAGACGCGCAAGCCTTTGAAGATGACTTCATTCGCCACATCGAGCGTGACCGGGGCGCTGGGGATGCCGAAGAGCGTGACCCGGCCGCCGTTCTTCACCGCGTGAAAGGCCTGGTGGATGGCGGACGGGTGGCCGGACATTTCCAAGGAGGCGTCCACCCCTTCGCCCTGGGTCAGTTCGTCCACACTCGCGGCGAAGGCCGCGGCATCATGCGTCTTGGCATTGATGATGTGATCGGCTCCCACCTGCTGCGCGAGGGCCAAGCGGTAGTCGCTGACGTCCGATGCGATAATGGTGGCGGCTCCGGCCGTCCGCGCCACCGCGGTCGCAAAGAGCCCTGTGGGTCCGCAGCCCGTGATCAACACCGTATGTCCGGTCAGGTCTTCGGCTAGGGCCGCATCAACCGCGTTGCCGAGCGGCTCCTGCAGGCAGGCGATGTCCGGCGGTAACGACGGATCCGTTTTCCACAAAACATTTTCGGGTAGGGCGACGAACTCGGCATAGGAGCCGTCCAAGTCCACGCCGAGGATGCGGTAGTGCTTGCAGACGTGCGCCAAGCCCGTGCGACATTGAAAGCACTGCCCACAGGTGAGGTGCGACTCGGCCGCAACGTAGTCGCCCTTACGGACCAACGTGACGTCTGAGCCGATCTCCACCACATCGCCGCAGACTTCATGGCCGAGGGTGCGCGGGGGGATTACCCGCTGCTGCGACCAGTCGTCCCAATTATAGATGTGTGCGTCCGTCCCGCAGATGGACGTGGCCCGCACGCGAATCAACGCGTCATTCGGTCCGAGCGTCGGGATCGGACGTGTGGTGAGGGTCAACCCTGGAGCCGCGGTCAGTTTGGCCACTGCACGCATGGGCGCATTATCCCACAAGTGGTCCGACCATGCGACCGGCTGAGGGCGGTCGTGCCCCCGAGAGGGTTGAATCGTTCTAGCGAGATCAGTACCATGAGGCACCATGATCCGAGCCGTTTCCATCGCGAGGATTGCCGCTGCCCTGGTTGTGCTGTGGGGCGTCGGGTCAGCCGGTCCCGGGACCGCGGCGTCGACCGCACCGGCGAGCTCCACTGCGTCCGCTCCCAAGTCGATCCCCAAGCGAAGCCTATCCTTTACACTCGATAATGATGCAGTGACCGGGACGATTCCCTTTGGTACCGAACTGTCCTTAGGGGTGCTGCTCACCGGCGGGGTTCCGACCAGTGACCAGTTGATGGCGACCGTGGAAGGTGCCTCTATCGATACCGTAATGGTGCAGATGGAGCCCACCGAGCATCCCACCGAATGGAAAGCTACGGTGGCCATTAAACCGAAACCCTTAGGGTATACCTCGGTGCGTCCCAAGGCCCTGCGCGTGCGTGTGACCGTGTCGCAGGCCAAGGGGACGGGGCTTGTGCGGTTGATCGGGCGGTCGGCGTATGTGACGATGGCGCACGAGCGCCCGGAGCCCGTCTCGACACCCGCGCCCGCGACGCTGGCCAACGACGCGGATACCGCCGACCCGGATGTCGAATTGGTGGCCTCGGTCCAGTCCGCCTCAGGCGACGAGGTGCAACCGGATGTGGCGCCGGTGGCGAATGCGTTGATTGCCGAAGAAGATTTGAAGCCGCTGCCGGAGTCCAAGGGCGAGCAGGCCTATTGGAAGGAAGTCGCGCGCCTGATCAGCCGCAGTTGGGGGCAGCGCGTGCGCTACGCCAAGGGTGTGCCGACCGCGCGGGAAACCGTTCGCGTGCGTTTTCAAATGCATGCCAACGGAGAGGCGCAGCTGATTCAGATTGAGCGCACGTCCGGTGTGCGGGATGTGGATGAAGCGGGGCTCATGGCGATTGTGCATGCGCACCCCTTCCCCAGTTTTCGGGAGACGCGGGGCGACGACGTGATCGACGTGCATGTGCGGATGCGAACGGGCGCGCGACCGACCGGCGCGGCGGACGCCGGGGGAACAACCGGGATCACGACGTCGAGCTCGGTGAAGCATGCGACGGAATCCAAATAGCGGCCGGTAACACGGCCAGCAGAGGGAGGGCGACGGATGAGAGCAGGGACTGTGATGACGACCTGTGTGCGGGCGGCGGTGCTGGTGCTCTGTGCGGGCGTCGGGTTGGCGTCGGCTGAAACGGCACGATTTAATCTCGACCTCGACCATTCCATCATCGAATTCCAGGTCAAGCACATGGTCATCTCCAAGACGACCGGGCGTTTTACGGATTACACCGGCTTTGTCGAGTTGGACCCGGAGGCCGGGCAGGTGAAGGCCATCGAGGCCACCATTAAGGCCGCCTCGCTCAACACCAACCATGAGAAGCGCGACGCCCACCTGCGCAACCCCGATTTCTTCGACGTCGAGAAGTACCCCACGCTCACCTATAAGCTGAAGTCGCTCAAGAAGATGGGCGATGAATTTACCGCCTTCGGCGACCTGACCATGCGCGGCGTGACGCAGGAAGTGGTGCTGGTGGGGACCTTCAACGGCGTGACGAAAGATCCCTGGGGCAACACGCGGGCGGGGTTTACCGGCAAAGGGAAGTTGAACCGCAAGGACTTCGGGATGACCTGGAATAAGGCGCTGGACAATGGCGGCCTGATCGTCGGCGACGAAGTCGACATTCGCCTGGAGATCGAAGCCATCAAGGCGAAGCCTGTGCCGGAGTCGACACGCAAAGAATGATGGACGGCGCGCGCCGGTCGCTGCGCTCCTGCGCGGTCCCGAGCCTGCGCCGTGTGCGGTGTATTCGGTTCCACTCCGAGTGATTCCATGAAGGCGATGGTGTTGCGAGAGCCGGCGCCCCTGCGGTCGGCTCCGCTGTCGCTCTGTGAGCGTCCGTCCCCCCAGCCCGGTCCCGGCGAAATCCGGATTCGCGTGCATGTCTGTGCCATCTGCCGAACCGACCTCCATGTGATCGAAGGCGAACTGCCGCCGAAACGGTCCCCCCTTATTCCCGGCCACCAAATCATCGGTCGTGTCGATGCTGTGGGTGTCGGTGTCACGGACGTCTCTCTCGGCGATCGTGTCGGCATCGCCTGGCTGCGCCAGACCTGCCACAGGTGCCGATTTTGCCGCAGCGGCCGTGAGAACTTGTGCCCCGACGCGCGCTTCACCGGGTACGATGCCGACGGCGGCTATGCGACAGAGGCCGTCGTGCCCGCGCAGTTTGCCTATCCGATTCCTGTGGGATTTAGTGATGAGGAGGCGGCACCGCTGCTCTGTGCCGGCATTATCGGCTATCGGGCGCTGCGCCTCAGCGGGATTCAGCCGGGACAACGGCTCGGCCTCTACGGGTTCGGAGCCGCCGCGCATCTCGCCATCCAAGTGGCGCGGCATTGGGGCTGCGAGGTGTATGTCTGCTCGCTCAAGGCCGAGCACCGCGCGCTGGCGTCGGAGATGGGAGCGACGTGGGTCGGGGAGGCCGCCGCCAGGCCGCCGGTCCCGTTGGACGCCTCGATCATCTTCGCACCGGCCGGCGAGCTCGTCCCGCCCGCGCTGCGAGCGCTCGATCGCGGCGGTACGCTGGCCTTGGCCGGCATCCACATGAGTCCGATTCCCTCGTTGCAGTATGATGAGGACGTCTTCGGCGAGCGAGTCATCCGCAGCGTCACCGCGAATACGCGCCGCGACGGTCTGGATTTTTTGCGCGTGGCGGCGGAGATTCCGATTCGACCGAGGACGCGGCGGTTTCGATTGGAAGAGGCTAACGAGGCGTTGATCGCGCTCAAGGCGGGCGAGATCGACGGCGCGGGCCTTTTGGTGATGGAGGCGGGGCCGGGACATGCGGGCGCGACTGCGCGCAACGAAAGGACCCCCTAGTATGCGATGTGGAACGCTGGGGCGTGGGTGGAGGAGTGCGGGTGTGCGGTGGGCGGTGCTGACGGTGGTGGCGGGCCTGGTGGGCGGTGCCTCGCAGGCGCTCGCGCTGGAATTCAGCGCCGATCAGATCGTGAAGATGGACGGCAAGACGCGCAAGACGACCATGTACTATCGGGACGACATGTGGCGCCTGGAGCATCACGATAAGGGGCCGGTCAACATCACGATTGTGCGCAAGGACAAGCAGGTCGTCTGGCTGCTGCTGTCGCGGATGAAGCATTTCAAAACCGAACCCTATAGCGCGTCATGGGCGCCCCAAATCACCACCACGATGCAAGGTGAAACCGCGCGCGAGGTGATCGGGCAGGAAGAGTTCGACGGCCACCCGACGACGCTGTACGATGTGACCGTCGACCGCGGGGAGGGGCCTGAGCACTTTTATCAATGGGTGGCGACGGACTTGAACTTTCCGGTGAAGTTAGCGAAAAATGATGCGAGCTGGATTATTGAGTATCGTCACTTGAAAATACGGCGCGTTTTGGACTATCTGTTTCAGCTTCCTGTGAATTTTCAGCCGCTGGAAACGTTCGATGGGCCGACATCGGACCGTCCGCAAGGATGAGCAGGCAGCCGCAGGGGCTTGTGTCACATGAGAGAGGAGCGGGTGAAATCATGACTGCACGAACGATCTGGGTGCAAGCCGTGGGGGGTGTGTTGCTGTCGGTGGCCGTCGGCGCGACGGCCTGGGGGATGGACGTGGGCGACGTGAAGCAGGAGTGGACGGTGTCGGGGAAAAAGCTGGCGCAGGAGCGGACGAAGCTGCCGGCACATGACGACATGGTGCTGATCCCAGCCGGAGAATTCCTGATGGGCAGCGACAAGAAAGTCGACCATGCCGCCTATTTGCCCGAGATGCCGCAGCGCAAGGTGCATTTGGATGCCTATGAAATCGACAAGTATGAAGTGACGACGGTGCAGTACCTCCGGTACGTGCTCGCTCACGATATGCCGCCGCAGGTGGACTGGAAGTTCGACGGTGGAAATTTCCAGGACACCATGTCCAAGCATCCGATCATGCACGTGAATTGGATGCAGGCCGACGCCTACTGCAAGTGGGTCGGCAAGCGGTTGCCGACGGAAGCGGAGTGGGAAAAGGCTTCGCGCGGAGAAGACGGCCGCATCTATCCGTGGGGCAATCAACCGGCGGGATTATCGCGCGCGAACTTCGGGCGCGGCGGCCTCTCCGGTCCCGTGCGCGACCGTCCCGAGCGTCTGTTGCTGTATCCGCCAATCATCTCCGTGGATAAGTACGACAATTCAGTGAGCCCGTACGGCCTGTTTCAAATGGTCGGCAACGTGGCCGAGTGGGTTGCCGATTGGTACGACAAGGACTATTACAAGACGGCTCCGAACCGGAATCCGAAGGGTCCGGACAAGGGCACGCAGAAGGCGTTTCGTGGGGGCGGTTGGATCGACAGCACCCCTAGCGTCCGCACCACTCAGCGCAACGGCACCGAGCCGACGACCTCGATGAACTGGTTGGGATTCCGCTGCGCACGTGACGCCGGTGAGACGAGCGCGTCGGTCGAAAAGGCGGACGCAGCGCCCCCAGCCTCGACGACCGTGCAGTAACCTGCCGATTCTTTCTTTCGCGCGGGCGGCCGCTTCCCGTTTGGGAAGTCGCCGCCCGCACCTGTTTCATCTTAAAGGGGTCGGTATTAAAGGGGTCGGGAGTCTTTGCGTGGAGAGACTTCTGCCGAAAACAGATGCGGAGCGGGCGTTTGGTTACTGTGAAGTCTGCCGTTTGCGGCCGACAAGGGTCGGTCCGGCTTCGCTGAGTTCTTTCACGAATATGGCGAGTTTGGAGCGTGTCGGTTCGAAGTCGACCGGCCAGTCGAGCGCGCGGAGCCGTTCGCTGGCGCTAGGGCCGATGGACGCGATCACAGTGGTCTTCAGTGCCTGCCGAAACGCAGCCGTCTTTCCGTCCCTCTCCAGCACCTGCATGACATGATCGACCTGGGCGGCGTTCGTGATCAGGATCACGGCGATCTCCCCGGCCAGGATCGCGTCGATAGCCTGCTGAAGCGGCGCCAGGTCGTCCGGTAGGGCCCAGCGATAAATCGGGACGGAGATGACCTTGGCGCCGCGCTGCGTGAGCGCCTCCAGTAGATCGGGGTTCGAGGTTCCATACTCTTGGACCGCGACGCGCAGGCCCTTCACCGGACGGTAGGTATCGAGCGTCATGAGCACGTCCACCCAGGTGTTCGGTTCCGGCACAGTCAGAGTCGGGTGCAGCCCCGCTGCTTTCAGTGCCGCGGCCGGCTTCGGCCCGCGTGCGATAAGCGCGGTCTGTTGGAGCGCGTGATGGATGGAGGACCAGTCGTAGGTTGATTTGAGCACGTCGAAGAGCGCGGTCGTGCCGCTGCCGGTCATCAGCAAGACGAGGTCGATGCCGGACGGGCCGTGCCCGTTCAGCAGGCGTTCGCCGAATCGGCGCGCCGCAGCCTGATCGGACAGGGGCAGCTCACGCAACGCCGGTGCGACGAACGGTCGGCCGCCGTGCCGCGTAATCAGCTGTGCGGTTTCCGTGGCCATGCGGGTTTCAAACGCGCCGATGCGCAGGCCGCCGAAGCCGGAGGCAGCAGCTGCGGTCGATGTCTGTTCCCCGTGATTCATTGGGCGATCATGGCATGAGTAACCGGCGGATCAGCAGGCAATCGTGCGAGGCGCGCGCACAGACAGGGATTTCGGCGTGCCTCTCGGCAAACGGTCAGTCGTCGACGCGGTCGATGCGGACGAGCGTGGCTTCGATGCCATCCGTCGCGCTGCCCACGACCGACGAAGCGGCGGCAGCGGGCGTCTGGACGATGGCGGCGCGCACGGTGACCCGTTCGCCGCGAGCGAACGGGAGCGCAATCGGGGGCTCGAAGGCACCGTCGCTGCACGTGCCCTGGTTGATGATGGGGAGCTCGCCCGTTTCGTCGCGCAAGTACACAATAGCCCCGGGACGTTCTCCGCATTCTGTCTCGCTGTGGGTCGCGCGAATCTCGCGAATCGTCCCGACGAGGGTCACCACATCGAGATTGAACGCGGCGGGATCGGTGAGGACGCGGGCAATCGGGAGTGCGTCGGCTCCTTGCGCGGCTTCGGCCGGGCGAGAGTCCAGCGCCGGCCATGGCGCGGTCGCTCCGGTCATCAGACACAGAGCGACGCAGGCCAGGCGGACCTGTGCGGACGTTATGGCGCGGTGGAGGTGGCGCACCGGAAGCCTGTGCTCTCGTTGCGGATCATCGGATTGCTGCTCACGCGCGTGAAGATGCGCACGAGCGGCGCTTCCACGGCCCAGCTCGAACTGCGCAAAACTTTCTCGGCGCCGGTTTCGGGCCCCAGCGGGTTGGTCTCCGGACTTTTTTCGTAGTAGCGGGGATCGTACCAGTCGTTCACCCATTCCCATACGTTGCCGGCCATATCGTAGACACCGTAGGGACTTTTCCCGGACTCATAACTGCCGACCGGCATGAGCGTCTTTTCCCCGTGCCACCGCTGCAGATAGTTCAGATACTTGGCCGTCGGCTCGACGTTGCCCCAGGGAAACCGACGATCGTCGCCGCCGCGTGCCGCCTTTTCCCATTCCGCTTCCGTCGGCAGCCGCTTGCCCGCCCATTTGCAGTAGGCCTCGGCGTCGTACCAGTCGACGTTGATCACCGGCTGGTCGGCGATGGACTCCGGCATCAACCCCTTCTGCCACAGGTTGCGCGTGGCGTCGGTGGGATGTTGCGGAACGCGATGGCTGGTGGCGCGGACAAATTCGATGTAGCGGCCGTTCGTCACCTCAAACTTGTCGAGGTAATAGGGCTCTAGCGTGACGATGTGCCGGGGATATTCATCGCGGCCGCCGTCGCGGTCTCCGGGCGGGACACCCATGGGAAAGGGCCCGGCCGGGATCAAGATCATCGGTGCGCCATCCTTGCCGGTGACTTCGGTCACGGCCTCTGCCTGCGGCGTTGTACCGACCGCTAGGAGGGCGAGGAACATTGTCAGTGTGAAACATGTGCGTACCATGACCCACTCCTTTGTCGAATGCGTAAAGGCTTGCGCGGATCCTACCATGTTTGTTTCAGCCGATGCGACGGGCACCCGCTGTGACGCGCCCGTTGCCCATGCTTGCCGGTGTCGCGCGCGGCGACGAGTCGTTGGTCTCGGCGACCATCGTCCGACGGCGCACGCCCTATCACGCAGACGACGATTGACGGCATCGGCCGTGATCCCTACTATACCGGCGGACTCGTGCGCGATTCGTGCGGACGCATTGCGGAGTGCCACGACTATGACCAGCGCCTCACCTCCGGCTCACGGCGGTTTTCGCCACCTTGCCTTTCGCGTGACGAACCTGTCCCGCTCGCGACGATTTTACGAAGCGCTGTTCGGCATGCGTGTGGTGTGGGAGCCGGATCCGGACAATGTGTATTTCAGCTCGGGGACGGACAACCTGGCATTGCATCAGATTCCTCCGTCGGAGCTGGAGGCCTATCGCGATCAGCAGGGGCAGTTTTTGGATCACGTGGGCGTCATCATGCACAGCGCGGAGGATGTCGACCGTCTCTATGCCGTGGTGCAAACGGAGTTGGCGGCGCTCGGCGGCAGTATCGTGAAGACGCCCAAACGACATCGGGACGGCAGCTATTCCTTTTATGTCGCCGACCCGGACGGGAACGTCGTGCAGGTCCTGTACGAACCGACCATCAGCCCACTCCGGTTGACGCGATGACGATCGCCGTCGAAGCACCGCAGCCCAGTCACGTTGCATGAAAATTTGGGATCACTACCGTGCGACCGATATGCTCGCGCTGGCCCCGTGGGTCTGGGTGCAATTCGAAAGCGCGGAGGCACCGGGGCCCTTTCCGTTTTTGGGCGGCCTCGCACCCGAGGTGGCGGTGGCGCTGCATGAGGCGCATCAACACCTGCTGAGCGTGGTCGAAACCGTCATCAGCGACGTGTTCGCCAAGCGCGCCCCTGTGGACGATCCGCGGCGCCGTCGCATGCTGGAGGACGCCTACGCGGAGCTAGTCGCCTCGCGGCCGCAATTACATCAGCACATTCAATGCGGGCGTGGCGCGGACGGCGCATTTCAGTGGGCCTTCGCGCGGGACGCGGGACGCTCGGCCACAGTGACGAGCGCGGGCCTGCGCATTTTCAATTCCGTCGCCCGGCAGGCGATTCCGTTGCCGCTCGACCGCGGAGCCGGTCCGGTCGTGGCGAAGCTCATCGGTCTGCTCGACGGCAGTCAGCCGGTCGGCGCGCTGCGCACGGTCGTCGCCTCGTCGCGGGAGCACGAGCGCCTGCTCACGAAATTTCTGGAGTTGCTGCATCAATATCAATGTCTGACGGCGACGCCGTCGCACCGCGTGCGTGCACGCTGGTTTGAGGTGGTGCAGGATCGCGAGATTGTGCACCTGGGGCATGCGGCCCTGCTCTATCGGCAACAGGCGCAGTGTCTGCTGTTCGATCCCTGGCTGCTGCCCTGGTTCGCGGAGATGCCGATGCCGTCTTTGTGGGGGCAAGTGCTGCCGCGGCCCGCGGCGGTGTTTCTCACGCACGATCATGACGACCATGTCGAGCCGCGCTCGCTGCTGAGTTTGCCGAAAGACATTCCCATCGTGGTGCCCAGCCGCCGCAATCGCACGCACTACTATTACGATTACCAGGCGTTGCTGCGCGATCTCGGCTTTACGCAGGTGGTGGAATTGGCGCACGGCGAACAGTGGCACTTCGACGGCGGCGCGGTGGTGTCAGTGCCGTTCTACGGCGAAGATCCCTGCGACATCGAGATGCCGCGGAACTGTTATCTCATTACGGATCGCGGGCAGAACATTTTGGTCCACGCCGATAGCGGGCCGACCAACGCCGGCCGTTCGGCGCTCACGGAGGGCGTCATCCGCCGTCTCGTCGAACAGTACGGGCCGATCGGGACGGTGTTGGCGTCGCAGCAGCAGTTGAAGGAAATTCGGACCTATGCGGCGCACGCCGCGCTGGCGCATCCGGGCACCTGGTTGGACGTGGGTGAAAACGGATTTTTGACCAACGCCTACTTGGCCGAGCTCTGTGCGGCCGCGCAGGCCAAGTTGTTTGTGTCGTACGCGACCGGCGGGGCGGACTGGTATCCGGATCACCTGTCGTTTACGTTCAGCGCGCGCAATCCGGCCCGCACGGCCTTGTTGACCGCGCAGTGGGAATCGCCGACGGCGCTCGCGGAGCAGTTGGCGCCGATCGGGTGCCGCTACCATGCCGCGCGCGCGCTGGATCGTATGCAGGTCGGGGCGGATGGCGCGGTCTCGGTGCAGTCGGCCGCGCGCGACCTGGCCCCGTTGGAACTCTATCGGTTGGATCACGGCCTGCCGCCGTTCATGGCGACCGGCGCAGCCTCACGCCCGCGCTAAAAGGAGTCTCATGGCGACGTCGTCTATTCTCGTCACCGGCGCAGCCGGGTTCATCGGCTTTCACACCAGCAAGCGGCTGCTCAAGCGCGGCGATACCGTCATCGGCCTCGACAATCTGAACGATTACTACGACGTGCGGCTCAAGGAGGCGCGCCTGGCGCAGCTGACGCCACACAAGAACTTTCGGTTCGTGAAGCTGGACTTGGCGGATCGTGAGGGCATGAAGACCCTGTTCGCCGAGTCGGGCGTGCGCCGCGTCATCCACTTGGCCGCGCAGGCGGGCGTGCGCTACTCGCTCGTGAACCCGCATGCCTATACGGACAGCAACGTCACCGGGTTTCTGAACGTCCTGGAAGGCTGTCGGCACAACAAGATCGAACACCTGGTGTATGCCTCGACGAGTTCCGTCTATGGGGGCAATACGCATATGCCGTTTTCGGTGCACGACAATGTGGATCATCCCGTCTCGCTGTACGCTGCGACGAAGAAGGCCAACGAACTGATGGCGCATTGCTACGCGCATCTCTATCGGTTGCCCTGCACCGGCTTGCGATTTTTTACGGTCTACGGGCCCTGGGGCCGTCCGGATATGGCGCTCTTCCTGTTCACGAAGGCCATCTTGGAGGGCAAGCCGATCGATGTGTTCAACCACGGCAAGATGCAGCGCGACTTCACCTACGTCGAAGATATCGTCGAAGGGGTGGTGCGGGCGCTCGACCGGGTGGCGCAACCGCATGCGCAATGGTCCGGCGACCAGCCGGATCCCGGCACCAGCAACGCGCCGTATCGGCTCTACAACATCGGGAACAACAAGCCCGTGGAGCTGCTGCGCTTCATCGAAGTGCTGGAGCAGACGCTGGGCAAAAAGGCCGAGAAGCGGATGCTCCCGCTGCAAGCCGGCGATGTGCCGGCCACCTATGCCGATGTCGACGATCTCATGCGCGACGTGGGGTTCAAGCCCTCCACGGCGATCGAGGTGGGCATCGCCCGATTCGTTGAGTGGTACCGCGAGTACTACAAGGTCTAACCGGCATCTGTGCGGAGCCTCGGCCGATGTCGTCGCGCATGTGTGCCGCGCGTATCGGGAGAATGGGCTAGGTGTTTCTCTAGTGTACGGAAATCGTAAGAACTGAGTAGAATATGGGTGCGGTCACGCGAGCGAGCGTCCGCAGCACGCGCATTGATCAGAGGGAAAGGAGTAGGGCCATGCGATTCGGTGGAAGAATGACCTGGATGGGCGCGGCGGTCGTGATGGTGGGCGCGTTCGGGATCAGCGCCTGCGGCAGCATGCCCCCGAGCACGCGGACGGCGGTGATTCACGATGTGAACGTTGGGGAGACCCTGTCGAATCCGGAACTGACGATGAACCCCGGTGACGAAGTGCGCTGGATCAACTTGCGCAAGAGCTCGGTCTTGGTCGAAATCCCGAATCTGAAATCGGGCGATCTGACCTGCGAGCGGGGCTTCTCCGGGTGGATGGGCTCGGTGCGCGAGTCGGTCGAGCTCGACACCAATGAGACCGCGTCGTTGTGCTTCAAAAAAGCCGGCGTCTTCAATTACAACGTGCGGGCCGATACGGCGCTGGCCGGCGGCAAGCGTATTTTCCCCGGTGTTATCACCATCGGACCAGGCAGCACGAAGTAGTTTGTTTCTCCAGTCCTGGGGGCCTGCGCGCTCCGCGCGCCCCCAGGCACGGTGCTCTACTCCGCAGCCTCCTGCTTGCCCGCGCCCGCGCTCTGCCGAACGTTTCGTATCCCCCGCAGCATTTGATATCCCGACTGAGTCACAATCGCGCCTTCAGCGTACCGGCGTTGTGTTACGTGCCTCAGGACGCAGGGTAGTCTCCTAAGGGGCAGCGCCCCGTTAGTCTGTGGCGCGAGGAGGCGAGGTATTTCGCGGCCTTGCTCGCCTTTGCCCGATGGCTCGCGCCGTGGTCGGCGCAAGACAAGTGCGATTCGCTTGTACGGCGTCGCCCCCTCCGGTATTCTCCGTATGACCCGCTCGCGTCCGGATTGACCCACTCGCTCGCTCCCGTTGCCACGCTCGCCGTGAGGGCCTGCTCTGTCAGGGGACGGCGGATGCTGACCGCGTTCATCTATGGCCTATCATCCTATTCTCAACGACCTGCTGACGATCTTTCTGCTGTCGATCGCCGTCGTCTTCATCTTTCAACAGCTGCGCCTGCCGTCGATCGCCGGATTTCTCTGCGCCGGTGCGCTGATCGGCCCGCATGGCCTCAACCTGGTGTCCGACAAGGAGCAGGTGCAGGTGCTGGCGGAGATCGGTGTGGTGCTGCTCCTGTTCACGATCGGCATCGAGTTTTCCTTGGCGCACATGACGGCTATGGGCAAGCTGATGCTGGGCGGCGGCCTGCTCCAGGTCGGTGGGGTGGTTCTTGTTGCCTGCGCGCTTGGTCCGCTGCTGGGGCTCTCGTTCACACAATCGCTGTTTTGGGGATGCGTGCTGTCGCTGAGCAGCACGGCGATTGTGCTGAAGGTGCTCACCGATCGCGGCGATATGGAATCGCCTAGCGGGCGCGCCGCCACCAGCATTCTCGTCTTTCAGGACCTGGCCGTGGTGCCCATGATGCTGCTGATCCCGCTGCTCTCCAGCCCTGGGGAAAACGCGGCGGCCGGGCTTCTGGCGACAGTCGGCAAGGCGGCGTTGGCGGTGGTGTTGATTCTCGTCGGCGCGCGCTACCTCGTGCCGAAAGTGCTCGAGCGGATCGTCCAGAGCCGGAGCCGCGAACTGTTCCTGCTCTCCGTCATTGCGCTGTGTCTGGGCATTGCGTGGCTCACCTCGCAGAGCGGTCTGTCGCTGGCGCTGGGGGCGTTTATCGCCGGGTTGGTGATCTCCGAGTCGGAATATAGCCACCAGGCGATGGCGGAGGTGCTGCCGTTTCGCGATAGTTTCAACAGTTTGTTTTTCGTCTCCATCGGCATGTTGATGGATGTGCGGACGATCCTCGAGTATCCCTGGGCGGTGGCCGGGCTGATCGTCGGCGTGCTGCTGGTGAAGTGCCTTACCGGCGTGGGAGCGGTGCTCGGGGTGGGGCAGCCGATGCGTGTGGCGATCATGGCCGGCCTTGCGCTGGCGCAGGTGGGCGAGTTCGGGTTCTTGCTGGCGGGTGAAGGGCAGAAGGCGGGACTGTTGTCGCCGCCCGGGTACCAGGTGTTTTTAGTGGTGTCGGTGCTGACGATGATGTTGACGCCGTTTCTCATCCAATGGGCGCCGCAAGTGGGCCGTCGGATCGAAGCCTGGCAGCGGGTCCGCCATGTGCTGCCGGGGTTGACCACCAGCCATGCCGCGAGCGACTCGGCCAGACACCTGAAGATTCGCGATCACGTCATCATCATGGGCTACGGGCTCAACGGCCGCAATTTGGCGCGCGTGTTGGGCGAGACGGAGCTGCCGTATGTGGCGGTCGATTTAGACGGCGATACCGTCCGTCGCGAATCGCGCGGCGGCGTGCCCATTTATTACGGCGACGGGACGAACCCGAACGTCTTGCGGCACCTGCGGATTCAAGACGCTCGCGTGTTTGTCGTGGCCATTTCCGATCCGTTCGCTTCGCGCAAAGCCGTGCAGGTGGTGCGCTCGCTCAATCCCACCATCCACATCGTGGTGCGCACGCGCTATCTCCGCGAGCTGTCGGAATTGCACGACATGGGGGCGGACGATGTGGTGCCGGAGGAGTTTGAAACCTCCATCGAGATTTTCGCGCTGGTGTTGCGGACGTACAAGCTGCCGCAGAATTTCATCATGAAGAAGGCCGAGCAGGTGCGGCGCGAGGGCTATGCGTTGCTGCGCCGGAGCGAAATGCCGGAGTTGGCGCATCATCTCCGGGCGGGAACGCTGACGGATGTGGAAGTGGAGACCTGCCGCATCGACGACGACTCTCCGGCCCTCGGCAAGTCGTTGGCGGACTTGAATCTGCGTCCGCAGACGGGCGCCTCGGTCATCGCGCTCACCCGCAACGGGGAGACGGAATCGAATCCGCCGACGCGTCAGGTGCTGGAGGCGGGCGATGTCATCACGCTGCTGGGCACGCGCCCGCAGATCCGCCGGGCCATGGCGCTGCTGGTCGGGGTGGGGACGGTTGACTGACCGGCGCCGCGTGCAGCGTCAGGTCTGCGCTCGGCGGCCCGCCGGTACTGGTAAAGTTTGAATCCGAGAGGGACTAGCGAAAGGTGTGGGGCTCTGGCATCATTCCCTTATGCCAAAGCCCCCAGCCAAAAAGAATCCCACGGATATAAACCTGCTCGCTCGCTCCATCGTCGAAGCGGCCATCGGGGAGCCGCTCACGCCAAAGAAACCGCGCAGGAAGAAGCCTACGACGAGGAATTCAAAACGCTAGGCGTCAGCTTCTTCAGAAAACGGTATATCCAGGGTCGCCCCTCGTTTTGGTAATACTTTATCCACCATTTTTAGAAACCTGTTCCATCCGTACCCATTCGCGATAGCTAGTCGCTGGAACATAACTAGCGAATGAAGATGTTGGGCCAACATTGGATTGCCAACGTCCTCCGGCAAATATTGGTGAAGCTTATTGGGGCGATTCCCCTTTTCATTTCTTGGACTCTTACGTTCAAGCTCCTCTAACAATCCAGGCGCAATTCGCTGGTACACTAAATCACGTGTGTAGTGTGCAACTACGCTAAATCTATTCTTCTGCATCCCTGGCCACGTCCAGCCTTTTAGCTTATAAATGTTTTCGTAAAATTCAGCGGGAAACTTACGCGCCCACGCTGCCAGTTCTTTACGTACAATCAGTTCAAGGTAGGACTGTAGAGCGTCCTTTGGCCTAATCCCCTGATAGCCCGTCGCCTCGTCAACTAGGGCAATAATGCCAACACGAGCGAATGCTCTAATCAACAGGTCTGCAAATTGCCCGTATCGTTTTTCCTGATCGGTCTTAAGAATATTCGCATCTCTGGCCTGGAGAATAGCTTCGCAAAGATATTGCAAAACGGTCGCCTCGAAACCATCACTTGGTACGCCAACTTTAGGGGAACCTCCTGCAAACTTAATTGGGTCCTGGATGGCCATTACTAAGTTGTTGTTTTGTAAGCCTTCCAGCATTCTATGGCCAGCAATTCTGGCAATTCCTTGGCCACGGCCTTTCATGCCGATTGCTGCCGTCATGCCACGACCGGAAATCACTCTGCGCCCATCATCGAGGACGAAGCAGGGGATTACTAAGTCTCCAATCTTCAGTTCTCCCTTATGAGTCGCGGTCGGTAAGGATGGGTGATGTCTCGCTAGGGCAGCCTTCTTTGCAATTTCGCGCCTGCGTTCAGGCGATAAATTGCTTGCCCTTGCGTGGCCACCTCGTGCTTTACCCACAACTTCTTCGCTGTCTTCCATTGCAAGCTCCTTTCTGTTAGTTGCTTGCATACTACGCGTTTTCAGCTATAAATGCAAGCACGAGTGAATATTCTACTTGCATATAAGTGAAGAATTGCGCTACGCTCTGGCCATCTGATCGCAGGAGGAGCGTATGAACAAGCTGACGACCAAGAAGCGGATTCAGGTAGTGGCGGCACTAGTGGAAGGTGCCAGCGTCAACAGCGCGGTACGCATGACCGGCGTTTCTAAGCCCACTATTCTGAAGCTGCTGGCTGATCTTGGGACAGCGTGCGCCAAGTACCAGGATGAGAAATTTCGCAATCTCCCATGCAAACGCGTTCAGGCCGATGAGATTTGGTCGTTCTGTTTTGCAAAGGACAAGAACCTGCCGGAGGAACTAAAGGGCAAGTTCGGATTTGGGAGTGTATGGACCTGGACCGCGATCTGCGCGGATACCAAACTGATGGTGTCCTGGCTCGTTGGAGAGCGTAGCGTGCCCTACGCCATGAAGTTCATGGAAGATCTCGCCTCACGTCTTGCTAGCCGCGTTCAACTCACCACAGACGGACACAAGCCGTACCTCCGAGCCGTTGACGGTGCGTTCGGTTCAGATATTGACTATGCCGTGCTGGAAAAAATTTACGCCGTCCCGCCACAGGAAGGCGTAACGACTCGCTATAGCCCCGCTCAATGCTGCGGAACTAAGACGCACAGGATAATGGGAAAGCCGGAAGCTGGACACATCTCAACCAGCTATGCCGAGCGAATGAATCTACAGATTCGGATGGATATGAGGAGGTTTACCAGACTGACCAACGCGCATAGCAAGAAGGTCGATAATCACCGGCATGCCTTGGCGCTTTATTTCATGTACTACAACTTTGCCCGGATTCATTCGACGTTAAGAGCAACCCCAGCGATGCAAGCAGATGTGGCGGATCATGTGTGGACAATCGAAGAAATAGTAGGGCTTATCAATTGAAACTTTACCAGTACCGGCCCGCCGCCTTGCTTGACAAGCAAAAAAATCAACGCCTATAGTCTCAGTTCAATCTGAGTGCGATGACGGTGCGTCCTTGAGCGCCGCGTCACGTGGCGCAAGGAGTGGAGCGATGGCACTGACCCAACTGGAACCAGCGGGCGCCTTAGCGGAATTGGAACAGACGAAGCCCGAGCGCGTGACCATTGTCGTGCTCAGCGGCGACATGGATAAGGTCATGGCGGCTTTCATCATCGCCACCGGCGCTGCGGCGATGGGCATGCAGGTCACGATGTTCTTCACCTTCTGGGGACTCAACGCCATTCGGAAGGCCGGGGCGCCCACGACGGCGAAGGACCTGTTGCGGAAAATGTTCGGCTGGCTGAATAAGGGCGGCGCGGATCGGTTGCCGCTGTCGCGGTTCAACTTCGGCGGGCTGGGCGCTGCCATGATGCAGAAAGTGATGAAGAACAACCGGATGCCCGGCATTCCCGAGTTGATGGAGACGGCCAAGGATTTGGGCGTGCGCTTCATCGCCTGCACGACCACGATGGGGCTGATGGGCATTTCCAAGGACACGCTGACGGACGGCGTCGATCAACTCGCGGGCGTCAGCACCTATCTCAACGAAGCGCGTCAGGGCTCCGTGAACCTGTTTATCTAGGAATGGCTATGCTGCACTCCGATGTAAAGCTCGATACGCTGGGGTACTTCTGCCCCATGCCCATCATCATGACCTCGAAGAAGATCAAGGAATTGACCGTCGGGCAGGTGCTCGAGGTGATTTCCGACGACGAAGGCATCAAGAAGGACATGCCTGCCTGGTGCCAGACCACCGGGCATCACATGGTCGGCCTTGAAGAGGACGGGCAGGCGGAGAAGCGCGTCTTCAAAGCGTTTGTGAAGAAGGCCAAGTAGCGGGCTCGCGTCCGCGCGACGGTATCCGCACCGGCTCGCTCTGCCTCGTCATTCCTGCCGTCTCTGTTCCTTTTCCTTCCAGGCGTTCCTCCTCCATGTTGTTCGGGCATCACGCATGGTGCGCCGCGCATTTCCACAGGTGTAGAGGCCGATGGCTCGATTGATCGAGTGTGTGCCGAACTTCAGCGACGGGCGCGATGCCGCCGTCGTGCAGGCCCTGGCCGAGACGGTTGCGGCCGTGCCCGGCGTGTACCTGCTGCATCGCACGTCCGATCCGGATCACCATCGCTCGGTCCTCACCTTTGCGGGATCGCCGGAGGCCGTCGGCGAGGCGGCGTTTGCGGCGGTGGCCTGTGCCCGCGATCGCATTGACCTTCGTCGTCATCAGGGCGGGCATCCGCGTGTCGGCGCCGCCGATGTCGTGCCGTTCGTCCCGTTAGAGGGCAGCACGATGGCGGACTGTGTCGTGGTCGCCCATGCGCTGGGAGAGCGGATTGCCCGCGAGCTCGACATCCCGATTTTTTTCTATGAAGCGGCGGCGAAACAGCCGGAGCGGCGTCGGCTGGAAACGATTCGACGCGGCGGACTGGCGGGACTCGCCGGTCGCATGGCGGCCGATCCGTCGTGGCGCCCTGATTGCGGTCCGTCGTCCCCGCATCCGACGGCCGGCGTTACGGTTGTCGGCGCGCGCCCGGTGCTCGTGGCCTTCAATGTGAATCTGCGCAGCCGCGATGTGGCGGTGGCCCGAACGATCGCCACGACCATCCGCGAGTCGAACGGCGGCTTGCCGGCCGTGAAGGCGATCGGGCTCGATCTACCGACACGCGGCATGGTGCAGGTCTCGATGAATCTGGTGGACGTGCGCGTCACCCCGCTGCATGTGGCTGTCGAGGCCGTGCGCCGGGAGGCGTCGAACTTCAACGTCCCGATCGTCGAATCGGAATTGATCGGCCTCATGCCGCAGCAGGCGTTGCTGGAGGCCGCACAGGCGGACTTGGATCTGCCGCAGTTGGCGGCCGAGCAGATCATCGAAGTGCGGCTGGAGCAGGTACGAGCTGAGTCCGCGCGGACGGTCGATCAGCGAGTGGGCGAGTTTCTGTCGGCGGTCGGCTCAGATCAGCCGACACCTGCGGGGGCGGCAGTCGCCGCGCTGGTGGGAGCGCTGGCGGCACAGTTGGCCGCGAAGCTCGCGCGACTTGAGGCCAAGCGTCGGGCGCCGGGTCAGCCACCTGCTGAAGGGCGTGCGGCATCGAATCCTTCTGAGAGTACGCCGGATGTGCTGGCGCGCCTGATGGCCTGCGCGGGCGAGCTCTGTCGGTTGGCGGATGAGGACACGCGCGCCTACCAGGCTGTCCTTGCGCAGCGACGGGCGCGCACAGGTCACGCACGCACTGCGGATGTGACGTCGGACGATGAACAGCGCGCGCAACGGGATGCCGCGCTTGCCCGCGCGACCGAGATTCCGTTCGCGATGATCACGTGCATCATGGAGTTGTTGCGGCTCATCGACCAGGTGACGGTGGAGCCTCATCGAGCGGTGCGCGCGGATTGGGCGGTCGCGCAGACGCTTGCGCGAGCTTGCGTGCGCGGGCTGCGAGAGGTTGTGGATAACAACGTAAACAGCTTAACAAATCAATATCTTAAAGATAACTTTCAGCCTCGTCTTGCGGGAGTTGAAAGTTATCTTGAGGGGCTCAAAGGCCTGTGCTAGGATACGCCCCGTTTTCAACCCGACCATTTTTTGCGATAGAAGGACACATGGAAATTCGCGTCTTCAATAACAATGTCGAGAAGGCCCTGAAGGTTGCCAAGAAGAAGTTGGCGGGTGAAGGGCTGTTCCGTGAACTCAAGCGTCGGCGGTTTTACGAGAAGCCGAGCGTGCGCAAGAAAGCCAAGCAGCGTGAGGCTCAACGGCGCCGCCAGAAGTGGCTCTCGAAGCACCGTTCCGAGTAGCGGATCTCAGGCGGCCGCACGAGGCGGCCGCCGATCCCGCTCGGTCTATCCCGCGCGTGCCGTCTCCAGTCCATCTTCCACATCCAGAGCCGTGATCCCAGGGCTGCTTCCACTCACCCTGTGCCGGAGGCGTCTGCGCCTCTCGAGGACGCACGCCCTTGCGTGATGCCGACATCCATGCGGTGCTGCGCATTGTGCGGCGTGAGGTGCGGCAGTGGCAGGAACCGGTCGTCGGCGTCATCGCGCGTGAATCGAATCGCGATCCCTTCCGTATTCTAATCGCCACCGTTCTAAGTCTCCGCACCAAAGATGCGACAACCGCCGCCGCCAGCGTACGCCTGTTCGCCGAGGCCGATACGCCGGCTACCGTTCTGGCGTTGGAGCGGTCGCATCTTGAGCGACTGATCTATCCCGTCGGGTTTTACCGTACAAAGGCCAAACAGATTCAGCAGCTCTGCGAGCGGCTGCTTGCCGAGCATCGCGGTGTTGTGCCGGATGATGTGGACGCGCTGATCGCCTTACCCGGCGTCGGCCGCAAGACGGCGAACCTCGTCGTGACCGTCGGCTTCAACAAGCCGGGGATCTGCGTCGATATTCACGTCCACCGCATCAGCAACCGCTGGGGCTACATCACGACGCGGACGCCGGACGAATCCGAAACCGCGTTGCGCGCGAAGCTCCCCCGGCGCCATTGGATTACGTACAACGACCTGCTCGTCCCCTATGGCCAATACCTCTGCCAACCGGTCTCGCCGTTCTGCAGCCGCTGCAAGTTGACGGCGTTCTGTGAACGCGTCGGTGTGACCACCTCGCGCTAAGCGCTCATCGAGCGGATTGTTCCGGATGGTCGGCTGGGGCGGCTGGTTGAACGCGCGCTTCTGCGGTGGCTATGATGGCAAGATCGTCGGCACGTCGGCACGTCGGCGCGACGGCGCGCATCGGCCACCCAACCCTTTTGCGAGATCCGGTCATGGCTGAACATTCCAATGGCCTGTCGGTTGTTCCTCCCGCGGCTCGGCCGTCGCGGCTCATCCCGCCGTTTTGGCTGTGGATCGGGCTGGGCGCGCTGCTCTGCCTCGGGTTGATCCTGTTGGCCAATGTGCTGGATGTCGGTGAGCGGCTCGGTCGTCTGCATGCCGCGCTGGAATGGGCGTTTTACGCGCTCGTGCTCATCGGACTCTACGTCTTGCTGGTCCGGCCGATTGTGGCCGTGGTGACGATGTCGGTGCATCCGCTCCAGCGATTCGCTCTGGGAGATCCTGCGGACGTCGCGATTCCAGTGAAAGAATACCGGGCCGTGGCCAGACGGTTCCTCCGGAGCGGCGGCCTGTCGGCAGAGACCACGAATCGCCTGCAGGTTGCGCTAAAAGACGGTGCGGGGTGGCCGGCGGTGATGAAGGCGGCGCTCGATGAGAAGTGTGTGCGGTCGAGTCAGATCGTCAAAGACCATGCGCGCTTGGCGTTTCTCAGCACGGCCGTGGTGCAAAACGGCAGTCTGGACGCGGTGATGCTCGCCTACGCCAACCTGAAAATGATTCGCGCGCTCGTGGCGAATTTCGGCTATCGCCCCTCCATGCCCGCGCTGTTGACCATGTACGGCCAGATCCTCGCCGCGGCGCTGCTCGCCGAGCGGATCGAGGACATGCAGCTGGAAGATATTTTCCCTCAGTTGAGCGCGTCGGTCGGCGGCGGCGTCATGTCGGCCATCCCCGGAATGCATTTGGTGATCCACGCATTGGTGCAAGGCATGGGCAGCGCGTTTCTGACGTTGCGCACCGGCTATCTCGCCGAAGAGTACATCCTGCGCGGCGCGGAGGCCTTCGACCGCCGCCGCGAGCGCAAGTCGGCGACACGGCGGGCCGCGAAAGAGTTGTTGGGCGTGGTGCTGTCGACCGCCGCCCGGCTGCCGACCTCGATGCGCACGGTGCTGCGCGCGATGAATCTGTTCAAAGAGCCGGTGCCGCAGGCGTAGCCGACTGTCTCGGCGCGACCCTTCAGCAGCGTGCTTGCGACGCGTTTCTCGACGCTCCCCTCTGCCGAAAGATCCTGATCCTCTCCTACAGTTCTCAACGCTCCTGTCGATAGCCTCTGCATCTTCCCGGGCACACCGAGGGATGCGCCAAGATTTCACCTGCGTGATTCTACGCCATACTTCCAGCCATGGAGCCTGCACGCCGAGCCAATTGCGATGGGTCGCGATACCGGTATTTCGCCGTAACGCCCTTGGGCACTTGGGGCGGCCCGCCTGCAGAACTAGGGAATGATCTAGGTGTTGAACTCAGGGAGCGGGCGCATAGTGACGCTATGACATTGACGTCTCCCGGAGTGAAGCCGCAGTCGCCCGCCAGCCCTTTCACGCGTTGTGCGGCGAGGGGCGGGGCGGATTCCTCAACGCGGCCGGCGCGGGAACGTACCGAAGGTTCACGGATTGAACCGAGAGGAGCGGGTGACATCATGACAACCACACATCGTTCGACACACATGGCCTTGAGCTTGTTGGTGGGAGTGGGAACCTTGGCGCTCGTGGGCTGCGCGGCGGATCAACCCCGCATGGCGCGGAGCACGGATGATGCCTCGGCGCGGCAGGCGGCCGAGCGCGCGCAGGCGTCGGCTGCGGATCAATATCAAAAGCAGACGGGCGCGTTTCCCGGCACCCGGACGCTGATCGGCACCGTCGAGGAGATTCGCAGCGAACAGGTGAAGATCAATACGGGCGACATGCAATCGCGCTATCTGCCTGTGAAGGGGCGTGAGAAGAAAGGGCTGCCCGCGCTCAATGTGGGCGACATGGTGATTCTCACGGTGAATGGGCAGAACCAAGTGGTGGACGCGCACCTCGACGGTGAGGACCACGAGCACCGCATTCTGCAGGGGAAGTTGGCGCAGCCGCTGACGACCGGGCAGGAGAAGGCCGTGATCACCACGCAAAACGGCATGGAAGTCTCGCACACGATTCGGCCGCTTGCCCGTGCGAAGGTGGCGGGTGTCCCGGTGGGTGTGCAGGCCCTCTTTTTGATCGATGAAGCCGCGCAGATCAGCGACGTGACCTATGCCAGCGTGGCCGACGCGAAGGCGGCCGGCGCCGCGGCGTTGGATCGGTCTCCGTTGAAGAACGCCTTTGCGCGGACGAGCGGGACGATCTCCTCCACGTTGAGCGACAACCGCATCGGCATCACCGGGGCCGATGGACAGGAAAAGACCTATGAGGTCCGTCCGTTGATGGCCGAGCGGTTGAAAGGCATGTCCAAAGGCGACACGGTGATTCTCCTGCTCGACGATGAGCAGAAGGTGACCGATATTGCCGTCCCGCATTTCGTGAACTAACCGCAGGTACGCGGATCGGGTAGAGGGCCGGAGGGTGAATGCCGCTCCGGCCCTCGCACGTGTGGAACGGCGAAGTCAGGCGCAGTGTGATTCTCGGCAGATGGTCGTGGTCGATGTGCGAGTGGTGAAGACGCTGCGTGTAGCCGGATTCCGTCTGCCGCTAGATGAACAGCGTGGTTTCGGCTCCGGCAGTTGCGGACAAGATAGCGGGGAGGCCCATGACTTCATCGACGCCCGCTGCGACTTTCGCCTGATCGACGCCCATATATTCCAGACCTGCGCTGCAGGCGACGACCCGGAGCGAGCCGACCGCCTTCGCGTCGCGCAGCATCTCCGTGATGGTCGGGACCTTCTTTTCCTTGAGCAGTCGGCGGACCTCGTTTCCGGCCTGGGCGAATTCAGGCGGGAAGTCGACTTCATCAAATCGCCCATCAGACAGTTTTTTGATCGTCCAAAACATCAGCACGATCCACACGTCTTTCCCCATCGCGGCCGCGGTGAGACCCAGCGTCGCGACTTGGTGCAGGGTGTCGTACGTCGAATGGTGCGCGTAGATCACGAAGCGCGGCTTGTCTTGACGGGGTGCGGTGGGCATTACGGTCGTCGTGCGGGCTGGTTGGACTGCGGGCGCTGCGCGGCTTCGGCCTTGGCGCTGCTCACGAAATCGCGGATCGCATCGTCCACTTCTTGGGAGAGAAACGGGCGGTCGTGGGTTTCGCTTTCATCCACGAGATACGACTCGCCTTGCTTGTGCTGGCGAACGATCACGGTATTGTCTGGCGTCACTTCCACAAGCATGTACCATTCGTGTGCCCCGTTGCGCACGATCGCTTCCTTGCCGAGCCCCTTCTTGTTGATCTCGACCTCCGGCGCCCCATTGGCTTGCGGTGCCTCCGCCAGCGCCGACAGGGAGCCTGCGCTCAGCGTCAGCGCCATGCCGAGGGCGAGCCGAAGCGCTCGGACTGTGTGACCCGCGCGCTGTCCTCCTGTTGTGATCCTCTGCATGGGGCGCATTATAGCCGTCGTCTCCTCGTGAGGTAAACCGCCGCTGCCGCAGTCCTGCGGCGTTGTTGTGGCGCGACGCGCATGGTAGGATTCCGGCTTCACGATGGATGCCTGGCTTTCGACGATCCAAACCTATGTGGCCGGGCCGACGTTGCTCTGGTTGGCGGCGACGTCCCTCCTGATGTTCCTGGGGACGCTCGTGGCGATTCCCTTCATCCTCGTCCGGCTGCCCGCGAATTATTTCACCGACGAGGCTTCGCACGAATGGCTGCAACAGGCGCATCCGCTTGTGCGCGGCGTGCTCCATGTCGGCAAAAATATACTGGGGTTCATCTTTTTCCTGGCCGGTGTCGCCATGCTGTTCTTGCCCGGACAGGGCGTGCTGACGATGTTGATCGGCATATCGCTGATGGACTTCCCGGGCAAGCGCGCGCTCGAACGGAAAATGATCGGCCAGCCCATGGTCCTCTCCACGATCAACAAGATGCGCGAGAAGTTCGGCGCCCCGCCGTTGGTGCTGTGATGCTACAGGCTGCGCAACAGGCCGTGCCCGTATGACGGCGTTGCCCCGTTCCGCCTCGCGCGCCACGTTGTACCTGGTCGACGGGAGCGCCTACATCTACCGCGCCTTTTTTGCGCTCCCCCCGCTCTCCAATTCCAAGGGTGTGCAGACCAACGCGATCTACGGCTTCACCACCATGCTGATGAAGATCCTGCGCGACCATCGGCCGGACGCGCTGGCGATCGTCTTTGACGAGCGGGGGCCGACGCATCGCCACGAGACGTTCAAGGCGTACAAGGCGCAAAGGCCGCCGATGCCGGAGGGCATGAGTGCGCAGATTCCGCATATCCATCGGATGGTCGAGGCGTTCGGCATTCCCGTGGTCCGCTTGCCCGGCTATGAGGCGGACGATTTGATCGGGACCTTGGCGCGCAAGGCGGAGGCCGCCGGGATGGATGTGGCCATCGTCACGAGCGACAAGGATATGTTTCAGCTCCTGACGCCTGCGGTCAGGATTTTCGATCCCGTGAAAGACAAATGGTTCGGTGAGGCCGACTGCCAGGCCAAATTCGGCGTGGAGCCGTCGCGCGTGATCGACATCATGGGTCTGATGGGCGACGCCAGCGACAATATTCCGGGCGTGAAAGGCATCGGCGAGAAAACGGCCGCGAAGCTGATCGCCGAGTTCCGGACGATTCCCGAGTTGCTCGCGCGTGTAGAAGAGGTCAAGCCGCCGCGCACCCGCGCGTTGCTGACGGAGCAGGCCGACCAGGCCCGCCTGAGTCGCGAGCTCGCGACGATTCAATGCGACGCGCCGATCGAGTTCGACGCGGATGCCTATCGCGCCACGCCGCTGTCCCCCGAGCGGCTGACGCCGCTGTTACGCGAGTTTGAATTCCATCAACTGGTGAAGTCCGTCGGCGGCGAATCGGCCGTGGCGCCGCCAGATCAGGGTGAGGCTCCGGCGGTCCTGTTGGTGCGTGACCGCGACGAGGCGCAGGCGTTGGTACAGGCCGCGCGTGTTGACGGCGTGCTGGCGTTGGCTCCCGTGCTCAGCGAGGCTCCCGCCGTGCGGGCGGATGTGCAGGGCTTGGCGCTGGCCTGCGGCGCAAAGGACCGTGCGCCCGGGTATGTCGAAGGGCAGGCGGGGCAGCTGCCCGAGCCGTTCAAGGCGGCCCTGCGCGATCCCGCCGTGGTGAAGGCCGCGCACGATGTGAAGCCGCTGCTGCTGGCGCTTGCGCGTGAGCATGTGTCGGTGTCGCCTCCCTATTTCGACACGATGGTGGCGGCCTACCTGCTTCATCCCAATCGGCGCGGACACGACCTGGCGACCGTCGCGTTGGATGCGCTGGGCGTGCACGTGGGCGCGCGCCGTCGTGAGCCGGTCGAGCCGCCGACGGACCTGTTCGATGTGCAGCCGCCGCCGGACGCGGCGCAGGCCGGTGAGGCGGCGCAGGTGGTCGCGCAACTCGTGCCCATCTTGAAGGCCGGGCTGCAGGAACAGGGGATGCTGTCCCTGTTCACCGACCTGGAGATGCCGCTGGTCGGCGTGTTGGCCGAGATCGAGCGACAGGGCTTTCTCGTCGACGTGCAGGCGCTGGCCGCGCTGAGTCAAGAATTGGAGCGTGAGCTGGATCGGTTGATGGCGACGATCGCCACGGTGGCCGGGGGCGCCTTCAACATCAATTCACCCAAGCAGCTCGCGACCGTTCTGTTCGAGCAGCTTGGCCTGAAGCCGCTGCGTAAGACGAAGACCGGCTACTCGACTGATGAAGATACGCTGATGCATCTGGCGACGCAGCATGAGTTGCCGTCGCACATCCTGAACTATCGCAGCCTGAGCAAATTGAAATCGACCTATGTCGACGCGTTGCCGACCCTGGTGAATCCGGACACCGGCCGCCTCCATACGTCGTTACATCAAACGGTGGCCTCGACGGGGCGCCTGTCCTCCGCCGATCCGAATTTGCAGAATATTCCCGTGAAGGGCGAGCACGGCTTGCGGATTCGCGAGGCCTTCATCGCGCCGCCCGGCCATCTGCTGTTGTCGGCCGACTACAGCCAAATCGAGCCGCGCATTTTGGCGCACCTGGCGCAGGACGAAAAACTGCTCGCGGTGTTCGAGCGCGGCGACGACATTCACATGGCGACCGCCATGGAGATTTTCAATCGCCCCGCCGCAGAGGTGAGCAAGGAGATGCGGCGTACGGCGAAGACGGTGGTCTTCGGTATTCTCTACGGGATTAGTCCCTACGGATTAGCGCAGAACCTGAACATCACGCAGGCCGAGGCCAAGTCGTACATCGAGGCCTATTTCGAGCGCTATGCGGGCGTGAAGGCGTTTATGGATCGCACCATCGCGCAGGCGCGCGAGCGCGGCTATACCACCACGATCCTCGGGCGACGCCGCCCGATCCCCGAGCTCACCAGTGCCGACCCCGTGCAACGCGGGTTCGGCGAACGGATGGCGGTGAACAGCCCCATTCAAGGCTCCGCCGCGGATTTGATCAAGCTGGCCATGATCGCGGTGCAGCAGCAGTTGCAGCAGACCTTGCCGCGGACGAAAATGATTCTACAGGTGCACGACGAGTTGGTCTTTGAAACGCCGGAGGCCGATCTCGAAGTGGCCCGGGCGCTCGTGCGCGGCGAAATGGTGCACGCGGGCGTGCGCCTCGGACTCTCCGTGCCGCTCCACGTCGATCTGGGCGTCGGCGCCAACTGGCGCACATCCCATCCGTAGTCGGCCGGGTTCGCGCGGCGTGGGCTCGCCGACCGAGGAGTCACATGCGAAGCCAGTGGGGACACCGAGTGCGGGTGACCGATGCCGACTTCGAGGCCTGGGTGCGCGAGGCGTTGGACGGCCTGCCTGACGAGTACGCCAAGCTCGCCGCAGAGGTGACGGTGGTCGTAGAGCCGGAGCCGCCGCCGGACGTGCTGGCCGAATTGAACATCGACGACCCCAACGACCTGCTGGGGCTCTACCAAGGCGCTTCTCTCGACAAAGACTCCTTCTTCCAGCCGGGCGGGATGCTGCCGGCGCGGATTTCCATTTACCGCGGCCCTATCGTGCGACTCTGCCGGACGAAACAGGCGATCATTCGTGAGGTGCGGGATACCGTCGTCCATGAGCTTGGCCACCATGTGGGCCTGGATGACGATGAGATGCCGTACTAGCGCTCCCGCATCCTTATAGGGGCGTACGAGACAGGATTGGCTTCATGAAAAAACTCTGCGTCTCCCAGTCCCTGGTCGAGGTGGAGGCCTGGGCGGCGGTATTGGACGCGCAGGGGATTCGATGCTTCGTGAAGCATCGGCAGGGCGCCTCGCTGGCTGGAGAAGTGCCGTTCGCGGAAGTCTTCCCCGAGCTGTGGGTCGACGACTGTGATTGGCCGCGGGCGGATCAGGCGCTCACGGCGCATCGCACGGTTGCGCCGGGCGGGCGACCCTGGACCTGCGACGGCTGCGGGGAAGCGCACGAGGCCGCGTTCACGGCCTGTTGGCGGTGCGGGCGCCTGTCTATCAACCTCGAATCGTCCGTATGAGGTGAGCGTATGCAACAGCGTCTGATGGTGGGGAGCGGTGTCATTCTGGGTCTCGTGGTTGCGCTGGTGGTCGCGTTGACGGTGGTCCAGCCTCGTCTGCTGCCGGCCCAGGTATCGGGGGCCGTGCCGGGACAGGGCTCGACGCAGGCGTCGGGAACGAGCGGCATCAAGAAATTCGAATATCAGATCGTAGAAGTAACGACAGATACGGCGACCATGCAGAGGACGCTGAACGAGTATGGCGCGGCCGGGTGGGAGTTGATCTCTGTCGGATTGGGCGATATGACGGCGCCCCGGATGATCTTTAAGCGATAGGGCCGGGCAGGGGAGGCCGAGCGGCCGGACCGGCAGATGCGGGTCCGACCCCAATGGGAGTACACTGCAGTCGCGGTGTCCTCAGAGACCATCATGTGTAAGGAGGGTGACGTATGTTGATACGACGCGCGCTTGCGGTTGTCGGTCTGGCGGCGGTGCTGGCTCCCAGTGCCGGTTGGGCGGAAAAAATACAGCACCCGACGGTGGATTATTCGGCGGACAACGCCATCGAAATGCAGTCCCACGCCATGAAAGGGCGTGTCTATTACTCTCCCGGAAAGACCAGACAGGAAATGGGCGGGGAGGGCGGCATGACCTCCGTCATTCGCCTCGACAAGCATGTGATGTGGACCTTGATGGGCGATACCTACATGGAGATGCCGCTCAATGAGGGCGAGGCGAACGACATTCGCAACATGGATATCGAGCAGACCGTGATGGGCGAGGAGGTCGTGAACGGGGTGAAGACCACCAAGTATAAAGTGATCGCCACCACCAAGGACGGCAAGAAATTCGGCGGATTTTTCTGGAAGACGCCTGAGCATATCATCGTGAAATCGGATCTGTTGCTGAAAGAGGGGGAGCAGAAGCATCGCATTTTCATGGAGCTGACGAACCTGAAAATCGCCAAGCAGGATCCGGCTCTGTTCGAGCCGCCTCCTGGGGCGACGAAAACCGATATGGGCGCGATGATGGGCGGCATGATGGGTGGCGCGAAGGGCAAGAGCGGCAAGGGCCGCGGTGCGCCGCCGAATTTGGACGAGCTGATGAAGGGCATGGGGGGCAGCGAGGGCGACAAGGGCGGTGGGATGGATCTCAATAAGTTAAAAGAAATGATGGGGCGTTAGACGGTGCGCCGGGAGGAGCCATGAGCATGCGGCAATGGTCGACCTACGGATGTCTGTTGGGCCTCGTGTTGGCGATGCCGAGCGTGACGGTTGCCGACGATCTGTGCGGAGGCGATGCCCCGCGTAAGCAGTTTGACGCGAAGGCGCGCGCGGCGTTGGCGAAGGCGGAGCAATCGGGCAAGCCTGGAGCGCTCTACTCCGCCTATCAGAGTCTCTCGAACGACGACTGTGCGTCGAACGAATTGATCGCGCAGGCGAAGCAGCGGATGCCGAAGCTGGCGCGCGACGCCGCGAAGCAGGCCGAAGCGGCCGGGCAGTGGTATGGGAAGGACGGCTCCGCCTATTTCTGGTGGGAGGCGGTGCACGAATTTGCCGAGGCGGATCGGGTGATGGTGAAGGCCGTCCAGGCCGCGCCGCAGAATCTCGACGTGTTCAAGGCCGCGTGGGAGATCGATCGGCGGAGCCATGCACGCTCCGCGGCCGTGCCGCCCTACACGGCGTCGCCGGCCTACCGGCAGGAGTTGACGAAGATTGCCGCGAGCACTGTCGACAAGTTGATGGCGCAGGAAGCGCAAGAGGCCAAGGGACTGACCGGCGATATCGGCGCGGTGGGGCAGGCGGCGACGCAGTCGCTGACGACGTTGGAGCGGGCGGCGCAGTGGATGGCGTTTCTGCCTGGAGGCGACAAGCCCGCGAAGGCGCGTGCGGAACAGCGGGGGGACGCCATTTTACAGCGTGGGGACGCCGCGTTCTCCTCGACGTTCGCCTCTGGGTATTATAAGTTTGCCGGGTCGCCAAAGGCCGCTGAGATCGCGGCCACCCAGGAAAAGCGGATGAAAGCCTTGGAGAAATCCGCCGGGAAAATAAAGGAGGCCGTGGTCGAAAAGAGTCAGCGCGACCAAGGCGCCTTCAAAAAGGGGCAGGCGGATTTGGAAAAGGAGTTGGGCTTCTAGGTGCCGATGCGTATTCGCGCCGGGTGTGCGGCGGTCGCCTTGTCTGTGCGCCTGGTGTCGCTGCTTGCGGCGTCGGTGATGGCGCTCCTTGCGGGCTGTGCCACTGGGCCGGCGGGCTCGTCGGCCGCGAACGCTTACAGCGACGCCCGGCAACGGTACGCGGACGCGCTGGAGCGCGACCTGCAGGCGGGCCGATTTCCACATATCCGGCTCGTCGCCATTCCACCCTCCGTCGAGCCGTTCAAACCGGGCGCCGCTTTCAAGCCCGGGGTCGGTAAGCCGCTTGCCCATGCCTGCATCGTTTCCGAACAACAAATGCCGGAGGCCGTGCAAATCCATGAACTGTGGCCGGAGGGGCAGCAGCCGCGGTTCACCCTGTCGCCGGAGGCGACCGACATGCTTGCCGTGGCGGCGCAGCAGGTGGCGGCGGTGAGCAACGCCATCACGCTTAAGCAGGCGGGCATGGTCAGTTTGGCCGACACGACCAGGATCGCCCTGGTGACGAACGATCTCCTTGCGGCGCTGCGGACGGACGCGTGCCTCGATGCGCTGGTGGCGCAGGATGTCGCGATGGTGCAGGGCATAATCTACGGTGCGGAGGCGATCTCCAGCTCAAAGTACTTAGATGTCGGCGCGCGTCAGGAGACGCTGCAGAACAATCGCTACCGCGTCATGCATGACGGCAGCGGGAGTTTTTACGTACAAGAGACGAAGGTGCGTCCGAAGTATTGGATGGTGTCGGGCTTTCGCGTGGACTTGAAGGTCGATCGGGAGCTGGCCACCCCCGCGCAACGGACGGCGGCGCTGAAGGCGTTCGTGGCAGGTCAGGGCGGAGAACTAGTCGCCAGTGAGCGTCGGTTGAGTGATCAGGAAGTTCAGGCGCTGGGCGAGGCGCTGTTGGCGAGACGAGGATCGCGGCCGACCCGCTAGGCCTGCCGCTTGTCCGAGGCTTGGGGCGTCCGCGCGCGCTAGGACTTGTAGCAGGCCTCGACGATCAGCCCCAGATTAAACAGCATGCTCTGCACGCGAGTGTAGGCCGCATGTCCGTAGTAGTGGTCGCGCGCCGTGGTCGATCCGGTACTATCCTTATAGTCGATCAAGCGACAGAGGCCGTCGTTGGGGCAGCGCACCGAACGACGCGCACTTTCCAGCCACCGTTCAAATCCATCCCAGGGTTCCAACAATTCCCACAGCTGCTTGTTGAGCGCCTGCGCTTCAGGTGTGACCGGTCGGGTATCCGACCCCGCCACGGCCAGTTGCTGGACATAGTCGCCGCCCCAGGCGATCGGCATCTCCATCGTGACCTGCGGCAATTCCATTTTCGCCAGCCAACGTTTGCCGTCCAGCCGCAACACGCGATGATTGATCAGGTGGAGCAGGTGTCCGATGCCGTCGAGGTCCCAGCCGTATCGAACCGGCGTGCCGAGCGTCACGACATCCACGTGTACGCCATGGAGGTAGGTGCCGTCGCTTAACGCGCGCTCCAGGTGCTGGAGACGGTCGGCGCTCAATCCCGAGTTCGGATGCTGTTGGGCGTCCTGCTTCAAGGCGGCGAAAAATTGTGGCCGGCCGGAGAGCGGGGCCGGATCGAGCAGGTTCGAGATCAGCGCCAGCACGAGCCCTGCGTGGCCGTGGGCCTGCACCAGGAGGCGATCGCCCGCGGTGAGGTGATGTGCGGTGATCCAGGCCTGCATCTGCTCAAGCAGCAGACAAGCCGCGCGTGCGCGCCCGAGGTGGTGCGAGTCGCCGGACCAGAGATAGCGCTCGCAGTGGATGGGCGTGGTGGCGCCGCGGTTCACGGCCTTGTGGAACAGCGCGACATAGGCGGCCGTAAAGTTCGCGGCGTCGCGCACGGTCTCGTCCATGGCTTGGTGCGAGGCTGCGTCATTGGTCCAAGGCGGCGTCGGCCACCCGGGTGGCCCGGTCAAGCCGTTGGTCTCCTCCCGGAGGAGTGCCAACAATGCGTCTAAGCCGGAGATGCCGCGGGAGTAGCCGCGTTTCAAGCCGCCGACATCGTCGAGCCGTTGGGCGCCGAAGAGGTCCGCGCCGAGCGGGGCACCGTGCACGAACGCGACCAGTCGAACGCCCTGTTGGCTCAGTCGGCGTCCATGCGCAGTCATCTGTTCCGTCCAGGCGGGCGAGTCCGGCGCAGGATCGGCAACGGCTTCGGCGTAGGCGAGACGTGCGCCCGGGTCGGCCCGGCTGTATTCGGCGTGCTGAAAATTATTTGAATGAGGCATGGTGCGCTGTACTTACCCGAAAACCTCCGGCAAGTTCAACGGCGCAGGGCTAGCGTGAGGGAGCAGACGAACTCGGTGCGTGGTTGGCGGGGGACGGCGCCGCCGGTGTCGTTGTGGTTGCGGTCGGCGATCCGGACGAGGGCGCGGCCAACGTTTCGCGCGGCATCACGGCGGTGCTGCGGCAGAGCCCGGTGGTTTCATCCGCGTGGCGTTCGACGATCGTGACGCCATGCAAATATTCCTGCACGATTTCCTCGCGTGTGATTTCCAGATCCTGCTCCAGCGGATGCCCGAGCCGTTCGCGGGTGCGATCGACGGCATGTTCCTTAATGAGCACGCGAACCTGTTTCGCCAGATCGGCTCGAGCCGCCAATTCCGCTACGCGCTGACAGGCCAGTCGTCCTTTGGCCAGGTCTCCCTGGCCGGTCCCGATCACATAGCGATCCGGCGTGTATTGGCCTGGTCGCGGGTGCGGTGTGTCGTGGATCGGGTGCAGCGCGGGCGACGTGCGGAGGACTTGATCGAGCCGTTGAAACGCGCGCTCATCGGCGGACGCGGGCGTAGCGGAGAGCAACAGGCCGGTGAGAGCGGCGCAGGCACAGAGGCTGCTGATGGAACGTGGGAGGGCACGATGGAGCCGGGCGTACATCGTCAGCGTCCTCCCATCACGCCGCCTCGGAGGGTACTGCTTGGAGGTGCGCTCGGTATGTTGCCGGATCGTGCCGGAGCAGCGGGCACAGCAGGCGCCGCACCGGAGATCGCGCGTTGCGGAAACTGTTGCGCAGGCGCCTGGGTTCGAGGCATTGGATCCGGGTGATACATCGGCGGCAGCGTCGAAACCGACGGTAACCGTTGCGTGCTCCCTTGCGGCATGACGGGTGGGGGCGCCGACCGCGGCGGGGCAAGGAACTGATTGAGTCGGTTCGTGGCCGCCTGCGGATACTGCTGGTCGCCGCTATGCGGTTGCCCTGCATAGGGTTGTCGAAGCCCCGGGATGCCGTAGGCGCCGTGAGGTACTGTCCCGATCACCGCATTCGACGGAATCGGCAGCGGCGAGATGAGTTGCTGGTGGTGCGGAATGGTTCCCGGAGGCGAGGGCGGCATCGGTGGTGCCGGCGGCAGCGGCGCACCGGTCCGGGCCGTGATGATCGTGCCGACCACCGGGACATGTGGGTTGTTCGGATACAGCCGTCCGGCCCAGGCGAGTAAGCCCGGCACCGTGACGCCCGCCGGATAGCCGTTTCCATAGGGCCAGACATAGGGCCCGCCGATGATCCACTCCGTCCAGGCCTGCTGGACGAGCGCATTGGACTGCATCTGATTCAACAGCGTCGCGCGGCGTTCTGTCAGGTCGCGCGCGTCGGATGGCGGCAGCCCTGTTGCCAACGCGTGATTGGCCTGGTCCAGCTCCTGCTGCAGCTGGTCGACTTCCTGTTTGAGCGTGGCGAGTTCCTGCCTGACGTCGGCTTCATCACGGAGTTTCTTCACCGCCTGCACCACGTCTTCCGTGTCGATTTGTGCGGTCAGGTCGACGCGAAAGATAACGGCCTCACCCTCAACACGCGTCAATACCTGCTGATCGAGGACCGAGACCACCCCTGCGGTGTAGGTGCGAATTTCATCTCGCGTCAGATTCGTATCGGTCGAGACGGTCACGCTTTCCAGATAGGTGGCCACCTGCTCGAGCGCGTCGCGCTTCGCGGCTTCTGTCGCGAGCCGAATCGCGTCGTCTTTGGTGTCATGGGGCCCGAGTTGGTGTTCGCCTTGGCCGGCGACCACTTTGATCTCAGCGTGGGTGACTGCAGGAACGGCGAGGGGCATGAGACCCGGAAGGAGCATGGCGAGGGCCAGCCGCAGAGTACATCGGCAGAGCGCGGAACCTACCCGGTGCACCATTTCGGCAACCTCCCTGCGGGCGTCGCTGCTCAGTGAGACGCTCGATTGGCCTCAGCATAACACCCCAAATGGGGCGCTGCTAGGTTGGGGACCCGCTCTTCGGGAGGGGATCCGGTGCAGAGGGCGCACGCATGCCCTTCGGGGCAATCGAACAGGACGCGGGCGGATGGGGCTGTGATCCGGTAGCGACGAACGCCGATCTAGCGTTGTGGTCGCGACAGAGAGGGTGCTTGCTTGGCGGAGCCGGGCGTAATGAGCGGAGACGGACGAGGCGTCAGCTGTTGGGCGTCCATAGCTTCAAACATCAGGCAGCATTTCAGACGACCGCACAGACCCAAGAGTTTGGGATCGTCCACGGCCACGCCAAGCTTCCGCGCTTGCTTGACGCTGATGGGCAGGAAGTCCGTGAGAAAGCTGGTGCAGCAGAGAGTCAATCCGCAGGAATCCACACCACCGAGGCGGCGGGCTTCTTCGCGCACCCCGATCTGGCGCATCTCGATGCGGCAATGAAAGCGGCGCGCCAAAATGCGGACGAGCTCGCGGAAGTCGATGCGATCGTCGGAGGTGTAGACAAACGTAATCTGCCGACGGTCAAGCGCCGCGAACACCTCCACCATTTTCATGCGCACGCCAAGCGTCGCCGCCTGCTCGCGACAGAACGTCATGCCTTCGCGCGCCAACTGCTCGTGCCGTTGGATGATGGCCCGCTCCTCGCCGGTGGGAAGGCGCAGGATCGGTTTCACCATTCGCATGGGAGGGGTGAACGGCATGGCGTGCGGTGCCGTCTCCACGATCGCGAAGGTCAACTCGCCTTCAAATTCGACGACGACGGGATCTCCGACGCGCATGTCGAGCGCACCGGCGTCCATCTTCTTGACGTCGCCGCGGTTTCGGATTTTCACCGAGACGAGGCGGACGACGGATGGGTACGGCGTCGCGAGTTCTTGTGTCAGGAGATCAGGCGTCATGGTTTCGGATCGGGACTATACACGATTCAGATCGGCAGACGAAATGGTCTTGTGAGACTTTTGCGTCGGCCCGAATCGGCGCTCGGCGCGCAGCCAAACAGGATGTGCGCCTGCGAGTCGGTCGCCTGCGCCGCCCTTGTCACTGCCAAAAACCGCGTGCTAAGGTACCCAGCTCAGCTCATTCCGACATGTAGACAGACCTGCGACGATGCGATCCGCATGCGCAGTTTTGGTGAATCAGCGTAGTGAAGGGACACTTCATGCCGTTGACGCAGACGGGACAGCCGATAACGAGGACTCGCGCAGGCAGCGCGAATATATGGTTGGTTGGTTGTGTGGCGGCACTGTTCGCCGCCTTGTTGAGTGTGGGTGTATCGGGTCAGGCTGAGGCCAGTCGTCCGGCAGGGACGCCCGACACGCTCTCCGTGGTGCCGTCCATGCACCAGCAGGACCATATCGCGAATCAAGCGATTCTCTTTGTGCTGGAAGGCGTGAGCCAGGATGCGCTCAAAGGCAACAGCATGCCTGTTCTGGGGCGATTACTGAAGGACGGGTCGGCGACTTGGACCGCCACCGCCGTGCAGCCGGCCTTGCGGCTGCCGACCATGGCGTCGCTCATCACCGGCATGACGGTGCCGAAGCATGGGATGACCTGGAACTCGTTTGAATTTGCGCGCGGCTATCCGCGGCCGCCGACGATGTTTGACTACCTTGATCTCAGCGGCGGTCGCGACAGCACCATCTTCTATATGGATGAGTCGCTCTATCAACTCGCCAAGCCCGAGCCCTATACCGACCATCAGTTTTGCGGCGCCTTACGGCCGGAGTGCCGGGCCTCCACACTCGTCTCCTATATCCGACAATATTTTCAGAAGGCCACCAGCGGGCACGGGTACGGCCATGCCATCCCCGCGCTGCCGCATTTGTTGATCGTGCACTTGCCCGATGCCGGTCGTATCGGCGCAGCAGAGGGGTGGAATTCCAAGCCCTATCGTGAGGCGCTCAAGTCGGTGGACGAGGCCATGGGAGCGGTGCTCGACCTGTACCGTGATTTGGGGTTGCTGAAGTCGACGGTCGTGTTTGCCACGTCCATCAGTCCCGCAGGCGCCAAGGGATTTGGCGCACCGGCCATGGAGGCTGGGCCTGCGGCACCAGTTGCGGCGGTGGACGGCGCACAGGCGCCGCCGCAGGTGTTGTGGATGGCATCCGGCGCCGGGGTGAAAAAAGGCCATCGCGTGACCTCGCCCGTGTCGATCATCGATACCGGCGCCACCGTCATGCGTGCGCTTGGGTTGGACACGCATACGGAATGGGACAGTCGCGCGGTTGACGAGGTGTTTGTCCCGGATGCGGAGAAGGGTCGGCCATGAGTCGAAGGCATGTGGGGCTGCTTGGGAGTATGATCGCGGTCGGGCTTGCGGGTGTGGGGATCAGCTTATCGTCGGGCACGGTGATGGCCGCACCGCCGCCTGCCAAGGAGTTCACCATTTTGTTCGACGCCTCGAAGCTGGAGCCGCCGACCTTTTGGCAAGTTCCCGGGCACACGCCTGAAATGGCGACGAACGATCCCGACAGCACCGATGCGCTGCGCACCGAGTATCCCAAAGAACTGCAGTTGAAGCCGGGCTCCTATTGGTACGGGACCTGGACGTTCAGCTTTCGTTTTACCGTGACGCAGGACGGACGGCTGGATTACGCCAAAACACTCGATCAGTGTGTGGAAGGACGCGGCACACAGACGTTGCGCGTCAATTGTCGGCGGATGTACCCCTACGGCGGACAACGCGAGTATTAGGTAACGTACGGACCGGATTGTCGGGCGGCGGCGCAGGGCGGCGCACGTGACAGGCAACCTGGTGTGAGGATTTTATGGCACAGGCAGTTGAGACTCTCTTAGAAGCGTTGGAAGATGTCGATGACGCGACGCGCGAAGAAGCCGCCAGGGCCTTGGCCGATCGGGGAGAGCCGAGCACGCTCGACGCGCTGATTCAGGCCGCCGAGGACGAGTATTGGTCCGTGCGCGCCTCCGTAGCGAGGGCGATGGGGAAGATCGGCGGGCCGAAGGCGATCGAGGCGCTGATCAAGCTGTTCAATGATCCCATCATGGAGACGCGCGGGGAAGCCGTCGCGGCCATGGCGGTGCTCGGCAGCGCGGCGGTCGACCGGTTGATCACGGCCATGAAGGACGAGCGCTGGCGTGTGCGCGAACATGCCGCGAAGACGGCCGGCGAGATCCGCGACGTGCGTACCATTGAAGCCTTGCAGGTGGCCTGTCGCGACCGTGACGGCGCCGTGAAATCGGCGGCCGCGGAGTCCTTGGGGCGCATCGGTGACGCCAAAGCGATTCCAACCCTTCTGAAATTATTTCGCGATTCCTCCAAGATCGTACGTGAAACGGCAGGGACGGCATTGGTCGCCATCGGGCAACCCTCTGTCGATCCGTTGCTGGACGCGATGAAGGATAAGGACTTTGTCGTGCGTTGCCATGCAGCCCGTGCGTTAGGCGGGATGACGACCGACTATCAAATCGGCCGCAGCTGGGTGCGCGATGCAAAAGTGGTTGATGCCATGTGCGAGGCGCTCAAGGATCCCGACCGCGCGGTGCGCGAAGATGCGACGATCGCGCTGGGCATGATCGGCGATCCGCGTGCGATCGATCCGTTGATCGAGGCGATGAAAGACGGCGCGGTCAAGCGGCATGCGATTGCTTCCTTGGGCATGATCGGCGATCCGCGTGCGTTGCCGCCGGTGTTGAACGCGCTGAAGGGCAAGGGCATTAAGCAGGAGGGCACGCCGACGCCGGGCTGTATCGTCAGTGAAGATGCTTTTATTAAGGAAGCCGCGGCTACGGCGCTGGGCCATTTCCGCAATCCGATGGTCATTCCGGATTTGATCATGTTGCTGAAGGACGGCGTGTTGCGCGAGAAGGCGGCGGCGGCCTTGGTGCTGATCGGTGATGCGGCCATCGAGCCGTTGGTGGCGTTCCTCCACGATCCCAAGGCCTCCGAGCTCCAGCTCGAAGGCGAGCGTATTTGGTCGTTCGCGACCTCGCGCCTCAATGCGACCGACTCGTTGCGCAAGTTGACGATGGATACGCTCGAACAACTGGGGTGGACTCCGTCGTCCGAAGATTTCTACGTCGATTCGAGCCAAACGGACAATGCGCGCGTCGACTTGCCGTTGGGCGATACGGGTCGGTTCGGGCCGGCGGGAGACTTTGCCAAGGGGGCGATGTAGGCCGCGATCGAGCGTGGTGCGCTCGGTGGAGCGGAGTCGAAAGGCCTGGGTGGATGGACGATGCCCGATGCCGTAGCTGAACACATTGCGGCGTTGCGCGACGAGGATTGGGCCATCCGCGAGGAGGCGGCTACCTCCTTGGGGACGCTGTGCGACAGCCGCGCGATCGAGCCGTTGGTGTCGTTGCTGCGGGATGAGGATCGGTCGGTTCGGCAAGCGGCGATCGGCGCGTTGACGAAGCTGGGCGAACCTGCGGTCCCGGCGCTGGCCGGCTGTGTCGCGCACCCGGATGTGGCGGTGCAGGAGGCGGCGGTCGGCATTCTGGCTGAGACGGGCGATGCGCGCGCCGTGCCGGTGTTGCTGCCGTTGCTCAGAAGTCAGAATTGGATCGTGCGCTCGCACGCGGCCAAGGCGCTTGGGCGGATCGGTGCGGCGGAGACGGTCACCGCGCTCCTGCCGTTGCTGCAAGACAAGGTGAAGGCGGTGCGCGTCGAGGCCGGTCTCGCGTTGGCGAGGATGGGGCCGGCGGCGGTCGCCGACTTGGTGCAGGCTCTCGGGCATCACGAATGGTTGATGCGGCTGCACGCGGTCGAAGCGCTCGGCAAGATGAAGTCGCCGGACGCGGTGGAGCCGCTGCTCTACACGCTCTTTAACGATGCCGACGCGGCCGTACGTGAAGATGCGGTGCGTGCTCTGGGTGACATTGGTGATCGTCGCGCTGCGGAGTTTTTGCTGAAGGTGATCGAGGAGCCGGGGCTGCGCCCGATTGCGATCGAGGCGCTCGGTCAGATCGGCGATCCCTGTGCGGTGCCCGCGCTGCTGCGTATCGCGAGCGGCGAAGCTCGGCCGGAAGAGAGCCGGATGATCGCCGGGTGCGGCGATCAGTGGACTGAAGAAATGTTGGCGATGCCCGCGGCGGCGCGGGCGCTTGGATTGATCGGTGACGAGCGTGCGCTCCCGACGCTGGCGGCGGCGGTGCTTCAGACGGTCACGCGGGTCGAAGCGTCGGCGGCATTGGTGCGGTTTCGAGCGAAAGCCGTGCCGTATCTGTTGCCGTTGCTCAAGCAGTCGGCGGATGAAAACGTGCGCTATCACGTGAAAGAGACGTTGGCGGCAGTGGGCTGGCGGGCCGGGCGGAAGTAGCGGTCGGCTCAGCGCGTATCCCGGAAACATACGAAGGGACCAGAAGACCATGGCGCGCGAAACGATCGATACGTTGGTGGCGGAGCTGGTCCACGAAGAGGACTGGCGGCGGATGCGCGCCACGGCGGCGTGCCTCTCGGGCGGGCCGAAGGCGGTCACGGCGCTGATCCATGCGCTGGAATCCGGGCCGGCGTCGTTGAAGAGTGAAGCCGCCGCGATGCTGTCCCGCGTGAAGGACCCGAAGGCCGGCGTGGCCTTGGTGCGGCTGTTGGTCAATGACGATCCCGCCGTGCGACAGGCCGGGGCGCAGGCGCTGACGCAGATGGCCGGCGTGTTGGATGGCGATGCCGCGACCGCGTTGGTGCAGACGCTTCATGACGTCACCGACGAGGAGACGCGCCGGATGGTCATGCAGTTAGTCGGCGCGGTGCCGACGGCGATCGATCCCCTGTGCGAGCTGCTCCGTAACGGCCGCGACGACGCGCAAGTGACCGCCGCCGAGATGTTGGAGCATTTGCTGGAGCCGCGTTCCGCCGACGCCCTGGTCGATGTGATGGGCCGTCCGGCGATTTCGAGCATCGCCATCCAGACGCTCAAGCGTTTGGGGGCGATCCGCGAGCGGATCGACGACGCCATGAATGCGCTGCGCGATGTCGAAGGCTCCATTGAGCGTGAAGACGCGCGGATGACCACCGTCATCGAGCTGCTCAATATCGGTCGGCCGGCGGTGGAGATTCTGATCGAATATTTAGAGGACGACGATTGGGTGGTGCGCGAAGCCGCCGCGGACTTGCTGGGTAAGATCGGCGATGTGCGCGCGGTACCGTCCCTGATGACGCGCTTGTCGACCGACAAAGACACGGGCGTGAAGGAGCATGCGATCAAGTCGCTGGGGCTGATCGGCGATGCGCGTCCGGTGTCGCTCTATATCGAGTCGATTCCTATTCGTCCCTTGCGGGTGTTCGCGATGGAAGCGTTAGCGAAGATCAAGGAAGTCGAGGTGCTCCGTCCGCAGGCGGAGTTGTTTGAACGCTTGAAACAAGACCGTGATGGACTGGTCTCATACAACGCCGGGCTGATCGTCGATAAGCTGGCCGCGTTGGCCGAGGCGCAGGCTGCACAGGCGCAGGAGGCGGAAACCGGTGGATAACCTGGAACAGGATACGGAGCGGCCGGTCGAGGGGCAGGCAGATGATCGGATCGAACAGTTGATCTCCGCGTTGCGCGACGAGAACGAGGCGTTGCGCGATCATGCCGTGGCGAGTTTAGGCCAGGCGGGCACCGATGCGCTGCCTCGGCTGATCGATTTGATGGCCGATGAGGACGCCATTATCCGCGAGGCCGCGACCAGCGCCGTGGTGCGTATGGGCCCTGATGTGGTCGAGCCGGTGATCGAGGCGCTGCGCGATAGCGACGAGTGGGCCATTCGCGAGCAGGCGGCGCATGCCTTGGGGAAACTCCGCGACCCTCGCGGCGTGGAGCCTTTGGTGCATGCCATTAAGGACAAAGACGGAGCCGTGCGGTCGGCGGCCGTCTGGGCGCTGGAGCGTGTGGGCGATCCGCGCGCGGTGCCGGGCTTGGTGGAGGCGCTGCAGGACAACCAGTTGCGTGAAGACGCGGCGCGGGTGCTGAAAAAAATCGGCGACGTGCGGGCCGTCGAGGCGCTGATCGAAGGCTTGCTGGGTCCCAGCTGGATGGTGCGGCGGCATGCGGCGGAGGCGCTCGGACGGATCGGCGATGCGCGCGGATTCGATCCGCTTGTGCAGTCGCTGCAGGATGAAGATTGGCTGGTGCGCCGCAATGCGGCGGAGGCGCTGGCGCGGCTCGGCGATAAGCGGGCCGTGGCGTCGCTGCGGCCCCTGTTGGAAGACGAGAATACGATGGTGGTGGAAACGGTCGAAGCGGTCTTGGCAAGTTTGGGCGAGACGACATCCAAAGAAACAACATAGGGGCCCAGGCGGGGAGCCCGGATCGGTGTACGGCGAACGTACGCTGAGAGGATCCTGCGTGGTGCGCCCGTGCTGAGTTGCGTGTGTCCCATCCTGTTACGGAGAGGAGTCGGACGATGGCTGATGAACCGGTACGGTTGATACAAATCGGACAAAAGGACGGGGTGAAGAAGGACGGCTTCAACCTCGTGACGGAAAAGGTCGTCGCGGTCAATCCGGAGGCCTTGCAGATCGAGGTGGAGCTGCTGGCCTACGACGGCAAGACGGTCGTCCTCGACGTGGCCGAGGAGGTCCTGGAGGACCTCAAGAAGATCAAGCCGGGCGACGGGGCGACGATCCGTGTGGTGGAAGAAGGCGGGAAGCGCATCGCGAAGAGCTTCCGCATTCGCGCCAAAGATCCGGATGCGGCGAAGGCCGACGCCATGTTGGTCGATCTGAAGGACTCGCACTGGCTGAACCGGAAATATGCCGTTGAGACGCTCGGCGAGCTGCGCGAGACGCGCGCTGTGGGGCCGTTGATCGACGCGTTGGCCGACGAAGTGTGCGACGTGCGGCAGCGGGCCTACGATGCGCTGATCAAGATCGGTGCGACGTCCGTGGCGCCGTTGGTGCCGTTGTTGGTCTCGGAGGAAGATGAGTTGCGGCAGTCGGCCACGGAGATCATCCGCAAGATCGGCAAGCCGGCGGTGGAACCGTTGGCGACCGCGTTGGCCGAGGCGGACGATCGGTTGAAGAGCCGCATTCTCAAGGTCTTGGACCGGATGGGCTATAAGCAGAAGACCGGTACGGAGACGAAGGCGGCTCCGGCTCGCTTGACCAGCGCCTAATTTGTGCCGCGCTCGCGCGGTGTGTGAAAGTTGGTGAAAGACGATCGCCGCGCTTGGGGCAGCCCAAGCGCGGCGATCGTGTGTAGAGCGGCTGAGCCTGAGTCGGCGCTAGGCCGAAGGCGCCGCCGGTTTGCGACCAACCGAGACGTGCCGAAATCCGAAGGAGGTCACGCGCTCGGGGTCGTAGACGTTCCGCAGGTCGATCAAGAGCGGCTGCTTCATCATCTTCTTCAGGCGGTCGAAGTCGAGTGTGCGGAACTGGTTCCATTCCGTCATGATGATGAGGCCGTCCGCACCGTCCGCCACATCGTAGGTGTCGCGACAGGGCTGCATCTGCGGCAACAGCTTGGTCGCCTCTTCCATCGAGACCGGATCGAACGCCTTCACGACCGCGCCTTCCTTCATCAGCTCGGTCAAAATCGTGAGCGCCGGTGCTTCGCGCAGGTCGTTGGTGTTCGGCTTGAATGACAGGCCGAGCACGCCGAACGTCTTGCCCTTCAGGCCCCCGGCGGCCTCCTTGATCTTGCTCACCATCCGCATATGCTGCTCGTAGTTCACCTTCGCGGCGGCCGTCGCAATCTGCATCGTGAACCCGGCTCGTTCCCCAGTCTGGACGAGCGCGGCCAGATCCTTCGGAAAGCAGGATCCGCCGAACCCCGGTCCGGCATGCAGGAACTTGTTCCCGATGCGCTGGTCCAGCCCCATGCCCTTGGAGACCATTTGCACATCGGCCCCGACGCGCTCGCAGAGATTCGCCATCTCGTTGATGAAGGAAATCTTGGTCGCCAAAAACGCATTGGAGGCGTACTTGATCATTTCGGCCGTGGGAATGTCGGTCACGACGAAGGGCGTTTCAATCAAATAGAGCGGCCGATAAAGATCCTTCATGATCGCCACCGCCTGGTCGCTGTCCGCGCCGATGACTACTCGATTGGGGCGCATGAAATCTTCGATCGCCGAGCCTTCGCGCAGGAACTCTGGGTTGGAAACGATATCGAAACGGTGCTTGCTCGTTTGGTTGGCCTTGATGACCTCGCGGAGCTTTTCGCCGGTGCCGACAGGGACGGTCGACTTGGTGACGATGACCTTGTAGCCGTTCATGTTTTTGGCGATGCCGCGCCCGACCTGCTCGACGAACGATAGGTCGGCCGAGCCGTCCGCCTTGGGCGGCGTGCCGACGGCGATGAAAATGACCAGGGCCTTATCCACGGCCTTTACGACATCCGTGCTGAAACTCAGCCGCTGTTCTTTGATGCCCTTGAGGACCAATTCGGAGATGCCCGGTTCGTAGAAGGGCACTTCGCCCTTTTCCAGTTTGGCGATGCGGGTGGCGTCCGTATCCATGCACGTGACGTTGACGCCGAATTCCGCGAAGCAGGCCCCGGTAACGAGCCCGACATAGCCTGTGCCGATCACGCTAATGTGCATGGAATCTCTCCTTCTTCGCCGTCATGCCGTGGGAATGGTGTGAAGAATCGCCCTTTGCGAGTCCTGCTTAGTGGATTTTGCAATCGTCGTGTCGAAGGAAACTATACTGGAAGGGTCAGGAGCCGACAAGAAAAATTGCCTCTCAGGACGGAGGCGATCCGTGAATGCGCCGATTTCACGGCAGCGCCGTGCGCCCATCACGGGGCGCGCTGAGGGCTGGACGATGAGGGGGCAGCCGACGCGCGGCTGGCGGTTCGTTGACAGTCTTGGAAGTCGGCGCATAGAATCGCGCGATTTTTGGCGGATGTTTCTGACGAGTAGGTAGCGAGGCCCCATCCATGTCAGGCTCCCCCGGTCTCATTGCGCGGCCCTTGGCCGTCATCATGAACCGCCGTATCCGTACTGTCCCCGTGGCCACGACGCTGGCGGAGGCGGCCCGGCAGATGCGCGCGGAGCGAACCGGGGCGCTCTTGGTCACGGATGACGGGCGGTATGTCGGCATCGTCAGCGAAACCGACTTGGTGCGCCGCGCCATGGCCGATGGATTGGACCCGCAACAGGAGGCCGTTCGCCGCATCATGAGTCAGCCGATCATCTCCATTGATATCGGGCGGACGGCGCACGAAGCCAGCGACCTGATGGCCGACCGGGGCATTCGTCATGTGGCGGTCACGGAGGATCATGAGATCGTCGGGATGGTGTCGGTGCGTGATCTTCTTCGCTACTTCAAGAATTGGGGCGGCTAGCGTGGTAGCCGATATTTGCCTCGTCGTGTTTGTCGCCCCGGGTGCCACCCTGCCCACAGGCATCGTGTAGGCTCCTGGTTCATGGCCTTCCCGCAGACTCCAGAATCAGCCCCGCGCTCGCTCCTCTTTTTAGCCGTTACCGCGTTTCTGTCCGGCGCCATCGTCATGGCGATGGAAATTTTAGGCAGCCGCCTGCTTGCGCCCGTGTTCGGGAATTCGCTGTTCGTGTGGGGCGCGCTCATCGGCGTCATCCTGGCCGCCATGAGTTCCGGCTATGCCTTCGGCGGTTGGGCGAGCGATCGCTATCCGGGCGGACGCGTGTTGGCCGGGCTGTTTTTGCTGTCCGGTGTGTGGACCCTTGCGCTGGCGGGGATGAGCCAATCGGTTCTGACGACGGTGGCCTCGTGGGTGGAGGATCCGCGTGGCGGCCCCTGCCTCGCGGCGGCCATTCTGCTGGCTCCGCCGGCGTTCGGGCTGAGCGGCGTGCTGCCGGCGCTCTTGCGGCTTGCGGTGCACGACATGGGGCATGTCGGGCGAAGCACCGGCCGGATGATTGCGGTGTCGACGGTCGGGAGCCTCATCGGAACATGGGGGACCGCATTTTTTCTGCTCTCGTGGATCGGTACGCAGGCCCTGCTGATCGGGCTCGGGGTTGCGCAGGTGCTGCTGGGACTGCTCTGGGCCTTCGCCGATGCTCGGCCCTCCCGCCTGAGTCTGGTAGGAATGGGTGTGATGGTGGTCGGTGCAGGCTGGCTGGCGACCCATCCGCTCACGCGCTTGGCAACGCCGGTGTATCAGGAGGAAACGCCCTACCAGCAATTGCGTGTGCGGGATGATGATCTATTTCGCTACCTCATTTTGGACCGCACCTTCCATGCGGTGATGTGGAAGGCCGACCCGCTGCAGCTCTATCTTCCCTACAGCCAGGCCATGATGATGGCCTTTGCCTGGGCGCCGGAGGCCTCTCGCGGCCTGATCCTGGGGCACGGCGGAGGCTCGCTCGCGAAGTGGCTCGGCACCGCCTGGCCGGAACTCGAACTGGATACGGTTGAGGTCGATCCGTCGGTGGCCCGCGTGGCGCAGGATTATTTCGGCTATGTGCCCCCGGCCAACCACCATGTGTACGTCAAAGATGCCCGTGCCTTCTTGCAAGCGCGTTCGACGCAGTACGATGTGATTTGGATCGATGCCTTTGCCCGCCACATGATTCCCTTTCACCTGACCACGCAGGAGTTTTATGCGGAAGTGCGTCGGCATTTGGCGCCTAACGGCATCCTGGCGGTGAACTTGGCCTCGTCAGGCGAGGGGGGCGATCTTGTGCGGGAGCGGGCCGTGGTTGCCACGCTGCGCACGACGTTTCCGGTCCTGGAGACCTTTTCAGTGAAGGGGCCCTGGAAATCGACGCAGGGGCATTCGCGCAACCTGATTTTTATGGCGGGCGCGCCGGTTGAGCGGCAGCCGCTCGACGAGATCCGCCGACGCGGGGAGCAGCTGATCGCCGCGCGGCGCATGCCGATCGAGGCGCAGGAGCTGTGGGGGACGAGGCGCGAGCAACCCTGGCTGGCGGGCGCGGTGCTGACCGATGACTTTGCCCCCTACGACCTGCTGATCGGGCGGGAGGTCGGCGATCCTACGAGCGAGGTGGGGCCGCGATAGAAAAGCGCGCCCTCGAACAGGCCGATGCGGGCCTGCGGCAGGCGCGTTAGAGGCTCGGGCAATTCGTCCTTGCTTCCATTTCTATCCCTATGCTATAAGCTCGCGCTGTTCTGCCGGTCTGTGGGGACTGGCTCTGTGTGGCTTGACGTGCGACATTGACGTGACGATCAGGACGAGGCGTTCGGGTACATCCTATTACTCTTCCCCTAAGGAGGTCAGTCATGGGTAAGGCGTTTATTTCCGGATTTTTCGGTCTCATGATGCTCGTGGCCGCCAACAACGCGATGGCGTTGCAGGCGGGCGGTGTGGAAATCGGCGACTTAGAGACTGGCTCGGTGGTTGGCCAGCCGTTTAAGGAGTTGGAAGTCGATGCGTCGCTCTACGCGATCGAGATCGGCAACATGAAGGCCTGGTATCCACCAAACACCATCATCGATTTCAAGGTGCGCCCGGGCCGTCCGGTCGTCCTGAAGGTGACCAACAACTCGACCGCCGATCACGGCTTTCAGATGACGGATGCCGTCAACGCCGGATCTCCGTTCGTGGTGAAGGCTGAAGTGGTGTTGAAGCCGGGTGAGACCAAGTACATCGGCATTCCCACCAGCGACCTGTTCTATGCCACGCAGGGCAACGTCTTGAGCTATCGCTGCCATCTCCATGCGGCACACGTGGGCGGCAAGCTCTTGATGATCAAGTAAGTCGGCGCATCTCGCTGCGATAGTGAAAGCCCCGAGTGGGACATTCCCACTCGGGGCTTTTTATTATCTGCCGTAGGTCTGAGAGAGCCTGGATCGATCGAGCCCGCTATGCCTCCTCAGGCTTGCAGTCCGCGTCACCCGTACTTGGGATGAGTTGGGCTGCCGCCACAGTCCCCTTCACAATCAGGAGCAGGTAACGTTCCGCTACCAGGCCCTGTCCGGACGGCACATGCACGACGGTGCTGACGTCGACTGTGACCTCATCTTCTTCTCGTGTTGCCTGATTGATGACCCAAAAATGTTCGGTCGAGGCCGGGAAGCGCTGATGGACGAACTGTTCAATCACCAGCCCGAGGTCGGGCGCGCTGGGGGCGGGCGTGCCGTCGGCGCGGCAGATGTCGGCTATTCCCACGAGCGAGAGCATCGTGGCAACGATGATTGTTGTGAGGCGCATAGGACCTCCATGCGTGTAAGGAGCCGCGCAAAGAGAGCGGTGGTGTCGAGACCGGACGGTGTCGACATCGGGCTCCTCAAGTGAGTGAGAAACCGATCTGCTATCAGTCTACGTGAGGCGAGGCGCTCTGGGCGAGCGTTTTGCGAAATGTCCCACGAAGAGTGAGCCGGCCGTCAGCTTGCGTTGCATGCGCGAACCACGCAGCGACTCGGCTCGCTCCCGGCGGGTAAAAACACCAGGGCCCCGGCACCATGATGGTGACGGGGCCCTGGGTAGACTCCTCGACTGCGACTAGTTGCGGACGCCGCTCCAGACCTTGGCCGGATCGATCGCCTTCTCCGGATTCACGGTCTTGGCTTTCTCCAGCAAGACTTCCGTGGTTTCCGGGTAGGCCGGGTCCGAAATGCAGCAATTATCGACCGGGCAGACCGCGGCGCACTGGGGTTCGTCGAAGTGGCCGACGCACTCGGTGCAGCGATCGTGGGTGATGACATAGATACTGTCCCCCACGCCCTGACCGTCGCCGACATGAAACCCCTTGCCTTCGGCATCGCTCCGGGTTTCGAAAATGGCTTCGTTCGGGCATTCCGGGAGACAGGCTCCGCAGGAAATGCATTCATCAGTAATCAACAGCGCCATAACCAGTGCCTCCTTCTCGACACGACCACGATAACGGGCTTGACCACACTTGTTTCAATCGAGGACGCCGTGTCGATGTGCACGTCAACACGGCATCGAACCGCATCAGATCTTGTGAGTTGCATCGAATGCGGGCTGCATTCTAGACTGTGAAAAAACGGCAAGTCAACGGGGCGAGGGCTGCGCAGAAGGCCTATCCCATTGATCTCCCAAGGGCCTAGGGGACTGTCGAATCGACCGCTCGTGTGTGGCGCCGCAGTCCGCGCCGGACGACGCAGCGGACGGTCGGGAGCGCTGTGCGTGCAGTGAAATATCAGTCCCACGGCGGGATGCCGGGGTGTCTACGTAGATGAATGGGAGCGCTCACTCTATGAGTTCGTCGAATCCGCGAAGAAAGTTTCAACCGGCGTGAGTGGTCCACCCGCAAAACCATCCAATACGCGGCATCGCATCGGCGTCCTCATCGCGATGGCGATCCTCCTGATCTCATTGAGCATCGTCATGAGCGGCGACAAGGAGACGGAGACGATCCTCGTCGCGTTTCCCAACGGCAAGCAGCTGACGGGTGAGGTGGCCAATACCCCGGAAAAACTGCTGTTCGGTTTGGCGTTTCGCGACGACATGCCGGTGGGCTCCGCGCTGCTGTTGATCCATGAGTCCTCCGGCTTGCATCGCGTCTGGACCAAGGCCTACCGGTTTCCGATCGATATGATCTGGGTGAACGAGAGCAAGCACATCGTCCATATCGTGGACAACGTGCCGCCCTGCCCGGCGGACCCCTGTCCGCGCTACGGGCCGCCGCCTTCCGACGCGCGCTATATCATTCAAACGCGGGCCGGTGCGGTGAAAGAGCTGGGTATTGAATTGGGCATGGAGCTCAAGTTTACCTTGGTCATGTGACGTGATAAGTTCTCGCGCGCGTTCCGTGCACGCGGGCTTGTGTGTGCGGGTGCCGTCGTGGCGGCTCCACAAGTCTGTTCGCATGAAACGCAGCGCGCAGGAGTAGAGGCGAAGGGTATGGACGGATTCGAACTGGTCGCGCAAGTCGACGATATTCCCCCGGGCACATCGAAGTGTGTGACGGTCCAGACGCGGCCGATTGCCCTGTTCAACATCAGCGGAGAAATCTTTGCGATTCACGACCTCTGTCCGCACGAGGGCGGGCCGCTGCATAAAGGCCGACTCAAGGGCTGTGTGATTGCCTGCCCGTGGCATGATCTGGCGTTTGATGTGCGGAACGGCCAGGGCACCGACGGCGGGGGCTATTGTGTGGGGAGTTACGACGTGAAGGTCGATGGGACCGGTGTCTACGTGGGGGGGCGCCGGAAGCGATCGTAGCAGGCGGTTTTGTTGCCGGGCGGTCGGCGCATAGCACGAGACGCACATTTTTTAGGGGGCGAGGGAGCATGCCGGGGAGTTCGGCTGGAGCGAAGGAGCAAGACGGTGCGCTGCGCAAGATGGCCGCGCAGGTCGGGGCATCCATCACGCTGAATTTGTGGGAAGACCGGACGCGCGGCGAGCAGTGGGTGCCCACGTACGATCGCACCGCCATGTCCCTGGTCGGGGACGACTTTCTGCGCATCGCGAGCAATAACGCGGTTGATACCGGACAGCGGACCTTTGTATTTCAGGTCGTGCGCGCGGGGCAGCATCGCCTGGTGTTTGAAAAGCGCATGGGCTGGAAATTTACCTCTGAGGATCGTCGCGTCGTGATCGTCGATGCGAAGGATGTCACTTCCTAGCGGTGGGCAGGCCTGATGCCGCGGCCTGACCGAATCCGTCTCTAACCGGCTCCTCGTCCCATGCCAGACCTTGCCTATCTGAACGGCGTCTTTCTCCCGATCTCCGAGGCGCGCGTCTCCATCGAGGATCGCGGCTTTCAATTTGGGGACGGGGTCTATGAAGTTATCCGGACCTACGCGGGGCGGCCGTTTCAGCTGCAGGCGCATCTCGAGCGGCTCCGTATCAGCGCCGAATCGCTTCAACTGACGATTCCGGACAGCATCGCCCGGTTGACGGAGGTCGTCGAAGAGGGGCTGCGTCGCGCCGCCCTGCCGGAAACGAAAATTTATGTGCAAGTCACGCGCGGTGTGGCTCCGCGCGATCACGTGTTTCCAAAGGCGACTCCGTCCACCCTCGTGATGACGTTCCGCGGGTTCACGCCGATGGCGGCATCCACCCAGGCGCAGGGCGTCGCGGTCCTCACCATGGAAGACCTGCGGTGGGCCCGCTGCGATATCAAGAGCGTCAACCTGCTCGGCAACGTCCTGGCCCGGCAACGTGCGGTGGATGCGGGTGTGTTTGAGGCGATCCTGGTCCGGAATGGCCTCGTCACCGAAGGGTCCGTGAGCAATGCGATGGCCGTCGAGCGCGGCACCCTGTGCACGGCGCCGACCGGCCCGAACATTCTTGCCGGCATTACACGCCAGGTGGTCTTGGAGTTGGCCCGGAAGAACGGGGTGCCGGTTCGCGAAGAGGCGATGAGTCTGGAACGGTTTCGTGCGGCGGATGAAGCGTTCCTCACCGGCACGACGGTCGAGGTGCTGCCGGTCATCCGCATCGATAATAAGCCGGTCGGTGTCGGCTCACCGGGGCCGATCACCCGGCACCTATCGGATCTATTTCAGCGTGCCGTCGGTCGGTAAGACAGGGGCGTTTTGACGGGCCCTGGCCCCCGGTCGGACCGCCCTCCTTCCAGCGCATCCGGCGGCGCAACCGCCCGTCCCGCCCTTGCATTGCCGTGTTGCGAAGTGATAGAGTTTCGCCGGTTTAGAGTGGGCGGTGGCCCACTTTTTTGTTTCTAGGCCTTATCGCTCGACCGGCTGTCTCCTCGCCTGCTCATGACCAGCACTCAGGTTGCCCAGCGCGTGCAGGAGGTGGCGGTGCCGATCCTCTGGACCATGGGCATCGAACTCGTCGAGGTGGTCTGCGTCGGGCAAGGCCCACGGATGACGGTGCGGGTCTGTATCGATAAGTCGGGCGGCGTCAGCCTCGCCGATTGCGAACAGGTTCATAAGGCGCTTGGCCACGCGCTGGACGTGGCGGATCCGATCCCCCACGCCTATACGCTCGAAGTATCGTCGCCCGGGTTGGACCGGCCGCTGAAGGCGCGCAGCGACTACCAGCGCGTGATGGGCAAGTTGGTGAATGTAAAGTTTACGCGCCCGTTCGAAGGGCAGTGGCGGGCGATCGGGCGCTTGCAGGGTGTAGATGACGCGGGCATTGAGGTGGTCTTGCCGCAAGGCAAGCAGGAGCGCGTCGAACGGTTCACCTGGGAATGGATCGCGTCCGCGCGACAAGAGGTTGAGTTTTAGTTCACTGGGAGCAGCGAGCGTCGAGGGCGTGCGGCTCCGCATGCGACGACGTCAGGAAGGTCTCGGCCATGAATAAGGAATTGATCGCCGTCATCGACGAAATCGGACGCCAGAAGGGCATCGATAAGCAGCGCGTGTTGAGCGCCGTCGAATCGGCCTTGCAGACTGCGGCGAAAAAGCGGTTCGGCCAAGGGGAAAACATCCAGGTCGAGATCGACCCGAAGACCGGCGAAATCTCCGTGGTCTCGGTGAAGACCATTGTGGAAACGGTCAGCAATCCCAAGGCAGAAATTTCCATCACCGAAGCGCGCAAAGTCGACGAGGGCGCAGAAGTCGGCGACGAGATCGGCTCCGTCATCGAGATGGACGAGTTGGGCCGCATCGCGGCGCAAACCGCGAAGCAGGTCATTTTCCAGAAGGTGCGTGAGGCCGAGTGGGAAGTCGTGCAGCGCGAATATTCCACGCGCCAGGGCGATTTGGTCAACGGCGTCATCATCGGCATGGAGCGGCGCAATTTTCTCGTGGACCTCGGCAAGACCGAAGCGGTGCTGCCGATTCAGGAGCAGATTCCCCGCGAGGCCTATCGCCGCGGCGACCGTGTGAAAGCGATGTTGTTGGAAGTGCGGCGCACGCCGAAAGACGTGCAGGTGATTTTGACCCGCACCCACCCGCAGTTCGTCTCCAAGTTATTCGAGTTGGAAGTGCCGGAAGTGACGGAAAAGATCGTCGAGATCAAGGGTATCGTCCGCGAGCCGGGCGATCGCACCAAGATCGCCGTCGCCTCGCGCGACAAGGCTGTCGATCCGGTAGGCGCGTGCGTCGGCATCAAGGGCTCGCGTGTGCAGGCGGTCGTGCGCGAATTGCGCGGCGAAAAGATCGATATCGTCGCCTGGACGACCGATCCGCGCGTCTTCATTGCGGAGGCCCTGAATCCCGCGACGATCGAAAAAGTCGGTATCGACGAAGAAAAGAAATCAGCCTTGGTCGTGGTCGCGGATTCTCAGTTGTCGTTGGCCATCGGCAAGAACGGACAAAACGTGCGGCTGGCGGCGAAGCTGACGGGCTGGAAGATCGACATCATCAGCGCGACCGAGTACGAAAAGGAAAAGGTCGAGCGCGACAAGGAAATTCGGGCAGCCCTGGCCGAAGAGGCAGCGGCGCAGCGTGAGGCCGACGAGGCCCGCGCACAGCGTGAAGCCGCGGCGGCGGAAGCCCCTTCGTCCGGCAATTAGTGCCGGTCGCCGGGCGGATGCCGTGCGGCGGAAGCGTCAGCAGAGTTTTACGCAGGAGCGGATCGCGAGATGCGTGTCTACGAAATCGCAAAGAAAGCCGGCGTTGAAAGCAAGGACGTCTTGGCCGAGCTGAAACGCGTGGGTGTGACCGTCGCGTCGCACAGCAGCACGTTGGAGAGCGATGTCGCGGAGCGTGTGCTGGCTCGGTTGAAGGCTGGTGGGGCACGGACGGGTAAGGATGCGGGCGCGGATCATGATGCAGAGGGAGGCGGAAGCGTGGCGAAATCTGGCGGTGGGCGCGCGGCAGCAGCGGTCGCCGAAGAGTCGGCCAAGCCGGATAAGCGACGGATTCTGATCAAGAAGAAGAAAAGCGAGGACGAGCCCGCTCCGATGGAGGCCCTGGCGCCGACCATGGAAGCGCAGACGCCGGCTCCGGCGGCAACGCCGGTTGAAGCCCTTGCGCCCATGACACCAATTGCTGAGCCGGTTGCAGAAGTTCCGGTGGTTGCCTCTGCTCCTGCTCCGGAGCCAGCATCGACATCGGCTCCGTCCCCGGCCTCAGAAGTGAAGGTCCCGACGCCGCCGACGCCTGCGCCACCTCCGCCTGCGCCGCGTCCGGTGGTCTCATCGGAGCCCTGGTCGCCGTCGCCCGTGACCGCTGATACGCCTGTGATTGTGCTCCATACGCAGAGTCCGCGGACGCCGCCTGCGCCCAGGCCGACTGCGACTCCGAGCACGCCGATGACGCCCGCTGATCTGGCCGCCGCCCTCAAGAAAAAGGGCGTCATGGGACCCGATCCTGCAGATAAGAACCGCGCCGCCGCGAAAAAGGTGCGCAAGCCCGGCACGCGTGAGCGTGAAGGTGAGGATGTGCGTGTGCATGAAGACGCCACCCGATGGGGCGATCTCCGTGCGATTTCCGTCCACCGCCGTGACGATCGTTCCCGCCATGCGGGTGTGACGCCGGTTGCGGAAATCACGAAGCCGCGCAAGAAGAGTGTGAAGCTGACGGCAGGCGCCACGGTGAAGGAATTTGCCGAACTCGTCGGGCAACGGCCAGCGGATATCATGCGGAAGCTGATGGAAGCCGGGCAGATGCTCACGCTGAATATGCCGATGAATTTGGAACTGGCCTCGCTGATCGGCGAATCGTTCGGCGTCAAGGTTGAGGTGGCGGTGCAGAAAGCCGACGACGAGTTGCTCGAAGAGGCGGCGGAGTGGAAGGGCGAAGAAAAGCTGGAGATGCGGCCGCCGGTGGTGACCATCATGGGCCACGTCGACCACGGCAAGACCTCGCTGTTGGACGCCATCCGGCAGACCAAAGTCGCCGAGGGAGAAGCGGGCGGCATTACCCAGCATATCGGCGCCTACTCCGTGGAATTGCACGGGAAGCGCATCACGTTCCTGGATACGCCGGGCCACGAGGCCTTCACCGCCATGCGTGCGCGCGGCGCGAAGGTGACCGACCTGGTGATTTTGGTGGTGGCGGCGGATGACGGCGTGATGCCTCAAACGGTGGAAGCGATCCACCATGCGACGGCGGCGGGCGTGCCCATCATCGTGGCCATGAACAAGATGGATAAACCGGAAGCCAATCCGGACCGTGTGAAGCATGCCTTAGCCGAACATAATTTGATTTCGGAAGCCTGGGGCGGCCAGACCATCATGGTCGAGGTGTCGGCGAAGAAGAAACAGAATCTCGACCTGCTGTTGGAAATGATCTTGTTGCAGGCCGACGTGCTGGAGTTGAAAGCCGATCCGCGCAAACCCGCTAAGGGCACCGTGATCGAAGCGAAGTTGGATCGTGGGCGGGGACCCGTGGCCACCATCTTGGTGCAGGACGGCACGTTGCACATCGGCGACGCCTATGTCGTCGGGACGTTCAGCGGCCGCGTGCGCGCGTTCCTTCCGGCCATGGGCCATAAGATGCAGGAAGCCGGGCCGTCGACGGCGGTGGAAGTCATCGGCCTGTCCGGTGTGCCCTCCGCGGGCGACACGTTTATGGTGGTGAAGGACGAGCGCGTGGCGCGTGAAATCGCCGAGACGCGTGCGCAAAAGCAGCGCGCGGCCGATCTCGCCGGTCCCGCGAAGGTCAGCCTGGACGATCTGTACGCCCGCATCAAGCAGGGCGACATGAAGGAGTTGGCGGTCGTCATCAAGTCCGACGTGCAAGGCTCTTCCGAAGCGTTGGCGGCGGCGGTGGAAAAATTGCCGTCCGATGTCGTGCGCTTGCGCGTCATTCACAAGGGTGTGGGCGGCATCACGGAAACCGACGTGCTCTTGGCTGCGGCCTCTAAGGCGATCGTGATCGGATTCAACGTCCGGCCCGAGCCGAAGGCGGCGTCCTTGGCGGAACAGGAAGGTGTCGATCTCCGGCTGTACACCGTCATTTACGACGCGATTGCCGATATCCGAAACGCCATGGAAGGGTTGCTGGAGCCGACCTTCAAGGAACGGACGCTGGGGCGTGCTGAAGTGCGCCAGGTGTTCAACGTGTCCAAGGCCGGCGTTATCGCCGGGTCGTACGTGATCGACGGCACCATGACGCGCGCCAGTTCCGGCGTTCGTGTGGTCCGCGATTCGGTCACGGTGTACGAAGGGAAGCTGGGCTCGCTCCGTCGCTTCAAAGACGATGTGCGCGAAGTGCAGCAGGGCTATGAGTGCGGTATCGGCGTCGAGAATTTCAGCGACATCAAGGCCGGCGACATCATCGAGAATTTCGCCTTGGATCGCGTCGCGATGAAGCTGTAGGCCTGGCCTGTCGCGGGGCTATCGGTCGGTCGTCTACGCATGGTACTGGGTCTCTGTCGCATCGAGCTGTTTTTCCCGGACGGGCATTCGCTGAAAGATAAGCGGCATGTGCTGCATAGCATCAAGGACCGCCTGAAGAAGCTGAATGTCTCGGTCGCGGAAGTGGGCGAGTTGGATTTGTGGCAGCGCACCACGCTGGCCGTGGCCTGTGTCTCCAATGAGGGGGCGCACGTCAATCAGGTGTTGGAGCAGGCGCTGACGTTGGTGCGGTCGGTGCCGACGATCGACATCTTGGATTCGCGCATCGAGTTGCTGTGACGGTGAGGACCCACGCATGAAACCGGCCAGCAAACGGGCGACCCGAGTCGCCGATCAAATTCGGATGGAAGTCGCCGATATCCTGATGCGCAAAGTGCGCGATCCGCGCCTACAGGATGTGACCATTACCGATGCCTCCGTGACGAACGATCTGCGGCTGGCGCGGATTTACTACACCACGCTGATCAACGGACACAGCGACCGCGAATTGGCCGATGGGTTGGCGAAGGCACACGGATTTATTCGGTCGGAGTTGGGGCAGCGCTTAGGCATTCGGTATACGCCTGAGCTGATCTTCCATCGCGATGTGAGTGGGCCTCGCGGCGATCGGATCTTGGAACTGCTGGATCAGGTGCGTCCCGATAGCGATCGGTCCACGGTCGTCCTCGAGCCTGCGGCGTCGATGCCGGAAGCGGAAGGCGACGAGACGGCGAGTGACCCCGCCGAAGGTGCGGAGTCCGATGTGATGTCGGCGCAGACCACGGCGCGGCCGTCAGTCCCGCCATCTCGGTAGGCGAGCGTGGGTGAGAGAAGATAGGCGTAACGGAACGCGATGCCGGCGGCCATTGAGACGGATCTGTACCACGGCGTGTTGACGCTGGATAAGCCGCTTGGCTGGACGTCGCACGATGTCGTGGCGAAAGTGCGGTCGTTGGTGCGGGGATCGAAGGTCGGGCACGCGGGGACGCTGGATCCGGCGGCAACCGGCGTGTTGCCCGTGTTGATCGGCCAGGGGACACGCATCGCAGAGTATCTGGTCGACTGGGACAAGGAATACCGTGCGGTCCTGCGGCTCGGGTCAACTACCGACACGCAAGATGCGACCGGACGTGTCCTTGAGACCAAGCCGGTCCCGGTATTGACGGTGGAGCAGGTGCGGGAAGCGGCCTGTCGATTCGAAGGCAGCATCGAGCAGGTGCCGCCGATGTATTCCGCCCTCAAGGTCGGCGGTGTGCCGCTCTATCGGTCGGCGCGTGAAGGCAAGACGGTTGAGCGCGCGGCGCGGCCCGTGACTATTCACGCGTTGGACGTGTTGGGATTCGAGGGCGGCTCCACGACCGACATTGGTTTGCGCGTGCACTGCTCAAAAGGCACGTATATCCGCACCCTCTGCGCCGATCTCGGCGAGGCCTTGGGGTGCGGTGGGCATTTGTTGTCGTTGCAGCGTTCGCGTGTGGGGCCGTTGAAGGTAGAGGATGCCCACTCGATCGACGCGGTGTGCCGGCAGGCGGCGGAGGGCCGCTTGAGTCAGGCGTTGTTGCCGGTGGATGAGGCGCTCGGTGCGCTACCCGCGGTGACGGTCGATGCCGCGACAGCGGCGCGTGTGCTGCACGGAGTCGGCGTGCCTTGGTCGTCGGCTGTTCGCGATATTGCCGAGGCCTGTGTGGTCGGCGCATCGCGTGAGGTGCGGATCAAGGATGCGGCCGGACGGCTGCTGGCGATCGGGTCGGTCGAGGCTGAGTCGAGCGCGGGGTCGGTCGGCATTCGGATTCGAAAAGTGTTGGTGGGACAGGAGTCATAGCCGCCGACGGCGTGTCGTCGGCGAGGGTGTGGAATCAGCTCAGAAGAAGGAGACGGTTATGGCGTTAGCGAAGGCAGACAAGGACGCGTTGGTCGGACAATATCGGCGGACCCAGGAAGACACGGGCTCGCCGGAAGTGCAGATCGCGATTTTGACGAATCGCATCAGCTACCTGACCGAGCATTTCAAGGTGCATAAGAAGGATCATCATTCCCGTCGCGGGTTGTTGCAGATGGTGGGCCGACGTCGTCGGTTGCTGGACTATCTGCGCCGCGTCGATGCGGAACGCTACCGGTCGATGTGCGACCGGCTCGGCATTCGCAAGTAGTTACACATTCAAGAGACGCCCGAAGATCGCTTCGGGCGTCGTGATGCAGCCCACAGGTGAACACGGACATAGACTCCTGGGTGCGCGGTGCGTGCGCATGAGTCTATCTCTGTGGGCATCTGTGGGGCTGGCAGGAAGGAGCCGCTCACATGGTGCAAACAGTTGAACTCGAAGTGGCCGGACGCCGATTGCGTCTGGAAACGGGCCGCATGGCGAAGCAAGCCGATGGGGCCATTGTGGCCACCTACGGCGATAACGTCGTGTTGGCGACCGCCGTCTCCTCGCCGACGATCAAGCCGGGCACGAATTTCCTGCCCTTGACCGTCGATTATCAGGAGCGCGCCTACGCGGCGGGGAAAATCCCCGGCGGCTATTTCAAGCGCGAAGGCCGTCCCTCCGAGAAGGAAGTGCTGACCAGTCGGTTGATCGACCGCCCCATCCGTCCGCTCTTCCCGGAAGGCTATTACTACGAAACGCAGGTGATCGCCTCGGTCTTGTCGGCGGACAAGACCGGCACGACGGATGTGGTCGCCATTACGGCGGCCTCGGCGGCGTTGGCCGTGTCGAGCATTCCGTTCGAGAACCCGGTTGCAGGAATCAAGATCGGCCGCGTCAACGGCCAGTTCGTCGTGAATCCCGATTTAGAGGTGTTGGAGACCGGCGAGTTGAACCTCGTGGTCGCCGGCACGGCCGATGCGGTGATGATGGTCGAAGCCGGAGCGAATCAGCTCTCCGAAGCCGTCATGCTGGAAGCCATCGAGCTGGCGCATGCCGAAATCAAAAAGATTTTGGCCGCCGTCGGTGAGTTGCGCAAGAAGGCCGGGAAGCCGAAGCGTCAGGTGGCAGTCGAACAGGTTGACCCGGCGCTGTTGGAGCAGGTGAAGCAGATCGTCGTGGCGCCCATGCGCGAGGCGATTCGTATTCCCGACAAGCAGGCGCGCCAAGAGAAGTTGGACGAGATTTGTGCGACAGCCGCGGAGACCCTCAAGTCCGAGGACGACCCGAAGCGGAAGCACTACGTGCATCTCGCGTTTCACCAGATCGAATACAACGAAGTGCGCAACACCATTCTCGACACGAAGAAGCGCGCGGACGGCCGCGGCGTCGCGGACATTCGTCCGATCACCTGTGAAGTCGGCGTCTTACCGCGCACGCACGGATCGGCGCTGTTCACGCGCGGCGAAACGCAGAGTCTTGTCGTCGTCACGCTGGGGACGATGGAAGATGAGCAGCGGATCGACGCGTTGGAAGGCGAGTACACGCGCACCTTTATGCTGCACTACAATTTCCCACCCTTCAGCGTCGGCGAGGCGAAGCCCCTGCGTTCGCCGGGCCGTCGTGAAGTGGGGCACGGGGCGCTGGCGGAACGCGCGTTGCGCGCGGTGGTGCCGGCCAAGGATGCGTTCCCGTATACGTTGCGCATCGTCTCCGACATTTTGGAGTCGAACGGCTCCTCGTCGATGGCCTCGGTGTGTGGCGGAACGCTGGCGATGATGGATGCCGGTGTGCCGATCAAGGAGCCGGTGGCCGGGATCGCGATGGGCTTGATCAAGGAAGGCGACCGTGTCGTCGTCTTGTCCGACATTCTCGGGCTCGAAGATCACCTGGGCGACATGGACTTCAAGGTGACGGGAACCAAGAACGGCATCACCGCCCTCCAGATGGACATCAAGATCGGTGGCATCACGCCCGCCTTGATGAAGGATGCGTTGGAGCAGGCGCGTGTGGGACGCTTGCACATTCTCGGCAAGATGACCGCCGCGATCAGCGCGCCGCGCACGAACCTGTCGGCCTTTGCGCCGCGCATCTTCACGATCAAGATCAAGCAGGACAAGATTCGCGACGTGATCGGCCCGGGCGGCAAGATGATCCGCTCGATCATTGCCGACTGCGGCGTGAAGATTAATGTGGAAGATACCGGCGACGTCTCAATCGCCTCGGCCGACGAAGCGTCTGCTAAGAAGGCCATCGACCGCATCAGCCAACTGACGGCGGAAGTGGAAGTCGGTCGGCTCTATCTCGGCACGGTTCGGAAGATCATGGACTTCGGCGCCTTCGTCGAAGTGCTGCCGGGCACCGACGGCCTCGTGCATATCTCGCAACTCGCACATCATCGCGTGAAAGCCGTCACCGATGAGGTGAAAGAGGGCGAGCAGATCATGGTGAAGGTGCTGGAAATCGACAAGCAGGGGAAAATCCGGCTGAGCCGTAAGGACGCGATGGCGCCTCCGGCACAACCGGAGCCGGCGGCAACCTAGGCACCGGCGCAGACAGTTTGGGCGTCTCTGTCATCGGTGTGTGACGGGCCCGCTTGCTTCCATTGGAACGGGCGGGCCCGTCGTCTTTTGTCGCCAGGGTCGACCGCTTGTGCGGTCTGTGGGGCAGGCCCGGACGCGCAAGGGGCCGAGGCCGCGGGCTGGCGTGGTTCACAGGGAGGTGAGTGGGTGTATCGCAAATTCCAATTGGACAACGGGCTTCGGGTCGTCACCGAATCGATTCCCACCTTACGATCCGTGACCGTCGGCATTTGGGTCGATGTCGGTTCGCGCGACGAGCGGCCGGGCGAAGAGGGCTTGTCGCACTTCCTCGAACATATGTTTTTCAAGGGCACGCGCACGCGGAGCGCCAGCGATATTTCCCGCGAGATGGATGCGCTCGGCGGCGAAATGAACGCCTTCACCGGCCGTGAAACCACCACGTTTTATGTCAAGGTGCTCGACCAGCATCTGGAGCAGGCGCTCACGTTGCTGGCGGATCTGTTTCATCGCTCGAAATTTGCGCCGCGCGAATTGGAGAAAGAAAAGCAGGTTGTGCTGGAAGAAATCCGCACGGTGCAGGATGATCCTGAAGACCTGCTCCAGGATTTACACACCGAGCAGGTCATGCGGCGGCATCCGCTCGGCCGCCCGATTCTCGGTAAGCCCGACTCGGTGTCGTCGCTGCGCCGCAGCGACTTGCTCCGCTATGTGGGGACACACTACGACCCGAAACGGACGATCGTGGCCATTGCAGGACATTTTAAGGAGCGTCCGTTGGCGACCCTCATTGAGCGGCTGTTTCGCACCCCTGAGCGCGAGGCAGACGGGCAGACGCGGCTCCCGCGCCAGCCGCCCTCCGTCTGCGGCGGCACGTTGGTGCAGCGCAAGCAATTGGAGCAGGTGCATCTCTGCATCGGGCTGCAAGGCGTCGGCGCCTCCGATCCCCATCGGTATGCGGCGCATGTCGTGAATACGGTGTTAGGCGGCAGCGTCAGCTCGCGGCTCTTTCAGGAAGTGCGTGAGAAGCGAGGGTTGGCCTATTCTATCTGTTCCTACCTGTCGACCTATTCCGATGCCGGCACCATGACGATCTACGCCGGGACGCGCGGGAAGGAAGCGGCGCGCGTCGTGGATGTGGTCTGTCGGGAGCTCCGGCGCATGGAACGTGACGGCATTACGAAGGGCGAGCTTGCGTTGGCGAAAAATCATTTGAAGGGCAGTCTCATGCTGGGGTTGGAAAGCTCGCACGGCCGCATGAGCAAGCTCGCGAAGGACGAATTGTATCTCGGTTCGCCCGTCTCGCTAAACGACATGCTGAAGCGGATCGACGCCGTCTCCATGGCACAAGTGCGGTCGCTCAGCCGTCGCCTCTTCAACGACGCATCGCGCTCGTTGACGGCGCTTGGACCGGTGTCCGCACGCTCGCTTGTCGCTGCATTACATTAAGTTGCGTTAATCTTTCGTGAAGAATGCAAAATTTCACGAAGTGAAAAATGCTCGTAAGACATTGATTATACAAGCACTATTGAGTTTTTTTTGAGCCAGACAATTTCCTTGACTCGAAATGACAATTTTTATACCATTCCGCCACTTTTGAACTACTCGGACTGTCGAGCGCGTCACAACGTATTTTATTTTTTACTGAGATCGTCCTGGTAGAAAGGCAGTCGGCACGCAGCGTAGAGAAAGGAGGTCGGGCTTCAATCCTTCGTTGCTCCGTCAGAGACTGCATTATCGGAATTATTGGGTGGGTCATTCGTCCTTGGATTATGAATTTAGGCGAAATGGGATATGTGGGTTGGAATTCATGAAGGAGGTGCTTTGATGAAGAAGGTTGTCGTCATAGCCGCAGCGGCAGTTGCCGCATTTGGAATGCTGACGTCCCAGGTGACCTTCGCGGCCGATGTCGCGGGAGGGGTCACGGAGAAGTTTGTGGGCGGCGGGCAAATGCTGAAGGGCGAAGTCGTGAAGACCCTGAAGGGCCGCGTCTGGTCCCAGTGGGCCGACAATCCCGATGGGGAAGTCCTCTTCGGCATCCAGTACTGGAACACCGGTGAGCCGGCTTCGGGGAACCCGGCCGGTCGCTCGTCCACGGACTTGGATGTGAAGCCGCCAGATCCTTTGGTCAGCTGCTGCGCCTGGGGCTTCACCGGCGGAACGGATAAGAACAATCCGTACTCCGGTTGGTACCATGCCGCGACCACGGTTCGCCTGAATGTGAAGGATAAGGCCCTGATGGATCGGTTGATCAAGGCCTCCCAAGAGCTCGTCGCGATGGAAGTGACGCTCGATGGGCGGACCATCACCGATTTCAAGGTCCTGAAGTAAACATCTAGGGCACGACTATCTTTAACGTCTTCTTATTGGATTAAGGAGGGGCGAATCATGAAGCTTCAGACGAAAGGGCTGGCCCTCTTGGCTGCCGGGGCACTGGTGGCCTCGATGACCTCCGCCGCGTTCGCCATCGAATCGTTTCAAGAGCGTTTTGAGTGGGGCGATATGAGCAAGCCGACCACGTTGCAGGGTCGCGTGATCATCATCGATCCCTATGACGAGGCCGTGTGGCTGAACGTCGCCGTGTTCGGCGGCAACGCCGAGAGCGGACTCTGGTGGCAGAAGGTGCATCCGGGTAAGAACCTCAAGTTCTACGCGGCCAACAAGGAAGTGTGGGATCAAATCAAAGGCATGGCCCGTCCGCACTCCGGTCCGGCTGCAGCCAAGGAAGTGCCGGAAGGTTCCAAGACCACGTTGGTGGAGTTCGTCGCGCAGGAGACGGAACAGAACCATCGCGTGATTTCCTCGATCAAGAAGTTGGATGAAAATTCCGGTGCGCCTGGCAAGTACAAGAGCATCTCCGCGCTGCGCTTGAAGGAGTGCGGGCCGGGCAAGGATGAAGTGACTGATGCTGGTTGTGCCAAGGCCAAGCAGGGCCTGAACACCTCCCCGAAGGGTGCCGACACCGTGTTGATGCAATACGATGTCATGATCCCCGGCGGGCAGCCTGTCGCCGGGATGATTCCCTGGACGGCTGAGTACAACAAGGCCGGCGGTCACCACTAAACCCAGCATCGCTTGATGGGTTTCGCAAGGGGCGGCTCCTTCCATGAAGGAGCCGCCCCTTTGCTTTTCGGCTCTTATATAAGGGGTCAGGAGTCAAATGCTCTGCCAATCCTAAGGCAATTTTATCGTGGGATTTTCTGATAAAGGGGTGTGAGCGCAAGGATGCATACTGCCTTGGATGTCTACTGCGTGGAAGAGTTTTCGATGGTGCCATCAGGAGCCGCAGCGGTGCCCCATCCATGCGGAGGCAAAGACAGGGGGGCGGCGAGGTAAAGGGCAGTAGTCGAGTATCGGAGTATGATTAGGGTGAGGGTGCCTGTGAGTGTGCAGATGAGAGTGAGGGAATAGTCGGCACTGATCGATCAAGTACTGGGTCGTTGGGCATTGGGTGGCTGCATCAGTGAGAGACCCGGTGAGGGGATCCATCGCAATAAATCGATAAGGGCGCGAATGGGTAGGGGGGTGTGGGTTGTTAGCGAGGCCATTTGATGAGCGGTCGGGGGCAAGGTGTTGGAGCGTAGAGAGGGGGCCGGACTGAGATTGGAGGGCAGAGATCTGGCCCTACTTAGAGCGGTTTCCCCAGAAGGATCTTTCCTACCACTTCAGGCGTCGAGTCGCCGTTTGATGTCGGCGAGGTAATTTAGCGCATCCAGCGGTGTCATGGAGAACAGATCCAGTCGGCGAACATCCTCTAGGATGGGATTAGGTTCTGGAGCCGGAGGGGCTGGAGGCGGATCAAGGAACGACACCTGCCCCGTATCAGGGATGGCCACCGCTTCAGCCTGTGCTTGGCCTTGAGGTGACGAGCCTGTCTTTTCTAAGCCTCGAAGCACTTCCTGGGCGCGCGTAATCACAGCCGCGGGTAGCCCGGCCAATTTGCCGACATGGATACCGTAGCTGCGGTCTGCCCCTCCCGCCACGATTTTGCGCAGGAACAACACATCGCCGTCCCGCTCCTGTACCGCCACGCGGTAGTTGCGCACGCCGGGAAGCTGATCCGCCAAGGCCGTCATCTCATGGTAATGCGTGGCGAACAGGGTGCGCGCACCCACCTGCGCCGGGTTCTGAATGTATTCCGTGATGGCCCACGCGAGGCTCAAGCCGTCGTAGGTGCTGGTGCCACGCCCGATCTCATCCAACAGGATCAGGCTCTGCGGCGTGGCATGCGTGAGAATGTGGGCCGCTTCCGTCATTTCCACCATGAAGGTGCTCTGGCCGGCCGTGAGATTGTCCGAGGCCCCCACGCGCGTGAAGACGCGATCCACCACGCCGATATGCGCGCTCGTCGCAGGGACGAAGGAGCCGAGCTGCGACATCAGGACGACGAGGGCAACCTGTCTCAGGTACGTACTTTTGCCGGCCATGTTGGGGCCGGTGAGAATCAGCACGCGATGGTCTTGGTCGTCGAGCCGGGTATCGTTCGGGATGAAGCCGTGGGCAAGGCCCAACCGTTCGACGACGGGGTGTCGACCGGCGATGATCTGGATGGTGGCGGAGCGGTCCAGCTCCGGCCGGACGTAACGATTGAGCGCGGCCGCCTCGGCCAGCGAGGCTAGCGCATCCAGGATCGCCACGCGCGCGGCAATGTCTTGCAGGCGCCCCGTGTGCGCCGCCAGATCCTGCACGAGTTGGTCGAACAGCTGCAGCTCCAGCGCCGTGAGCTTGCCTTCCGCCCCGGTAATCCGCTCCTCCAATGTTTTCAACTCGGCCGTCATGAACCGTTCGGCGTTGACGAGCGTTTGCTTGCGAACGTAGTCCGGCGGCACCTTGGCTAGATTCGCCTTCGTCACTTCCAGGTAGTAGCCGAAGACCTGGTTGTAGCGGACCTTCAGCGAGTCGATGCCGGTTCGTGCCCGTTCCGTTGCTTCGAGTTCCACGAGCCATTGCTTCCCGTCGCGCATCGCCGCTCGGAGCGTGTCCACCTCGGGATGGTAGCCGTCCCGAATCACGCCGCCGTCCCGTGCCAACGCCGGGGCGTCGGGGTACAGCGCTTGCGCAATCCGCTCGGTCAGATCCGCCGCCGCGTCCCAGGCCTCGGCAATCTGTTTGAATCGGCTCGCCTGCAACTGCGCGAGCGGCGCGGCCAGAGTCGGCAGCGCCTCGAGTGAGAGCTTCAATGCCAGCAGATCGCGCGGTGACGCACGACCTACGGCAATGCGGCTCGACAAACGCGCAATGTCCTGCACGGCTTTCAGGCCGGTTCGCAACCCGAGGCGCAGCTCCATGCGGCTGCGTAGTTCATCTACGGCATCCAGGCGCTCGACGATGCTCGGCAGGTGCACGAGCGGGCGGACGATCCATTCGCGCAACAGTCGGCCGCCCAGGACCGTGACGGTGTGGTCCAGCACGCTGAGCAAGGTTGACGGCCCGCGTTCGTCGCCGCTTGCGCCCTCGTTGAGCGGGCGCACGAGTTCCAAATTGCGAATCGTCATCGCGTCGAGCTGCATGGCGTCGGAGCTCTGTCGGATATCCAATCGACGCAAATGGCGCAGGTCGGTATTCGGCTGGGTGTCGCGGAGATAGCTGAGGATCGCGCCCGCCGCACGGCAACCCTCTTCGGTGGTTGAATCGTGCAGCGGCTCCACGGCCTCGGCCGGAAATTGCTTTTGGAGCGCGGCCCTCGCCGCAGCAAGGTCGAAGCGTGTGGCCGCTTGTGCGCTGAGGCGACAGCGTCGAAGCTCACTCACACGCGGAGCGAGGCCGGCGGGGAGCGGGTCCGGCAGCAAGAGTTCTTTCGGCTCCACGCGATGCAGTTCATCCATGGCCTGCGCGGTGGCACGCTCGCCGTCAAATTGGCAGAGCGCAAACGCGCCGGTCGACACGTCGAGGGTGGCGAGGCCGATACGCGACAGCGGCCCCGATCCCGCCGTCGGCCCTGCGCAACAGAGCGCGGCCAAGCAGGACGTTTCCGTCGCCGGCAGCAGGTCCGCGTCGAGCAGCGTACCTGGCGTGTAGAGGCGGACGACTTCGCGGCGGACCAGGCCCTTGGCCAGCTTGGGATCTTCCACCTGCTCGCAGAGCGCAACCGTGCGTCCGGCTTTGAGCAGCTTCGCGATGTATCCGGTGGCCGCGTGGAACGGGACGCCGCAGAGCGGAACGGGTTCGGGGCTGTTTTTGTCTCGTGAGGTAAGGGCGATGCTGAGGAGGCGCGACGCCTCTTCCGCGTCGCGATAGAACATCTCGTAAAAATCGCCGACCCGGAAAAAGAGAATGGCGTCGCGATGGGCGGCTTTGATCTCGAGATACTGCCGCATCAGCGGCGAGGCGTCGCCGTCAGCCATCGAAGCCGTCCTGCTCGTCGAGACGCGCGGAGGCGCTGTGCTGGCCATGGACCGCGGTGCTGAGGGACGTGCGAAGTCGTTCCAGGTCGGCCTCGGCGTCTTGCAGCGCTTGCGTGCGCCGCCGCAGTTCAATCCGCCCGTTCAGCCAGGCGGGGAAGAGCAGAATGCCCGCGACGAGGACGCCCACGACAAAGGCTGAGAGAATCGGCGTGTAGATGGGAGTCGACACCGACATGAGGCCGAAAAAGTAATGGAGCGTCACTTCCTGCTCTTGGTTCTGGAGAAAGAACGCCAAGGAGAGCAGCAGCAGGAGCCCGACCAGCATCACACGAATCATCGGGACGCCTTTCGCGGAGGAGATATGCGCGGGCCTGGTGACGCGGGTCGAGCCGACGCCGACCGGCGTCCGGACTGCACGGCGGCGCGAATCTTCGCCAGCAACGCTGCCGACGCGGGGCCGGTGGCGGTGCAGGTGACGAGGCGAACGCGGGCACCGCGATGCTGGAGGTGCACTGCCAGTCGATCATCCGGCAGTAGCGGGCCTGCATGCTCCGCCCACTCGACCGCCACAATCCAACGTCCGTCAAGATAGTCGGCCCACCCAAGATGGTCAAGCTCCTCGGGTGACGCGAGTCGGTACAGGTCGATGTGCGCCAGCGGGAGGCGGCCTCGGTATTCATGAATCAGCACGAACGTCGGGCTCGCGATCTGGTCGGGATCGGCGCCCAGCCCTTCGGCCATCCCTCGCACGAGCTGCGTTTTACCCGCGCCGAGGTCGCCGTGCAGCGCCAGCACTTCACCGCCGGTGAGCTGCGCGGCAATGGTCGCGCCGAGCCGCGTTGTCGCGTCCGGCGACGAGAGTCGTTGCGTCCAGGGGGGAGGATCAACGGATGTGGATTTGCTCCGCGTCGTCAGGCCTCCGGCGCGCGGCCGTGGAGCCGACCTAGCGCGGCCTGTCCCTGGCGGGGATTTTTTATGCGCGGAGCGACGTGTAGGCATGGGGAAGCTGTTCAATCACATCGCCGGCTATGAGCCCGATGGCGCCGATCGCCTGTGCCGCCAAGTCTCCGGCGAGGCCGTGGAGATAGGTGCCGGTGCAGGCCGCATCCCAGGGCGAGAGTCCTTGCGCGAGCAGGCCCGCAATCGTGCCCGTCAGCACATCACCGGTGCCGCCCGTCGCCATGCCCGGATTGCCGGTAGGATTGATGGCCGCCTGTCCGTCGGGATTGGCGATGATCGTGCGCGCGCCTTTCAGGACGACGATCACGCCATAGTCCTTCGCCACGCGGCGCGCGAGGCCCAGCCGGTCACGATTCACGTCGCTGCCGCGAGCCAGTCCGCAGAGCCGCGCCATTTCACCCGGGTGCGGGGTCACGATCATCGGGGCTGTGCAGCGCGCCCAGAGGGACGGGTCGGCAGCGGCCGCGTTCAACGCGTCGGCATCCACGACACAGGGCACCGTGACGGCGGGAAGAAATCGGCGCACGGCATCGGCCGTGTCCGGGTCTTGGCCGATCCCCGGACCGATGGCGACGGCCGTGCGTGTTGCGGCAAAAGCCAGCAGCGCGTCGATACCCGCAGCAGACAGGGCCTGCGTCGCGGTCTCCGGCATCGGTACCGTCATGGCTTCGAGCAGCAGGCTCGCCACCGTCGGTTGCACGCTCGTGGGCGTGGCGATGGTCACGAGTCCGGCGCCGACCCTTGCGGCCGCCTTCGCGGCCAGCGCCGCCGCGCCGGTTTTACCGATGGACCCGGCGATAATGCCGACATGTCCGATGCTGCCCTTATGAGCGGATCGACGACGTTGCGGCAGCTGTGCCGCGACCTGCTCGCGTGTCAGCAGGGACACGGAGGACTCGACCGCGTCGACGTAGGCGCTGGGAATGCCGATATCGACCACGTGGACGGTGCCCGCGCAGTCGATGCCGTCACCCAGAAAGAGCCCGAGCTTCGGTGCGCCGTAGGTGACCGTCAGGGTGGCCAGCACGGTGGCGCCCAGGCGGTCGCCGCAGTCCGCATGCAGGCCGGAGGGAAGATCGACTGCCACGATCGGTCGTCCCCTCTCGTTCATGGCCGCGATCGTCTCGGCGTAGAGTCCGCGCACAGGATTGGAGAGGCCGGTCCCAAGCAGCGCATCGACAACGTACGTGCTTGCGGCCAGCGCGGCCGCGCAATCGGCGGCGGTCGTGAGGTGCTGAATCAGCCGTGCGCCGCCTGCCCGACGAAAGCGGCTGAGCATGGTCTGCGTATCCTTGGCCAGCTCCGTCGGCGGATGGAGCAACCACACCGTGACTCGCACCCCGCGCTTAAGAAGATGGCGGGCGATGACCAGTCCGTCCCCGCCGTTGTGCCCCTTGCCGCAGAGGATGGCGACGCGGGTGCCGCGGAGCGGGCCAAACGTTTGTTCCATCATGGTGACGGTGCCGACGCCCGCGCGCTCCATGAGCGTGAGGCTGGGCACACGCGCCTCCTGGATCGTGCGGCGGTCGAGCGACTGCATCTGCGCAGCGGTGACGAGTTTCATGGTGGTGCGGTTCGGCACGCTCGGGCAGGCCCGTGGTCACGGAATCCTGCCGATGCGTGTAGGACGTAGCGAGCGCTTGCGGGACGCGCTTAGCCGACGAGTTGCTTCATTTCGCGCACGGCACGTTCGAACCCGACGAGGACCGCGCGTGCCACGATGCTGTGCCCGATGTTGTACTCGACAATCTCAGGGATCTGCGTGAGCCGTTTGGTGTTGCGATAGTGCAGGCCGTGCCCGGCGTTGACGCCCATGCCGAGCTTGAAGGCGAGCTTGGCGGCTTGGGAAATGTTGTCGAACTCCGCCTGCTCTTCCTTCGCCAGGCGCGCGTTGGCATACCGGCCCGTGTGCAATTCCACATAATCGGCCGACAGCTTGTGGGCGATTTTCACGTGGTTGAGGTCCGGCTCGATAAAGAGGCTGACGGGGATGCCGCTGTCGCGCAGCAGGTGGACGATTTTTTCGATGCGCTCTCGCTGCCCGATCACGTCGAGTCCGCCCTCGGTCGTCAATTCCTGACGGCGTTCCGGGACGAGCGTGACTAAATGGGGCTTGACGGTCAGCGCAATTTTCGCGATGGCCTCTTCCGGCGCCATTTCCAGGTCCAGCTTGGTCTTGAGGATGTCCTTGAGGAGCATGAGGTCGCGGTCTTGGATATGGCGGCGATCCTCGCGCAAATGCACGACGATGCCGTCGGCCCCGGCCGATTCCGCCAACAGGGCCGCTTCGACGGGATCCGGGTCCACGCCCCCCCGCGCTTGACGGACCGTTGCCACATGATCGACATTGACGCCTAACCGTGCCACGACGCTTCTCCTCCTCTTCTCGCGGACGCCACCCACTCTGCGCAGGCCGGTGCCTGGGTGTGGGGTCGGCGAATACACCTTGGGAAACGGGGCGGCATTATGGCATAGCAGTCCGTGCTTGTCACAAGGCCGTCGCGCATGCGGGACGCGGCAATCGGGAGCGGCGATCGTGTCCCGCGCGTCGTCCGCACCGCGAGGTTCCGGCTGGTGGGTGGGGCGGGTGAACGGCCAGTTTCCCAACAAATTGACTATGTTAAGGGCCTTAACTAGAATAGGCCCTCTCCAACATCTCATGACTCACTTTCAACGCGTGGATCGGTTCGTCCAATGCCCATGATGGATTTTTATCGGCTCAAGCGCTTGCCACCCTACGTGTTTGCCGTGGTGCAAGCCCTCAAGCAGGAGGCGCGTCGTCGCGGCGAAGATATCATCGACTTCGGGATGGGCAATCCCGATGAGCCGACGCCGCCGCACATCGTCGAGAAGATGCTGGAGGCCACGAAAAAAGGCGTCAATCATCGCTACTCGGCGTCGCGCGGCATCACCAAGCTTCGGCACGCGATCACGACCTGGTACAAGCGCAATTGCAACGTCGACCTCGATCCCGAAAGCGAAGCGATCGTCACCATCGGCTCGAAGGAAGGCATCGCGCACTTGGCGCTGGCCATGATCGGCCCCGGCGACGTGGTGCTCACGCCCACGCCGACGTACCCGATCCATATGTACAGCGTGATCATCGCCGGCGGCGAAGTCCGCGGGGTGCCGCTGCGGCCGGATAGCGATTTCTTCGACGATCTGTTGCAGGCCTACAAGCAGACGTTGCCGCGCCCGAAGGTGCTGGTGCTGAATTTCCCGCATAATCCCACCACGGCGGTGGTCGATCTGGACTTTTTCAAGAAGGTCGTGGCGTTTGCGAAGGAGCACGATCTCATCGTCGTGCACGACTATGCCTACGCCGATCTGGTGTTTGACGGGTACCGGGCGCCCAGCCTGCTGGAGGTCCCCGGTGCGAAGGACATCGGTGTGGAATTTTTCACGCTCTCCAAGAGCTACAACATGCCGGGCTGGCGTGTAGGCTTCTGTGTCGGCAACAAGGAAATCATCGGCGCGCTGGGGAAAATCAAAAGCTATTTGGACTACGGCATTTTTCAGCCGGTGCAGATCGCCAGCATCATCGCGATGAACGGTCCGCAGGATTGCGTGAAGGACACGGTCGCCCGCTATCAGAAGCGGCGCAATGTGTTGGTGAACGGATTGAACCGGATCGGCTGGGAAGTCGAGATGCCGCGCGCCACGATGTTTGTCTGGGCGCGCATTCCGCCTGCCTATCGCGCAATGGGCTCGTTGGAATTTTCCAAGCTGCTGCTTAAACAGGCGAAGGTGGCGGTGTCGCCCGGCATCGGGTTCGGCGAGGGCGGCGACGAATATGTGCGGTTTGCGCTCGTGGAAAATGAGCATCGGACACGACAGGCTGTGCGCGGCATCAAGCGCGCCTTGAAATTGGAAGGGCCGAAAAAGTGACGGTGGGGCAACGACAGAAGGCACGGATCGGTGTCGGCATCATCGGCTTCGGCACGGTCGGCAGCGGCGTCGCGAAGGTCCTGCTCGACAATGCCGCGCTGATCCAGCGCCGCGTTGGGGTGCCGGTGGACTTGATTCGCATCGCCGATCTGGACGTGACGCGGGATCGCGGCGTGGCGCTCGCGCCCGGTGTGCTGGTGGCCGACAGTAAGGCTGTGCTGGATGATCCGGCGATCGATATCGTCGTCGAACTGATCGGCGGATACGACGCGGCCAAGCGCGTGATGCTGGAGGCCATCGGCAAGGGTAAACATGTGGTCACCGCCAATAAGGCGCTGCTGGCCGTGCACGGTGAAGAGATTTTTGAGGCGGCGACGCGGCGCGGGATCGACCTGGGATTTGAAGCCAGCGTCGGCGGCGGTATTCCGATCGTCCGCGCCTTGACGGAGGGTTTTGCCGCCAATCGCGTCCTGTCGATTTACGGCATCATCAACGGCACGTCGAATTACATCCTCACGCAGATGACGCAGGAAAACCGCAGCTTCGCCGACGTTCTGCAGGACGCGACGCGCAAAGGCTATGCGGAGGCGGACCCCACGTTCGACGTGGAGGGGATCGATTCGGCGCATAAGCTGGCCATCATGGTCAACCTGGCCTACGGGACCCCGGTGAACGTGAAGGACATTGCCACCGAGGGCATTACCAAGCTGACCCCACTGGATTTTGCGTATGCCAAGGAATTCGGCTATGCGATCAAGCTGCTGGGGATCGCCAAGCTCGCGGACGGCGAGATCGACGCGCGGGTGCATCCGACGATGATCCCGGTGAACAGTCCCATGGCCCAGGTGAACGGCGTGTATAACGCCATTCAAGTGGTGGGCGATGCGGTCGGCGATGTGATGCTCTACGGCCGCGGCGCCGGCTCCATGCCGACGGGCAGCGCGGTGGTGAGCGATATTCTGGCGATTGCGCGCAATCTGCTCACGGGCGGCATCGGGCGTGTGCCGCCGGCGTCCTTTCAGCAGGATCAGCGGCGTCCGCTGCGCGTGCGGCCGATGGCGGACATTTCGTCGCTCTATTATTTGCGCTTCATGGTGGTGGATCAGCCCGGGGTGCTGTCGCAGATTGCAGGCGTGCTCGGGCAGCAGGGCATCAGTATTTCAACGGTCCTACAGCAGGGTCGGAAGGACGGGCAGACGGTACCGGTGGTCATTCGCACGCATCAGGCGACGGAACGCGCCGTCCAGAGCGCGCTGCGCGAGATCAATCGCATGCCGTTCGTGTCCGAGCCGACGACGCTGATTCGCGTGGAAGGTCCGGACGAATAGCGAGGCCGGTCGGCGTCGATGCGCCGAGCGCGGCGCGTCCTGAAACAGAGACGACGGCAAGGCAGAGAGGTAGTGGGGCGGTCATGACTGGGTGGCGTGGACTAATTCAAGAGTACCGGAAGTTTCTTCCCGTGACGGACAAGACGCCGGTGGTGACCTTGTTGGAAGGGCACACCCCGCTGGTGCCCGCGCCGCGCTTGGCGGCGAAGATCGCGCCGGGGGTGCGGATGTTCCTCAAGGTGGAGGGCGCGAATCCCACCGGCTCGTTCAAGGACCGCGGGATGACCATGGCCATTTCGAAGGCCTGCGAAGCGGGCGTGAAGGCCGTGATCTGCGCCTCGACGGGAAACACCTCCGCCTCCGCTGCGGCCTATGGCACGCGCGCGGGGCTCGCCGTCTACGTGTTGATCCCAGCCGGGAAGATCGCCCTTGGGAAATTGTCGCAGGCGATGATGCATCAGGCGACGGTGATTCAGATCGAAGGCAACTTCGATCAGGCGCTCACGATCGTGAAGGAGTTGTCCGACACGCATCCGATTGAATTGGTCAATTCGGTGAATCCGTTTCGGATTGAAGGGCAGAAGACGGCCGCCTTTGAGGTGTGCGATCAGCTGGGCGAGCCGCCGACCATCCATGCCTTGCCCGTGGGGAACGCGGGAAACATTACGGCCTATTGGAAGGGCTACACGGAATATCGTACGGCGGGGCAAGTCTCGCGCGTGCCGCGCATGTTCGGCTTCCAGGCTGCGGGCGCCGCGCCGATCGTGCTCGGGCATGTGGTGGAGCAGCCGCAGACGATTGCGACGGCGATCCGAATCGGTAATCCGGCCAGTTGGCAGTCCGCGTTGGCGGCGGTGCGCGAATCCTCCGGCCTGATCGACATGGTGACGGACGAGGAAATTCTGGAAGCCTTCAGGATGGTGGCGCAGGAAGAGGGTGTGTTCTGCGAGCCGGCGTCGGCGGCGTCCGTGGCGGGGATCGCTAAGATGTGGCGGGAGAAGAAGCTGCACGAAGGGGAAGTGGTCGTCTGTACGCTGACGGGACATGGGTTGAAAGATCCGGATACAGCGATGAAGGTGTCGGTCCAACCTACAACGGTCAAAGCCAGCCGCGAGGAGGTCGCGCGGCTGTTGCGTGTGTAGACAGGTGCTGTGGCGCGTATGAAATATTTGATCATTCACGGTGAAGGGTTTGTGCGTCGGGCAGGCGAGTCCGGGGAAAGCCCCTCGTGGCTGGAGGCGGCGGCGACGCCGCACATGGACCGGCTGGCCCGCACCGGGGAGTTCGGGTGGGTGGCGGTACCCGTGGAAGGCTCGGCGCCGATGGGCGAGCTGACCGGCTTGAGTGTGTTGGGCTACGATCCTAAGAAGTTTTCGACCGGCCCGGCTCCGTTGGAAGCGGTCGGCCTCGGAATTTCCGTCGGTGAACATGATGTCGTGTACCGCGCGCAATTCGTGACGCTGCGCTCAGAGCATGCTCCAAGCGGGCGGCAGGCCAACGTGGATGCCAAGAAGCTGTCGCCGCTGGCCGTGCTCGACGACGCAATGGCGGGAAATATCGACACCGAATCGGCCCGCGAATTGATCGACGCGCTGAACGAAGGCATGGGCTCGGAGACGATTCAATTTTATCCCGGCACGGGATCGCGTCATTACATGGTGTGGGTGAACGGGAAATCGCGCGCCGCCTCGCGCGATCCGCAGACGGTGGAAGGGCATGCGGTCGGCGAATATTTGCCGACCGGCGACGGCGACGATCTGTTACGCAAGCTGATGGATGTGTCGATGGTGCTGCTGCGCGACCATCCGGTGAACCTGGATCGCCGCGAGGCCAAGCAACCGACGGCGACCTGCGTGTGGCTGTGGGGACAAGGGCGTGCCGCGCAGTGGCCGCCGGTGACGGACAGGCTGGGCGTGTCCGGGTCGATGGTGTCGACCAGTCCGCTGCACAAGGGCTTGGGGATCTCCGCGGGATTTCAGAGCGTGGACATTGAGGACGACGTGCAGGGCCTCGAGACGCTGCGCGCGCTCGGGCGGCATGCGGTGGACGAACTGAGCCGACGCGATTTTGTGTATGTGCACGTCAACGCCACGACGCTGCAGGGTTCCGAGTCCGGTGCCGACGGGGTGCCGACGACCGCCGCTATCGAAGCGTTCGATCGTGACGTGGTCGGCCCGCTGGTGCAGGCGCTGGCGAAGTCCGGCCCGAGCCGGGTGTTGTTGGTGTGCGACCCCTGTGAGCAGCCGGGCACACCGCGTGAGGCCACCTATCAAGCGTTGGCCACGATGGCGGAAGGCGGGGCGACGGCGGAGCGGACACCGGGGATCGGGTTCAGTGAGCGCCATGCCACAGGCGCGGGCGGAGCCGCCCGCGATGCGTTGAAGTTGCTGGTGCGGCTGGTGCGGAAATAGGTAGTCGGCGACGATGGCATTGATCGTACATAAATACGGCGGAACGTCGGTAGGGTCGGTCGAGCGCATTCATCGTGTCACCGACCGCGTGGCGAAGGCGCATGGCGAGGGGCACAAGGTCGTGGTGGTGCTCTCCGCCATGAGCGGGGAGACGGATCGTTTGATCCGCCTGGCCAACGAGGTGACGGCGCGGCCCGACGAGCGCGAGCTCGACATGTTGCTCTCGACCGGCGAGCGGGTCACGATCGCACTCTTAGCGATGGCGTTGCGTGCGCGCGGGATCGACGCGCGTTCCTATACGGGACGGCAGGTCGGCATTATGACCGACAGCGCGCATACGAAGGCGCGGATCACACGTGTGACGGCGGAGCGGTTGCGGCAGGCGTTGGATCAGGGCGTCGTGCCGGTGGTGGCGGGCTTCCAAGGCATCAATGCCCAGAACGATGTGACGACGCTCGGGCGCGGCGGGTCGGATTTAACGGCGGTGGCGTTAGCGGGCGCCTTGCACGCGGACCGCTGCATTATTTTTACGGATGTGGATGGGGTCTATACGGCCGATCCGAACGTGGTACCCGCAGCGCGCCGCCTGGACCGCGTGTCGTACGAAGAAATGCTGGAATTTGCCAGCCTCGGCGCCAAGGTGTTGCAGAGTCGGTCGGTGGAATTTGCGGCGAAGTACAATGTCCCGATCGAAGTGCAGTCGAGTTTCAAAGAGGGAAAGGGAACGCTGGTGACACGAGAAGATGCCGACATGGAACGGGTGATGGTGTCGGGGGTGAGCGGCGATCGGAATCAAGCCAAGATCACGATCGTCGGCGTGCCTGACAACCCGGGGATCGCCGCGAATGTCTTCGGGCCGGTCGCCGAGGGCCACATCATTGTGGACATGATCATCCAGAACGTGAGCCAGGCGGGCCTGACCGATATCTCGTTTACGGTGCCGCGTGTCGATTTGGCCAAATCCGTGGAGCTGATCGAACGGGTGGCGACCTCCGTCGGCGCCAAGTCCGTGGCGGTCACGGAATCGATCGCGAAGGTCTCGTTGGTGGGCGTCGGGATGCGGTCGCATTCGGGCGTCGCCGCCAAAATGTTCGAGGTGCTCTCCCGCGAGCGCATCAACATCATGATGATCAGCACGTCGGAAATCAAAATCTCCTGCGTCATCGAAGAAAAGTACATGGAACTGGCGATGCGCGCCCTGCACTCCGCGTTCGAGCTGGATGCCGCACGCGCGTCGTAACTCCCGTCACCTGCACGATCCTGTTGTAACACCATCACCATGGCACGCCGCACGCGCACACATCGGACGGCCGCTCTTTCGGCGGTAGTTCCCGCCGCCACGTCTCCTGAACGTGGCGCGCTGGAGGTCTACGACACGACGCTCCGCGACGGCGCGCAGTCGGAAGACGTCAGCTTCTCCGCTAACGATAAGGTCTTGGTCGCCCGACGGCTCGATGAGTTGGGCGTGGACTTCATCGAGGGCGGCTGGCCCGGCGCGAATCCCAAAGACATTGAGTTCTTCCGCCTCATCAAGACGGTGCCGCTCGCCCGCGCCACGGTGGTGGCGTTCGGCTCGACCCGCAAAGCCACAAATCCCGTGCAGAAAGATCCCAATCTGCAGGCGTTGCTTGCCGCGGAGACGAGCACGATCACCTTGTTCGGGAAGAGCTGGCCGTTGCACGTGACGGACGCCTTAGGGATTTCGCTGGGGAAGAATTTGGACTTGATCGGCGAGTCCGTGGAGTATCTGAAGTCGAAAGGTCGGCGCGTGTTCTATGACGCGGAACACTTTTTCGACGGATATAAGATGGATCCCGAATACGCCCTGTCCACGCTGCAGCGCGCGGTGGAGGCCGGCGCAGAACGGGTCATATTGTGCGACACCAACGGCGGGACGATGCCCTGGGAGATCCGCGAGATCTGCAGCCTCGTGCATCGCATGCTCGGTGTGCCTTTAGGTATTCATGCGCATAACGACTGCGACATGGCGGTGGCGAATTCCGTGGTTGCGCTGGAAACGGGCGTGCGCCAGGTGCAGGGGACGATCAACGGCATCGGCGAGCGTTGCGGCAATGCGAACCTCTGTTCGATCCTGCCGAATCTGCAATTGAAGATGGGGCGCCCCGTGCTGGGACCGCAACTGGCGCGCTTGCGGGAGGTCTCGCACTTTGTGGCGGAGATCGCGAATCTCGTGCCGGATAAGCATCAACCCTATGTCGGCGATTCGGCCTTTGCGCACAAGGGCGGCGTGCATATTCACGCGGTGCAGAAGAACGCGGCGACCTACGAGCATGTGCGGCCGGAGCTGGTGGGGAATCGCCAACGCTTCCTCGTGTCGGATGCGGCGGGACGTAGCGGCCTCCTGGCGAAGGTGGAGGCGTTCGGCATCGCGTTGGATAAGGATCAGGCGGCGACGCACGAACTGCTGGCGACGCTGAAGGCGCGTGAAAGCGAGGGCTATCAATACGAAGGGGCTGAAGGCTCGTTCGAATTGTTGGTGCGAACGGCGCTGGGTACGCATCAGCCGTCGTTCCAATTGGTCGGGTTCCGCGTGATTGTCGAGCAGGGGAAGGACGATCTGACGGCGCGCTCTGAGGCGACGGTGATGGTGCGGGTCGGGCAGGAAGTGGAGCACACTGCGGCGGTGGGCATCGGCCCCGTCAATGCGCTCGACCACGCGCTACGTAAGGCCTTGGAAAAGTTCTATCCGGAGCTGCGCGAAGTGCGGCTGCTCGATTATAAAGTGCGTGTGCTTGCGGCGAGTCACGGCACGGAAGCCAAGGTGCGCGTGCTGATCGAGTCCGGCGATCAGAAAGAAAAGTGGGGAACCGTCGGCGTCTCCGCCAACATTATGGAGGCGAGCTGGCAGGCGCTGGCCGACGGTATTGAATATAAACTGCTGCGGCGCGATCGAGACGCCCCGCGTCGGACCCGTCGAGGTTCGTAGGAGTTTCCCTTGACAGCGTCGATAACCTCGCGTAACTTATGTGAAAATTTCTCATTCGCAGGGCGCGGTTATCGAGTCAGCAGGGGGGATGCATGAGAAAGGCGGACATCGCGAACGAGATTTTCAAACAGGTCGGGATCTCCAAGAACGAGGCCGCGGATATCGTCGAACTGATTCTGAACATGCTGAAAGCCGTGCTGAACAAGGGCGAATCGGTCAAGATCGCCGGATTTGGAAATTTCATCGTGCGCAGCAAGGGGCCGCGAAAGGGACGCAATCCGCGAACCGGCGAAGAAATCGGGATCACCCCGCGCCGCGTCGTCACATTCCGTCCAAGCCAAGTGTTTAAGAAGTACGTGAACTCTTGATGGAACTCACCACCGCGACGCCGATGTCGAGGAGGTCCGCCGCAAGCCCCGAGCCGGTGCTGGGGACGAAGGTGTTTTACAAAATCGGTGAAGTCAGTGTGATGACGAAGCTGCCGGCGTACGTCCTGCGGTTTTGGGAATCGGAATTCAGCTTTCTCAAACCGAAGAAGAGTCGCGGGAATCAGCGCTTATACGTGCAGCGGGATATCGAGACGGTCTTGGAAATTCGGCGGATGCTCTACGATGAAGGGCATACGCTGGAAGGGGTGAAGCGGTTTTGGGCGCGTCGCGGGCGTCATGCGCAGGCAAAAAAGTCGCCGCGCGAGATTGCCACGCGTTTGCGCGGGGATTTGCAGGCCATTCTTCGCCTGCTGGATGTGCATACCAGAGCCGGGGCGCAATAACGGCAACCGTCGAACGTGTGGGGATGGCCCCGCCCGCTCGTACAGGATCAGACGCAACACGAATGACGTCGGGGCGTAGCGCAGCCCGGTAGCGCACTCGCTTGGGGTGCGAGGGGTCGTGGGTTCAAATCCCGCCGCCCCGACCAGTTCGTCTGTGTGTCGGCAGGGTGCTTCAGCTGAGGCCGTACGCGGCTGATGCGTTGGACCTCGCCGACGAGATAGGCATGGAAGGCTGAAAGCTGCCCCAGGGCAGCTTTTTTTGTGTGCGCACGGTGCGCCCTACCATTTTAGTCACCAACGATGATGGGATTACCTCGCCGGGGATCGAGGCCTTGGCCGATTCCTTGGCTGAGCTTGGGACCGTGTGGGTGGTGGCGCCGGATCGGGAGCGGACGGCGGTGGGCCATTCTGTCACGCTGCACAAGCCGTTGCGCCTCACATCCCTGCGACGGCGATGGTTTTCGGTCAACGGCACGCCGACCGATTGCGTCAACCTCGGTGTGACGCAGGTGCTGCCGACTCGTCCTGCGCTGGTTGTGTCCGGCGTCAATCGCGGGGTGAATCTAGGTGACGACGTGACCTACTCAGGCACGGTGGCCGCGGCCATGGAGGGCACGATTCTCGGTCTGCCTTCGATTGCGGTATCGCAGGATGGCGCCGGGACTTTTCGCTTTGCGGTGGCGGCCGCCTATGCCCAGGTGGTGGCCCGGGCCGTGCTACAGCATGGCTTGCCGCCGGAGACGTTGCTGAACGTGAACGTTCCAAATAGGCCGCGTCGCAGCATTAAGGGCCTGCGCGTGACACGCCTCAGTCGACGCCGCTTTGATAATCCCATCGTCGAAAAGATCGATCCGCACGGTCGGCCCTACTATTGGATCGCCGGCACGCGAATTACGTGGAAACGCCAGGCCGATTCGGATTATGCGGCAGTGGCGGCCGGGTATGTGTCCGTGACTCCACTTCACTTGGACATGACCCACGAGGCAGCCTTGCAGCAGGTACGGATGTGGGCGCCGTTTCAGCCCGATGCCCGATGCGCCACCGCGCCCGCTCGCACCAAGCGGCAACCACGATCGGAGTCTCCCGCATGATCGGCCAGCTGATTGAAGCCATTGTGGCCGAGTTGAGCCGATTCATCATCGCGACGATTTCGCGCCTGGGCTACGCGGGGATTGTCGTGACCATGGCGATTGAGAGCGCCTGCATTCCGTTGCCCAGCGAAATCATCATGCCCTTTTCGGGCTATCTCGTGTTGTCCGGGCAGTTTTCGCTGTTGGGTGTCACGTTGGCGGGCACCATCGGCAACGTTCTGGGTTCGCTGGTGGCCTACTACGCCGGCGTCTACGGCGGGCGGCCGTTTGTGGAGCGCTACGGCCCCTATGTCCTGCTCCGTCACGAGGATCTGGATCGGGCGGATCGGTGGTTTGCGCGATACGGACAATGGGCCGTCCTGATCGGACGATTGCTGCCTGTGATTCGCACCTTCATTTCGCTGCCCGCCGGGATCTCACGCATGCCGGTCGGGCGATTCATCGTCTACACGTTTATCGGGGCGTTCCCGTTTTGCTGGCTGTTGGCCTATATCGGCATCGTGATGGGCGAGCACTGGGGCGAGCTGCGTGAGTATTTTCACCAGATCGACGTGGTGATCGGGGTTGTGCTCGCCGCGCTGCTTGCATATTTTGTCTATGCGCATGGGCCGCGTCGCGACGCGGGCCGTTCGGGAGGGGCGTAGGGTCATGCTGAAGTTGTTCAACACACTCACGGGGCAGAAAGAGGAGTTTGCGCCGTTGGTGCCCCAGCGCGTCCGCATGTACGTGTGCGGGGTGACGGTGTACGACTATTGCCACCTGGGGCATGCGCGGAGCGCGCTGGTGTTCGACGTGCTGCGTCGCTACCTGGAGTATGGCGGCTTCACTGTGGACTTCGTGAAGAACTTTACCGATGTCGACGACAAAATTATCGCCCGGGCCCAGGAACAGGGCCTGTCCTGTGAGGCGGTGACGACGAAGTTTATTGCCGCCTACGATGAGGATATGGGGCGGTTGGGTGTGCGTCGTCCCTCGGTCGAACCGAAGGCCACCGAGCATATGGGGGAGATTGTCCGTTTGGTTGAGACGTTGGTTGCGCGCGGTTTGGCCTATCGCGCGGATGCGGATGTGTATTTTGACGTGGGACGGTATCCCACCTACGGGCGGCTCTCGAAGCGGAAGCTTGATGAGATGCAGGCCGGCGCACGCGTGGATGTGGATGAGCGGAAGCGGAACCCGATGGACTTTGCTTTGTGGAAGGGCGCGAAGCCGGGCGAACCCTCGTGGCCGAGCCCGTGGGGAGCGGGGCGTCCAGGGTGGCACATCGAGTGTTCGGCCATGTCGATGCATCATCTTGGCGACACGTTCGACATCCATGGTGGTGGGATGGATTTGATTTTTCCGCACCATGAAAACGAGATTGCCCAATCCTGCGGCGCCACAGGGAAGGAGTTTGCCCGCTATTGGGTGCACAATGGCTTTGTCCAAATTAACAAAGAGAAGATGTCGAAGTCCCTGGGGAACTTCTTCACCATCCGGGAGATCTTCGAAAGTGCGCAGGCGCATGATGGATGGACGACCGACGTCACCGGCGAAGTGCTGCGCTATTTCCTGATGGCGACGCACTATCGTGGGCCGCTGGATTTTTCTGATACCAGCCTGCGTGAGGCAAAGAACGCGCTGAACGGATTTTATGATCTGTTCGAGCGCTTAAAGGAATCGGCTGGTGCACAGGCTGCCGGAGATGCCTCTGTGTCGGCCGTGGTTGAGCGCGCGGGACATGGGTTTGAGCGGGCGATGGACGACGATCTGAACACGCCCGTGGCGATTGCGGAGTTGCAACGGCTTCGTGGGGAACTGAACAAGTTACTCGAACAGGGCCTTTCGACCGCGGCGCGGCGGCAAGCACGCGAGGCCTTCCGTCGCTTGGGTGTGGTGCTCGGCCTCTTTCAATCGGATGTCTGGCAATTCGGTGCGAAGAAAGCGGCTCCTGATGGTAGCGCTGCGGGCGGCGTGGATATGCACTCGGCGGCAGGCGGAACAGTCACCGATGCACAGATCGAACAGTGGTTAGTTGAACGCAGGGAGGCGCGCGCGAAAAAAGATTTTGCCCGCGCGGACGACATTCGGAAGCAGTTGGCAGCTGCCGGTATCATTATCGAGGATAAGCCCGATGGGACGACCCGCTGGAAGCGGTGAGCCAGAGGAAGTGCTCTACGGCATTCATGCCGTGACAGAAGCCATGCAGGCCGGCCGTCCCCTGATGCGCCTGCTGGTGCTGCATTCGCATGGGCAATTAGAGGATGTGGTGCAGCTCGCCCGCGACCGTCGGGTCCCCGTGCATGTCGAGCCGAAAGTCATGCTTGATCGGCTGGCGCAGGGGGCGCGGCATCAGGGCGTTGTGGGCGTCGCCGCTGCGCGGCGGTATGCGAGCGTGGACGATATTCTTCGGGTTGCGAGCAGCCGAGGAGAGCCGCCGTTTGTTGCGGTGCTTGATGGCTTGCAGGATCCGCAGAATTTCGGATCGGTACTACGTAGTGCCGAAGGGGCCGGTGTGCATGGCGTGATGATTCCTGACCGTCGGGCCGTCGGTCTCACCGGTACGGTGGCGAAAAGTTCGGCCGGCGCCGTTGAGCATCTTCGCGTGGCCCAAGTCACGAATGTGACGCGGCTCTTGGAGCAACTGAAAGAGGCTGGCCTGTGGTTGTACGGCCTGGACGCCAGTGCGAGCAAGCTGGTCACGGAGGTCGACTACCGAGGGCCGGTCGGCTTTGTGCTCGGCGGCGAGGGGCAGGGGATTCGCCCCGGTGTGCTGGCGGCCTGCGACGAACGAGTGAAAATTCCGATGCGCGGGAAAGTCGCCTCGTTGAACGCGGCCGCGGCGGCCACGGTCGCGTTCTTCGAAGTGGTGCGTCAGCGGGCGCGGGGTTAGCGGACGCGAATCATGCCGCCCTGAATGGCGGACTTGAGGAGCTGCGCCGTATTCGAGACCCGAATCTTCTTCATCATGTTGGCGCGATGCGCCTCGACGGTCTTCACGCTGATCTTCAAGCGTTGCGCGATTTCTTTATTTTTGAATCCCGACCAGATGAGCTGTAGGATTTCCGTTTCGCGTGTCGTCAGCGATTCCGGGCGCTTCTTGCGCGGCGGCGGTGTGACGGTCCCGGTGATTTTCTTTGCGCGCCCTGCTGATTTCGCCATAATGTAGTCTCCTTAGGCATCGCCCAGTGAGGGGAGTTGTGAAGCCCTCACGCGCGACGGAGTATTTCAGACATGCGGAAAAACCCGCAATGGCTCAACCGTCCTAGGCTGGTGCGCCTATGACGAAAAGCCCCCTACCGGCTCTGTCCTAGAGGATTACGATGGGGACCCTGTTGCTTGTGGTCGGTGTCTTCGGTGCCTTGGTCGGCAGCTTCCTGAATGTCTGCATCTATCGCCTGCCGCGTGAAGAGTCCGTTGCCTGGCCCGCCTCGCACTGCCCGCAGTGCCGACATTCCATTGCTCCCTACGACAATATCCCTGTCCTCAGTTACCTGGTGCTTGGCGGGCGCTGTCGCGCGTGCCGTAACCCCATTCCCCTGCGCTATCCGCTTGTGGAAGTGGCCAATGCTCTCGGCTGGGTGGCAATCGTCTGGTACTTCGGGTTGACCGCACCGGCCGCCCTCTATGCGGTCTTTTTTTCGGCGATGCTGGTAATCACCGGCACGGACCTCTCGCATACCATCATTCCGGATAGCGTTACGCTGCCGGGAATGGTCATCGGCCTGGTGGGTGCTGCAACTATTCTTCCTGTCGGCCTGCTGAACAGTGTGTTGGGTGTTGTCGTGGGTGGGGGATTGCTGTGGGCCCTGGCGGCTGCCAGTCCCTACCTCTTCGGCAAAGAAGGGATGGGCGGCGGCGACATCAAGCTGTTAGGCATGGTGGGGGCGTTCTTGGGATGGCGTCCGGCGCTCCTGACGATCATGATCGGCGCTCTCGTCGGCTCCATCGTAGGCCTCAGCCTCATCGGTTTTAAGGTGCTACGGCGTGACGAATATATCCCCTTTGGCCCCTTTCTCGCGCTGGGCGCCGTGCTCGCACTGTTCTTCCACCAGCCGATCTTGGACTGGTATTGGGCGCTGCTCGATCCTACGCAGTAGTCAGAAGTCGTAGTCTCTCCGCACTAGCCTTTCCCTGCTACGTATCCTTTTTGTTCGGCTCCCTGTATCCAATTTGGCGTCAGTCGGACTGGCGCGCGTCCTGTGCTCACCTGCCACTGCCGACTTCGTACGTGTTTGTGCGCGTGGACGCGAGCACGCCCCCATCGAAGGTACGAGACTCTCCCCAGTTCCTTGGCAATTGTGCCACCAGTCTCGATGGTGCGCTTCCCAGGCACGGCGCGTGGAAGATGCTCGGCCTGACTCCTGTGGTGTGAGGGAAGGAGGCGGGTGCCGTGAACGTCAATGGTCGCAGACAAACAGGGTGCAGCCCGGAAGTCGGGCACAGTCTGGTGGAATGCAGCGTGGTGCTCGCGATTGCCGGGCTGCTGGTCGCGCTTGCGATTCCGCAGTTCGGCGTCATGGTGACACGCTATCGGGAGCAGGCGGTGGTGACGGAATTCGCCAGCGAACTGCGCACGGCACGCTTGGCGGCCTTATCACGGAGAGAGACGATAGAAGTCGCTTTAGCGGGTAGTCGAAATAAGTTGGAGCACTCCATCACCACGCCGGTGCCGACGACCATCCGTCGCTATGATTTCAGCGGGCGAGGCGTCACGGTAACTGGCTGGCCCGCGACCGGCGTCGTTCGGTTTTATGCGAGTGGTCGCACGGCGAGTCCACAAAGGCTGATGCTTCAAGGATCAGCCGAGCGTCGCTGGACCGTTACAGTGTCCATTACGGGACGGGTGCACGTCTCATGAGCCGATCGCTCTTTACACAGGCGATGCCACGGGTCCAGCAGCTAGGTCGGCTGGACGGCTTCACGCTTGTCGAGGTGATGGTCGCAACCGTGATTGCAGGCATTGGAATGGTGGCCGGATTTGGGATGTTGGCGTGGGCGGAGCAGGGGCGGCACATTGGGGCACGTGCTACACAGGCGACCGCGTTAGCGTCGTCGCGCCTGGAGTTGCTGCGTGTGCGGCCCTGGGACCAATTGCTTACCAATAACGCACAGGATGGTTCGGTGAGTCGGGTGGTGGATGGCGGTGGGAGCCTTGTGACATTTAGTGCCGAGGAAGACCGTGACGGCATTCACCTGACCTGGACCGTGCAGCTGAGCGACGCTCGTGGGTTGGCGCGCAGCAGTCATGCCTGGATTCGGGTAACTGCCTCGTATCGGACGATACAAGGGCGAACGCGTGAGGTAGCCGTTGTCACGCTACGAGGCAACCCGCGGTTCGTCGGTTCCACTTAGGCATATGAGAGGAAATATGAACAACCCACGAAGAAATCGGCGAGGAATTGGGGCAGATGGATTCTGCCTGCTCGAATTGATGTGCGCAGTGGCCATTGGAACAGTGGTGATTGCTGTCACATTTGAGACGCTGCATCGGCTGGACGGGTCGTTCCGGCGTCAACAGCAGGACATCAGTCTTGTGCAGGATGCACGACTGGGGCTCGCCGTATGGGAGCAGGACGTGCGTGCGGCGATGCGCGAGGAGTCGCGTGGAGGCGGGGCCTTGGTTCGGACGACGCCGGAGGAAATGAGCTTTGCGGCGAATGTGTCCGGACTCGTCACCACCTTGTCGACCGGTGCAGCAGCCGGACAGACACAGCTGGTTGTCGAGGATGGCCGTGGGTGGGTGGAAGGGAAGCGCGTCCGAATCTGTCCGTCCTCTCGTTGTATTGATGGACGGTTGGCGCGCGATGGACAGGAGACACAGATCACGCTGGAGGCTCCGCTCAACGAAGCGGTGCCTGCCGGCACAGAGGTGTCCGTGGTGAATGATGTGCGGTACTACGTGTCGCCGGATGCGAAGGGCACCGTCAAGTTGATGCGGCAGGTAGATGGCGGGGCAAACTCGGTGTGCGGAGACCTGCGCGAGGTGCGCTTCCAGTACCGCACGCGAGAGGGCGCGTTCACAACAGATGCCGCAGCGGTGGCCGTCGCTGACCTGGAACTCATCGTGGGTGATGCAAGACGGTCGTTTCGCCAACAGGTGGCGCCGCGGACATAAGGAGCAGGGATCGATGAAGCACCGTGCGGACATGCAGCCGATGGCTGTAGCACAGCAGGAGCGTGGGATTGCCTTGTTGTCGGCACTATTCCTTGTGTTGGTGGTGGCGCTGCTGGGCATGACCGCGCTGCATCTGGCCGCACAGGAACTGGACAGTGTGCGAGCTGTCCGGACGGACGCCGTGGGGCTGCATTTGGCTGAGGCGGGGACGGAGATGGTGGTCGGGTGGATGCATGCCCCGGACAGCATGCCATCGCCCACGCTTCGTGAGACGCTGATGAAGCGCGAATATGGAGCGGGGATGGCCCCTTCGTTTTTCGATTCCACTGGCCGCTCGCAATTCCGAGGGACGAGTGCACAGCCGGATGTGCTGATCGACGCCAGCGACATTGGGCAGGATCGTCTCCTGAATGATCCGACGCAGGGATGGTTCCATCAGGCTGCAGGGCTTGGCCGAGTGACCTCCTTGAAAGTCTATGCGCCGACTCGCGCTGATCTGCTCTGCACCGTTGACGTATCTGCGGTGGGTACGAACCAGTTGGAGCATGCTGCTCGGACTGTGCGCGTTCAATTGGCCGCGGTGCCTATGCCGCCACTTCAGGTAGCCGTGCACGCGAGTGCCTTGCCTGCAGTCGGGACCTCTGCGTCTTCGGTGTCGGTCCACTGGGGCGATGTCCAGATTCTGGGCGACGCTGTTGTGCGGACCTGGTCCGGCGTGCCGGCACGCACGGCCCTAGCCTCGGTGACGGGCTACACCTATCGAGACATGCCTGCACGGGAAGATCGTTGGCATGAGATGCGGGTGGGAGGAGCGGTGACCGTCCTAGAACCCTCCGCATACGATCACGGTCTGCCGTTGAACGTTCTGCAACATCAGTTGCCGGTGCCTGGACTTCCAGTGCCGCGCTGGGACTATGCCGACCTCAAACGCCTGGCTCAGACGCATGGTACGTACTATGCCGTGGATCGCAAGGGGCGGCTCCATCAGGACGGGCGTGAGATGGAGGCTGAAGGGATGATGTTGGATGAAGCGCTGCACAGTGGCGCTGTCGGAGCATCGCATGGGCTTGTGTTCGTCGATACGCTGGATCAGCAGCCTCCACATGGAGATAACCTTGCGCGATTGACGATGGAGACGCCCTATGCGGAAGGCGTGTTTGTCGTGAATGCCCATGTCACCTGGCGGCCACGCGGAACTGGGCAGAGCGTGCCCGCTCTTTCTCCGCCAACCGGGGATGCCAATTCGGTCGCCACCCGCGTGCCCGTGCAGTTGTCGAACATTCATTTGAATGGTGTGCTGGCAGTTGCGGGAAATCTGGCAATTGAGAACGAAGCGCGAGCATTTGGAAGTGTGGTGACCGACGGCCTGTTGACTGCGGTGGGAGAGGGGTTGGAGGTGTGGTTCAACCACGATGCGCGCAGTGGCTATTACAAAGGCGTGCCTGTGGTCCATGTGGCTCCAGGGACATGGCGGGCGTTGTAGGGCTGTAAGCGACGGGATGCCTTGAGTGAAAGGACAGGCCAATATGACGACAACGACGCAGGTGCGGACAGAGTCATTGAAAGATACGCGGCAGGACGCATTTCGACGCCTCGTCCGCATGGGTGTCATGAGTGACGCGGCATTTGATCGTGCGCTGGAACAGGCACAACGCGGCGGATTCGATCTTGAGGTGACCCTGTGTGAGGGAGGGGTGAGTTGGTCAGAGATGGGGCAGGCGCTCGCACAATACTATGGCTGTCCCTATCTTCCATTTGAGCCCAGAACAGTGCCCTCTCCCAGCCTGTTCACGAACGTGCGGCTGGACTACTTGCGACGTCATCGATGGGTGCCGCTGTGCAAAATGGGCGCTCGCTTGACCGTGGTGATCGACGATCCGTCTGACCTCGACCGCGTGATCGACATTCGCTACGCCTTTCCAGGGTTAGCGGTGGACGTTTCGGTCGGGCTCAGGCGCGATATCAATCGCTGGCTGGATTGCGCAGGAAAGGGGGCTGGGCAGGAATCGATCCAGGATATCGTCGGGGAGTTGATTCGTGACGATGCCCCGAGCATTGGTGCTGAGGATTTAGTGGATGGCATTGATGAAAACAATTCGGCGATTGTCCGGCTGACCAGTCAGATTATCTCCGATGCGAATCGTCTCGGGGCATCGGACATTCATATTGAGCCCTACTCAGCACGAAAAGATCTGGTGGTGCGTTTTCGTGTCGACGGGAGCTGCTTTACCTACATGAAGGTTCCTGCCGCGTATCGGCGGGCTGTGGTGTCACGCATCAAAATCATGGCGAATTTAGATATCGCAGAGTCGCGCAAGCCTCAGGACGGCAAAATCCGCTTCCGTGCCGCCGACGGGATGGAAATCGAGCTGCGGGTCGCCACTCTGCCCACAGCAGGACAAAATGAGGACGTGGTCTTGCGGCTGCTGACTACCAAGGGATTGCGGCCGTTGGAAGACATGGATCTGTCGCCTGCTATCATCGCGTCCCTCTCAACGATGGTGACGCGGCCCTATGGGATTCTGCTCTGTGTCGGGCCGACAGGTTCCGGGAAAACCACGACGTTGCATGGCCTGCTGTCGCGCATCAACGATGATCAGCGAAAGATTTTGACGGTGGAAGATCCGGTTGAGATCACGCAGGAAGGGCTACGGCAGCTGCAAGTCCATCCGAAAATAGGGCTGACGTTTGCGAGTGCGCTGCGCGCCTTTCTGCGCGCCGATCCGGATGTGATCATGGTTGGTGAAATGCGCGACAAGGAAACCGCCGACATTGCGATTGAAGCCTCTCTCACGGGACATCTGGTTCTGAGTACGTTGCATACGAATACGGCGGTAGAAACAGTCACGCGACTGCTGGATATGGGATGCGACGCGTTCAACTTTGCCGACGCCATGATTGGCGTGTTGGCGAAGCGCTTATGTCGACGCCTCTGTGCCCACTGTAAGCAGGCGTACGCCCCCAGTGATGCGGAGCGGCGAGAGTTGCGTCATGCGTGGGGGCGGTTCGTCGATGCAACGGAGTGGGTGGAGCCGAAAGAGCTGGGTCACATCGAGACGCTATGGAAGGCGGGCGGGTGCGATAGTTGTAACGGAACGGGATTCTCGGGACGCCTTGCCCTCTATGAGCTCCTCGAAGGCACCGATGAGATGAAGGCGCTGATTCAAGCGAAGGCCGCTACGCCGGCATTGTTGGAGTTGGCGCAGCGACAAGGAATGAGAACTCTGCTTCAAGATGGTCTTATGAAGGTAGTGCAAGGGCAGACGACACTGCAGGAGGTCCGTAAGGTGGCGTTTAAGTAGCACCACGCGAGATTGTAGCGTTCCCTTCCAATCGGCCTTCGCTCTGCATGTAAGCACTGGCCGAAGTGCCCGTCTAGGACTCATCCGCCCTCATCCTGAGTGTGCAGTATTCCGCTTTGCAGTTGCCAGGTGGCCGCTGCCTGCTAGACTTACATTCGGCTTCCCCTAAGGTCCAATCACACGTGTACGCATTTGGCAAGATGCGAAATTCTGTATAGCGAGCGTACAGAAACCGCTCTCATGCGGGCGGTTCCGGTACGTGGCTCCGTGCCTAGCGCAAAGGGGGTAACTGAATTCAGTGGGTTAGCTCGTCTGACGGGGGCTTTCACGTAGGTATGGGCCTTGCTCATTGGCCCTGTATCGAGGTGTCGCAGATGCGTTGTGATGGTGTGCACAGAGCTCGTCATCAATCCCTGCAGGGCTTCACCCTGATTGAAGTCATGATTGCTGTTGCAATTGTGTCTATCACGGTGGGGTTGGCGCTCCCTTCTTTTACTCAAATGATGGCTCGATATGAGTTGAGGAAGGCAACCGCCTCATTGGCAGAACGGGTGACGATGGCAAGGCTTTTGGCCATGAATCGAAATGTCCCCATCGGGATTACGCCTGTCATGGCCGGGAGAGACATTCAGGCGCAGATTCTGAACCTGAGTGTGCCACCTCCGCCGCAACCGATACTGAATGGCGAACTCATTCAAACTACGGGTGTGTCCGCCATTTTCAATCCGACTGGTGGGGCGCCGAACCCGCCGGGGGCACCGGCTCCTGCATTGCCTGCTGGGATTCTTATCAATTCGCAGGGATTACTAGTAGGTGCGCCTCCGGCCGTGGTGGTGTGGTCGCTCCAGAACCCACAGGGAGACGTCTATTCCGTTTCCATCAGCCCAGGAGGGCGTGTGCGGTGGTGTCAGCAGATGGTTGTGCCGCCAGCTGTCTGCCCATAGGACAGCTGGGAGGCATTCAAGGGACTACATAATGATACGCATGGCAGACGATCAAGCAGGGTTTACGCTCATCGAAGGGATGGTGGCAGCTGCCATCCTTACTGTGGGTCTGTTGGCGCTGGCCGCTATGCAAAGCATCTCAATGTCCAAGAATGTGGATGCGAACGAGTTGACGATGGCGACGAATCTGGCTGGCGAGATGGTCGAGCGAATCCAAACCAATCGAATGCAGGCGATCCAATATGCGGGGATGCAGACAACTCCCCCGGTTATTCCCGGCGGTGCGACCATGCAGGCGGTGGGAGACTTGAACCAGTGGGCTCTGACGCTCGGAAATAGCGGTCTGACAAATCCAGTTGGGACGGTTGCGGTTGCTGCGGTCGGGCCGGTCGGCCTCAATCAGCAGGCGGTCCAGGTACGGGTGGGGTGGACCGCAAAGGAAGCTGGCGCTCGTCCACGCGCGGTGGTGGTCAATACGATCATCGCCCGGGAGTAATTCCGCTATTCAGGGGAACTGTCATGTCTATGAGCCATTGGGACGCCGAGATGACGAAGGGCCGCATGCTATCCCGACGGGGCTTTACTCTGATTGAGCTCATGATCGGTCTCGCGGTGACGACGGTGATCGTCGGCGCGGGGTTTGGCGTCCTTATCGCCACGCAAAAGGCCACGACGAGCAGCCAGCAGATTGTGGATGCGCAGCAGGGGACCCGGTTGGCCATGGAGCTCATCTCCCGAGATATCAAGTTAGCCGGCTTTGGGCCATGGAATGCCGCTATCCCTGTTGGTGGGTGTGCAGTAGGAGCCAATCCAGCGCCTCTCGTTCCGATAGATGACAATCCGGCAGGACCGGACGATGGGCCTGATGGGATCAGAATGGTGGTGCCAGTTACGAACACGCAGCAGGCTCTCGGGCAGCCGTGGACGCTATCCGCGAACACACTTGCCGCTGGTGCGAATATGGGATTCAACTTTGTCCCTCTCAATCCCAGCGTTGTCACCGCACTAACCAATGCAGGCCTTGGCACTTCAAGCAGAGCGATTTCGATCAACGGGACGTTTGCCGCTACCGTGGCGGGCGTTCAGGTAAACGGGTTGAACCTGCTGACGCCCGCACCCCAGGACTTGGGGTTTGCCGCAGGGGCGCAGGTCTATCTGCTGCAATGCGTGGACTACCGGATTGGATCCACGGCGGCGGCGTGCGGCGGTACCAATCCGCCCTGTCTGCTGCGGGGTACGGTCGATGCCGCTGGCGCTCTTCTAAATCAAGTGGCGGTCGCGGATGGCGTGGAGGACATCCAATTCTCCTACGCCTGTGATGGCTGCACAGGCGGGACGAGTGGCCCGGACGGGGCGATCGATGACGTCGATGGCAACGGAGCGTTTCAAAATGCTGACTTTCAGACGAATCAGCCCTGGAACCTATCGCCCATGCTTCCCCAGGCCATTCGTCTTGTTCAAGTGAGTATTGTCGGGCGGCAGACTGCGAGAGCGGCCGATCAAGGCTTTGGAGAAGGCAATGCTGCCGGTGCGAATGTGGGGACAGGGTGGGCCACACCCACCTATCTTAATCCTGGTGATCACAATCACGCGTTAGGCCTCTTTGCGCCCAACGACGTGACGACCCCCGGTGCACTGAATCCCCCGTACGGTTCGGTACGGCGGCGTATGCACACCAAGGTCATTCAGGCCAGAAACCTGGGGATGCTGTAGGCACGTTGAGAGGATGAGCCAGATGAGTCACACAGATACGCCCTCGCCGAGACTTCGAAATGAACAGGGCATTGCGCTGCTCGCTGTGATGGCGATGATGGTGCTGTTAACGGGGCTGGGGATTGCGGCCCTCACCGTCACCGGTATGGAAAATACGTCGGCAGGATTCTCCCGCACCAATGAAGCGTCTGTGCAGGCTGCAGAGGCCTGTGTGCAGACCGGGGTGCAAGTCATTCAGCAGGCTCGGTTGAGCCCCAGCATCTCAGGCGTGTTGCTCCAAATCAACGGAGGACCGGTTCCAGCCACGGCTACGGCCACGCTCTACAACGAAATCATGCTGGGGACGCAAACGGGCGATGAGCCGATAGGGGCAGGGGCATCACCGAATCTCATCATGGGTGTCCCAACCGTGAATCCCCTTTTCCAAGTCGTAGGGGATATTGATTGGGTGACGCGGCGGCTCCACGCGGGAGGAGATGCGACCAAAGACTTTGACTATTTCTATCGCATCAACTGTTTTGCGACCGATGTGGCCACATCCGCCACGACCAATGTGAACGCGGTCTATCAGTGTCTCCAAAAAGGGGACACGCTGACGTGTCAACGCTCGATCACCGCGACCTAGCGAGGGAGATGGAGGCACTATGACCGATCATCATGATCACTTGGCGATGGAGCGGTGCAGCAAGTCCGGTCTCTGGTGCAGACCGCTGCTGGCGGTGGGGCTCGTTGTGTTTTCGATCATCGGTGGGCAGTTGCCCAACGTTCGTGCGCAGGAAGTCGTCCCTCAGGTCGCTACCGCCGGGATGAGCGGGGGCACAGTGACCAACATCTATGCCGATTCCGTGGATATCAATGGCATCAATTTTCGCTTGGCGTCCGATGTGACGATCGTGGACCCAAAGGGTGAGCCGATGGACCTGAGCACCATCCGGGTCACGGCTGAGGTGAAGTATATGGTCAAGCGCGAGCAACCCAATCGAATTGTGAAACTCATTGTGTATTTGCCTCAGTAATCCCATGGAGTCGAGGTAAGAGCCGTGATGACCCGTTCCACTCGAACAGGTAGCTCAACCACTGTGTCGCTGAACGACCGTGAGGAGGGAATAGTCATGATCTCTCGGACTGTTACCAACCTTGCTGCCATGATGCTGTGCCTTGCGATGTGGGGTGGTGCAATGCCCGCCTCCGCGCAAGTGATGACCGACTATCAAGCTGTGCCGCCGTTTGTGTCGGACGTTGTGCCGCCGAATATCCTGCTGCTGCTCGACAACTCGGGCAGTATGGAAGATCGTGCGTGCGATCCTACCTGGTGTGGGGTGTTGTCGACAGGGGCTACTACACCGGTCAATCAGTCGTTCGTCTCCACCTCGACCTACAGCGGCTACTTTCAGTCGACCGGCTGTTACGCCTATGACGCCTCGAACACGCGATTTGATCTGGTCGCGAGGAGGAGCTCGGTCAGCGTCACCTGCGCCTCGACCCAGTGGGATGGGAACTTTCTGAATTGGGCAACCTTTCGGCGATTTGACGCGCTGAAAAAATCCATGGCGGGCGGGGATTGTATTGTAACGCGCAACCCCGACGGGACCTGTCCCGCCACCGGGAGCCCGGCAAAAATTACCATCACGGCCCAGGCCATTTTCAATGCCGGTAGCGGGCATGACATTACTGCATCTGTTTCGAGCGCAACGTACGCTGGGCGTGTCCCCACGTCGGCGACGTCCGGGACCCCCGCTCAGATTTGGATCATGCTCCGTGGGAGCAATAATGGCATGCAGGGAGGTTTCTGCGTTGACAATGATAATTCGCAACCCAGTAGTACCGCTACGTCGTGCAGTGACACCGATGGGTTTGCTGAATCCTACTATCGCCTAAGAATCTCCCAAGGATCGGAGCCCACCGGGGTTGTGCAACAGATTGGGTCAAAAGCGCGGTTCGGGCTCTTTGAGTTCAAGAGCAACTCTGAGGGCGCACGGATACTGGTTGGGCTAGGGGCGCGTCAGTCTATTGATTGGAGCGGGAGTAGCGTTGAGACATTTGATACCAACATGGCAGCCATTTTAGACGGCATCGGGGAGTCGTTCCCCTCGACATGGACACCGCTGTCGGAGTCGCTCTACGAGTCTGCTCGCTACATTGCGCAGATTAATTCCACCATGACGGGCAATACTGCCTACATCTATCCCATCGCGTTCTCCGGAGGAAACTCAAATGGGGTTGCGTTTGGCGGGACAGGTATTGGGAGTATCGGGGCGAGTGAGCTTACGGCATTGACCGGAACAGAAACCTGCCCGTCTGGCTACATTGTCAATGCCTGTGGACGCGACCCCTATTTTTACGGGAGTAATCACACGCCGCCATGGGCCAGTTCCTCAACGGTGGTCAGCTGCTGCAAGACCTTCGTGATCATTGTGACAGACGGGGAACCTACCAACGATACGAATGTCCCCAGCGGTCTGCAGGACTACGCCCATGGTCGACATGGGCTCCATTGCATAGGCACCAACGGGACCATCCACACGCCCAACGGGACCTGCAATTCGAATCCGGCAACCCCGACACTCACGTTATTGGGTGAACATAAAACGGACTATGCCTCTAGCGGCAATCACTACTTGGATGACGTTGCCTATTGGATGCATACGAATGATCTGCGCCCCGATAACGGTGGTGCGACACCCTGTGGCGGGTCCTCCCCAAGAATCGCAGTCATCAATGAAGCCGGACACTGTTTGCCGGGCATGCAAACAGCCAGCATCTACACGTTTTTTGCCTTCGGCAATATCAACGGGCGCGAACTGCTGATGCATGCGGCACAGCTTGGCGGATTTGAGGATGCGAACGGCAACAATATTCCGGATTTGGCCAGCGAGTGGGACAAGGTGAACAACGCGACGGGTACGGCGGGATCGACCGTGCCAGGCTGTAATGCCGATTGTATCCCGGACACCTATTTCGAATCGTCCAACGTTGATGATCTTCAGGACCGGTTACTTGCGGCCATTACATCGATATTGCGAAAGAGCGCGGCGGGTAGTTCGGTGTCCGTGTTGGCCTCTTCTTTGGCCGGTGACGGCGCATTGTATCAAGCCTATTTCTATGTGAGCGAAGTGGGAACGGGCGGAAGCGATGTGCGGTGGCTCGGATTTACGGAAGGCATTTTCGTAGACCGATACGGGAACTTGCGTGAGGATACGGTTCAGGACGGTCGACTTGTCTTGGAAGACGACATGTTGATCGTGATGCGGTATCAGGACAACGCCGCGCTCCCGAAATTTGGAAAGGTCCTTGTCAACAAATTCAAAGATCTCAATGCGGACGGCGTTGCCGATTCTACAACGCCGGATGTCGCGGATGCAGAATTGAAGGACATTGTTCCAATCTGGGAGGCCGGGAAGCGGTTAGCCGCGAACCCGTCGACGGCCCGCAATATTATTACATGGGTGGATGCCGACAATGATGGGCTCGTGTCCACGTCGGAGCAGATGCCGTTTAGCGCAGCCAACGCTTCGGTCTTAGATCCGTATCTTCGTGCCGCTGCCAGCGGAACGTTCACGGCTACCAATATTGTGAACTTCATCCGAGGCGATGAGATCGCCGGGATGCGCACACGCATGATGGATGTGGATACGGGGGGCACGTTGACCCCGATGGTCTGGAAGTATGGAGACCCGATTCATTCACCACCGGTCCTCGTTGGTGCGCCGAAGAGTGGGTACCACTCGCTCTATGGCGATGCGAGCTACTTGGCCTACTTCCAACAGTATGTCAACAGACGCCAAGTGATCTATGTCGGTGCAAACGACGGCATGCTGCACGCATTCAACGCCGGCTACTACACGCCGGGTGACGATCCTTCGACGACCTCGAAGAAGGAGTACGGATGGTTCGCCAACAATCCGCCGAGTGTGCCGGCCCCCCCGACACCGCATAAGAACTATCAGTTAGGAGAGGAGATGTGGGGATTCGTTCCCTATCAACTCTTGCCTCAACTCAAATGGCTCACGCAGGCCGACTATAGCCATGTCTACTATGTCGATTTGAAGCCGACGATAGCGGACGTCCGTATCTTCGATCCCAGTGATCCCAGCCACCCAGGAGGCTGGGGCACGATCTTGATCGGAGGGTTCCGCATGGGCGGTAGTTGCGGCCAATGCGTCTCAAGCACTGGTGCGCCTCCGATGACCGTGAATATCGGAGGGACGAACCGGACCTTCTACAGTGCCTACTTTGTGTTGGATATTACGAATCCCGAGCAGGATCCGAAGTTGCTCTGGTCGTTTAGTGATTCGAGCCTTGGGTTGACAACCGCGGTTCCAACAGTGGTTCGTACAAGTCCGAAGGCCGATCCGAATACGGACCCGACCCATGAAAAGTGGTACATGGTCGTGGGGTCAGGGCCAAATGGGTACAAAGCCGACCACAGCACAGGCAGCCAAACATCCAAATTGTACGCGATCGATTTGAAAGCTGGTCCAGGCACCAACAACGCGTTGGTGAGCAGTATGCCGGTAGGGTCGCTTACGGCATTTATGGCTGAGGCTGTTGCCCTGGATCGCGACTTGGACTTCAGGACCGACATGGTGTATGTGGGGCGTGCCCTCAAGACGGGGACGACAACATGGAACGGTAAAATGTATCGCCTGCGGATAGGCGACTGCACCGGAACCTGCTCGCCGAGCAACTGGGGTGTCAGTCAGGGTGGTGGGCGAGTGCCGGCAGAAATGCTGTACTCGTTTAGGGATGCGGGGGGTGTCACTCGAGTGGCCGGGCCCATTACGACCGCACCGGCCTTGTCAATCGATGATGCGGCCAAAGTCTGGGTGTTCTTTGGAACCGGGCGATACTTGAACGAAGCGGACAAAGTAAGTGCTGATACTCAGTATTTCTTTGGCATCAAGGACTCGGTATTCGAGTCTCCGTATCGCTCCGGGTGCGATCCCTCGACAATGAACCAGACCAGTTGCTTCGAGGATGATTTAGTCGACACGACCAATGCGGTTCTTTGCACGGTATGCGCAAGTGGCACCAGTAACCAGGTAACTGGCGTCGCTGGGGCAACCGATTTTCAGAGCATGATCGGACTTGTACAGAGCAAGCGTGGCTGGTTCACGAAGTTGACGACAGTTGGAGAACGAGTAATCGTCAATCCCACCGTATTTGGAGGGGCGATTTTCTTCCCAACATTTACGCCTACGAACGATATCTGCGCCGCGACGGGTAGTAGCAATCTCTACGGACTGTACTACCGCACTGGTACGGCCAGTAAGGATCCAATCCTGGGGACCTCCGCGTCAGGAAGTACTACGATCTCGAATAGATCTGTCTCGACGGGAGCGGGGATCTTGTCGTCTGTCGTGGTTCAAAATGTCGCGGGTAAACCACCCTGCAACGGTCCTATGTGTCCGCCTCCTCCGCCGCCGGGTTGTGGGCCTTCGGGAAATACGGTGGTATGGGGACAGGGCAGCGCGGGTAATACAGCAGGACAAGGAGCGTGTACGAAGGACAAGCTGAGTCACTACGTAAGTTGGAACCATCAGCGGGATTAATGTGGCAAGTTCAGCACCGAAAGTAGCGTCTCGGGGGAGGTGGCAGCCGAAGCCAAAGGTGGCGGCTCCGCCACCTCCCCTCCTCACCGACCTCAAGGATGAACAGGCTCCACTCAGGGCCGGCCGTCTCCGACCCTATCTGCTTGGAGCCGCAGCAGTCCTTCCAGTCGCGGTAGGCTTCTGGATCTGGTCTAGCTTTCAAAGTACCCCGGCATCAGACCCGAGCCCAGGGGTTCTGCCCGCGAGTAGTACCGGTCCGGCAGTCACCAATCAGGCTGTGGTGACGCTCAGCGATGACGGCGCAGTATTTACGGTGAGCTCAGAGTCTGGTGCGGGCAATGTGGCTCCGGTTGGTCGCCGGGTGCAGTGGGTTGCCAATGGGCAGCCGTTGGCCGGTGAGGATAGCCCAACTTTGCGCCGGTCGATGGTCAAGCGCGGTGACCAGCTCGTCGCGGAAATTGTTCCGAATGATGGAACTCGTGAGGGGGCGCGCTATCGTACCTCGCCGATTGACGTGGGCAATGCTGTTCCACGCCTTGTGCAGGTCGCGTTTGATCCTGCGGAACCTCGCACAGGAGGGGCGATTGCTGTGATCGCGCAAGTCTCCGACCTCGATGGAGATCCCACTCGGGTTGTGTATCGTTGGTGGCACAACGGTCTGCTGACGCAGCAAGGGGCTTCCGCGCAGTACTCCGGCAGTGCGGTGACTCGGGGGGACCATTTAGCGGTTGAAGTGGTTGCCAGCGATGAGCATGCGGAAGGTGAGAGTCGGAAAATCGAGGCGCACGTTGGCAACGGTGCCCCCCACTTTTCTGATCCTCCATCCTTTACGACGGCTGATGGGCGTATTCGGGCCGTTGTCGGGGCTGTCGATCCAGACCGTGACCCGCTTACCTTCACCCTGCTCGCCTGTCCGTCCGGAATGGCCATCGACAAAGTGAGCGGCCAGATCGACTGGAAACCTCAACCAGGCACGCAGGGGCCTCAACGACTGCGAGTTGAGATCCGCGATGATCACGATGGGCTTGCCGTGCAGGAGTTTGATGTGACAGTGCCCCCAGGGTTTGCTCCCTAGCATCGCAGGTGTGCAAGCGTCTGCCTCGCCTCCCTGATCCGCCCTCGCTCTTGTCTTCGCAAAATCTCTTTTGCTACCATCCTAGTGCATATCCGATAGTGGTACCCCAGAGTCGGAGGATGACACCACCAGCGTGCGAAAGCTGAAGCTTCGCGAGGGCACCAACACCGCGGTCCTCTTCGGTCATCACGACCGTCACCTCAAACTTGTCGAAAGCGAGTTAGGTGTGCGCATGTCGGCGCGCGGTGAGGAACTCGTGATTGACGGGCCGCCTGACGCCGAGCGAAAAGCCGAACAGGTGATCAGCGAACTGGCGACGCTCATCGCGCAGGGCTATGACCTTCGGCAAGACGACGTGCATGTCGCGCTGGCTGCCGTGCGAAACGGCGGCGATCAGACCATTAAGGACCTGCTGGCCAGCCCCATTGCCATCGCGACCCGCAAGCGCGCGGTGGCGCCGAAAACCCCGACGCAAAAGCTCTACATAGAAGCGATCGAGCGCCACGATATCGTCATTGCCATCGGGCCAGCCGGAACGGGCAAGACGTATCTGGCGATGGCGATGGCCGTGCAAGCCTTGGCGCAACGCGAGGTCAGCCGCATTATTTTGGCCCGTCCCGCAGTCGAGGCCGGTGAAAAGCTCGGCTTCCTGCCCGGCGACATGTTCGCGAAGGTGAACCCCTATTTGCGGCCGCTTTATGACGCGCTCTACGACATGATGGAGCTTGAACGGGCGAACCGATTAGTCGAGCGCGGGGAAATTGAGATCGCGCCGCTGGCCTTCATGCGCGGCCGCACGTTGAATGATTCGTTCGTAATCCTGGATGAAGCGCAGAACGCGACGGCCGAGCAGATGAAGATGTTCCTCACGCGCTTGGGTAATAATTCCAAGGCGGTTGTGACCGGCGATATTACGCAAGTGGACTTGCCGAACGACAAGGTTTCAGGACTCGTGGAGATCCGCGAGATTCTTCACAAGATCGACGGGATCGAATTCGTCTACTTTAATGACCTGGATGTCGTGCGGCATCGACTCGTGCAGGACATCATTCGGGCCTACGACCGGCACCAGGCGACGAAGCACCCCGGGCGCCCCGATCATGAGCGCGGCACGTCGCCGTCCGCATTGGGATCGCGCACGCGCCCTCCATTTCCTGCAGCCCTTCCTCCGGACCGTACGTCTTCGGGGAGCCAACCCCACTAAATGCCCATTCATGTGTCCTGTCGTCTCCGGCGACGCCGGGTCTGTGTTCGCGCTGTGACGCGCCTCATCGAGGCCATCCTCGCGCGTCTGCGTCAGCCCCATGCCGAGGTCGGTGTCACGTTTGTCGGGGATGGCGCCATGCGCACGTTGAATCGACAGTATCGAAAGCGCGATCGTCCGACCGATGTGCTGGCGTTTGCGGGGCAGGAGGCGTGGCAGCCGCCGAGTGCACTGACCGTGTTGGGAGATGTCGTGGTCTCTGTGCCGACAGCTGCGCGTCAGGCGGTTCGTGCCGGCCACTCGTTGGAACATGAATTGACCCTGCTGATCGTCCATGGGATGCTGCATCTCTGCGGATATGATCATGAACGGAGTGCGGCGGAAGCGCGGCGCATGTTCGGTGCACAGCGTCGACTCCTTGCGGCGGTCGCCCCGCCGCGACAGTATTTCCGTGCGGTGCGGGCTCCTCGCCCTCGATAGGTGATTCTATGGGTTGGCTGGATCGACTGAGTGCAGGGTTGGAAAAGACACGGCAGGCCATGCGCACGTCGCTGGACCGCCTGCTGGGTCGTACCGCCGACCCGGAGACGCTCGAAGAGCTCGAAGCGACGTTGCTGCAAGCGGATTTGGGTGTGAATACCGTTGAGCGGTTGATGAGCCGCGTACGCACGGCTTCCTTTGCGCAAGGGGGGCAGCTTTCGGAGGTCCGTGCGCTCATCGAGCAAGGGCTGAACGAAAGCCTGGCCACCAGCCAGGGCGAATCGCTCTTCGACAGGATCGAACGTGGACCGCGCCCATTTATCATTCTGACGGTCGGCGTCAACGGTGTGGGCAAGACCACGACCGTCGCGAAGATCGCTCAGCGCCTAAAACAGGCCGGCCGTAACCCGCTCTTGGTCGCCGGAGATACGTTTCGCGCGGCCGCAATCGAGCAGCTGCAAGTGTGGGCTGAACGGCTGGGGGTGGATATTGTGCACCAGCGCCCTGGGTCTGATCCGGCCGCCGTGGTTTTCGACGGGTTGGCAGCAGCGAAATCCCGCCAGGCGGACGTGGTGCTCATCGATACGGCCGGGCGACTCCATACCAAATCGAATTTGATGGATGAACTGCGTAAGGTGAAACGCGTCATTGCGCGAGAGGCGCCGGGCGCGCCGCACGAAGTGCTCCTCGTGCTGGACGCGACCGTTGGGCAAAATGCCGTCTCGCAAGCGACGCAGTTTCATGAGGCGGTCGGTGTTACCGGCATCGCCTTGACGAAATTGGATGGGACGGCTCGCGGCGGTGTGGTGGTGGCTATCGCCGACGCCCTCCATGTGCCCGTTCGGTTGATCGGCGTGGGAGAGTCTGCCGAGGACCTGCAAGATTTCAACGCCCAGGCCTTCGTGCACGCCCTCTTTGGTCAGGACCAGCCGGTCGCCCCCTAACCCCCGCATCCCCTCCGTAAAAAACGACGTCTTTCTTGGGCTCCCGCCTCCCGCATGGTACCCTCCTAGGAGAGTTTGCGTACGAAGAGTACGAAGCGGCACGCGCGTGCAGCGCATGCCTTGTTGTGTCCAGCCGCGGGACGGCCTGGAGGAGAGCGAGGACCTATGCTGACGATGTTGGTGGTGGACAACGATCGCCTGAACTGCGACCTCATTCAGTCCGTTTTTGCGCGCCATGGCTATCACGTCATCACTGCCTTAAGCGGCCCCGAGGGCGTGGACTTGTTCGATACGCATCATCCCAGCGTGACTGTGCTCGATCTGCGCATGCCTGAAATGGACGGGTTGGCCGTACTCAAGGAAATCCGCGCCCGCGATCCCTACGCTCCCGTGGTTATGCTGGGGGCCGGCGCCACCGACTTGCATGAGAATCTCGCGCGAGAACTCGGCGTGACGGACTTTTTGCGCAAGGGCTTGTCGCTCGATGTATTGGTGCGGAGCGTGAACCATGCGGCGCAGTTGTCGGTGCGTGTGCCGGTGCCCGCCGGTATTGCTACAGGCGCCGAGTGGCCTAAGGACCATGGTGAATCAATTCTGGTAGTGGACGACGAATTACTCGTCCGCGACCTGCTGGTGCGGTTTCTCACGATGCGCGGCTACCGCGCATTGGGGGTTCCCTCTGGAGCGGAGGCCTTGGAGCTGGCCGCTCGGATGAAGCCCGATCTTGTCCTACTCGATTTGACGATGCCCGAAATGTCCGGCATGGAGGTGATTCGGTCGCTCCAGGCCCAGTCGTACACCGGGGGGATCGTGGTGTTGACCGGCAGCCAGCATCAGGAAGATTTGCAGGAAACCTGGGACTTGGGTGTGCAAGAGGTGCTCTTTAAACCGGTGGATCTCGATCGCCTCCTGACCGCCGTGCAGTTGGTCTTAGTCTGCCGCGAGTGTTGAGTCCGAGGGCCGACCCTGTGTAGGGTGGAGGCATGGCCTTCACCCACGGTACTCGACAGTTCCATCTCGGCCTTGTTCAGTTCCTTCTCCTGGTCGCGCTACTAATTGCGCCGCTTCCTCCGTCGGTTTGGGCAACTCCTTCTCCACAGATTCAGCATCATGAGTTGACGGTGTCGCTCAGCCCGGCTGACTATCGGCTGGTCGCGCAGGATCGCCTCACGGTCGTTCTTCCCCCTGATACTGCGGGCACACCCGCCTCGACGCTGTCCTTTCATCTGTCGCCTGCGCTGCGCGTGACGAAGGTGCAGGCGCGTCTCCGCGAGCAGTCAATCCCAGTTAGTCTGTCGAGCCGCGTGGAATTGTCGGCCGACATGGCCGGTGAATCGACGCAGGTCGTGACGCTCCGTTTTGCGGACCCGATCGACGGCACGATTCAGCTCGATTGGCAGTATGAAGGTGTCGTGCACGATCCGCCGAAGGAGCCGCGCCATCTTCGATTCGTGACCCCAAGCGAAACCGCCGGTTTTATCGGTCCGGAGGGGGTGTATCTCAGCAGCGAATCGCAGTGGTACCCCGATCTGCCCGGATCGCGCGCCACGTTTCGCGTCCAGGTGACGGTGCCGAGCGGGTGGCGAGCCGTCACGCACGGCCGTGAACTGGACGCAGCGTCGTCGACCAGTCACATGGCTCTGTCCACGTGGGAGGTGCGTGAGGCCACGGAAGCGCTGACGTTGGTCGCCAACCGGTTTGTCCGCAACGCGCGCGAATGGCGGGATGAGTCGGGCCGATCCATCCGATTGGAAACGGACTTCTTGCCCGAGAACGCCTCCTTGGCCGATGAGTATTTGGATGCGTCGGCGCGCTACATCGAAGCCTACAGCCGACTGCTCGGCCCCTATCCCTTCGATAAGTTTGCGGTGGTGGAAAATTTCTTCGCCAGCGGATTGGGCATGCCTTCGTTCACATTGTTGGGCAGCGGGTCGATTAAGCGACATTACGTGCAGCCCTATGCGCTGGGGCACGAGATCGTGCATTCGTGGATCGGCAACGCGGTATTTAATCGCCCCCATACCGGCAATTGGGTGGAGGGGCTCACGACCTACCTCGCCAACTATTACTACGATGAATTGACCGGCAGCCTCGCCCAGGCCAAGGAACAGCGGCGCCTGATGGTGACCGGCTACGCCGTCTATGTGTCGCCCGAGGAGGATTATCCGGTCGGGCAGTTCATGCAGAAGACGGATCAGAAGGACAATGCCATCGGCTATCAAAAGGCGGCGATGTTTTTCCACGCGCTGCGGCGTGAAGTGGGCGACGCAACCTTTTGGCGCGCGATCAAGCAGCTCGGTACAGACTATCGGTGGCAAGCGGTGGATTGGGGCACGCTGGAGCAACTGTTTAGCGAGGCCCATGGCGCTCCGTTGCGGAGCCTCTTTGCCCAATGGGTGGAGCGGGCCGGTGCACCGACGTTGACCGTTACGGCGCAACGTGTGTCTCCGACGCCGGCCGAGGCGGGAGGCGCTGCGCCGAGTCAACGGGAGGTGCGCGTGCGCGTGGTGCAGGCCGAGCCGCCGTATCGTGTCGAGCTTCCGCTGGTCGTGATCGGGGCCGATGGCGCGCGATCCGAGCACCGTATGCGACTGACGGGCGTCCGGGATGACGCTACGTTTGCGGTGCCGTTTGAGCCGACTGCGCTGATCCTCGACCCGGACTTCCATGTCTTCCGCCGCCTGGATCGGGCGGAGCTGTCGCCGATGTTGAATCTGCTCGCGACCGACCGACAGCGCACAGTGGTAGTGGCCGCGTCACGCAACGGCGAGGAGGCGAGCGTGTATCGACGCATCGTCGAACGTATGACGGAGCAGCCGACGGCGCGCCAGAGTGAGGCAGAAGGGCCGACCACCACCGTGGTCGAACAGCTGGAAGGGCCGGATGCGGCCGTCGGCGGCTCGCTGCTGTTTCTCGGCGCCGATCAGCTCGAAGCCTGGAAGGAGCGGAGCGCTCCAGCCTGCGCGGATCAATTGGCGGTGACGAACGAGAAGGTGTCGCTGGCGGGAACGTCCTATGAGTCGCGCGGCGTGGCGGTGCTGCTCTCCTGTCCGCGTCGGACCGGCAGCGGCCACGTGGCGACGTTGTTCTTCGGAACCACGCCCGAAGCCGCCGGTCGCGTCGCGCGCCTCTTGTTCTTCTATGGCTGGCAGAGCTACCTTGTGTTCCGCGACGGCGCCGTGGTGGCGCGTGGCGATATGGACTCCAAGATGAGTCAGATACAGGTGACCAGTGAATAATGCGTGGGGCGTGGAGACAGCGCTCATCAGCGTGCTGAGCGGTGTGCTGATGAGCGGGGTGGCATGGTCTGCAACGGAGATCGACAAGGCTGCCGAGCCGAGCGCCGTCGATGCCGCACGGGCGCAGGCGAAGGCTCCGGCCGGGGCCGAACGGCACTTCGCGAATATTCGCCAAGTGACGACCGGGCGGCAAAACGCGGAGGCCTACTTTTCCTTTGAAGGCGACAAGCTGGTCTTTCAGTCGACCAACGACTGGACCGGTGCAACGGGCGATGCCCTCCCGCAGGCAAAGGACCCTGCCGCCAACGGCCTCGGCTGCTATCAAATGTATGTACTCGACCTCGACACCGGGCAGGTACGTATTGTCAGCAAGGGCATCGGCGCCACGACCTGCGGCTATTTTTTCCCCGGCGGTCGGCGCGTCCTCTATTCGTCCACGCATGGCAGCGGCGCCGCCTGTCCGCCGAAGCCCAACCGCGAAGACGGCTATCGCTGGGCGCTGGACGACTACGACGTGTATTCCAACCGCCTGGATGGCCAGCAGATTCATCGGCTCACCGCGACGCCCGGCTACGATGCGGAGGCGACGGTGTCGCCGGACGGCAAGTCGATCGTCTGGACCTCTGTGCGCGACGGGGATCTTGATCTCTACGCGATGAACATCGACGGCACCCATGTGCGTCGTCTCACGACCGAACTCGGCTACGACGGCGGTGCATTTTTTTCGCCGGACAGCCGCCGCATCGTCTATCGCGCGCAACATCCGCAGACGGTGGAGGAGGTGGACGAGTATCAAGCGTTATTGAAGCAGAAACTCGTGAAGCCGAACCGCTTGGAAATTTTTACGATGCAGGCCGACGGCAGCAACAAGCGGCAAGTGACGCACAACGGCGCCTCGAATTTCGCGCCGTATTTTCATCCCGATGGACGCCGGATCGTCTACAGCTCCAACGCGACGCCGGGTGAGCGCACGTTCCATCTCTACCTGATCGACGACGATGGCGCGAATGTGGAGCAGCTCACGACCGAGGGGCACTTCAACAGCTTCCCCATGTTTTCGCCGGATGGGAAGCGCGTGGTGTGGGTCTCGGATCGCAACGCCACGGCGCCGGGTGAGTTCAATGTGTTTGTGGCCGACTGGGTGCCCTGACGGCGCGATGCCTCACAGCCGGTGATCGGGGAGGCTATCGCGCGTCACGCGGAAAGGCGTGTTCCGGAATCGACGGCCGGCTGGGGGCGGCCGGTTTCGGCGGCAGTTTCACGATCGGCTCATTGGCAATCAGGCTATAGCCCTTCCGCTCCAGGAGCACTTCGTAGGCCGCCGTCTCCGGCGGCAACTTGTCGCGCAGCTTCGTCGGCAGCAGGATCATCGTGCGGCTCGGATGGGCCAGCGCGACCTTCAGCTTTTCCTCTTCCCCCGGACGAATTACCAACGTCTTGCGCCGCGCATAAAAAATCCACGAAGGCTTGTGCGGCCCATAGGTGACGAACTGGTCGTTCGGGCCGAGGTTAAAGCCTGCGATCGTCGCCAGCGTTTGCGGCGGGCTGATGAAGTCCTCGTGAAAGCGCGGCAGCACGAGCGCGAAAATCATGAGCAGCGCCAGGGTGAGGCTGGTGGCCGCAATCCAAAAGGCGCCGGGGCGTTTGTCCTCGGATCGTCCGAACAGATGCGCCAGCGCCGTTCCGGCGACAAGCAAGCCGCCTGCGGCAATCGGCCCGACGCCGACGGAGAATTGGCGCGCGAGCGGAAACTCCCGTTCGACGGCGCTGACGAAGGTGTCGTACAGCATCGGGGCGGAAAGCAGCGCGAATCCCAACACATAGCCGGTCACGGCAAACAGGCTGAACGCGATGGATACGCCCGGCACGCGCGTGCCGGATGGCGCGCTGGTGACGCGGTGCCAAAAGGCGGCGGCCAGAATCGCGGCGGCCGGAAACAGCGGGCCGATGTAATGGGGCAGTCGCGTGGACGAGAGGCTAAAGAACAGGAACACGGCGATCAGCCAGGCTGCGGCAAACAGTTCAAGATCGGGCGCCGTCGCTGTTTCTGTCGAGGTGATCGGACCGGCCGCCGCTCGTCGCCGTGCGCGCCAGGCCGTCACCGTCTGCCAAAGTCCGACCAGCGCAAAGCCGCTCCAGGGGAAAAATCCGAACAGCAGAATCGGCACATAAAACAGGACGGTGCCGCCGTGCCCGCCGATCATGGAGAAGAAGCGTCCCACTGTGTCGGCTTGGGCCGACGTGCTGTACCGTTCGCCGTGAATCAGCAACATGCCGAGGTACCAGGGCACGGCAAGCGCAACCGTGAGGGCGGTCCCGGCCAATGGTCGGCCGCGCTGCCAGAAATCTTTCCACCCGCCGGTCGCGCTGAGGTACGCCGCGATCGCGAGCAGCGGAACCAGGAGTCCGACCGGCCCCTTCGTCAGCGTGGCGAACGCCATGCCGAGGTACAACAGCCAGATGGCTCGATCGGTACCTGCCGCGGGTACGACGCTGTCGGGGCCCTGTCCCTCCGCCTGTCGAGCGGTTCCGTACATCCCCAGCCAAAAGCCGTACAGCGCGAGCGTCGTGAAGAAAATCAGCACGCTGTCGGTCAGCGCCACGCGGCTGATCGCGACCATTTCGATATTCAGCGCCAGCATGAGGCTGCCGACCAGGGCGAACCAGGGGCCTTTTACACGCGATAAAAAGACATAGTGCAGGCCCAGCAGCAGCAGCCCGAACACGGCGGCGTGTACGCGCGCGGAAAATTCGTTGACGCCGAACAGGTGATAGAACCCGCTCATGATCCAATAGGTGAACGCGGGTTTCGCAAAGCGCGGCTCGTAGTTGAGCGTCGGGCTCATCCAGTCGCCGGACTCCACCATTTCGCGCGCGGCTTCGGCGTTGCTGCCCTCGTCGCGGTCGGTCAGGCCCAGCGCACCGAGGTTGATGAAGAAGAGCAGGCCGCCGAGCAGCAGCAGGAGCGGGAGGTGAACCCAGCGTGTCGAGGTGGTCATAGGGGCGTCGATCGAGACTGCCGTGGCGGTCCGGTGGCTAGGCGTTACGGGATGAGGGTGTTGGGCCGGCCTGTGCGGGCGGCGCGGCGGCATCCGTGCGCTCGGCCGGTCCGGGGCGACGGATCAGCATGAGGTTGCGGATGTAGACGACGGCCCCCACGCTTTGCCCGGCGATGAAGACCGGATCTTTCCGGTAGATGGCGTAGGCCAGCGTGATGAGCCCGCCGATGAGGCTCATGTACCAAAAGGAGACGGGCACACGACTTTCCGCGCTGCGCTCGGACGCCAGCCATTGCACGAGCCAACGGCCGAAAAACAGCCCTTGGCCGAGGAAGCCGATGCTCACCCAGATGATTTCGTCGGTACTCATCGCGTGCCCTGCGCCGTCGAGGGAGGTGGTGAGGCAGCGGCGCCGCCGCTGACGGAGGCCACGCGATAGTGGAGGCGCCGCGATTGCATCCAGCGCACGGCGATCAGGTCGTAGAGGCTTTTGAACAGGCGGTTGCCCACGCCGTATTTCGACACTCCGCGTGTCCGCGGAAAGTGCCGCACCGGAACTTCGACGACGCTGAACCCGTGCATCATCGCGAGCGCCGGGAAAAATCGGTGCATGCCGGTGAAGAGCTGCAGGCGCTCGACGACTGCGCGCCGGAAAATTTTCAGCGAACAGCCCGTGTCATGGACCCGGTCGCCGGTGACCGCGCTGCGCACCGCGTTCGCAATGCGCGAGGAGACTTTCCGCATCGGCGTGTCGTTGCGCGTGACGCGCCAACCGCACACCAAGTCGTGGTTTTGGGTATAGGGGAGCAGCGTGGCGATGTCCGCGGGGTCGTTTTGCAAGTCGCCGTCGATCGTGATCACGAGCGCCCCGCGCGCCTGTCGGAATCCCGCGTCGAATGCGGCCGTTTGGCCGTAGTTGCGATCCAAGTGCAGCACCGTGACGGCGGCGTGGCGCTGTGCCAGCCGGTCCAATTCGTTGCTGCTGCCGTCCGTGCTGCCGTCGTCCACAAACACCAGTTCGTAGGCAGCCGCGCGCGACTCAGGTCGGCTGTCGAGCACGGCTAACAGCTGCTCCGTCAGCGGCGTCAGGTTCTCGCGCTCATCTTTAATGGGAACGACGACCGAGGCCCAATAGGCGGTGCGGCTCATATCCGAGGGAGGTCCTGTCGTTGCGGACGGGGGGCAGTCATGGAACGGCACATTCTATCCAATGGTCTGGAGGGGGTCAAACGTTCTGTGCGGCGGTCAGATGGTCACCGCGGGTGCGTGACGTCCTCGGCGCGCCGTGACGCGGCAGCGGGTGGGGCTCCGGCGGCCGTTGCGGTCACGGTGAATCGCATCGTGCCCATGAGCGTCAGCTCGCTGATCTGCTCACCGACATGGATCTCGACTTTGTACGGGCCGATCGGCCAGCCGCCGTCCGGAGCGGGAAGGCGTAAGTAGCCCGACTCATCCTCCATCGCGATGTGCATCGTGTCCTGCGAGAGGGGCGGTGGTGGCGCGGCGTCTGCAGTGGAACTGGTCGGATCTGTCGGCGTCGCTAAGGCAGCTGATCGATCGACTGTGTCGGGATAGCAGAGCCCGAAGACCTTGAAGCCTTGGTAATGCTGATGGAGGCGAAACACGATGTAGACGGGCGCGTCCGGCGTGAAACGATTGGTCGGCGTGATCGGGACAAATTCCTGCGTCCGGCGAAAGCCTTCCACATCGTCGACGTCCTGTGCCGTCTGGATCTCCAGAAACATCCCCTGCGGCGGTGCATTGAAATCGTAAGGGCGCTGATCCTCCACCCGGTTTTGAAATTGATCCAGCGGGACGTTGCGCGTGAGGGGCAGGTCTTCGGCCTGGGCCGCGGCTGGAATCGACAGGGGCGTGATGGTGCAGAGCGTCAGCGCCGCGACGAGCGCAGAAGGCAGGACGGATATCCGCACCGTGGTGAGCCGCCAGCGCATAGCGAGTCGTACACCGCGCGCTTTCCTGTCGTCAAGCTGCAACGCTGGCGTATGCGGTCCAGACGCGGCTCGGCCGGCGCGATGTCCGCCATTGCTGGAAGAAAAACCGCTTTGTTAGAATGGCGCCCGCGTGTCGGCGTGTCGGACGTGGGAGCGCGCTCCCGTTGGGTTGCGTCCGTGCCCGCCGCGAAGATGCCCTTGGTCTCAACCTGAAAGGTTTCACCATGCTGCCAGAGTCTCTCGATGTCGTGCCCCAGCCGATGGGTGAATATCAGCCGGTCGATCATTGGCAGGCGCACATCAATGCGCTGTTCCATGCGCTGCGCGGGGAGCAGGCGCAGGATTTCTTTCAGACCTTCGCCTCGGCGGACTACCGGTTGGCGCATGCGTTGGCGGCCGATTATGTGGAGCGCGTCCGGGCGCGTGAGAGCGGCGCCTCGGCCGATCGCCGTGCGCAGCCGCTGGTGGTGCACGAATGGGGCTGCGGGCACGGAAATCTGGCGGCCTGCTTTCTGAGCCATGTGAAGACGTTGGATACGGCGGGTGCGATCTATCCGCGGCTGCGCTATGTGTTGGTCGACGCGCGGGCGGAGGCCTTGGCGGCGGCCCTGGCCCATCCTGATCTCGCGGCCCATCGCGATCGCGTGGACACCCTCTGCGCGTCCGTAACGGATTTGGCTGCGGTGGAGTCGGGCTCGGTCGATCGGATTATCTGCAACGAACTGTGGAACGAATTGCCGACGAAGCTGGTCGCCAAGAACCGCGGCGATGTCGAAGAAGAGCAGGTCCGTCCGAACTTGAGCGAGGCCCGGCATGCGCGGATCGGCGACTGGTCGGGATTTCTCCGTGCCTTCGCCGCGCAGGACGTGGGGCGGCTCACCGCGGAGGCCACATTCTTCGAAGACCTGATTTGGGAGCGCGAGTACCACAAGGTCGATTGGAAAGATGTGCCCTACCGCAAAACCATTGCGGAGTTCCTGAAGCCCTTCGATGATGAGGTGCTGGTGCCGGTGAACCTCGGCGCCTTTGCGACGGTGAAGGAAGCGCTGCGTGTCATGGCACGGGACGCCGTCGGTTTCAGCAGTTTTGATGCGGGCGCTACCGAGTTCGATGTGTTGAATAGCCGGGAGAAGCCCTGCTCGGGACATTTCGGCGGACTCTACAGTGTGATGGTGAATTTCGCGTTGATCGAAGCGGTGGCGCGGCACCTGGGCACGAAGACGATCGAGATCGAGCCGCAACGCGAATTTATCGGCAGGAATCTGAATGCGACCGTCGTGACGTTGACCGATCTGTTGGCCACCCACCCGGATCTGATGCACCTAGGGAAATGGCAGCAGGATCGCTTGGTGCTTCAGACCCTGGCGGCTCTCAATCGGACCTACCGGAGCCCCTATCGTCGGACCCTGCAATTCCCCTTGCCGCCCGAGACGCCGGAGGCGGAGCGCGCCGCGCTGCAGGCGATGATCGCGTCCTTCCGTCCGGATGGCGTGCCGCATACGGCCGCCTATCTCACCGAGTCGGAAGTCATGACGGCATTCCCCGATTTGGAAGCGTTGGGCTATGAGCGCGAGGCCGTGATCATGGCCCTCAGTGCTCCGCCGGCCGGGATCGACTACACGCATTGGATCTGCCGACCCCCAGCGGTGCGCCTCGCCTGACGGCGCCGCCACTCCCTTCCACAGGCCCGTACCAGCCCTCGGCGAGGAGCTCGACTCCTCGCCGCGCTTGACTATTTGGTCAAATTTCTTTAGCCTCTGCCGCGCTTTACGTGTAATGAACCCCCCCAGGGTCGTTGCCCTTCCAGAAGGGGACCTTCGGGCAACGGGTAAACCCTTAGGGGTGTTCGGCGGGCGCTTTCGGCGCTCCCGTCGGAGGGCCCGTAACGGGCGATGAGGAAAGGCACCGGCTATGTTCGGCTCATTCGGGTGGATGGAACTGATGCTGATCTTGATCATTGTCTTGATCATTTTCGGCGCGGGAAAACTCCCTCAACTCGGCGAGGGGCTCGGCAAGGCGATCAAAGGGTTTAAGAAAACCGTGCATGAGGCGGACGCCATTGATGTGACGCCGGGGAGCGACCCCGCCGCGCAACCGATGGCCCAGGTCCAGGCGCAGGGACAGCCGGTGGCGCAACCGGCTCCGGCCGCCACGGTGCCTCCGCCGCCGCATCAGGGGTAGTGTGCAGCCGGTCTTGTGCCGACCAGCGCAGGCGGGTCGTGCGGCATGAGGCGTGTATAAGGCCGTCCAACGGTCGGACGACAAGCGACACAGGTGATCCGACATGTTTGGTCTGGGGGCCGGTGAAATACTCATCATTTTAGTCATTGCCTTTCTGCTCTTCGGGCCGAAGGAGCTGCCGGAGATCGGGCGGCAAGTCGGCAAGGCGGTGAAGGGGTTCAAGGATACGGCCGACGATTTGCGAAAAACCGTCGAGCCCGAACTGAACCTCATTCAGCAAGAAGTGAAGATGGCGCAGCAGGATATTGAATCGTCCATCAAGGAAGCGGAGGACGAAATCAATCGGGCGTCGGCGCCGGAATCGAACGAGCCGGAGCCGTCCAAGCTGAGCTAGTGTGTGTGTGATGACAGCGGCAGTGCGGTGGGCAAATCGCCCATCTGTGCGGTTTTCGTCACGGTGTTTTCCTCCCGTGACCCTGTACTCGGATTCGTGCACCTGAGGCAAGGTCACATCAGGCCTCGATCTGTGCGTTACACGCGAATCCGCGCGACTCTGAATTGACGAATGGTATAGCGCTTGCTGGGTGCAGTCCGAATGCGGCCTGACGGGACGAGGGTGGCATGAGCGGGCAAAGCCGTCAGGATCGCACTACGTTATCATTCTTATTCACAGGAGGAGCGTTATGATGAAGCGAGGAATGCTGTCGCTGGCAGTAGGGGCACTACTGCTGGCAGGTGTGGCCGCGCCGGCGTTTGCGGATCCGCCGCTTTGGCCGGACGACAAGTTGCTCACCAAGCCGACCCACATCAAGCCGGTCCCACGCGGAATGCCGGACTTGACCCCCTACTGGAATTTCGATCCACCCAAAAGCTCGCTGTTCGACCTGAAGAACCTGACGTTCTCAGGCGATATGCGCGTGCGTCCGGAAATCCGTACCAACTCGAACTTCGGTGTTTCGCAAACGGCGACGCCGGGCCGCGTGAGCGGGGCGAACGACTGGTACGTGCAACAGTGGATGCGGTTGGGCATTAATTACTCCCTGTCTCCCGACGTTGACTTCTTCGTGCAGCCGCAATGGTCTAAGAATTGGGGCGCGGCTGACAATACTGGCGGCGCCGGCGCCGGCTGCAGCGCAGGCGGCACGATTTGTAACAACGATGCCTTCAACAACGGCCAGGGCGACAGTCTCTTCCTGCGCCAAGCCTTCATCATGATCCGGAACCTGGGCGTCCAGGGCCTGAGCATGAAGGCCGGTCGTCAATTGCTCGTCATGGGCGATCACCGTCTGTTCGGCCACTTTGACTGGGCCAACACCGGCTTCACGCATGACGGCGTGACGTTCCAGTATCAACAGCCCAACTGGGAAATCTTGACCGGGTGGTTGCGCCCGATGGAATCCGACTTCAACGGCTTCAATTCTCAGAGCACCTCGTTCGGCGTGATGCCGCAAGGCACGCCGACCAGCACGGCGAATAAAGCGGGTCGCGATGCGGACCTCTTCTTCGCCCGCTTGGCGTGGAAGCCGATGGCCGGTCTCTCGATCGAGCCTTTGTGGGTGTTCCAGCGGAACAGCCAAGTGCAGACCAGCACCGGCGCGGCGGTCAGCGAAACGCTGGCGGCCCATGCGAACGGACAGAGCCGCCATACGGTGGGCGGTCGTCTCGCCCTTCGCAAGGGCATGTTCGATGGATCGGCGGAAGCCTACCATCAGTTTGGATCGATCGACATCGGTCAGTCCGGTCAGCAAGCGCACATCAATGCGCTGGCGATCGCGGCCGAAGCCGGTTTGACCTTCTCGATGCCCTGGTCACCGCGTGTGGGCGTGGAATTTAACTACGCCTCCGGCGACGGCGATGCCCGGGCTTGTAACTCCGGCAACGTGGCGGCTTGTCACGGAAACGCCAATACCTTCGAGAACCTCTATCCGACCAACCACATTGTGATGGGCTATGCGGACGTCATGGCCTGGCGCAACATGGTGGCGTATAGCGCCAGCTTGCAGTTCATTCCGTTCGACTATGCGGCCAACCACTTCGAGTTCCGCTACTGGAACTTCCGGAAGGCGGTCAACGGGGACTGCTGGTATCGTGCGGCGCAGAACTGCTACTTCAACGCCTCCAACGGCTCCAACCACCTCACGGATGAAATCGATTTCATCTACACCCTCTTCTTCAAGGGGAACAAGGTGGCCTGGCAGACCGGTGCCAGCTATCTGTTTGCGGGGAGCTTCCTCGACAAGCAGGCTGGGGCAGGCAACAGTGCTGTGAATCAAAGCTGGGCCTACACCCAGTTGCACATCAACTTCTAACAGACCCCTGTCTGTGTGAAGAGGCCCGCTGGAGAGCTCACTCTCCAGCGGGCCTTGTGTTTTTTAAGCGGTACCTTGTCAGCCGGGACGCGAAGGTGCTGCGTGGCTCTGATGCGCCTTCCCTCTTCCGACCGCCTCTGTTCAATCGAGCAGATGCGTGCCTGTTCGTTTCCTCACCCTCAGTCTCATCTGGATCTTCGCCGTAGCACGAGGAGCGATGCCGCAGAGATTCGGCGTGCGGCGCTTGAGTGCCATTCTCGCCAGGGTGCGCGAGACGAAGAGGGTTTCTTGATCCCACGCTGAGATCTAGACGCTGACAAGCAGGCCCGGCACTGGTCGGAATAGCGATCCATGCGCAAGCAGTGATGTCTGGAGAGACGCGTCTTCCAGGCTTGGTGAAGCGATGTGTCGTGTGCGAAGGGGTCGGTGGCGGCTACGGTGCTGGGCGAGCGAGCACGGTGCCGAGTGCCGAGGCGGAGGCGGAGACCAGCGGGGCCGTCAACACCTGGTTCTTGAGTGACTTGAGTAATTCTCCCGCGGTGACTTTCCCGTCGTGATCGACGTCCGCCGAGCCTTCAAGTCCCGCGAGGAGATTCATGGCGTCGGTAGGCGTGTCAGCGCGAGCAAATTGCAGCACGAGCCCGGTGCCTGCGGCTGCTGTCAGGCTCCCGCGCCAATTCGGTGCAGCCGGCGGCTTGGCGGCCTTCCGATCTTTGCTGGCGGTGGCACCCAACAGAGTCGTGGGCGTGTCGAGACAAATCACGCCGAGCTTCGGATTCAGCCGCGCGACTTGTGACTGCAGGCGACGCAACGACAGGAACCTGGCCGTCGGGTCCGCGGCTGTTGCGTCGTACGGCGCGAGGTAGATCTCGCCCGTTTGCATATCCACTCCCGCATGTCCGGCAAAATACACGTAGACCACCGACTGCGGGGTGACGCGTCCGGCTAGCCAATGAGTGATCGCCTCATCGATATCGAGGCGATTGGCCAGTTCGTTTTCCAGCACCATGATGTGGTCCATCGGAATCCCGACCTGCTGCCGGAGCGTGTGCACCAGACGGTCGACATCAAGCGAGGTGCCGGGGCCGGCCCATGGCGTGCGATAGGATCGCAGACCGACAATGACCGCATAGGTCGGATTGTCCGTGCGACGAACGTCCGCCTGGCTCGCAGGTGCTGGTTGCGCTGACGGCGCTGTTGGCGTCGACGGCGACGGTGCTGCCGTGCTGTGCTGTTGACTCTGCGTGACGCCGGATGCTGCAGTCGGTGCGACTGCCGCAGCCGCCGACTCTGTGCGGGCCTGGGCCGAGACGGACGACAGCGTGGCGCCGGCCGCCACCCCATCCGGCGGAAATTGCGACGCCACGCTGTAGAGTTGATCGGCCAGGCTTTCCGTCGCCTGATCCAGCGCCGTGTCGAGCGAATTGGTCATGCAGCGTCCGCCTGCCTGCCCAACCCGCGGGGTAAAGACGGACACATTTTCCGCGAAGCGGAGCGGACCCTCCCCGAGCGTCTGCGTCGATCCGTCTGCGCGGACCGCTTGGTACGTGGCCGCCAAGTCGACATGGAGGCGCGCTTGATACTGGTCGCTGGAGCCCGTGCGATCCTTCCCGATGAGTTCATGCTGCAGCATGCGGAGGCGCACGAGATAGGAATTCGGAGCGGCGGCGGTCGCCGCGCGATCGGCGGTGGTGACTGCATAGGAGCGCACGCGGACTTTTCCGGCGTCTTCCAGCTTTTTAATGAGGGTCGGTCCGATCTTGCCTTGCCAGAGCTGCGTGTCGCAGACGGACTGTTCGAGGGTTGCGCCGGTCACGTCCGGTTCCAGGACGATGGTGACGGCAATCGGCGCCACGTTGACCGGAGGTTGGTCAAAGGTGACGCGCGGCATAGACGCCTTATCGCAGGCGGCGAGTAATCCACACACGGCGCTGACGGCGACGAAGCGCGTGGGGCTTGCACGGGACATCAGTCGGAATGCGCGACGCATAGGGTCGGTACCGTACGCGAAATGGTCCAGCGGTTCAACTGCCGAGCCGCGCGCGACCTGTTGTTGGAACCTTTCAGCGCGGCCTCTGCTTGACAGTCTTCAAGGCGAGCGCGATCATGCAGGCGTTGCTGCGGCCTTGGCCAAGGGCGGAGGCTGCCGAAGGTTCCCCGAACACCGTGCCAAGGAGGCCACTATGCGCGCGCGTCTATGGGGCCTTATCGCGGCTGTCTGTGCGGTCGCTGCCTGCACGACACAGCCGTCTCCTCGTATCGATCACTACTTACGTGCTGCCAACGTGCAGAGCGGCGGGTCTCCAGAGATGCATGCGGCCACGCAGGCCGTCCGGCCCGCTGCCGATGCGCCGTTGGAACTGGCGCTGTGGTTGATCAACGATCATGCTGCCCCCGGGGCTTCTCCTGCGCTTTCGTCTAGCGCGATGGCGTTCGTGCGGGATCATCTTGTGGACCGGATTCAGGGCGCCTTGCCGGTGCGTATCACGCATGTCGTCGATCTGCCGCCCGGGTCTGAGCCCACGTCATTGGCCGGGGACGCGTTGCGTGCGCAGGCGCAGGGTGCGCCCTACGTATTGCTGGCAGTGGTGTCGCAGGCGGAATCGGAAGTGCCGCTTCGCCTGCCGTTGTTGGCCGATCCGGAGCAGGGCGGTGGGCGCCCGGCTGTGCCCGGTTTCGAGATGCGAACGAATGCACTAGTCGAATTCGCGGTGCTCGAGGTAGTCAGCGGGCAGATCGTCGCGAAGGCCGAGGGGCAGGCGTGGAATCGCTTGAATCGGCTCTACGTACCCGTGCAGTCGAATGCGTATCCGGTGATCCATCGGTCGCTGCGCGTCGCGCCGATTTATCCGCCCGAGGAACATGCGAAGGATATCGCGCGCAGCCTGGCCAGCGATGAGGCGGTCGAGCAGGCGGTCTCTCATCTCAAGGAACAGTGGCCGCGGTCGGGCGTGTAGGGCGCAGGGGTGGGGATGGTCGGCCGTGGACAGTCGGGACGAGCCGTCGCTTGACCCCTTCCCATCCATGCACTATTCTCCGACACCCTATCGCCCCTGGAGGAGCACTCGTATGACTATCGCCCGCATTCTGTCGTGGTTGATCGTGGGCAGCGTGTTGGCCGGCTGTACCTCGACGAAATACGTGCATCCGACGAAGAAAGAAGAGCACTTGGCCAGCGATCAGATGTCGTGCGAACGCGAGTTCAGTCAGCTGATGGTCACCAACCCCGGCGTGGCCTCGGTGCACACCAATCAGACCATCGCCCGTCAGCGGCTGGATGCCTGTCTTTATAAGAAGGGCTGGCGCAAGATCGAAGAATAGTCGTGTGCGAGGCGCCGCCCATTCCGGGCTCGGCTGAGCCAGGAGTGGGCGGCGGCCTGTCCTCGGCCCGAGCTCGTCAGGCGAGCTTGCCGGCCGCGCGAAAACGGTCCTGCAGCTCCGCGTAGGTGCGGGTCACCGGGAATTGCGGAAATTCTTTCGGCAAGTGATCCGGCGGACGGAAGAAAAAGCCCGCATCCGCTTCCCCCAGCATCGCCGTGTCGTTGTAGGCATCCCCCGCCGCCATTGTAAAAAAGTTCAGCGCCTTGAACGCCGCGACCGCATGTTTCTTCTGATTCGGCATGCGCAGTCGATAGTGAACGATCTTCCCGCTCGGCTCGATGTCCAGTTGATGACAGAAGATGGTCGGGAACCCCAACTGCCGCATGAGCGGCTGGGCAAACTGGTAGAACGTGTCGGATAAAATCACCACCTGACACCGCTCGCGCAACCAGGCCACAAACTCGACCGCGCCGTCCATCGGGCCCATCGTGTCGATGACCTGCTGAATGTCCGCGATCGTCAGCTTGTGCTGATCGAGGATGGCCAGCCGCTGCTGCATCAGCTTGTCGTAGTCCGGCATCTCGCGCGTCGTGACTTTCAGCGCCTCAATGCCGGTCTTGATGGCCACGTTGATCCAAATTTCCGGGACCAGAACGCCTTCCAAATCCAAACAGACGATCACAGGTGGCTGCATAGTCTCCTCTTCGTGGGCGATGTGTGCATGGTGTGAAGGGTGCGGTCGGCCGCAATGCGGTTACGTCGATGGCGTCGGCGATGCGGGCGGCGGAGCTGCGCCGGGATCGGCGGAGGGCCGCGCCGCAAACTCCTGGCTCAGCAGCCGCCAGAGTTTATCCAGAAAGGTCTCCAACACCGCCGTGCCCTTGCCGCCGGAACTCCGTTCCGCGTCATGCTGCGCCGCCCAGTCGAGCGCGATCGGCAGGGGGATCAGCCGCGGCGCTTCCTGGCGCATGCCCGCCCACAGCAGGCCCAATGCCGTGCTGAGTCGGAGCCCCGCCGGGATCGGCTGGACGGCGTTGTGTTCCATGTCGTTGCACAGCTCGGGCGGCGAGGTGACCAGCAACTCGCGACAGGCCGAGGGACGATCCTCGTAAATGACGCAGTGCTCCGCCTCCAGCAGCGGGCAGGGCAGCCGCAGGGCGTAGTAAGCGTGATTGATCGGTTCCAGTTCCGCATCCGTCATCGGGCGGTCCGCCTCGCCTAACGCGCGTAACTTCGTCACAAGTCCCGCGCTGGTCAGCGCGGTTTTCGTTTGCGCAATCCGTTCGTGCACGCGCGCGCGAACCTCGTCCGGAAGGCGGCGGACGGCGTCCTGCAGGTGGAACACTTCCGGCGCGGATAGCGGCACCAACATGCGACAGCAGGCCGCACAGCCTTCCCGGCAGGACACCTTCTGTCCGGCTCGCTCGACCAGATCAACTTCCAATTGCTGCGCTTGCGCGGCTAGTTGCCGACCCAGCGGCACAATAGCGGTGATGGGCACGAACGAGGTGGGCACCTCCACAGACGTCGTGATGCGTCCGGCCGGCGTGGAGAGGGCCAGCTCGCACTGTTCTGTCGGCGATGCGTTACTCATGGTCTTTAGGTCACTGACACAGACGGTGGCTGAACGGCGCAGCATAGAAGACGGCACCAAATCGGGTCAAGCCGCGTCATAGACGATGTCGACTCATGTCCGAATCCGGCGAGCAGCCCTTGCTCCGTGGGCGCGAGGTCGTTACGCTAGCGTTGATCCGGCGGGGCGTGGATGCGGATGGAGCGCTGATGCGACTGACAGGTCATGAACTTGGGATGTTGCGCGAATACATGCGCGACCTGGTGGAGCAGGCGGGGCAAGAGGAGCAGGCCCATGCGGCGTTTGGGTTTGCGGCTCCGCCCTATCGCCCGCACCAGGCCATTTCAGACCTGCTTGCGATTCTTGACGACCGCATCGAATCCGAAGGCATCCAAGTTGGGCTGCCGGAAGATTTTCTCCATCGAATGTGGACGCTCTGCAACGAGGCCGGCGCGACCGTGGCGGAACGTGTGTGGTTGGAGCAGAATATGAGTGTGCCGCAGAGCGGCGGTTCCTCGCGAAGCCATATGCGAGATCTTACCTATCGTGCGCTCCTCGCCTACGTGGAAACAAATCAGCCTGCAGCCGAGTGACCGAGGCGGCGACCGACGTTGCCGATGGTTGTATAGTGGATCGAGCCGCTCCCGCTGCAACAATAGATGAACGAGGAAAGGATCGGTGATGAGTCAGGCGCCGCGCTATTGGTTGATGAAGTCCGAACCTACATCGTTTTCGATCGACGACCTGATGCGTGCTCCAGGCAGGCGCACCTGTTGGGACGGTGTGCGCAACTACCAGGCGCGAAATTTCATGCGCGAGATGGCGATCGGCGACCGGGTGCTGTTTTACCATAGCAATGCGGACCCGCCGGCTGTGGCGGGCATTGCGGAGGTGGTGCGCAGGGCCTACCCGGATGACAGCGCCTTTGACAAGACCGACCACCACTACGACCCGAAGAGCAGACCCGAGGCGCCGATTTGGGACATGGTGGATGTGAAGTTCGTGAAGAAGTTTGCCAGCCCCTTGGGACTGGATCTGTTGCGGCGGCAGGCGAGCCTCAGGAAGATGGAGCTGCTTCGGAAGGGCTCTCGCCTCTCGGTGCAGCCGGTGCGCCCGGAGGAATGGGCGGCCATCCTGGCCCTGGCGGAGGAGGCGGCAGACTAACCGGGCGCCATCGGTTCTTATCAAGGGGGCCCGAGCCGTCCGCTTCTCCGGCGCTGCCAGCGGGGGCTCCGGTTTTCCGCGGCCCCTTAGTTTCGGGCCTTCCCGTTGTCGAGATAGCGATGTTGCCAGTCGAGCCAGGCATGTCCCAGCTCATGGGCAAGGATATAGCGCCGCCGCGTCATGGGCAGGCGCTTGCGGATATAGATGGTGCGCGTTTCACAATCCCACTCTCCGTCCGCGTTTGCGTCGCGCGCGTCCATTTCCGAATCGGTGACCTGTTTGACCACGATCCGGTAGCCGAAGGGCAGCACCACACGTGAGGGAATGCGCAGCATAGGAGCAACAGATCCTTATCAAAACTGGTTGTCGATCAGTGTCGTACAAAGGGGCAACAAACCCGATCTGACGTCGCACAGCTTGTAGCCTAGCATATGTGACGCGGCTGTCTCTCGTGAAGAATTCATCATTAATTACAGCATGTTAGAGGCGCAAGTCTTGTTCAATTGCGCGATTGGCCGCTGGGCTCGGTTGGGAGCTGATGAAGGGGGATCTGGAGGTTGGTGACGGTCTTTCGCGCCAGGGTGCGAGCGCCGGCACCTCAGTGAACGGCGTTCAGACACGACCCGGTTGGTGCAGGGGTGAGCACCTTGACGGGTTTCATCGATGGGACTATATAGCGGGCCGGGGTAGCTTCCTGCCTGGGCATTGAACTCTGTATCGGAGGCAATCATATGCGTGGTGAACGGACGTTGGGCGGCTGGGTCCGGGCTGGGGTGTTGGGGATCGCCGGGCTTGCCGGGATGGCTGCGGTCGGGTCGTTCGGTTGGACGGTTTTGGCGAATGAATTAGGGGAAGGCGGGTGGCCGTTCATTGCGGTCGACGGCATTCCGGTGCCGGATATCGGGCCGCTCCCGACCAGCGTGCCGATGCCGCCGGGCAATTTAAGCCACGCATCTAAGGTCGAACTCGGGAAGCAGCTTTATTTCGACGGCCGCCTCTCAAAGGGCGGCGCGATCTCCTGCGCCTTTTGCCATAACCCAGGGACGGGGTTTGCCGATCCTCGGCAGACCTCCATCGGTCACGAGGGTGGGTTGGGAGGGCGGCAGGCGCCCACGGTGTTCAACACGGCCTTCAACGTCTTCCAATTTTGGGACGGTCGCGCGGGCTCGCTCGAAGAACAGTCGATCGGGCCGATCCACAACCCGATTGAGATGGGTGAAATGCACGATCCGGTGGTGGAGAAGCTCAATCGGATCACCGGCTACCACGAGAAGTTCCGGAAAGTCTTTGGGACGGATGTGAATCTACAGGGCATCGCCAACGCGATCGCCGCCTACGAGCGGACGGTGATTTCCACGAATTCGCCGTTCGATAAGTTCGTGAAGGGCGAAGCGGGCGCGATGGACGATGCGGCGTTGCGCGGCATGGTCCTGTTCAAGGGGAAGGCGCGCTGTATCCTCTGCCACAACGGGCCGAATTTTACGGACAACGGATTTCACAATTTAGGCGTGCCCCAGGTCGGCCCGCTGAAGGTCGATCTCGGCCGGTACGACGTCACGCAATTGGAGTCGGACAAGGGCGCATTCAAAACCCCGACGCTCCGCAGCATTGCGTTGACGGCGCCGTACATGCATGATGGCGCGTTCAAGACGCTGGAAGAGGTCATCGACTTTCTGGATGCGGGCGGCGGGGCCAACAAGCACCTCGACCCGTTCATGAAGCCGTTGCACCTGACGGCGAAGGAAAAGGCGGACCTCCTGGCGTTTCTCAAGGCGCTGACGGGGGAAACGACCAAGTTTGAAATGCCGACGTTTCCGGAATAAGCGCGAATCTTCCGGACGAATCGAGGCTCTTACTCAAGAGCGTGTGTAGAGAAGGGGCAAGACGGCTGCGGCAGCGGCCACATATTTATTCTAACCACAGGAGGACGCATGGTACGAAAGGCATTGATGATTGTAGCGGTCGGCGCGCTGTTAGGCGGTTGCGCCGAGCATGCGCACCATACGGGGAGTCCGGTCTCGGCCGCGGCAGTGAAGCCGGGCCCGGCCACCGGATTCGATATCCACGTGATGGCGCCGCACAAGTTCGAGGATGGGACGGTGCACGGCCCGTACCACCACTATTGCAAGATGATCAAGCCGGAAGTGCTGCAGTGCTTGCTGTTCGAGTCCACGGCGCCGGACGCGCTGTTGACCGACGTCGAGTACTTCATCGCAAAGCCGGTCTCGCGCAGCGCGGTGGATCTCGATACCTGGAACAAGTTCTATCATGACCACGATGTCGAGATTCAGACCGGCCGCGTGCAGATCCTCGATCAGTCTGAGGACATGACGAAGAAGCTGGCCGCCGCGGCGGCGCAGACGGACGGCATCATCTTCCACCTCTGGCCGGATGGCGCCAAGGCGCCGAACGGTGTTGTCGGGCATCCGACCTCGGTCGGGCACAAGCATCGCACGGAGTAGGTGCGGGCGTTCGATGTAAGACGGAGGCGGCTTCCGGCAGGGGAGCCCCTCCGTTTTTTTATGGAAGGCGCCTGCTGGTGACCCTTCCGGGAGGAGATCTATCATGACGATGCTCAGCCGAGTCTTTACCGCTGCCGGTGCGGTGACGGCCGTCAGTCTGGCGGCAAGTCTGGCCGGGGCGACGAATGCGGAAGTCCTGCGCCCGCGCGTCCCGTCCGATCAAATCGAAGCGGCGCGACAGGTCACGAATCCCTATCCGCCCACGCCCGAGCGCGTGCAGGCGGGGCAAAAACTGTTTGAGGGCAAGGCATTTTGCTCGGCCTGCCATGGCCGCGACGGCAAGGGGTTGGGCGTCGACTTGGATTACTCGACGTTCAAGGGGCCGCTGCCAAGAAATTTCACCGATAAGAAGTGGCAGGAGACGCGGACCGACGGCGAACTCATTTGGATCTTGAAGAACGGCAGTCCCGGGACCGACATGGCTCCCTTCATTCCCTTAGTCCTGACGGAGGAAGAGGCCTGGCAGGTCCTGGCGTACGTCCGGTCGTTCGGGCAACGCGAGTGATCGTCAGCACGGCATGACGCGGGGGCGGCTGCCACGGGTGCGTCGGTGGGTGAGGGCGGCGGGCGTCGCCTTCACGTTGTCTGCGGGGGCGGTGTCGGCGTTTGCATCCGACGCGGTGTCGGGGCGAGCGGTCGGCGGTGCTGCCGACTGGGCGGTCGATGTCGGGACCAAGACGGTCTACACCGACAACGTCTTCGAATTTGCCGCAGCCCGTCGCCTGGCGCTCAGTGAAGATCCCAGCCAACCGTCGGTCGTCGGCGTCACGCGACCGTCGGATTTCGTGTGGGAACCCTATGTCGATGTGACGCGGTCGTTTGCGAGCGGCTATGGGACCACCGACCTGTCCGCGAAAGCGCAAGGCTTTCTCTTTACCAACCACTCCGGCTTCAATCATGGCATGTACCGTATCCAGGCTCGGCAGTGGTTCACGCCGCAGACGTCCCTGTTGCTGCGCTATCGGTACACGCCGGATTTGCTGTTGGGGCCCAATATCGAGCGACGCTCCGGCACGCGGATGATTGATGAGGAGCGCGTCACCTCGCACGTCTGGCGCATGCAGCTGGAGCAGCGCCTGTCCGACGACTGGCGCGCGACACTGGTCACACGCTACGGCCTGCGCCAATTCAACGCGGCGTTTGCCGAGCGCGATACCACCTTTTGGACGTTCGGCCCGCAGGTCAGCTATCGCGGCATCTCGCGTCTCGTGCTCACCGCCGGCTACCTCTATGAGAGCGGACTGGCCGACGGACGGCACGATGTGCAGTTCAAGGACGACGTGTCCTATCATCAGCACGTGGCCATGGCGGGCGTGACGGTGGCGCTGGCGCCGCGGTGGTCGCTGGACCTGGCCTATGTCTATCGGCGCAAGCTCTTCACCAGTATGATCACCGGCGATTCCAACAGGGGCGTGCGTGATACGACGCACCAAGGGGCGTGCGAATTCGGCTATCGGGTGACCGAGGCCTGGCTCGCGACCCTCGGCTTTCAGCGCACGCAGCGCGAATCCACCGCGGGCCAGCGTGCGTTCTACAGCGACAACGTCTCCGTTGGGGTAGACTACCGGTTCTAGTGCGCACAGGGTCCCATTCGTCGTGTCGTCAGCGATGCAAGATTTTCATGCAACAGGTTCAGTGCAGATCGCGGCGCAGGCGGTGCGGCGCCTTACGGACGGACATGTCTGGGTGTATGCGTCCGATGTCGAGTCGCTGAGCGGAACGCCGGAGGCCGGTGACGTGGTGGCCGTCACGGCTGCCGGAGGCACGGTGCTGGGGCATGGCTTCTACAGTCCGCAGTCGACCATTCGCGTGCGGCTTCTCGCGCGCGGGCATGCGGCGATCAACGCCACCCTGTTAGAGGCGCGTCTTCGCGAGGCGATCGCACGCCGGACGGCGTGCACGGCCGACACGAACGCCTATCGTGTGATCCATGCGGAGGCTGATGCGTTGCCGGGGCTGATTGTCGACCGCTACGGCGACAGGCTGGTCATGCAGACGCTGACGGCCGGGATGGATCGTCGACAGGACTGGCTGGCCGCGCGTGTGCAATCGATCACCGGTACGGAAGCCGTCTACGCGCGGAATGATTCTCCGGCGCGCGCGCTCGAAGGCTTGCCGCTCACGCAGGGCTTTCTGCTCGGCAGCGGTCCGACGCAGGTCGAGATCCGTGAGGGGCCGGCGCGTTTTACCGTGGATATCGCCGAGGGGCAAAAGACCGGCTGGTTTTGTGATCAGCGGGACAATCGTCTGGCCGTGGCGGCTCTCTCGAAGGGCAAGGACGTGCTGGACGCCTTCTGTCACACCGGCGCGTTCGGGATACAGGCGGCGTTGGTCGGTGCGCGATCCGTCGCCGGATTGGATAGCAGCCGTGCCGCCGTCACGCAGGCGCGCGCGCAGGCGGCCCTCAACGGCGTGGCGGAGCGCTGTGACCTGCGCGTGGCGGACGCCGCCGAGGCGCTGAAAAAAATCGGCCGCAGCCGCAAACGGTTTGATGTGGTGATTCTCGATCCTCCCGCCCAAGCGAAGCGGCGCGCGGTACGCGACACCGCGCTCGACGGCGCCGTGTATCTCAATGCGTTGGGACTTTCGGCACTGCGCGACGGCGGCTTGCTCGTGACCTGTTCCTGTTCCCATCACGTGACCGAAGCCGATCTCTGCGCCGTCGTCGAACGCGCCGCGAAAACGGCGCGTCGGAAAATCACTGTGCTCGAGCGTCGCGGCGCCGCACCTGACCATCCCACCCTCGACGCCATTCCCGAAACCCGCTACCTGACCTGTTTGTTCGTCGGCGTGCGCTAGCGCCGGCTGTCGTGTCGCGCCTACACAAAGCTCTGGAAGTGTTCCGGGAAGATGTGAAACTTTGCGACGGCCTGGCCGACGCGCTGGAGTTTGTCGATGTGTTCGATCGAGTCGAGTTGCTGCACGTCCTTGGGTCGGATAGTGGCCAAGCCGAGGTCGGAGAGTCCGCGCTCGGTGAGCTCCGCGTTGTAGCGAACATACGTAAAGAGCTTGGGGGAGACCGGGCCCTTGACGTTCATGAGCGTGTCGACTTCGCGGTCCAGTTGGTGTCCGCAGAGACATTTGCCGAAGACGCGGCAGAGTTGGTCCTGCTCGTTGAGCGCTGCGAACATCAAGGCGGAGGGGATGGAGCTGGCGTTGTACACCAGGTTCATCTCGTCCGGCGCCAGGTCCCTATTTGCCTCGGGGCTGGTGCCGGTGCCGAGTGAGACGATCAGCAGGCGATCTTCGCCCACGGGCCAGTTCACCCGATAGGGCTCCACGGTGGCCATGAGAAAGCTTTGGAACGAGGGATTGTTGTGCATGGTGATCCCGCCGTCCACAAAAACGAACTGTTGCGTCCCGACCGTCACCACTTCCGGCGGGAAGTACACGGGCGCGGCGGTGCTGGCCCGCACCAGTTGCCAGAGCGGCAGGTTCAGGTTGCAGTCCGGGCGCGCGCGGTCGTTGTACTTCGCCTGAGGATTGTTCCAGATGGGCCAAGGGGAATCGGTCGTCGCGTTCCGCATCACCATCATGAGCAACGTGCGGATCTTGTCGCTGCCGAGCGTCGTGTCGGCGCCCAGCTCATGCTTGAGCTTTGCAGCTAACCCCTTGTCCTCGTACTTGTACTTGAACTGCTTGAGCAGGTTGGCCTTGTCGAACATATCTGCGCCGCTGTCGACATAAAACTTCCGCAGTGTGTCGACCGACATGCCGAGGGACAAGCAGGCGGCGAGAATTGCGCCGGTGCTGGTCCCGGAGATGAAGTCGAAATAGTCGGCCAGCACGAAGGTCGCCTGTTGGTCGGCCGGTCTGGTTGCGCGCAGCAGCGTTTCGATCGCCGCCAACATTTCCACGGTGATCATGCCGCGGATCCCGCCGCCATCAAGCGTGAGAATTTTCTTCGGCCCGGGGGCCTGCATGCGTGCGGCGACGGTCATGATGTCCTCCTCGTTATGTGCTGGAAGCGGGCGACGGCCAGAGCCTGGTTGTCGCGAGAATGCTGGTGTCGCCCCCGAAGGCCTTGGCCGACTCGATCATATGTGCGGTGCCGCCCGCGCCGTCGCCGCCCTGACCGTCCCACAGCGCAATCACATGGAGTCGCGCGGTCGCGACGGCGGTGGCCAGTTGCCAGCGGTTACAGCGTTCAAATACGTTGACGGCGGCAGGCGAGGGACCCAGCTCGCGCGGCATGATCCGCAGGGTCGTACGTGCATCGGACGCAATCTGGTGGAAGCGCGTCACCCATTGGGCGCCGGCCAACGCGACCGACTTGCCGAGAAAGGTCTCGACCTCAAAGGCTAGTAGCAGCTGGAGCGACAATCCGCGTGCCAGGCAGGCTTCGGCAAAGAGGATGTCTCCGCCGCATGCGCCGCCGCAGATGGCGAGGTCGGACGGACCGGCCTGCGCGGCGTCCAGCGCCTGCTCGATGGCGGCCTTGGCGAGCGGTTCCTTGTCGGCCGGGAAGCGGGGAGCGGCGCGGTCGGCTTTGTCGATCATGTGGCCGCTGAACAGCAACGCGCGGGCGTGGGTAGGTTGGACGGGTGTGGCAGGGATCATATCGGCTTGAACTCCCTGCGCCGGTGATACGGGCGGTTGGGCGCTGCGGCTAGTCGCGCGCGTTTCAACCACGTGCAGAGACTGCAAGAGCTTGGTCAGCTGAGCGGGCACCGGGTGTTGAGGAAGCCGTGCGCGGATCAGTCGTGCAGTGAGCTGTCGTGCTTCGGCTTGGATCGTCGGCGTCGGCGCCTCGTCGGCCAGGAGGGTGAGATTGCCGATATGCTGTCGTGCCAGCGCCGCATCGAAGGCGATACGCCAGGCACTCAGCGCCTTTGCCTGTTCGGACGAGTCACTCATACGTATAGATTCCCGGTGATGTGTCGACGCCTGGTCAGCGTGGATGTCGGTATGCGTCGAACAGGGCCCGATCATACCGAATTTCACCCGAGCTGTCCCGCGTGGACTCTGTGCCGGGGGCGTTCTCACGAGGGCATTGAGCATCGACCGGAGCGAGGGCCCGGACAGCGATGGACAGGCGAGGCGGAACAGTCGTCCACCCTGTCGATGGCTCCTCGTGCCGGCTGAATTAGTTTTTGTGTACGGCTTCAATGATTGTCTCGGCTGCTGGAGGGGCATCGTGGAGATGGCGTATGGGGCTGCGACGCATGCGGTCTTTGATGCGCGTTTGCGCCAATGCGCGCGCATTTCGTTGATCGCCCGGCCGTTGCATCAGCCTCGACCATCACTGGAGCTGGTCATACGCAATGCGGACGGCTCGCTCGTCGTGCGGCAGCCGACTTTGGCGTGCGCGATCAGGCGGCGGCTCCTTGGCTTCGATCGTACCGGTTCCCTGCTTGACGAGCTGCTGCTCGCAGCTTGCGATGGATTGCCGTGCCGCCTCCGCCGCTTGATGGATGTACCGTTGCAGATCCGCGAGGGACATGCAGGCGGTGATGCGACGGCGGAGATAGGACCGAAGCTCTTCCCAATCCAGCCGCCAGACGTGGGCCATCTGGTCGTTGGCCACGGTGACGACGGTACGGCTGTCCGGAGAGAAGGCGGCATGGCGAAGCGCTGCGCGATGTCCACGCAACGCCAGAACATGTTGCGTGTCGATCGCGGGACGGCCCTGGACCGTGATGAGAGGCCAGAGGCGGGCGGAGAGGTCATCCGATGTCGTGAGCAGCGCGCGGCCGTGCGGCGCAAACACGGCGCTGGTCACGATGTCGTCGTGTCCCTGCACCGACTGCAGAAACGTCACGGTGTCCTCAGCGCCGTCCTGGACGGTCAGTTGCCAGAGATGGACCGTTCCCCTATTCGTGCTGGTGACCAGCAGATGCGTGCCCGGCGTGGGGCCCGGCGCAACGGCGGCGTGAATCAGCTCCACCTTGCCCGAACCTTCCGCGAGCGCAATCGGCACCTGCACAGATTGTCCGTCATGGCGCCACACCTTGGCGGTGCCGTCCAGAGAGGCGGTAATCAGTCGCGTACCGTCGGCGGTGTAGGCCCCGCTCATCACCGGGCCGTCGTGCGCGCCGATGCAGCAGCGAGGGGATCCGTCGCGGGCCGCCCAGATATGGATCTCGCCGCCATCGGTTGTTGTGAGTACTTCGGTGCCGTCGGGTGAGAAGACGGCGCTGATGACAGCGCTGGTGTGCTTCAATGTAATCGCCTGTGTCCTGGCTGTGTCTTCGAGTAGCCAAATGATCGCGGTCCTATCTTGCGAAGCGGAGACGATGCGCGTGCCGTCCGGAGACGCAGCCACGCTGCGCACCCAATCGTCATGCCTCCCGATTTCAACCCGCTTCCCAGGCTCATCCAAAAACCAGCGGTAGATGCGCCCATCCTCCGATCCCGTCACCGCGCTGGCCTGGCTGGAGCCTGTCGTCGGCGGGACATAGGCCACACTGTTCACATAGGCGTCATGCTTGAGTCGGCGCGGCTCACTCGGTTCGCCGATATTCCACAGCCGTACGGTGCCGTCGACCGACGCCGTCAGGAGGTGGTCGCTCTCTGGTGCAAAGCTGGCGGCGGTGACCGGGCCGGTATGCCCTCGAAGAATCGAGGCATGACCCTGTTCGGCCAAGTCCCATAGGCGTGCGGTGCCATCCATGGAGATGGTGATGACCCGTGCCGCATCGGCGGTAAAGAGGGCGCGGCGAATCGGCCCGACATGGCCGCGGAGGATATGTGCGGTCGTGGCGGTCCCGGCTACGGGATCGATCTTCCATATGCGAGCGGTATGGTCGTTGGAGGTGGTGACGACGGTCGCCGCGTCAAGCGGTGAAAATCGCGCATGCAACACGTCGTCGCTATGGCCCTGCAACGTGATGAAGGCGGTGGGGAAGCCTGGTTTCCAGACGCGGGCCGTGTCGTCGAGCGAGGCGGAGACGAGCCAACGGCCGTCTGCGGAGTATGCCACCGTAGTTACGACACGCTCATGTCCGCTGTGCTCCTCAATGAACGCTCCAGTCTCCGTCCACTCTCGAATGGTCTGGTCCTGCGAGCCTGTGGCGAGTCGTTCGCAGTCGGGCGAGAAGGCTACGGTCGTGATGCCGCCAGTATGTCCACGTAAGGTGTATTGCGGGGTGATAACGGACGAGGAGGCGGCGGTGTCGTGGCTCGGCACCTCCCAGAGGAGCGCGGTCCCGTCGTCGTCCGCGGTAGCCAGGAGGGGGCGCGGGCCGCAGAAGGCGGCGTGGTTGATCCAGCCGGTATGGCCGTGTAATTCACGCGGCGGGGCCGTCGGATCATCGGCGTTCCAAAGTCTCGCGACGGTGTCGTTGCGGCCGCTGGTCAGGATCCAGTGCCCGTCCGGCGAATATTGAGCCACCATCACTTCACCCGTCATCCCCTTGAGGAGGTGCGGGGGAACGGATGCTCTGAGGGACCAGATGCGGGCTGTGCCGTCACGGTAGCCGACCACCATCTGCCGTTCACTCGGCGCCATGTGCACGACCGTGGCACCGCGCGGTCCCTGCGTCCCGCCCGCGCCGGTCTGGTCGGGAACGCGGAAAATGGCGTCGGGTAACGGCTGGGCAAGGACGGCGCGTGCGGCGACCTGCGCTTCGAAGGACTTGTTCGTTTGATCCAGTACCGGCTGACTCAGTTCCGTGAGCAGGAGTGCGGCGGTGCCGGGATCTTCCTGCGCCTGCGTGAGGGTGCCCACCGAGTCGAGAATCGTGGCGACGGCGGTCTGGATTTCTTGCGGCTGCACGAGGAAGCGCGTGATGCCGGCGTAGGTCACCGCCATGAGCGCGCACGCCAGCGACAGGCCGATGGCGCCCGTGACGACCTGCCTCGTGCGGCGGCGGCGCAGACTCCTGGTGATGTAACTCTGCTCGAGGTCGCTGAGGTCGCTGCGGCGTTCCGTCAGCCAGCGGCAGGATTCCTTCAGCCGAAACGCTGTCTGCAGGCTCTGCGGCGCGCGATGTTGCTGTTCCCAGCTCTGTAGGTCATGGTTCAATCGTTGTTTCCACAAAAGAAAGATGCGGTCTTCTTGGATCCACTGAACCAGCTGGTCCCACTGCCGAAGCAACGCCTCATGCGCTACCTCCAGTACATCGATGGGTTTGTTCGTCTCCGGATCCATCCGCCTGTCTTTCACCAACAGGCCCTTCTCGATGAGCCGGTCCAAGAGCGGATGGGCCTCGGCGGCGATGTCCTGTCGGCAGGCGACGTGGCGTCGGGGCACGCCGGTGTCGACGTCCAGCGTGACCAACCAAGGAATAAACGCCTGGCGTAACAGGCGATCGCGATGTTGCGGATCTTTTGGGATCGCGGGCGCGGCGTCGGGCTGATCGAAGGCCTGCTCGATGACGGCTTGGATGCATCCACGTAGGCCGCCCAGCTTCTCGTATTCCGACAGGAGCAGATTGCCGTCACGGCCGAACTCGCTATGGAGCCGCTCCAAAATAAAGGCGAGGAGCGGCAGCGCGTCGGCCCCTTGGGCTTCGTCGAGGAGACGATCGGCAAGTGCGGCTTCAACCGCCAGCGGGCGGCCGTTTTTGGTGGCGACTTCAGCCGGGCCGTGAATGACGCGTTCATACTCGCCGAGGCTGAGGGGCGGCAGGTTGAAGGGGCGGTGCGGAATTTCGGCGAGTCGGGGCTCCGTTTGGATACATTCGTAGGCGTCGGAGCGGACCGTTGCGATGACGAGCGGAGATTCCAGCATCGCCAGGGGGTGCGTGGAACAAGGCTGATACAAGGTGAGGAGGCGGTGGAGGGCTCGACGAAATTCGAGGGCCTCCTCGATGCACTTCGTTCGAGCGGGATCCTGATGCGCGCCCTCCGCCGTCGTCCCGTCCGTGCCATGGGAGTAGAGCTCCTCCGCTTGATCAATGAAGAAGACCAGAGCCGGTGCGACGTCGTCGTCCTCAAGTCCTCGGCGGGTGAGTTGGTTTAAGTCGCAGACGATGGCGTCGAGGCCGTCGTCCTGACGCAGCTGTTCCAGAATGGCGCCCCGCGTGCGAGGCTTGCCAAGCGTGGCGTAGGCTTGCTCCAGGGCCGCGGCGAGCCCGGTGGGGCCGGTGATGGCGGCACGTCCCGGGCGAATCACGGGGAGCGGGTGAAAATGGCGATCGTCGCGGTGCAAGCGCGGCCAGAGCCCGGCGCGAAGGAAGGAGGATTTGCCGGCGCCGGATGCGCCCAGGATCAGAAAGAGGCGCGTCTGGGTCTCGCGCAATTGACGCAGCGTCGCGATGGTCCCAGTGATAGCCGATTGGCGCCCGAAGTAGATGGCCGCGTCCTCGGCCTCAAGCGGTTTCAACCCACGGTAGGGCGAGCGATGTGGTTCATGGGGCGGCGGCCAGGGGAATTCATTCGCGCTGAGGCTGGATCCCTGGAGGCCGCGCTGCAACTGCTCCAATCCGGCTTCGGAGAAGACGACCTCCGTGAGGGGCACCAGGGGATCGTGCGCCACGGCAAAGGTGCATGTCCGCTCGCCCTTGATGAGGTCGCACATCTGCCAGCTGCGCATTTCGGTGGGGACCGCACGCATGTCGACGGCCGCATCGACGATCACGCTGAGAATGGTTTTGCCTAGGTAGCTGGCGAAGGCGAATTCGCCGATGCATTCTCCGGACGCGATCCACGCGGGGGACAGCAGAATCAGCACGACGTCGCACCGTTGCGCGGCGACGTTCAGGGAGGTGCGCCAGCGCTGCGCCACGGGAATGCCGTCCTGCGGGTTGATATCGAGAAAGGGTTCGCCCCAGCCTTGCGCGATCAGCCATTGCTCAATGGCCAGCGCCTTCGCGTTGTCTTTGCTGGAATGACTGATGAAGATTCGTGCCATGGCTCTTCGCCCCTCTGTGGCGATCCTTCGATCGGATGTGATGCATGTGTGATTCGGCGAGGTCCTGCGTATCGCGAGGGGGACCTCGTCCGATACGTATGAACGCAACGCAAAATGTGTACCGACAGTACGGACTGCATGGCCTGATAGGCGTATCTACTGATGGAAAGCTACCCGTATGGAAAAACGGTGAGGGGACAGCAGGGCGTCGGAGCGAGTTGTCGTATCTGATCGTGGTCGGGCTCGTATCGGATTGGATACTAGACCCTAGGGCCATTTGGAGTGGTGCCGGGCCGCAGGCGGACGATATCGTCTGCCTTTTATGGCGACACGCCGGGTCACGGCGCATCGGGAAGACGGAGGAACCGATAGCGTTTAGTCGGACTTGCGGCGGAGAGCTTCGTGGCGACGGCCGAGGTAGAGGCCGTTGGCGAGCCACAGTGCGGCAAGCGGAAGCGCCGCGAAGGCGGATTGCCCGATGGAGAGGCCGGCAGATTGCAAGAGGCTGGAGACCCAACTGCTGGCCATATCGCCGCCGCGATGGACGACGGTGTCGATCACGTTCTTGGCCTGGTACTTTTCTTCTTTCGATACCACGGTAAAGAGCGTTTCGCGCGCTGGTTTGGCGATGGCAAATTCACCGGCTCGGCGCAGCACGCCGAAGGCGACGAGGACGGCGAGGACCGGGGCAAAGCCGAAGACAGTAAAGCCCAGCAGGTTGAACGCGGGCACGGCGGCGAGCAATGTGGTGACGCCCAAGCCGGCCAGCAGGCGCCCGGTGAGCAGGAGTTGCGTGAGGACGGTGACGGCGTTGACGGCGAAATCCACCCATGCGAAAAGTTGCGTACGCGCTTCCGGGCTGCCGACGACTTCCGGCACCAGGCGCATCTGTTGGCTATAGAGCATCGTCGACAGGACGGAATAGCAGCCGAGATAGAGACAGATCGCGAGCAGGTACCGCGACTGGACAATCTTGACGAGGCCGATCAGGAGGCTCGGCGGAGCGGCCGGTTGTTCTGGCTCCGACGTAGGTGCGGCTGATGCGGCCGTTGCCGATGCGCCGGGATGGGCGCGCAGCAGCGCGAAGAAGCAGGCCATGGACGTCAGGAGGAGTCCGATCGAGACCAGCAACAGCGGGGCGACGCCGAGTGTCGGGACCATCAGCGCGGTGAACAGCGGGCCCGCGACGGCGCCGAGGCTCCCCCCGGCGGCAATGAATCCGAACAGGCGGCGGGCGGCTTCCGTGGAGTACAGATCCGCCATGACGCTCCAGAAGACGGAGACGACGAACAAATTGAACACGCTGACCCAGACGAAAAAAAACGGCGCGACGGTGAAGTGCGGGAGATCCGCCGAGAGGGCCAGAAAAAACAGCAGCAGGTGGCTGCTGAAAAACAGATAGACGGTCGGAATGAGTTGGCGCACGGGCAGGCGTCCCGCGAGCCACCCGAACAGCGGGACGAGCAGCAGCATCGTGGCAAAGACAGCGGAGAAGAGCCAGGGGAGTTGATGCGCGCCGGCCTGGACGCCCATTTCGTCGCGCACCGGCCGCAGGACATAGTAGGAGGCCAGGAGCGTGAAGAAGTAACAGAAGGAGAGCAGCAGCGCGCGGATTTCCGTGCGCTCCACGGCGACGACGCGTGTCAGGAGGCGATGGAGCGGCGACGGGCTCTGGGGATCGGGCGCATGCATGTGGTCGAGGAGTGTGACCGGGCCGCCGCACTCTAGCGGAACGGGAGCCGAGATACTAGGCGCGGCACGTGCAGATCGATGGTGTGTAGACGACCGACCTGATTATGCGCACAAGATGGTGTCAGCATCCGGCCCATGCCGGAATACAGGGGGGACGACCATGAAACACACAGACCAGGCGACGCAGGCGGAGCCGACGGCCCTTCACCAGATGAAATCGCTGATGGCGTTGTCCGAGGAAGCGGCGGGGTTGTTACGCGACATGGCGCCGCGTGCGGCGGAACCCGACCGTGCGGCCGTGCGGGCCCCGCGCGTGGAGGACTACAGCGGCCGCGTCGGCTATCGTTCCCGATTTCTCCCGAGCTTTTCCATTGCGCTGCCGAAGCTCGGTGCGCCGCGTGTGGGCGATGTGGCGCCCCGACTTGATGGATCCGGCTCCGTCTTGACCTATGAACATTTCTCGATCGTGATGTCGGCCTCGCGCCGACTGGCCTATTACGTGGCGTGCAATATCGACGGGACGCAGGCCCAGCATATTGAGCGGGCCGGGGATCCCTGGCGGCTCGATCCGCGTATCGACGCGCGTTTCCAATGTGGCAACGAGCTCTACCGCGACAACGCGTTGGATCGTGGACACTTAGTTCGGCGAGAGGATCCTGTGTGGGGCGGTACGGAGGCGGAAGCGGATCGCGCCGAACGGGATACGTTCCACTACACGAACTGCGCCCCGCAGGTGGGCCGTTTCAACCAGACGCTCTGGTTGGGATTGGAAGATTACATCCTCCAGCACGCGCGCGCCGAGCCCCTGCGCCTGTCGGTGTTTACGGGGCCGGTGTTTCGGGAAGACGATCGGGAGTATCGTGGAGTCAAACTGCCCCGCGAATATTGGAAGGTCGTGGCGGTGGTCACGGAAGGGCGCCGTTCCGCCACTGCCTATCTGCTGAGTCAGGAATCGTTGCTCGACAACGTGCGCGGATTTGCGTTCGGACCGTACAAGACGTACCAGGTCGGCGTGGCGGACGTGGAGCAGCGGACCGGACTGACCTTCGGCACCGTGCGACGCTACGACGGGTTCACCACGGAAGGCAAGCGCGCGCTTCGGCCGCTGCGCGTGGAGGTCCGCTCTTGGGAGGACATACGTATTTAACAGCGCGGCGCGGCGGCGAGCGAAGGTCTTGCGCCTAGCCGCGTCGAAACGCTTCCGCCAAGATCGTCTGCGCGTCGGTTTGGATGCGGCGCAGGTGGTCCGGTCCGCGGAAGGATTCGGCGTACAGTTTGTACACGTCTTCGGTGCCCGACGGGCGTGCCGCAAACCAGCCCTGCTCCGTCACCACCTTGACGCCTCCGATCGACGCGCCGTTGCCGGGTGCCTTCGACAGCATCGCCGTGACCGGATCGCCGGCCAGCTCCTTCAGCGACAGCGTCTCCGGCGACAATTTCCCTAAGATCGTCTTCTGCTGTGCCGTAGCGGCTGCGTCTATACGTGCGTAACAGGGTTCGCCCAGATCGCGCGTGAGGTCGCGATAGAGTTCACCCGGATCCTTCCCGCTGGTCGCGCGCATCTTCGCCGCGAGCAGATTCATGATGATGCCGTCCTTGTCGGTCGTCCACACCCGGCCGTCGCGCCGAAGAAACGACGCGCCCGCACTTTCCTCGCCGCCGAATCCGACGGAGCCGTCGAGCAGGCCCGGCACGAACCACTTGAAGCCGACCGGCACTTCCAGCAGCGGGCGCCCGAGCTTCTTCGCCACGCGGTCGATCAAACTGCTGCTGACGAGCGTCTTGCCGATGGCGGCGGTCGCCGGCCACTGCGGCCGATGCGTGAAGAGGTAGTGAATCGCCGTGGCTAAGTAGTGATTCGGGTTCATCAGGCCGACGCTCTTGGTGACGATGCCGTGGCGATCGCTGTCCGCGTCGTTCCCGAAGGCGATGTCGAACCGATCGCGCAAGGCGATGAGCGAGGCCATCGCATACGGCGAGGAGCAGTCCATGCGGATCTTGCCGTCCCAGTCGAGCGGCATAAACCGAAACGTCGGGTCGATGGCTGGATTCACGATCGTGATCGACAAGCCGTACCGATCGGCGATCGGCTCCCAATAAGCGAGGTTGGACCCGCCCAGCGGGTCGGCGCCGATGGTGAGGCGTGCGCCTTTGACATCCGCCAGGTCGACCACGTTCACCAAGTCGTGCACGTATTCGCTGACGTAATCGTGGCGGTGCGTCGTCGCCGCATCGAGCGCCTGCTCATAGGGCATGTGCTTCACGCCGTTCAAATAGTCGGTCAGCAAGGCGTTGGCTCGGTCCTCGATCCAGCGGGTGACGGCGGTGTCCGCCGGGCCGCCGTTGGGCGGGTTGTACTTGATCCCGCCGTCTTCCGGCGGATTGTGCGAGGGCGTGATGACGATGCCGTCCGCTAGCCCGGCGCTGCGCCCGCGGTTGTAGGTGAGGATCGCGTGCGAAATCACCGGCGTGGGCGTATAGCCGTTGTCGCGGTCGATGCGCGTGTCGACGCCGTTGGCCGCCAACACTTCGAGTGCTGTGTGAAAGGCCGGGTCGGAGAGGGCATGCGTATCTTTGCCGATAAACAAGGGCCCGGTGATGCCCTGCTGCGCGCGGTATTCGCAGACGGCCTGGGTGATCGCCAGAATGTGCGATTCCGTAAAGGAATGTCGCAGCGCCGATCCGCGATGGCCGCTGGTGCCGAAGCTGACGCGATGTGCCGGAACGGCGGGGTCCGGGGCGTGCTCGAAATAGGCGTGATGCAGGGCGCGAAGATCGATCAGTTGGTCAATCGGAGCCGGCGTGCCGGCCAAGGGATGGATAGACATACGGGTGCGCTCTCACAGCAAAGGGTGGATCATTCGGAAAATCATAGTGTGGTGCGGGGAGGCAGGCAAGGGGCAATCTGCGAGGCATGCGGAGTCGGCTGTTGCCGGCAAGCCGTGGTGCCGGGCGCCGCTTGCCGCCGCGGCCCGTTTAAATATCGACGACCACGCCGATCTCGATGACCTGGTCCGAAGGAATGTGAAACGACGAGCTGGCGCGCTGGGAATTCCGCGACAAAAAGACAAACAGCCGTTCGCGCCAGAGCGCCATGCCGGGCTTGGGTGTCGCCAGGGAGTTGACGCGGCTGAGGAAAAACGTCGCGTGTTGCAGATCGACGTCCAGCCCTTGCGAGCGGCAGGCGGCCAGGAGGCGCGTCAGGTCCGGGGTCTCCATAAACCCATGTTGCACGACGACGCGACGAATGCCGGGCAGCAACGGCTCGATCCGCACTTGATGACTGCCAGTGACGGTCGGCACGCGAGACGTGAGCGCCGTGAGAAAGACGACCTGCTCATGTAGCGCGCGATTGTGCCGAACATTTTGCACGAACGACGGCGGCGTCAGATCCGGCGCCTGCGTCAAATAGACGGCGGTGCCGGGTACACGGACCGGGTTGGTGCTCAGCACCTCCTGGAGGTAATCCGTCAACGGCGGCATCTTACTCCACAGGTGGCGCCAGACCAGTCGACGGCCGCCGCTCCAGGTCGTCATCAAGGTGAGCAAGCCGGCGGCGATCATCAGCGGGAGCCAGCCGCCGTCGGGGATCTTCAGCGTGTTCGCACCTAAAAACGTCAGGTCCATGGTCAGCAGCAGGCCCGTCACCAGGAGGATGAGCGGCCAGGGCCAGTGCCAATGCTTGCGCGCGACCACCGACATGAGGCACGTGGTGATGACCATGGTGCCCGCGACGGCCAGGCCATAGGCTGCGGCCAGGTTGCTGGAGCTGCGAAACAGGATGATGAGGCTGAGCGTGCCGACCAGCATCAGCACGTTCATCGCCGGGACATAAATTTGTCCCATTTGCGCCGCGGACGTATACCGCAATTCCATGCGCGGCAAATACCCGAGCTGGATCGCCTGCTGCGTCAGTGAAAAGGCGCCGCTGAGCATGGCCTGCGAGGCGATGATCGTGGCCAACGTCGCCAGCACGACCAACGGCAGCAAAAACCACCCTGGGGCCAGATGATAAAACGGATTGGCGATCGCAGCCGGATCTCGAACCAGCACTGCGCCTTGCCCCAGATATTGCAACACCAGGGCGGGCAAGACCACGCCATACCAGCCGAGGCGAATGGGGCCCTTCCCGAAGTGCCCCATGTCGGCGTAGAGCGCCTCGGCGCCCGTGAGCACTAGAAAAATACTACCGAGCACGGCGAAGCCCTGCGCCGGATGCTGCGCGAGAAAACCGGCGGCCTTCAGCGGACTGACGGCGGCCAGGACCTCTGGCGTTTGCACCACGCTGGCGATACCGAGCGCCGCCAACGTCGCGAACCAGCCGAGCATGATGGGGCCGAACCATTGCCCGAGGCGGCCGGTGCCTTTTGATTGAACGGCAAAAAATCCGAGCAGCACGATCGTGGCGATCGGCACGGTGTAGGCCTGATACATCGTGGTCTCGACTTCGAGCCCTTCCACCGCGCTCAAGACGGAAATGGCCGGCGTAATGAGGCCGTCGGCGTACACAAGCGAGGCCCCCAACAAGCCGAGCCAGACCACGGGAGAAAACTTTGAGGGGATAATGGAATGTTCGCGGTGCCGTTGCCCCAACGCCATGAGGGCCAGAATGCCGCCCTCGCCTTCGTTGTCCGCGCGCATGACGTACCAGAGATATTTGACTGTCACGACCAGCAGCAGGGCCCAGATGATCAGCGATAGCAGGCCGGTGATGGTCGGCAGGGTGACATCCAGATCGTGCGACGCATGGAAGCATTCGCGCAGCGCATAGAGCGGGCTGGTGCCGATGTCGCCATACACGACGCCGAGCGCAGCGAGCGCGAGGGTGGCCTGTGTGGATTGCTTATCCGGGGGATGCATGTGTGTGGGGAAGCAGTCTGGTCCGTCGCGGCGAGGGGTCTGTCTCGAACGCGTGCAGGCTGTCGATTCTTCGTTCGATCCTAGCCTGTTCATCCAGCAGTGTCTATGGTGATGTGCGGCTGCGATGAGACGATGTGTACGAGTCGGACGAATGGCCCGCTCGCGCGCCCTGACACGGTCGTGGCGGTGGGGCCCACGCGCTACTTCGATGCCAGATCAGGGTGGGTTTTCGAGGACGTCTGTGGTAAGACACAGCGTGCTCCGGACGCTCGTGTGATCCACCCATCCATTCACCGTCAGTGTGGTCGCTTTTCGCGGGAGGTGCCTTCCGTGACGCGTGTTTCTCGTACCCTCGTCGTGCCTGTGCTGTGTGTGTGTGGACTCTTCGGCAGCTTCGATCTCAGTTTGGCGACCGACCCTGCCGGGCAGACCGCTGCATCTGCTGGTGAGGCCCCGGCGCCCCCAAAAGAGTCCAAAGACAAGGATGCCAAGGAGTCTAAGGAGCCACGGGATTCGAAGGAGTCAAAAGATCAGAAAGACGCGAAAGACCTGAAGGACGCGAAAGATTCGAAAGACTCAAAAGACGCAACGGATCAAAAGGATCAGAAAGAGCTGAAAGAACCGAAAGAACCGAAAGAACCGAAAGAACCGAAGGAACCAAAAGAGTCAAAGGAACCAAAGAAAAGCGAGTCGTCTAAGCAGGACGGGACTGGTGACGCACCGCCCGCCAAGCCATCGAAAGACGAGCGCGATGCCGCGAAGGACCATAAGGAGGTCGGCAAAGAGAGTAAGCCCGCTCGGGACCAGAAAGACTCGAAGGACTCAAAGGATTCGCGCGAGGGGAAGGACGGCAAGTCCGATGCGCCCGCCAAGAAGGCGAAGGGCGAAGGAAGGTCGGACTCGAAGGCCGACGCCAAGTCGGACGCGGTGAAAGACGCGAAGAAAGATGCCCCCGACAAATCCTCCGGCGACAAGCCGCCAGTAGTCGAGCCGGAGCCGGCCCCAAAACCCGATGTCTCGACGAAGCGGCCGATTGGGTCGATCATGCTCACGGTGAAGCTGGCGTTGTTGGCCGATCCGCTGTTGCTGCCGTATGACATTGAGGTCGAAATGGATGGCGAGAAGGCCGTCCTGTCCGGCAAGGTCGCCGGCGAGGAAGAGAAAAAGCGTGCGGGTGAGATCGCGCAGGGGATTGAGCCCATCAAGGGCGTCGTCAATAAGCTCGATGTGGCGAAGGATCTGGCCGCGGCCATCATCAAGCGCCATGACCAGTCCATTGTGCAGGCCGTGAAGGATCGCTTTGCACGCAGCGAAACGTTGAAGTCGGCGGGCTTCGACGTCAAGTCCGAGCAAGGCCTGGTGTCGCTGAGCGGCAAGACGCGCTTTCAGGTATTTGCCCTAGAGGCCGTCCAAGCCGCGCGCCAGGTGCCGGGGGTGCGTGCGGTGGACACGTCCAATATTCAATTGAGTGGAGAGAGTAAAGAGTAGGGTGAGGCGTCCTCCACGCACACGAATCGTAGGAGCCAGCGCCGAGTGGACAGTCGGGTTACGGATGTACAGGGAGCATGGCCTGTGAGCCAGGCTGCGGTGCCGCGCCGAGTGTGGCTGCTGTCGCCGGCGTTTCGCCTTGTCTGGTTGGGGCAAACCGTCTCGCAGGTCGGCGACGGCATCTCCAAGCTGGCGCTCATTTGGTTTGTGTATGCGGTGACGGGCTCGCCGTTGAAGGCGACCATCATCGGCCTCCTGCAGACCATTCCGCCGATCTTGCTGGGCCCGCTCATCGGCATCGCGATCGACCGCTTCCCCAAGAAGCCGCTGCTGATCGGCTCGGATGTCGTGCGGGCCGTCGTCATCGGGTTTATTCCCTGTTGGATGCCGGTCGAGGCCTTTACCGTCGATCACCTCTATGTCCTGGTCTTTCTCAACTCGGTCGCGACGGCCGTGTTTGGCCCGGCCCTTACCGCGGCCATTCCGGCGATTGTCGAGCGCCGCCAGTACACGGCGGCCAATGCGCTTCTGCAGAGCACCACAAGCTTGGGCGTCATCGTGGGACCGGCGCTCAGCGGACTGGGCATCGCGGCGCTGAGTTCGCAGGAAGTCCTCTGTTTCAACGCCTTCTCCTATTTGATCTCTGCCGCCTGCTTTCTTCCCTTGCGCATGGAAGCTGTGGCGAAGAGTCCGGCGGAGGGGACGGCGCCGCGCGCGGCCTCGGCGTGGCAGGATCTGCGCGAAGCTGTGCATTTTGCCGTGGTGCGACAACCGACGATTTTGGTGCTGACTGCGATGGCGGCGTTGTATACGTTTGGATCCAGCGCCTTCAGCACGTTGTTTCCGGTATTCGGACGGAAGATGTTGGACTTGGGGCCGATCGAAGTCGGCTACCTCTGGTCCGCGTTCGGTGTGGGGCTGATGGCCGTGTCGATTGCCTTGATGTGGATCAGCGAGTGGGACCTCACCAAGCGGCTGCAGATGATCCTGATCGCCACCACCGTCAGCGGCTGGTCGATTCTCAGCTTGATCTGGGTCAGCGATCGTTACGTCGCCGGGTTCCTGATGGTGTTGATCGGGTGCGGGCTGGGCGCGTTGACCCCGATTGCCTGGGGCGTGCTGCAGGAGCTGACGCCGCCGAATATGGTGGGGCGCGCACTGTCGCTCTATTCGGCCGGCGCCATGCTGGCGGCCATCGTTGGGATGTGGTTTTTTGGATGGACGTCTGAGCACTGGGGCGAATCGTGGAGTGTGATGGGTATCGGGGTGGTGCTGTTCATCACCGCGATCTTTGCGGCGTGGTTCGTTCGGTGGACACAACGGCGGCCGGCACATGCAATAGAGCTGGCGCCGCTCTAACCCCGTGCCGGACACGGTCCGGCGGCATCCGTGGCGGCGGGCGGCGAGGGACGGGAACGTAATTCGACAGAGGATGGAGATCTGATGGCGGAGACAATCATTCGGGTGAAAGATCAGTTCTATATTCATGCGGAGTCGTCGTTAGTCGACGACCGGACGCGCGTGCTGAAGCATGGCGAAACTTTCGCCGTGTTCGATCGCTACGGCGATGTGCAACCGCTCGAAGCCTTTACCCACGGGCTCTACCACGAGGGCACGCGCTACCTGTCGCACCTCGAGCTGTTCCTCGGCGCGGAGCGCCCCATGTTTCTGAGCTCCACAGTGAAGGAAGACAACGCGGCGTTGACCGTCGACCTGACCAACCTCGACGTGTCGGACAACGGCCGGATCGTGCTGCGTCGCGGGACCGTGCATATTCTCCGCTCCCGGTTTTTGTGGGACGGCGTGTGCTACGAGCAGGTGCACCTGGCCCATTACGGATTGGAGCCGATTGAGCTGGATCTCTCGTTCAAGTTCGACGCGGACTTTGCGGATATTTTCGAAGTACGTGGAACCACGCGCACGCGGCGCGGCACACGCTTACCCAGTCAGGTGACTGCCGACGGGGTCACGCTCGGCTATACGGGCTTGGACGGCGTGGAGCGGCGCACGCAGATTCGGTTCGAGCCGAAGCCCGACTCGTTGAGCGAGACACATGCGGTGTTCACCCGTCGCTTGGAACCGAAGCAAGAGATGACGGTGGCCTTTACCGTGGCGTGCGAACGGAGCGGCTGTCACACGCCGGCCTTTTCGTACGACCATGCCTGTTCACGCGCGAATCAATCGATGCATGACAGCATGGCGTTGGATTGCGAGGTGACCAGCTCGAATTGGCAGTTCAACAATTGGCTGCAACGCTCGCGGACCGATCTGCACATGATGATCACGCAGACGCCCCAAGGGAGTTACCCTTACGCGGGTGTGCCCTGGTTCAGTACGCCGTTCGGGAGAGACGGCATTATCACGGCGATGGAGTATCTGTGGGTCAATCCGGAGGTGGCGAAGGGCGTGCTGCACTACCTGGCGGCGAATCAAGCGACTGATACGGATGCCGCGCGCGACGCGGAGCCCGGCAAGATTCTTCACGAGAGCCGATTGGGCGAAATGGCGGCGCTGAAGGAAATTCCCTTCGGGCGCTACTACGGCAGTGTGGATTCGACGCCGCTCTTCGTGATGTTGGCAGGCGCCTATTACGAGCGCACGGCCGATCTCGAAGTGATTCGCGGCCTGTGGCCGCACCTGGAGTTGGCGTTGGCCTGGCTCGATCAATCCGGCGATTGCGACGGCGATCAGTTCATCGAGTATGCGCGGCAATCGAAAAACGGACTGGTGCATCAAGGCTGGAAGGATTCTCACGACTCCGTGTCTCAGGCTGACGGCAGCATGGTGGAGGCGCCGATCGCCCTGTGCGAAGTGCAAGGCTATGCCTATGCCGCGAAGCTGAGCGCAGCCGTCTGCGCCGAGGCCTTGGGGTTTGCGGAGCGTGCGACGCGCCTCCGCACTGAGGCGGCGGCGTTACAGGCACGGTTCGAGGCGGCGTTTTGGTCCGACGCCCTGGGCAATTACGCTCTGGCGCTCGACGGCGCCAAGCGGCCCTGCTTGGTCCAAGCCTCGAACGCCGGACATTGTCTCTATGCGGGGATTGCCGGCGAGGCGCATGCGCGGCGCGTGGCGGATACGCTGTTGGGGCCGTCGATGTTTTCCGGCTGGGGCGTGCGGACGCTTGGCGACCGTGAAGTGCGGTACAGCCCGATGTCCTACCACAATGGGTCGATCTGGCCGCACGACAATGCGCTGATCGCCATGGGTATGGCGCGCTACGGCATGACCGAACACGCGCTGACCATCCTGCACGCGATGTTCGATGCCTCGCTCTATATGGATCTCCATCGCCTGCCCGAACTGTTTTGTGGTTTTTCTCGTCGTGAAGGTGAAGGGCCCAGCCTCTATCCGGTGGCCTGTTCGCCCCAAGCCTGGAGTGCCGGTGCGGCGTACATGTTGGTCGCCGCGGCATTGGGCTTGACGATCGACGCAAAGGCCAAGCGCGTGGCGTTTCGGCGTCCCTTGCTGCCGGACTTCATTGAAGAGCTGACGTTGCGGAATCTCACGATCGGCTCGGCCTCGGTCGACCTTCGTATCTCCAAAGGGCGCGTGGGGCTATCGATTGAGGCCGTGCGCCAGAGCGGGGATGTTGAGGTTGTGGTCCAAAAGTGAGGCCCTTCTGGCCTCAACTTACAGCCGGTTGAGGCATTTTTCGTCCGGCACGTCCTCTAGACCATCCAAAGAACTCTTGCGGTTTCAATGTCTTTCGTTGTGATACCCCCTCCAAAGAGGGGGTATCACTCATCATACATCCCTCCAAGTAAGGCTTTCTTGCCGGTTCGCTGCATCTGAGCCACTAGAGCGGGGGCGCGAATCTAGTCTGCCGAATCGCCTTGATACGACTGGTCTGTCCCTCAATCAGTAGAATAGAAGTGGCTCCTGGAGCGGATTCCAGCACATGCCTCACCAGCCCGCCTCATCATCTGCCGTGGCGCCGCAAACCTGCATGGGCGCCGGATATATTTTCAGGCATTCCCTCTGTTCTTTTTGTCCATTGATAGGGTTTTCGCGGCGTCGTACCCTTCACCAGCGCTGATGAATACGATGGATGAGGCGCAGGTGGAGTGTCTGACTCGCCTGTGTACATGGGCGGCGATGGATATGAAGGGCGCGCAGAATTCGCATGTATGGCAAAAGGGTCTGGTGGATATTGTGCTGTGTCGTAGGGACCGTCTGGATTTCGCAGTCCCTGCCGGCTGGAACGCCTCGTGCATTAGCGACTCCGTGGTTGATGCAGCAGCAGGTTCCAGCTCAAGCGGTGCGGGCGCAACTCTTTGCCATTGAGGGACACGGTCAAATGTCGATCTATGTGTTGCGGGACACGATGGGACGCTTTCACCGGTTGCGCGTCGACGCGCAGACGAAGCGTGATCGCCCGTTGGTCCCCGGCGAATGGGTCGATGTCCAGGTGGCGCCGGATGGGCGCGCCGTGTCGGTGTTGCCGGCAAAGTAACCGCGTGCCCGTCGACGCAATTCACGAATCCACGACGAGTCACTGATCAGGAGGAAGCATGAAAATCGCCCAGATTGCGCCTTTGTGGGAGAGCGTGCCGCCGCAACGTTACGGAGGCACCGAGCGGATCGTGTCCTATATCACCGAGGAATTGGTGCGTCAGGGACATGATGTCACGTTGTTTGCCAGCGGTGATTCCGTCACCGCGGCCAAGCTGGAAGCGATCTGCCCGCAGGCGCTCCGTCTGAACACAGGGATTTTCAATCGCGATGCCCCGCAGGTACTGCAGCAGGAACGGGCTTTCGGGCAGATGGCCGAGGAGTTCGACCTGATTCACTCGCACCTGGATTTCTTGGGGTTCCCGATTGCGCGTCGCGTGAAGACGCCGGTGGTCACTACGCTGCACGGTCGGTTGGATTTGCCGGAACTCGTGCCCATCTTCCGCGAGTTCGCGGATATGCCGCTGGTGTCGATTTCAGCCTCTCAGCGGAAGCCGTTGCCGTGGTGCAACTGGGTTGGCACGGTGCATCATGGGCTGCCGGATTTGTATCAGCCCCGGTATGAACCAGGAAAATACTTAGCGTATCTCGGCCGGATGTCGCCGGAAAAGCGCCCGGACCACGCCATTGCGCTGGCGAAGCGCGTGGGGATTCCGTTGAAGATGGCTGCGAAGGTGGATCCGGCGGATGAAGCCTATTTCCGCGCCGCCATCGAGCCGGAGCTGCGTCATCCGCTCATCGAATTCGTCGGTGAGATTACGGATCGCGAGAAGGATGATTTCGTCGGCAATGCGATTGCGCTGGTGTGTCCGTACGATTGGCCTGAGCCCTTCGGGATCGTGTTGATCGAGGCCTTGGCCTGTGCGACGCCGGTCTTGGCCTATCGCCGTGGGTCGATTCCGGAGATCATCGAGCCGGGCATCAGCGGCTTCATCAGCGAGACGCTGGATGAGATGGTGGCCTCGGTCGCCAATCTCGGATCGATCGATCGTCGCGCCTGTCGTGCGGCGTTTGATCGTCGGTTCACCGCGAAGCGGATGGTGACGGACTATTTGAAAATCTATGACGAGTTGACCAATGGCACGCGCACCGTTGCCTCAGGGACGGGGAGTGGGGCGCGGGTCACGAGTGCACTGTAAGCTGTCGATCGAGGAGCGAGGATGATGGAAGCTACGACACAGGGACGTGGTGTGCTGGAGAGTGCGCCGTCACAGGGCGGGATCAGGGCCCGGGTACTTGGCATGATGCCGCCCGGATGGGAACTGGTTCGCAGCCGAGATTTCGGGCTGCTGTTCTGGGGGCAGTTGACCTCCCAGATAGGCGACAGCCTCAGTAAGGTGGCCTTACTGTGGTTTGTCTACCAATTGACCGGCTCGGCGCTGAAGATGGCCATGATTGGGCTGCTTCAGACCGTTCCGCCGTTGGTGCTGGGGCCGATCGTCGGCGTGTATCTCGACCGCATGCCGAAGAAGGCCACGATGATCGGCGTCGATTTGCTGCGCACGATCTTGGTGGCCCTCATTCCCATCTTGTACGGCCTTGATGTCTTGGCGCTGGAAGGCCTCTACTGCCTCGTGTTCTTGAATGCGATCGTATCCATGGTGTTTGGGCCGGCTCTGGCCTCCTCGGTCCCGTTGATTGTGGATCGCTCGAAGCTGACCTCTGCGAACGCCTGGCTGCAAGGGACGGCGAATGTGGGGGTCTTGATCGGGCCGATCATCAGCGGAATCGGCATCGCCACGATCGGGGCGCAAAACGTGCTGTTTGTGGACGCCGCGACCTTCCTCGTGTCGGCCCTCTGCTTGATGCCCATCACCGTGCGCGAGCCGGAGTGGTCGGCCAAGGCGATGGCTGCGAGCGGATCCTTCTTACACGAGCTGAGCGTTGGGTTCCGCTTTGTGTTCAAGCGCGATCGGACGATGTTGGCCCTCATGATGACGGCCACGCTCTATAGCTTGGGTGTGAGCGCCTTCGTGTTCATGTTGCCGGTGTTTGCCGAGCGCACGTTGGCGGTTGGCCCGGTGGAATTGGGTTGGCTCTGGTCGGGACTGGGCGTTGGGATGTTGGCCACCTCCGTGTGGATGGCGTCCAAGAGTCAGGATGACGTTTTCAGCCGCTTCCGGACCGTGGCTGCCGCGATGGCGGTGGGCGGTCTCGCGGTGTGCGTGCTCAGCACGTTACAGACGCCGGGGCTTGCCATTGCCTTGATCGTCCTGATCGGCGCCTGCACAGCGGTCTTCATGCCTATTGTCTGGGGCATTCTCCAAGAAGTGACGCCCGAGCCGTTGTTGGGCCGTGTGTTTACGACCTTCAGCACGGGCGGTATGGCGGCCTCGATGGCGGGGATGGCCGGCTTTGGCTGGGCAGCCGATGCAATGGGCCCCAGCGTCAGCTTGGTTGGAATTGGCCTCGTCCTGCTTGGGACGGCGTTGTTTGCCTCGCAGTGCAGCCGCCCCGCTGTCACGGCTCGGTAATCAGTTAGAACCAGTCGTCGTATTATTCCGGGCCGCCGTTCACTGAACGGCGGCCCGGTCTGTTTGAAGTGGTCTGGCTACTCTGTGCGTTGCCGCCGACCATTCGTTCTGCACTCCCGCGCAGCTCTGTGTGCCCCTTTCATCGGCGGGCAACCATCCCCCGCAACGGTATTTGTTTATACGGCACAGCCCTCGAGATAGGCTCAGGCTAGCGATCATGTCTGAGCGCGTCAGCACTCTCACTGCGACACTGCTGATGGTGGTGGTCGGCGGACCTATGAACGTGGAGTGGGACCTGAGTCGGGGAAACGATTCGGAAGGGGAGAACACAGGCACTGCCTGTGAGCCCGGACGAAGCTCGTCCAGGCTCACAGCCCAGCGAGGTTACTTCAGCACGAAATGGCCGCGGCGGTTGGATTGCCAGCACGCGTCATTGTGCTCCTTGCAGAACGGACGCTCTTTGCCATAGCTGACGATTTGTAACTGCGACGCCGGGACGCCCAGGTTTTCCAAGTACCGCTTCACAGACTTGGCTCGCTGTTCGCCGAGAATCAAGTTGTACGCAGAGGTGCCTCGCTCATCGCAGTGCCCTTCGATCAACACCTTCCCCGTCTCTTTGGTGCGCAGCAGCTTGGCGTTTTCCTCTAAGGTCGTGCGGGCGTCGCTGCGCAAGCCGGATTGGTCGAAATCGAAATAGACATCCTGCAACGATCCGGACGGCTCAATCGCGGGCGGTGGTTCTACCGGCTTTGCGATCGGCGCCTGGGCAATCTGCGGAAGCGGCGCTGGTTCCGTCGCAACTGGCGGCGGTTCCACTGCGACTGGCGCAGGGGGCTGGGGTGCGGCCGGGGGTGGTGCGATGGCAGCCGGTGCTGGTGGAGTGTCCGTCATCGGAGGCGGTGGTGCCACGACCATTGCCGGTGGCGGAAGTTCCGGAGCCACTTCCATCGGGGCAGCAGGCGGTGACGTCGCTTCAACTTTCGGCCCGGCGACGGACGATTGGTCTCCGACGCCGGTGGAAATTTTCTTGCCGGAGCAGCCGACAAACAAGCCAAGCACGAGGACGGAGAGCATCAAGCGGTGGAGGGACGTAGCGACCGATGCACGCATATGCGTAGCGCTCCTTAGTGAGAGTGAGTAATCATGCCAGAACGATAACGACGGGGCGAACGCAACGGTGGTGGACGACCAGCACAATGATGGGTGACAACCGTGGGGCCTCAGTCGTGGTCTCGCACAGGCCTACTTATACTATGATGCGCGACGGAAACCAAGACGGGCGCGGGAGTGTTTTTAGGGACGGGGCGACTGGGTGCGGCGATCGGGCTGCGCGTGTGACCCGGCAGAGCCGGGATTTCCCCCACGGGTTTCTAGCAGCGTGAGGATCGCGAGATTCCACCCTTCCGGTCCTGGCGCCGGGGCATAGGCGGCGGTGGACAGGCGAAGCGCCGGGTCAGAGGACCCGTCCGGCCGTGGAATGACGATGGGGGAGTCGACCACGCGCAGCATGGAGAGGTCGTTTGCGCTGTCTCCCAGGGCGACGGATCCAAGGTGCGCCGCTTGACGTGGGCGCTGGCGACGGTAGCATTCCAGGAGGTGGAGGCAAGCCCGTCCCTTATCGCTCCCGCCCAGCAGGTGGTAGAACCGTCCCCCGCGCGTCACCATGAGCCCCCGGTCGTGAGCCGCCTGCTCGAGCGCTCGATCAGCCGGGGGTGAGGCGTCTATCACAAACGGTTCATCGTATTCCCGCTCCATGGCCAGCTCCGCGTCCGCAGGTGAGAGTTGCGTCAGTGCGGCAACCTCAGCGATGGTCATGTCTCGAAAGCCTCGCAGCGGAGTGCCGAGTTCAGCCGCAATCTCCGAGAGCGCCTGACGCAACGCCGTGTAGGGGGTGCCCAGTTCAAGGACATGAACTCCATCTCGCCTGCGCGCTCCTGGCGGCATGTCCGCGAAATAGTCGGGCGGAATGTAAATGGCTCCGCCGTTTTCCGTGATGAACGGATCGTGGAGGTGCATCTCACGTTGGAGCGCTTCGATCTCGACACGTGTTTTGCTGGAGGCTAGGACAATCGGAATCTGCAAGGCCTGTAGGGCTGCGAGCGCCGGACGGGCTGGTTCCCACGAATAGGTGCTCGAATCCAGGAGCGACCCGTCGAGGTCCGTGAATACGACAAAGGGCGGCAGCTGTTGTACGTCCGGTCGTAGCATATGACTCACGGTACTGAAGCTGGGGAGCTGGGCGCAAGAGCGGGGAATTGCGCTGGCTTCATTGGTCGAGATGGGCTGGGAACTTTGTCCGCACAGGCATGGCCAGTTGGTTCTCCACCATCTGGCCTATCAATGTGCGAGTTCACAGGCATGCCACATCGCGGCGCCAGATAGAGCCGCGCCATTCATGGCAAAGGTTTTAAACACTAGTGGGCTTAGGCAAACACAAATGGCTCAAGTATCTGTTGCAGGCGATACGGCTTCGTGGGACTGCATTGGGGGACAACACAATGGTGTTGGGCGGGCATGCAGTCGGCCTGACCATTCGATGGCGCCAGGCGCGGCAGGCTAGGAAAACAACGTGATGCGCACCACCATTCTCCTTGCTGTGTCTGCGGTGACACTGCTCCTTGCAAGCTGTGCGGGCGCTCCACAGAAGCCGCCGGCGCGCGTGCCCAGCGACTATGCCTATACGCGCGAGTATGTGAGTTGGATGATTGCCAAGGAGATGCGCAAGCACGACGTCCAAGGTGTCAGTATCGCGCTTGTGGATGATCAGCAGGTGGTATGGGCGGAGGGGTTTGGGTTCGCCGATGTCTTGAGGCAAATTCCCGCCGACCCCGATACGGTGTATCAGGTCGGCTCTATCTCAAAACTCTTCACCGTCACGAGTGCAATGCAGCTTGCCGAGCAAGGTCGGCTTGAGCTCGATCAATCGGTACAGACATACCTGCCTGGATTTGCGATCGCCGACCGTCTTGCCCAGCCAGTGCCCATCACGATCCGCCAACTGATGACCCACCATGCCGGCCTGCCCCGCGATCTATTGAAAGGCATGTGGACTGCAGAGCCGGAACCATTCACGCACGTGCTCGACCATCTTCAGGGCGAGTATCAGGTCTATCCGCCTGATACCGTGTTTTCTTACTCCAATGTCGGCATGACGCTGCTCGGGCATGTGGTGCAGCAGGTCGCGGGCCGCGACTTTGTGCCGCATCTCGAAGCCTCGCTCCTCCAGCCCCTCGGAATGACGAGTGCGTATGTTGCACCAACAATCCGGGGCCGTGCGCACGATTCGAAAGGCTATCGCAAGGGCAGGGACACGCCGGTCACGCCACTCCGTGACCTTCCCGCCGGCGGTCTGCATGCGAGTGTGGCCGACCTCAGTAAATTCATGATGATGGTGTTTGCCGATGGTCGTGCGAAAGATCGACAGATCGTACAGCGGGAAACGTTGCGAGAGATGATGCGGCCGCACAACGCTGATGTGCCGCTTGACCTCGACTTTCGGGTCGGTCTGGGATGGCTCTTAAGCGGCCTGGGGGACATCAATATTCACAATGCCGGGCCGATCGTGCACCACGCGGGTGGAACGCTGCTATTTCACAGCCAACTGATTTTACTGCCTGAGCATACACTTGGGGTCGTGGTGCTCGGCAATTCCGCATCTGCGCGTGCAGTGGTTGACCGCGTGGCAGTGGAGACCTTGAAGTTGGCGCTGGAAGCCAAGACGGGTATCGCGCAACCTCCACATACAGAGTGGGCTGCGACGAAAAGCGCCCTCTCAGAGGACACCTTGCCTCGCTTCGAGGGGCAGTACACGACGATGCTCGGTGCGGCGGAGATCACGCGGGACGGACATCGGTTGCAGGCCAATGTGTTAGGCCGAACATTCGCGCTCGCGCCCTACGATGAAGGCTGGTTCGGCCTGCGGTATCGACTGTTTGGGCTCATCCCGATCAGTCTTGGCGAACTCGATCGATACGCCGTGCGCCGTGAGTCTCTCTCTGGACGCGAGGTCCTCGTTGCGAGCGACGGGGACTCCCGGATGCTTGTTGGTGAGCGAGTGGTACCGAAAGCTATTCCAGAAGTTTGGCAGAGGCGGGTTGGCCGCTACGAGATTGTGAACCAGGGGCAGGATGAAGTGCTGATCAAAGAGCCCTCGCTCGTTATGAAAAATGGCCTGTTGCTCATGCGAGTGATGGGGCTCCACGGGGAAGTGAGCGGCGAGCTCGTGGTTGAGCCGGTTTCAGACACCGAAGCAGTTCTGAGCGGGGTGCTGGCAGGGGCTGGGGAGACCATTCAGGCAGTGCAGGTCAACGAGTTCGAGATGTTGCGGTTCTCTGGCTACCTGTTCAAGCGCAAGTCGGAGTGATGCCTGACTACGGAGAAGCCTGCCGGGCAGGATGACGGGGTAGTGTGCTCGACTCAGCTGTAAGTGCTAGGACTTGATCTGAGAATTCGGTAGCGTCGGCGACGGCACAGAAGATTATCAAGCTAATGATCGGCGTCCTGGCATTGGCAAAACAGCTCGATAATGTGCCGAAGGACTGTCGCTTGATTGTCTCTCGTTGCGACAGATGCTATCGGTTCAAGGAACCGTATGAGGCTAGCAAATCGTATCGAGCAAGAGTGAGTCTTTATTCGAGGGAGAGAGTGCTTGCATCACAAGCGGCGCGGAGCTGCTCCCGAAGAATGGGGTTGGACTCCTACGCGACAGCAGCTAATTTATGAGCTGTGCGGTCAGCCTGTCCATTAATGTCTTGGCCAAATATATCAATATGCATGCCTGACCCAAAATTGTTTCAGGTGTTTTGTGAAAAGCGAAGAAACTTCTCTAGTGAGTGCCGCGCTTATCAAGATTTGGAGGTAGCCCACTCTCGCCTCCTTTGGTTTATCCGTACCGTGGTTCATTCTTCTACGAAGTAATCTTCATCAAGCTTCCAAAGTCTTACGAGGCCAGCCTGGGAGACACCAATGCCGAATTCGAGCATGAGCTGGGCGAGTTGTGCGCCATCAATAAGGACAATTGTTGTTTGAAGATTTCCTGCATAGTTGCGGGCGTCGGCGGTGAACGCTGATGTAGTTAAGAAGACCCCTTTCCGTGCACGCTGCCCCTGGAGGGCTCCGGCAAATCGTTGAATCTCGGGGCGACCTATGCTGTCCTTCCACCGCTTGGCTTGAATGTAGATAGTATCCAGGCCCAGCCGATCTTCTTTGATGATTCCATCGATCCCCTCGTCGCCACTCTGTCCTACAACCGACGACGCATCTTCGTGAGAACCTCCATAACCCATGGCAACGAGCAACTCAACAACCAATTCCTCAAAGAATTTTGGAGAGGCCTGTCGCAAGCGTTCGAGAAGTTGTGTGGCAAGGTTCGCTTGTAGGCGAGTGTATCCTTGCCGTATTTGCTCGTCCGGGGTAAGGGGCGTGCTTTCGGCGGCTACCTTCGCGAGAAAAGGCGTTTGTTCCGCATCATCATTTGAAGCTGTACGAAAAGCCACGAACTCGGGAAATCGCATCAGGTACTGAATGTCGATACGCTCAATGGGCTCGCGCAACGTTGCGGTGCCACGTTCAGTGATACGATACAAGCCGCGTCTTGGACTTTCTGCTAAGCCTGCTTGTTTGAGATAGCCTAAAGCCCAAGCAATGCGGTTTGCGAAAATGGCCTGTCTGCCGCTGGGTAAGAGTGCAGCGAGTTCTTCGTCAGATAGCTTGAAGATAGTGGCGATCGCTGCGCGCACTGATGAAGGCGCCTGTTCACCATCTACAGCCAACTGGCGAAGAACGGGAAGCATGAGAGTTTGAAAGTCGGGGATTGCCATTTACACTCTTGAATTGTTATCCAGCTTCATTCTGCAGGCAGCTTTCTGTGTCGGCCGAGTTTACTGCAAATTCCTTCATGTATCCATGTGATGTCTCTGTACTTTCCAATGCTTTGGGGGCTGGACTGTTCCCTACGTGCGCGCGTCCAACGAGGGGAGGCTTCTAGCGCGCGTTGCGCGAGCATGCGGGTTATCTATATGGGGTCTGGCTATATGGGGTCGGGAGTGGTAACTGAAGGGTATTGCCGAGGCTGCTTGAGCAAAGCGGTGTGTGAGTAGAGATGTCCCGTCAGGTTTTGCTCATGACGGCTGGGCTTGGAGCTGTTGGTTAGCTAACGAGGTAGTGAATTAAGAAGAGGGGGAGGAATGGTGGGCCGTGTAGGGGTCGAACCTACGGCCCGCTGATTAAGAGTCAGCTGCTCTACCAACTGAGCTAACGGCCCCACCAAGGATATGTCTGTGCGTCACACTTGAGCTGCCCGGCGAGAGAGCCGCACTCGCTCCCATCTCGTCTAGCAACCCACGACCAAACGATAACGTGCTCCGAGAATTGGCGCGCCTGACAGGATTTGAACCTGTGGCCCCTGGCTCCGGAGGCCAGTGCTCTATCCGCTGAGCTACAGGCGCACGGAGTTGAGCCGCGCACCTTACCACACCTTTTTGCGACCTGTCTAGAACTGGGTGTAGGCGACCGTGCCGAAGGAGTGATCGGTTGGCTCGGTCACTCTGTGAGAAATCCATAGGGCAGCAGGAGTTCTTCGCCTCGCCGGCCCGTGACGGTAGCCCAGGCAGCCAATGTGGCCGCTTCCGCATCCACGAGGCTGTCGGTGCCGGCTTCCTTGCGAGCTGGATTTCCACTTCTGAGAATGGGCACGAAGGTCTGGACGCCGCAGGCGCCATGCACCGTTGTGCCGTCGTCCACCGGCGTTCCGGTTAGGCGACAGGTCAACGGCCGCCAGGCATAGAGTCCGCAGGCGCCATCCTCCTGCAGTGCCGGGCAGGGGCGCTCCTGAAACGCGGTAACGAGTCGGTCGATGTCGCCATCGTCCCAGTTGTCCAAGCTTGGGTTGCGCCGCAGTGCCGGGAAGTCAGCTTCGTACTCCGCGCATTGCTCGCGCGCGCGGGCGACAATTTCTGCTGCCAGGTCCGACGGAACCACCTGCAGTCCTTCGCGAAGGCGAAAGGCGTCCACGACGGTAATCGCAAAGGGGCCGATGCAGCAGCTTGTGCACCCGCGTCGACAGGGAAGGGTGGCGAGGGCGCGTGAATGGAGCTGCGTGAACTGCGCGTCGGCCTGTTCGGCGAGCGCGTGCGCGAGCTGGTGGGGGACCGACTCGGTGTGGTTAGGCGAGGTCTTCGTAGAATTCGACGACGAGTTCGCCGGTCGGCGCGAAGAATCCTTGTCCGTCGACCTGGACGATGCCATCGCAGTTCTCCTGGAAAAACTGGAGAATCCATCCGTTGAAGTCGTACCCGGCTTCGGTCACGTCGTGCTTCGCCAGCCTGGTGGTGATCAAGAAGCGGGCGCGTGTGACGAAGTCCTTCACCAGCCCGGCTTCCACATCCTCATAGGGCATGAGGCGGTCGAGAAATGTCGCGCGTTCGGATTCCAACGAATCTTTGTAGGTGCCGCGATCGCGCAGACAAAACACTTGAATGGGTTTGCGTTCGCGATCGTAGCCCAGCGAGACTTGCACCCAGGCCCAGTCTTCCAGTGCCTCGGGCGCCATGTTGTCAGGCAAAATCGGCGTTTGTCCGCGCGAGCGCAGGTAGTCGATCAGCAAGCGTAACGGCGAGGAATTCTCCCGCAAGCAGAAGACGCGTGTGAAGACATAGGCCTCGCCACTCTGCGGATCAACCGATGGCGGCGCGGCGACAACGGGAAGTTCCTTAGCCATACCGATGCGTTCCTCCTACGGATCCGCCCGCGTTGCACGACAAAGAATCGCGGCGATCCGTGGGGACCATGGTACTCTCGCGTCGGGTCGACCTGCAAGCGCAGCGCGCCCGTGTGCAACGGGGACGCGTAACGCCGCCTCTGGAGCGGCGTGCGCGCGATTTTTCGTGTTGACAGCCCTAGGACCGTTCGCTAGACTCCCCGCGGCTTGCACCGGGACGACCCACGAATTTGCCGTCAGGCAGCCTGGTCACGAACGAGTCCACACCACAAGGCAACGATCGGTCCCTTGAGTCCCTTATCCATCATTCACCTGTAGTCTGAAGGAGGTTCGCATGGCCAAATCGATGACGAAGTCCCAAATCGCCGAACATCTGGCTGGCAAGGCCGGGATTACCAAGAAGACGGCCGTCCAGATCCTCGACGATCTTGCTACGCTGGCCTACAAGGAAGCGAAGAATATGTTTGTGGTGCCGGGGATCGGTAAGTTGGTCCTCGCCAATCGGAAGGCGCGCATGGGTCGCAATCCCCAGACGGGTGAGGCGATCAAGATTCCGGCCAAGCGCGTGGTGAAGTTCCGCGTGGCGAAGATGGCGAAGGATTCCATCCTCGGAAAGAAGTAAGTAAAAGGCGCGCAGCGCCCGACAGTTTCAGGCGCACGTAGTAACTGGTTCAAAGGCCAGCTCCTTCCTCGGGAAAGAGCTGGCCTTTGTGTTTCTGGGTGATCGTTGATGGGCTGGCTGGTTATCGGGCTACGGCAAGTTGGTGAACGGAGGCCCTTGGCAGGTCGTCGATAGGGGCAGGATGGGCGCGAACGAGATTCGTCTTAGTAGTGCGTTGGGCTGAGTCCCGTGCCGCCGAAACCGTCGTGGCCGACGAGTCGCACGGCGTCGCCGTCCTGTACCATCGATTCCTCGCTGGCGATGCGCTTATTCACCGTCACCAGCACCTTCTTCTCGCGCAGGAGTTGCAACACCGGACGCAGCGTCCGCCCTTGGCGTTGAATCAACTGGCGGACATTCAGCGGCGATGGCACGTCGCAGGTAAAATCCCGTTCACCCTCATCCGTTTGCAATTGGCCCATCAGCGTAATCGTTACCATCTCGATAGGATTCCTTCCGGTGTTCAGCGTCACGCTGCGGAAAAATACGCGGTGTTTCTCGGGCGTGCGTCCGGCCCTCCCGCGCTACAGAAGTCATGGGCACTACCCCAGCCCGGCCTCTCCAGATTGACTCATTCCAGAGCGGTCTGTTAAGGAAACCGCATGCAATCCCTGGATGTCAACCGCCCCGGCATGGACGATCTGCAATTTGTGTTGCTGGTGACGGCGCTCTGTACGTCCGGTCTGTCGACACTCAATGTGCCGGAGTCGGTGCGCGTGCAGCTGTTCGACCGTTGTTGGGCGCTGATGCATGAAGAGCCGCCGCCCACCGATCCCGGGCAGCGCGTGTTGGACTTGCGGATGGGGACGGAAGTTACGCTCAGCGCGTTGGTGGAGACGATTCGACAGATCCTCGCCGAAGCAGGGATTACCAGGCTGACTTGGGACCATGCGCCCAGTGAGCCCACCCTACCGAGTTCCCCCAAGGCTGCTCCGTTGGTCGACCGGCTCAAGTGGTTTGATCCGGGAGGCAGTGCGGCACCCCCTGCGACACCACAGTCCTAACCCAGACAGCGAAGGTCTTCATGCGCGTTACTCCTACAGCGTTGCCGGATGTGTTGCTGATCGACCTAGATGTCTTCGGCGACGCGCGCGGCCTCTTTTACGAAATTCATCGTGCTCCGCGGTATGGAGAGGTCGGCATCGACGGCCCATTTGTGCAGGATAATTTATCGCGTTCCAGTCAAGGCGTCTTGCGTGGGCTGCACTATCAGATCCAGCACGCGCAGGGAAAGTTGGTCACGGTGTTGTCGGGGCGCGTGTATGACGTCGCGGTTGATATTCGTCGCGGCTCTCCCACCTTCGGCCAATGGGTGGGGCTGGAGCTGACGGGGGAGCGGCCGCAACAGCTCTACATTCCGCCGGGCTTCGCCCATGGGTTCTGCGTCATGAGCGAGACGGCCGATTTCCTCTACAAGTGCACCGACGTCTATGCTCCGGGCAGCGAGCGCGGCATTATGTGGAATGATCCCACCCTGGCTATTCCGTGGCCGGAACCCAATCCGGTCCTCTCTCCCAAAGACCGCCTCTTTCCCTTCTTGAGCAATGTGAAGGAAGAAGATCTGCCGTCCCTGTAGCGCAGCCCTCGCGATCTCTTCCTGCGGTTGTCGATCAAGGGGATGTGTCGAGTCACTGAGCTTCGCTCGATTGACCTGGTCTTTAGCGGCGTGCTAGATAGGATTCATTCCTAACTGGGAAACCAGGAAACCTGAAACCCATTGTCCGGCGCGATGCACCTCAGCCCACAGGAAATACGCCGACGCTTTCGTACCGCGAAACTGCGGTTGACGCCGCAACGGGCGGCCATCTACGGGGCGCTGGTGGAGAATCCCACGCACCCGTCGGCGGATGAACTGCTCGACATTGTGCGGCGCAACTCCCCGGACATTTCTGCCAATACGGTCTATTACACATTGGCCGCGTTGCGGACGGCCGGGCTGGTTCAAGAGGTGAACTACGGGCACGACCGTGCGCGGTTTGATGGAAACGTCGAGCCGCATCACCACGTGGTGTGCCGAGGCTGTCAGCGTATTGTCGATGTGATGGATGGGCGGCTGGATCGCGTCAATCGCTCGATGATGGCTGGCATGCTCCCGTACGACTTCCAGGTCACCGGGCATCGGGTGGAGTTCTATGGCTATTGCGGTGCGTGCCGGGCCGGCCAATCGGATGGCTCGGACGCTACGCGTAGACCACGCTAGGATGCACTACACAGCAGACCAACCAAGGAGGCACTATGGGCAAGAGTCTGAAGGGCACCAAGAGTCACGAGAATTTGAAAGAGGCGTTTGCCGGCGAATCGCAGGCGAACCGTCGCTATTTGTATTTTGCGCGTCGCGCGGACATTGAGGGCTATCCCGATGTGGGCGGGCTGTTTCGCGATACGTCCGAAGCCGAAACGGGCCATGCGTTCGGTCACTTGGATTTCTTGAAGGAAGTCGGCGATCCGGCCACCGGCTCGCCCATCGGCAATACCGAAGCGAACCTCAAGTCGGCGGTGGAGGGTGAGACGTACGAGTATTCCCAAATGTATCCCGGCATGGCGAAGACGGCACGGGATGAAGGCTTTGCCGAGCTCGCCGAATGGTTCGAAACGTTGGCGAAGGCCGAGCGGTCGCACGCCAATCGCTTCACGAAGGGCCTCGAAAGCTTGAAGCAGGGCTAGTTCGCCGGCCATCGTACGGATGGCGTGACTGAGGTCGCGGTCGACTCTGAGACTTGGCCCACGGCCGCTGAGAGTCGACCGCCTCATCTATTTCGAACGGGAGCTATGAAAGCGCTCACTCTCCTTCAGCCGGTCGACAGTGCCGTGATTGATGCGGAGACGCTGCGCATCTACGACATTTGCGACGGCTGTCGGCGCTGCTTCAATTTGTGCCCATCGTTCAACACCCTGCTCGACGCGATCGACGAGCATGACAACGATGTGAAGAAGCTGACGCCTGCGCAGCACCATCGCATCGTCGATGAGTGTTACTACTGTAAGCTCTGCTACAACCACTGTCCGTACACGCCGCCGCATCAGTATGCGCTCGATTTCCCGCGGTTGATGGTGGTGTGGAAGCAGCGCCTTGCCAAGGAGCGTGGCACCACCTGGCGCGATCGCTTGCTGATCCGCACGGATTTCCTGGGTACGGTGCATTCGCGCATGGCCGGTCTCGTCAATTGGGCCATGCGGCAGGGGTGGATTCGGCGACTTCTGCAAGGCGTGCTGGGCGTCCATGCCGATCGGCACGTGTTGGCCTATCAGTCGGAGACGTTTGCGCGTTGGTGGTCGCGTCGGCCTGCGGCTGTGCCGGCCAATCCCACGCGAAAGGTCGCGCTGTTTGCCAGCTGTCTGGTTAATTATCAGGCGACCGACGTCGGCAAGGCGACGGTGCAGGTGCTGGAGAAGAACGGCGTGGAAGTGGTGTTTCCGGATCAGCAGTGCTGTGGCATGCCGTCCTTCGACATCGGCGATATTGCGGCCATCCAGCGGGCGGCCGCCGCGAGTGCCCGTACCTTTTTGCCCTGGGTCGAACGCGGATACGACGTGGTGGTACCGGTGCCGAGCTGCAGCCTGATGTTCAAGCGTGAATATCCAGAACTGCTGGGTGATGAGGCGAGTAAGACCTTGGCGGCGCATACGTTTGACGTGAGCGAATATCTGATGAAGCTGAAGCGCGAGTCCGGCCTCGCGATGGATTTTGTGGCCAAGCCCGGTCGCGTGGCGTACCAGGTGCCGTGCCACCTCCGTGACCAAAACATCGGCTTCAAGTCGAAAGAGTTGATGGAAGTGGCCGGGGCGCAGGTTGAGATGGTGGAGCGCTGTTCCGGGCATGATGGATCCTGGTCGGCCAAGACCGAGTTTTTCCCCCTGTCGATGCTGATTGCCAAGAAAGCGGTGCGCGCGATCGAGCAGGCACCGGCCGATCTGGTGGCGTCCGACTGCCCCCTGGCGGCTCTGCAGCTGGACCAGGCGGGCGCCGCGCAGCATGTCGGTGGGCACGCTACGAAACATCCGATTCAAATTGTGCGCGACGCCTACGGATTGCCGACTCCATGAAGGCGCTGACGGCCGACGAACTCATCGAGTATGCAGACTACGAACGCCGACGCGAAGAGGTGCGTCGCCGTGTGATCGCGCTCAAGCAGGCGCGCCGCATCTCGGTCGGCCCGAAAATAACCCTGGTGTTTGAAAACCGGGAGACGATTCAGTTTCAAGTCCAGGAAATGATCCGGGCGGAGCGCATTGTCATTCCGGCCAAGATTCAGGAAGAGCTGGATGTGTACAACGCCCTGTTGCCGGGGCCGGGCGAGTTGAGCGCGACGCTGTTTATCGAAATTACCGACTCAAGTGACGTGAAGCGCGAGCTGGATGCTTTCCAAGGCATCGACCAAGGGCAGACGGTCGCGCTGGTAGCGGATGGGGAAGCTGTCTACGGCGAGTTTGAGGGCGGCCGGAGCAACGAGGTGAAGATCAGCGCGGTGCACTTTGTCCGGTTTATCCCCACGGCTGCCTGGCGGGCCAGCCTGAACAGGCCGGAGGCGGCGGTGAGCCTGCGGGTGGCGCACGGGGCCTATCGCGCAGAAGCGCCGGTGTCCCAGGCCTTACGACAACAGTGGCTGGAGGATCTGGGCACAGCCTAGCGATCGCAGGTCCCGGCAGGGGTTCTTGGCCTCAAACAGCGGAAAATATGGGCCCTGGCGTTGACAGTGGCCTGAGGCGGTCTTATAGTCTAGCAGGCGGTTGAGAGCCCAGTGTTCACTTGTAAGGAGGAACGACCATGGTGACGATTACCGATAAAGCCGAAGGTAAGATTCGCGAGTTGATGAAGGAAGAGCAGGATATCGAAGGACTTCGTATTTATGTCCGTGGCGGCGGCTGCCATGGCTATCAATATGGGATGGCCTTTGAATCGAAGGTCGGCGAAGACGATACCATTATCGAAAAGGATGGGATCAAGGTCATCATGGACCCGCAAAGCGCGCCGTTGCTTCAGGGCGCCGAAGTCGACTATGTCGATAGTTTGCAGGGGTCCGGCTTTTCGATCAAGAATCCGCAAGCGAAGACGACCTGCGGATGCGGCAGCTCGTTTAGCGCCTAAGCTCGCTTCACCTGTGTTTCGCCTATGACGTAGGGGCTAGGAGCTGGTCCGGATAACCCGGCCAGTCCTAGCCCTTCGTGTTTCTGCCCCCATGACAGAGGTTGTTTGCCCATGCCCCTCGTGTATTTGACCAAAGGGATCGAATTCGCGGCCGCTCACCGTTACGTGCGCGACGAATGGGACGCCGACAAAAATCGCGCGGTCTTCGGCGCCTGCTACAACGAGCCTGGTCACGGGCACAATTACTTTCTTGAGGTGACCGTCTCCGGCGATGTGGATTCCGACACGGGTATGGTCGTCAATCTCTACGACCTGAAGATAGTGCTGCTGGAGGTGTTAGAAGAGTTCGACCACAAACACCTCAATTTGGATACGCCGTACTTCAAGGACCAGGTGCCGACGATGGAAAACATCGCGCGGGTCCTCTGGCGTGCCTTGGAGCGGCATCGCAATATCGGCCGACTGGAAACGCTCAAGTTGGCTGAAGATGAAGATCTGTGCGCTACGATCCGTCGTAGCACCGGGCTAGAGCGCGCGTCGATTGCGCGGCGATACACGGTGCCCGTGGGAAGCGCCGGAGGGAACGGGGGCGTCATGCCGGGGCGAGGGTCGGAAGGCGATCTCTGGATCACCGTCCACGGCGAGATTGATTCGACCACCGGGATGGTGACCGACCTGCGTGCCTTGGATCGCGCGGTGGCCGAACGGGTGGTTTCCCCATGGACAAGCCTGCGTGCGCGACTGCAGCGCCCCGGTCGCGGGCCTACCGGGGAAGAATTGGCCCGGATGGTGTGGGATGAATTGTCGCCACATCTCGCTGGTGCGCCGCTCGAGCGGGTTAAGTTGATCGAATCGCGAGATCTTGCGTACGACCATGTAGGGTAGCGCGGCGTCGGACAACCTGTGCCGGAGGTGGTCGATGGCGATGGCGGGAAAAGACAAGCGCAAGCATGCCCGTGTCGCCGTGCAGTTCCGCAGCCACTTTTCCTCTTCCGGGCGCATGATCGCCGGTGACGGCGACCTCAAGGACCTCTCCCCGGGCGGCTGCCGCATCCAGAGTGCCATCCCTGTGCCGAACGGCACGCAGCTTGAGCTGTGCATCTACACCCACAACGATCCCTCTCCAATCGTCATCGATGAGTCCACGGTCCGGTGGGCGCAACAGGGTGAAATCGGCGTCGAATTTTCACAGGTTCGGAAGGATGCCCAACGGCGTCTGACCGAGCTGTGCCGCATCCTTTCTCCCATGCGCTAGCGCGTTTGCGCTGTTCCTGCCCGCATCACCGCTGCTGTCGTTCCTGTCTTTCGCCACGAGTCGTGGGTCTGTCAGGCGGAAGAAACGGATCGGTTCGACTCGGCAGTTTTTGCCGAGTCGGCATGCATCCTCCAGCGCCTCCTACGTAACCCCTTGAATTATTGTTGGTCGGCTGCACCTCGTAGACAGGCATACAACTTGAGATACCAAGGCGGACCGAGGCGGGTTTCGCCGCCACCGACCGTGTGCGACCGAACAGTAACGCCGTACGACGCAGGGGGATTCATGCAGATCGTGTGGGAGCGGCTATCGATGGATGTCGCCCTGTGGGGCGGGTTCCGGAGTCCGCTTCTCAGCTGGCTGGGCGTGGCTGCCCTTGCGATCTTCTTCGTCTGGCACGTGAGCCGGTTGATTCGGAACGTCCGCGATGTGCGACAGGCCTATGCGCGGGTGCAGCCGACGGTCACGGACCTGACCGCCGGGCGCGACCATGTGGACGGCGAGTGGTTGTCGATCCGGGCACTCGGGGAGGCGTCGCGTACCGCCAATCAGAGCACCCGCATCGATCTAGACGACGTGCATGTCCTCGACCGCCTGTTGCGCGCCGAGCCCCTCTTCCAGCGAGCCTGGGCTCAATTCCGTAAGACCTATGTCTTAGAGCGGACATCCTGGTTTATCGAGCCGCGCGTGTTCAGCACCAAGTCGGCGGAAGAATATTTTTCGCACGAGCAGGTGCTCGCCGCACGGGTGAATATTGCGTTTTACCACCAGCTGCCGTCCTTGATGACGGGGCTGGGCTTGCTCTTTACGTTTCTCGCGATCTTGATCGGCCTCAGCAAATTGCATGCGGATGCCACCCAGATCGTCGGGATTCAAGGATTGATCAACGGCCTGGCCGGAAAGTTTCTGACGTCCATCGTCGGCCTCATCTGTGCCAATGCGTTTGTGATGGTCGAAAAATCAGTGTTGTTCGGCTTGGCGTCGGATCACCGACGCTTCGTGCTCGGCTTGGATGAGCTGTTTCCTCGCCGGACGCTTGAGCAGATGCTGGAAAATTGCTCGGCGGTCGGCGGCGGGGAAGCCCCTTCGAACCTCGCTCCTGGTGCGACCCCTGCCGAGAAGGCGGCGACGACGGACTCATTGGCGCCGTCGATACAAGCCCTGACTAAGGCGATGGAATCGCTCACCAAGCGGACCTCTGAGGGGCGAGGCATGGAGCCGGCGCGAGCCGCGGCAGAAGTGGCGCGGGGTGTGCGTGACGGGCTCGGCTCTCCGATGCAGGATCTGCAGAAGGCCATCCAGTCCCTCTCGCAGTCCGTTGGGCAGTTTCAGACCACGCAGGAGCGGACCCAGCAGCAGCTCGACAAGCTGACCGGACGTCTGGCGCTCAAGCGGCAGCTGGCGGATACGATGGACGAGGATGAGGCGCAGGAGACGGCGGCAAGCGGGCGCTGGTGGAGCGCGGTGCGTAGCAAGGCGGCGTCACGGGAGTCTGCGTAGCGAGCGTTGTTCGGCTCACCCCACACTATGATGCGTACCCACGGCAGCTCCTCAGACAGCTCGAGCGTGATTCACGGCGTGACGGACTTGATGACGTCGCTGACCGTTATTTTTATCCTGCTCTTTGCCGCCTATGTGACCAAGGTGTCGGAACAGACGCCGGTGGAGCCTGTACCCACGCCGCAGCCCTCGCGTCAGGCGGATACCACGGTGCGAACGGTGCTGCACGAGCATGTCGAGCGTTTTGCGCTCGCGGTGGAATCCGATCCATCCGATTCGAACGTCCTGCGAATCGTTGTTCCGGACGCCTTGCTGAATTTTGACTTCGACAAGGGGACGCTCTCCCAGGCGGCCGAGCAGTTTCTCGACGACGTCATCCCCACCTATGCCACGGTGTTGTGCGGGTCGTTACGGGATCGAGTGGAGTCGCTGGTCATCGAAGGGCATACGGACGATCGCGGCAACGACATCCACAATCTGAAGCTCAGTCAGGAACGGTCGCTGAACGTCATGGTGAAGGCCTTGGACGTCATCCAGCGCGCCGCCCCCTGGGCCTATGCCTGCTTTCACGAAAAGACGTCAGCGAGCGGTCGAGGGCGGCAAGATCTAGTTTACGACGACGTGCATTTGCCGGATCGCGATAAGAGTCGCCGCGTCATCTTCAAAATTCGTCTGCGTCACGATGCTCAGGCGCTAGCCTCTTAAGCGGGTTGCAGCGGGTATCTAGCGCGCAGCGTCCGCTGCGCACCGAAATCCAAAATCGCTTCGATGGGCCCCGGGCGGGTATCCGCCGCGATTACTCGCGCGGAGTGTCGTCGGTGGGTCGCTCCACGAGCCTCCGCGCAGGACGCGCAGTGGGCCGTTGGGCGCACCCTGTGGGTTGAACGTCGGCTCGCCCGAATGGTCAGGCGCGACGCGCGTTGCATACGAGCGGCCATCATAGCGGTCCGCCATCCATTCCCAGACATTGCCCGCAAGATCCGCAATGCCGTAGGGACTATGCCCGAGTTGGTGTGCCCCGACGGCCGAGACCGTCGCGTAGCCTTTCCAATTGAGACGGCCGAAGTTTGCGAGGGAGGGCGTCGGCGGCGCATCGCCCCAGGGATAGCGTCGCTCGTCTGTCCCACGTGCCGCCTTCTCCCATTCCGCTTCAGTCGGCAGTCGGCGGCCCACCCATTCGCAATATTCCTTCGCATCAAACCAGTCGATGCCGACGACCGGTTTGTCCCAGTGCCGTCCGTCGGTCGCCTCGGCCCATGCCATGGGATGCTCCGCGTTCACGCCCTTCAAAAACCGCGCATAGCGACTGACCGTGACTTCATAGACATCGAGATAGTAATTGGGGAGAAACACGGAATGCGGCGGTTGTTCATCGGCCTGTCCGTCCGCGCTGCCCATGGTAAACGTCCCGGCCGGCACAAGCGCCATAGGGGCGCCGTCAGTGCCCAGTTGCCTGTGAGGGAGGGGTGTGTCCGCGAACGCCGGTCCTGGGCCGGTGCTCAGCACTAAAGCGCTACCCATCCAGAGCCAGGCGAGTGCGACTGCAGTCGCGCGTGCTGTGCGGCGTGCGTGCGGTCCCCTGCCCGGGAACGCGGCATGGTGTATCAGCATGGCCCTATCTTACTGTGCAGATCGAGGGGGAGGGAACGGGAGGCGCAGCCGCTTCGCAGCAATACGATCGTGGCGTAGGTAGGCTGGTTTTCTTTCGAGGCTCTGCCGGCAGCCGTGTCAGCGCGGACAATCACCTCGCCTTGGCACGATAACGGAGCAAGACATCCGGCGTGCGCGCGGAGGGATCACCGGTGAGCCGGCAATAGGAGACGAGGTCGCGATAGTATTTTGCGCGAACGCTTAAAAGGGACTGTGGAGGACGTCGTCCACCGCTTCTGTCTTGAGTCGGCTGACTGTCTGGAGCGGGAACGCGCCGTGGAAGGGATGGGCCGGAAGAGATAGTGTGGAGTGGACGGGGACTGAGCGGCTGCACCGCTGCAGCCCCCATCGCAACTGCTACGTGGGCCTAGCTCAGCTTTGCGAGGGCGTCGAGGATTTCCTTGTCCTCACGCGCCACCTTGATTTCCTGCACCTTCACGTACGCGACCTTGCCGTTCTTGTCGACGATGACCGTCGCGCGCTTGCCGCAGTTCAGCGGCTCGAAGTACAGGCCGTACTTCTTCACGACTTCACGGTTAAAGTCCGCGAGCAGGCGATGCTTGAGGCCCAGCGAGTCGGCCCAGGCCTTATGCGAGAAGAAGCTGTCCGTGCTGATGCCGAACAGTTCGGCATGCGCGCTCTGGAACTTGGGGAAGTCGTTGCTCAAGCAGGCGTTCTCGCCTTGGCAGACCGGGCTCCAGTCGAGCGGATAGAACGCCAGCACGACGTTCTGCTTGCCGCGATAGTCGCTCAGCTTCACGTCCTTCTGGTCCTGATCCTTCAACGTAAAATCCGGGGCCGTATCGCCAACTTTTATTTCTGCCGCCACATCAGTCGCCATGAAATCCTCCTCGTTCGGTTAGGCTACCCTCGTCATTGGGTGAAGCAAATTTCGTATCATGCGGTGAAAAACGAAGTCAACGGGCTAGAAGACCTAGCCGGCTGCGCGAGCGTGCCAACGCGATGTCGGTGTGGCGCTACCTGCGTGACGGACGACTTACCAGCGTACCTGGCGGACGGCCAGCGGCCCGGTGGTGTGCGGGACGGTTCGATGGGCCACCACCTCTACGCGTGCGTCGAGGAGCGGTGAATCGAGCGTGGCGCCGACTTTCGGATTCTGTCCCGCGCGCAAAATTTCCCCGGCCAGATGCAGCAGGCGGTCGATCGTAGGCTGCGCGGCGAGTCCGCGAGGGCGGGAGGTTTCCAACTCGTCGAGGCCGAACTTCGACAGCCCCATCGTGCGGAACCACTCGGCGGTTGGATCCTCGGTATCCTGCTGAGTGACGGTGACGTGGTCGTCGAGAAGGAAACTCGTCAACGGTCGATCCGTCCAGTCCGATGGATTGAAAAACGCGCCGGTCTGCACGTCGTAGCTGGTGCCTTCGCTCAAGAGCGTCAGGCCGCGTGCCAGCCGGCTCACGAAGACTTGCATGTCGGGGGCCTGCGCCGGCGGGACGGCGCGATGCAGAATCGCCGCTGCCTGTTGGTGACCCCAGTGAAGGTGGTCGCGCCAGTGTGCGGCTTCCTCAGCCGGGAGCGGACAGATGAGGCTGGTGCTCCAGAGCGCGTGCGACAGGGTAAAGCGCGAGCCGGAGTTCGTCGCGTTCGACTCGGCCGCGATCTTCAACGGCCCGCCGTATTCCAGATCGAACCAGTTTTTGAGGTCGGGTGTGGTCGGGAGGCCGAACGACCAGCCGACCAGAAACGCTGGTCGGCTGGACTTCGACGGTTTGAGCGGTTTGCGCTTGATCTTCACGAGATGCAGGCAACCCTGCGCAGCGACGTGTGTGCTGCCCTATTGGGTCGCGTTCTTCTTGTCCTTTTTGGCCTTGCGACGATCGTCCGGGTTGAGCATGCGCTTGCGGAGGCGCAGGCACGAGGGGGTAATTTCCACCAGCTCATCCTGGCCGATGTATTCGAGCGCAAACTCCAGCGTCATCTCGCGCGGCGGCGTCAGGACGAGCGCCTCATCCGATCCGGACGCGCGCATATTGGACAGGTGCTTGGCTTTGCAGACGTTCACGTCGAGGTCTTCCTCGCGGCTGTTTTGGCCGATGACCATGCCGCGATAGACATCCACGCCCGGGCCGATGAACATCGACCCGCGCTCCTGCACCATAAAGAGTGCATAGGCCGTGCTTTGCCCATCTTCAAACGCGACGAGCGAGCCGTGTGCCGCCACTTCCAAATCCTGTGCCGCCACCGGGGCATATTCCTTAAACACGTGATGCAGGATGACGGTGCCGCGCGTCTTCGCGAGTAAGTATGTTTTCAGGCCGATGATGCCGCGCGTGGGGATGGAGTACTCGACCTGGGTTTCCGAGCCTCCGCCCTCGAAGTGCACGACCTTCATGTGGCGCAGTTCGCCGCGTCGGCGGCCGACTTCTTCGATCACCGCGCCTTGATAGTCGGACGGCACCTGGATCGACAGTTCTTCGTACGGCTCGGTCAGCGTGTCGCCGTCCTTGTGGAAAATGACCTCCGGTTGCGAGACCTGCAGCTCGTAGCCCTCGCGCCGCATTTGCTCGATGAGCACGGCCAAGTGCAATTCGCCGCGGCCGGCCACGAGAAAGCGGTCGGCGCTGTCGGTGTCCTGCACGCGCAGCGACACGTTCGTCTCCAGCTCCTTATACAGCCGCTCGCGCAGGTGGCGCGAGGTCAGGTACTTGCCCTCACGACCCGCAAAGGGACTGGTATTGACGGCGAATGTCATTTGGACGGTCGGCTCGTCGATCGCGACAGGTGGCAACCCGATCGGCTGCTGCGGGTCAGCAATGGTTTCGCCGATTTGAATTTCGGACAGGCCGGCCACCGCGACGATCTCGCCGGCGTCCACCCTTTCGGCATCTTCGCGGTCGAGTCCGGAGAAGATGGCCAGCTCGCTCACGCGCCCGGGCGCCTGCGTGCCGTCGCGCCGCACCTGCATGACCTGCTGGCGGCGCGATAGAGACCCGGCCAGAAGCTTGCCGATGCCCATTTTCCCTTTGTAAGAATCGTAGGCCAGCGCCAGCACGAGCAATTGTAGCGGGGCTTTCGGATGGACCATCGGCGGGGGGATCTGGGTCAGGATGGTGTCCAAGAGCGGCGTGATGTCGGTGCCGGGCTTGTTGATGTCGAGCGTGGCCAACCCTTTGATTGCCGAGGTGTACACGACGGGAAAGTCCAACTGTTCGTTGGTCGCACCGAGGTGCACAAAGAGGTCGAAGGTGCGGTTGAGCACATCGTCGATCACGGCGTCGGGCCGGTCGATCTTATTGATGACGACGATCGCGCGGTGTCCCAGCGCCAGCGCCTTCCGCAAGACGAAGGTCGTCTGCGGCATCGGCCCTTCCTTGGCGTCGACGAGCAGCAGCACGCCGTCCACCATGCGGAGCGTGCGCTCCACCTCGCCGCCGAAGTCGGCGTGGCCGGGCGTATCGACGATGTTGATCTTCACGCCCTTGTACGTGACGCTGGCGTTCTTCGCGCGAATGGTGATGCCGCGCTCACGCTCCTGGTCCATGGAGTCCATGATGCGCTCGCCCATGTCGTCGATCTTGCGATGGACGTGCGTCTGTCGCAGCACCGCGTCCACCAAGGTGGTCTTTCCGTGGTCGACGTGCGCAATGATGGCGATATTGCGGATGCTCTCACGGCGGACCCAGCCTTGTTGCTGGAGGTCGTGAGCGGTGGCTTCTGTGGGTGACTGCGACATAGGGGTATGGCCTTTGGTCAAAAAAATAGACGCCCACTGATAGGCGTCCCATACGCAGTATACTGGATCGGTCGGTCAGGACACAAGCGCGGGCACGGTTCGCGTTGGCACACCGGCGGTTGCGTGAAAGCCGCTCCAGCTTGCAGTTTCACAGACCGCATTGTAAGTTGAACCTTCGTGTGGAGCCGCTGCAAACCGCCCGTATCGCTTCATGGTAGACGAGCCGACGCCCTTCAACGACGAGGACATCCGGGGAGTGCCCGCACCGCCAAAGCGCCGCTGGCGCTGGTGGCAGATCGGTCTGCTCACCCTGCTGTTCGGCAGCATGCTCGCCATCGGCGCCGCAATCGGCCTGCTGTGGTATGTCGCGCAGGATTTGCCGCCTCTTGATGTGCTGCAGACCTATCAGCCCAGCCAAGTTACGCGGGTTTATTCGGATGATCGTCAGGTCATCGGCCAGTTCTACATCGAGCGGCGCCTGGTCACGCCCTTGGCGCAGATCCCGAAGAGCTTCATCAATGCGGTGATCGCGGTCGAGGATGCGCGCTTTTTCGAGCATCCCGGGTTGGATTTCGTCGGCATTGCGCGCGCGGCTTGGACCAACCTCCGGCGCGGCGGACGCGTCGAAGGCGCCAGCACGATCACGCAGCAGTTGGCCCGCTCGCTATTTCTCTCCTCAGAACGCACTTTTTTACGCAAAATCAAAGAGCTGGTCCTCGCCTATAAGATCGAGCTGATCCTGACCAAGGAACAGATTCTCGAGTTGTATTTGAATCAAATCTACTTCGGGCAGGGGGCCTACGGCATCGCGGCGGCCACGCAGACCTATTACGGCAAAGAGCTCAAGGCGCTCACGCTCCCTGAAGCGGCGCTCTTAGCTGGTTTGCCGAAATCGCCGAACAACTATTCGCCGATGCGTTCGCCGGAACGGGCCAAGAAGCGCCAGGAACATGTGCTGAGTCGCATGGAGGACGCCGGGTTCATCACGCCGAAGGAGCGGCAGGCCGCGGTGGATGAGAAACTGGTCTTCCGCAAGCCGAGCGCCGACAGTCCCGCGCCGTATTTCGTGGAGTACATCCGCCAAGTGTTGGTCGCCAAATACGGCGAGGCCGCCGTCTACAAGGGCGGAATGGAGATCTACACCACGCTGAATCTCGACATGCAGCGCGCGGCCGACCAGGCTGTGCGCGAGGGCTTGCGTGACTTGGACAAGCGGCAAGGCTGGCGCGGGCCTGTGGGGACGGTGGACCTCACCCAATTGACGTCCTCGGAAATCGACACGCCGCTGCCGAATCCCGGCGAGGTTATCCAGGCGGTGGTGACGAAGCTCGCGAAGGATCACTACCTCGTCCAGATCGGGAATAAGACGGGGCGGATGGCCTTTGAAGACATGAGTTGGGCGCAGCGGCAGCTCTACGGCAAGGATCCGACCAAAGACTTCAAGACGCTGCCCAATCCCAAGCAGGTGCTGAAACCCGGCGATGTCGTCGAGGTCAGCGTCAAGAAGGTCGAGAAGGATCTGGTGCATGTGCGACTGGATCAGACGCCGATCGTGGAAGGCTCTCTGGTGGCCCTTGACCCGAAAACCGGGGCCGTGCGCGCGATGGTCGGCGGGTACGACTTCGCCCGGAGCGAGTTCAATCGCGTGGTGATGGCGCAGCGGCAGCCGGGCTCGGCCTTCAAGCCGGTGATCTACGCGGCGGCCTTGGCGCAGGGTCTTGGGCCGGGCAGCGTGGTGCTGGACGCGCCGGTCGTCTATGAGAATGAGCAGGAAGAAAAGGTCTGGAAGCCGGAAAACTATGGGAGAAAATTTCACGGCGTGGTGACGCTTCGCGAAGCCCTGACGCATTCGCACAATTTGGCGACGGTGCGGCTGCTCGATCAGGTCGGCATCAAGAATGTCGTGGAATTCGCCAAGCAGGTGGGCATCACGAGTCCGCTTGCGCCGGACTTGTCGCTGGGCTTGGGTTCTTCCAGTGTCACGCTGCTGGAGCTGACGTCGGTCTACGGTGTGTTCGGCAACCAAGGCCAGCGGGTGACGCCGTACTTTTTGACGGCGGTGAAAGACAAGGACGGGCAGGTGCAGAACGAGCCGCGGCAGCCGCCGACCCAGGTGATCTCGAAAGAGACCGCCTATCTCATTACGAATATGATGGAAGACGTGGTGCAGCGCGGCACGGGGCAGCTGGCCAAGTCGTTGGATCGACCGATTGCGGGGAAGACCGGCACGTCGAACGAATATACGAACGCATGGTTTATCGGCATGACGCCGAATCTCGCGGTCGGCAGCTGGGTCGGGTTCGACGATCGGCGCCCATTGGGCGAAACAGAATCCGGCGCACACGCCGCCCTGCCGATTTGGGTCGCGTTTATGAAGCAGGCGTTGAAACAGCTGCCGTCTGTGCCGTTCGAAATCCCCGACGACATTGTGTTCGTCAAAGTTGACCACAACACGGGGCTGTTGGCGGATGATACGTCGGGGGAGCGAAGCGGCGTGGAGTTGTTTGCGAAGGGGACGGAGCCGACCCAGACAGTGGCGCCCCGGCTCGACCCGGCAGATTTTTACCGGCAGGATGCGTTGCCAGAGGCCGGTTCGTCGTCAGCGGTTCCCGACAGCGAGCCCGTGCCGGTCCCGTGAGCGCGCGGAGTCCCGCAGACCTTACTGCGCGTCTTTGTATTCCTGCCACCAGGCCATCTGAATGGCCTCCAGTAACTTCTCGTTCGATTTCTTCGGATCGTCTTTAAAGGCGGGCAGCGCTGTGATCCACTGGTGGAGATCCGTGAACCGCACGGTGAGCGGATCGATGTCCGGGTGCGCCTCCAGCAATTGAATGCCGAGTTCTTCCGTGTCCTGCCAGGTCACATCCATGAAAAATCCCTACTCGTAAAGTGGAGACAAGGGCCTGTAGCTGCGTGCTGTCTCTGCCGACGGCCGCACGCGCCGGTGCGGAGCAGGCTAGGTCACTTCCGACAGCTTCTTGTTTTGCAGGGCTTCCTTGAGGGAGTTGTCCATAAGGACTTCCGCCAAGTGGTGCGTCGTCTTTTCGAGGTCGGACATTCGCGCGCGGATGGCACGATGATCGGTGGCGGCCGCGGCGGTAGCCAGCGCTGCGAGGCTCTTCTTGATCTGCGCGATCTCGTCGGCGGTCACGAGGTGTCCGCCAAGCGTGAGCGCCTTCTCCGTTGCCACGCGAATGGCCTCCGCCTCCGTCCGCGCTTCAATCAGCTGCCGCGCCTGCAAGTCCTCACCGGCGAATTTGAACGACTCGTCGATCATTCGTTCGACTTCGTGGTCAGTCAGCCCATAGGTCGGCTTCACCTGGATGGATTGCGTCTCGCCCGTGCGGATGTCCTTCGCTGAGACATTGAGAATGCCGTTGGCATCGATCAGGAACATGACTTCGATGCGAGGGATGCCGGCCGGCAACGGCGGCACCTTCAGCTGAAATCGGCCCAGGCTGCGGTTGTCCTGTACCAGCTCGCGTTCGCCTTGGAGAATATGCAGGTCCACGGAGGTTTGTCCGTCGACGTAGGTCGTATACATTTCCTTGGCGCTGGTGGGGATCGTCGTGTTACGCCGAATGATGGGGCTCATCACGCCTCCCATCGTCTCGATGCCCAAGGAGAGCGGCGTGACGTCCAACAGCAACATGTTCTGCGTGGTGCCGCTCAGGATCCCCGCTTGGACCGCGGCGCCCAGGGCGACCACTTCGTCGGGATTCAGTTCCGAGTGGGGTGTCTTACCGAAAAATTCTTGAACGCGTTGGCGGACGAGCGGCATGCGTGTCGCGCCGCCGACCAAGACCACCTCGTCGATCGCGGCAGGCCGGAGGCCCGCGTCGCGGAGGGCGAGTTGGCAGGGACGCAGTGTCAGCTCGACCAAATCGGCCACGAGTCGCTCGAATTGTTCGCGCGTGACGTCGCGGCGGTAGGTGCCTTTGTTGTTGGGGAGGACAATGGTCGCCGTGACGGTCGAGGCATTCGACAGCGCGATTTTCGTGCGCTCCGCTTCCAGCCGCACCGCTTGCATCGTGTCCTGCAGTTTGGTCACGTCGAGTTTGTGCTGTTGGCGAATGTCGGACACGAACAGATCCGCAAGCCGCCGGTCAAAGTCGTCGCCGCCGAGGTGCGTATCCCCGTTGGTCGCCAGCACTTCGAAGATGCCGTCCGTCAACTTCAAAATCGACAGGTCGAACGTGCCGCCCCCAAGGTCGTAGACCGCGATCGTGCCTTGCGTGCGCTGCTGCAGGCCGTAGGCCAGCGAAGCGGCGGTCGGCTCGTTGATGATCCGGAGGACTTCCAGGCCCGCAATGGTGCCCGCGTCCTTGGTCGCCTGCCGCTGACTGTCGTTGAAATAGGCAGGCACGGTGATGACAGCCTGATGGATCTCTTCGCCAAGGGCCGCTTCGGCGCGTCGCTTGAGCTCTTTCAAGATCATGGCCGAGATTTGCGGCGGCGAATAACTCTTCTCCCCCAGCTGAATGCGGATCACCCCGTTGGTTTCGTGCAGCGTGTAGGGGAAATACGGTAACTCGGCCGTGACATCCTGGAGTCCGCGGCCCATGAAGCGCTTAATCGAATAGATGGTGCGGTCGGGGTTGCGGACCAAGTAGTCCTTGGCGGCGTCGCCGACGATGAGCCCGTTGTCGGTCAAGGCCACGACGGAGGGGACCATCGTGCGGCCGTTGCGTCCTTCGACCACGCGCGGGACGGTGCCGTCCATATAGGCCACGAGAGAATTGGTGGTGCCGAGATCGATGCCGACAATGCGAGCCATGGTGCCTGGTCCTTATGCCTCGTCGAGTGTGACGGCGAGGTCGTGAAGAATGCTGCGAACGTATCGGCGATGCGAGAGCAGCTCGCGCAGCCGCTTAATCGTATCCTGCTTCCCTTGCTGACTGGCGTCGGTCGCCGGATTGGTCTGCTCCCATTCGTCCCATCGGCCGAACAACGATTCCAGCTGTGTTTCAATGCTGTGCTGGCGCTCTTCCAAGTGCTGCTTGTCGCTCTCCAATTTTGCGCGGAGGGCGGGAAGGGCAGTCTTCGTTCCTGCGCCGGTCGCGGCGCGAAATTCTTCCAGGTCGTCTTGGAGCGACAGAATTTCCTCAAACAGATCGGCCGGCGGCTGGGACCGAATGTCCTTCACGGATCCCGACTCCAAGCCCACCAGGTATTCGGCGCGTTGGATCGGATCCTTCAGCGTGCGGTAGGCCACATTCAGCAGTGCGGAGTTGCCCAGGCTGATGTGCTGCTCCTCGCCGCTCTTGACCTGGTAAAAGTCCGGATGGAAGGCGCGGCTCATTTCATAGAAGCGGCGCTCCAATGCGGCGCCGTCGATGGAGAGTCGGCGCGGCAGTCCGAGACACGTAAAGTAGTCGGACTCCTTCGACATCGGCTGCACTTTGACGCAGCGGTCGCAAAAGTACTCGCCGGTCATTTCCGACTGGCAGTGCCAACACATGCTCCGAGCCATCTGCAGCTCGGAGCGTTTGGTGGAGGACAGCGTTGGGTCCATAGCGAGGGTCTTTCCACAGGCCGGTGCGGAGGCCCGGCGTCCTTAGGCGGAGAACGACTCTCCGCACCCGCACGTTTTCGAGGCGTTCGGATTCAAGAAGCGGAAGGAGCCGCTCAGCATATCCTTGTGGAAATCCAATTGCGTACCCTGCAGGTAAATCGCGCTCTTGGTATCCACGATGACCTTGATGCCCTCGATGTCGTACACCTGATCGTGCGGACCGATTTTCTCATCGAAATTGACCGTGTAGCTGAGCCCCGAGCAGCCACCGCCTTTTACGCCCAGGCGTAAGCCGCCCTCGGACGGCCCTTGCAGGTCGAGCAGTCGCTTCACTTCTTTGACCGCCGATTCCGTGAGGGTCACGACGGGGGTAGTTGCAGTCGATGCAGTCGCTTTATCGATGTCCATGAGGCGCCTCCCGTATTAACCGCCCGATGTGGGATTCTGCTTCTTCTTGTAATCGCTCAAGGCCGCTTTGATGGCGTCTTCCGCCAACACCGAACAGTGAATCTTCACCGGCGGCAAGTTCAACTCCTGCACGATGTCGGTGTTCTTGATCTGCCCCGCTTCTTCGACGGTCTTGCCCTTCAGCCATTCGGTCGCTAGGCTGGAGCTGGCAATTGCGGAGCCGCAGCCGAAGGTCTTGAACTTGGCATCGACGATCATGTCGTTCTGCACCTTGATTTGCAGCTTCATGACGTCGCCGCATTCCGGCGCCCCGACGATACCGGTGCCGACGCCGTCTTCATCCTTCTTGAACGACCCGACGTTGCGCGGGTTATTGAAATGGTCGACGACTTTTTCGCTATAGGCCATGGTGCAGTCCTCCTTTTGGACAAACCGGCGCTCAGTGCGCCGCCCACTGGACAGATTTCAGATCGATGCCTTCCTTGCTCATTTCGTAGAGCGGCGACATTTCGCGGAGCTTGGTGACGGTTTCGATCATGCGCTTTGCCGCATAGTCCACTTCTTCCTGCGTGGAGAAGCGGCCGAGCCCGAACCGGATCGAGGAATGCGCCAAGTCGGACCCGACGCCCAACGCCTTCAGGACGTACGAGGGTTCCAGGGTAGCCGACGTGCAGGCCGAGCCGGACGAGAGCGCGACTTCCTTCATACCCATCAGCAACGACTCGCCTTCCACAAAGGCAAAGGACAGGTTCAGATTGTGCGGCAAGCGTTGCGTCGGATGGCCGTTGAGGTAGACCTCCTCCAGCGCATCAGTAATCGTCTTGTGGAGACGATCCCGCAAGGCCGACACCCGCGCCGTCTCCGCCGCGCGTTCCGCTTCACAGAGTTCGACGGCTTTGCCGAAGCCGACGATCAACGGCACCGCCAGGGTGCCCGATCGCATGCCGCGCTCGTGTCCGCCGCCGTCGATTTGTGGCGAGAGGCGCACGCGCGGACCCTTCTTGCGCACATACAACGCGCCGATGCCTTTCGGGCCGTAGAGTTTGTGGGCAGTGCAGGAGAGGAGGTCGATCCCCATCGCTTGCACATCCACGGCGATCTTTCCGACGCCCTGCGTCGCATCGCAGTGCAGCAGCACGCCCTTTTCCTTTGCGATTTTTCCAATCTCCGCGAGGGGATTGATGGTGCCGATTTCGTTGTTCGCCAACATGACGGAAATCAAAATGGTCTTGTCGGTCAACGCCGCGCGTACGTCCTCGGGATTCACCATCCCGAACTTATCGACGGGGAGATAGGTGACCTTTAGGCCGCGCTTCGTCTCCATGGCCTTTGCGGTGTCCAGCACCGAACGATGCTCGGTGGCGCTGACGATGATGTGATCGCCCTTTTCGCGATACATCTCGGCGATGCCCTTCAACGCCAAGTTGTTGGCTTCGGTCGCGCCGCTGGTGAAGACGATTTCCTTCCCGTCGGCTTTGATGGCCTGCGCAATCTGCTGACGGGCCTTTTCGACCGCTTCTTCCGCTTCCCAGCCGAACGCGTGGTTGCGGCTCGCCGCGTTGCCGAACTTCTCGGTGAAGTAGGGCAGCATGTCTTCCAGCACGCGCGGGTCGACCGGGGTCGTCGAGTGATAATCGAGGTATATGGGGAATTTCATCGTGTCGCTCCTTGCCCTGTCATCAGTGATTGAACGGTAATCAGCGGCGTGCCCTGCACCATGTCCTGCAACGTCATATTGCTGAGCAGTTGATACAGACTGTTCTGCAACTTCAGCAGCGGGGTCCGAATCGTACAATGTTCCTGTTGCGAGCAGGGCATGCCGTCGGTCTCATGGGAACAATCCATGATACCCAGCCGCCCTTCGATAGCTTCCAGCACCTGTGCGATGGTAATCTCCCGCGCGTGCCGCGCCAGCAGGTAGCCGCCCTTCGGTCCGTTGTGGCTGGCGACGAGCCCGCTTTTCGCCAACGTCTGGAGCACCTTGGCTAACAGCTCGGTGGGGATGCGGTACTCCTCGGCGATTTCTTTGGTGTTCGCCAAGCGAGTCGGCGCGTGCTGACCATTTTGCAGCTCCGCCATGTATTGGAGCGCCATCAACCCGTAGTCTGCTTTTTTGGATAGCTTCAGCATGGTTTGAGTCCGACAAATTCAATCGGCGACTATCTTGATCTCCGACTGATTAAGTCGTATATAAAGCTAGCATCGTGACTTGGCGAAGTCAACGGGCTTCCCAAGGAAATTCTTGGGAAACGACAGCAAACCGCAGGGGCTGTGGGGCCGAGAAGGCCGCGATCATATTTAACGTGAATGGAGCCTGAGGATTATGGGTGGAACCAATCCCTATATAGAGCAGGGTGAGCATCCGTTGCCGACGCGTGCCTATACGGTGACCTTTATCGATCCGGTGAAGCATGAGTCGAAGACGGTGCGGGTGGACCCTGCCAAGCTGCCGTATGGCGAGACCGGCCTGCCGGGCAGCCTGCTGGATATCGCCATGGGCAACGGCATCGACGTGGAGCATGCCTGCGGCGGCGTGTGCGCCTGCTCGACCTGCCATGTGTATGTGAAGGAAGGACTGGAGTCCTGCAGTGAAGGGACGGATGACGAGTTCGACCAATTGGACGAGGCGCCGGCCATCACACTGCAATCCCGTCTCAGCTGTCAGTGCGTGCCCAACGGCACCCGCGACATTGTCGTCGAAATTCCAGCCGTGAATAAAAATCTTGTGAAGGAAGCGCACTGATGACGCAGGTTCGCGTGCGGTTTGCGCCAAGTCCCACCGGGTTTCTCCATATCGGCGGGGTGCGGACGGCCCTGTTCAATTGGCTGTATGCGCGGCAACAGGGGGGCGTCTTCGTCCTGCGTATTGAAGATACGGACCAAGATCGGTCGACCGACGCGTCGATTCAGGCGATTCTCGAAGGAATGCGCTGGGTCGGCCTCGACTGGGATGAAGGGCCGTTTCGGCAAACGGAGCGCGTCGAGATCTATCGCGAGCATGCATTCCGCCTGCTGAAGTCCGGGCATGCCTACTGGTGCGTCTGCACGGCGGAGGAGTTGGAGTCGCGTCGCAAGGACGCCGAGGCGAAAGGACTCTCGCCGCGCTATGACGGACGTTGTCGTTCCCGCGGGCTTGTGAATCCGACCGGCGATGCCGCGCTGCGCTTCCGTGCGCCGCAGACCGGACAGACCGTGGTCGAGGATCTGATCAAAGGTCGGGTGGTGTTTGAACACGAGATTTTAGACGACCTGATTATCCTGCGGTCCAACGGCATTCCCACCTACAATTTTTCGGTGGTGGTCGACGATGCCTTGATGGGCATTACGCATGTGGTGCGTGGAGACGACCATCTCACCAACACGCCGCGCCAGATCCCCATCTTTGAAGCCCTGGGATTTCCGCTCCCCCGCTTCGGACATTTGCCGATGATTCTGGGGGCGGATAAGACCCGCCTCTCCAAGCGCCATGGGGCCACGTCTATTATGGCGTACAAAGAGATGGGGTATTTGCCCGATGCGATGATCAACTACTTAGTGCGCCTCGGGTGGTCGCATGGCGACCAAGAAGTCTTTACGCGGCAGGAGCTGATCGAAAAGTTCACCTTCAATTCCGTGCAAACGTCCCCCGCCGTCTTCAATCCGGACAAGTTGCTGTGGATGAATGCGCAGTATCTGATGCATCAGCCTCCCGCATGCGTGGTTCCGGCCCTGGTGCCGTTCTTGGAGCAGGCGGGGCTGAAGGATGCGCTGTCGACTGTGGAGCAGGCCTGGTTGGAGCAGGTCGTCGTGACGATTCGCGAGCGCACGAAAACCCTGCCGGACATGGTGCAGTGGGCGGCGCCCTACTTCGGCAACGAACCGGTGATGGACGAGGAGGCGGCAAAGAAACATCTGACCGCCGCTACGGCGCCGATGCTGGAGGAGCTGACAGGACGGCTCGCCGCGCTGCCGCAGTTTTCGAAGCTGAGTTGGGAAGAAGCGTTCAAGCAGTTTGTGGCTGAGAAGGGCATCAAGATGGGGGCGGCCGCGCAGCCGGTGCGTGTGGCCTTAACCGGCCGGACGGCCAGTCCAGGGCTCTTTGAGGTAATGGAACTGCTCGGGCGCGAGCGGACGCTGCATCGGCTCCGGCAGGCGGTGGCCTTTGCGCAGCGCTCAACTTGACTGCTATCCGGTATCTATATTACGCTCCGCCTCTGGTTGGGGGATCGTCTAGCGGTAGGACGTCAGTCTCTGGATCTGACTACCTAGGTTCGATTCCTAGTCCCCCAGCCACAATCTTTTCCAGCGCTTACAACCCATCGCAGAGCCTCGGGCGATACCGCGCTGGGGGATCGTCTAGCGGTAGGACGCCGGCCTTTGGAGCCGGCTACCTAGGTTCGATTCCTAGTCCCCCAGCCATTACCAAACGAGCGTGGGGTGCGCGATGCGGAGGAGCCGGCTCCGGCATACCGGCTCTGTGTGTGCAGTGCCTGTCCGTAGTCCCACAAATAGTCCTATTGCGTAACCTCACATGAGCGACCACACCCCGTCCCCATCGGCTGCTACGAATTTCGTGCGCGACATCGTGGCCGAGGATTGCGCGCAGGGCAAGCATGGCGGGCGCGTTGGGACGCGGTTTCCTCCGGAGCCGAACGGCTATATCCACATTGGTCACGCTAAGTCGATTTGTCTGAATTTCGGGTTGGCTGCGGAGTTCGGCGGAACGTGCAACTTACGGTTCGACGATACGAACCCGACGACCGAAAGCGTCGAGTACGTGGAGTCAATTAAGGAGGACGTACGCTGGCTGGGCTTCGCCTGGAATAAGGAACTCTACGCGTCGGACTATTTCGAGCGGCTCTTTGACTGTGCGATCGGCTTGATCGAGCGGGGCCGTGCGTATGTGGACAGCTCCAGCCCGGACGAAATTCGGGAGCTGCGCGGCACGCTGACGGAGCCGGGCCGCCCGGGGCCGTTCCGCGAGCGGACAGTGGAGGAAAATCTCGACCTGTTCCGCCGCATGCGGGCGGGGGAGTTCCCGGACGGGTCCCACGTCCTTCGAGCCAAAATCGATCTGGCCTCGCCGAATATCAATTTGCGGGATCCGATTTTGTATCGGATCCGTCGTGCCCATCACTATCGGACCGGGGATACCTGGTGTCTCTACCCCACGTATGACTACGCGCATCCGCTCTCGGATGCGTTCGAGAGTATCACCCATTCCATCTGTACGTTGGAATTCGAGGACCATCGGCCCCTCTACGATTGGGTGGTGCGCGAAACGCAGATGACCGCCGTGCCGCGGCAAATCGAATTTGCGCGCCTGAATGTCACCGCCACCGTCATGAGCAAGCGGAAGCTCCTGCGGTTAGTGACGGAGCGGCATGTCAGCGGGTGGGATGATCCGCGACTCCCGACCATTAAGGGACTGCGGCGTCGCGGGTATACGCCGGAGGCCATCCGGGCCTTTTGTGAGCACATCGGCGTGTCCAAGCGCGACTCCACGGTTGAAATGGCGTTGCTCGAGCATTTCATTCGTGAGGATCTCAACAAGCGGGCGCTGCGTGTGATGGGTGTCCTGAACCCCTTGCGAATGGTGATCGAGAACTACGATGCCGGGTTGGTCGAGCAGCTTGAAGCGGTCAACAATCCTGAAGATGCGTCGGCGGGCACGCGCGCCGTGCCGTTTTCGCGCACGCTTTATATCGAACGCGATGATTTTCGAGAGGATCCGCCGAAGGAGTTTTTCCGCCTTGGGCCGGGTCGCGAGGTGCGATTGCGCTATGCCTACATCGTGAAGTGTGTGGCCGTGACGAAAGATCCGCAGACCGGCGAGGTGACGGAAATCCGCTGTACGTACGACGCCGAGACAAAGAGTGGCGGCAGCGGAGCGAGCCGAAAAGTGAAGAGTACGATTCACTGGGTCTCTGCGGAACATGCGCTCCCGGCGGAGGTGCGGTTGTATGAGCCCTTGCTCGGAGATGCGGCCGCGGGCGCAGTTGCGGACACGGACACGGACTTCATCGGAACGCTCAATGCGAACTCGCGCCAGATCCTGACAGGATGCCGTGTCGAGCCGAGCTTGGCGGGTGCGCAGCCCGGCGCGCGATACCAGTTTGAACGTCAGGGGTATTTTTGCGTAGATGCTGATTCAGGCGCGGCGCGAGTGGTTTTTAATCGCACTGTGGCGCTCCGCGACGCCTGGGCAAAGATCGACAAGAAAAAGCAGGCCCCGCCTCTTAGGTAGATTTTGGGTTGACCGTCTTGGGCTCTTCTGTTACAAGCAGTGCCTACATCCCACAGCAGCGTCTCTCTTTCACCGTCATAGAGTCGCGTCATGGACCACCTGCTCACCACAGAATGGAGTCGTCGTTCATTGCTTCGTGCTGCCGTGGGCGGTGCGATGCTGGCGTGTTCGCGCGTGCTGAGTCCCGCGACGGCGCAGGCGCGGCAATTCCCTGAAGGGCGCCTGCTGTTGTACAACGCGCACACCAGCGAGCGCATGGACATTGCGTATCGTGACGGGCAGGGACGCTATGACCGCGGCGCGCTGGTCGATCTCAACCACTTCATGCGCTGCCACCATTCAAATACGGTGGCCGTCATGGACTTGCGGGTGATCGAAATCCTGAACACGATTCGCGCACAAGTCGGGGAGAGCAAGGAACTCGTTATCCACTCCGCCTACCGCTCGCCTGAATACCACACATATTTAATCCGCCATAACCGACGTGCGGCGCGACACAGTTTTCACGTCACTGCCCAGGCGGTCGATTTCCATATCGAGGGCGTCCCGCTCAGAACGCTCAAACAGGCGGCGCTTCGCCTGGGGCATGGCGGTGTTGGGTATTATCCACGTCGAGGATTTTTGCACGTGGATTGCGGACCAGCCCGGTATTGGTAGTCTGCTTCTTCCCGCTGCTGAAGTAGTCGCTTCGCAGGGCCTCTCATTCTGTTCCCAATTCAGAATCCCGCATTCACGCCATGTCCGTCTGCTAACCGTCTGTCACCACCGCGTGACCGCGTGGTCCACTCACGCTCGCTGACCTAACCCTTTCGATCCCCGTACCAAAGGTAGTCGGATCCCACCCGAAGCCCGGCTGGGCCGGATGTGCTTGTTCCGCCAAGATAGGCACAGTTCACAAAGGGCTGTGTCTGTCGAGCGCATCTTTGAGTGGTCGCACGCTCTGCCCGGAGCGTCAGGAGTGAAGCGCATGCGACGCGCCTGTAGCCGGACCATGCATCATCAAACGGAACGAGAGGGTGATCGAACCATGAAAACATTCCGAGGCTCTGCGTTGGCTGTGGGGCTGGTCGCATTGCTGGTCTCCGCCTGCATCGGCGGCGGCGGGTCTTCCCCTCCCACGGCGAGTGTTGCCGCGCTGTCCGCTATGGAGATCAAGTCCGGCAATCAATCGTTCCCGCTCACTCCGGGATTCACGTCAGAGCGGGTGGATTATGCAGTGACGGTGGGGAGCAATGTCTCTTCGGTGACGGTCAATGCGACGGTCTCGGACAGCCGCGCGACCATGAAGGTGAACAACCAACCTGCGATTTCCGGCCAGGCTTTTGGACCCATCAATCTTGTGTTGGGGCCGAATGAACCGATCGTCATCCTCGTGGACGGTCCGGGCTTTTCGCAGAACTATCGAATCACCATTACCCGTGCTGCCACCACGAATTTGTCGAGCCTGGCTGTTGCTGCCGGCACGCTTGTGCAGGTGAGTACGAACGCGACGGGATTTACGCAGAGCGAAACCAACTACACGGTCCAAGCACCCTTTGCTCTGGCCAGTACAACTGTCACCCCGGTTTCGGCGGACAGCTTAGCGACCATTACGGTGAACGGCACCACGGTGGTTTCGCAACAAGCGTCGCCTCCCATCCCGCTTATCAATGGCTCAACTGCGATCACCATTGTGGTGACAGCTCCGGGTGTGTCCCCAACGACTTACCAGGTGACGGTCACCAAACAGCAGGGTTCCACCAATGCCAACCTTGCAAACTTGACGGTGTCGCCGGGGACGCTGGCCCCGGCATTTGCCCCGTCAACGACCGTCTATTCGGCCACGGTCAACAATGTAACGACATCGGTTGCGGTGACGGCAAAGGTGCAAGTCGCCGGCGCAACACTGCAGATCAATAACCAGGCTGCGATCTCTGAGACTCCGGTCACCGTCAACAATCTCCTCGTCGGCGTTAATGCCATCACGATCACGGTAACGCCCCAAACCGGCGCCCCGCAGGTCTATGTCATCACGGTCACTCGCATGGCGCCGGGAAACGCCAACCTCAATTCGTTGATCCCGACTCAGGGGGCCCTCTCTCCGGCGTTTGCTCCTGCGGTCTTGGGGTATCAGGTAAACCTGTTGAATCCGATCACGACGGTGGGGCTGACGCCGACCCTCCAGGACGGCACGTCCTCTATGACGATCAACGGGCAGCCTCAATCGAGCGGGGCCACGTTTAATGTCCCCAACCTGCCGATCGGCAATACAACGGTCACTATCGCTGTGACGGCTATTCCGGCAGGCAATACGCAAACGTACACAGTCACCATTGTTCGCGCAGGTGCGGGCAATGCCAATCTCTCGAGCATGGTAGTGACGCCCGGGACGATGACGCCAGCGTTTGCGGCGGCGACGACTACCTACACTGTCACGGCGCTAAATCCTGTGTCGTCCGTGACGATTACGCCGACGGTGGCTGCCGTAGGTTCGACGATCACTATTAATGCGCAATCGTCGGCAAGCGGAGTCCCGCTCACTGTACCGCTGGGTGTCCCCGGGTCATCGACGCCAATCACGGTTGTCGTCACCGCGCAGGAAGGCAATACCCAGACCTACACAGTGACGGTGCAGCGGATGGCCGCAGGAAATGCCACATTAGCGAGTCTAAGCGTGACGCCGGGAACTATGACGCCGGCATTTCTCGCCAGCACAACGGACTACACCGTCAACGTGCTGAATCCCGTCTCCAGCGTCACTGTCACGCCCGCTGTTGCCGTCGGAACGTCGACAGTCGAGGTCAATAGCCAAACCATCTCTTCGGGAGGGTCGCTCTCCGTAACACTGGGCGCTGCCGGAACACCAACCACCATCTCCGTCCTCGTCAGGGCTGTCGAGGGCAATACCCAGCTGTACACGATTACCGTGAATAGGCCGCTGCCGGGCGACCCGACGCTGAGTGCGTTAACTGTGGTGCCCGGCACCCTGTCTCCGGTGTTCGCTTCTGGAACGTCGGTCTATGCCGTCACGGTCTTGAGTACGGATAGCAAAGTGACGGTTACGCCGAAGTTGGCGGTGAGCACGTCCACTATGGTGGTCAATGCGCAATCCGTGGCGGACCTCACGCCGGTGGACGTGCTGCTTGGTCCGGCAGGTTCACCTACGCCCATCACGATCGTGGTGACGGCCTTGGAGGGCAATACGCAAACATACACCATCAACGTCAACCGCCCTCTGTAACGACGGCGTGAGAAGCACGAGAGGAAGCATGGAGTCCATGGTGAATTCGGACGAGGAATCGACGCAGGCCACGTGGCTGATATGGAGCTTTGTGATTACGGCTCTCTGTGGCCTGTTGGTATCGTGCATCCCCAACGGAGATACTCCAGGGGTGAGCGCGTCGCCCGCGGACTTGCACAGTCTGGAGCTGTCGGCCGGCTCCTTGCAGCCGCTGTTTGCGTCTACGATTCCCAGCTACACCGTGTTGGCGCCGAATTCGGCCGTTTCGACAACGGTCACTGCGATCACGGCTGATCCCACCGCCAAGCTCGTGATCAACAATCAGCCTGCCGTGTCCGGCCAAGCCTTTGGTCCGATTGCGCTCGATCCCGACCTGACGCGCAGCACGACCATCACGATTGTGGTGGAGCCGCCTGGATCAGCCTTGCCGAAGAGCTACAGCATCAACGTGGCTCGCGCCGGCAACGCGGATCTCAAGAGCCTGGCGGTCTCGCCCGGGACACTGACGCCGATCTTCAATCCCGGCACGCTGTCGTATACCGTTACGCTCACCACCATCAGCTCAAGTGTTGCGGTGACGGCGGCCGTGCAGGAGCCTACATCCACGCTCACAATCAACGGCGTCGCCGTGCCCAGCTCACAGGCCCATCTTGTAACCGGGTTGCATGAAGGGGCCAACCCCGTCACGGTCCGGGTGCGGACGTCGGCCGGCGCGACGCAAGACTACCTCCTTACCGTGTTGGTGCCGGGCCCGCCGTCGACGGATGCGACGTTGGCGTCGGTGAACATCATCGTGAATGTGGGCGGCGTCATGCGGGAACTGAAGCTCTGTCCGATCCTCAACGCGACGGACAGCAATTATTCCGTGACGCCGGTGCCCTCATCGACCAATAGTGTGTTGGTCAAAGCGAAGCCGAGAAACGTGTCGGCCACCCTCACGATCGACGGTCAGGCGGTGGCTGCGGACACGGCAATCGAGGTATTTCTGAATCCGACGGGCAACAAGGACATTTCAGTTGTCGTCACATCGCCGGCAGGCAAAGCACGCACGTACACCTTTACGGTCAACCGCGCTTCCACCCTCTCCTTTCTCTCCAGCAATAATTATCTGTGGGCGCTCACGGCGTCTGCGGCTACGTTGTCGCCGGAGTTTTGCCATAACGTCACGACCTACACCGGCACGACAGCCCTGGATACCACCAGCGTGACGGCAACCCTAGCCGATCCGAGCGCCTCGCTTCAGATCAACGGGGCCAAGGCCGCCTCCGGCGTCCCCTCCGCGCCGATCCTGCTGGCGAAGGGGAAGAAGACGACGATCCCAGTCGTGGTGACCGCGTTGAGCGGCGCCAAACAAACCTACAGCATCGAAATCTCCAGACCATAGCCTTTCCCCATAAGAAGGCCCGTGGCGGTCGGCATGCGCCGGCCGTCACGAGTTCATCCTGTCGGTCCTCCCGCAGTGCCTCATAAACTACCTAGGAACATCAACGCAAGTTTTCGTGCGACACGGGACTCCACGCGCTGGTGGCGGCCGGGAGTCACGCGAAGGATTGCGGCGAAAATACAGGCATTTCTGTGCCACTTGAGGGTTTCAGGGGGCTTGATCGGGAGGGAAGGCGCACGATACCATCTGACCCTCATCGTGCATGATGCACGAGCTCTTCTCGGTTCGGCGGCACAGGGGCGCCAACGTAGAAGAGCGGAGATCACGGAGGATCGCAATGGAGACCGGGGCGCAGGGTGTTGTTGTACGTTTGGGCGAAATGGGGTTGCGTTCCTGGTGCGCGGCACTCCTTGTCTCGGCCTGTCTGCTCTTCACCGCTTGTATTCCAGGTTCAGATACCCCCGGCGTCGCAAGCGAGCTTGCGAACCTCTCCGGTCTGGAAGTCGCCGACTCTAACCAGCAGAAAGTCGGACTCTCCCCGGCCTTCGCGGGAGGAACGACGAACTACACGGCCGATGTGGGCGGTGCCGTTGCAAACATCACCATCCGGCCCACCGCGCTAAATGCCTCGGGCAATACCACCATCCGCATTCAAAAGCCCGACGGGACTGTCACGCCCATCACCTCAGGGCAAGTGTCTTCCGCCATGCCGGTCACCTTCGGGACGAACAGTTTCACCATCACGGTGGACGCGCCCGGTGCGACGAAAGCCTACGTCCTTGTGGTCACGCGCGGCGCCAATGCCAACCTAAATGCGCTCTCGTTGTCGGCGGGCGGGTTGACCCCGGCGTTCCAACCGGCCACCTTGGACTACACGGCCAAAACCGGATTCAGTACGCCCAGCACCACGGTCACGGCCACGTTGTCGGATACCTCGTCGACGCTCACGGTGAACGGGCAGGCCGCGAATTCCGGACAGCCCACCGCGCCCATTCAGCTCAATACGGGCTCGACCAAAATCGCGATCGCCGTGCGGTCCCAAAACGGGCAGACGAAGACCTACACCGTCGATGTGGTGCGGGCCGGCACATCCGACCTGTCTCTATTGGAGGTGCAGGGGCACAGCGTGTCTCCTGATTTCGATCCCTCCAACACGGGGACCTATAACGCCGCCGTACCGTTCGGTGAAGGCTCGGCGAATATTGTGGCGACCGCGGCCGACAGCTCGGCCACGATCACCATCAACGGGCAAAGCGCCTCATCCGGGCAACCGTTCCCGGTGTCCCTCGCACCGGGTCTGAACAGCTATGCCATCGTCGTTACCGGGCCGTCCGTGGCGCCGAAGACCTACGGTCTGAACATCACGCGGGCCCAGGCCTCGACCAATGCCAAGTTGTCCGGGCTCTCGGTGGATGAAGGGTCGCTCCAACCCGGCTTTTCATCCAACACATTCAGCTATGTGGTCACGGTCGGCAGCGGCACCGGCTCGGTGAATGTCACGGCATCGACCGCCGACTCCGCCAGTTCGCTCAACATCAACAATCACTCGGCCTCCTCCGGGCAGCAGGTCTCGGTGGGGTTGAACGGTGGTGCGCCGAGCACCACGGTCATTCCCATTGTGGTGACGGCTCAGAACGGTGCCGCGCAGTCCTACACCATCACGGTGAACAAGGCGGCGCCGGCTTCCGGCAATGCAAACTTGCAAAGCCTGGCCGTGCCTCCGGCGTCGATCAGCTTCAATCAAGCCACGACGAGCTACAATACCTCGGTGCCAAACGGCACCGGGTCGGTGACCGTGATTGCCGTGGTAGCTGATAGCGGGTCGACGATGACGATCAACGGCCAGGGCGTCTCATCGCCGTCGAACTTCAGTGTGCCGCTCAACGTGGGCAACAACACCATCACCGTGCGGGTGAAGGCGGCAGCAGGCAACACCCGCGACTATGTCGTGCACGTCACCCGGGGCGCGGCGGCTTCGAGCGATGCAACGCTCACCAATCTGACGGTTGCTGGTGCAACCGTTCCGGGATTTTCGTCTGGTAACGGGGGACCCTACACCGTCACGTTGCCATTTGGAACTTCGTCGGCGACTGTGGCCGCAACACGGTCCAGTAGCAGCGCCAATGTGTTTATTGACGGGAGTCAAACCACGTCACAGCCGGTATCGCTTGCAGCTGGCCCCAGCACGAAGACAGTCAAGATTCTGGTTATTGCGCAAGATACCGTTACGACGAAGACCTACACGGTGGACATCAAGGTGGCGGCGCAGCCGCCACCGCCCACGACGGTTTCGCTGACTCCGACACCATCGTTGCCCCTGAAAGTTGGGCAGGTCGGGACGATGACCGTTACAATCAGCCCTGCTCCGGGCAGTCCTACATCTGTTGGCCTGACTGTAAGTAATGCAAGTGCAGTTAAGCTCTCCTCTTCATCAGTTACGGTCCCTGTATCTCCAGCAAGCGCCACATTCACAGTGACTGCTGTGGCCACGGGTATATCCACAGTTACCGCGACCTTACCTCCTGCGCTGGGCGGTGCCCAAAGTCCGCCGGTTACTGTGACGGTAACGCCGTAGTGCATAGAGGTGGTGGTGTGAAAGGTTTGTGATAGACGGGCGGACGGGGGGGGGGGGGGGCCGG
>JAYREW010000014.1:0-2884 GCA_041908685.1 Nitrospiraceae bacterium | reverse complement strand
TGCTCTTGTTGATCTCCTCCATGGCCGTGACGGCCTTGCTGGTGATGCTGCCGCCCTTGTCCGCCACGTCGCGGGCGGTGATGGCCAACTGATTGGCCTGCTTCGCGTTGTCCGCGTTCTGCTTGACGGTGGAGGTCATCTCCTCCATCGAGGCGCTGGTCTCTTCCAAGGCACCGGCTTGGGCACTCGTCCGCTGGGCGAGGTCCTCGTTGCCTTTGGTGATCTCCTGCGACCCGGCGGAGACGGCTTCCACCGCATCGCGCACGGTGGTGATGGTGTTGGTCAGGTTATGCACCACGGCGTTGATGCTGGCTTTGATCTTGTCCAGCTCGCCGACGTAGGTGCCGGTCATCTGCTGGGTCAAGTCGTTCTCCGCCAAGCGGCCGAGCACGCCCTGCGCTTCCTTGACGAGCGCTTCCATTTCAGCCGCGGCCTTCTTCTGCGGCGTGATGTCGGTGGCGAACTTCACGACCTTGTAGATCTTGCCGCTCGGATTCAGGATCGGGTTGTAGGAGGCCTGGATCCAGATCTCCTTGCCGCCCTTGCCCACACGCTTGTAGACACCCGCGTCGAACTCACCGCGGTTGAGCTTCTGCCAGAAGGCCTGGTACTCGCCCGAGCTCGTATAGGCCGACTCGCAGAACATGCGATGGTGCTGGCCCGTGATCTCATTCAGGCTGTAGCCCAGGCAGTTCAGGAAGTTGTCGTTCGCGGTGATGACCGTGCCGTCGAGGTTGAACTCGATGACCGCTTGCGACTTGTAGGCCGCATTGAGTTTGCCTTCGAATTCGGCGTTCGCGTTCTTCTGCACCGTAATGTCGCTGGCGAACTTGACGACCTTGTAGGGCTTCCCGTTGGCATCCATGATCGGGTTGTAGGAGGCCTGGATCCAGACTTCCTTGCCGCCCTTGCCGAGTCGGCGATAGACGCCGCCATCGAACTCGCCGCGGTTGAGCTTGGCCCAGAAGGTACTGTACTCCGGCGAGTTCACATAGGCCGGCTCGCAGAACATGCGATGATGCTGGCCCTTGATCTCGCCCAAGCTATAGCCCGTGCAGCTCAGGAAGTTGTCGTTGGCCGTGACGATGGTACCGTCCATCGTGAACTCGATGGAGGCCTGTGCCTTGCTGATCGCGTCGGTGATGCCCTTGATCTCCGCGGCCTGCGCCTGTGCGGCTTGCGCGGCCTTGGCCTGTTCCTCAGCCGCCCGCTGCTGCTCGACCACGGAGGCTTGCAGTTGCGTGGCCATCTTGTTGAAGGCCGTGCCGGTCTGTCCGATTTCATCCTGTGATGAGACATCCAAGCGCGCCGCCAAATTGCCGCCGGCCAACTGCTCCACGACGTTGCGGAGGTGTTGGACCGGTTGGAGCACTTGCTTGCGGATCAGCATGAACAGCAAGCCGCCCAACACGACGGTCGCTCCGGCAGCCGCCATATAGAGCAAGTTCAGATTATGATCGAGGCGGGCGAGGGGCTTGGTCATGGGGATTTGGAGGGTGATCGCCCCCACCATCTCGCCCATCTTTTTGTCCGTATGGCAGCTGATGCAGGCTTGGTTTTGGATGATGTCCGGCGTGATGCGGCGGAACGTCATCACCCCATTCACCGGCTCGACGGTGGTGACTTCTTTTTCCCCGGCCGCCAATGCCTTGATGGCCTCCTGCTCAAAACCAGGGCTCGGCGCGTTCGCCGGATTCAGCGGCGTCTCACTGATCACGCGCGCGCCGAAGATGCCTTCCTGGGACAGGGTTTCGGCAATCTCGCGTGTGGCCGTGGCGGGGAGGGGAACCGTATCCGGCGCGGTGTGGTCCTGCGCCACTTTAATGGCCCCATTCCCGGCGACCTTAATCTTCGCGACATATTGGCTGGCCAAATAGGCCCGCGTGACCTCGATTTGGCGTTGGATCATCGCACTGCGGGCGTTCAGAAGGGCCAGCATGTCGGACCGCATCTGCCCGCTCAACCAGAAGGCGAGGGCGCCCATGACGCTCAGAATGGTGAGGAGCGTGACGCTGAGGATTTTCGTCGTAAGGCTCAGCGATTTCCAGCCTGACATCATGGTGGCCTCCTGGTTGGTCCGACCGTCACAGACGGTCGCTACTGTGAAATGCAACGGGACCGCAAAGCGCGGTCCCGTCCCGATGCGGTGCTAGAACTCCTCGAAGTCCTCGTGCTTCTTCCCGCCCCCCGATCCGGCTCCGGCCGCGGTGGGAGAGGGGATGGGTATCGGCTTTTTCCCTGCTTGAGGCGGCGCCTTCTGCACACCCTGCGGTCTCGCGAGCTTGGCACCTTGCGCACCAGGGCTTAGGTGCTTTTCGGCTGTTAGCCCACCGGTCTTGAATGCGGCCACCTGGGCCATGAGGGCCTTGGCCTGCTCGCTCATCGATTGGCTGGCGCTGGTGGTCTGTTCCACCAAGGCCGCGTTCTGCTGCGTGCCCTCGTCCATGGAGCTGATGGCTTTGTTCACCTGATCGATGCCCTGGGCCTGCTCCTGACTGGCCGCGCTGATCTCGGCGATGATGTCCGTGACGCGCTTGACCGAGCCGACGATCTCGTCGAGCGTCTTGCCCGACTGATTGACCAGCTCGCTGCCGTCCGAGACGCGTTGGATGGACTCGTTGATGAGGCCCTTGATCTCCTTGGCGGCCGTCGCCGAGCGTTGCGCCAGGTTGCGCACCTCGGTGGCGACCACGGCGAAGCCGCGGCCATGCTCACCCGCGCGGGCCGCTTCCACGGCCGCGTTCAGCGCGAGCAGGTTGGTCTGGAAGGCGATCTCATCGATCACCGTGATGATGTCGGCGATCTTCTTGCTGCTCTTGTTGATCTCCTCCATGGCCGTGACGGCCTTGCTGGTGATGCTGCCGCCCTTGTCCGCCACGTCGCG
>JAYREW010000013.1:0-6395 GCA_041908685.1 Nitrospiraceae bacterium | reverse complement strand
CGCTGGGCGAGGTCTTCGTTGCCCTTGGTGATCTGCTGCGAGCCGGCGGAGACGGCTTCCACCGCATCGCGCACGGTGGTGATGGTGCCGGTCAGGTTGTGCACCACGGCGTTGAGGCTGGTTTTGATCTTGTCCAGCTCGCCGCTGTAGGTGCCGGTCATTGCTTCCGTAAGATCGTTCGAGGCGAGGCGTCCTAACACGTGCTGCGCTTCTTTCACCAACGCTTCCATCTCGGCCGCGGCCTTCTTCTGCGGCGTGATGTCGGTGGCGTACTTCACGACCTTGTAGACTTTGCCCTGGGCGTTGACGATGGGGTTATAGGAGGCCTGGATCCAGATCTCCTTACCGCCCTTGCCCACGCGCTTGTAGACGCCGGCGTCGAACTCGCCGCGGTTGAGCTTCTGCCAGAAGGCCTGATACTCGCCCGAGCTCGTGTAGGCCGGCTCGCAGAACAGGCGATGGTGCTGGCCCTTGATCTCGGTGAGGCTGTAGCCCAGGCAGTTGAGGAAATTGTCGTTGGCGGTGAGGACGGTGCCGTCGAGGTTGAACTCGATGGCGGCCTGCGCCTTGTTCACCGCGTTGATCTTGCCTTCGAACTCGGCCGCTTGGTTCTTCTGGGCCGTAATGTCGGTGGCGTATTTGACGACTTTGTAGGGTTTGCCGTTGGCGTCCAGGATCGGGTTGTAGGAGGCTTGGATCCAGATTTCTTTCCCACCCTTGCCGAGGCGGCGATAGACCCCCGCATCGAACTCGCCGCGGTTGAGTTTGGCCCAGAAGGCGCTGTACTCAGGCGAGTTGGCGTAGGCCGGGTCGCAGAACAGCCGATGGTGCTGCCCCGCGATCTCGCCCAAGCTGTAGCCCAAGCAGCTCAGGAAGTTGTCGTTGGCGGTGACGATGGTCCCGTCCAGCTTGAACTCGATGGCGGCCTGCGCCTTGTCGATGGCGCTGGTGATGCCCTTGATTTCCGCGGCCTGCGCTTGCGCCATCTGCGCCGCCTTGGCCTGTTCGTCCGCGGCCCGCTGCTGCTCGACGGAGGCTGCGCTCAGCTTTTCCGCCATGTGATTGAACGATTGCGCCAGCCCGCCCACTTCATCCGTGGTGGTGACGCTGGATCGGGCGGCGAGGTTTCCGGATCCAAGCGCTTCGGCGGCGGCGAGGACATTCGTCAAGCGGGTGCCGATGAAGCGGGCGAGCAGGTAGCCGAGCAGAAGCCCCAAGGCGATCGTGACGACGACGCTGGTGAGCAGTGTGGACATGGCCTGCGCGCCGGCGGCCTTGCCGTCCTCGTTCATGTCCTTGGCCACTTCCGTCACCGTGAGTAACAGATCGTCCAGGTCCTTGGTGGCGGCGGCGAGTTTCGGCACCGCGTTCGCGGCGGCGTTGTCCTTGGCGCGTTCGCGCAATTGGAGCGCTTCGTCCTTGGAGGCGCCCGACCAGACCTGCTGGATCGGCTTCATGGTTAATTCTGCGGCCGCAAAGTATTCGTCCAGCGCGTGACGCAGTGTCTCCAGGTCGCGTTTCTCGTCACGGCCGCCCTTCGACTGGCGCAACGTCGTGGCTGCATAAGCGGTGAGTGATTTCTGAATCTCCTCTTTCAACTTGGCCTGCTCCTCCACCGCTTTGGCAAAGTCCGCACGCACCTGTGTCTCCATGGCGAGGGTGACCGTGTTGCGGAAGCGGGTGATGTTGTTGGCCACGTGGGCCAGGTCGGTACCGGCCGTCGTATAGTCCTCGTAGACGATCCGAAGCCGTTCCTCGACCTGTTGAATCCCGGAGCTGACCATCACACCGGCGCCGGCCGTAATGAGCCCCGTGAGGGCGAAGCCGAGCATCAGTTTCCACATTGTCCTTAAATTGCCGAACCACTTCATGGTGCTGGTCTCCTCAAAAAAAGTCGAACTTACGCGGCTTGCGCGAGGTGGGTGTCCTCGAACAATCGCTCGATGTTCAGTAACGCGACGAGTTTATCGCCGGCCTTACCGATGCCGTCCAAGAAACTCACGTCGATCTTGTGGCCGAACTCCGGGGGGTCTTGGATGTGCTGCTTGTCGATGTTCAACACGTCGGAGACGGAGTCGACGATGAGGCCGACGACCTTCTCGCGCACGACGACGACCACGATGACCGTGAACATCGTGTACTTGGTTTCATCCATGTTGAAGCGGCTGCGGAGATCGACAATGGGGACGATGGTCCCGCGCAGGTTGAGCACGCCCTTGATGAAGACGGGGGTGTTGGGGATCTTCGTCACCGCCGTGTAGCCTTTGATTTCCTGCACGCGCAGGATGTCGACGCCGTAGAGCTCCTCACCGAGGCTGAACGTCAGAAACTGGTTATCGTCGCTGGCGAGGGCGATCTGTTGCCCTTCGCCTTTGGGTGCGGATTCAGGTACTCCAGCCATGAGCGCCTCCTTGTGGCGTACGTGCGACCCGGCGTGACGCTTCCCGATCACAGGGGCGCCGACGCCGGGCATGAAGAGTGGTGCCGTTGCCGTGGGGGAGCCCGCGGTAATTCCGGCGATAGGTTGCTATCGGCGGTCGGCGGGAAAAACCTGAGTAGGGTTGTTGTCCTTAGCGGTAGGGAGGGCATTGGAGCTGGGCATCCCCGCGCCCTGGGCGCAGAGGGGGGCGATGTAGCGTTGTTGATAGCGGGTGGCTGCCTCCGTGCGGCGCGTGACCTGCAGTTTGCTGAAGGCAGAGGTCAAGTAGTTCCGCACGGTTTTTTCCGCCAAGTCCATGGCGGAGGCGATTTCCTTATTGGTCAAGCCCTCTACGACGTGGACCAAGATCCGGTGTTCCTGTGGAGAGAGCGTGGGGGCGCTTGGAGACGGTTCGGTGATCGCACTGATCCGCGCTCTGGCGCGTTCCGCCAGCAGGGGATCGAGGTACGCTCCCCCTGCCGCCACTCGGCGCACCGCGTCGCGGAGTGTCTCTTGCCCCACTTCCTTGAGCAGGTAGCCCTGCGCCCCGGCTAAGACCGTGGAGAAAAGGGCTTCGTCGTCGACGTAGGAGGTAAGAAACAGCACCTTGGTGTCGGGACAGATCGAGCGGATCGTCCGGCATCCCTCGACCCCGTGCCCGTCCGGCAGTCGAAGGTCTAACAGGACTACTGCGGGCTGTAAGGCTTGGCTCAGCGCGATGCCCTGCGCCAGTGTGTCGGCTTCGCCGACGACCTGAAAATCCGGCGAGGCCTCGAACAGCGTGCGCAGCCCCACACGGAGCAGCAGATGGTCGTCCACGAGCAGCAAGCGGATTGGGTGGGAATTAGCCGGTGACATGGGTCGCCTTTCGGTGAAGGTGAATGACGATGTGTGTGCCGGATCCGGTTTCGGTCTGCAGCGTGAACGTTCCGCCCAGCTGGCGGGCGCGCGCGTGCATATTCCCGAGCCCCCGGCCGGTCGGGGCATCTGCCCTGGGGGGGAACCCACGTCCGTCGTCCGCAATGACCAGCCGGACGTCCTCCTCCGAAGCCTCCAGCGCAATCCGGCAGGCGGTGGCGGCGGCATGGCGCACGATATTGCTGATGGCCTCGCGGGCGATGTAGAGCAGGTGCCGTCGCTCGTCCGGGGACAATCTGGCCTGCAACGACTCGTCCTGTGTGCAGTGGACTTGCCAGCTCAGGGTCGTCACGCTTTGGTATTGGCGGACCAGACTGGCGAGGCCCGCAGACAGGGTCGCGGCCTTGGCCCATTCGGGGTCCGAGTGTTCCATGAAGCCGCGCAATTCGGCGATCAGCAGCGAAAGATCATCCACGTGTCTGGCCAGGCCACGTTGCGCGCGGTCCGGCTGCGTGTCCAAGAGGCCGTGGCAATGTTCCAGGCCTAAGCGGACGGCATACATCGATTGGAGGACCCCATCGTGGAGATTGCGGGTCAATGTCTCCCGTTCCTGGAACACCTGCTCCATCACCTGTTGGGTGCGCACGGCCTCCTCGGCTTTCTGGCGCTCCGTACGGTCTGCGAGGGACACAAGAATCATGGTGCTGGCGGGCAAGACGAGGTGATTGAGTGCTATATCCAAGGGGAACTCGGTCCCGTCCTGACGGAGGCCCACCAGCGGGTTGGTACTTTGTGCGGAAGATGTGGTGAGCCATACCAGGTACTGCATCAACTGAGCTGCGTGCGTCAGATGGGTTCGGGATGGGAGCAGCGCCCCGATTGTCTCCCCCAGCAGCGTGCCGGGTGCGTAGCCGAACATCCGTTCGGCCTGCCGGTTCGCGAGGGTAATGCGGCCTCCAGGTTCGAGCATAAGTATGCCCACCGGCACGGCCTCTAATACCAGACGCAGTCGTTCTTCGCCGGCCTTCAGTGAGGCCTCCGCTTCTTTCCTCGCGGTGATGTCCGTCATCACGCCCACCATGCGGATCGGCTGTCCTTCAGCGGTACGCACGGCTTGGCCGCGAGATTGAAACCAGCGATAGGTGCCGTTCTTCGTGCGCAGCCGAAACTCGTTGTGATAGGGCATGCTTCGGACGAGGTGGGCCTCAACGGCCTGCTCCGCATGGTGTCGATCATCGGGATGCAGGGCGCCGGCAAAGCTCTCGAACCGGTCGGCGAGCTCGTCGGGCTCGTAGCCGAGCAGGGCTTTCCAGCGCGGTGAGAGATAGGCGTCGTTCGTCCCGATGCTCCAATCCCACAGGCCGTCGTTGATGCCGGCTTCCATCAGGCGATAGCGTTCCTCGCTCGTGCGGACTAAAGACTCGGCGTCTTTCAGGGCGGTGACATCCATGTTCACGCCGAAGTAGTGGCGAGACTGGCCTGGTTCGGCGGCCATGAGGACGCCGCGCGCGATGATCCAGCGCCAGCTTCCGTCACGGTGGCGAAGACGGAAACTGAGTTCGAAGCGTGTATCCCCGGAAGCCAGGATACGAGCGACGGCGGCATCCGTTGCAGGCAGATCCTCCGGGTGCAGGCGGCGATGCCACTCGTCGATGTGGTCGGGGATGTCGGACGGTTCATAGCCGAGTTGTCGTTTCCACGCATCGGACAAGACGGTACGGTGCTCATCCGGCCACCAATCCCAGAGTCCGACGTTGGCGTCTCCGAGCGCGGTATGGAAGCGTCGCTTTTTTCGCTCCAAAGCCTGCTCGAGCCGCACCCGCTCATCGATATCATGGCCGGTTCCCAGCCATCGCGAGACCCGCCCGTCAGGGCCGAACTCCGGCACGGCCCGCGTCAGGTACCAGCGATAGGATCCGTCAGCGCAGCGGAGCCGGAACTGTGCGGTAAAAGACGCGCGGGCTTGGAACCCCTCCGCGCAGGTGTGTCGCATCGACTCGCGGTCGTCCGGGTGGATCTGGGCGAGTCCGTTGTCGTGTAGGGCGTCTTCCGCAGAACAGCCGGTAATGGCGGCCCACTGCGGGCTGAGGTAGGCCCAGTGCCCGTCGGTATCGGCGGTCCAGATGAACAGCGGCAGGGAGGACACGAGCTGCTCATAGTCGTGTGCGCGGTCCGCCAAGGCGTCTTCCAGCGCCGACGTCTTCCGCTCGGCCAATCGGCGATGCTTTAATTGAAACCCGATCGCGACCAGGACGCCCGAGTTAATCGAGCGATTAAAGAGGGCGCGTGACATGTCGCCGTGCGGGGAAAAAGCAAAGCCGATCCAGGTGAGGCCGATGAGACCGGCGGCGACTAGCGGCTCCGACCATCCGGCGCGCATTCTCCACACAATGAGCAGCGGGCCAATGTAGAGAAACGGGACGCTGTAGCCCAGGGGCAGTGACAGGTCGAGGATGAAGATCGCGGCGGTGAGCGCGATGCAGAGGCAGAGGTCGACCTGGCGCGGCAGGGTTGGAAGGAAAGTGCTGCGGTCGGGTCGAATACGGGACTCCTGGTCGGTCTCAAGGCAGGGCTGGTCCATCAGTGCTGGATTTGCAAGCTGTTTGCCATGCGTTGCGCCACGGGGCTCGCCGTACGGCGAGGAGATTCGCACTGGATGTAAGGGGCGGTGGGCGCTGCGTGGACAGGCCATGCCGAAGGTCCTGACAGTGTCACAATTGTGACAGACAGACTTTTGACGAGATCAGATTGCGGGCAAGGAAACAGGAACGGGATAGGGGATTGGGATGCTCCGGGAAGCGGGCCGATGATCGTGCGATCACCGACCCGCCGCGCATGCCGACCTAGAACTCTTCGAAGTCGCTGTGCTTCTTTCCGGCGCGACTGCCGACCGACGCGGGCTTCGCGCCTGGTTTGGACAGTCCTGTCATTGGAGTTTTCGCGACCGTCTTGGTCACGACCATCGCGGGCCTGGCGGCGGGTTTTGCCACCGTGGCGCGGACCGTCTCGCCTCCCGCCACTTTGAATTCCGCGACCTGGGCCATGAGGGCCTTGGCCTGCTCGCTCATGGACTGGCTGGCGCTGGTGGTCTCTTCGACGAGCGCCGCGTTCTGCTGCG
>JAYREW010000012.1:0-2359 GCA_041908685.1 Nitrospiraceae bacterium | reverse complement strand
GGCCCTGACCATCCTCCGTGAGCACATGTTCACATGGGATTCTGCGGACTTCAGCCGAAACCATGACCGGATCTTCGAGTTCACCAACATTATCAATAATGCAAGCGGCCCCGCCGATGCTTTGTTTCGCGAGGCCACCCCTCTGCTCTATCAGGCACTGATACCGGAATCCGGCGTTCCGCCTCGGCAGATCAAACCGCTGTGTAACTACTCGCTCCCCTCCGCATAAATCTGCCCGGAGAGTGCCATCTGGATGGCGACGAGCGGGTTATAGCCGCGGTAGGCCATGGACTGAAGGTAGCTGGAGATACGGCAATAGGCCTGGGCGTACTGGAAGGAGCGAAAGCAGCCGGAGACCTTTTGCTTGACCTTGCTCATACGCAAATCCCGCTCAGCGCGATTATTGGTGAACGGGACCTGGGGTTGCTTGGCGAAGAGCAGGACGGCGTCCTCGTAGCGTTTGAGGCGCTCCCACAGGTTGTGGGCATCGGACTTCGCGAGGCGCCCGCGTTTGCCATCCTGCCGGGGCGGAATGGGCGGGAGTTCCCGGGCGCCGCGGGTGAGGAGATTGCGGTAGCGCTTGCGCAGGTGGCGGTACTCGGTGTCGGTGAGGCACTTGTCGGGTCGCTCGGCGACGCGGGCGCAGGTCTCCTGGAGCAGGCGCTTGATGTTCATCGCCCAGCGATAAGCGTTGGATTCGACCACGAAGGTCAGTTCCCGCAACAGATGCGCGCCGCACAGCCCATGGCCGCAGTGATCATAGGCGAGGTAGGATGCCCAGCAGTCGTGGACGATGACCCCGCCATAGCGGGGAATGATGTCGATGGCCGTGATGGCCTCCAGACCGCGTTTGGGGTGGAGGAACTTCAGGGTGATGTCCCCGGCGGCGTAGACGTGGATCCAGTGGTTCTTGCGCGCGACCCGCAGGGACGTCTCGTCGACGTGCAGGGTGGGCTGGGCAAGCATCTGCTCGATGGCGGCCTGCTCCCAGGCGGCGAGGGCCCGGTACAACTGCATCACGTAGCACAGGATCGTCGCCTCGGCGATGACCTCATCGATCAGGGTCTGCACCGTCTGCTGCACCCGCTTGAGGGCGACCATCTGGGCGACGAGCAGATGGAGGACATAGGCCTTGAGGCCGGGACCGTATTGCCGGGGACCGGCCAGGTCCGGCGGGAAGGCCCCCTTGGTCTGCTGCCCACACTGGGGACAGGCTTTGATCTCCGCCTCGACGTGGCTGACAACCTTCTCGAAGACGATGTCGATGCGTGTCCGCCGCTCGCCGCCCTGGGCAGGAACGTCGCGGAGATCCTCGCCACCGTGGTCGCAGGCGGTGACGGGGATGACCGTGACGGTCTCGACCGTGCGGGTATTATCGCTGCGGGTGTGGCGCGCGGAGCGCCCCTTGGCCTTGGCGCCGGCCTGGGTGTCGGCGTCGTCGGTCTTGTCCGTCCGCGACGACGGGAGGCTGGAGTTCTGGCTGTTCTTGGCGGTGTGCTTCTCCATGAACACCGCCAGCACCAGCTCGAAGAGCAGCAACAGCGCCTCGACGAGGGCGCGGCCCTCCGCGCCCAACTGGCCGTCGGCGCACAGACGTTCGAACCGGCCCTTGAGGGCGTCGAACTCCGCGCGCAGGGAGGCTTTCTCGACCTGGGGCATCGGCTCAGCCGTCGGCGGCCTCGACGGCCATCACCGCCGCCAGCACGGCGAGGCGCTCCGCCGGGGGCAGGTCCCGGTAGCGCCGCGCCCAGTTGTCCGCCTTGCGCTTGATGCGCTGGCGATCGGTGAAGTTCTTGCCGGCGAAACTGGCCCAGAACAACCGCTGCGGGGTGAAGTTGAACCACAGCTTCTCGGTGCGCACCCCGGCCTGGTTCATGACCTGCAGTTCCAGCGTCTGCCATGCCCCCAGGTGCGCATCGTACACGGCCGAGGGGTAGCCGGAGAGGATGACGGGACAAGGCAGCTGCTGGAGCCGCTCCAGCAGCTCGAGATGGTCCCGCTCTGTGTAGTCGTAGCGGTAACGCCGACTCGAACTGCGGGTGGCGGTCAGATACGGCGGGTCGCTATAGACCAACTCCCGGCCGGTGAATGGGTACTCAGCCAGAAACCGGTGGGCGCAGCCGTGAATCTTCTCGACCGGGTAGTCGCATTCGAACCGCTCCAGCGCCCGCGCATCGCGGTCGATGCCGATGTTGTGGCGCGCCGGCGGCTTGCGCTGCATGATCGCCCCACCCCCGAGGTGGGTTTCGATATAGGTGTCGTGCGGCGGCATCAGCGCGATGATCGGCTGACACAACCCCGAGGTCGCTTTCGATCCAAACCAACTGCCCAACGCGCTCGCTCCGTCCGCCGGTCTTGG
>JAYREW010000011.1:0-424143 GCA_041908685.1 Nitrospiraceae bacterium | reverse complement strand
GTACTGCTCCGCAATCGTCCGGGCAAACGGCCGCTCATCGACGCCCACCTGCCCGTCTTCAAATCCGATGGTGAAGGTCTTGACCGTGCCCTGCCCGGCACGAGACATCATGGCCACGATCGCGCTCGAGTCGATGCCGCCACTCAGGAAGGCGCCCAGCGGCACTTCACTGACAAGGTGCAGTTTCACCGCCTCTTCGAGATGGTGCCGAAGGCCTTCCGCGTAATACTCCACCGGTCGCTCCGGACCCGGCACATGCTGAAGCTGCCAGTAGCGCGTAAACGAGAGCTTCCCCTCCTGCCAGACCGCAACATGGGCCGGTGGAATTTCCTGGATGCCTTCGTAAATCGTTCGCGGACCGGGCACATACTTATAGGTGAAATAGTCAGAGAAGGCCCGGAGGTCGATCTTCCGCTCAAAGCGTTCGACGGCAAGCAGACATTTCAATTCGCTCCCGAAATAGAGGCTTTCGCCATCTTGCCAGTAGTAGTAGGGCTTGATACCAAGGCGATCGCGCCCCATGACGAGGCGCTTTCGTCGATCATCCCAAATGGCAAACGCGAACATGCCGCGCAAGTGCGTGGCAAACGTGTCGCCGTATTCTTCGTACAAATGGACGAGACATTCCGTGTCGGATGACGTGGTGAGGGTATGACCCCGCTTGAGTAGATCCTCGCGAAGCTCTCGATAGTTGTAGATCTCGCCGTTGAAGACGACCCAGATGGTCCCATCTTCGTTGTGCATGGGTTGCTTGCCCGTCCGCACATCGATAATCGCAAGGCGGCGCATCGCAAGACCGACGCGATCCCCAAAATAGAATCCGTCATCATCCGGCCCGCGCCGCCGAATCAACGCGCACATGCGCCGCACGAGCGACTGCTCGACTGCCCCCGGATGAGAACTCACCGCTCCAACAATTCCACACATAATCGGATATCCAGTATTGATTACTTCGGGCGCGCGTGATGGTGCTGCCGGGCTTGTTCATAGGTGCGCAGGAGTGTCTTCCCGACGACCGTCCATGAATAGAGTTCGTCGACACGGCGAGCGCCTTCTCGGGCAAGCTGCTGTCGTATGTCGCGGTGAGTCAACAGGCGAAGCGTCTCCGTCGTAAACCGCTCATCGCCATCCGCCAGGAGTATATGCCGCCCATGTTCGAGGTCCAGCCCCGACGCTGCGAACGATGTCGACACAACCGGCACTCCCATGGCCAGGGAATCCAGAATTTTGAGGCGCGTGCCTCCGCCACTGATTATGGGCGAGATACACACTGTGGCTTCCTTGAAATACGGACGGACGTCTTCAACAAACCCTGTGACGCGCACACGCGGGTCCGCCTTTGCACGCTCCACCAACCATGAGGGAGGCTTCCGCCCCACAATATCCAACGTAGCATCTGGGACTGTCGCGGAGACCTGCGGCCACATTTTCGCCAAAAAATATTCGACCGCTTCCTGGTTGGGATGCATGTCCATGCTGCCGCAAAAGAGCAGCTTATGCCCACCTGGATCCGGCCTCGGGGTGAAATAGGTGGTATCGACTCCATTGGGCACCACCTCGACGCGGACATCTGCACAGCCCTGGGTCAACACGTCGCCTTCCGCCTCTGAAACCACCGCATTCGCATCGAATCGCGGACACCAGATCCGTTCGGCAGCTAACAACTTGCGTGCTTCCATCGCGAAGTACTGCCGCATCAGGGGATGCGACGCCTTAGTCGCTCGCACCGCGATCTTGCAGGATTCAACATCATGATGATTGAGCACTGTTGCGAATGGTGCGGGGAAATCAAGGTACTGGGCAAGCCCCAAGGCATCGACATGCACCACATCAGGAGCCTCACGCTGCACCACTGCAGAAAACTTCGCGGCCATAGCCGGCGAACGCAGCCACGCGAAATCATACGGCTGCCCGGACAGTAGGCCACGTAGAGCTAAGGCATAGCGACTGCCGAACACTGGGTGGGCATCGAGTGGGACCCAATCAACGGATTCGCAAAACTCTGAGAGGGCACGCACACAGTCGGCAGGTTGAACGTTGTCGGGCCGAGTGATCGGTTGATCGAATGCCACGACATGCACACGACAGGCACGACCGATTTCCCGAAGGAGATTATAGTTACGCTGAAGCGCTCCGCCTTTGGGAGGATAGGCGAGATTGTGGCCGAGCCATAGGACCTTCATTGCGATTGTTCGCTCGAGGTGCCAATATTCGTGGACACTGGGAAGGCCCTCTGCCTAAGCTACCTTCGACGGCCCACCGCAAACACGAGATTACTTCATCTTCTCGGCTAAGGTTGCCACCCTAGACGTGTCGTACGGCAGCACGCTGAAGACCTTCGCGACATTGATGGCAGGCTTACCGGGACGCAACGCCTTTTGCGCTAGCGTCGCAGCCCAGGACAAGGGCGTGAGAATCCACCGCGGCAGCCAGACCACCGTCAAGTCTGGATTGTTCTTCCTCAGGCGATCCAGCAAGGATTGCTTGGTCGGCAGAACCGGATCCAGCAAATTGAGCGGGCTTGGAACCTGATCCCAATGCTCTACCGCCCAGGCAAGAAAGTCTCCTGAGAATCCCACGTCCACCACGCCCAGACGATCGTCTGCGGACCCAACCGCGACGAAAATATTCCCTAGGCGTTTCCCAAGTCTCCCAGGCGGATCAAAATCTCGATAATCCACTAACGCACCTGGCCGCACTACCTTAACCGAGAGGCCGAGTTCCTGACCCAAACGAACCGCAAGGCGCTCTGACTCCAGTTTACCCCAGACATACGGGCCTGATCCCTTGCTGTCCGGCTCTAACGGGTGATCATCCCGAAGCGGAGCCCCGGTTCCCTGAGCCAAGACGGCCAAGCTGCTGACATGAATGAACTGCGTGATCCCAGCCGCCGCCGCACCGCGCACCATCTGCTCTGTGGCGTCTAGCGAATTGCGCTGGTGCTCAGGCCAACCGCCTGCAGTCTCGGCCGCCGCATGAATAACGCAATCGATGCCTTTGAACATCTGGCTATTCACGCCTGCCGCGACATCAGCCACCACGTATTCCACACCGGCGATCCGCTCCCAAGGCGATGGATCCCGACGGGCAATAATCCTCACGGGTCGACCATTGCGGACGAGCGCACGAACAATTTCCTTCCCGAGGAACCCCGTTCCGCCGGTCAGGAGAACACCGTGGCCTTCCACCGGACGCGGCTTGGCAGCGGCCAACGCCTCTTCTTCCTTCACCTTGAGGGCAGCGGCAACACGCTCACAGATGCGCACCGTATCCAACAAACTCTCCGGCGACAGCGGCGAGGCAGTTCCCGCAGCAATGGAATCGTAAAAGGCCGTGAAGAGTTCCGCCAAACCTGGGTAGCTGCGCTGACTCTTCAGAAACCGCCGCGCCATTGCCTGTGTTGTACCGCTGAGCAGTTGCCACGCGTGGCGATACGGCGCAAAGAGCTTGTCGATCCCTGATGACCCGGGCCCGATAGAGCGTTGGGTCGTGCTCCGCACATAGTCGGCGCACACGGAACCATTGCGCCCCACCACGCGCAGATAGCTTTCAACGGGTCGCCCTTCCAGCGTCACGATCAAAGCGCCGGTCACGCGGCCGCGGCGCACAAGCGAATGCACCGTCCCCTCACGACTGACTTCAAGCGATACGAGTTCGGTCTTGCCCTCTCCCGTCTGCTCCAATGCGCGCAAGAGCAGATAGACCGGGTGCGGAAGAATATCCAACAACTGATGATCTGCCCGTAAGACACGTCGGCCTCCGGGAGCATGCCGCACCGTGCGAAAGGAGAAGTAACTTTCCACATGTACGACTCGACCAACAGACGGAAGGTAGTCGGCGAGAACACGTGTCGGCGGCTCAAAGAGGAGTTGATGCCCGGCACAGATTTTCAGATTGCGGCGCTGCGCTTCATCGACGATACGCTGCGCATCATCGCTCCGTTCCGTGAACGGCTTTTCGACGTAGATGTGCGCTCCCGCTTGCAGCGCCTGAATGGCAAGCGGCGCATGGGTCGCAGGCGGCGTGATGATATGCACAACATCAGGACGCTCGGCAGCCAGCAGGGATTCTGGATTGGAGTAACTCTTGATCGTCGGCACGATCTCGCGCATAGCCGCCTGCGCGGCATCGGACGGATCGGCCACAGCGATCAGCTCCGCACCAGGGCAGCGGAGAATGGCTCGCGCATGGTGCTGGGCATGGCGGCCGGCGCCGAAGAGTGCGATGCGCAAGGAACGCGGGGAGGTGCCTGCCGATCTGGGCTCTGTCATGGAGTTGAATTCTCAGTCATTCGTTACGCGTAGGCGGCTGCGGCTGACGTCCCAATCACCTCGGCATACAACCGACACATGTGATCGGCCATGGCTTCGGAGGAAAAGTGCTGTTCCACTCGACTCCTGGCTGCTGCAGCACAGCGAGCGGCTAATTCACCATCGGTCAGATGCCGCAGGCACGCATCCGCCAGCGCCTCAGCATCGCCGACAGGGACAAGCAGCCCATGCACGCCGTCATGAACGACCTCGGGAATACCCCCGATGCGACTGGCCACGATCGGACGTGTAAGCGCCATTGCCTCCAACAACACCATCGGGATGCCTTCGTGCAAGGATGGTAGCACGAACACGTCCAAGGCGCGCATAAAATCGTAGGTATCGTCACGGTGTCCGACGAAGTGCACCCGATCGGCAAGGCCAAGTGCATGGGCCTGTGACTGGAGCGACTCCCGCAAGGGTCCATCGCCGACAATCACCCCGTGAATATCCGACGCACGCCGATTCATTTTCACGAGGGCTTCCAAAAAGTGCTGGTGCCCCTTCACCGCCGTCAACCGCCCCACGACGCCGATGAGACGAACACTATCGGAAACTTTTAACAGAGAGCGGACTTCTTTAGGTGTTTTCTGAGGGCACATACCGCCCAACCGCACACCATTGTAAATGTGTGCGACAAAACGCTCGCCATAGCGAGCCTGTAAAATCTTGGCGATCTCTCCGGATACCGCCACGACCCTATCCGCCTTTGCGCGGATAGCCAGGTCATCTGCGGCATCATAGAGACGCATCTTCATCGCTTCAAGGCCGCGAAAGGGCTCAGCCAGACCGTGGATCGTGCGCACCAGATGCGGAATCCCACAGTATCCAGCGGCGATGGATCCGACCAGATTGTCTTTGTACTTATGGGTATGGATGAGATCGAACCGATTGGCCTGACAAAATGCCACAAACTTACGCACCAATTGATGCATTCCCAATGAGGACTCAGGGAGGACCGTCACCGGCACGTTACAGCGTCGGATTTCGTCGGCAAGTCGCCCGTCATTGAACAAAACGACCGACAAGGCGATGCCTGGTCTCTTGGCAAGCTCAGCGGTCAGCGTGGCGAGTTGCACCTCAGCCCCCGCCCACAAATCCCCCATGGCGATATGGCAAATCCTGATAGGCATCCACATTCCGGCAGGAAACTTCTTGCCAAGCCTCCGCAGCGGTTGCGAGGCACACCTTTCAGGCCTTTAGTGGAATTCAAGAGCAGCGTAGCTCTCTACTTGACCCGTTCTTGCTGACAAACTGCGAAGTATACGAACTCAGATAGCCCGGTTTTCGCCTTGACCCTTGCCCTAACTGAAGCACTTCGTAAGTCTTCCAGCTTTGCCTCCTCGTAGCTATTCACGAATTCTTGCACGGCCACCAACTTGTGCTCCGCCAGAAATTCTCGTATCGAGATGGGAGTGAATGTATATGGATGTCCGCGGTCAATTTTCAGCCGCGACAAGATACGATGCAGAAAAGCTCCCCAATTCGTATGAACATTTACCGCTATGTAAAAGTAGCCGCCAGTGGTCAAGACTCTTCGGATCTCATCAAGCACCCGCGGGGCCTGATGCACATGATCCAAGACATTATCCAAAATGACGATATCGAAACTATTAGAATCAAAAGGTATCTGCTCTCCACTTCCTGCGCCATACGTAACTGCGGGATTGCGCAACTTTGATAAGGTGGCATTCGCAGCATAGAACTTCTCCAATGGATCCAGCGTATATCGCTGGCCCCAATCTAAGAATGTTACGATCCCGATGGGCCCACTCCCAATCTCCAATATCCGCGCATGGCTCCGTCCAGCAGCTGATAGATGCTTTTCAAGACGCCCCTCCATCAGCTTGGCCTTCCACGCATACCAATCGAGCTGCCCCTGACTACCACTGGCAATTTGCTCTGCTAAATTTGCCCAATAGGACTGTTCGTAAGTTTGCGCTTCTTGCCATCGTTGCTTCGTCACCACAGCGCACCTCCCATCCTCTACCTAATGGCGATTTCAGTTTCCCCAATTATCGGCTGGACTTTCTGATGCCCGGGGAAAATGCTGGCTTGGCAGTAAGGCCACGCAGCTTGAGAGATGTATCCGGACGAGGCCTGAGTCCTACTTGCAATCCCGCTTTTTCGGCTTGGGCTGTTACCACATTCTGTAGGGCCACAATAAACCCAGTCATGACCCAAAAGCTTGGGTACCAAATTGTCGATATAAAAATGCTGCTCACGAGAAATCCGATCATACTTCCTTCCATAGAACGGGCAATCAGCACGATTTTCCTTAGCACATCAGCCGAGACAGTGGGATCTCCCTTAACCCATTCGGCTGCCCGTGCCTCAGCCAAGCGCTCCACTTTTCGAATGGTCAGAAAATTATGCCAGTTCATGAGCACAAAGACACTCAAACCTAGAAGGCCCATTTCAGGCAACAAGGTAAAGTATAACGAGTGCGCGGCTCTACCAGCACGTGAAGCCGTTAGAAACGTCCGCCCAGCCTCATATTCTTCAAATGTCCAAGGGAAATTGCCTTGCCCGACCCCCAGAATGGGATTGGCAAGAAACATTTCGAAACCTATCCCCCAGATATACAGACGATCTCCACCAGTCCCCACCTCCATTGTCTCTTCCGAGAAGGACGATCCAATTTCTTCCCAAAACTGTGCAGGGGCAGCCACCAAGACAAAAATGGAAAGAACCATAACCAACACGATGGCGACCATCTTACGAGGAGATTTTAGCCAGCAATAGAATCCAGCCGAGACCATCCCAAAAAAGCCCCCCCGAGAGAGCGTAATTAATACAGTAAATACAAATAATGTCATCATGCCTACATATCTGAGCTTGTCCTGAAATCCAGCATTTGCATAAATCATGAAAAACGCGAACGGCAATGCCATATTGATTGTCATACAAAAATCATTTTCGTCTCCAAGCCACCCTCCAACACCCGTTCCTCCACTGGCAATACCCAAGATTGCAGCAATGACATGCACTCCCAGCCATACAGAGACGAGCTTAAACAGACGATCGAAAGTATCCACATACGCGATCAATCCCAAGTACAGGCAAAACAGCAAGCTCATGTCCTTTAATGTCATAACTGCATGAAAAGTATTATTTGCTATTGGGACATGCAGAAGCATTACTCCCAATAATGGGATCCATAGCTTTGTTCGTAGATCCTTGAGACTTACTTTTCCGGACATTATCAAGGAGGCTAGAATTGCGGCATTAAGAAGACTTGAAAACGGAATGAACTTCAGGCCTGGGATGATCTCCTGTGGACGACCGAATTCAAATACCAGGGAGAGCAGCACAAACCGAAAGGGCCAGGGACTTTCTGCAGCCGCTTGCGGCTTGATGGAAGCCCCTGGCCGATTGAGTTGCGGTTGCGCTGTCAACGATGGACTATGCATGATTTCCTGAGAGCGCTTCCCTGTAAGCCTGTTGATATCGCACCGTCATAGTAGCAAGTGAGAAATTGGTCCGGAGGCGTTCGTGTCCGCTTGTTCCGAATCGGCTTCGAAGCGCCACGTTACGCAGCAGCGCTAGCAACGCGCGACTTAATGCAAGAGCATCCTGTGACGGAACCAAGAGGCCGGTTTCGCCGTCCACCACCAACTCCGGATTGCCGCCGACGTGCGTGACGACGACGGCCTTGCGGGCTGCCATGGCTTCCAGGAGCGCAATCGAAAGCCCCTCTGACAAGGACGGCATGCAGAAGACATCCATCACGGCCAGCAGTCGCGGGACATCCTGGCGCAGACCGAGAAACTTCACCTTCTGCTCAATACCAAGCGCCTGAGCCTGTACTTTGAGCGACGCTTCAAGCTCTCCACGTCCAATGAAGAGAAACGTGGTATTGGGGCAAGCCTTCAACACCTCCGGAATCGCATCCAACAGGTAGCGGTGGCCCTTCACCGGATAGAGATTGCCGACCGCACCCACAACCAGTTCATCCGGAGCCAGCCCCAGCTCCTGCTTCACCTGCAGTGGATCTGCATCGGGCACCGCCACAGCGGCAGGATCCAATCCGTTGTACACCACCTGTACGCGCGACGCAGCGATCCCGACTTCATCAACGATAAACCGCTTGAGATCTTCCGACACCGCGACAAGGGTAGCCGATCGACTGATGATCCGATAGGCCCAGCGACGCCGAGCTTTCTCATGGAAATACACCTTCCCATGGATCGTCCCGACAAGCGGTATGCCGGCGAGCTTAGCCACGACCCAGCCATGGACGATGGCGTCGAACTCATGCGCCTGGATGAGATCCACCCCCTCGCGCTTGACCAGGCGGTAACATTCCAGCATCCACTTCCAATGGAGAAAACCCTCGCCGGTAAGCACTACCGTGCGAACACCGCGCGCCTCGCACTGGTCCTTCAACCATCCGCCCCGAAACAGCCCGACAATGGAACGAAATTTTGTGGAGTCCAGGGACGCCGCAAGGGCACAGACGACCCGCTCGGCCCCACCCGGCCCGCTGCTGCTGGAAAGATGGAGAATCGTCTTCACAAATCTAATCAGCCGAGGAGACTGGCATGGCCGCCTTGGGTGACGTGGCAGGCCCGCTCTCATTTGCGGCCTGCACCGCCTGCGATGTTCGAGCCGCGGCCATCATGCCAACAATGCGATCGCAGGATTCCACGATACGCCCAAAGCAGACCGTAAAGTCCTCGAGCGGCCCACTGTATGGATCGTCGATATCCAACGTGCCCCGACGGCAGAACTGCCCAAGTACGAATACCTTGCCCTTCGCCTCCGGGTACAACCGCAACACGCGATCCTTTTGGGCGACTTCCATCACCAGCACCAAATCAGTCTGCTTCACGAGATCTTCGTAGAGCGGTGTGGTCCGATGAGTCGCGAGCGAGAGTCCATTGGTCAGTGCCACAGTTTTAGCGTGATCGTGCGCAGGCTTGCCTGGCGTAGTCTCGATACCGGCTGACTTCACGATGACTGGGAGGTTGGCTTTCCGCAACGCCTCTTCAAGATAGACATGCGCCAATGGGCTGCGGCAGATATTCCCCTTACATAACACCAGAATCCCCGCGACCGACGGTGGGACCATCGCAGGGGAGGTCAACCGCTCATAGCCGGCGCGAAAGACGTTCAGGCGGGACATCAGATGAACGACCGCAGCCTTCAATGCGCGAACGTAGAGTCCGATGCCGTCCCGCCCGGTCTGCGATGGTTCGCCGCTCACGCTGCGCCCCCAAGCAAGGTTTTCACGTATGCCATCCATTCATAGCGCGCCGGCCCAAGATCATCCCGCCGCTCGACTTCGCAATACTGATCCGGCCCATGGGGACGCAGAAAATCACGTACGCATTGCCACCGTGATGGGTACCCTGGGGGCAACCGGAGCGCGGCATCCGACTTCACCAGACGCACCAGCAGATGATCCAGATCGCCTAACATCCACCGCGTCTGCACACCGATGCGATAGGGCGCCGCACTCGCCCGAGAGGCCTCTCCCCGCGCCAGTCGATACAGCTCAAGGGGAAAATTCGCACCTGCGTCAATGGCTAACTGCAGCGACCCCCAAAACCGTCCGTTGATTTCCATGAGGTAGGGAATGCCCGTCCCAGCATCCACTTTGAACTCTACCATTCCCACACCATGCCAGCCAACATTCTGCAACAATCGCACAGCGTAGTCCGTCATGGGCTGCGGCAACGCGACGCTCTCGCGGAGCACGCTGACGCCGCCGGACGGCGGCTTTTCCCGTACGCGCCGATGCGCAAACAGCAGGATCGGTCGTCCGCGATCGAATAATCCGAAGACGCCCTGCCCCTCCCCTTCAACCCGCCGTTGAATCAGCGACGGGAGTTTCAAGTAGGGAAGATCCCGATACCGTGATTGAAGCTCCTCGCGCGTCGCGACAGCCTGGACTTCGGTTTTCATCCAGCAACCGTCCACATGCACACGGGAGCGGCCGGGTTTCACGATCAGCGGATAGGGCCCAACCTCGTCGATCAAGGGAGCGAGATTCCCATCCGGCACATACCAGGTGTGTGGGATAGGCACGGCCAGCGTCTGCGCCAGCGTCATCAACCGATACTTATCCGAGGCCGCGTCGTAGACGTCCTGCGGCGGCATAGGAATCGTCACCACCGCATCGAAGCGCGCTCGCTGCGCACCGATGACGCTCATGACCACATCCGACATAGGAATAAAGACCTGCACCTTGTGGCGAGCGATCGCAACAAGGAGCTGTTCGACGAAGCCTTCAGGATTCTCATACGGCGAGGGATACTGAACGGTTGCGTGGCAGTAGCGCGAGGCGCCGGCTAGGCTGGCAGGACGGTCCGCGCCGACCACGACGCCGATGCCCGCACGCCCGAGCGATCGAGTCACGGCGAGCGTCGAACGCTCGTCGCCGTCTGTCACGAGCACGGTCATCGCCGACATCTCTGAAGGTGAAGACGGAGCCTTACTAGCAGGTCCATCCGGTTATCGGAGCCCCGCGATGGCCATGGAAAAGAGTGCGGGCGTTGCGCTGATGTCGTGATGCAGCGAGACCCGCTTCAACGCAAAGAGATCAGACGGCTGTGGCCCCTCGAGACCCGTCCGACATGACACCGCCGCATGATACCCAGCTGCGCGCACGACAGCCTGTGTCTTGGCGTCATAGTTCCCGTTGGGATAGCAAAACACCGGCACGGTCGCCGCTCTGTTGTCCCGCAAGACGCGAAGCGAGTCCGCCGTTTCCTTCCGACATTCCGCATCCGACAGACCATCCAACAGTCGATGCGAACAGGAATGGGACCCGAAGGTGATACCCTGCGCGGACATTTCCCTGACCTCATCCCAGTTCATGACAGTTCGCGTCGCCGGTCCGCCGACGCTGAACCGCTCGCAGAGGCACCCGATCAATGCCTCAAGCGCCTGCGCGTCAAGCTGCTTACAGGCATCAATAACGTCATCCGAGGCCCCAGCGGAAATATCCTTAGGGAACGGTCTGGCAGCGCCCTTCGGCCATGAGGCTCGCAGACCATCGTGCACCGCCTGGTAGATCTCCGTACGAACCGGAGGCGGCGCTGCCCCAGCCGTTCGCAGCAGCATCGACAATCGTTCAGGCCAAAAGCCCTGCCGCGTGCCGATGAAATCCGTAGGAAGAAAAATGGTGGCCGGTAGGTCGAGCGCTTTCAGGATGGGGAACGCATGGTGATAGTTATCCAGCCAGCCATCATCAAACGTAATGACGCAGGCGGCCCGGTCAGCGCGCCAGGATCCGGTCTCCCACCGCTGGAACAAGTCCGGAAATGTCAGGACGTCGTGATTCGCGCGCAGATGCTCCATCTGCATCCGAAACGCATCCGCCCGCACATACATGCCTGGCTGGACGACCTCGGTCAGGAGCTCTTCTGCGGTCAGCACTCGATGGTAGGTAAGAACAACTAGATGGCCACGACTCCGTGCCTGTGACCAACCGGTCAGATGATACCCGGAAGCCACTGCCTGCCAGACACGCTGCTTGATGCCGCCCAGCCCCATGATGGTCGATCGCCTTTGGACGCGGCCCGCGTGGGGCATCGAACGTGCGGCCCGCGTCCGCGTGATTAAAACAGTGTGTAGATGAACGGCGCCACAGCGGAGCCCTGCGTAAAGACGAGCAGGCTGCCCAGCAGCACCAAGACCAAAATGATCGGCAGAAGCCAGAACTTCTTCCGCTCCTGCATGAACGCCCATAGTTCTGCGAGAAAATCGCCCATGTCGAACCTCCCTGTCCGCTCAGCTAGAACATATTATTCATGTGTGAGGGATCACGTCGCTGACGCACAACACGGTAGGTCTCCGCACTCGGCACCAACACACGGCGCATGGGATCGCGCCCCATCATCTTCATCACCAAGCCCATCGGCACAATCAATCCGTAATAGAGCACTCCCAAGATAATCCTAGTGTTGATCCATCCCAAAATCCCGCCAAGAAACATCCAGCCCTTGTAGGGCACGGCCAGCAAGACTGGCGCCGCGAGTCCAAGGAGTCCGAATGCTCCCCCTATCACCAACGCCCAGAGACGAAACGGCTCGCCACGGAAAACCCATGGCCACAGCCCATAGACCAACGCCGCCCCGGCGATCAACAATCCGAAGTCACGCAGGACCTTCGTGGAGACCTCGCCGACGACGCCGATCCCGCCATGCCCCGATCCTGTCTCCGTCACTGGTTGATTTACCATCGCAGGATCAATCCTTTCTACGAGCGCACTATAAAGCCCGGTAGGTTATCGCTTCGACGGGTCCCAATACAGAATGCGATCCCCGCGAAAATACCGCATCCACGCATCCAAGATGGAGACATTCACCATGACGAAAAACGACGGCAACCGCAACAGCGCGATTTTCGGCAGACGCGGCAACCACAGGTACGCCAGAGCAATGCCATAAAAAGCCAGTTGGCCTGCCAAGAGGACTCGGTACAAATCCGAGCTCCACGCTAGGATCAAGTTGCTCAGCATCGCCACGATCAACGCAAACGGCACCATCCAACGACAGAGCTTGTGGCTGAAGAGTTGCCACGCAAAGAGATTATAAGTGAAAGGGTTTAAGAGTGCGAGACTTCTCATAAATACGGATATGCCCCGTACCACCGTCCGGACCTTGCGGTCATACTCTTTGCGCTCATCGGCCAGATTCTTATAAAACCCCACACTTTCGGAATCGGACACGCCGCGGAGCCCTCCGCGAATACTATTGAGCAGCGTATTGAAGTCGCTTTGCAGGTCCGGCGCCCAATTCCGACACACCTCCCGCCTGGCAGCAAAAAACGACCCGCTCAGTCCCACCAAACTGTTGACCTTCGTTTCGAGCCGTCGCAACAGCATCTCGTACGCGACGTAGGCTCCCTCCCCACTCACGCGCCCATCGGCATCCACAAAGCGATCCACGCTGCTGACACAGCCGACGGTCGGGTCGGCAAAGTTCATGACAATGGTCCGAATTGCAGTCGGCGGCAGGGTCGTCGCCACATCCGAAAACACCAGCACCTCACCGGTGGCGGACTCGACGGCAAATTTTTGAGCCGCCTCTTTGCCGCCTTTGTTGGGAAGACGGGACAGGCGCACCCCCTGCGCGCCATGCGCCCGAACAATGTCATCTGTCCGATCCGTCGAACAATCGGAAGCCACGATGATCTCGATACGATCCTTGGGGTAATCCTGCTCCAATGAATTCTTCAGCTTCTCAGGCAGCCGCTTTTCTTCGTTGAACGCCGTGATGATGAAGGACGTGGTCGGGAGCATGGCGGCCTTCCGCACAGGACGATTACGTACAAGGCTCAAAAGCCACAAAAGGATCGGGTAGCCCGCATAGGCATACACGACGAAGCCCATGGCTCCCCAAAATAGGCACTGCACCACTGTCGTCAACGCGTCTCCCACAGGCTCACACCTTCATGTCGGTTTGCGTATGGCGCATGGCTGAGGCCCCGGCTTGATCAGGCCGCGCAACCGAGTGATTTGTTCCTACAGAATGCACCTGAGTCGTTGATAACGTCGTCTCGCCGCTCCTGTCCGCAGCCTCGGCAAACAAGCGACCGATAGCGGCGCGATGGGAGGCCGACACATACCGATGCGTCGGGACCGTCACGAGCCGATCGACCAGTAACCGCGCACCGGCATCCTGATAGTGCAGCAGGCTGCCCGCTAACTCGGGGATGTGCGTGATTGTGTCTGGATAGGCTCCGCTCACGCCCAGGCCCCGCAGGGACGACTCACGCAGGATCCACTCCTTTGTGGGGCGATCGGCTACCAGCACCGGCAATCGGAGGTAGACGGACTCGGCCTTGGCCAGCACAACGATCGAGGGGGCGGAGGCGGCCAGCTCCTTGATGAAGAGTTCGGCCTGTTCCCGCCGTGTGCGATTGTCCTGTTCCAGTCGACCCTGCCAGCCCGTCAGCGCAGCTGCACGCGCATCGCTCATCCGCTCAATAGGAAAATCCCGGTAGAATTTCGTTTCCCCGAGTCCAAGAAACGGGAGCCCCGCAGGGAGCCAATATAAGGAGGGCCGGATCAAGAAGGACGTCGCGAGCAGTTCAGCCCAATTAACCGCGGCTCCTGCGACCGACTCCTGCTGTGTCGTCTCGCACACGAGCTGGATTGCTGCGGCAAGCTCACGCGAACTCGTGACAATGACCCCACCCCCGCCGCAGGACACATTCTTGCCCCGCCCCAAACTAAAGAGTCCCACAAGACCAAGGCTGCCCACCAACTTCCCGTTGCGCGTCCCACCCATCGCCTGCGCCGCGTCTTCGACGACCACAATGCCCTTGGGGCGACAGCGCGCCAGCACCGCCTCCACATCCGCCGACAGCCCGAACAAATGCGTCGAGATGACGCAAAGCGTCTGCTCATCGAGCAGCGTCTCCAGACAGGTGAGGTTGAAATCCAACGTCGTGGGATCGACATCGCACGGCACAATCTCAAGACCGGCCTTCACCACCGCGGACGGAACGGAGTAGCAGGTGTACGCTGGAATGATCACCTTTCGACGCGAGGACGTCGATGCCAAGGCTGTGAGAATGATCGCCAGTGCCGCCTTCCCAGATGACACGAGAAAGGCCTGCGCCGCCTGTTGCCACTGCGCCAGTTCCTGCGCCACCTCAGTGGCACGAGGCCTCCCACCCACCAGCGCCACCGCGCCGGCGGCCAGCGCGCCGATCGGAATCGGAGCGGCGGTCGGCGGTAAGGTCGAGTGCACCTTCATGGCAGGTTTTTCACCAGGTGCGGGCCGAAACAATTGGCCACCGCCAGCGGCAGCTTTTGCCACAGGCCGATGGCCAGACGATACCGGGGATTATTCGGGTTAAGTTCCGGGAGCGGACCGCCCGACTTTAGCCAATAATACCAATGCAACGGCACCGGCTGCGCACCCCATTGCGCCTTAAATCGATAGGTCCCGCTGTCCTGGCTCGAACGGCCGAAGTCGAAGGTGCGACAACCCTGACGGCAGGCATGCTCCAGGACAGCGCTGTAGAGCAGCATATTGGGCGACCAGCGGTCATAGCGGCGATCTGCAGACGCCCAGGGAATCTCCATCATGTCGCGAAACTGGTACACGAACCCACCGGCAACAGGCTCGCCCTTCCAGCGCACGACACAGAGAGCTGCATCTTTCGGAAAGGCCTCCAAGATCGTGCGAAATAACCCTCGCCCGTAGACCGGCGTCCCAAGATCTCGCATGTTGCGCGCAAACACCGCGTAGAACTCGTCAAGGAGGTCGACGCCGCCGATCTGCGAGACCATCCCTTCTTTTTGCGGACGTTTGATTTGACTGCGGAGCTTTGAGGGGAAACCCTTCATCAGCGTCTCAAAGTCCTGGGGCAGCGTGAGCCGCATGGAGACCTTGTGGTCCTTCCGCGGCCACTCAATGGGCAACAGGGCTTCCTGGCGCAATTCCACGTGTGAGACGTCGTACCGCTTGGCCTCAGCCACTGCGGCATCCAGCAAAGCCTGCCGGACCTGGTCGTCGGGCGCATCTACGCCGCCGTAGTTCAGAAACGGCATGGAGACCATAAATCGACCGAACAGCCGACTGGACAGGAGAACGAGCGGAAGGATGCCCTTCACGTCCCTCGCGCCATCCTGGGCCATCAAATACAGGGTGTGGTGGCCAAACGCCCGCTCAATGATGTCTCGCCACACCGACAGATGATAGCCGGTCGCCGACGGCGATTCTTGTACGTACCGATCCCAAAGGGCTCTCTCTTCAGGGCCCTTGCCTAGGTGAGCTATCTGGACAGCGGGTCTCGTCATCACGTCACATGCATTCGGCATCGTACCGGCCTAGGACGCCTTGGCCAAAGGCACTCGGCACACGGCGTCCAACTGCGCGGCAACATCGGCCGTCAGCTGCCGGTAGTCGAAACGTCCCACATGTTCCGGCGTGGGCGCCTTCAACATTTGGGGGCGCTCAATAATATCCAGCAAGACCTGTCGGATTCGCGCCGCCTGATTCGGCACGGCCACGCCGAGCCCAAATCGATTCACGAGGTTCGCCGTGGCGCCTTCTCCACCGATCAACACCATCGGACGGCGCGTCGCCACATATTCATAAATCTTCCCGGGAATCTGCAGCGGCGAATCAGGCTGCATCACCAGCAATGCGTCCGCGCGGAGCATTTGTTGCAGACAGGCCTGGTGTGGGACCGCCGGTTCCCGCGTGAGTATTCCCGCCCGCTCCAACGCCTGCGCCACACGCTCACAATCAGGTTCGTCAACGTCCCAAGAGCCGACAAAACGCAACCGCAGATGCGCCGGTGTCAACCGACCCGCGTCGACCAATTCGAGCGCAGTCTGCAACAGCACAGCAGGGGTGCGTTTGCCGTACACAGTGCCGAAATGACAGAGCTCGAGCCCCTGACCGGCAGCCTGCTCAGATGTCCCGCCCGTACGCCCAGCGGTCGCATGGGGAAAGAGGTCTGGATCATATCCGTTGGTGATGGCGACAATTTTCTGTGCATGCTCGGGGTAGTCCCGAGCCAGCTGCGCCTGCAACTCAGGGGTATTGGCAATGATCCTTCCCGCGGAATGACAGACCGACGCTTCCAAGGCGCGCGCACGGCCATTCAACAGCGGTGAGCGAAACGATACGTAGGGATTGTTCGACCAGGGATCCCGGTAATCTGCGATGAACGGCACACGCCAGTGCTCGGCTAACGCCTGCCCCACTAAGAGACTTGTCCAGGGGCCGCCCGTCGCCAATACCACATCCGGCACTTCGGAACGGGGCCACAGCTTGGCGGCCGCCACGGCCGGTTTCAACCAAGCGCATTGCGGGTCCGGAAAGGCAAATCCCCAATCCAAGATCAAATGCTTGAGCTCACCCAATGGGCCCCCATCCCCGCTGCCTGTTGTCGCAGATATCGAGGCGCCTGCTGTCGGGCTTGGAGACGACGGCACTGGCGTCGAGGCCGCTGCTTGGGCGATGGCGGCGCCGCCACGCAATCCCGCCCTGACACGGTTGCGCACGCGCAACAGGGTCTGGATCGGATTGCCGTGGGCGACACGATCGACTCGAAGCGACGCGGGAAGTCTGGCCGCCAACTGTGCATCAACCGGATGGGCGGGAAACACGGAGGAGGGATCAACCGCTAAGACGCGCGGTTGCCACCCCGATGCACCAAGGAAGCGACACCAAGCCAACGGACGCATGGCCCCGCTTGCAGCAATCGGAGGAAAGTAGTAGGCGACGATGAGTACGTTCCGCATAACAGTGGATACGCCGACGTTGAGAGTTCGCGGCACAGGGTCAGGAGCCTGAGTGTCCGGACGCCTGCAACTACAGGAGTGACGCCGCCCGCACGGCGCTCGGTCCGCTTGGCGCGCCGGATGATGTGGGACGGTCGTGAGTCCCAGCCGGCACTCCCCGCTGCTGCTCAGCCAGCAGCTCAAACTCTAGCAGATGGAACAGATCGTGATGCACGTCGGCCTCACCCCGCCGATGGCGCTCGACATCGCGGATGACGGATGCCATTCGATAGATGCCGCGCTCACGCGTGGCCTGGCTATGCAGGATGTCCATCGTCGGTTCGTAGAGCTCATTGGCGAACCATTGGCGACCGGCCGTGGGAAAGCCCATCTTGTCCGGGCGCGCGCGGACGGACTCAGGAATGCGCCCCCGCATGCCTTCCCGAAGCACGTATTTATTCCAAGGTCCCCGCACTTTCCATTCCGGCGGGAGCCCAAAGAGCAGGCTGACCAGCCGATAATCCAGAAACGGCAGGCGGGCCTCGACCGAATGCGCCATCGAATTGCGATCCTCAATGCGCAGGTATAAGGGCAAGGGTGAGCGGCTCACGGACTGCTTGAGAGTTTCATTTAAGGTGCACGCACCTCGCGGCCGATTCGCCAGCGGAATCTGCGTAAGGAGATCCTGCTCGTACCATCCGTGAGAGAGCAATCGGTCGCGATACCGACGGTCGGACCAGGTCCGATAGAGTGTTGATTGTTGCAGCGTGGCAGCCACGGCCGAGAGGGCACTTTCCTTCAGGTAGCCGAACGCGCGGCCCCCATGCACGTCTGCATAGGCCTGGGCTTCGGTCTTGGCTCGGCTCCATTGCCCCTTGTGTAGAAGCTCCCGCCAGTAATCGGGGAAAAAACTGAAGTAGCCGCCGCTGGTTTCATCAGCGCCCTGACCGTTCAATACGACGCGAATCCCATGCTGGGCCACCAGGCCCATCAATTGATAGCCGACGACCGCGGTCATCGTATGGACCGGTTCGTCCTGGTACCACAGCATGCGGCGCAGACTATCCCAAAGAGAACGGGCGCTGGTCTGCAGCTGTCGAAGCTGCGCGCCGGTCATGGCAAGCGTGTCGTTGATATACCGCGTCTCGTCAAACTCCTTGGCCATATAGCAAAAGGCCTGCATGGGCTGCGAGGCACCTGCCGCATTTTCTGTGCGATGGCGCGATGCCGCGCAAATGATCGAGGTGGAGTCAAGGCCGCCCGATAAGCAGACGCCGACCGGCACATCGCTCCGCATGCGCATACGCACGGCATCTTCAAAGAGATCCGCGAAGGCGCCCGGAGGATCGGACGCCGCGGGCACGGTCAGACTGTTGAGATCCCAATACTGCCATTGCCGCCACGACAGATCCGCATCGATTTCAAATGCAGCGCCCGGCGGGATCGAGACGATGCCTTCGTAGAAACTATCCATGCTGTCGTCGAGGTGGCCCTCGACGAGAAATCGTGACGCCACAGGCCAATTGATTCCCCCACGATAGAGGCCGGACGCGCGAATAGCTTTAATCTCGGAGGCGCAGAGGACTTGATCGGACTGGCGGGCAACGAAGAGGGGCTTCACGCCAAAGCGATCGCGGGAGCCAAAGAGGCGGCGTTGCTCTCGATCGTAGACGAGAAAGGCCCACATACCGTTGAGACGCGGCAGGCAGTCTTTGCCCCAATGTCGAATCGCCGCAAGCAGGACTTCGGTGTCCCCGCTGGAGCGAAAGGTATACCCAGCCTTGCTCAGCTCCTGGCGCAGCTCAATGTAGTTGTAAATTTCGCCGTTGAAGACAAGGACAAAACGGCCGTCCTCGCTTACCATCGGCTGATGCCCGCTGGGCATGAGGTCCAAAATGGCGAGACGACGAAATCCCAGCCCCACCGCGCCATCAATGTAATGGCCACTATCGTCGGGGCCACGATGCACGAGATGGTCGGTCATGCGCTGCAAGGCAGCAGGGTCCACGGGAATCCCGTTTCGCCCGACTATGACGGCAATCCCGCACATTGTCCGCGTACCTCCCGCTCGAAGCACTGTGACCGCTGCCGCCCCTGCCGAAACGCCTGCCGATCCCCTGCAGGCTTAAATAACCTTACGGAAATATTCGATGGTCTTCCGAATACCATCCTCCAACTCGACCTGGGGTTCCCATCCCAACAGCATCTTCGCGCGTCGAATATCGGGGCGCCGCACTTTGGGGTCGTCGGCAGGCAAGGGCCGATGTTCGATCACACTCTTCGATCCGGTCAGCCGCAGCACGAGCTCAGCAATATCCTTCACGGTTAACTCTCGTGGATTGCCGATATTCACGGGGTCATGCATGGTCTCAGGAACAGGCTGAGTTGACTTCGTCAGAAAGCTCGCCCGATCGGTCCGCTGATCCACCGTTTTGTCTGAGTCGGTCAGCAACAGCGACGTAATACCGCGCACTAAATCCTCCACGTAGCAAAAGCTGCGCGTCTGCCCACCATCGCCAAATACCGTGAGCGGTTTTCCTTGCAAGGCCTGCACGATGAAATTCGAGACCACGCGTCCGTCGTTCGGCCGCATGCGTGGACCATAGGTATTGAAGATACGCACGATGCGAGTATCCAAGCCATGGTAGCGGTGGTAGGCCATCGTCATGGCTTCGGCGAAACGCTTGGCTTCGTCATACACCCCGCGCGGGCTGATCGGATTCACGTTGCCCCAGTAGGATTCTGGCTGCGGATTGACCAGCGGATCACCATACACCTCCGACGTACTGGCCAGGAGCAAGCGCGCGCCCTTGGCTTTCGCCAAGCCCAACGCCTTATGGGTACCTAGCGCCCCGACCTTCAACGTGGCGATCGGCATCTCCAAATAGTCCTGCGGACTTGCCGGTGAGGCGAAGTGCAGGATGCCATCTAATGGACCGTCGATATGCAGATAGTCGCACACATTGTATTTCACAAAGCTGAATTTCGGATTCCCCATGAGGTGCGCGATGTTTTCCACGCGCCCGGTGATGAGGTTGTCCATCGCCACCACTTCATGGCCCTTGCTCAGCAGCAAGTCACTCAAATGACTGCCGAGAAATCCCGCTCCACCCGTGATCAAAATGCGCATCGTTGTTATCCTTTCGGGTCCATGTCCATGCTGAGGCCTGTCTCGAAACTGAGAAACCTTAATCGAGCTCAAACTCCTGCTGCCACTTGGTGTCTTTTTCGATCGCGGGCTGATCCGATTTATAGAGCACGCAATTTTCCAAAACCAACACGTCCATTTCGGTCCGCATAAAACACCGATAGGCATCCTCAGGCGTGCACACAATCGGCTCACCGCGGACATTGAAGGACGTATTCACGAGCACAGCGTACCCCGTACGTTTCTCAAACGCTTGGAGTAGGTGGTAATAGCGAGGGTTCGTTTCCTCGTGAATCGTTTGCACGCGGGCAGAGTAATCCAGGTGTGTCACGGCCGGGATATCCGAGCGCGGGATGTTGAGGAGCTCGATGCCCCAAAGCCCCTTCTGCTGGGCCTCGGTCGTGTGCTGGCGTCGTTTTTCAAGTACCGGGGCGACAATCAACATGTAGGGGCTATCGGACTGCAAGTCAAAATAGTCGGCGACCCGTTCACGCAACACCGAAGGAGCAAACGGTCGGAAGGATTCACGATACTTGATTTTCAAGTTCATGACCGACTGCATTTTGGGACTGCGAGCGTCACCCAAAATACTGCGCCCTCCCAAGGCGCGCGGCCCAAACTCCATGCGGCCTTGCAACCATCCCACAACTTTTTCCTCAGCCAAGTCCTTGGCGACACGTTCGGAGAGCTCCGCATCGCTCACGCGGATATAGGGCGCATTCTTCGACTTCAAAAACTGTTCGATCTCCTCATTCGAATAGGAGGGACCCAGATAAGATCCGCGCATCTTGTCCTGCCGCCCGTTCGACACACGTGGCTTGTCCGCATACTGATGCCATGCGCTGAGTGCGGCACCGAGTGCACCGCCGGCATCTCCCGCCGCCGGCTGGATCCACAGTCCCTTAAACGGCCCTTCGCGCAAGATGCGCCCGTTCCCCACACAATTGAGCGCAACACCGCCCGCCAAGCAGAGGTTGTCGATCCCCGTCTCACGATGGAGCGTCCTCGATAGACGCAACATCACTTCCTCAGTCACCTCTTGCACCGACCGGGCTAGGTCCATTTCACGCTGCCCCAGTTTGGATTCCGGTTTACGCGGCGGGCCGCCAAAGACATCGTCAAATCGACGGCTGGTCATGGTCAGGCCCGTGCAGTAGTTGAAATACTCCATATTGAGGCGAAACGTGCCATCCGGCTTCACGTCGATCAGGTGTTCGTAGATCGCCTTGACATAGGTAGGCTCCCCATACGGCGCCAACCCCATTACCTTGTACTCTCCGGAGTTCACCTTAAACCCGGTGTAATAGGTAAATGCCGAGTACAGCAGGCCGAGGGAATGCGGAAAGGGAATCTCCCAAAGGGGATCGAGCCGGTTGCCTACACCTTTCCACGCGGAGGTGGTCGCCCACTCGCCAACACCGTCCATGCACAACACCACAGCGGAGTCATACGGCGAGGCAAAGAAGGCCGAGGCCGCATGGGATTCATGGTGTTCGGAGAAGAGCAACTTCGGCAGATCGCCCTTGGCCATCCCTTCGCCATGCGTCAGGAATTCCTTGACGAGCAGGCTCTTCAGCAAAAGCTTTTCCTTCATCCAGACAGGCATGGCAGCGAGGAAGGACTGAATGCCCTGCGGAGCAAATCCCAGATAGGTTTCCAACAACCGTTCAAACTTAACGAGCGGCTTGTCGTAAAATACGAGGTATTGCACGTCCTTCAGACCAATACCTGCCGTCTGTAGGCAGTAGTCAACGGCGCAATGCGGGAAGCCGGGATCGTGCTTCTTACGCGTAAATCGCTCTTCCTGTGCCGCCGCCACGATTGTGCCGTCGCTCACCAACGCCGCGGCACTATCGTGATAGAACGCCGAGACTCCTAAAATATGCATAGACCACCTTTGACTTTAAAGGAGCACAGAATAATCTACACTAGGCCGTGCGCACCACAACAGCGTGCTACCTATTAACAGAGCTACAAATGACAGTTGAATATACGTCCTCATATTGATGCACCAACTGAGGATAGTCGTAGGTGCGATCCACCAAGGAGAGGCCTCGCTGCCCTATTCTTTCCCGGTACAGCGTGTCTTCCAGCAAATGGAGAATTGCTGTAGCAAGCGCATCCGCGTCCTCTGCAGGGACCAACAGGCCAGCCTCTCCATCGGTCACAAACTCCGGAATACCTCCAACCCTTGTTGCCACAATGGCTTTCCCAAAGGTCATGGCTTCTAGGAGCACGATCCCGAACGGCTCGGAACGGGACGGCAAGACAAAAAACTCACAATCTCGAAAATAGGCAGGGACCTGGGCATTGGGGACATCTCCGACAAACCGGACGATCGACAAAAGGCCGAGCTCGGCGGCACTCCGTTCTAATCCCTCCCGCTCCGGCCCATCTCCCACGATCAGGACCTGCATGGTGCCAAGGCGATCACTGATTCGCGACAGCGCCTGCAGAAGTACATCAATGCCCTTGCGCTTATAGAGCTTGGCTACTGTAAGGAGAAATGGTCGCGCTGCTGAAGATGGGAACGTTGCGGCATGCATTCGCGATCGCTGGCAATCGGTCCCGTAAGGGAGAACAGAGCAGCTACCCGCCCTTACGGCCACTACCTTCTGCGCATACCGCAGAAGGCTAATGGAGTGCGCAAGCACCCAATCCGCTTCCTGTATGCTTCGGGACACAATACGACGCTCATGACCCGGGAGTGCGTCGATCGAGAGCACATCATCCCCGTGCAGTCCTACGACCAACTTGATGCCAGTCAGCGCTCGCAAGACTAGAAAATAGAGGACAAACCCAAGCGGATACTCAAGTGAAATCAGCTGAATGCGCTTCTCTCGGACAAAGCGAAGCAGCGTCCACATAGTTGGAATGAAGTAGACAGCAAAGGAAATGAGGCTACGTATTCGGGCGCCCGTAATCCACGGATCGCGGAGATACAATTCGTACACTTTTGGATCGTGCGTCACACTGCATGATTGAAGGGAACGAGACTCTCCTAGCCGAAGGACAAACACCTCATGGCCCTGTTGCGATAAAAACCGCCGAAGGTCCTCCAGGTAGGTGGCCACACCGCCAGTCTGCGGCGTGAAAAACGGAGTTACAAGCAGAAGCCTCATGGGCAGGCGATGTACACCCATTTTCTTGGCAAAGAAGGGCACCGTCACAAGATTATCTCCGATCTGCCTGCACTAACCTACTAAGGCGGGCTTGCCAGCGCTCCATCATCCGCGTCAGGGTCAATTCCTGCAGTGCAATAGCCTGTCCTCGTTTCGCCACCTTATAAAGGGCGCCAGGATTGTCCAAATAGGCAGTCAGCACTCTGGCCACACCAGCTACGTCACCTTTTTCGACGAGAGGCAAGTCTGCCAGCTGTGCGATCTCAATCGCGCCACCGCTCCCGGTCGTCACAACGGCGCAACCTGCGAGCATCGCCTCGACCATGACCAACGGCAACCCCTCTTCTCGCATACTCATAAACAAGAGTAGGTGGTGACTCTTGTATATTTGTGCGATTTGCTCATGGCTTACCTTGCCTAAAAACGTCACTCGACCTGAAAGGCCGAGTTCATCGACACGACGTGAGACCTGCTCATAGTAGGGTCGGTAGGCTTCTGTGATGGGTCCAGCAACCGTCAGGGAGATGCGTTCCTGCAGCGGGCGCGGCAATTGCCCAATCGCGTCAATCGCCACATGGAGTCCACGGTCATGCGTCAGCTGCCCGGCATACAACAGTCGCAACTCGCGGATTGTCTCACGTGCAGGATCAAGCGGTGCATAGAACGGCTCGGTTGGAACCCCACCAAACAGCACATCGGACGACGCGAACTCCAGGCCGCCTTCACGATATAACGTTCGTAGGTACTCGCTCACAAATGACACATGGGTGGGTTGATTCGGGAATTCGCGTGTCGGAAACCCTGCCGCTTCTGCTTCACGCTCTAAGCGTCGTCCACACCATCGCAGAAACGGGCGTGCAAACGACGGCCCCCAAGCCCCGTCCCATACCATCGTCCAAAATGGGAGCGCCTTTTCTCCATGGGGCCCATACTCATCGACCATCCAGGGGTACTCAATCCAATGCACATCAGGAATGCCGGCGCGCCGAGGGAGGGACAGCAGCGTCATGCTGACGCCATTCATGTTCCACCAATTCACCACGTCCGGCTTGTCTGTATGCAAGAGGGATTGAAAATGCCGCGCATCGCTCATTTCGCGCTGGGCCTGGCGCCACGTATAGGGGCGAGCAGGATCCTGCGGGCCAAAGGCATAGTTGTGAAGGGTGCGATCGACTGTCACGCCGTTGATCGTCTCGATCAATGGTTGAAATCGACCCTCAGGAGAGAGCGGTAACCCAAAGACGGTGGTCAGCACACGCACACGATGGCCGGCCTGAACAAGCGCCTCGGCCACCTGCATGCAACGCACTTCATAGCCACCCCGATAGTGCGGTGGATACAGATTGCTAACCATGAGAATGGTGAGTGGCCGAACTGTTGATGGTGTGGTCACGGGAGATTAGGCTTGAGTACTCTGCCTTGCAGGCAGCAGCACTTCAATGAACTTTGTGAGTTGCCGGTCGATATTAAATTCCTGGTTCGCCCACACAGAAGCCGCTGTAGCCATTCTTTCCTGCTCCTGCGGATGCACGATGAAATAGGCAATAGCAGCCGCCAGGTCCTCTTTCGATCCCGGCTTCACCAATAAACCGGTCTTTCCATTCAGCACAATTTCTGCGGTGCCACCAACATCGGTTGCCACGCACGGCACACCAGCTGCCATCGCTTCGACCAGGGAAAGCGGAAGCCCTTCCTTGTCCGACGGCAAGACGCACACATCGGCCTCAAGCACATAGGGCTTGGTATCGCTCACATGACCGATGAAGCGGACCTTTTCTGCGAGCCCAAGTCGAGCAGCCTGGTTTCGAAGGTCCTGCTCCAGCGGACCACCACCCACAACCGTGCAAAGCCACTCCTTATGTGATTGTGCCAGAATTGCCAGCGCTTCCAACAATAAATCGATTCGCTTCACGGGGGACAATCGTGCAACGCAGAGGAGATTAAACCTGCGAGGGGCCGTGGCGGTGTGCCGAGACTTGGATGCGCCAGCAGCTCGGCCATAGTGCAGCAAGTCCGTTCCATTCCGGACCACGACCGTCTGAGACTCCGGATAGGCGTATTCGCGCAGGAGCCTCCGTCGGATCGCATCGCTGACACAGATCGTGAGGTCAACCAATCTCCCCTGCAGCCACTTCTCCAGAAGAAACCGGCGACGCCACCCCACTATGGCACGCAGAAATCCACCGAGACTCTTCGCCTGAATCGATGCGGGAGCGGAGTCCCACATCAAATGCTCAATGCAGACAATCCGTCGAACACCCGCTAGTCTGGCTGCGACATAGGCTGAGAGGGGAAATTGATCCGGCGTGCCTTTGGGAAAAACTACGGTTGAAGCTCGGTAGCGCCAAATGAGATTCCAAAACCGAACCACTCGCCAATCCCAAATCCTCGGATGCCTGACCACATCCACGTATTGGAGGTGTCCGAGCTGCGCCGTATAAAAGTCCTCTGCCAAACAGACGATGGTGCACCGAGCTCTCCCCTCGAGCCGCCGTATAAGCTCAACCGTATGCCGCTCCGTACCGCCATACTCGGGCGTCTGCGTGACGAACAAGATTCGCACGAGATCCCCCCGGTAAGATTCCCAGCGCCACATCAGAAGATCCTACCCGATTGCCGCTGGCTAGGCTACACGTAGACTCGCCCCAGTAGGGGCAAGCACCGTAAGTAGGCGATTGGTCGCTCCTTCCCATGAATACCACTCATTGGCCAACTGCGCAGCTCCCTCAACAAGGTGATGCCTGAGCCCCGCCTGCTCAAGCAGAGTCCGCATTCCCTCCGCCATCGCTTCGGGATCCTTAGCCTGGCAAAGCCAGACGTTCTCTCCATGCCGCAGCGGCATTTCGGGAGCGTCACCTCGCGTTGCCACCGTAGGTAACCGGTGTGAAACCAGGGCTGCGAATGAGCTGTTATTCATCGCAATCCCAAGATCATGACCAAATATACCCGCATCTGCAGCCATGAGGTATCGAGACGCTTCGTCACTGTCCGTGGCAAACCCCCCGGTCCAATGCACGGCATTACCACACCCCAGCTCATCTCCCAATTGCCGCATTTCTTGACCATAACGAGGGCGCGGATCCCCTGGCCGAGTCAGCTCCCCGCCAACAATTAGCAAGCGCGCGTGTGGATGTGTTCGATGGACGGAAGCAAATGCAGCGAGAATCGTTTCAAGTCCTTTTGCCGGGTAGATAAACCCGAAATATGCAAAGACAAAATTTTCGGGAGTCAGACCAAGCCGGGTCCGCACCTCCTGCCGGATCAGGGTTCTATCGCCCTTCGCAATCGTGAGCAGTGGCGGAGGGGGAATGAGCACCGCTTTCTGATCAATAGCCGAGTAGTGTGCTCCAAACCTTGGCCTATGCAAGTCACTCATCACGGCGACGCGATCGCTATCCCTGAGAAGGGTACCAAATTCGTAATCCCCCCCCTCCTCTCCCGCCCACTTTGAGGCGAGCTTTCGCCCCACACGAGCCGCAAAACCAACCTTCTCCCCACCGCTTCCTTCTGGATAGGCAAACATGGTGACAAATCGACACTGTGGCAGAAGCCGCTTCGCCAATGTCGGCAAATACGTCACCATGGGATGGTGATGATAAATCCAACCAATATAATAGAGGAGAATGGCATCTGGCCGCCGACGCCGTAACTCTTGGCCCAAGGATATAAGGTCCAACCAGGACCAATGCTGGATGATAGGCGACACTTCATCCGCGCCATAGCCCATTTGGTCGCAGCCTCGGCTGGTAAGCACAAAGGACTGAACGCCCCGTGCTCGCAGTTGCATATGCAGATGATGCATATGCTCAGCTTCTCCCGCTTTCATAGGAGGAAATGCCGCCGTTACGAGAAGTACCTTCATTTAGATACTCTGGGTGAGGGCTGTGAGGCCCCTATGAGGGCTCCCACCGAATCCTGAAGACAACCGGCCGCAATTCGATTTCCTTCAGCCGCGTAATGCTGTCCATGCCCCACGGGCATAAACATTTCGTTGGTATATCCCCGAGCCATACAATCTCGAATATTTACATGCGGAACATCCCCCTCCGCCAGAACTCTTGTACCGACCGGAGTCCATGCTGGAATCTCAGGTACCTCTTCGACTGAGGGAAGGTAAACGATCAGCGGCACTGCCCCATCTTCAATCACAGCTGAACGAAATCTTTGAAATAGCGCAGCATTGATGGCTCCTATCCGTTCGTCAGCTATCTCGACTCTGTCCGGTTCATGCAAGGGATAGAATGCGAGCAACAGTCGCATAAAATAACTTGTACTGAGCCAGCGCCAGCCCGGACGATCCCATTCACTTGCGTGATAGTTAATGTCATATTCGATGAATGGCAGATCCTGAATGAATTGGCGCTTAAAAATCTCTTGTAGGGGAACTAACGGTCGATTAATCTGCGCTAGCTCGCCATCCCGCAAGATAAACCGTGGCTTTGCAAACGGCGTTTCTCCTCCAGGAAACATCAAGAAGCTATAGACCGCCAGCGTCCTGACTACATCGTGGTTCACGAAGGCCAATACTACCGCAGTGGGCCTCCACGGGCGCACATCGCGCATATATCGCAAATACATCTGGTCAATGCCATAGCCGCCTACGGCGAAATTCAATACCTGACACCGTTCGTGAAATTTCCTCTCGAGCAATGACACCCAAGCATGGTGATAGTCCACTTCTTCGCCAAATGTAAACGAATCGCCAACAAACGCAATGCGACACCCTTCCGGCGGATGGGGAATTTCCCGGCCAATCTCTGGAGCCCTAATTCCCTGCACAGTACTCAGATAGAGGCCATCGGCACTCCTTCGGTTACTCCCTACATTCCAGCCGAAGTCTTCGTCAGCCACCCAGAAGGGCTGGACCGTTTCTGCGTGCTTGAGGATCGCTTTGAAGTTTTCGGCTGTTTCGTCCCATCGGTTGGGGTACAGCATGTGTCCCGCGACATGGAGCCCGACGGTTGATCGTACCGCACCGAGACGAAGCACTAGCTCTCCCACACTAATTAATCCCACGACCATCGCCCCGTTCATAATAACCGTCAGCAGCCAATTCTTGGACCCACTTCGGATTCCAATCCAGCATTGCCATGCCACAACCGCGAGGGCCAGCACCATTAGCAGGGTGCTTACCAGGCAAAGAACTCCAGGGCGACTGCGCATGAAATCTGCGAACCCAGCTTTTCCTTCAAAACGATAGGCCAGGAGAACGCTGGCAAGTCCGGAAAGCTCGGCAACAAACAAAGCCGGCAACAACCACGGCACCGGATGGGAGTTGAAAGGAGCTGGTTGGATTTTCACGTAAAGGGACCTGCCGTCAATTTAAGAATGTCGCACGACTCGTCACAGCGATGCCCGTCGCGCGGGCGCACCGTGCTCTATATAAGAAAACAAACAGGCTGCCATGGCAGCTTCCCCATCATCTGAATAGTGCGTTCCACCAGCACGAAACCGACGTTCTTGGGGCAAGGACTCAAGGCATTGCCGCCCATCAACAAAGGGAAGATCAAGACTCTGGAGTAACCCGACGCTATAGGGCAACGATTTCGGCGCGCTATAGTCCTCTTTCTTAGGCTGATAAAGAAATATGAGTGGGGTTGCATGGTTGCGCGCTTGATTCACAAGCTGTTTCAGGACCAGCTGATTCATTTCTGTCATAGCAGCATCCCCCACTTCAGGCCGGGATAGACTATGCAGTGGATATAATGTTGTTACCCATCGGAAAAAGTACGATGCATAGGCTAGCTGCCAGCCCGCTTGCTCCCACTCTCCCGCAACATAATATTGATCATACCTGATGAATGGGAGTTCATAGATGGCCTTCTGGGCATAGATCTCCCGAGGACTTGGTAGGGGAACGTTCACCAATGCCAGGCCATGGTCTTGAACCGCATATCGTGGTGCAGCCCAAGGACAATCCCAGTCCCCCATCATCAGAAAACAGTAAACGCCCATTCCCCGTGAAGGAGCTCCGTCGGTAAAGCTCACAACTATGAGAGTAGGGTGCCAATGACTCACCTCTCTCTCGTACCTCAGTGCCATTTGAGACAAGCTATACCCGGGCACCGCAAGGTTTAACACTTGACAATCAGCACCCAAACGCTGCTGCAAAAAGAACCCCATAGTCTGCTCAAATGATTCTTCCCATCCGAAGGTAAACGAATCTCCTAGGAGAGCAATTCGACAGGGCCATTCACCATCCAGGTAAAATTGGTCATTGGGATCTTTACTCCGTATACCATCTTGGCTGCTTACCCACAGACCGCTACGATCACTTCGACTCTTCCCAACAGTCCAGCCCAAGAAAGGATCACTAGCAAAATATCCCCGCGTCGTCTCCAGCCGATCCAACATGGCCACGTATCGGCTCACTACCTGATTCCAGCCTCGAGGCAGAAGCAGGCGTCCCTGCAGCTCCTCTCCCCACCACTGTTGTATCGTCAAGACCCGCAACACAATTTCAAAGCACGCCATTCCCACGCAACAAGCCATGAATGGCAATATCACCCCGTGAAAGCGACCATACGGCGACCGCACGAGCATACGACGAATACAAATGAACAATACGACGGTGGCAACAAGCCAGAGAGCGGAGGCGAGAATGGACAGAACTCCTGGAGGACTGAGAAAAAACTCACTCCACCCAGGCTTATAGCTTCGGCGATACAGCATCACCACCGCCGCTACAGCCAAAAGAACCCAACTGACTACTAGCGCGGGAAAAACAATTCGATCGGGGATGCAGAAGCCGCGTACATTGACAAGTGACGCATCTTGCGTCAGCCTTACCCTCACAGTTGTTCGCACCATATGTTAGTGCAATAGGAGATCTTCATATAATTCTCTGTAGCGACGAGCCTGAGTATGGAGTGCGTACTCTTCCACTGCGATTGCACGCCCCTCGGCACCCATCCGGCGACACATTTCAGAATTGTTTAACACCTGAACCAATGAGGTCGCCAACCCATCAACATCTCCCGGAGGCACTAACAGACCTGTTGTTCCATGTCGCACCATATCCGGCACACCACCAATATTGAAACCCACCACAGCTACCCCGCAGGCCATGGCCTCCATAACAGTGTTAGGTAGATTGTCCTGCAGCGAGGGAATCGCAAAAACATCCGCCGCGCTATAAACCAGCGAAAGAAACCGATCACTGCCCACGTAGCTCAAGTGGGATCCACGCAATCCCCGATCCAAATTCGGCGGATTATTGCCCACCGAAAGCACCCACAATCCATCTGCGGATACGGCACATTGCTTAAGAGCATCCAGCAGCAATGAAAAGCCCTTACGCCTATTATCGACAGTCTCGGCTAAGAACAAGACGACTTTCGCATCCAACGGTATCCCCAGCACATCACGGGCCGCCGCACGATCGCGCGGCGCAAAGTCACTGAGATCGAGACCGTACGGAATGGTCTCAATGCGAAATGCTCCGAACAAGGAACTGTCTTTTGCCATCCCACCCAACCACCGGCTGGGCGTCACAATGCATAGCTTACGCAGACCGTCCGACTCAAAGACTACCTGCTTTCTCGCCCATATCTGGGAAGAAAGGTCCTCGGATTCTGCGGAACCCAGTTGTGGGCAAGCCCCACAACACGCTAAGAAACGACCACAGCCCAGATCATAATGACACCCACCGGTGAATGCATTCATGTCATGAAGAGTCCAGACAAGACGTGCACGGCGCGCAGCTTCCACAAGGAAGCTTTCATAATCCACATATGCGGCTACCCAGTGAAGATTCAGGATATCGCACGTACGCATCTGCTGAAGCACACTAGCCCCATAGGGCGTGCGGTCATCACTAAACAGCTCAAATCCAGCAGGCCGTGTAGCCTGATACTGCTGAGCTGACGACACGATTTGCTGACGGCGAGAGCGGCGATACCACCGACTTTTCCACTGCATCGGCAACACAAATTCAGAGATGGCGGGATCCTGGCTCGCACGGTACTTTACTGCCATAGCAGAATCCACACCCAAACGTTGAAGCCCGCAGTGCAGGCGAAAGGCAGACAGCCCAGCCCCCCCCTTTCTATCGTACGTACTGACATGTGTGACACGCATAGAGTTATATACGCAGCGACACGGGAGGATCGCAACCAGGGGTAACCCGCTACCTACCCAGAAAGGACAGACCCCGCTTGGCCTGAAGAATTAGCCTCTGCCGCAAACCATAGTAAAGCGCTACACGGACTCTAGAGTAGTATTCTGGAATATACGGCATCGCGAATGCCCCACTTACCCACCGACAGACAGGGGCATCCACGCCGTACATCCCTTCCCAACGCTCCAGATACGTCTGCCAACCAAGCCGCCTCAAGATCGGACGAATCTCTTGCCACTCCCGTGGCTCCTTCATCGCATACCGTCGCATTGCAGGATCATCATCTATAAACCTAAGATAGGCACGCGTATCTTCAGCCAAACTCGCGCACTTCAGCGACCACCCAAAACTGGCAGGGCTGTACCTCCACCGAAAGCGACTTCGTGAGCTGATGGCAACATTGCCCCTCAAACAGAGCTTGATGAGAATGGCATCGTCAGTATGCGTACCGCCAGGGATATTAGGATGCCCCCCATCCTCCTTAACATAGCCAGTTCTACCTAATACAGTGGAATAGCTTTCAAATCCGTATTTCGTCCATGCGCGAATAAACTCTGGGCCGGGCATGAAGGCCGGAACCTCGTCCGAAGACAACCGCAAGAAGTTTCCAGAAGTATCCACAACCTCGACACGAGCAAGAGCAACAGACACTTCTGGATGGGCATCTAGAACAGCCACAAGGTCTGACACATAATTCGAACTCAGCATGTCATCATAGTCGAGAAATGCGAAGTAGTCCCCCCCTGCAGCCGCAATCAACTGATTATAGTGCTGCGGCAGAGGAACCGTCGTAGGGTTTTGCCTGAACCGGAATGGGCGCGGATAGTGGAGTTCCGCAAGCTCGCGGACGGCGGAGCCATTTTCGCCATTGTCTGAAACGATCAATTCAATGTTTGGGTAGTCTTGAGCAGCAACAGAACGGAGGGCATCAACAAGATAATCTAACCGCTTATACACCGGCAGAGCAATGGTAACGAGTTTACTCAAGTCCCCACCAACATCTCACTGCATGACTATTATGCGCGCCGTACTGTAGGAAGTGCTGTTAACTCAACTGCGGGGTGAGGGTGAATACCCCGCACGGCCTCAAGATAACAACGCTGGATCGCAGCAAGAACCGACGACTTACCTGAGAGCTGAAAACTCTCGACATGAGTAGCCAAGGTTATTTCGCACAACGTCCCACACATGGCAACCTCATCCGCCACAAGCAGTTCTGTTCGATCGATAGGGCGCCGTACGAACCTCACGTCCATGGAATGGGCTATCTCCTCAACCAGGTCAAGCGTAATACTCTCTAGTGCCCCTTCTGTAGCAGGCGGCGTTACAATCACCCCATCACGCACCATAACCAAGCAAGCCGCCGTGGATTCAGCTACACGGCCAGATTGATTGAGCAACACCATATCCTCATAACCGAGAGGACGCCCCTCAACCCTCGCCATTCGTGCCACCTGATAATTGCTACTCGTCTTAATCCTCGCCGGCAATGCAACATCGCTACTTCTTCTCCACGTACTTACCCCAATCCGCATGGAAGATGGCGGCAGTTTGTCCTGATGGTACGCGGTAATGACTAAATCGGAAACCGTCGCCTCCCCCCAATGCCCTTCTGTGACAAATAAAGTCGTGCGTGCCCACATATCCTTTTCCGGGATTGCGAGAGCCGCGATTAGCTGATCCACCGCCTCATGATATTGTTGAAAGGTATACGTGCAGGGTATATGCAATAGCCGGGCGGAGCGTTGAAGTCGCTCAAAGTGTTGCCTCAGCATGACAACCTTGAAGGATCCATCCGGTTGCCAATATCCCTTTAGCCCCTCAAACACATTGAGACCTCGCGTTACTGCCTCGGAACCAATATGGAGGGCAGCATTATCCCACGAGACTAGATTGCCCTTCATATATGCCCATGTTGGCCGCTGTAACTGTGCCACTTACTCCTCCTCACCTTACCGAACACTCTAGAGTGCCAAACGATACTGCTTACACAGATAAGAGGGAACGCCATGTCCGGAAAAAACGAAGCGTTTCACATCGACTCAAGGAACATCCAACAGAAACATTGAGCACAGGCTTCACGTGAATGACTCAGAACCTGAGCCACCTCTTGTCGCACGACGTACCACTAGGAATGAGATCCAGATTGCTCTTCATGACGATACACCAACTTTCCAGCCGCGTTTGTAGAATCATCGTACAATGCTACGAGCCGATCGGGTATGTGCGTGAGATCGCTAATGCGCAAGTAGTCCCGCATCGTCGTTCCAGTGCATTCCTCATCTACATGAGGCGCCCCACGCTTCCCCGCCACATCATCCGAATGCACGACACGGAAGTCGATACTAAATCGCGTTACCCCAGAAGTATTTGGCACGCTCGAATGCATATGAGCTGCCGAAAATAAAATCATGCCGCCTGGCGGCACAATAAGTCGAATTTGAGGATCAAGCACTAAAGGCTGAGTCGGCTTAGGAAGTGGCCGAGGATCTTCGCGCAGAAACTGCCCCACATGCCCGCCTCGGTACTTCTGATTCCACTCGTAATAGTTGTATCCCTTCGAACTATTCTTCACCGGCACATTCCAATAGGCTGGATGGAATGCCATGGCATTGTCAGGTCGGATTGGGAAGATAGGAATCCACCAATTTATCTGCGATGACGGCGCCGAATACCAGGTATCCCGATGCGGATGCCAGGCATACGCAATTCCTGTTGTGAGGTATTCACCGCTCGTCGAACTACGCATTTTGGGCACATCAAAATATGTCTTGGCCGGATCGCAACCCATTGCAGTCAGAATGGATTGTAAATGCCACTTCGACTCGGAGTGGTGAATGAACGCAGGCTTCAACGCCGTGAGAATTTCGGCATACCGCTCCACTGGCAAATGAAATTGGGCCGTCTCGGGATCCAATCCTCCAAAAGCTTCTGATATCTGATCCCTGGCAAATTTCACAAACGCCATCGTCTCTTTCGTAGGCGAATAAACCAGCAACTGCCCGCTGAATAGCGCTGCACGTCGCTCATCGTCCGTCATGCTTGCGTCGTAAAATATGGCATTGCTCACCAAGCACCTCCGTCCGTTACCCAGGTGCGACACAATCAGCAACATTTAGGGAGGAATCTGTGTGCGTAGCCGCTCACACAACCTCACCTCGTAGCCGCTATAAGGTTCCCTGCTTAAATGCCGCGACAATACCCTCCGACGTTCGCGTTGCAAGGGCAGCAATCGTCAAACTTGGATTGACCCCTGCGCCTGTTACGAACACACTCCCATCTGCAACAAAGAGATTCGGCACATCATGCGCACGCCCCCATGAATCAACCACAGAAGTACGCGGGTCTTTCCCCATTCTGCATCCACCCATATAGTGAGCTGAAGTCCCAGGAGGGTGGTGTTCTGCCTCAAAAATCTCCTCAGCACCCGCCGCACGGAATAACTCAACAACTGACTCAGTAAATGCTGCAACCATTGCAGAATCATTCTCCCGATGCTCGAGCGTAATGTGCGGAACCGGTATCCCGCGGTGATCCGTGAGATCCTTACTAAGCGCTATATAATTCCGCTCATCCGGTAGCTGCTCCCCACACACGGAAAGCTCAAAACTATGCCCAATTATACGCTGCAACCGAGCCTTGTGCGCGGCACCCCACCCAGGATGAGCCAAAGCCTCCGCCTGAGGCCATGACCAGTCTTGATTGATCATGATTTGCCATCCGCGAGCAAAACTGCGCTTAGGGTTAGTGGCGTAGAGATCCTGCATATACCCACCACCCGGTGGCCCCACCCAAGGCTCAAGAGGCTCTCGAAACCTCGCCTTCACCGCGGTGGAGAGATGCTCCATAAAATACTTACCTACAATTCCGTTTGTATTGGCCAACCCATGGGGAAACCTCGAGGATGTGCTTAGCAGCAACAGCCGTGGAGACTCGATGGCATTGCCAGCCAGCACAACAGCCCTGGCCGCAATCTCCTGCTCCGCTCCCTCAGCGTCGAAATACACCACGCTTTGCGCTCTACCGCTTGCTCCCACTCGAATTTCCCGAGCCATTGAATCCGGACGAATACTTACAATACCGGTAGCTTCGGCTTTTGGCACATAGGTGACATCCATGCTGGATTTTGCCCGCACCCGGCATCCATACCCACACACCCCAGCCCGAATACAGGCGGGCCTCCCATCCCAAGGCCGAGTGGGAATCGCAAGGGGAATCTGGACCCAATGCCACCCCAACTTCTGGGCCCCCTTCTGTATGAGCCGGCTTGCACAACTTAATTCATGGGGAGGATTTGGAAAGGGCTTCCTTCGAGGAGGATCAAAGGGATTGGCCTCGCCACCGTTCGGACCGCTTACCCCCAACTCCCTTTCAACTTGATCGTAGTAAGGCTCAATGTCTGCATAGGTGAGTGGCCAGTCTTCACCAACCCCATCCTCCGTTCGTACCCGAAAGTCCGATTCATGAAACCGAGGGACTTGAGCCTGATAGGCCAGCGTCGATCCACCAACCCCCTTAGCTCGAGTAAAAACAAACCCCTTAGCTCCCCCAGCACTATACGCGTTCTGACGCGGATCCTTCGGTTCAAAAAACAGCTTGGTGGCTTTTGCAACAAAGTCTGGTCGATCCGTTGCATAGTCGCGATCTGGATTGAACCGAGGTCCACTTTCTAACACCACCACTCGAAGCCCCGCCTCGCCCAATTGCTTGGCTGCAACGGCGCCACCGGCGCCGCACCCCACAATCACGACATCGACGAGATCGCGCTTCGCTACGATATTGGCCATAGTCCCTAAGACCGAGATTCTTGAGCCGAGCAAACTGATTGCCGCCCGATATACCCAAAAGGAAATGGCGGACCAGAGTACCCCAGCCCCTTCCACGCGTCCGGCGTGGCATAAAATGCTCGAGGAACATCTCTGCCAAGTTGATCAAGCAGAATCATGGCAGAATCTGTAACCCCTACGATCTGACGAAAATAAATAACTTTAAACCTTCTCACTATTCTATCTACCACCCCCGATGGAGGTGAATCTGTCCAAACAACATCCTTTATATTCATCAGGTAGTCAAACAGCTCCGTTTGTTGAACAAACGGCATTCCCGAGTAAGATTTTTTATAGCGATCCCGCGCAATACTATCAATCGCACGGAGCCCATCAACATAGCGTACATATAGATCTGGCTGCCTGGCCAGCAATGCATCTAATCGTCGCGCTACATTAGCCTGCTTCGCGCCGATCCCAAGAGCATCTCCAGGAATGATGACCTCTGCTAGGGCATCTAGTATTTCCAAGTCTTCCGGTGACAGGCAACACTTTTCGCTATCGCCAGAATGTGCTAGGGCAGCTGCAGAAGCTACCCGAATCGCCCCCTCGCCGAAGGGAAATACTCCAAGAGAGCGCCCGATGAAAAAAGCTCCCCCCACCACAACAGCGTGCTGCAACAGCCGTCGTCTGCCAACGCACTTTTCCATGAACTCCCTTTTAGGACGGCTCATGTTCCTGCACTAGTCCACAAGCCGCAAGCGCCTCAGCGGCTTGACAGATATCCTCAAATGCCACACCTGCGCGCTCAGCAATGTCCAACAAGGAGTGCCGTCCATCGGCAAGATTCAACACCCATAGCAGCAACAACTCACGACTTTGACTACCTTGTTGACCGGCTACCTGTCGATACAACCCGCGCCGCCCCAGTTGCGGTTCGCCTTTTGGATTCATATTCAGATACACGCGATTTCGATCGAGAAGGCGAAAGACCGACCTACATATTTCATACGTATCAAGTAGCGCACTGGGGCGTATGAATTGAAGATCATCCGCAGAGGTATGATATTCAGAGTATTCACCGTGCGGCGTACGCATCAAACAGCCTACGGGCAAATCAAAACCGGGCGAGCAATACTGCCGTTCATCATACCCATACGGGAAAAAGTCAATAACGGAATGGGGACTGCCCGAATGTTTCAACACATGCGTGACAGCGCGATCAACGGCAGCATCCCCTCGGCGACTCCTTTTATAGGTGAGTCCACCAGCATCTCCCACGCCGGTCAGAACCATCCCGTGCTTGACTTTCCAGAGATGATGTTCGTTTAGCGCCAACCACGCGATTGAACCGATCGTGCCAGGAATGAAAAGAAAGCGGTAGGAATGGTGGGGAGTGGCGCGCTCGAGATCTTGCGCGAGGGCCACAGCAACCGCAATTCCTGAAAGGTTATCATTGCAGAGAGACGGGTGACAGACATGACACGAGACTAGCACTTCCTCTTGCACTTCCCCAGGAATGTAGCACTCACCATAGGTCAAAGATCCAGGACCCAGATGAGAGTCAATACAGACCTCATACTCATCATCCCGCATTTGGGACAGCTGGTTGTGACTCAAGCAAAAGCCCCAGTTATCCTTATAATAGGACGTTCGATAGGGGATCCACTCGGGCTGCTCGGGGAGGGAAAATAAGTGCGGCCGTAGCGCATCCATACGCATGGTAGCTCGGACTGGCACACTATAACTCATGACGTGCAAGTTAGACGCTTTGAAGTCGACCACCCGTACTCCGCTGGAGTTTTTTATATAGGCATCGTTGATATTCCACTCTCTCGGAATCGTCCAATCGAAAACCGCCGTCCCGCTCGGAACTTCATGTATGGCTATCGGGATCTTAGCCTGCAATGTTTGCAGTGTTGCTCTCACCCCATGTCCAGTAATACTTCTACAAATCGGATACAAAGTCCGAATCAGTTCATACATCTCCCCGGCACGAGGACTTAGGTCGCTCCCATAAACACCAGGGCCACGAATGCCATCTTCAGTGGGTTCTATATCCACAAATTCCCCGTCATATCCCCAATCATCATGTCATTCTCAAACGCAACGCTATCCGCCACTCACCTGGGTTGCTCTCACTCAGAACATATCTACGCAAGGTCATAATCTGGATATGTAGCATCACGCGCAGAAATGGAGTTGACCTCCATTGGCCATGCAATAGAAAACTGTGGGTCATCCCACCGAACACCCCTGGAATAGTCAGGAGCATAGAAAGCAGACATGAGATACATAACTTCCGTGGCGTCTTCTAAAGTCTGAAAGCCATGCGCAACCCCTCCTGGAATAAAAACGGCACGCTGATTGGCAGATGACAACTCGACAGAAACATGCTGCCCATAGGTCGGGGACTGCACCCGAAGGTCCAACATTACATCGTATAGCCGTCCCGCAATGCAACGCACGAGCTTACTCTCTTCATGAGGAGGAGCCTGATAGTGCAGTCCCCTGAGAGTTCCTCGATGATGATTTCTGGATATATTGCTTTGAACCCACTGCACCCTTAACCCATGCTCTTCAAACTCCCGCAGACACCAAGTCCTGGCAAAAGAACCTCGCTCATCCACCGAGGGCTCAACATCTACAACAAAGACCCCTGGTAAGCTGGTTTCTCGAAAAATCACGCGTAGACCGTCACCTCAGGGATCGGCACAACAAACTGACCACCCCACTCTCGCACATACGCCATCTGCTCCATGACTTCTGTGCGGAGATTCCACGGAAGAATCAAAACGTAATCTGGTCGCGTCTCCCGAACCTTCTCTGGTCCATAAATTGGAATGCGCACGCCTGGTAAAAAGCGACCCTGCTTGTGAGGACTCCGATCAACTGTATAGTCAACCAAGTCCGTCCGCACGCCACAGTAGTTCAGAAGCGTATTGCCTTTCGCGGGTGCACCATACCCCACAACAACTTTTCCTCGCTCCTTAGCCTCGACTAAGAAAGACAGCAGTTTTCGCTTGGTTGCTTCAACTTGTAGGCGAAACGACAAATAGTGCTGCAATCCACCAAATCCACCAGCTTTTTCTCGTTGCTTCAGCTCCTCTGCCTGAGGAGCAGTAGGCTTAGATTGATCATCATGATGACAGGCAAAAATGCGAAGCGAGCCTCCATGCGTCGGAATCTCCTGTACGTCAAACAGTCGCATGCCATGATTGTGAAATATCTGCCCTACGGACAAAAAAGAAAAATACGAGAAATGCTCGTGATAGATGGTATCAAACTGGTTAAATTTCATTAGCTGAAGGAGATGCGGGAACTCCATGGTGATAACCCCAGAAGGGGCGAGCAGAACTTTCAGACCTGCAACAAAATCATTGATGTCTGGAACATGCGCAAGCACATTGTTCCCAATAATCAAATCAGCCATCCAACCATCTGCTCGCACCTCACTCGCTGTCCCTTTGCCAAAAAACGCAACCTTTGTATTGACTCCGTGCTTTCGCGCCACCTCAGCGACGTTGGCAGCTGGCTCAATCCCCAGTACAGGAATATTGCGCGCCACAAAATTCTTCAGGAGGTACCCATCATTGCTCGCAATCTCCACAACCTTCGAATTGGGGGTAAGACGAAGACGGTCAGTGATCATCTGAACATATGCCTTCGCGTGCGCGAGCCAGGAATCAGAAAAGGAAGAAAAATATGCGTAGTCAGAGAAAATATCACTGGGGGTTGAAAACTGTTCCAGCTGAACCAGCAAACACTTTTGACATACATAGACGTGCAGCGGATAGAACACCTCAGGTTGGTTTCGCTTATCCGGCTGAATATAGGAATTCGCCAATGGCGACATTCCCAAGTCCACAAAGGTATGCTCCAAACTCGCACCACATGAACGGCAAAGCGATTGGCTCATGTACCGCTTCCTCCTCATTCACGGCCAGCACACTGACTGCCCTAGGAGAGCCTCAACTTAGGCCCTCTCTCTCTTACGGACGAACCGGCTCTTTCCACTCAAAATTATCATTCAATTGGCCACACTCCCTAAGGCGCCGAAGCGTCACCAAACGAATGTATTCACCATTTCTAAAATCCGCATCTCGAAATTGCATAGTGCGCAGCCCATTACTCAAATCGAGTACGGCAGCATGCAAGCTTACCTTAGGCAGAAAACCCTGAGCGAGTTTTGTAAAGCGATCAAAATTTACTCGATATGATCGCTTATCTGGCTGTGCATCCTTATTGATTTGGACATCAACATCTGGCACCACCGCAGCGACTGCGGCCGCAAGATCCCTGACCTGATAATTCCAGCTATCACTTCCCACGTTTACGGTCAGATTGGCCCCCCCGTCTCGAGGGTGACGCTGAACCGCCCAGTCGATTGCCTGGGCCATATCCTCAACATGAATCAATGGGCGCCAAGGCGTACCGTCACTTAAGATATTAATACGCTGCGAAACTAGGGCTCCCGCAACAAAGTCGTTCAAAACAAGGTCCAAGCGCAAACGATCGCTCATACCACAGGCAGTGGCGAATCTGAGACATGTAACGTTGAATTGATCAGAGGCCAAACGAGCGAGATCCTGCTCGGTCAAGACTTTGGATTTGGCATACGCCGTGAGCGGATTGAGCGCATCTTCTTCCCGTCGCGCCCCTCCCTCTGCAAAGCCATACACGCTGCAACTTGAGGCAAATACAAATTTCCTTACCCCCACCCGCTTGGCCTCTACCGCAAGGTCAACACTCGCCCGATGATTGATTGCATGAGTAACTTCCTCATACAGCGCGCCCATTGGATCATTGGAAATGGCTGACAGATGAACCACCGCATCAACCCCCTGAAGCAATGCAGCCGGCACACGCCGAATATCTCCAAAATGCTGAGTCGTGGCATAGGACTCCGGAAAGCGACTGGAGCCCGTCAGGCAATGTGCAAAATACCCCATGTCATACCCGACCAACTCTCCCGTCGGATAGCTCCCTCGTAACCGCCTCATTACCAAAGGGCCTACGTAACCCATATTACCAGTGATGAGAATCTTCATTCGTCCCTCTTCAATTCAACACAGCCTTGATTTGTGCACATACATGCGCAGCGAATGGCAGCCCGCACGTAAAAGCAGGCGATACAGCGTTGAGCACGTGCATTGATCGGCCATCCCCCTCCAGAACGAAATCCATCTCGAGCTTGCGCCGCTCAATGTCAACCAATTGCGCGCGTATCCCAGGCTTCCCCCACCTTCGAAATTGCCTCAACTCCACCCCATCAACCAGATCACTCGCAAGGGATACCATCTTGGCCCTAGAATACTTACTCATCTCCTCGACTGCCAACGACCTAAAGTCAAAATTTGAGTTAGCCAACAACCCTACACCTCGCGCAGCCACTTCAACCAATTCGTCCAAGTGAAAATTACTAAGTCCCCCGTAATGCTCCCGCCAGAAGGCAGGAATAGCCGTAGGCCCGATTTTCACTTTTCCGCCAACACCCACAGTAAAATGAACGCCAAGGAAGGGGTTCTTCAGATTTGGCACTGGATAGATATTTGTACGTATTGCACCATCTGGCTCATCAGAATATAGATATAGCCCTTTAAATGGAAGGATACGGTACTTTCGAGAAAACCCATAGTCCCTAGCAACGCGATCCGCATAGAGCCCTGCGGCATTCACCACATACCGAGCCTGATAGCTCCCATTGGTGGTCATGACACGATCAGCAACGCACTTTACGTAACCAACCCCACAATGCACCTTCACTCCCTCAACGAGGGCATCCTGCTTCATTGCCTGCATTACAAGAGTCGGATCAACTGTGGACGTTGCAGGAGAAAAAAGCGCCCGTTCACATGTCTTGACCCGCGGCTCAATAGACTTGGCCTCTTTTTCAGACAGCTCCTCAAGCGGAATGCCGTTCGCTCGCCCACGTCGCAGAAGCTCATCAAGTCCACTATGATCGGCTTCCCCTCGCGCTACCACCAGCTTTCCACACCGATTAATTGGAATACTCCTGGCCTCGCAATACGCAGTTAATAGTCGATTGCCGCGCCAGGTAAATTGAGCCTTAAGACTGTCTGGCGTATAATAAAATCCTGCGTGCAGCACGCCGCTGTTTCGCCCACTTGCATGCAAACCACACTCACTTTCCTTTTCAAGGAGATGAACTGAGGCACCTCCAAACGTCCGCCTGAGCTCCCGAGCAATATTTAGCCCGATTACACCGCCTCCTATGACAAGAAAGTCGGTCGTCACTTTAGCCCTACCACACTTTCCAAGGCGCCTTGGATGCCTGCCACAATTCTTCCAAATACTGTTTTTCCCTGAGCGTATCCATGCATGACCAAAAGCGATCATGCCGATACCCCATAAGCTGGGATTCAGCAGCAAGCCGTTCAAGCGGCTCTCGCTCCCAACTAATCTCATCACCCGTGACATAATCAATAACCTGACGGTTTAGCACATAAAATCCCCCATTGATCCACCCCTCCCCCACTTGCGGCTTTTCCTTAAATTCCATGATTTGGTCATGAGCGCGAGACTCATCGAATATCATACGCCCAAAGCGAGCTGGGGTTCGCACAGCTGTTACGGTTGCCAACCGACCATGCCTTAAGTGAAATTGCATGAGCGAAGATATATCAATATCCGCAACACCATCGCCGTAGGTAAACAGAAAGTTCTCATCATTTTCCAACCACTTCTTCAGTCGCTTAAGACGTCCACCGGTCTGTGTATGCAGACCGGTATCGACTAGATGCACACGCCAGTCTTCATGCTGCGCACCACCATGGATCGTAGTTTTTCCACTTTCAAGATCCACTGAAATGTCTTTATTAAAAGCATAGAAGTTCAAGAAGTAGTCCTTAATCATTTCCCCCTTGTACCCCAGGGCAACTATGAATTCCTTGACTCCATGCCGCGCATAAATCTTCATAATATGCCAGAGAATCGGCCTTCCGCCGATCTCCACCATAGGCTTCGGACGCAGATGAGTCTCTTCTGACAGCCTAGTTCCTAGACCTCCAGCTAAGATTACTGCTTTCATGTTGCCCCTCATCGGTGAAAGTTCCGCCCTGTTCGCAGAAAATGCGAAGGAACTAAGGCTTTACCTAAGATTATCCAGAAGCTTCTTCAAATCGTTCATTGTCATCCAAATCAATGGACGTCGAAAGGTTATAGGCATCCGGGTGGCTATATAGCGGGTGATTGAGAATGTGAAGACTGTACATCATATCAATCCACCACCACCTGAATTGTGGGGGGACAAAGTAGTTGAGCCCCTTGATTGTCGACAACTTCCTCATTTCATTCCCAGCATTAAACTCTGAGATCGCCAAGAGCTCCGCGCCAAATTCCGTTACATCCTTTCCAATCGCACTTCGAAATGAGCAGGGCACACGAGGAATAAGGCGAGCATGATCGGCTTGGAGAAGACCCATGGCATCTTTTGTGGAGCTGTACATGCCCGTGTCAAAGCCTACAAATGCGATAGGCGCTGGCTGCGCCGACAGGAACGAGGGCACGGTATCCTTCAACAATCCTATGCTGAGATGTGCATTACGAAGACGCTGCTTTAACTCTGACACATCACAGGGATAGTAGCCCTCAGACCACTTGTAGGGCATGTCACGATAGTCGAGCGGCTTTGGAATACCCACACCAGTATCGAACCCATAAACATCAACATTAATTCCTACAAGCTCCTCGGTCATTTCAGCAGCGCGTTGCATAGCTAGAAGGCCGGCTCCACCTGCAACTCCAATTTCCATTACCGAGACGCGCTTTAACCCTATGACTCGTCCTAATGCAGCGCCCTGCAGAACACCCCACACATAGTGCGGGCGCTTTGCAGCCACACTATCGCTCATCACCTTAAGCATGGAAGCCCACAACCATTTATAGCTGTTGTCAAATGGAACAGCAGGAGCACCGGCAGGAAGCTCAGAAACAACGGCGGGCTCATCTACCCAGGAGCGCACCCCTCGATAAGTCCAGCGAATCAACCGTTTCAGAGCCATTTTAAAAAATCTCCCCATTGAAAAGGCAACCTGACTCAATGCACAGCAATCTCACCGAGCATAATACTCTGTTGACCAATTCAGCATTGGCCTCATGACACCCACCATATCTCCAGTAAAATCGCCGCGAGCCGAATCCCCTTCAAGGTTATCCAATATCTGAAAACTACACACTTCCTGCTCATAAAACTGAACCCGATGCGGTACCAGCGAGAAACACGCGGGGCTCACAAAAAAACTGCCTTCTGCTAAGAGGTTCCCCGGTACCCCCGCGCGCACAACATACCGCCCAATCTGCCGTGGCCTCTTGCGCCACTCGGGATCAAGATCAAACGCCTCGAACAAATGCACTCCCTCTTGATTGCCCAAAACAAATGCGGGAATCAGCACAAAACCTGCCTCAAAGACTTCAATCTCCATTTCCAATACAAACGCATGCCGAATATCAATAACATGAGCCGCATTCCCATCCTGCGACTTGACTCGGACAGCTCGAAGCCTAACAGTGCTGTCACCCGGAGACTTATTAACATCGCTCCATTCTCGAGTAGGCCCTGAGCTATACCCTGCGTATAAATAGGCACTGGCAACCTGCGCTGAAGGGCCATCTGCAATCACCCGTCCGCCACCTAGAAGAATGCTTCGCTGGCACAACCTTGTTATGGCCTGCATGTTATGAGAGACAAACACGACAGTTCGTCCCTGCATCCCAATGTCATGCATCTTATTCATACACTTCTGCTGGAATTGAGCATCGCCTACTGCCAAGACCTCATCAACTATCAACACCTCTGGATCAAGATGCGCCCCCACCGCAAAAGCAAGGCGCACATACATCCCGCTCGAATATCGCTTCACCGGCGTGTCGATGTACTTTTCTATATCCGAAAAGGCCACAATTTCATCGAATTTTTTTTCAATTTCGGAGCGGCGCATCCCGAGTATGATACCGCTCAAATAGATATTGTCACGACCGGTTAGCTCTGGGTGAAATCCCGTACCTACCTCCAACAAGGTTCCCACTCGCCCAAATATTTCAGCTCGCCCCGTACTAGGCTCCGTGATGCGAGAGAGAATCTTTAGCAACGTGCTCTTTCCTGCCCCATTGCGCCCGATCACACCCACTACTTCCCCACGCCCAATCTCGAAAGAAACATCGTGAAGCGACCACACCTCCTCACAATGAGTCCTGTTTCTCCCCAGCGAAAGGGCTTTGATAAAACGAAATAGGCCCCCCTTTACATCTTCACCAAAAGAACTGACTCCTCGACGCCCAACATTAATGACGTATTTTTTGGACAGGTTTTGGGCCCGAATCGCAAGCTCACGCATCAGCAAATCCACCAATTGTCAACGTTGAAACCCTGTCTATCCCGTCAAGTCAATCTTCATGCCGCTCGCCGCCGCAGCTAAAACGGGACGTTTGGCAACGCATATGCAGTTTCCCAAACCAACCCCTCAACCATCCGCTACCAAGCTTAGATTAAGAATTGCAGTAAGGCCGCTCCACGCCTAAATAACATCGGCAAACGTTCGCTCCATACGATTGAAGTACGCCACGCCCCCCACCAACAACAATCCAACCAACATGACGGACTGCCCTAATACCAGAAGATTCGGAGCATGGGTCCCGAGCAGCGCCCACCGAAACCCCTCCAAAATACCCACCATGGGATTTAATGAATACATCCACACCCAGTCTTGTGGAACTAGGCTAACCGGATAGACTACTGGCGAACCAAACATCCACAGCTGAATCAGCAGCGGGACGACAGCCCCAACATCCCGATACTGCACATACAGAGCCGCCAGCCACAGGCTTACAGCCAATGCCGTCGCCACGGTCATGGCGATAAATAGTGGCAGAGTCGCAAGTTGCCACCCAAAGGGAACTCCAAACCAGAGCATCATGACGAACAACAGAACAAACGCAATCCCAAAATCGACCAAGCCACCCAGAGTAGCAGAGATCGGCACAATCAACCGAGGGAAGTATACCTTCGTGATTAAGTTGGACTCAGCTACCACGCTGAAACCACCCCGATCCAAACTCTTCGCAAGGTACTGCCAGGGAACCAATGCGGCATAAGCAAAAATGGGATATGGAATTCCATCTGATGGGAGGTTGGCCAGTTTGCCAAATACAAAAGTAAACACTAGCATCATGGCCAGAGGCTGTAGGACGGCCCAGGCCAACCCGATTGATGTTTGCGCGTATCGGGTCTTCATATCTCGCCACGCGAGAAAATAGAGCAACTCTCTATACTGCCACAAGGCACGGAGATCGAGGCGAAATAGCCGAGAACTCGGTTCGATAACGACGGAGGGTACTGCTCGTGTGGCCAAACTCATTCTTCTCCTCGTCCCATTACTACGCTCAACCACACTCCCTAGGGTAAATTGCTCACTAGGCTAGACACTTGCAGACACACCCCATAGACCAATCTTAAAGACAGGTGAAGCGGATGTTGAGAAAAAAACCCCGCGCGGAAGATGTCAGCATTGCTCACTGGGGAGCTCAATGTAGCATTGAGATGCAGTGCAATTACATAAACAATAGCACTTCAGAATATTTCCGCATGAAAAAATAAATACCAGAACAACGATGGCAAGCTGGCATGAGAGGAGATCAACACCCCCCATAATCCTGAGGGGAAACTTCTCGAATCTCTAGTAGGTACTATTTCACCACTTCAACACTAGTCCCACGCGCCGACAGGTACCTACTCCCACAGGTGTGAACGCTTGAGCAGTGCCGGCCATAGAGTTCCCCTATCGGGGCGACTACCTCTCGAATTGCGCCAAACGAGAAGTCGTCCAATAAGCGAACAAGACGTCCTTCGGTCCTTGAGAGATTGGTGTAGTGTCTAACGCGTGACAAAAGCGGTCCATTCATTCGTGGCTGAAAGGGATCTAATTCCCACGGATGGAAATACGTAACAAGTGGGTCGCCAGACTGAGCGGACTTGCGGAGCAACCTCTTAAAAAGAAAATAGGGGCAAAAACGAAAGTACCCGCCACCGGCAACAGGAATCCTCACCCGCCCCAGCTCAACAGTGGAAGGAGGTAGTTCCCAAAGAGGCCCCCCCTCTGTCTCCAGTTGGTGTACATGGGGGGCAGCCCCAGGAATGCCATAGGTATCATGGACTACAGGAAAGACACTGGTATCGTATCGATACCCTTCTTCTACTAAAATCTGAAGTGCCCACAACGAGTCTTTCGTTATGGAAAAACTTGGAGCCCGATAGCCAAACACAGGCTGCCCTGAGATATCCTCTAAAATACACTTCGCCTTTCGTATATCCTCTCGAAAAACCTCCTGAGTCTGAGAGGTCACCAGCTCATGAGCATACCCATGCGAGGCAAGCTCATGGCCATCATCAACAATCCTTCGCACAAGAGATGGATACTTTTCTGCGACCCATCCAAGAACAAAAAAAGTGGCGCGAAGGTCTCGCGCTGCCAACATAGCTAATATTTTTTCTGTATTTTGTGCTACACGGCTTTCGAACTGATCCCAGTGCCGACGTCGCATTGGTGATGAGAAAGCCGAAACCTGAAAATGCTCTTCAATGTCAAACGTGAGGCAATGCACAGGCCTAGGATTGGTCTCTGACATCCCTACCGAGCTCCTTGCCCGAAGACAACAACTTTGACGGTTTCGACAAGAATCCTCAAATCAAGCCCCAGGGAAAGGTTTTTCAAGTAGTACAAATCGTACTGCAACTTGGTGTGCGAATCCTCAGCTGACGAGCCGTAGCGAAATTGAGTCTGGGCCCAACCAGTGAGTCCTGGGCGAACAGTGTGCCGCAAATCGTAGTAAGGAATACTATTCCGCAAGTCTTGCACAAAAACTGGCCGCTCAGGCCGAGGTCCTACGAGACTCATCTCTCCCTTAATGACATTAAAAAGTTGGGGGATTTCATCAAGACGCCATTTCCTCAGGAATCGGCCAACCCGGGAGATCCTAGGATCACCCTCTACGGCCCATTTGGCCCCGGACTTCTCGGCATCCCGTGCCATAGATCGAAACTTCCAGATCATATACGGCTGCCCACGAAGACCGACTCGCATCTGTCGATAGAAAACTGGACCAGGAGAATCCAATTTGATGATACCTGCAACAACTACCATTAGAGGGAAGAGCAGGACTAAACCTATGACTGACAGCACAAAATCAATCACTCGCTTCAGCACCATTGTAAAGATACGCCGGCGAAAACCAGTAGAAAAAATGAGCGCACTCGGCTTAAGAAGATCTATGGAGAGCCGACCAGACTCCTCCTCATACAAGAGATGCCCATCAACTATATCTAATCCCATCGCTTTCATATCGAGCAATGTTTGGACGGGAAGAACGGCTCTCCTGTCTTCCAAGCACACCGCTATCGTATCGATATGGTAGCGTTCCGCAATTTCGAACAGCTGGTCAAATGTACCAATTACAAGTGGCCCCCCATAGCGCTCTCCAACCTGGGCGTCCTCTTTGGCCAAAAACCCAACAACTTCAGTGAACCATGCCCCTCGCTGGAGCAGCACCTGACACAAATCCATACCCAGTGGGCCAACACCCAAAATGAGCACCCGTCGCTTCACAGATGGCAACCGTAGCGCAAGGTTGCCAATGGGCAATCGCACTGTAATGGGAACCAAACCAACCCGGTGATTTGAGTCACTTGAGCTGTTCATGATGAGCTTCGTGATAGTACATCTGCTGCATATAATACGGCGTATCGTGCACCTCAAGGCCGTTAAGCACCACCGCAATCGGACCTGGATCCCCCATAGTTTTCAAGGCCTTCTGTACCGCATCTCGTCCCGTCGATCCTGCTCGAATGACCATTATGACCAAGTCGGCCATACTCGCGAGAACGTTCATATCTGCTAAGGGAAGAATTGGAGGTGCATCAACGACGATATACTCAAATCGCTCGCGCAGATCTGAAAGCAAGTCTGCCACTTGCTGCATTTTTGAGAGGGCAGGTGGCCCATCTCCAACTGATCCTGCTGGCAGTATGGCAAACCCAAGTCCATCGGGTTTATGCAGACACTCCTCCAAAGACCTATCACCATGTAATACTTCCGCTAAACCTGGATGCGACTCGACACCAGCATACACATGCTGCATCGGGCGCTTGAGGTCACAGTCGACGAGAACCGTCTTCTTGTCTAGATCTCGAGCTAGTACATGGGCAAGGTTCAAAGACGTACAGGACTTCCCCTCGCCCATTAAGGCACTCGTCATGACAATGACTGTACTTTTTCTCTCCCCAGCCATCAGCTCTAGCCTGGTGGCAGCTACACGAAACTGCTCGGCTACTAGTGAACGAGGACGCCACATTGTCACTAACTCTAAGCCAGGAGCCAACCGCGAGGGCGGGAGGGGGCTCGCAGATGAGAAGCCCACTTCCCCAGCGCCTAACCCATTTCGTCCGTAGTGCGGCAGAAGACGGTCAGACTTTCCAGATTGAAGCAAGGGAGCCGCCCTAGGACGACGAGTCAGCATACCCGTTGGCTTTGTCGGCCCACCGAGCGCACTCTCATACTGCGGGATCGTTACCAAGACTGGAAGTCCCAAGGCAATTTCAACTTCCTCGGCAGAAAAGAAACCACGCCGCAGCAATTCTAATCCGATTGCCCCCCCAAATCCCAACGCGCAACCTATGCCCAATCCGCCAAGAAGGATAAATGGCACATTGGGCTTCTCCGGGAGAGTAGGTAGATTAGCGGGATCAATGACTTTAAATTGAGACCCCTTTTTCCGGCGCTCAATATCACCTGCTAGTGATGCGCTTACTTTTTTCTCCAGCAACAACTCATAGCTCTTCTGTAAATTCTCGTAGTCTCGCTCAAGCGATGATTGCTTCTGTTGATGCACTGGCGCCCTATCAACACGACTTTGATATCGTTGAATATCAGCTGTAATTCGCAACTGCTTAACTCGAGTCATTTCAAGCTGCTCATCGATATCCTCACGCTGACGCAATAAGTCAGCATGATATGAATCAATCGCACGACCTTTGCCTCGCCTCTTGACTACCACAGGCTCTTCGCTATCTGATTGGCCCCCATAGTCCTCAGTGGAAATAGCCTTTAGTTTCTTGATCTCTTCCCTAATCTGAACAATATCCGGGTAATTTTCTTTGTAGACTGCCATGAGGCCAAGCAACTGACGTTCAAGATCTTTAATGCGAGCCAGTCGCATATCACGCATTTTGCGAGGATTCCCATCAGCACTCAGCCCCTGCTCCTCATAGTCTCGAATAGTCTTATCTAATGATGAAGCTCGCATCCCGAGGCTCTTGGCTAGCTCGGATTGTGCAACCTGATCAGACTCCAAGCGATCCAATGCCCGAAGGTTTGACTCCATCTGATCGGGCAACTCCCCAAGATACTGGCGTTTAAAATCAGCGAGCGCCTTTTCCTTGAGTTCAAGTTGACCCTTCATAGCATCAAGTTCATGCTGCAGAAACTCTGTGGAGGCGTCAGCTATCTCCTCCTTGCTACGAGAACTCTCATCGATGAAATAGGTTGCCAACCTGTCGGTCACGTCACGGGCGGTAGCCGGATTTTCATCAGCAAACGACAAGGTCAGGAATGATTGGTCTTTTGCCAGATCGATCTTAATCTCCTTGCGCATGCGCGCAATCACACCATCTTCAAAGCCAGTGCCTACGCTGGACTTGTCATACCCATAGAGATGCAAGTCTCGCGCAACTCCAGTCAGTAGCTCGCGACTGAATAGAATTTGCTTCATGACCGTTGTGCGTGATTGCATCATGGCCACTCGATCCAAGTTCGCATCATTCCTGGATGATTCGACACCCTTTACGTTCAGCACCTTCTCTTCTTCTGCCAAAATCATGGTGGATGATCGGTAGGTCTTCGGCAGAACCAAACACACAACCCATGCAACGGCTAAACACAGCAGAACAGAGGTCGCAATAAGCCATTTTCTTTGAACAATCGCCTTCAAATAATCCTGGGGACTAAGCAATCTTGTAGTCACTGAATCCCTTTCTCGGAGCTACTAGATCCACCGCTTGAGCTACCGGCGCCAGCTAGCCCAGCCCCCGCGTTTCCACCTGAACTTCCAATGCCCCCACTCCGGAAAAAACTCTGCGTTGGTGTAAACACATACCCGATAGTCACCATAACCATATGCTTAGAAAACTCAAAAACCTGGTTTCCTTGGTTCACCTGTGACGGGGTTGGGCTTTGATCTGCAAAATTCAGCCAACTATGAGTCAGCCGCATCTGCAGATTTGGTGTAGCCAGATAGTTAAGCCCAAAATTTGTGCCATATGTGTCAAACGCAAAGGTTGTACTCTGCATACTGCTAATGCTTCGCGCGAAATTGACACCCATCTGCGCTGTTACACGATCAGTCACCCCAAAACTCCCAGTCGCACCAAAAACATGAGTAACAATGGGTCCAGCCTCCGCAACATAGCTAGGGAATATCCCAAAATTATAGCTGAGTGAGAGCGAATAGCGACCTCGCATTAAAATCGCCCCTGTCATCATGCTGCCAGACTGTGCTGACAAGCCACCAAGAGTGCCTGCACCAGCGCCCATCACTGACATAAGCGTGGGAGAGGCCTGTATTCTCCCCCCCAGAGCCCCTCCACCCTCCCCCGCGGTGCGTAGCAAGGATGAGGTACTTGCCCATGTAAGGATTGCACTAGCTGTCGGCTGGACAGTTACTGGCACCTTCTTAGACGTCCCGGCTGTAAAGTCAGTAAACGGTTCAAGAATGCTCGCCCCGCCCGCCAGGGCGGACGTGATCTCTCGAGACCATCTCCTAGACCACGTCCCTGTCCCCGTGTGAGTCACAAACGCGCCAATACCCTGATCGAATCGTGAATATGAATAGTTCATTCCCAAAGAGTCATTCCGGGTAATTTGATTCAAAAGGCCTACCGAAAGCGTATGCCCTGTGGTATCAAAAAGCTGATTTTGGAGAGCACTATTTGCCAGTCCAAATTGTCCACCGAAAACGATCCGATTGTACATATAACTAAAATTGGCAGAAGTAGATTGGGAAAGCGTATAGCCCCCGTTGAACCCCATCGTGTAAGATGAAATCCTTACACGGTTCGCCACAAGACCAGAATCAAATGGCCCAACTACCCCGCCACTTTGACCACCAGCGCTTGAGAACCCAACCCCGGAAAAGCCGGAACCGCCCCCACCAAAGGCCGATGCGGCCGGAGTGAACTGGTAGGCACCAGTAATTGTCACAGTTGTTAGACGATTCAGTACCCGCTTAGCCAGCTGGGTCACATTCAGCGAAGTAGTCGCGTTGACTCCAGCAAAATCCAGGTCGGAATTGTTAAGATACTTTCCAATCACACCCCCAACCGAAAAGGATCCGCTCAATAGTGCTGAGGTATGAGCGACCATCAATTGCGGATTAATGAATGTGACGAAATCGTCAGCCTTGGTCCCAGGTGCGAGTACAGACTTTGGCGCATAATAGACATTGCTATCGTATTGCTCCGAAATGGAAATAATAGGAAAGAGTCGCGTATCAGCGTGCGCGACCGAAACCAGCCCGAGCACGCCGATTAGCACAACGGGCCACAGTCCCCATTTCACCTCCGGGACAACCCGCTTACGGAACAACGATGACATCCCCGGCCTTTAGAACAAAATTGGCCTCTAAATTCTTTCCCACCAAAATATCATCGTACGGTACAGGAATTTGAACTTGCTTGGGCTCTCCATGTCCGTTTGTCACAAGCCGAAGAACGTGCATCTTGTTGCGAGCCGCGAACTGCGTAAAACCACCTGCATATGAAATGCCTTGCAGGACAGTAGCAAACGATTTCAGCGTAAACTTTCCAGGCCGCCCAACCTCGCCTAAGACATAGATGTAATAACTATTAATTTCTTTTACCGTAACAGAAACCGTTGGATTGGACATAAACTCGGCCAGACCATCTGCAATTTTCTTCGACAGTGCCTGTGATGTAAGACCTGAGGCAGGCACGTCTCCAATCAATGGCATTGAAATCTTGCCATCAGGCCGAACGATGACTTCCTTGGATAGCTCCTGGTTCCGCCATACATTGATAATCAAAACATCTTCGGGCCCAATGAGAAACTCCGTGGGAGCTGAAAACTTTGCGGAGTACTCAACTGGGGTGGCTGGGCAGCCAAGCGTCGACAGAGGCAAGACCATCAACAGGAGGAGGCCTACTGCCCGGTACAAAAACGAATCTTTAGATCTACTCATTGTGCGAGCCTCACCCTCCAAAGCGAAACTAGTGACTCAATCACAGCTATCGGCTAGGCAAAACAACCATGGTCTCTGAGGGAACAACGATCAAATCGCCAGGCTTAAGTTCAATATTTTGATTCGAGCCATCTCGAATGACAATATCATCATAGCTCGCCTTAATTTTCGTCATTCCTTCACTCTCTTTGCCGAACCGAAACACAACAATCTTATTTCGGGCAGCGACAGGAGTGAACCCTCCGGCAACGGTAACCGCTTGCAACAAAGTCAGCTTACTTTTGAGTGGATACTTTCCCGGCTTGTTGACCTCACCCAGCACATAGATCTGGTAGCTATTCACTTCTCGAACAAGAATCGAGACGGTCGGATTTTCCATATATGCACGAAGACGGCCGGAGATCTCATCGGTAAGCTGGGAGGCCGTTTTCCCAACTGCCGAGACATCACCAACAAGGGGTAGAGAAATCCTTCCGTCTGGTCTCACCTGGACCTGCTTCGAAAGATCATTATTTTTCCAGACGGAAATCTCAAGGACGTCCTCCGGCCCCAGAATATATTCGGGAGTAACAATCAGTTGAGAGTTCTCTGTAATAGCGGCAGTTACTTTCGCTGGAGCAGTGGAAGTGGAACTCGACGAAGCAATTGGACCAATTGTCTCGCCCCAACTTTGTGTTGCGAATGCGGCCAAGCACACCCCTACAACCCCTAACCTTTTCATGTACATCATCCAGTCCTCACGATCTTGCTTGGTTTTGGATCCGCTAAAGCGAGACTCTTTGATAAAACGCCTTACAACCTGTTAAGTATACCAAGAATTCGTCACGCCCCCTATTCCTTCCTTTTCCTTACCCTGAGATTCAGGAACTTCCAACTCAGGCCAACCTCTGTCGTCGTCTTGCCACTAGAACACGGAATTACAAAAGCAGGAATACCCCTAAGGTGGCCATTACCCCTCTGGGAGCAAAACAGCTCCTCCTGATTTAGTCCGCTTGCCCTATCTAACCAGCTCTCCCCTAAGCCCCGCTCAGAGCAAATCCCCATTTAGGTAATTCCTCAAAACTCTACATGCAAAAGCAGTGCGCAATTTTGTTCACAGACCATCCGCTCGCACTTCAGCATGAGCGCAAAATTAAAACTTGATTAATATTTTAAAAAAAATCCTATATTTACATAGCGAGCACTCAGAAATGACATCCTCAAAATCATCCATTCAGGCTGGAGAATAGCCGCTTCTCCCTCTCACCACAAGACAAGAAATCGTCTTCATTTCGTGAATAATTGCCAGAGTAGATACACACCGCGCATTTGACTACCTCTAAAGTGTTAGATATTATCTCTTATGAAAGATCGCCGCCGCAACATAGTCTGTAACCATATGAAAGAATTAAATTTACAAAGCAGGAGGTCGTATGTCCGCCCCAAACAGCGTTGACAAATCGTCGCCAGTGCACATCGACTCGATAACCGAGCAGCGCGCAGGCCCTGGTATCGTGGTGCTCTCGTCGTCACTTCAGCTTTTGCACATGAACCGGCAGGCCTCCGAGCTCTGCAAGAAAATTAATCAGGCCGAGCATACGACTGAGAGCCCCCGGCAGGCCTACGGAGTGCTCCCAACAGCCCTTACAGAATTATCCTCTGAGATCGTCAAAGCGCTCACCGTCCGAACTGAGGCAAAGGACTGGGAGCAGTTCGAAGTAAAGCGTCTGGCTGGGGCAACAGAACAGCCAATACTATTGCGCGGCTTCGGCCTTCCAGATCGAAATGGCCTCACCAGCGCCAGGCTCGTAATCACCATGGAGGAAGTTGGTCGACGCCAACAGTTTAGCGCTGAGCAGGCCAAAGAGCGCTTTCAGCTGACAAACCGCGAACAATCCGTGGTCGAACACCTGGCTAAGGGGTGGACGAACAAGGAAATTGCCAACGCACTTGGCATTACAGAACAAACGGTCAAAGAACACATCAAGCACATCATGCGTAAGACAAATTCAACAACGCGAACTGGAATCCTTGCTCAGATATTCCGCTCATAGCCAACACGCGTGATATTTAACACACACCTAGTGGGCTATTCACATCACTCGAGGGCTTGATACCTCTTAACCTAAATTATTTGACAACTAATATTAACTTAAACTTCAAAGCCTTATGAATATAACTTACCAGGCCCACACTTTGCTCTACCTGAAGGGTTGTGAATACGTTACTGAAAGCCTTCAGGCTAACTCTCACCCTCTCGACCGCTTTGGTCGTTTTGGGATGCCAAGGTAACCAGAGAGCGGCCCAAGGCCTTCAAGCTGCGCACCAAGACTTCGGCTCATCCTGGTCCGCCTACAAGTCCTGCAAAGGGAGCCAAGAGCTCTCTACAGCCTTGCAGGAATCCGATCTTCTCCAAGCTGCTTCCGAGCTCTCTCAGACTCAAGCTGAAGGCGGTCTTGGAGCGCAGGTCTCTGCGCTTTTTACGGCTAATCGTCCGCGATATGCCGCCGACCCGCTTCAGATGTCCATGGATTGCTTGCTGCACGCCGGAAAACTTGCGGAGTCTAAGGAAGATTTTGACTTAGCCTATAGCCTCTACAAACAGGTCCTCCGGACACCCCACACCCAAAATACGGACTACTTTCTGAACGTGGCCCATGCGGGCTTGGCGCGACTGGTTGGGGCAACTCACTCGACTACAGCGCTACTGCTTTCAGCGAAATAATCCCCGCCAGTCTTCCGCATCAGCGCATTGCACCATACACAGCCGCGTAGTTTTTCGCTGAGCTGCTCCACCCAACTTCACCCTGCATGGCATTTTCAATCAGCCTGTCCCATTGCGGCTTGTCCTGAAACACACGGATCGCGGCACACACTGCCTCAGCAAGCGCCTCGCTCGTCGCCAGATCAAAGACGAAGCCGTTGGCCGCATCCGGTGACCCAGCAGAAAGCCCGCGCACAGTGTCAGCAAGTCCACCAGTTCGGCGCACAATCGGGATCGTCCCGTAGCGAAGGCTACACAACTGCGTGAGCCCGCAGGGCTCATACCGGGACGGAACAAGAAACGCATCGGCTCCTGCCTGAATTCGATGCGCGAACCCCTCGTCAAACCCAATCATACTCTTGACCTGTCCCGGGAATCGTTCGGCAAGGCCCCTGACGTCCGACTCTAACACCGCCTCCCCTGTCCCCAAAATTACGAGTTGCCCTCCAGCCGCAACAAGCTGCGGGGTCGCCGCCACGACAAGGTCAATCCCTTTTTGTGACACCAGTCGCGATACCACGGCGAACAAGGGGCCACCCTGTTCCCTCAATCCGCACTCCCGCTCCAACGCAGCTTTACAGAGCAGCTTCCCCCGACGATCTGCCGCCGAATAGGTAGCGGGAAGAAACGGGTCTGTCTCAGCATTCCACACGTCAAGATCAATACCGTTCACAATTCCGACAAGACGATCTCGCCGTTCCCGGAAGACGCCCTCCAGACCAAAGCCATACTCCGGCGTCTGAATTTCTTCGCAATAGGTCGGGCTCACCGTTGTGAGACGATCGGCATAGATAGCGCCGCCCTTCAGAAGATTTACTGAACCGTAAAATTCCATCCCTTGCGGCGTAAAGTGGCTCCAATCCAGACCGAGTGCAGGATACTGAGCAGCCGGGAATACCCCCTGATACCCAACATTGTGCAGCGTCAAAAGCGACCGGGTATGCACAGCAAATGGGCGGTGGCCGTACAGGGATTTGAGATAGACCGGCACCAATGCGGCTTGCCAATCGTGCGCATGAATGACGTCCGGAACCCACGAGTCGGTACGATCCCAGTGCGCCGCAAGTTCCAACGCCGTCCGAGAAAACAACGCAAAGCGGGCGACATTATCCGGATAGTCCTGCCCGGCGTCTTGGTATAACCCGCGCCGACCAAAATAGGCGTCATCGCGCAGGACGTATACCGAGGGCTGAGCTCCCACGTTGGTGTCGACAGCGGATGATTGAACCCGCTCAATCGTTACCGTCCGTGCGCTATCTCGTTCCGGCACGGCCAGACTAGTGACCAAGTCACGCGCAGGCGCATGCGTCGCCACAGATGGATACCCCGGGATCAGAATACGTACCTCGTGTCCCAACTCCACGAGTGCACGAGAGAGTCCCGCCACCATATCGGCAAGCCCGCCGGTCTTTGCGTACGGCGCCAGCTCTGAGGCAACCATAAATATTTTGAGCGGTGGCATATGATCTAGAAGAGCACTCGCTGAGGGTGTTCGAAGACTCCCCGCGTCACCGACCGACGCCCCCACCCTCTAACCGTGTCTTGAATTTGGCTTCCCGCTGCCATTGTTTTCCCAACGCATGAATATCCTGCGCAGGAAGCGACTCGCGATACACCAGTCGGTCCTCATAGAATCCCAGCACCTCGCCGCGGTCGGCATAGGCCACGAACAAACCATCACCAGCCACGGTGGACATATCCCACCCCTTCGGATACTCACCCAGGTGAACGCGAAAATTCGGCACCCATTGCCCACTGGTCAGCGGGAAAAACTGCACGTGCTGAACAGACGAATAGGTCGGCGTGCCCCATTCTGCAAGCACCGGACGGCTCGTCACCGTATGAAGGGGTAACTGCCCGTTGCGCACCAACGTCTGCTGCTCATCCAGGCTCGGCAGGCTACTGCAGGCAACCGCCAGGGTCAAAACTGCCGGCACCCACCACCCAACCAACGTCCGAAGCCTGGGTGCCCGGCATTCCCGCGGCCTATTCGTGATTGGCATGATCGGCATGTTCGATATGGCCCTTCCCTACATCAGCCGGCGCGTTTTCGCTTCCCCGGCTTGCGAAGGATGACACTGTTCGCACCGACAGAGTGTTCGCAAAAATGGGAACGCGTAGATACCCGTATCATGCCCGTCGCTGAACGTAAACCGCACCGCATACCGACCGACCGCCTCTACGTCCTGCATCAGCAGCAACATCGGCACATCATCCGGCCGAAGCTTGAGCTCACCCGTCCATTCGTCTGTGCAGGCGGCGCAGGGGCAATGCAGACGCAAATGGCGAATCGGGTACCGTGCATGGTGACCGTCCGACCACTCAATCCCCAGCACCCCCTTATCGAGCCACGTCATGTCTTTCGGTTCAAGCCCGCTCATAACAATGAATCCATCCTCGCCGGTTCAGTCGGCCTGGCTTGAGTACTGTGCGCAGCCCCGAGATCCCGCCCGGCCCGCTCGGCCTTGAGTGAGGAGTCTCGCGATGCGGTCACCGGAGCGCGGACTCCCGCCGTGAAGTCCACACTTGGAATCGAACGACCGGCGATCGTGGCGATATAACGATCCACAGCCACCTCAAGCTCTGCGCGCACACGCCCTTCCGCACGCAGGCGAGGCCACATCGCCGCCGGCATATGCACCGCTTGCTGAAGCAGCGCCAAACTCCCTGGGGAGAGGGCCACACAATGCCACGGTTGCCGCACCGCACAGAGCGCACAGAGGAGGCCGCCGGATTTGGGCGAAAAATGAGTGCCCTGTCCCCTGAGGGTTTTCCCGCATCCGGCGCACTGGTCCATTTGCGGGCGAAAGCCCGTGTGCCCCATGATACGCACTTGAAAGACGAGCGCGGTCATAGCCGCGTCGCCGCCATTCGACAATGTCCGCAATCCCATCAACAAGGTCTCATAGACCGGAGGGTCGGCATCGCCATCCGCCGTCACCGCCGCCACGGTATTCACCATGCGGGCCGCCGCCGTCATCACATCCAGCGCCTCGCGCAGCAGCATGAACGGCTCGAGCACGTCCACCTGCCGAATCTGAAACAGCGTGTCATGCGGCTTTTCGAACAGCTGCACATGCGAGTGGGCGAAGGGATCGAGCCCGCTGCCGAAGCGACTCTTCAACCGCCTGGCCCCGCGCGCGACGCCACGAATCTTCCCGTACCGCAGCGTAAAAAACGTCACGATGCGGTCGGCTTCGCCCCACTTACGACTTTTGAGACCGATGGCCGGGGTATCAAGTAGCGGCATGGATTCTCTGGATCGACGCGCCCAGACAGGAGCACCGGGCGCATGCGCGCCCACCCGTTACCGCAGATATTCGAGCAACAGCGTCGCGAGCGCCAAGTAGATGGTGATGCCCGTGATGTCGTTGGCCGTCGTCACGAAGGGACCGGCCGCCACCGCCGGATCAATCCCATTACGCTTCAGCACGATCGGCATGAAAGTAGCCATGCTGGTCGACACGAGAAACGCCACCACCAACGACGCGCCCACCACCATCCCTAACGCCGCATGCCCATGCCACATCCACCCGATCAGCGTGAGGAGCACGCCGCAGACGATGCCGAGCAACAACGCCACACGAATTTCACGCAAAAACACTTTCCACACGTCACCGAGCTCAATGGAGCCGGTCGCCAACCCGCGGATGATCAGCGTGGAGGACTGCAGGCCGACATTGCCCCCCATCGCCGCAATGACGGGAATAAAACTCACAATCGCCGTCACCTCATGCAGCGCATAGCGGAAGTACCACAAGATGGCGCCGGAAAGCAGACTGCCGAACAAATTCGTAAAGAGCCAGGGGAATCGTATCCGCGCGGCGCTCAGGCTCGACGACCGCGACAGCGCGTCGTCCTCCGGCGCGCCCGCCATCTTCATCATGTCTTCCGTGGCTTCTTCACGGATGACGTCGACGACGTCGTCCACCGTAATAATCCCGACCAGCGTGCCGTCGGCTTCCGTCACGGGGATCGCCAACAGATTGTAATTGGCGACCTGCCGCGCGACCTCTTCCTGGTCCATGTCGACCGTCACACGCATGACATCGCGCGCCATAATATGCTTCAGCGGCGTATGCGGCGGCACGGTCAGCAATTGCCGCAAAGACAGCACGCCCACCAGCCGCTCGTCGCGATCGGTGACGTACAGATAGTAGACGTTCTCGGCGTCGGTCGCCTGTTGCAGCTCATGAATGGTCTCCTGCGCGGTCGCATCCTCGGACATCGAGAAGAACTCGGTGGTCATGATGCCGCCGGCCGTGTCCTTCGGATGCTGCAGGATGCCGGCGACTTCCGTCGACACATCGGCCTTCATCAAGGCCAACACGTCTTGGGCGCGCTCGTCGGGGAGCACGCCCAAGATATACGCGACGTCGTCCGCTTCCTGGTCTTTGAGCAGCCAGGCTAAGTCGGGCGCCTGAAGATCGACCAGCACCGCCGTGATGCTATCGGCATCCAGCTCGCCCAACACCAAGCCGCGCTGCTTTTCGCCGCGCACCAATTCAAAGACGGTCCGTTTTTCCTTATCGGAGGAGAGGTGGCTGATCACCTTCGCCGTATCCGCCGGGTGCAGGCGGCCTAATTGGCGAATGAGACTCGTGATGGCGCCGCGACGCAGCGCGCCGTCCACATTCCCCAGCAACACATCGAACGACGATTGTCCGCCGTCCGCACTCTCGCGCGTCAGCGGCGCCGCTTTCGGAGCCGCCGGAGACGCGGACGCTACGACGCCGTCAGGCGTGCGGCCTCCCTCATCGGCATCCGTGTGGACATCCGTCGGCTGCGACATGCTCAGTACCCCAACTCCACCAAGGCCTGCTCATCATCCCGCCAGGCGGCGCGAGCCTTCACCCACAGGCGTAGAAACACCTTCTTCCCGAATAAGCGCTCCATCTCGACGCGCGCGCGACTCCCCACTTCTTTCAGCCGCTCCCCGCCTTCGCCGATCACAATCGCTTTGTGCGCCTCCCGCTCGACCAGAATCGTGGCGGAAATCCGCGCGAGCCGCCCTTCTTCCTTAAATTCGTCGATCTCGACGGCCACCGCATGCGGCACTTCCTGATAGGTGCGATGCAGAACATGTTCGCGAATCAAGTCGGCCGCCAACGTCCGCATAGACTGATCGGTCAGCGTGTCGTCCTCGTACAAGGGCTCGTCGTTCGGCAGGACCTCCACGGTCACATCGATGAGCCGGTCGAGATTCTCCCCCGTCTGCGCCGACACCGGCACCATGGCCGTCCAGGGATGGACCTTGTCGAAGGCCGCCAGCATCGGCAGGATCAGCGGCTTCGACACCGCATCCGCTTTGTTGATGACCAAAAAGACCGGACGCGCACGCCGCGCCACCGCCCGCTGCACCTCACGCAGGACCGCACGGTCCCGGTTCGGCGATCCGCCGGTAGCGTCCGTCACCACATAGAGAATGTCGGCCTCGTCCAATGTCTCGATCGCCGTTCGAATCATCCGCGAATTGAGGCGATGCTTCGGCTCATGCAACCCGGGCGTGTCGAGGACGCCGATCTGCACATCCGGCCGATGCACCACGCCCAAAATTCGCCGCCGCGTCGTTTGCGGCTTATTCGAGACGATGGAAATTTTCTCGCCGAGCAGTTTATTCAACAGCGTCGACTTGCCGACGTTCGAACGACCGATCAGCGCGACCGTCCCGGACTTCATGGCGCGCCCACTCGCGCGTCCCGAGGCCCCGATGAACGCAGCACCGCCGATGGATCCGGCGTGACGTGATACACGGTTTCACCCTTCCTGACCAATCCCAGCTCTTCCCGCGCCAAGATTTCAATGCGCTCCGGGTCGTACCGTAACCGATCGACATCGACCTTCATCTGCTCGTTCGTCGACTTCAACGTCGCAATATCCTGTTCCAACTGCGAGACCTGTTGGCGCAGCCGCCAATACCGGGGGAATCCCATGTCGTCAAAAAAGAAGGAGACGATCAGCAGCACCACCAGAAGCGAGGCCGCAAGCACACCCCACTCCCAGACCTGGCGCTGCCGCCCGAGCCCCACTCGACCGCGGTTGCGTTGAATCATAACGACGCGACGACTCCCCTGCGCACAGTGCGACCGTGCATGCCTACGCGGTCAAAAACGCCGCCCGGCCCAAGTAGACCGCGCCAACGCCCAACTCCTCTTCGATCCGAAGCAGCTGGTTGTACTTGGCCAAGCGGTCCGTCCGAGACAGCGAACCCGTCTTGATCTGGCCCGTATTCATCGCGACCGCCAAATCCGCGATCGTCGTGTCTTCCGTTTCGCCCGATCGGTGCGACACCACCGCCGTGTACCGGGCGCGCTTCGCCATCTCGATGGCTTCCAGCGTCTCGGTCAACGTGCCGATTTGGTTCACCTTGATCAGAATCGAATTGCCGATGCCCTCTTTGATGCCTTCGGCAAAAATCTTCACGTTCGTCACGAACACATCGTCGCCCACCAACTGGACCTTCGAGCCCAGCCGCTCCGTGAGCAGCCGCCAGCCCTTCCAGTCATGCTCGCTCATGCCGTCTTCGATCGACACAATCGGGTACCGCTCGACCAACTTGGCGTAGTAGTCGACCATCTGCTCCGACGAGCGCTCCGGCTGCTTCTCCGCCGCCAAGCGGTAGCGCCCCTTGTCGTAAAATTCACTCGCGGCCGCGTCCAGCGCCAATGCGATGTCGCGCCCCGCCTTGTAGCCCGCCTCTTCGATGGCCTGCACGATGAAGGCACAGGCCTCCTCATTCGACTCCAGATTCGGCGCGAACCCGCCCTCATCGCCCACGGCGGTGTTGAGCCCGCGCTTTTTCAAAATGCCCTTCAGGACATGAAACACTTCCGTGGCCATCCGAAGCGCCTCGCTGAACCGCTCCGCGCCCAACGGCACAATCATAAACTCCTGCAGGTCGAGTCGATTGTCCGCATGCGCGCCGCCGTTGATGATATTCATCAGCGGCACCGGCAACGTCCGCGCGTTCGCCCCGCCGAGATAGCGATAGAGCGGCTGTCCCGTCTCGTTCGCCATTGCACGCGCCACCGCCATCGACACACCGAGAATCGCGTTGGCGCCCACCCGGCTCTTGTTCTTGGTGCCGTCGATCTCGATCATTGCGCGATCGATGCCCGCTTGATCCGCCGCATCCACTCCCAACAACTTCGGCGCCAGAAGCTTGCAGATGTTCCCCACGGCCTTCGACACGCCCTTGCCCATCCAGCGCTTCTTGTCGCCGTCGCGTAACTCGATCGCTTCCTTTTCACCGGTCGACGCCCCCGACGGCACCGCCGCCCGGCCGCGCGCGCCGCTCTCCAACACCACATCCACTTCGACCGTGGGATTGCCCCGCGAATCCAAAATCTGTCGACCGATTACTTGCGCAATCGCGCTCATCGCGACTCCTCCATGCTCATGCTCGTGGCCGCACGCTCGATCCGTACACTGAGCGCCCATCGCTCAGGCTCCCAAGACGCGCTGTAACAATGCATTGACCTTCCCGGGATTCGCTTTTCCTCCGGAGGCCTTCATCACCTGCCCGACCAAAAACCCGATCACCTGCGGCTTGCCGCCCTTGTACTGCTCCACCTGCGCCGGATGTTTCGCAAGCACGTCGTGGACGATCGCCGTCAACGCGCCCTCATCGGATACCTGCGTCACACCCTTATCCTGCACCAGCTGCTCGGCCGATTTTCCAGAGGCGTAGAATTCCGGAAACAGGTCGCGGGCCGCCTTCAAACTCACCGTGCCCTGCTCCACCAATTGCAACAGCCCGACCAACCGCTCCGGCGTCACCGCCGAAGCCTCCGGCGTCACGCCGGCCTGGTTCCACTCGCGTAACACCTCGCCCATCAGCCAATTGCTGATCGTCTTCGGCTGCGGGAACAGCGCCACACAGGCTTCAAAATAATCCGCATGCGCCTTCGTGCTCGTCAACACTCCCGCGTCGTACTCCGGCAGGCCGTAGGCCGAGATAAACCGCGCCTGCTTGGCGGTCGGCGACTCCGGCAACACGGCGCGCAGGCTTTCGACCCACACCGGGTCCAGCACAATCGGCAGCAGGTCCGGATCGGGAAAATACCGATAGTCGTGCGCGTCTTCCTTACTGCGCATCACCACCGTCTGCCCCCGCTCGCCGTCCCACAAACGCGTTTCCTGCACCACGCGCCCACCCTCGTCCAAGAGCTTCGCCTGCCGCTTGATCTCATATTCCATCGCGTCCTTCGCAAACTTGAAGGAGTTGATGTTCTTGAGTTCCACCTTCGTCCCCAACGTCGCACTGCCGACGGGGCGCAACGAGACGTTCGGCTCGCAGCGAAAGCTCCCCTCGTCCATGTTGCCGTCGCAGACCTCCAGGTACATCAGCAGGTCGCGCAAGGTCTTGAGATAGGCCACCACTTCGTCCACCGAATTCAGGTCCGGCTCGGTGACGATCTCCAACAGCGGCGTGCCCGCCCGGTTCAAGTCCACACGGCTCCACGCGGTGCCGCCGACGTGGATATTCTTTCCGGCGTCCTCTTCCAAATGCGCGCGCCGCACCCGCACCGACTTCGTCGCGGACCCGACGCGAATCTCCAAGCGTCCGTGCTCGCAGATCGGATCTTCGTATTGCGAAATCTGATAGCCCTTCGGCAAATCCGGGTAGAAATAGTTTTTGCGCGCAAAATGATTCGGCGAGCGCAGCGTACACCCGAGGGCCAAGCCCGTGCGGACCGCCAACTCGATCGCCTGCCGATTCACTACGGGCAAACTGCCCGGCAGCGCCAAACAGACCGGACAGGTCTGCGTGTTGGGCGCCGCACCGAACGCGACGCTGCAGCCGCAAAACAGTTTGGAGCGCGTCCGCAACTGCGCATGCACCTCGACGCCGACCACAACCTCGTAATTCACGCGCCCTTCTCTCCGTCGAAGCGCTCGCGTTCGCGGCGCATGGCCTCGCGACCCGCTTGAAACGCCTCGCTCATGACCGACTTCTGGGTCTCCACAAAACTGCGGCCCTTCTCCGTCACCTTTTCGGCCACGTCGTCGAACGCGGCACCCGCGCGATCCGCCAAGTCATGCAGCTCCCCCTCGGCCTGACGCGCATAGGTCCGCAACTTGTCACGCGTCTGCTCGCCGGTACGCGGCGCCAACAACAACGCCGCCACCGCGCCCATCGTCGCGCCGGTCAAAAAGGCCAACAGCACATTCCCTGCAGACGGTCCGTGATCATTCCCCATGGTGATTCTCCCTTTGTGCTTGCAGTCGTTCTTTCACCGCCGCCGATGCCGCACGCACGCCGGCGATGACACTCATGACATTGCCGACCATCGAGGCCTTCGGGCCGCCCACGAACGAGCCGACGCGAGAGACCGTCTCGCCCACTTTTCCGACGGCATGCAGCAGCGAGGTCGCATGGTCCACACCGCCCCGCGCGCGATCCGCCAGCGTGTTCACATTGGCGGCCGCCGCCCGCACCTCGTCGACCAAGCCGGGCAACTCCGCTTCGACCTGTCCCATCACCCGCTCCACGACGACGGCCGTCCGCCGCACCTGCGCGAGCGCCGGCACGAGACAGGCGACCGCGACGACCAACGCGCCCGCGGCGATCCATGCGGCAATCTCAAGTCCAGTCATGTGGCTTCCCCTCGTGTGTTACCGGAGATTCGGACGCTTCGTGTGCCAGGGCGTCACCTGCTCGTACAGGTTCGCCGTACGGAAAATCGCCTCTTCCTCGAACGGCCGCGCGATCAACTGCATGCCGATCGGCAGCCCGCCGCGACTCAGCCCGCAGGGCAACGACATTGCCGGCAGCCCGGCCAGATTCACCGAAATCGTGTAGATGTCCGACAGGTACATCTGCAACGGATCCGCCACCTTTTCGCCAAAGCGAAACGCCGGCGTCGGCGTGACGGGCGTCGCGATCAAATCCACCGTCTTGAACGCCGCCTCGAAATCCTGCGTGATCAGCGTGCGCACCGCCTGCGCCTTCCCGTAGTAGGCGTCGTAGTAGCCAGCGCTGAGCGCATAGGTGCCGAGCATGATGCGCCGCTTCACCTCGGTGCCGAAGCCCTGTTGGCGGCTCACGATGTACTGCTCCATCAAGTCCTTGCGATCCGCGGCACGGAACCCATAGCGCACCCCGTCGAATCGCGCGAGATTGGAGCTGGCCTCCGCCGTCGCCAGCACGTAATAGGTCGCGACGGCCGCCCCGGTCATCGGCAGCGAAATTTCCTTCACCTCCGCGCCGAGCTGCTGCAGCTCATCGATCGCAGTCCGCACGGCCGCCTCCACCTCGGGATCGAGCCCCTCGGCGAAAAACTCCGTCGGCACGCCGATCCGCACACGCCGCAAATCCTTGCGCTTGAACGCGCGGGTGAAATCGGGCACCGGCACCGTCGACGACGTGGAGTCCATCGGATCGTACCCGGCGATCACGTTCAATAACAACGCCGCGTCCGCCACGCACTTGGTAATCGGGCCGATTTGATCCAAGGACGACGCAAAGGCCACCAACCCGTAACGCGAGACCCGCCCATACGTCGGCTTGAGCCCGACCACGCCGCAGAAAGCCGCCGGTTGTCGAATCGACCCGCCGGTGTCGGACCCGAGCGCCGCCACACATTCATCCGCCGCAACCGCCGCCGCCGACCCGCCGCTCGACCCGCCCGGCACGCACTGCACGTTCCAGGGATTGCGCGAGGGCCCGAAGGCCGAATTCTCCGTCGACGAGCCCATCGCAAATTCGTCGAGGTTGGTCTTACCCAACAGCAACGCGCCCTGCGCCCGCAACCGCGCGACGACCGTCGCGTCGTACGGCGGCACAAAGTGCTCCAGCATCTTGGACGCGCAGGTGGTCCGCAGCCCTTCGGTGCAAATGTTGTCCTTGATGGCGATCGGCATCGCCATCATCGGCTGCGTCCGTCGCCAGCCTTTCAAGGACTCGTCAAGCGCCTCCGCCTGCGCGGTGACCGCCTCTTTCGCCGTCGTCAGGTACGCCCGGACCTTCGGCTCCACCTGCCCGATGCGCTGAAAATACCCGCGCGCGATTTCCCGCGCCGTCGTATCCGCCCCGGTGAACCGCGCCTGCAACGTTTCGAGCGTGTACTTATGAACCGGAATCATGAGCCCGTCTTCTGCGTAATGCGGTTCTTCCCGTCGACCAGGACGATCTTGGGCTTGTGCACCTTCGCTTCATCCTCGGGGAAATACTCGTAACAAAAGATGATGACCTTATCGCCTACGACGGCCTTGCGCGCGGTTGGCCCATTCACCACGATCTGCCCGCTGCCCCGCGGCCCCGCCATCGCATAGGTGGAAAATCGCTCGCCGTTGTTGACGTTGGAAATCACGATAAACTCGTAGGGCAGAATGCCCGCCGCATCCAGCAAATCGGCATCAATGGTCAGGCTGCCCTCATATTCAAGATTCGCATCGGTCACGACGGCCCGATGGATTTTGGATCGCAACATCTGTCGAAACATGACTCCGCCTCTTTCTCGTGTCGCGCATAGGCCGGCGCATCACGCCGCTGCACTTAGCGCGCATCAATGATTTTCGGTACTCGAAACGCCCCGTCCTCCGCCTCCGGCGCGTTCGCCAACGCCGCCTCGACCGGCAGGGACGCCCGCACAACATCTTCCCGCGACATGTCGGCCGCCGTGCGCGGACTGCTCGTCGCCGCCACCCCGTCGGTGCCGACCGCCTTCAACTGCTCGACGTAATTCAAAATCGACGTCAGTTGCTCCGCAAACATCGACAGCTCCTGCTCGGCGATACGCAGGCGAGCCAACTGCGCCACCTTTTCCACATCCGCTCGGGTCACTTCCATATGACTCCTGGTCCTTTCCCCCTGCGGCCGGGTCGATGCCGTCCCGGCAGCCGCTATTCCACCGTGACGCTCTTGGCCAGATTGCGCGGCTGATCCACGTCGGCCCCGCGCAGGATCGCAATGTGGTACGCGAGCAACTGCAACGGAATCGTAAACAGGATCGGCGACAGCAACGGATCGGTGTCGGGAATCGTGAACACCGCATCGGCGGTCTTGCCGAGCTCACGTTCGCCTTCCGCCACCATGGCGATGACCGGCGCATGCCGCGCCTTCACTTCCATCAAATTACTGACGGTCTTCTCGTACAACCGATCGCGCGGCGCCAGCACGACGACCGGCATATCCTTGTCGATCAGCGCAATCGGCCCGTGCTTCATTTCGCCGGCAGCGTAGCCCTCCGCATGGATATACGAAATTTCCTTGAGCTTCAACGCGCCTTCCAGCGCAATCGGATAGTTAATGCCGCGCGCCAGGTAGAGGAAGTTGCGCTTCTTATAGTAGCGCTTGGCGATGGCCACGATTTCGGCCTCGCGCGCCAGGATGCTCTTCACCAGCGCCGGCAAGGCCACCAACCGATCCAGCCAGGCCTTCCCGTCTTTCTTCGAGAGAGTCCCACGCACACGCCCCAGGTGCAGCGCCAGCATGTAGAGCGCCGTCAGCTGACTCGTAAACGCCTTCGTCGACGCCACGCCGATCTCCGGGCCGCAATGCGTGTAGAACACGCCGTCCGATTCGCGGGCGAGCGTGCTGCCGACGACATTGACGATGGAGACCACGCGAGCGCCCTTCGCCTTCGCCTCGCGCGCGGCGGCCAACGTATCCGCCGTTTCGCCGGACTGCGAAATCGTCACGAACAGGTCGTTCTTCTCGACCAGCGGGTCGCGGTAACGAAACTCCGACGCGATATCCACCTGCACCGGCGTCCGGACCATTTCCTCCAGCAGATACTTGCCGACCAACCCGGAATGCCAGGAGGTGCCGCAGGCCACGATCCACATGCGCCCGACGGCCGCAAACTGCTCGTTCGTCAGGCCGATGTCCGGCAGGTCCGCTTCGCCCTCTTCAAACGAATAGCGACCGCGCATCGTGTCCAGAATCGTCTGCGGCTGCTCGTAAATTTCCTTCAACATGAAATGCGGGAAGCCGGCCTTCTCCGCCGCCTCCGCATCCCAAGTCACCTTCGTGACCTTCCGCGCCATCGGGCGCCCCTCGTTGTCGGAAATCTTGATGTCCGCCGCCGTCACCTCGGCCACATCGCCTTCTTCCAGGTAGAACACGTCGCGCGTATGCTCCAACATCGCCATCACGTCGGAGGCCACGATCGCGGCACCCTTCATGCGACCCACCACCAACGGACAGCCCGAGCGCGCCGCGACCATGGTGCCCGGCTCCCGCTCCGAGATGACCGCGATCGCGTAGCTGCCGCGAATCTCTGTCGTGGCCGCGCGCACGGCATCCACCAGGCTCAGGCCCTTTTTGACCGAGCGGTTGATGAGGTGCGCCACCACTTCCGTATCGGTTTCGGATTCGAACTTGTAGCCGTCCTTCTCCAACTGCTGGCGCAGCTGCACGTAGTTTTCGATAATGCCGTTGTGCACCAGCACGCACCCGTCGGATCGGTGCGGATGCGCGTTTTGCTCCGAAGGCTTTCCGTGCGTCGCCCAACGCGTATGGCCGATGCCGATATGCCCGGCGAGCGGTTTCTTCTGCAGCGCCTTTTCCAAATTGACGAGCTTACCGACGCTGCGGCGCACATCGATCTTCGCGCCCTGATGTACGGCCACACCCGCCGAATCGTACCCGCGATACTCCAAGCGCCTGAGCCCGCCGATCAAGACAGGAACCGCTTCTTCCGTGCCTACGTAGCCGACGATTCCGCACATAGTCTTAGGTCCTCCTCTTGGTCGACCGAGGTCCGGCTGTGATGCGTCGTTGAGGCCTGTTGCCCTTGGGCCGCGCGGTCGTTCGTTGCGGCTGCGCAGTCCGTCGAGCTTGCGGCTTGGTACCGGCCTTGGCCTTCGCGGCAGCCGTCCGCGATTCCTTCGCTGCACTCGGCGCCTTGCCTGTTGCGGCCGAGGGCCTCGGCTTGGATACGGTTTTCGGCATCGCCTTGGGCGCCGTCTTGCTCATGCTGCCTGTCGCGTGCTTCGTGCCCGACGCCTCCGCCTGCGCCGCGGCTCGCCGCTTAGCCGCCCATCCGGGCCGCACAACCTGCGGAGTCCGTGCAATCACCAGCGCCTGCGCCGGCACATCCTGCGTGACGGTGGTGCCGGCCGCGATCAGCGCACCTTGCCCAATGCGCACGGGCGCCACCAGCTGACTGTCGCTGCCGATGAACACATCGTCTTCGATCACCGTGGTGTACTTGTGCACGCCATCGTAGTTACACGTGATGGTCCCCGCGCCGATATTCACGCCCTTGCCGATCACCGCATCGCCCAAATAGGTCAGGTGATTGGCCTTCGCGCCTTCGCCCAACTCCGTCTTTTTCATTTCCACAAAGTTGCCGACCTTGGCATGCGTGCGCACGACCGCGCCCGGTCGCAAATGCGCAAACGGGCCGATCGCCGCCTCGGCATCGACCGTCGCCTCGCGCAGCACCGAGGAATCCAGAATCTCGACGGCGCGCCCGATCGTACAATCCGTGATCCGGACCTGCGACCGAATCACGCAATCCTCGCCGATGACCGTCTTGCCCTCGAGCGTCACCTGCGGATGCAGCACTGTGTCGCGTCCGATCGTTACGTCCGCGTCGATCCACGTCGTCGCCGGATCCTTCATCGTTACGCCGGCGGCCATCCACTGCGTACGAATACGGTCACGGATCGTGTGCTCGGCCTCCGCAAGCTGCACGCGCGTGTTCACGCCCAGCCCTTCCGACGCATCGCGCAACGTGGCAGCCGAGACACGTCGCCCCTCGGCGACGGCCATGCCCAAAATATCCGTCAGGTAGTATTCGCCTTGCGCATTATTCGGCTGCAGACGATCCAGCGCCTGAAATAAAAACGCCCCGTCCACGACATAGGTCCCGACGTTGATTTCATTCAACACCGCTTCCTCCGGCGTGGCGTCCTTATCCTCGACGATGCGCACGACGGCAGGCTGTAACCCGGGCGGATGCGCCACACTGGCCCGCTCGCGCACGACGCGTCCATATCCGGACGGGTCCTGCAAGCGCGCCGTCAAGATCGTCACGGCCGCGCCCTCCGCACGATGGGTCTTCAGCAGCGCGTCGATCGTCTCGTCGGTCAGCAACGGCGTGTCGCCGTTCAAAATCAAATAGGCTCCCGGTGCGGGCGTTCCGCTCGCGGCAAACACCGGCCGCGCCTGCATGACCGCATGCCCCGTGCCCAACTGCTGCGTCTGTTCAACAATCTGCACCGGCACCGCAACCGTCTGCGCCGCAAGGACCTTGCGCACACGGTCGCCTTGATGGCCGACGACCACCGCTACGCCCGCATCGCCGACGCGCTCCGCCAACCGCAGGGCGTAGAGCACCATCGGCCGCCCCACCACCGGGTGCAGCACCTTCCCCATCTTCGACTGCATGCGCTTGCCGAGGCCCGCGGCCATCACAATGACACCGAGGCCCTGCCCTGCCTGCTCCGCACTGTCGCTCATCGTTTGCCCTCTCGCTCCATACTCGATGCGCGTTACCTCTTCACACCCATTCACCCATTCGCTTCACCAGGCCCACCGGCCACCGATGCGTGCTCCTCACACGGTCGGCACGCCCACGCTCGGCTGCTTCACCGTCACGCTGGGCCAGGCGGGCGCACCCTCCACACGCGGCGCCTGCGTCTCCGGCGAATACAGGCCGCCGGACACGATCAGCTTCATCGCCTCTTCCACGGTGATGTTCACCGGCGTGACCTCTTTCTCCGGCACCAACAGAAAATATCCCGAGGTCGGATTCGGCGACGTCGGCACATACACATTCACCAACGGCTCCTTCGCGACCGCCTGCGCGTCCTTACCGGACGTTCCCGTCACAAACGCAAAACAGTAGTTGCCGGCTTTGGGAAACTGAATCAGCACCACGCGCCGGTACGCACCGCGCTCGCTGACCGACAACACATCCATCATCGATTTGATCGTCGAGTAGATGCCGCGCACGACCGGCACGCGATTGAGCACCGCGTCCCACCAGCGCATCATGCGGCGCCCGATGACATTCGTGGTGAAGACGCCCGCCGCAAGAATCAACAGAAACAGCGCGACGATTCCCAACCCCGGCACATAGGTCCCAGAGGTCAGCACACGCGCGACCATGTCGCCGAGAATGCCGTCCACCGCGACGAACAACGTTTTCAGAACCAGCACCGTGCCCCAGATGGGCGTGACAACCAACAAGCCGGTTAAAAAATAGCGCTTGAGGGTGGCTTGGAAGGGTCTCATTGGGGGTGGCGGCAGCGAACGGTGCATCATACCGGGAGGACAAGAATGACCGCAAGCATTTTCTTGCTAATTTTCAGATACTTGGACTAGGATGACGACCGAAATTCATCGTTGAAACCCATGGCCACCGCTGCAAAAAAATCGCCCTCGCGAACCGGACCCCGCGGACTCTTCCTCACCTTCGAAGGAATCGAGGGGAGCGGCAAGTCCTCCCAGTGCCGTGCGGCGGCCCAGTGGCTGCGCAGGCAGGGCTACAGCGTGTTGGAGACGCGGGAGCCGGGCGGCACGCCGGTCGCAGAGCAACTGCGCAGCGCGCTATTGGCACGGCAGCAGGAGCCCATCACGCCCTGGGCGGAAGCGATGATCGTACTCGCGTCGCGCAGCCAGCATGTCGCGCAGGTGATCCAACCGGCGCTGGCAGAGGGGACAATCGTCCTCTGCGACCGCTATGCGGATTCGACTATGGCCTACCAGGGCTATGGTCGTGGACTCGACCGCACGTTACTGACCGCGATGAACCGCGTCGCGTCGCACTCACTCACCCCGCACCTCACACTCCTGCTCGATGTGCCGGTGGACGTGGGTCTGCAACGGCGCCACCACAATCAACTGGAGATCAACCGCATCGACGCCGAGTCGCTCCGCTTTCACGAACGCGTGCGCCGTGGATTTCGCGCCCTCGCCGAGCAGCATCCGCGCCGCATCCAGCTGATTGACGGCCATCGCGCGCCGGAACTGATCACGCTGGACATTGAACAGGCCGTCAACCGGCTCCTGCGCACCAGGGCCTCGCGTCCGGGCGCCGGTACAACACGGACGGCGGGACCGACCTAACCATGCCCTTCGCCGACCTCGTCGGACACGACCGCGCTACCGCGCTGCTGCGCGCGGCGATTCTGCACAATCGCGTAGCACACGCCTACCTGTTTCACGGACCCGACCGCATCGGCAAACGCCTGCTCGCCCTGCGCTTCATCCAAGCGCTGTGCTGCGATCAACCACATCCGGACGGCCAGGCGGAGGCCTGCGGTCACTGCCGCTCCTGCGAACAGATCGAGCATGGCACACACCCGGATCTCTGCCTAATCGCGCCGGACACCAGCGGGGCGACGCCGCGCATCCGCATCGAAGACATTCGCGAATTGGAAAGTCGGCTGATCTATCGCCCGCTGGTAGCCGAGCGGAAGTTCTGCCTGATCGACGACGCCGACCGCCTCACTATCGAAGCGGCCAACGCGCTGTTGAAAACGCTGGAGGAGCCGCCGGGGTTTGCGCTGCTGATCCTCGTCACCAGTCGCCCCTTCGCCCTGCCCGCGACGATCAGGTCGCGATGCCAGTCGCTCCGGCTGACCGCGCCGACGCGGCGTGACACGCACGACGCACTCGTTCGATTGCGCGGCATGACGGAGGCCGACGCGCAGTTGGCCGCCGCCGTCACCGAAGGTCGCGTGGGCGCCGCGATGGCGACCGACCTGACCGAACAGCGAACACAGCACGACCAACTGGCCACCCTCACCGCCCCCGCCGCGCTGCGCTCCGTCACGACGATTCTCACCACTGCCGAAGCCTTGGCGAAGGGTGAGGATTCCGTCACCGATGTGATCGATCGGCTGGCCGTCTGGATTCACGACATCGCCCTGCTCAAGCTCGGCGTCGAGCCGGACCGCCTGAACCACCCGGACCATACGCGGGCACTGCAAACCCTGGCCGACGCAGCCGACCTGGACCGCCTGACGGAGGTGCTCGTCGAGTTGGACACGTTTCAACGGAACAGCACCCGCAATCTGAATCCGCAGCTCATGCTCGAACGTGTTCTGCTGCAACTCCGCGACGCCACGCTCGCGCCCACGACCCCACGCTAAGCCGCCCAACGCATCCCTGCCTCGCCTACGCCGTGGAGTGGGGCGCGCGATCAGAATCGCGATGCGCCATCGACGCCAGCGCGGCGCCCAACCCGTAGCATTCGCCTCACGCTCCTGGTATCTTGCGGCGTCCCAGTTGACCGACTCGCACGACCACTAACACACGACCACAGCGCACCACGCAGACCCAGCCGATGGCCGATCCCTTTTACATCACGACACCGATCTACTACGTGAACGACGTGCCGCATATCGGACACGCGTACACCACCGTGGCCGCCGACGTGTTGGCGCGTTATCAACGCCTCCGTGGACGCGAGGTGTTCTTCCTCACCGGCGTCGACGAGCATGGGCAGAAGGTGCAGCAGGCCGCGGCCAAAGCCGGTGTCGAACCGCAGGCCTATTGCGACGCCATCGTGCCGCGCTTCAAGACCCTGTGGGAGCGCCTGAACACGACGCACAACGCGTTCATTCGCACCACCGATGCGCCGCACAAAACCATCGTTCAACGATTCCTTCAACAATTGTTCGATAACCAGTTGATCTATTCGGATCAATACACTGGGTGGTATTGCCTCTTCGACGAACGCTTTTGGACTGAAAAAGACGTGGAAGGCGGGCTCTGTCCGGACTGTAAACGCCCCGTCGAACAGCTCAGCGAGCGGAACTATTTTTTCAAGATGGGGCAGTATCAAGACCGCCTCATCGCGCACATCCAAGCGAACCCGGATTTTGTCCGTCCCGAGTCGCGCCGGAACGAAGTGCTCGGCTTTCTCACGACCCACAAGCTGGGCGATCTCTCAATCTCGCGCCCCAAGTCTCGGCTGTCCTGGGGGATCGAACTGCCCTTCGACAAGGACTACGTCACCTACGTCTGGTTCGACGCGCTGACGAACTACATTTCCGGGTTGGATTACCTGGCGCCGACGCCTTCCATCGACCGCTATTGGCCCGCCGATGTGCACCTGGTCGGCAAGGATATTTTGACGACCCACGCGGTCTACTGGTCGACCATCTTGATGGCGCTCGGACGGCCGTTGCCCAAGACGATCTTTGCGCATGGCTGGTGGACGGTGGACGGCGAGAAAATGTCCAAGAGTCGCGGCAACGTCGTCGATCCCAACGCGATGGCCGACGAGTTCGGCGTGGACACCTTCCGCTACTTTTTGCTGCGCGAGGTGCCCTTCGGCCATGACGGCGATTTTTCGCGCGACGCGCTGGTCGGCCGGATCAACAGCGACTTGGCCAACGGACTCGGGAATCTCCTGAGCCGCACCCTGACGTTGATCGAACGAAGCTGCGGCGGCGCCGTGCCCGAGCCGGGGCCCGCAACGGACCTTGAACGCGAACTGCAACAGGCCGCACTCGACCTCGTGAATCGCCACCTGGACGAGACCCTGCCACGGTTGGAATTCAACCGCACGCTGGAACACATCTGGCGTGTGGTGCAACTAGCGAATCAATATGTCGACAAGACCGCGCCCTGGACGCTGGCGAAACAACCGACCGAGGCGCCGCGCCTGCAGACCGTGCTCTACCACATGGCGGAGACGCTGCGGCTGCTCAGCCTGTGCCTGCTGCCGTTCATGCCGCGCACTGCGGAAGAACTCGCTACGCAGTTGGGTCTGACACTGTCACCGACTGAGCCGCTGCTGGCCGCTCCACAGACATGGGGCGGATTGAAGCCCGGCTCCCCCATTCGGAAGGGCCGCATCCTGTTTCCACGTATCGAGGCGGTCAAACCAACCACCGCAAAACCTGAGACCAAACCAAAGGCCGCCGCGGCATCCAAACCAGCCGCTGCAGCCGCCGCACAACCAGGAGTCACGCCCGTGAGCGACAGTCCAACGCCAACGCCAGCATCGCCAGCTACGCCGCCGTCACCCGCTTCCACAGCCGCATCCGTTGCGCCGTCTGCGCCCACACCAGCTGCCGCCCCCGCGGCACCGGCCGGGCCGCCGCAGATCACCATCGACGAATTCTTCAAAGTACAACTGAAGACGGCCACGGTGCTGACGGCCGAGCGCGTCCCGAAATCGGACAAGCTCATCAAGCTGCAGGTCAGCCTCGGCACGGAGCAACGGCAGATCGTCGCGGGCATCGGCAAGAAGTACGAACCGGATCAGCTCGTCGGGAAAACCATCGTGATCGTCGCCAACCTCAAGCCCGCCAAGTTGATGGGCATCGAATCGCAAGGCATGGTGCTGGCCGCCGGCGACAGTGAGGTGCGCGGCCTGATGACGGTGTCCGAAGCCGTCGATCCCGGCACGAAGGTAAAATGAGCCGACGCACGGCGGTAGGCGCGCTCCGCGCGACCGGTCGAGGGGCTGTCTCAGCCGGCTGGCTCACCCTCTGCCTGCTATCCGCCACGCTGTGGCTTCCCAGCGCCTCCCACGCGCAAGCCCCTCCCAACCCTGACGAGCCGCTGAACGAAGCGCTCGCCACCACGGTGAAAATCCGCGTGGTCGGCCACGGCTCGCTCGTGTTGGGCCGCGCCGTCGGCGGCGCGCGTGTGACCATCACCAACGTGGCTACCGGGGAAATGCTGGCCAGCGGCATTCAACAGGGCGAGGCCGGCGACCAAAACCAAATCATGCGCACCCCGCACTTCATGCGGGAGCCGCTCTACAGCTCGACACCCGCCGCCGAATTCGTCACCACGCTCTACCTCGCGGCGCCGATGCAGGTCGAAATTACCGCGCAGGGCCCACTCGCCTACCCCACTGCCGGACAACGGGTGAGCACCACCACCTGGCTGATTCCCGGCCAGCACATGACGGGCGACGGCATTGTCCTGGCGCTGTACGGCTACCTCGTGCAGATAGAATCGCCGACGAAAGGCGAGGCGCTGATAGCCCGCGAGGACGTCACGCTCCGCGCCTCCGTGCGCACCCTGTCCGGCGCGCCGGTGCGGCCGCATGGGGATTGGGATGCGCGCGGCATTTCCATCTTCGGGGAAGTGCTCATCGGCGGGCGCGTCGTGGAACGCCTGCAGATGTTTTTCTCCGGCGAACGCAGCCAGTTCGAGGCGCCGTTTTTCGTGCCCAAACAACAGGACGCGCCGGACGGCATTGCGCTGCGCGTGATCGCCGCCAACGCGGCGGACGGCAACATCGGCATCGCCGAAGAAAAGTACCCGGTCCTCACCGAGCGCCTCCGTCCGAAAAAACCCTAGGCCCGCGCAGCAGCCGCCACGCTCGGCGGCGGCCTCGTCTATCACCCATCACAATCGACGACCCATCACCCGATCGCCAGACACGCCCATGATCCGCACTCTGCTCTTCGATCTCGACGGCACACTCATCGACACCTGGCGCCTCTACATGGAGGCGTATCGCTGCACGTTTGAGCAGTGGTACGGACGCCCCTTTGCGCAGACCGAAACCTTAGGCTTGCTGGCGCTGCGGCCGCGGTCGGAAACGTGGCTGCTCGAAAAAGTGCTCGGCGCAGACAGCCGGGGCCGCGCGCCCGCCGACGCCTTCACGCTCTTTCTCGACTACTACCGTCGCCTGCACGCGACACATTTCGACGGCGTGTACGACGGCGTGCCCGGCACATTGCGCACCCTTCGGGAGCAGGGCTACCGCCTCGGCATCGTCACAGGGAAAAGCCGCCCCGCCTGGACGATCACCGAGCCGATCGCGCAGCTCGTGCCGTTTGAAGTCGTCATCACCGAAACCGAGGTGGCGCAGCCGAAACCAGACCCGCAGGGCATTCACGCGGCCCTCACCGCGCTCGGCGCGCTGGCGGACCGTGCCACCAGCAGCGTGTACATCGGCGATTCCTTACTGGATGTCGAAGCCGCCGTGGCCGCCGGACTCCCCAGCTGGGCCGCCGTCTGGGCCAAATCCGACGACGAACGCGAGACCTTCATCGCCGACGCCCGCGCCCGCGGCGCCGCCCACATCCTCACCACCCCTGCGGACCTGCTGACCACGCTAGCCCAGACAGACCGCTGACTGGGCGCCGGACGCTCTCTTCCATAATTTGCGCGTTCGATTGTGAAGATTGCCTTGGGCCTCCTTCATCCTCGTGGCAGACTTGCCTGTGAGTATCCCTGTGCTCGCCTCCCTGACCGATCCGCCAAGTACGATGCATCGTGGCAGGGAACAGGCTGAGGCATCCGCACCCATCACCCAGTCCGACAGGAGGACCCGTATGTTCAAAATCATCAGCTCGTTTGTGTCCGGCGCCGTCCTCTTCACCTTTACCGTGGCTCTGGCGCAGAGCCCAAGCGTCGAGACGACGACACCGCCCGCTGCGCCACCGGCATCCCCAACCACTCCAACCACGGCACCCGCACCCGCTCCATCCGACGAACAGAAAGACGCGAAGGAAGACGACCACGAGGGCAAAGGCAAACACAAAGGCAAGAAGCACAAGCACAAGAATAAGAAGAAGCACGAGGGCGAGGGCAACGATCAGGACAACGAGAAGCACGGCAAAGACAAGGAGAAGGGCAAAGGAAAAGGGAAGGGGAAAAAGCACGGCCGGGATCGCGCCGATGAAGTCGCCGGTGAAAACGGCCAGCAGGGCCGCGACAAGGCCCGCGGTCACAAGGACGAGTAGTCGGCACGAAGCGTCACACTACCGAGCGGCGGGACGGCTCCCCACGAGCCCTCCCGCCGTTCGCGTTTCCAGCGCTCTTCCCTCTCCCCCACCGCCTCATCCACTTCGCCCTCCCACTACACCCCCGCGGCATGGTCTCTCTCGCGCCACTCAGTTTGGCAAATAATGGGTCGAAATAATGGGTCGGGAGTGGTTCATCGCTCATGCTGACGGTGAGAGCCCGCGCCCCAGCCGATGCCGGTTGTTGCGGCACCACTCACCAGATTGCGGACAGCGCATCGGACGACGGCTTGCACTGAATCGCCACGGATGACACGGCCCCATTCCGAAGATTCTCCCCCCGCACTGCTCCCCCAGCGACCAGTCCTCTCCTCGGGATCAGAAGTTTACCGGATGTGAGACATTTCCCGACCCGTTCGTAGCATGCCCAACATACCCTGCGCAGTGATGGCTCAGGAGGCGCGTAACACCCTGTACGCAGCGTACGCAGACCCGAAGGCTGGTCACGGAATGGTCCACCATGTCCAAAAGGAGTCTCGCTATGAGAATCGACGATATCATCCTGAAGCGCGCGGTTAGATTCGCCCTGTTCAGCACGCTCTGCGTGGGCGCTACCTGCGCAACCTTTCCGGCCTTCGCCGAGGCTTCGGCCGAGCATCCTTCCCACGAGTGGGACCGCGACGACGAGGCCGCCGATACGCTTGAGCTGCGCGAGGACGCCGGGAAGCGGCTGGAGTGGAAGGCCTCCGACTTCTCGAGTAAGGACAAAGAGTCGCTGATAAAGGTGCAGATTCTCGGCATGAACGACTTTCATGGGCAGATTTCAGCAGGCCGACGCGTGGCGAACCGCCCGGTCGGAGGCGCCGCCGTGCTGGCGTCCTATCTGGAGGCGGCCCAAACAGACCCGAACGACCCCCAGCTTGCCGACCGGACGATCATCGTGCATGCCGGCGATCACGTGGGCGCCTCGCCGCCAGAATCGGCGCTCCTTCAGGACGAACCGGCGATCGATTTTCTCAACCTCCGGTCTAATCGTTATTGCCAATTCGAGGATCGTCAACATGATCGCACGCGTCCCTGGGAGGACAACGAATCCAAAGAAGACCAGCGCGACCGTCGGATGCATCCGAAATGCAACCTGGTCGGCACGCCGGGGAACCATGAGTTTGATGAGGGCAAAGACGAGTTGTTTCGCCTCTTAAACGGCGGCAACCATAAGACCGGGCCCTTCTTGGACAATCCCTATCGCGGCGCTCGGTACCCGACAGTGTCGTCCAACGTGGTCGACGAAAAGACCGGCAAGCCCGTGCTGCCGCCCTTCGTCATCAAGCAGGTCAACGGGGTGCGGCTCGCCTTCATCGGAGCCGTGCTCAAGCAAACTCCCACCATCGTGACGCCCAGCGGCGTCGCGGGACTGAAATTTCTCGACGAAGCCGACAGCATCAATCGCTACGTGCGCCAGCTCCGCAAAGAGGACGGCATCCGCACGTTTATCGTCCTCATCCATCAAGGCGGGACGCAGACGGCCTATCAAGGGCCCACCCAACCGGGCGCGGTGGTGACGGGGCAGGACATCGCCGACATCGTCTCCCTCTTGGACGACGATGTGGACGTGGTCGTGTCCGGACACGCCCATTCCTTCACCAACGCCCTGCTCAAGAATAAGAACGGGACGGAGATCCTTGTCACGCAGGCCTTCTCGGCCAGCACGGCCTATGGAGACATTGACGTATCGATCGATCGGCACACCCGCGACGTCGTCGCCAAGAGCGCGGCGATCGTGACAACCTTCGCCGACGCAGGTCCCGGCCTCACGCCCGATACGAAGGTCGCCGAGCTCGTGAAGCAGGCCGAATCCAAGGTCGCGCCGCTCGTCAACCGCGTGATCGGCGACGTGACCACCGACCTGCTCCAAACCGAGAATCCGGCCGGCGAGTCGTCGATCGGCAATCTGATCGCCGACGCGCAACGCGCAGCCCTCGGTACCGATTTCGCCTTCATGAATCCGGGCGGCATCCGGGCCAACCTCCTGGCCGGCCCGGTCACGTTCGGCGAGCTGTTCACGATCCAACCGTTCGGCAACAGTTTGGTGCGCATGGACCTGACCGGCCAACAACTGTATGACCTGCTGAACCAACAATGGCTGAACCAGCCGTTTGCGCGTATCTTGAAGCCATCAGGCCTGACCTATACGTGGGACAACAACCGCCCAGTCGGCGATCGCATCGTCGAGATTCGACGGAACAATACACCGATCGACCGGAACGCCACCTACTCTGTCACCGTCAATAGTTTCATCGCGGCCGGCGGAGACAACTTCACCGTCCTGGTGCAGGGACAAAACAAGGTCGGTGGGCCGCTTGATCTGGATGCCTTGATCACTTACATCCAAACGCTCCCGCAGCCCTTCTCGATGGGTATTGAGGGACGGATCATCAGACCCAACTAAGGACGGGCTGGGTTTTCGGACCTGCCTCGATGCCGCGACACATGCGAAGCGGCCTCCATGCACCGGACGACACCGTTCGATGTATGACCGCTGACCCAGCAGGCCTTGGAGCAGATGCAATAGGTCGAAGCAGCAAGTTCTTAGTTCACGGGGGCTCAATCGACGAATCGTTCGTCGGTTGAGCCCCCGCTCGCTCATAGCGTTTTACCCAGGTGATGGCCTCGCGCTATACAGCACGCCAACCCAAAGGGGTCGGCCAACCCAAAGGGGTCGGGAGTTGTTACTGTATTAACAACGGCGGCGGGCGGCCAACACGTTGCGGATCAAGAGGGTGAGCTTCCGCAGGTCACGGTGGAATTGTCCCTTGTGGATCAGGTAGGGTGAGGACTCGCACGATCATCACCGGACGGCATGGAGGTTCCCAGATGAGGTTCGCACGCCCGGAATTGGAAAAGGACAATCCCCCGGCCCCGCAGGTCTATGTGGGGTTTCGCAAGAAGCGCAGTGCGGCGACGGCAAAGAACGCGGCAGCGACCGCGAAGGTGCCGCCCCCTCAGGATCCGTCCACAGTTGCTGAGGACAGTCCGGACTAGGCCGAGCGGCTCATTCTCGCTCACGCCGCAGGGCCAACACCAGGGAGCGCCACTATGAACGCGGGTTATCGGCTGATCATCGTGGATTCGGCCGGTGTGTTGGTCTCTGAATTTCAGCTGACCGAGCAGGCCCTGGCCCAACCGGTGGCCTTTGTCGAGGCCATCACCCAGGCCATCGCGGACATTGAATCGGACGACGCCTAGCGTCTGTCGCGACCTACGGCACAGCAGCGTCCACCCTGGTAGCGACACTGTTTTCTGCGGCCACTCTGCGCCTCACCATATGCCTGCCTGCAGACTGGAGCCGAGCAGCTCAACGAAAGCCGCCATGCCGCCTGTCCCGACCTCACTATCGTCTAATTTATTGTCCGCTGACGGGCGTCGAGCATTTTATGAACAGCATCGCGCCGTCGCGATGGTGATGATCGGCGTGGTGCTTGTCGCACCCTTTGCTGGGCTCTACGTAGCGGGACTCATCGGTGCGGCAATTGCGGTAGGGTGCTCGGTGCTGGTCTATTCGCTGACGCCCCTGCTCTGGCACTGGTTCGGCGGCTGACTCGCTGAACCAGCCGCCACCCTGCCAAGATTACGTCGACCCTACTGCTGAATGGCCGATAGCAGCCAGCGCCCACCCTGCGCGCGCATGAAGGTCCAAACTTCGCGCGTCTCGCTCAGCGTCTGCTCGTTGCCGTCCACGAGATACCCCGGCGTCCCCTTTGGGATGCTGGTCGACACAGTGTAGTCGCGCGCGCTCCATCGCAAGGAGACGGTCGCATAGTCCGTTCCCTCCTCCGCCCAAGCTTCGAGCACCTCCGCCTGCAACAATTCCACCGACTCCACATAATTATGCACCGCACGGCTCGCGTCCTCGGCCAGCGCCGCGCTGAAGTAGCTCAGCATTTCCGGTGTGAGGTACGAGCGGAGCGCGGCCACATCCTGCGCCGTCCACGCCGTTTGAATATCGGTCAGGCGCTGTTGAAATTCGGCCTTATCCGCCGTCGTAACCGTCACCTCGCTGGTCGCGGGACGCAACAGGGTCTCGGACCCAGGCTCCAACACCGCACCCGAGAATGCCGTGCTGCGCGTCATCCCCGAAAAGACCGGAGCCGGGGTGCGGCGCCGCTTCATATACAGATAGAGCGCAATGCCGCCGGCCAGCATGAGTAGCAACAAGAGCCCGTTCGAGTGAGAGGCTGCCGCTCCGTCCTCGACGTCAGTCGTCTTGGCGCTGCTGTCCGTGGCGCCGAAGATCATGTGCCCCAACCAGGACCCAGCAAAGCCCGCAGCCAGCCCGGTCAATAATGGATTGCGCTGAAAGAAAGATGGCTGTGCCGCCGGCGTGGGCCGAGCCCCCTGACTATTCGACGCCATGGACGGAGGCGCCGCCGCAGGCTTGGCCGTGGTGGACTGCTCGATGGGCTTGGCGCCGTTCTCCTGATAGGTCCGCGACCCACGGCTACCGACACTGCCGGAGGCACTGCCGCCGCGCGATCCGTTGGAGATGCCGCCACCCGATCCGCCGCGCGCCTTTGCAAAGGACAGCGTGGGCGTCGCCACCAGCACGCCGACAATCATCACCGCGAGTAGTTTTGTGGTAGTCACTCAAAGTCCTTTCGAAGAAGGGTTCCGCTACGCTCAGAGCACCCACGCATCCTAGCAGCTCTGGCGAAAGAAAACCGGCTCGCCCGGGCCACGCACCCTGTTGCTATTGACGAAGGGATCGCGTATCCGTGTGCGCATGAGCGCCCCGTCCTCGCCCACCGATGCCTCCGCCGCGCGGATGCCGTTATACACGCAAGTGCTCATCGCGGTAGTCCTAGGCGCCACGATCGGCGCCATCTTCGGCCAGGACCCGTACCTCGGCGGCCTACGCAACGAACACCTCGGCACGCTCGGCCTGCTCGTCGTCAAACTGCTCAAGACCCTCGCGATCCCGCTGATCTTCGTCGCCATCCTCGACGCGTTTATCCGCACACACCTGCCACTGAGTCAGGGCACGAAGCTCGTGGCGATTTGCGCCGTCAACGTGACCGTCGCCATGACGATCGGGCTGACGATCATGAACCTCTGGCAACCGGGCCTGGCCTGGAAGGGCCACGTGGAGGACTTGCTGCACATCGTCCCCGACTCGGCGCGGACCGCGGAGCAACTGTTGGCAGCATCGCACAAGGGCTCGCTGAGCCCGTTGGACAATTTTGCGGCGGCCGTTCCCCGCAGCATCACCGAGCCGTTCGCGGAGAATAACGTCATCGCCGTCGTGCTGATGGCGCTGTTTATGGGCGCGGCCATTCGGCGCGTCCGCACGCAGAGCGACCACGAGGGCTACGCCGCGATCGGAACCATGGCGCGCGCCGTCGACGGGACCTACCGTGTGCTGGTGCAAATGTTGGAGTGGCTGGTCCGGGTCGTGCCGTTCGCCGTGTTCGGCGTGCTCGCACAGGTGGTGGGGAAATCCGGGCTCGGCATCTTTTCGATGCTGTGGATTTTTTTGGCCGCCACGCTCCTGGGCCTGGGCATCCACGCCTTGCTCTACTATCCGCTGGTCGCCTGGATCGTCGGCGGGAAATCGCCGCGCGTCTATCTGGGGCAGGGCGCGGACGCGATTCTCACCGCCGTGTCATGCAACAGCAGCCTGGCGACCGTCCCCGTGACGCTGCGGTGCTTGGCGCGGATGCATGTATCGCCCGCCTCGTCGCGCCTGGCCGCCTGCGTCGGAACCAATCTCAACAACGACGGGATCACCCTCTACGAAGCGATGGCCGCGCTATTTTTGGCCCAGGCGCTGGGCTACGACCTGCCGCTGGCGAAGCAGCTGGCGATCGTCGGCGCGTCGATCCTCGCGGGGGCCGGTGTCGCGGGGATTCCGGAGGCGGGCCTGGTCGTGCTGCCGCTCGTACTGTCGGCGGCCGGTTTACCGGATACTGTGATCGCCGCGGCGATTCCGTTGATCATGACGGTGGATTGGATCGTGGCGCGCGCACGCTCGGGCGTCAACGTCATGAGCGATATGCTCGTCGCGATTCTGCTCGACCGCGGCCGCCCGCAGGAGGCCGACGACGCCGCGCACTGAGCCAGCGTCCGTCCCTGAGCTGCGCATTTTCACCCGTCCCGACATCCGACCCCGAATCCTCCGTCTTGTTGCCCTCGCCCGCGTCGCATGCGACACTCGGGTATGGACCACGCGCAGAGCCACTACGACGTCATCCGGCACCGCCTCCATGCGGCGCTCACCATCAACGGCCTGGTGATCCTCGCCGAATTTGTCGGCGGTTGGTGGATCGACAGCATGGGCGTGATGAGCGACGCCGGGCACAACCTGATCGACCAGGGTGCGCTCTTCCTCGCGCTCTACGCACATATGCTCGCCTCGAAGCCCGCGACCGAGGCACGCACCTTCGGCTATCACCGCGCCGGGATCGTCTCCGCACTCATCAGCTCGCTCATCTTGCTGCTCTCGGCGGCGGGCATCGCCTTCTGGGCGATCACACGACTCACGCAGCCGGTCCCCGTACGCGGCGGCTGGATGATCGCACTGGCCCTCTTCGCCTTTGCCGCCAATCTCGCCGTCGCCCTGCTGCTGCAACGGGGAGCGGAATCCGACCTCAACCTGCGCGGCGCCATGTGGCACATGTTGGGCGACGCGTGGGTGTCGCTCGGCGTGGTGCTGAGCGGGCTGGCCATCATGTACACCGGGTGGACCGTGCTTGATCCGATCGTGAGTCTGCTCATCGTCGGCGTCATCGGCTACGGCGCCTGGCCGATCCTACGTGAGTCGGTGGAAGTCCTGTTGGAATCCACGCCGCCGGGCATCAAAACCGCGCATGTCGTCGAGGCGATCGAGCGCATCCCCGGTGTGCGGAATGTGCACGACCTGCACATCTGGGCCGTCGAGCCGCGCCTGATCATGCTGACCTGCCACGTGCAGGTCGACGGCGACGACTCGCACCTGACCGGCGAACTGCTGCAAACCATCCGCCGCACCGTCACGGCGGAATTCGGCATCAAACACCTGACCATTCAATTGGAAACGCAGTGCTGCGGAACAGCCGAGGTCCATTGCAACCTCAGCCACCTGACCACCTCCGCGTCCACACCGTCCCTCCATAGCCACGGCCACGTGCATTCCCATGCGCACTAGTCCGTGCGCCACGCAGGACTTTTGGTGACGCGCGTCACTTGACCTTGCCGACTCCCCCTTGCTATTGCCTAGCTCCGGCCCCACGATCAGTCTATGACGACGAACACGCCCATTCCCTTTGTCATGCTCTGCGGCTCGCTCGGCGCGGGCAAGACGACGTTTCTCATGCGCCTGCTGGAACATTGGCGCGCACAGGGGATCCGCACGGGCGTGGTGATGAATGAGTCGGGCGAAGTCAGCATCGACGGACCGCTCGCCGGGAGCTTGGCGCAACAGGTCATGAATCTCGCCGGGGGCTGCGTCTGTTGCGATACCAAGGACGAGCTGGCCTGGGCCATCACCCAGCTCATCACGGAGGATCAGGCGGAACTGATCGTGCTGGAATGCTCAGGCATTGCGAACCCGGCTGAGGTGGTAGATGCGGTGACCGATGCGTTCGTCTCGCGCCTGGTGCGGCTGGAGCGCGTCATCGCGCTGATCAATCCGGCCACCGATCCCGCGGTGACCTACGCCGATCCGGTCGTCGCCCACGCCATTCGCTATGCCGACGACCTCATCCTCAATAAACGCGATTTAGCCATGGCGTCGATGTGGGAGCATTCGCGCGCGCAACTGCGCACACAGAACCCGCACGCGCGCTTGTGGGAAACGTCCCATGCCCGCGTCGATCTAGACACACTGCTGGCTGGCCCGGCTCATGCCCTTGAGACGCCGCCTCGCGCGACATCCCCAGACCTGCACCAGATCGCACCCATGCGGTCGGCATCTGCAGGTCAAGCCGGAGGACATCGTCGCGCGGCCTATCATCCGATGGTCAACACGGTACGACTGCCAGGAGCCCTGTCTCGCAGCAAATTTACGGCGTGGCGGGAACAACTTCCCATTGGCCTAGAGAGGGCGAAGGGATTTCTGCGATTTGCGGACGAACAGCCCCTACAGGAATTTCAGTACGCACCACCAGGGGTCAACCAGGTCCAGCCGCTGCAGTTGCTCGATGAACCGCCGCACGCGATTGTCCTGATTGGGAGAGATTACGACCAAGCCGCCTGCGAGCGGGCCTTGCTGGCCTGCCTGGCCTAGCCGACGCATCGAGCGCGAAGCCGCGCTACCACCAGATCCGTCTCAACAATCGTTACTCAGCCAACGGCACGGGCGAACGTTCGGCGCGCGCCGTGGGCACATCCCTTCGTGCTATAGGGCGGAACCGATGCCACCGCAGAAGCAACGCGGCCGCGCCGGCTCCCATCACGATCCCCAGGAGCCACCCGCCCAGCACATCGGTGACGTAATGCGCACCGATAAAGACGCGCCCCAAGCCGATCAGCACAACGATCGGCCACGTCACCCAGCCGCTCCGCGGATACAGCACCTGCAGAAACGCCGCGATCGTCGCCGAGTTGGCCGCATGGTTGGAGGGAAAGCTAAACTGCCCGCCGCAATGCCCGAAGACGGTGACATCCGGCAACGCCGCACAGGGCCGCGGCCGCTGCACCACATGCTTCACCTGCGCACCGATCGCATCCGCAATCGCCACAGCCGAGGCGATAGTCGGCAGCGCGAGGAGCGCCTCCCACCAGTTCCACCAGACCCACCCGGCCAACAACAAGCCGAGCCCTATCAACCCCGGACTCGGATGGGCCCAGAACCCCATCCAGACATCGAGCCATTCAGATCGACCGGCAAGCCCATTGATCGCAGAAAATATCGCGGTATCCATAGCTCCATCACAAGTGCGGGACGCGGGCGCCAGCGTCGCACGCGGAGCATACCCCGACACAGAGCCAAAAGGCGACCCGTATTCCCCCTCAACGCACTCGCGCGCATGGACGTAAGGCGAATCGCGCCGTCGCGCAGAGACTCATACTGCACTTATTGATATGTACGTACTTCGCTGGCACCTTCCACCCGGCGGCGTGGATTGCCGCCTACCATTGGATGACCTACAGTCCGGTCTCTGCTGATCACCGCCGCCTACGCCCTCCGGGCCTCTGTCGGCCTTTTGTTCGTCCTCCACCGGTACCGCCCTATGCCGAATCGCAACACCAGCAGGCACGCCAGCGCCAAACAAGCCAATAGATCGATGTACGGAAAGCGAGAGAAGAGAGAGAAGTGAACCTAGCCGATCAGCTGAATCGGCACAGGCCATTGCGATGAGTACCTGCCCCACATCGCCCTCTCCAAGTCACTGTTGCGGAGCACTCTGAAAGGATCTCGGTGGACAAGTAGCTGACTTCGCCACTGGCCCCCGACGAAGATACATTCGACTCCCAACCCCATAGCTTACGACCTGAAGGAATTGAATAATCGACCCCGGAAATGCCTCGCCTATCGGACCCCGGCCGAAGTCTTCGCTCGCGCCGCAGGTGTTGCGCTTCGGATTTGAATTCAAGCAGACAGGCAGACACTTTCGACTCCCGACCCCATAGCGACAAACAAGCCGATAGATAGATGTGCGGAAAGCGAGAGAAGCGAACCTAGTCAATCAGCTGAAGATGATGCAGTCACTACGTAAGCTTGGGAACCGGGGCGCTCTGTGTGGTTCCAAGTCTGAACCAGAGCGCGTACAGGGCCGGCACGAACAGCAGCGAGATCGCCGTCCCCACCCCGACCCCACCGATCAGCACATAGGCCAGCGGGCCCCAAAAACTATCGAACGTGAGCGGCACGAACGCGAGCACCGCCGCGAGCGCGGTCAGGATCACCGGCCTCGCCCGGTGCACGGCGGCCTCGATCACGGACGACCAGGGGTCCAGGCCTTCCGCCAAATTATCCTGCACCTGCTGGGTCAGGATCATCGTATTACGCATCAAAATACCCGCCAGGCCGATCAGCCCCAACAACGCGACAAATCCAAAGGGCTGCTGAAACACCACCAGCGCGACCACCGCGCCGATCAGGCCCAGCGGCGCCGTCGCCACGACCATGAAGGTACCGGAAAAGGAGCGCATCTGGAGCATGATGAAGATCAACATCAGCACCACCATCAGCGGCTGCAACTTTTGAATCGAGGCGTCGGCCTTGCCGGATTCCTCGACCGAGCCGCCGATATCGATCCGATAACCGTCGGGCAGCCGGCTCCGGAGATCCGCCAACTGCTCCCAAATCGCCATCGTCACGTCCGGCGGCTGGGCTCCCTGCACCTCCCCATGCACGGCCAGCGAGCGTTCGCGGTTGTATCGCTTGATCACCGGCTCTTCGTAGCGGACCTGCAATTCGCCCAGCTGCGCCACGGGGATCTTGCGCCCGTCCGGCGTTTCGATCTCCGGCAACGGAGCGCCCATGCGCAGTCCGCGCGCGCGCACTTCCACCGTCCGAATGTCCTGCCGCACCGCCGTCACGGGGATGCCGTCCAGCTGAAACTGTAAGCGTTGAGCCACATCGTGCGGCGTCAATCCCATGAGGCGCAGGCGGTCCGGATCCATCACGAGGTGAATGACCGGCGCCCGCTCATCCCATTCCAAATGTACCTGGGAGGTATGCGGATGGGCAGCCATGATCTCGCGCACCTGGCCGGCCAGGCGACGCAACGTCACGGCATCCTTCCCGATCACCCGAAAACTCACCGGCCAGACCACCGGCGGGCCATACAGCAATCGCGTCACGCGGACGCGCGCGCCGGGAAACTCACCGGCGTCGATATGCTGCTGCACCGTCTCCATAATACGATCGCGCGCCTCGGCATCCTGTCCGATTGCAATGATTTTGGCGAAGGCTGGATCCGGCTGCTCGGGATTCACGCCGAGAAAAAAGCGCGGCGGACCCGCCCCGACATAGGCCGACAGCGTCTTCACATCGGGCAAGGCCGTCAGAATCGCCTCGAGCTGTTTCGTCGTGGCATCAGTCTGCGCGATCGCACTCCCTTGCGGCAGGAACACATCGATCAACACTTCCGGCCGATCGGACTTGGGGAAAAACTGTTTCGCCACCAGCAGCCCCATGGCGACGATCGCCAACACGAGCAAGACGCCCGTGCCGGCCACCACGGCCACACGATGGCGCACGCAGGCCGTCACCAGCGCACGCAGGCGCCGATAGAGCGGCCGGTCGTACAGCGCAAGGCCGGCGTCGGCTTCGTGCCCGGTCGGTTTCATCTCCGGCAACAATTTCACCCCGAGATACGGCGTAAAGGTCACGGCCACCAACCACGACGTGAGCAACGCATAGGCCAGCACCCAGAAAATATTGCCCGCGTATTCGCCGACTGCGGACTGCGCGAAGCCGACCGGCACAAACCCCACCACCGTGACCAACGTACCGGAGAGCATGGGGGCGGCCGTCACATGCCAGGCATGGCCCGCCGCACGCACCCGATCCCAGCCCGCCTCCATCTTGACCAGCATCATTTCGATGGCGATGATCGCGTCGTCCACCAGGAGGCCCAGCGAAATGATCAGGGCGCCCAGTGTAATGCGATCTAAATTCATGCCGCTCGCCTTCATCAGGAGAAAGGTCAGCCCCAACGTCAGCGGCACGGCAATGCCGACGATCAGGCCGGCGCGGAGCCCGATCGCAAGAATACTTACCCCCATCACCACCGCAACGGCCACGATAAATTTCACTTGGAACAAATTCACGGCGGCGGAAATGGCGTCCGTCTGATTCGTCAGCAGCGACAGCGTCACCCCCAGGGGAATGCGTTGCTCCTCCTCGGTGATGAACGCGCGCAGCCGGTCGCCGAAGGCCAGCCCGTTCTCGCCCTTTTTCATGACGATGCCGAGCAAGACCGCATCCTGTCCGTGCGCCCGCACCAGATACTTCGGCGGGTCTTCATACCCGCGCGAGATCGTCGCGAGATCAGAGAGCCGCACCAGGCGGCCGCCGACTCGAATAGGCACCGCGGCGAGTCGGTCGAGGTCGGCTAAATCGGCATCCAGCCGCACATAGACGCGCGGCCCATCCAGGTCGAGAAAGCCGGACGGGACCAAGCGATTATTGGCGTCAATGGCCTCAAAAATTGCCCTCGGGGAAATCCCCAGATTGTTGAGCCGTCCGATGTCGAATTCGACGAAGACCCGCTCGATACGCTCGCCCAAGATCAAAGCTTTGTGGATGCCGTCCACCTGCTGCACATGATCGCGAATGGCCTCGGCCTCACGGGTCACCTCCCGCATCGGCAACCCCGGCGCCGTCACCGCGATGAGCGCAAAAAAGACATCCCCGAAATCGTCGTTGACGATCGGACCGATCACCCCGGCGGGCAAATTCGTGGCCTCGTCCTGCATGCGCTTACGAACCTGATAGAGGAGTTCCGGAACCTTGGCGCTGGGCGTGTAGTCTTGAAACTGCACCTGCAGGTCGGCGCGTCCGGGGCGGATGGTCGTTTCGATGCGATGGAGGAAATCGACTTCTTGAATACGTTTTTCCAGGCGGTCGACGACCTGGTTCTGCAATTCTTCCGGTGTGGCGCCGGGCCACAACGCGGACACGACCATCACACGCATGGTAAAGGCAGGATCTTCCGCGCGCCCGAGCGCGATGAAGGCATAGACACCGGCCAGGATCGAGAGCACGATGAAAAACAGCGTCACCGCCCGCTCGCGCACCGCCCAGTCGGAGAGATTGGGAAAGCTCATGGGGCCCGTTCGCGGACGTCCATCCCCGGGGTCAGCAGATGCGTGCCGAGGGCAATCACCTGGGTGCCGGGCGGGATGTCCGCCTTGATCCGGGCATGATCCATCCGAAGGCCCAACACCGTCACCGGTTGCGGCTGCGCTTTGCCGTCCTTGATCACCCACACCTGCGGACCGGCGCTGCGCTCATCCAACGCCCCCACCGGCACCATGAGCGTGCTGCCGTCGGTCGCGCTCCGCGGCAGCGCGACATGCACCACCGTGCCCAACGGCACCATGGCTTGCGGCGTCTCGATACGATACCGCGCCCGCCAAGTACGGCTGACCGGATCGGCGGCCCCGGCCACTTCACGCAGCGCCAGCGTCATCGTCTCGCCCTGTGCTAAGCGCATCGTGGCCTGGCGCGGCGGCGCGCTCCCATCGGCGAGAAACACCTCCACCTCACGCTCGCCTTCCTGCGCCAACACCGCAATGCTCTGTCCGGCGTTCACCACCTGCCCCGGCTCGCCCGTCACCTCCGTCAGCACACCGGCGTGCTTGGCACGTAGCTGTCCATAGGTCCGCGCATTGCGCGCCTGGGCCAACGCTGCGCGGGCCGCATCGCGACGGCTCACCGCGTCACGCTCAGCCAATTCGGCGCGCTCGAGCTCTTCCAGGCTTACCGCGTCCGAGCTGCTCAACTGCCGACGGCGCTCCAATCCCTTCTGCTGCGTCTGGAGGGAGGCTTCGGCACCGGCCAACTGCGCCGCGGCGGCGCGCTCCGCTTCATCCAGATCCCGCGGGTCCAAACGAAACAACAGGTCGCCGCTCTTGACGCGATGCCCGGCATCCACCTCGCGCGAGAGAATCCGTCCGCTCACCTGGAAGGCGATCGGGGTTTCGTACCGCGCCCGCACCGTGCCGGACAGCGTGGTCATGGATTGGCTTTCCGCCTGCACTGCCACCGTCTTCACCCACGGCACCCGATTGGGAGCCGCGGCATCCTGATCGCTCTTCGAACACCCGTTGACGGCGCAGAGGAGGAGCAGCGGGAGCGCGATTCGCAGGGCAGCCCGGCCGATGGACGACGAAACCGGTTGAAGAATTCCAGTCACTCCAGTCATAATGGCGGCACCGTACCAAATTGGTGCAGTGGTGTCAATTTGACAGGAGCCAACATGAAGAAGGTCTTTTACCCCGGACATACGGCGGCCGGGGACACCACCACGAGGATCATCCTGGAATCGTTTCGCTGGCACGGCGCGCTCTTGGCGGCAGGTGACCGGCTCGGCCGCTCGCTCGGCCTCACCAGCGCGCGGTGGCAACTCCTCAGCGCCTTGGCGCTCCGGGAACGGCCCGAATCGGTCTCCCACATCGCCCGCAGCATCGGCCGCGTGCGGCAATCGGTGCAACGCATCGCCAATGAACTCCAGGCCGGAGGCTTCATCACCTTCGAGCCCAACCCGCATCACCAGCGCGCCCCCCTCCTGATGCTCACGGACAAGGGGCGCCACGCGTTGACGTCGATCGCGGCCCTCCAAGTGCCCTGGGTCAACGCCCTGTCGAAAGGTCTTTCGCAGGCCCAACTGACCGCGACCCTGGAAACACTCCAGGCGCTGCGCATCAGGCTGGAACAGCACCGTGCGTCGACGCAGGCACGCTGAACCTCACAGGCGAACAGCCGAATTGCACGTGAGCCGACCGGCCTCGGCCGACGACGAACTACACGACACCGCATGAGAACCATCAGCTGCGACAACCTCACGGACCTGCCCTCTCGCGAAGGCGGCCTCACGGAAGCCGAGGTCTCCGCGCAGCGCGCGCGCCATGGAAGCAACGACATCGTCGAGGTGACGCGCCACCCTTGGCTGGAGATCGCCCTCGACACCGCGCGCGACCCGATGATTTGGTTTTTGCTCGGCATCGGTCTGGTCTTCCTGCTGGTCGACAACAAGAGTGACGCCATCATCCTGTTTGTCGCCATGCTTCCGCTAGTGCTGATGGACGCCGTGCTGCACTGGCGAACGCAGGCCTCGACGGCCAGTCTTCAAGGGCAGCTCATGTCGACAGTCACAGTGATCCGGGACGCCGGCGAAACCACACTCGACTACCGCGACCTTGTTCCCGGCGATCTCGTCCGCGTGGGACCGGGACTCTTTCTCCCGGCGGACGGACTTTTCCAACAGGCCACGGATGTGCAGATCGATGAATCTGTGTTGACCGGCGAGGCCTTCCCCATTCCGAAGCGCCCCTCGCCGCTGAATCCATTTCTCCTGGCGGGCAAAGGCGAGACGTCGATCGATGCAAACACGGTCGGCTACGCGGGCACGCGTGTGCTCACGGGAACGGGCACCCTGCGCGTGCTGTTCACGGGGGCACGCACGCAGTACGGAGACATCGTGCACAGCCTGGCCACCGTGGCACACGAACGCACGCCCCTCCAAAAATCGATTGCGACATTGGTTCAAGGCCTGGTCCTGGCCTCGACGGTCATGTGCCTGCTGCTGGCCGGCGTCCGCATGGCGCAAGGGCATGGCTGGCTGGACGCGCTGTTGAGCGCCGCCGCGCTGGCGATCGCCGCGATCCCCGAAGAGTTTCCGGTGGTCTTCGCGTTTTTTCTCGGCGTGGGCGTGTACCGCCTCGCCCAACGGCACGCGCTCGTCCGCAGAGCGGTCTCGGTGGAAAACATCGGCCGCGTCACGCAGATCTGCACGGACAAAACCGGCACGATCACTCGCGGCCTACTGCGCCTCACGCACTTGGATCCGACTGAGGGGCTCTCCGAGACGGAGCTGCTCACCGCGGCCTTCGCCGCGTCGAATCCCGACGCCACAGATCCGGTTGACGTGGCCATCCGCGACATCGCCGCAGAACGCCAGCTTGCACCACATACTCGCCTACGGACGTTTCCCTTTACCGAGGATCGCAAGCAGGAGACGGCGTTCGTCCGCACGGAGGATGGCCGCAGCCTCGCCTATATGAAGGGCGCGCCGGAAACCATCCTCGCGCAATCGCAACTGAGCGACGAGACTCGTCGCCACTGGAGCGCGCGCACGGCGCAATGGGCCCGCGAAGGGCACAAGGTGCTGGCCTGCGCTCGAACAATCCTCACGGAGGACGCAGTCCGGCAGGCAACGGAGCCGACCGCAGGGTTGGAGTTTTGCGGGCTGCTCGCGTTCGAAGACCCGCCGCGCCCCGAAGTGGCCGAGGCCATGGCCTACTGCCGCCGCCATGGCATCGGAGTCCTCATGATCACGGGGGACCACATGGAGACAGCCCTGGCGATCGCGAAGGAGATCGGGCTCGGCGGCACGGCTCCCGTTGGGGCATCAGCCGAAGCCGCTCCCGAACAGTTTGAAGCGGCCTGGCTGGAACGGCACCCGACATTCCTACGCGGCCTGCAGGTCGTGTCGCGCTGCACGCCCGCGCAAAAATTACGGATCGTCAACGCGCTCAAAGCGTCCGGGGAGTTGGTGGCGGTGACGGGCGACGGCGTCAACGATGTGCCCGCCTTGCAGGCGGCGGACATCGGCATCGCCATGGGCGAACGCGGCGTGCGCAGCGCCAAGGAAGTCTCCGCCATCGTCCTGGCCGACGATAATTTCCGCACCATCGTCGATGCGATCAAGGAAGGACGGCAGCTCTTCACCAATTTGCGCTTGAGCTTCACCTACCTGCTGCTCCTGCACATGCCCTTCGTCCTGACGGCGGCGATCATTCCACTGCTCGGCTATCCACTGCTCTACTTGCCCGTGCATATCATCTGGCTGGAACTGCTCATTCATCCGTCGGCGCTGTTCGCCTTTCAACAGAAGGCCTCCGCCAACCACGGCACAACGCCGTCGCAACGGGCCTTCTTTTCGCGGGCCGAGATCCAGCTCATGGTGCTCGTTGGATTGCTGGTGACTGCGGCCCTCACTGCTGACTTTGCAACCGGGCTCAGCGCGCATACCGACATCGGCCATGCCCGCGCGCAGGCCATGGCGCTGCTGACGCTCTGGAGCGCAGGACTCGTCGCGCAACTCTCCCGTCTTCGCACATGGGCCGCCACCGTGATCGTCGGCGCGCCCCTCCTGTCGTCGATCCTGGCGATCCAAGTTGCGCCGATCGCCGAACTCCTACATCTCACTCCCCTGCCTCTCTCGGATTGGTTGGTCGCGGCGGGCGCCGTGATCGCCTGTTTGGCCGTAAAGCAGGCCGGTCGCCTTTTCATGACTCGGCCAAGCCACGCACCTGCCGCGCCGATAAATACTTGAGCGCTGTCCCGAGCGCAGGGCTAGGCTTGAACAGAAGCGACAGGCGAGCGAGTTTTCTTGCGATACCGAACGGCAAACCCAACGGACGACGAAAGCTCAAGCCAACGGCAGCAACATTCGACTCCCGACCCTTTTTGTACGACCCTTTTTGTACCGCGCCTTTTATGCCGCATCGATCTACATTCAGCTACGGCCATCATTAGCAATCCAGCGTGTCCCTATTTCTTCATTTAATGTGATTACCTAACATTACCCTTCCACCCTTCTGGCAACATGGTAATCCTTAGGTGGTTGACCAGCGTGGTTCCTTCTCCTAAAGGCGCTTCGTCAAGCTCATTACCAGCCCAGGCTGGGGTCATAAGGTGAATGTGAGTCGAGCCTTTCCTTAAATGGTCCAGTTGCCTTGCTAACAGTGCTAGACCTTCTGCGTCGCAGAAGATTTCAATTTCAGCATTGCCTGCAGCTGCCTGTACAGCGTCGTGCATTTCGACGGTAAGCATATTTCACTCCTACATCGGATAATTCTTCTTATCTAGATGTCAAAGAATGGGGCAGGCCTCTTAAAGCTAGATCCATCGCCATGAGGCTAGATCGGTCCCCAAAGTTGGGCGTACAGCAAAGCGCTCTACACACGCTGGATCCTACGCCCGCCCACGGGTGTGAGCAAGAAGGGGGCCCCTCCCACCATCCGCATCAACATGAGCACGCCGCACTAAGTACCCCTCCCGACCCCGTTACAGAGTAGACCAAGCACCAATAACGGCGTACTATTCCCTCCCGCCGATGATCCGCATGGGCGGACGAGGCGGAGGGTTCCCGCCCTCGAACGATCGGCCCGGCCCCGAAGGTGAGACCCGATCTCAATGGAGAAGGCGCTCCTCCTGGTTACCATCCCCGTGATCATCGCGGCTGCCGTCGCACTCGCCAAAGGCGTGCCGGCGCTCACCGCCACCCTCCAGCAGGAGGAGCTGGCCAACCTCCCCCTGGCCGCGACCGGCACCATCGATCTACCGGAAGCAGGTGAAATCGTCCTCTCCCTACGCGGCGCGCTCGGCAGCCGCGACTTTGCGCAGGTCTCGTTCACCCTCCGCGATCCCAACGGGCAAGCCGTCCCTTCCTCGATGATTGTTATGCGCAGCAGCCGCACCACCCTCGACGGCGACACCACGCTCTCCGTCCGACGCTTTACCATTCCGGCAGCCGGGCGTTATCAGCTCGATGTCTCCGGCCTCGGTGCAGAGCCTCAATCCACACAAAACCGGCTCCTCCTTTCTAAAGCCGGTGACGCGAATCTCACGCTGCGGATCGTCTGGGTCGTCGGTGCCGCCGTGGCCTTGCTCGCCGCGATCGTCTTCTCCGCACTCGTGGCGTTCGCACAGCCGAGCGACACCTCCGTGCGAACTCCCGCCGTCGGAAGCCCCACGCGCACAGCCCTACTCAACGCGGTGCGGACTGCCTTGCAGATCCCGTCGAACGGCGACAGCCGCTTCAACGTCTTTCACCTAAAGACTGCCGGCGCCTGGGCCTATTTCGAAGGCAACGAGGTCGTCCGGGTCGAGGGTCGGGAATGGCAGGAAACAGATCGGACGGTCAGAGCGTTATTGCAACAGCGCGAGAACGACTGGATCGTCCGCGCCTGGTGGAGTGTGCCGACGAACGACCAGACGTCTCTGCAGGAATTTGAGCGGCAGGTGGCGGCACTCCGGCAACAAGCCAAGATCCCCACCGAGATCTTTCCCTAGGACATGCGGACGCCGCTGGAAACAGGAGAAGGAGACGATGCATCACACCAGGTGGACTCAGTGTGCGGCCACAGCGGCGCTCGTCTCACTCTGTTTCTTGGGGAGTTTGACCATCCCCTCCTCGGGGAGAGGCGCTGACGTGCAGGACGCCTTCGTCAAGGCCATCGAAGCCAACGATCTCGATGCCGCCCGCGCAGCCGTCGCACAAGGAGCTGACGTCAATCGGCCAGGTCCGTTCCACCGCACCGCGCTCCATCGCGCAGCCTCCCATGCACCCGAAGCCATCGTGGCCTGGCTGCTGGAACAGGGCGCCGATCCCAACGCACGAGACGATGATGGACGCACGCCGCTGCACCTGGCCCTCGATGGCGCGTGGGCGACCCGCTTGCTGCAGGCGAAGGCCGATCCACATCTGGTGGACCACAAGGGCAACAGTCCGCTGCATACCGCCGCCGAGCTGGACGAGCCGAGCATGGCACAGGTCCTCGTTGAGGCGGGCGTTCCGGTCGATGTGCGGAATCAGGCCGGCCTGACTCCGCTGCATTTCGCTGCCTGCCAGGGGCAACGCCGCGTCGCCGAATTCCTGTTGGATCGAGGTGCTGACATCAACGCGGCGACCACCGCGGACTATCAGTATAAGTGGACCTACGTCGGCTGGGACGCGAAGGGCATGGAAGTACTCATGCCGCAAGGCAGCACCCCCACCGCCCTGGCGCGAGGCAAGCATCGCTCGAACAAATGGGTGACCGGCTCATATCGTGCGTTCGCCGAGTTCCTCGTCTCGCGCGGCGCCCACGAACCGAAGTGGTGGCAGTTCTGGCGCTAGCCCGGATGACGCCTGACCTAACAAGGCTGTCACCTTGTCAGACGCCAAGCCTCCCGGCCACCTTACATGGGTCAGGTCTCCTAATGAGTCCTTAGCCGAGCTTGAACAATCGAGACAACCAGCATATATGGTATACGAAGTTACTGACGGCACAGGCTTCTTGAAAGGACTGGCATGGCGTTCACTATCACCGTGGAGCACCTCGTAGCCATAGCGGGTCGGACCACCTCGATTATGGGAGGCTTGGTCGAATGGCTCAACCGTCTCTGCCCACTCTACGAGATCGACTCACCGCAGGAATATTGTCACTTCTTAGCCCAGGCCTGTCACGAGACCGACCGTTTCAAGACACTACGTGAGTATGCGTCAGGACACGCCTACGAGGGTCGCCAGGACTTGGGGAACACCCAACCTGGTGACGGTGTGCGCTTCAAAGGTCGTGGCATTTTTCAAACTACCGGCAGAGCCAATTACTTACAGTTGGGTATTAAGAAGGGTCGCAGTGATTTCTTTATCGATACTCCAGAACTGCTTGAGCAACCGGAGTACGCCGTGTGGAGTGCGTGCGAGTACTGGAAGACACGGGGTCTGAACGACATCGCGAATCACCAGGACGGCGACCTTCTCAAGAAGAAGTACAAGGGCGCGCTGCTGGACTTATCGCCTGTGGAGTACATTAGTTACACGATCAATGGCGGCAAGCGAGGACTGGAAGAGCGAAAGAAGTTCTACTCGGTTGCCCAAGAAGTCCTAACGGACGCGGTCCTACCCAGGGGTCTGCGTAGGAGGACGATTGCGGGCAAGCGCCTAAAGCGACGTAAACCGCTCGCCAAGAGCACGTCCACTCGCTCGGCCCGTAAGGGAAAGAGGAAGTCATCCGCTTCGAGGCGTAAGCGGGGCCGTGTTGCTCGCAGAAGGAGTTGAGGCTGGAGAATCATCTCCTCTGAAGCTGGACGGATTGAGATAGTGACGACGAATAGGTCGCGGGAGGTTTTGAGGCGATGGTCTTACGCCAGCGCGGTGTTGAGGACCAGCTTTTCCTCCTCAGCATAGCGGGAGACGACAGAGAGCACGCGACCTTCGACCAGGCCCGCGACTCGCTCCCGATCGCCATGCACTAACCGGGTCAGGTCTACCACAATGCTTGCAGAATACCTCGCGGCTTCAGATCAGCTCCCAAGGTTGAGCGCACAGCAACGGCGTTATAAGCACGCCGGATCCTACGCCCACCCACGGGCGTGAGCAGGAAGGGGCCCCCTCCCACCGACCGCATCAACATAACCACACTTCCCCATGTACCACTCCCGCCCCTTTTAATCCATGTACCACTCCCGACCCTTTTTATACGACCCTTTTTATATACGCCCGACCCTTTTTATCAGACCCCGAGACGCCACGGCGGGAGTTATGCCGGTTTGCGCTGCCTATTCTTTTTGGCTTCCAGCGGGCTGGCGAGTTGCTGGTATTGCTCAAACAAAAAGGCCACGCGGTCACTATCACCGGAGAATTTCTTTTTTGAATAAGCTACGTCCACTGCGGCATCAAGCCTATGGTGGGCTTTGACCAGTTCCTGCGGCATGGTCGCAGGATCGTAGAGGTCAGCCAGTGACGCGCCGGGATACTTGGCGCGGGCATCGAGAACGGCTTGCGCGGCCTCTTCGATACTTTGCCGCTGTTTGTCGGTCACATTCTCCGGCCACGGGAAATTGTTATAGACAATCCCGGCTGAATATCTGTAACGGCTTTCAAGCCGACCACAGACAGAACGTACCCATGCCATGTGCATGGCTGAACACATAACACCGAAATGAAAGATGGTTGATTTCGGCATTACATACAGGAGATTGCTGGCAATAACATTGCCCAATACGAAGCCGACAGGAATATACCGGCGACGTTCTGATGAGACTTCTGGGATAACAAGATAGTCTGTTGATGGTTGCCTTAATTCACCAAACACTGTCGGCGTATCAGCTAGCTCACGGGTTGGTCCTTTCTTGCTGCCAAGCCGCATGGCTCTTACTTTTTCAACTCTGCTAAGCACTTCCGGCATTTTCCGTAACTGGTCTGGCGGGCAGTCAATCAGCCAGAGGCAATATCGCTCAATGCCATTGATAAACTCTTCACTTCCTATAAACCGTCTTACAAAGGGTGCGGCGGTTGGTTCTTTTCTCAAGAACTCAACCCGTTCAGCTGGCGTAAACAACAAATTTCCACCGTCTGTCGGTTTGCTGCCATACACAAGAGGAGGCACAGGGCAAAGCGGAGAACTGCGCCGGGAAACAACTGTATCCGGGGCATCCACTAGATACGGATTTATGTTTTTGGCCTTAACCTCGTGCGCTTCAGCCTGTGGAGTTTCATAATCAAAAAGCCGTTTCGCCTCTACGTCATGCAGAGCAAAGCCAATGATCACGCAATGCACGGCGGCCTTGCCCCGTGCTTCGCTTGACCATTGAAAGGTATGGTGTGCAAAGTTGATTTTCACACCACGTCGCAGCAAGGGCGGCCATAAGATACTAACTTGTTCCCCTTGGCTGATGGAGTTTGTCGAGACAAAGGCGGTTTTTATGGCCGGATTGTCGGCCATGAATTCAGCCGCCCTGTAATACCACGCCGCGACGAAATCCAAATTGCCAGCCCTATCAATGCCGTTAAAAACAATGGACATATCTTTTTTCTGTTCGGCTGTTTGGTATGTTTTACCGACAAATGGCGGATTGCCGAGAATGTAAGTTAGCTCCGAAGGCTTCACCACGTCGCGCCAGTCCGCTTGCAGGGCGTTACCGTGCAGGATGGTGGCCGATTTTTTCAGGGGTAGCCGCACGAAATAGTTTCCGAACTCCTCAGACACCCGCATATTCATTTGGTGATCCATCAACCACAGCGCGGTTTGTGCGATTTGAGCCGGGAATTCTTCGATTTCTATGCCGTAGAACTGATCCACGTCGCACAGGATGTTGAACTGTGACACGTCCAAGGAAAGAGGTTTGTCCTTGTCATGCGCCACGCGCAGAATATCCAGCTCAAGCAACCGCAATTCCCGATAGGCGATCACAAGAAAGTTTCCGCAGCCGCAAGCCGGATCGAGAAATTTCAACCGCGCCAGACGCTGGTGAAACTCCGCGAGTTTTTTCGGCTGGCGTTTAACCTTCTCGAATTCGGCCCGCAGATCATCCAAAAACAGCGGGCGAATGAGTTTCAGAATGTTCTTTTCTGTGGTGTAGTGTGCCCCAAGGTTGCGCCGTAGTTTCTGATCCATGACGGACTGGAACAGCGCCCCGAATATGGCGGGCGAAATCGTGCCCCAGTCCAGCCCGCAGCACTCTAGGAGTATGTCGCGCATTTCCCGGTCAAAGGCGGCTATACCCAGCCGTTCAGCGTACAGACTCCCATTTACATACGGGAAGGCCGCTAACTGCTCATCAAGGCTCTTCAGGCGTTTGCCGGGGGGCGTGTTCAGCACTTCAAAGATGTTCGCCAGCCATTGCGCGAGGTCTTGGCCGTCTTCGGCGGTGCGTTGCTCAATGAGGTCTTGAAACTGCCGTCGTTCAAAAATGCTGGTATCGTCGGCAAACAGACAGAACAGCAACCGGACAAGATAGACTTCTAGGGGATGGCCTTCGTACCCTATGGCCATGAGCTTGTCATGAAGTTCCCCCATGCGCTCAGCGGCTTTGATATTGACCGCGTCCTGTTCCTTGTAGGCCGTGGTTTTATAGCCGGAGATGAAACCAAACAGCCGAACATTCTTACAAAACTCCTTGATGGTAAATTCGTGTTGCTTATCCTCCTCAAGGTCATAGAGGCGGAACCGTGCGAAATCAGAAACGAGAATATAGCGGGGAAGGTCTCGGTCTTTGAGGCCGGGGAAATAGTCCTTGGCCTGTTGAAAGGCGCGGTTTAAGTCCTTGCCGCGTGATTTGTGTTCAACGAGCAGAATGCCTTTCCAGAGCAGATCAATAAACCCGCCGTGCCCATCGGATTTTTTAACCGGCTCCTCGAAAGTCGCAACGCGCCGCCGGGGAACGCCGAACACTGTAAAAAAGGCATCCCAAAAAGATTTGGCTTCGCCGCCCTCTGACGTTTCATCGGCCCATTCATGGGAAAATTTCAGCGCCCGGTCTTTAATCTCATTCCATGATAAAGGCATCTTGCTGTTCTCTCGTAGTTTCCTGATGAGCGCACGGAGAATGCCACTTGATACCATCCCCTTGCAACTTGCCTTGCATAGCGGGCGTTGCGTCCTCCCCTTTCCTTATCGTCATGCCCCTCTTCTGTGCCCCTGTAACGGACGGGGCGACGGCACTCTATGGGACTAGTGGACCGTTGCTTCTCTACTGCGAGCGGAAGTGGATACGGATGGTGAGTTCGGCGTCGATCGCCTGATCCCCCTGCATCTGCGGATCGAAGGTCCACCGGTTGAGTGCGTCGAGCCCCGCACGGGTCAGCTCCCGCTGCCTTGCCGGTTCGAGCACCACGACGGTCACGCTTCCGTCCTTCTTGACGAGAAATCGGGCCTTCATCCAATCGTCCAGGACGGTGCCTTCCAATTGCGCCGGTACCTTGGGCCAAGGCGTCACTTTCGGGACCGGCCCCTGCTGCTGATCCTTATTCAGCGGAACGCCGTGGACGTGGATTTCCGGCAGCTCCACCACATCCGCGTCCTCGGCATGATCGGACTCATGGGTCGCGTCATCGCCCACGGCGGCCGCGCTCACCACGAGACAGAGGGCGACGGCCACCGCAAGGCCCCCGGACATCAGCCATCGAGAGACCTGTCGCTGCATGGGTCGCATTGGGTCCATTGTGCGCTGCGCTCCTTCTCGTTGCATCGTCATGCCTGTCATACTTTCTTGAGCGAGACTCCTCATCGCCCATCGTCCATCGTCCAAGACCGCGCCAAACCGTACGCGCATGCGCGTATCCGCACTGTGCTGAGCTAGGCGGGCTAGAAGAACCACTGCCCACGGAAAAAGAACGAGCGCGGCATCCCGGCATGCGCCACGCCCAACCCGATGCTCCCCTCACCCGCGTTGATGACATACTTCTGATCCAAGAGGTTGATCACGTCGAACCCGAGTAGCAACGCCTGCCCATGCCAGGGCAATGGGATGGTATGCGTCAACGACAGATTATAGATCGTGTACGACGGCACGTGCGTCGAGTTGGTTTTGGCGCCCTCGTCCGCCGTCCGCAACCCCGAGCCATACAACATCTGCCCGGTGAGCGTGGTCCGTTCCAGGAACCGGTAATTGACCACCGCCGAGCTGGTGAGCATCTGCGTATGGTCGCAAAACACGCCCCCCTTGGAATTGATGTCGTCGATCTCTTTTTGCTCCAGCAGCACGTGGCCGGAGTACAGACCGTAGCCCTTGCATTGCCCCCACCCGACGTTGCCGCGTGCGGTCAGGTTGTCCATGACCCGCAGCTTCAGCGCCGCATCGACCCCCCGCGACCACCCGCGATCGAAGGCAAAATAGTTGAGCAGCGGCGTCGTCCCGAACTGGCCCGCATCAGAGAGATAGCGCGCAAGCTTATAGTATCCCGTGAGCTCAAACGTGGCCCAGGCCGTCAGCGCGTGATAGCTGCCCACTTCGACATAGTGCGCCCGCTCGGCCCGCACGTTATTGTTGGTGAGATTGTCCGGTTGCGCGGTGGTGCCGAGCACCCCCAGCTTGGCGAAGGAAATCGCTTCCAGATTCGGCGGGGTAAACTGCCGCCCATAGAAGACGTGAAAGACGTTCGACTGATCCGCCTTGTAGGTGACGCCGATGCGAGGGCTCAGCTGCCCCTCCGTCACGAGATACTGCACCAGATCGCCGCGCACACCGAGATTAAACGTCCACTGATCGTTCGGACTCCATTGATCCTGCACCCAGAATTCCTGCCGATAGCCGATCACCCGATTGTCGGCACGGAGGCTGCGCAGGTCGCCGACCGGATCGCCCGTCGTGCCGTCGCGATCGAAGACGAACAGGCCGGTCTTATTGACGGCCTGGGTGCGATCCAGCTGAAAGCCGAACTTGATCAGATGCTGCGTATTCGGCACGTAGCTGTGATCGAAGCGCAGCCCGAGTGAGTAGGCCATACGATCCTGGTCGGCGGTGGAAAAGGGCGCGGCGGGGTCCTGCGTATAGGCGAGCACATTGTAGGGATCCGTGCGGAACGTCGCCCGCGTGTGCCGCACATAGGTCGACAGGTTGAAAAAGTTCTGCGCGTTCACGTCGTGGCGCCACACGAGGTGCGCGTACTGGTTGTTCTCCCTTTGGTTTTCATCCACGAATTGCGAGGCCACGGGCGAAAAGCCCGGCCGCCGGATTTGCAACAGCGGCAGCACGAGCCCGCTCGGATCCTGCTCCAACCCCGGCTGGGTCGGGATCTGATACTTCGCCACGGAATTCAGCACCACCAGACTTAGGCTATTTTTATTGTCGGCTTGGTAGTCGCCGCGGAAGAAGGTTTGATTGCGCTCGCTTTGGCCGTGAAAGACCGAGTGGCCGAGCGTCGGCGGTTCGATACCGCGGTTGGTCGCCATATGGCTGTTGAAAAAATAGACCCGCACCTTCTCCCCGATCGTGCCGCCGTATTCCACCGACGGATTGATCGTCCGGTTCGACCCGCCCATCATCTGCACGGACCCGAAGCTCGGCTGCGTCCCGCTCTTGGTGGTGATATCCAGCACCGCCGCCGTCTTGTTGCCGTATTGGGCTTCCATACCGCCCAGGATGATGTCCGCCCGCTCCCAGGCGCGCGGCGAGATGACATCCGAGAAGGTCGAGGAGACCGTGTCCGGAATCGGCACGCCGTCGATCCGAAATTGCACGTTGGCATGGTCCTGCCGAATGTGGACCTGTTTCAACGCACCATAGGTCGCGCTGGGGATTGTCAGCAGCACGTCGTGCAGCTCGTTATTGTTCCCGCGCGGCAACGCCTCGATGTCGGTTAGGCTGACTGCATAGGTTTCGCTCGATGCGCGATAGTGGATGGGCGCGAGCGGCGAGACGATCTCAAGCGACAGGTCTTTGGTGCGGGCCAGCGTCAGTGTGACCGGCGCGACCGGCTGCGCCCCCACCTGCAGCACAACGTACTCGCTCCGAAAGGAATCGAGCAGCGCACTGACCGAATAGGTTCCCTCGCCCGGGACGGCCAGGGAAAACTCCCCCGCTTCGTTGGTCACGCCGGAGGTGGTCAGGGTGCCCTCCTGGTCGCGCACCTGCACGGTGGCTTGCGGCACCCGCCGCAGGTCTTGTGTGTGCACCGTCCCGCGCAGGCGCGGGCCTTGAGGCTCGGCATGCGATTCGCGCTTGTCGCCGGCGGCGCCGCTTGGTTGCGGCTCCTGCCCGAAGGCGACGGCTCTGCGTGAGCCGATCACGTCGATCAGTCCCGCCACAATGGCCACGAGCCCACATACACACAGGCCGCTCGTAAGCGGACCGATCCATCGCTGACTTCGCCGACTGCTGCAGACGCGCTGTCGCATGCGCCCTCCGAATTCCCGCAGGTCGTGGAGACACGCGCAGTGACGGACCGACAAGGCGGCCGGTCGCTGACGTATCGTGTTGGCACGGAGCCGAGACGAGCTTAGGAGATCGGAGGCGCACGCGGCGCACCGCCGGTCACCACGACGGAGGCCAGGAAGAATCGATCGAGCGGAACCAGATCGTCAAGCAACAGCACGTACCGTTCCATCAACGGCACCATGGCAGGCATCGAATGCCCGGTATGCTGCTGCACCCACTGGCAGAGGTCGCCGTCACTGTGCTCATGGCCGTCGTGATCGGCGGCGGCGAAGATGTGATGGATGTCGAGCGCCGTCGAGAGCGGGCCCATCGCCGCCAAGAGGCAGACCAGCGCAAGGGCCAGCAGTGCGGCATGACTCGACGCCCGCCTCACGGCCCTCACGACGGACGCCCTGATTGAGAGAGATGGCATGGAGGGTCAGGACCGTAGCAGAGCCTTCAGAAAATTGTCAACGAAACCGGCCCCCTCCTCACAGCTCCCCCACCCCCAGCGCACCGCCAGGCGTGTCCCTCGCAGCGTGACAGCGTCGCTTCATCCGGGCGCTTGAGTCAGGTTCCGCACCCCACTACACTTTTGCTATCGGTTAAGTACACGCAATGACGGTGTCTGGTCATTCGGGTCGCACGCTGCACGCAGCGCGCCTGATCGTCGAATCCCACGGCTCCGAGATGAGGAGGTTGCACATGCCGCAGACTGTGGCCGATCAGCTGGTCGCCCGACTTGAAGCCTGGGGTGTGCGCGTCGTGTTTGGTTTGCCGGGGGATGGCATCAATGGCCTCTACGAAGCCTTTCGTAAACGAAGTGAGACAATCCGCCTCGTGCAGGTGCGGCACGAAGAGGCCGCGGCCCTCGCCGCCTGTGCCTATGCGAAGTACACGCGTCGACTGGGTGTTTGCCTGGCGACGTCCGGCCCCGGAGGGCTCCACCTCCTCAACGGCCTCTATGACGCGAAGTTCGATGGTCAGCCGGTGCTGGCCATTACCGGCCATACCTTCCACGACTTGATCGGCACGGGCCATCAACAGGATCTGGACCTGGACAAGGTGTTTATGGATGTGGCGGCGTATAGCGTCCGGGTGAACGGCCCCGCGCATCTCATCAATGTGCTGGACCAGGCGATCAAAACGGCGATCGCCCGCCGGACAGTCACCCACATCACCATTCCCAAGGATGTGCAGGAATGGTCCGCGGTGGACCAACGTTCGCACGGCAACGTGGAGGCGCACAGCGGGCTGGTCTACGAAGACGCCTATCCGATTCCACCGGTCCAGCTACTCAAGGATGCCGCGTCGTTGGTCGACCGGGGCTCAAAAATCGCGATCCTTGCGGGGCAAGGCTGCCTCAACGCGCGAGAGGAGCTTCAGCAACTGGCCCGCACGCTGCAAGCGCCGATCGTCAAGTCGCTTCTCGGAAAGGCGGTGGTCCCGGATGACGATCCGTACACCACCGGCGGTCTCGGTCTGTTGGGAACCGCGCCGTCGCAGGAAGTGATGCAGGAGTGTGACACGCTCATCATCGTCGGCAGCAGTTTTCCCTACTTGGAGTTCTACCCGAAACCAGGCCAGGCGACGGCCATTCAAATCGATATGAACAGTGCCCGGATCGGGCAGCGCTACCCGGTGCAGGTGGGACTGGTCGGACAATGCCGCGACGTCCTTCGCGCCTGGTTGCCGATGCTGACGCCGAAAGCCGACGCCACGTTCCTCGAGTCGGCGCAAGCGCGGATGAAAGACTGGAACGGACTGATGGAGACCCGCGCGGGCCGCACCGATACACCGCTCAAACCCCAGGCCGTCATCGGGGCGCTCAATCGATTCACCACCGACGATACTATCGTCTGTTGTGATACCGGCACCGTCACCACGTGGGTGGCGCGGCATATCCGCATGCGCCGCGGGATGGCCTTTTCAGCCTCCGGGACGTTGGCAACGATGGGGAATGGATTGCCCTACGCCATCGCGGCCGCCACCGCGTATCCGGACCGACAAGTACTGGCCATCTGCGGCGACGGCGGCTTCACCATGTTAATGGGTGAACTCGCGACGGTGGTGAAGTATCAGCTGCCGGTGAAAATCGTCGTCCTCAAGAATAATCTCTTCGGCATGATCAAGTGGGAACAGCTCGGGATGGAGGGACATCCCGAGTTCGGCGTGGACCTCCACCCGATTGATTTCGCCGCGTTCGCCGTGGCCTGCGGCGCCCAGGGGTATACGGTTCAGGACCCTGCACAACTGACCGACACGTTGACGCGCGCCTTTACGACGCCCGGCCCCGCGCTCATCGAAGCGCTGGTGGATCCGGCCGAGCCGCCGCTTCCCGGGAAAATCACGCTCACACAGGCGATGACCTTTGCGACTGCGATGATGCGCGGACAACCGGACCGCTGGTCGATCCTCCACACACTCGTCGAGAACAAAATCCGGGAAGTGATCTGACCCGCGCTGCGTGCGAGAGAGGGTGGCTCCCGTTCATCGCTCACCTGGACAGCGGCCTATGACTGGGCCGCTGTTCAGTCTTACGCGTGGGTGGGCATGCCGCCCCCATCGGCTGAGGACTCTCGCTGAACGCCGGGCTGATGCTTGTTGTGGGCGTTTGGTTGGTAAGTCCCTCCCGTCTCAGCTTCGCCCGCACCGTCCTTCCACGTAGACATTTCATCGGGACCCCGTTATGCTACCGAAATTATTGGAGTAATGACTGCCTCAACTATCGGGCCTACCGGCCGGCGCCGCACAAGGACGGGACGCGATGTTCAAGCCACTCGATAATCAACACATCATCGATATCAAACCACTGCCTTCACCGCGCGAGATCAAGACGGCGCTGCCGCTCACGGAAGGGGCCGCCACCCTCGTGTATGAAACGCGCCAGGCCATTCGGCACATCCTGCACGGCCAGGATCGCGACCGGCTCGTGGTCATCGTCGGCCCCTGCTCCATTCACGATCCCAAAGCCGCCTACGACTATGCCGACCGGCTCAAGCCGCTGGCCGAGTCGCTCAAGGACCGCCTGCTCATTTGCATGCGCACCTATTTTGAAAAGCCCCGCACCACGGTCGGCTGGAAGGGCTTGATCAACGACCCGCATCTGGACGGCACCTGCGACATCTCCGCGGGGATGGAGTTGGCGCGCACAATCCTCCTGAACATCAATCAACGCGGCGTGCCCTGCGCGACGGAATTGCTGGATCCGATTTCACCACAGTACGTCGCCGACTTGATCAGCTGGACGGCCATCGGCGCGCGCACCACCGAAAGCCAAACACATCGCGAAATGGCCAGCGGCGTGTCCATGCCGGTCGGCTTCAAGAACGGGACGGAAGGCAGCCTGCAGGTCGCGATCAACGCGATGGCCGCCGCCAAGGCCCCCCATCATTTTGTCGGCATCAACGCCGACGGCCAGACCTCCATCATCAAGACCATGGGCAACCCCGATCGGCATATCGTGCTGCGCGGCGGCGGCGGCAAGACCAACTACGACGCCGAACACGTCGCCAAGACCGAAGCGGCGCTGGCCGGCTCCGGTATCGCGCGCGGCATCATGATCGATTGTTCACACGACAACTCCAGCAAGGACCACCAACGTCAAAGCGCGGTCGCTCGCGATGTCATCCAGCAATTCCGCAACGGCCGCCAATCCATCATGGGGCTAATGCTGGAGAGCAACCTGCAACCAGGCAAACAGACCTGGCAACAGGGCAAGCCGCTGACCTACGGAATCTCCATTACGGATGCCTGTCTCGGATGGGACGAAACGGCGGCGCTGCTGACGAACCTTGCGGACTCCCTCACCACCCGCTCGGCGTCGTCACCCGGATCCTGATAAGACCGCGACCGAGGCGCCCGACAAGAACACCCTGACGCGGCCTCAATTCCACGGCTGCTCCATCCATGCTGATCGACACCCATACGCATCTCGACGATGCGCGCTACAACGCGGACCGCGAGGCCATGATCGAACGAGCGCGCGCCGCCGGTGTCGACACGATGATCACGATCGGCTGCGACCTCGCCACCAGCCGCGCCGCCGTGGCGTTGGCCGATCGCTATCCCTTTGTCTATGCGAGCATCGGCGTGCACCCACACGAGGTGAAGCATATCCAACCGGATTGGTACGAGACGTTTCGTGAGCTCGCGGCGCACAAGAAGGTCGTGGCGTTCGGCGAGATCGGCCTGGACTACCACTACAACCATTCTTCGCAGGAGGAGCAGCGCCAACGTTTCCGCGAACAGGTCCGGCTCGCGCGGGAGCTGCGCCTGCCCGTCATCATCCACACCCGCGAGGCGCAGGCCGATACGGTGGCGATCTTACGGGAAGAACAGGCGTCGGACGTGGGCGGCGTGTTCCACTGCTTTTCGGGAGACGCGTGGTTGGCGAAGGATGCGCTGGATTTGGGGTTCTACCTATCGTTCTCCGGCATCATCACGTTTCAGAATGCCACGATGCTGCGCGACATCGCGAAGACCGTCCCGCTGGATCGCCTGCTGATCGAAACGGACTGCCCCTACCTCACGCCCGTGCCCCATCGCGGCAAGCGGAACGAACCGGCTTATGTCGCGCAGGTTGCCGAGCAGTTGGCGAAGGGACGACGGGCGGAGACGGACAGCGGTGCGGCGATGACGGCGGCGGATATCGGCCGACTCACCTCAGCCAACGCGCGGCGGCTGTTCAAACTGGCCGACCCTACTTAGAAGCCCTTCAACGTCCGCCGACGCGCGCGCAGGGCTTTCGGCAACTTTCGTCCATTCCCTTTCTTTTCTACCGGGCGGGGCGACCGCGCATCCGCGTCGTCATCTTTTTTCCAGGACACCGGAGCCGTCGCCGAGGCGGAGGCCTGCACAGGCCCCAGCTTCGCCGCAAACTCCTGCGCCCCCATCACGAAGGCGCCCGCCGCACGCGCGCGCGTCGCGACTTCACGGTCCGACGACACCACCGCGCAGGCGCGCCCCCATTCGTCCGCCAACTGCTGGATCACCTGATCGGCGCGCTCACCTCGTTTGGAAAAGCGCACTTCGACCCCGCTGCGAAACTCCCGGCCACCGGTCATCGAGCCGTCCCGCCATCCGTCGAACACCACAATGACCTCGTGGCCCTTTCGATGGTGATAGGCGGACAAATCCAGGATCAATCGTTCGCGCGACGCTTCCGTCATGAACGATCCAGCGGCGAATCCACGCGCCTGGACGCCCAGCAGGTTGTACCCGTCGACGATGACGTGCAGCTTCATGGGAACCAGGCTAGCCAAGCCCGCGCACAGCCGTCAAGCTGCAGCGCTCCGCTTGTTCCCACACCTGCCATCCGAATCGTCGCTTTCCACGACCACCCGCAACTTGCCCTTTCCTTGACAAGATTCGAACCCTTTGCCTAAATGACCTGAGGTATGGATCGAGCCCACTCGGCGAGCGCTGTGCCGATGTGCGGACCCTACCGCGATCATCCCCTACTGTCCGTGCCACGCAGAGGAACCGTGAGAGCTTTTCGCATCGCTAGGGCGCTGCTGCTCTGTTCCGCACTGAGCCTCCTCAGCACCGCACCAGACCGGATGCCGCTCGCCCATGCCGAATCCACCGGCGAGGCGCGCGGCTCGCAACCGGCCGCACACCATGCCGTCCCCGCGAAACGACTCTCCGCATACGGTACGCAGGCCCTGGTGCAGGATCTCCGCGTCAGCCAGGACAAGCAGTCCTATCGCCTCGTGCTCGACCTCAGCAAAAAAGTCCGTGTCATCCAACGGCGAGACGCGCAGTCTGGCCGTCTGATCCTCGACCTCACGCACACTAACCTCAGCAAGGGCGCCGCCGAGAAGTTTGTCGCCGCCACCATGCTGCCGCAAGCGGTGCAAATCGCGCTGTCCCAGCAACAGGACGCCTTACGCCTGTCCTTGAACGCCGGAGCGGTCAGCCACTATCGACACTATTTCCTGACACGCCCGCACCGCTTCGTGCTGGACTTCACACCGGTGGGAAGCGGGACAGATTCCGCGACCGGTCCGATCGCACCACCGGCATCAGCGTCTGCGTCACCACGAACCAGCGACGCACCCGCACGCACCGTCACGGCCGCGCCACCCTCCTCGCCAGGCGGGGACGAGTCAGCAACGAACGACGCCGTTCCCGTCGCGCCGCGCCGTGCGAAGGATGAGGTGCGCACGATCGTGCTCGACCCGGGGCATGGCGGAAAAGACTCCGGCACCATCAGCCGTCGCGGGTTGGAAGAAAAAGCCATCACGCTGAAAGTCGCGCTGCGCCTCCGCGACCTGATCAAGTCCCGGCTCGGCACACGTGTCTTGATGACGCGTGAGCAGGACGAGTTCATCGAGCTGGGCGACCGCGCCAAATTCGCCAACAGCAACAGCGCGGATCTCTTTGTGTCGATCCATGTGAACTCGCATCCGCAGTCGGCCGTGAAGGGGATCGAGGTCTATCACTTCGGCGAGGCCAAGGATCAGCGCGCCCTGGCGGTGGCCGCCCGCGAAAACGGCACGCCCATCACCGGCAACAGCGCGGGATGGGAATTCATGGTGGCCGACCTGCTGACCAGCAAGCGCATCGAGGATTCGTTGGAGCTCGCGTGGGAAACCAAGGAGGCGATGCTGAAGCGCCTGAGCCCCCACTACCCCACCGACGACCACGGCGTGAAAACCGCGCCGTTTTACGTGTTGCGGTACACGGCCATGCCGAGCATTTTGGCCGAGATCGCGTTCATGTCGAACCCCAGCGAAGAGCAACTGATGCGCCAATCCGCCTACATCAACGATGTGGCCGAAGCGCTGTTCCTCGGCGTGAAGAATTACGTCCTGCCCGCAAGCAACGGAACGGCCGCCGCGCGCTGATCCGCGTCTCCTTTCAATCCGCCGACCGCCGACAATCTCCTCGCGCCCCCATCATCACGAATCCTGCGCACCGGCACCAGCCACTCTTGGCTTGAGCCTACGGAAGCGTCTGCGTACAATCCCGCGCGGGTCGAGATTGCGTCATCACTCCATGGCCACGTACAAACTCACACTCGAATACGACGGGACGGACTTCGCCGGCTGGCAGCGGCAGGCCGACCAACCGACCGTGCAGGGGGTGCTCGAACAGGCGTTATCGACGCTCACACAGCAGCCCACGCCAGTGGTCGGCGCGGGCCGCACGGACGCCGGTGTGCACGCGCTGGGGCAGGTGGCGAGCTTCCGCAGTGAGAAGCCGTTGGCGCCCCACGAATGGATGCGGGGGTTGAACGCGCTGCTGCCCGACCGCATCTGCGTGCGGAGCGTCGACGCGGTGTCGGATGACTTCCACGCGCGATACTCGGCGAAGGGCAAGCTGTACACCTACCTGCTGCTGAACCGCCAAGGACGCACGGCGCTCGACCGCGATCGCGCCTGGCATGTGCCACGCCCGCTCGACCGCCGCGCGATGCGCGAGGCCGCCGCCCTACTGATCGGCACCCACGACTGCTCCTCGTTCAAAGGCGCGCAGAGCGACACGGAAAACCCGGTCTGCACGATCCGCCAACTCAGCCTCGACGCCGACGGCGATCGCCTGCGCATCGAAGTCTACGCCGATCGCTTCCTGAAGCAGATGGTCCGGGCGATGGTGGGCACGCTGGTGGAGGTGGGCCTGGGCCGACGCCAACCGTCCACCATGACGATGGTCCTGGCCGCACGCGACCGAACCGCCGCGGGCCGCACCGCGCCGCCGCACGGACTGTACTTGGTGCGCGTGGATTACGACGCTCCGGAATCGACTGGCATCACGACGCCCGACTGCCCCGGCAAGACATCGCCGGACAACTAGGGTAGACTTCCGCGACAAGGCAGCGGCACCTCACCTCATTAAGGAGTTTCACATGCGCAGACTGCTCACCATCGCCATGATCGCCTCGTTTCTCTCGTTCATGCTGGCCACGCCGCCCGTCTGGGCAGCCGGTCAGCAGAATAAGATGAAAACCTGTAACGCGGCGGCGGACGATAAGGGTCTCGGCGGAGAAGGTAAGGGCGACGAGCGCAAGGCCTTCATGAAGGAATGCCTCAGCGCAAAGCCGATGAAAGCAGCCGGGAAAACCACGCAACAGTCGAAGATGAAGACCTGCAACAAGGATGCGTCTGCGAAGAACCTCAAGGGCGATGAGCGCAAGACCTTCATGAGCGACTGCCTGTCAAAATAGCGGTCTCTCACGCAGTCGCGTGACTCAACCGTCTGTGGTTCCCGCACGACTCTCGACGTCCGGCGCGTCCCTCGACGCGTCGGATGCCCTCCCGCCAATCGCCACAGATTAATTCCGAGAGATCACTCCCAATGCAGCGGTACGGACTCTCGAATGTACCTACGGCTGGACCTCGCCCTGTTCGCGCGAATACCGGCTTGGTGAATCGGCATGATGAATGGAACTGAGGCACACACTTGCCGAACAATTCTAGAGACGTGCTGACCTGAGGAAGGGGAACTCACGTACGCGGGCGGTCCGGGTTTTCGAGTTTCTTGCGCAGCGCGATGAGCTCCTGCTCCATCGCCTCAAACCGGTCGATGATGGGATCGGGAATGTTGGCGTGGTCCATCGTGGCCTCCGGCACCCGCTCTCCCTCCATCTTGATGATGCGGGCGGGCACACCGATGACGGTGGAATGGGGCGGGACGGATTTGAGGACGACGGAGTTGGCGCCGATCTTCACGTTGTCCCCGATGCGGATGGCCCCGAGGATCTTGGCGCCCGCACCGATCACCACGTGGTTGCCCACAGTCGGATGCCGCTTGCCGCGCTCTTTGCCCGTGCCGCCCAACGTCACCCCTTGAAACAAGGTCACGTAGTCGCCGATCTCCGCCGTTTCGCCGACCACCACGCCCATCCCATGGTCGATGAAAAAGCCGTGGCCGATGGTGGCCCCCGGATGAATTTCGATCCCCGTCACCCAGCGACTGAACTGCGACAGCACGCGCGGCACGAACGGCACGCCCATCTGCCGCAGCCAATGCGCGACGCGGTAAATGAGCAGCGCGTGAAACCCGGCGTAGGTCAGGATGACTTCCAGCCGGCTCGTGGCCGCGGGATCGCGCTCGAAAACGACGTTCAGATCTTCTTGAATACGGGACAGCATCGTGGAACCCCGACTCCTCCGGGGCTATCTTACTGGCTGGCCTTCGAGGCAATCAAACAGACAGCCTGCGTGGCGATGCCCTGTTCGTGTCCGACCGCATCGAGCCCCTCGCCACTCTTCACCTTCACATTCACCAGGCTCGGGTCGATCCCGATAGTCTCCGCCACAGTCTTGGCCATCGCCGCCAAATACCCGCCCAGCCGCGGCGCCTGCGCGATGATGGTGCTGTCGATATTCAACACGCGGTAGCCCTTGCCCTCCAGCATGCCGCAGACCTGCTTCAACAACATGAGGCTGGAAATGTCCTTGAACGCGGGATTGGAGCTGGGAAAGTGGCGGCCCAAATCCCCTTCGCCCATGGCGCCGAGCAGGGCGTCGCAGACCGCATGCACCAGCGCGTCGGCATCGGAATGCCCGAGCAGACCTTTCGTATGCGGAATCTCGACGCCCCCGAGAATGAGCTTGCGCCCCACGCCCAACGGATGGACGTCATAGCCTTGGCCCACGCGGAAATCCAGCAGCCCGTCACGCCCCGGCACCCCGCCGGAGCCTCGAGCCCCCGCGCGCGGCAGCCGTTGATCGGCCCGGCGCGTATGGCGCCGTCGCTGCGCCCGGTTGTTGATTCGATTGGTCTTCTTGTTGGCACGCTTGAGCGGCATCGGTACCTCGTTGATCGTGAATCGCCGTCTATCGGCTGTTGATCCTGTCTCTTACGTGTTCGTGTCGGATCGGCCTTGTCGCATCAGCGTCCTGTCGTCAGGGCCTTTGTGTCAGACGCATGGCGTCAGGCCGGCCTCATCACAGGCTTGTCGCCTCGCTCGCGGCACCGGCGCGCGCCCCCTGTCGGGACGCCCAAATGGCTTCGCCGATGATCAAATCCTCCGGGCGCGTCACCTTGATGTTTTCGCCGGATCCCTCGACCACGACCACCCGCTCCCCGAGGCGTTGGACGAGGTCCGCTTCATCGGTCCCCAGGTACCCGTCGGCCTTCGCCTGCGCGTGCGCCCGCTGCAACAGCTCGCGCCGAAAGGTTTGCGGCGTCTGCGCCTGCCACAGACGGCTGCGGTCGACCGTTCGTTGAATCGCCAGGCCCTCGCCGACATCCTTGAGCGTATCGCGCGCCGGGATCGCAATAATCGCCCCTCCCTCTCGGGCCGCGGCGTCGCACACCTCCGCGATCATTTGCTGAGTCAGGAACGGCCGCACGGCGTCGTGCACCAACACGAGATCGCTCGACGGATCCACCGCAGCCAACGCGGCGCGCACCGAATCCTGCCGCTCGCCGCCGCCGTCGACGATTCGCGCCTTCGTCAGCTGATAGCGCGCAATCACATCACGCGCGCAATACTCACGTTCGGCGGCTGGAACCGCCACGATGATCTCCCGCACCAGCGGCGACTGCTGCAGCGTGCGCAACGCATGGACCATCAGCGGCACACCGCCGATCGACAGGAACTGCTTGGGTCGGTCGCCGCCCATCCGCAGGCCGCGCCCTCCGGCCGGAACCAAAGCCGTGACACGCCAGCGCGGCAGAGCGGCGTCGGCAAGGCGCCCGGACGATGCGGCGTCGGAATGTGACGGCGTGGATGGCATAGACGACACAGGAGGCGCTGACGGCGAGCATCCGCACAGAGCGCGGCGCAGGATTCGAGACGCTGCGCGCGGCAAGATGCGGTAGTTAACCCCGAGAGGCCTGCAGTTCCTCCCGTTCGCTCTCTTCCCTGAGGCGCGTGAAAATCATTCGTCCCGCAGTGGTCTGCAATACACTCGTCACCACCACGTCCATATTGCGGCCGATCCAGCGCTTGGCATTGTCGACGACGATCATCGTCCCGTCATCGAGATACGCCACGCCCTGCCCCGGCTCCTTCCCTTCCTTCAACACAAAAACCCGCAGCGCTTCGCCGGGCAACACGACCGGTCGCAACGCATTACACAGCTCGTTGATGTTCAACACGCGCACGCCTTGCAGCGCCGCCACCTTGTTGAGGTTGAGGTCGTTCGTGACGACCTTCGCGTGCAGTTGCTTGGCCAGGGCCACCAGCTTGGCGTCGACTTCGCGGATTTGCGGAATGTCGTCCTCGATGATCCGAACATCGAGGTCAGGCATCTTTTGAATTTTGTTCAAGACATCGAGGCCGCGCCGACCGCGCGCCCGCTTCAAGCCGTCGGAGGAATCGGCAATGTGCTGGAGCTCGTGCAGAATGAATTGCGGGACGAGCAGCGTGCCGTCGAGAAAGCCCGTTTCGCTCAGGTCGGCGATGCGGCCGTCGATGATGACGCTGGTGTCGAGCAGTTTCGCCGTGACGCCCGACGACGACGGCTGCGCAGGCGCCTCCCCCGGCGACACACGTTCGTCTCCGAAGCGCGCGCCCAACACCATCCCCAGGTACGGCAATCCAAGTAAGAACAGCAGCCCGCCGACGTGGAAGAGCACCGTCTGCACATCGAACACGACGCTGCCGACCCATTCGATCAGGCCGGTGAGCAGGAGCCCGACGCCGAGACCGGCGGTGCCCCCAATCAGCACGCCGAAGGACAACTGCTGCAGCGCATATTCCGCGAGGAGGATGGCTCCTCCGGTGACCAGGCCGATCGCCATGCCGATCAGCACGTTGCCGGTCGGCTCCTCGCCCGAACGGGCGAACAGCGCCATGCCGGCCACTGCGCTGAGGAACAGAACCAGACTCCGCCTGAGCATAGGCTCCCGTGATTGGCTCGGAAGTGCGCACGACGACCTGTCGCGGCCTCAGCGTCGCCCTCTGTCCTTGCACCGAATTCCCTGCACCACCCCGCGCGCGGAGCGACGCTCCGGCGCGTGGGATACAGGACGTCGCACTAGGCCGATTGGCCGCCGTACAGGTTCATGATCGTGCCTAAGAACTTCAGCGCCTCGGCCTTCGGACGTTGGAACGAATTCCGCCCGATGATCGAGCCGAACCCGCCGCCGTCGCGTATCGCCTTCACTTCCTCAAACACGTTCTTGTCTTCGCTCTTGGCCCCGCCGGAGAAGATGACGATGCGGCGGCCGTCGAACGAACTCTGCACCACATGCCGCACCCGCTCGGCCAAGGTCTTGGTGGGCACCTGCTCGGCCTCATAAACCTTCTTGGCAGCGGACTGTTCGAGATGTGCGCTCGGCAACTTGACCTTCACAATATGCGCGCCCAGGTGGCAGGCAATCTGCGCGGCGTAGGAGACCACATCGATGGCCGTCTCCCCTTCTTTGCTGATGCCTGACCCGCGCGGATAGGACCAGACCACCACCGCGAGGCCGACGCTCTTCGCTTCGTCGGTCAGGTCGCGCAATTGCTCGTACATCGCCGTGCAATGGGACGAGCCGGGATAAATCGTATATCCGATCGCCGCACAGCCGAGCCGCAACGCATCGCCGACGCCGGCGGTGACGGACGGCAAGGGATCCTTTTCGTCATGCAGCACATCGTGGTTGTTCACCTTCAGGATCAGCGGAATCTGCCCGGCGAACGTGCCGGCGCCCGCTTCCAAAAATCCGAGCGGCGCGGCATAGGCGTTACAACCGGCCTCGATGCCGAGCTGGAAATGGTAGTGCGGGTTATACCCGACGGGATTCACCGCAAAGCTGCGGGCCGGACCATGTTCAAAGCCCTGGTCCACCGGCAGGATGACCATCTTCCCGGTTCCCGCCAGACGACCGTGGTTCAACATCCGTGCGAGATTCGCCCGGACGCCAGGATTGTCGCTCTCGTACCAACTCAAGATCTCGCTGACACGGTTTCCCATACGATGCGCCTCCACGCGGTGATCGCTGCTGCTGTCCTTGCCCGTTACAATTCGACGACCCTGATGACCTTCCGGACCTTCCCGTAGGCGTACGCCGAAGCGCGCCGACGGACGACCCGGCTTAAGCGGCGCCCTTCAGCGCCTGCTCGACCTCGACCACATCTTCTCGACTGCCGATAATCAACGGCACGCGCTGATGCAGCGCCGTCGGCACGATATCCAAAATGCGCTGCGTGCCCGTACTGGCGAGTCCCCCCGCTTGCTCGACGACCAAGCCCATTGGATTGGCTTCGTAGAGCAGCCGCAGCTTGCCTTCCGGTTTGTCCACTTCAGCCGGATACAAATAGATCCCGCCGAGCAACAAGACGCGATGCACATCGGCCACCAGGCACCCGGAATAGCGCCCGCTGTACGGCCGCCCTCTGCTCTTGTCCTTCACCTTGAGCTGCGAGACATACTGCTGCATGGCGGGCGGCCACTTGAGCATGTTGCCTTCGTTGGTGGCGTAAATCGACCCGCGCGCGGGAATCGTAATCTCAGCATGCGACCGGACATATTCGCCGATGCCGGGATCCAGCGTAAAGCCGGCGACGCCATGCCCGGTGGTGTAGACCAACATCGTGCTCGACCCGTAGAGCACGTACCCGGCCGCCACCTGCTGGCGCCCGGACTTGATCAGGTCGCCGTCCGTGGGTTGGCGTTGCGGGTCGTCGAACCGCACGATCGAAAAGATCGACCCCAGCGGCATATTCACGTCGGTATTCGACGAGCCGTCGAGGGGATCGAACAGAATCATGTACTTGCCCTGCGTCCAGGAGCGCGGCAGGAGGATCGGTTTTTCCTCTTCCTCGGATGCGATGCCGCAGACCAAGCCGCTCGACTGAAAGACCTTGATGAAGGTCTCGTTCGCAAGCTCATCGAGCTTCTTGACCACCTCGCCCTGCACATTGATGCCGCCGCTGACGCCGAGGATATTGATCAGCCCCGCGCGGCGCAGGTCGTGCGCCAAGAGCTTTCCCACCAGGCCGACTTGAGACATGAGAATAGAAAACTCACCGGTCGCGCCGGGATGGGAGGCCTGTTGCTCGAGGATATGGCGCGTGAGGGTGATGGGGAAATGACGCATCGTCATCAAACCCTTCAAAAAGGCAAATGAGGGCGCAGTATAGCGGGTTTAGCGGATGCGGGCAATCAGAAGTGCGAGGGCTGAGATACCCGTGCGGGGAGCGGAGGGACCGGCCTTTACGGGGCCAGCGCCTGCTGGAACCCGTCCACGAGTGTGGCGGTGACGGCGCCGACCACGACCTTCGCCTTCATGAGCAACGGCATGCGGCGTTCGTCGTTGGACAACCAGACGCGGATATTCCCTTCATTCAAGAAAATGCCCTGGAACGGCATGATGACCAAGACCCGCACCGCATCACGCACTCCCCAGGCCCCCTCGATCCGCTCGAAGCCTTCGACGCGCACCTCGAGTTTATAGTTCTTCTTGTCGTGATGCACGTTCAAGGTGGAGGACGAGCCGGGGATCAGGGGCAGCGTCGTGCGCACATAGTACAGGCACGAAATGGCATCGTGGGTGTTCGGGGCGATATCCAGCTCCGCGGTCTGCCCGTCCTTCACGGCCGTCACCTTGCCTTCGGCCTGATGAAAGGTAAAATCGAACGCGTTGCGGCGCTTGCCTTCACGCCGATTGAAGACCATCCGCTGGGGCACCAGACTGCCCGCGTCGATCCAGGATTCCACACGGTTGTCGATCGGGTAGAACTTGGAGATGACTGAGCTGGACCGGGCGACGGTGAACAGCTTCATCATCGGATGCCCGTTGAGCGGCTCGGTGGGTTCGACGGACATGACGGCTGTGCCCGCCTTCAACTTGGACCAGGCCAATTCGTAGGTCAGCCGCTCACCGGCGGCAAACGGCGCCCATTGCCCCGGTTGCGGTGTCGAGGGCTCTTTCACCGGTGCGGCTGCTGGCGGCGTGGCGGTCGAAGCAGATTTCGAGGCGGGCGAGGCCGGAGACGAGGGCGTCGGCGTCACGGCCTGCGACGCAGCATCGGCCTGGCCGGCGGCTGAAAGACCGGCCGGGAAGCTGGACAGTCCTACACAGAGCAGTGCCGCAACCAGCGCTGCGTGGGCCGCCACCAGCCGGAGGCGGGGGCGAGGGGCACGCAGGAGCAAGGCTGCGGATAGGTACATTACGTGAGTCCTAGCTGGGTCTTGGCGAGCGCAAGCTCGCGTTCGATGGCGCCACGAATGGTATTCAGCTGCGCTTGCGTCGGCGCCTCAAAGCGTAACACAAGGGCAGGCTGGGTATTGGACGCGCGGATGAGCCCCCATCCCTCCTGGAAGATGGCGCGAATGCCGTCGATGGTGACGACCTCGCGGATGACGAGGCCGCTGTCGCCTAGAGGGGCCTTGGCCGCCAGGAGGTCCATCAGCGTCGCCTGCACTCGTGCGACCAGGTCAAACTTGACGGCGTCGGGGCAATCGACGCGAATCTCCGGCGTCACACAGGAGGGCGGCAAATCCGCAACCAAGGCCGAGAGCGGCTTCTTCCGCTTGGCGAGAATTTCGACGAGGCGGCAGGAAGCGTAGATGGCATCGTCGAATCCAAAGTAACGATCGGCAAAAAACATGTGGCCGGACATTTCGCCCGCCAGCGCCGCATGTTCTTCCTTCATCTTCGCCTTGATCAACGAGTGGCCGGTCTTCCACATAATGGGGCGGCCGCCCCGCTTCTGAATGTCGTCATACAAATGCTGCGAGGCCTTCACCTCGGAGATGATCGTACTGCCGGGCGTGGCCTCGAGAATGTCGCGCGCGAACACGACCATCAAACGGTCGCCCCACAGGATGGTGCCCTTCTCGTCGACCGCGCCGATGCGATCGGCGTCGCCATCGTAGCCTAGGCCCAGGTGTGCCCCGGTCTCGCGGACCTTTCGAATCAAGTCCTGCAGGTTTTCCACCACCGTCGGATCGGGATGGTGATTCGGAAACCGGCCGTCCAAATTGCAATAGAGTTCCGTGACCGTGCAGCCGAGCTGCGCCATGGCCTCGGCGGCGACCAGCGAGGCAGCGCCGTTGCCCGCGTCCACCACGACACGAAGGTGTTTCGCATCGACATGGGCGAACTGCTGCTTCAGATAGGCCAGATACTCGGGAATGATGGGATGCTCGGAGACCGTCCCGGAGCCGGATGAAAAGGCGCCGCCCTCGACCGTCCGTCTGAGGGTTTGAATGGCCTCGCCGTATATCGCGGTTTTCCCTAAGCACAGTTTGAAGCCGTTGTACTCGGCGGCGTTGTGGCTGCCGGTGATCATGATGCCGCCGTCCACCGGCAAGGTGAACAGGGAAAAGTACACCAGCGGCGTGGGGCAAATGCCGATATCGATAACATTCAGTCCACCGGCCGTAAGCCCCGCCAACAAACGGGCATGCAATGCCGGCGAGCTGAGGCGCCCATCGCGGCCGACGCTCACGGTCTTGGCGCCCTGCGCCCGCGCCACCGTGGCGTAGGCGCGGCCGATCTGCTCGGCCATGTCGTCGGTCAGGTCCTCGCCGACGATCCCGCGGATATCATACTCACGAAAAATTCCCATAGGTGTGGTGACTCACTGGTGAATACGTGGTAGCCGTAAACTGCTGGTCGACAAGACGCGGCGAACGTGCACCCTATTTCGCCACGCCGCGCCCATAGTCGTCCTGAAAGCGCACGATGTCGTCTTCGCCCAAATAGGGCCCGTTCTGCACTTCGATGATGTGTAGGGTCTCAGTGCCGGGATTTTCCAGCCGATGGCGCGTCTCCACCGGAATGGCTGTGCTCTGTCCGACCTGCAGGTCGACGACGTCGTTACCGCAGGTCACGCGCGCCGTACCGGCGATGACGACCCAATGCTCGCTGCGCTTGTGGTGCATCTGCAACGAGAGGCGTCCGCCCGGATTCACGGTGACGCGTTTGACTTTGTAGCCGGGGCCTTCCTCCAACACCGTATACGAACCCCAGGGCCGAAAGACGGTCAGATGTTCCAGATGCTCGGGCGCTTTCCGCTGCTTCAGGATCTCGACGATTTTCTTCACGTCCTGCGAGCGGTCCTTCGGGCAGACGAGCGTGGCGTCCGGCGTATCGACAACCACCATGTCCTTCAATCCGATGGTGGCCACCACGCGACGATCGGCAAACAAGATCGAATCCTGGCTGTCGAGATCGACGACCTTGCCGCTGATGACATTGCCCTGCTTATTGCGGACGGCGACTTCGTCGATGCTGCTCCAGTTGCCCACGTCCGACCAGAGGAAATCGACAGGGATCATCGCGGCGCGCGAGGAGCGCTCCATCACGCCGTTGTCGATGCTGACGGACGGCAGCTCGCGGTAGCGTGCGTCGATCTCCTGCCGCGTGGCCCCCGCCTCCAACAGCGCCTTGATCTTGGCGAGGCCTGCCCACAGCGCCGGTTGGTGGCGTTGAATTTCTTCGAGGATCGTCGCGGCCCGCCACACGAACATGCCGCTGTTCCAATAGTAGTTCCCGGCCTTGAGATACTGCGCGGCCTTGGCGGCGTTCGGCTTTTCGACAAAGCGCGCGACCGGATGCCCGGACAGCTTGCCCTGCTTCGCCAGCACGCGCTTGGTGTTCGGATGGATGTAGCCGTAGCCGGTTTCAGGCCGAATGGGCTTGATCCCAAACGTGACCAGATGACCGAGTTCAGCCAGTCGGGCGCCCAGCGACACCGCCGCGTGAAACCGCGGCTCCTTTTTCACCACATGGTCGGCGGGCAGCACCACCATCACCCCATTCGGATCGCGGCGCAGAATCTCCAAGGCCACCAAGCCGATGGCGGGCGCGGTATTGCGCGCTTCGGGCTCGATAACGAAGTTGTGCTGCAGCGCCGCTTTCCACTCGCCCAGCTGGACGCGGATGGATTCGGCCTGCTGCGGATTGGTCGAGATCAACGTGCGCTCGGCCGTGACACAGCCCAACACGCGCCGCATCGTCTGCTGAATCATGGTCTCCTCGCCCATGATGCGCAGCAGTTGCTTGGGATACAGATGGCGGCTCAGCGGCCAAAAGCGCGTGCCGCTTCCGCCCGCAAGAATCACCGCAAAAGTCACCGGCATGGAGGCTGTCGATCGTGCCATCACTCGTCTCCGCAGGCTCGTTGCTGAGGTATCGGGATACTGCCGAAGCGGCACCGGCGGATGAGGGACCAGTCGGCCCTCACCACCAGCGATGCCCCTGCGCGTCTAAAATCAACTCCGCCAATTCGCGCACGGCCCCCTCGCCGCCGCGCTTCTTACAGACATAGCGCACGGACCGGGCAATGCCGGGCATGGCGTCGGCCGGTGCGGCCGACAGGCCCACAGCTTTCAGCGCAGCCAAATCGTTAATGTCGTCGCCGATGTAGGCGACCTGCTGCAACGTGAGGCCATGTCGCGCAACCATTTCGCGCAGGCAGGTCAACTTGTCCAGCACGCCTTGGTGCAACTCCGGAATCGCCAGCTTCGTTGCGCGCCGCGCCACCAGCTTGGTGTTTTCCTGCGTGACGATCGCGGTGACCAAGCCCGCCTTCTGCAGCAGCTTGATGCCCATGCCGTCGCGCGTATTGAATTTTTTCAGCTCGTCCCCGGCCTCGGTGTAATACATACCCGCATCCGTGAGCACGCCGTCGACATCCGTCGCGACGAGCCGAATCCGTGCAAGTACCGAGCGCAGCGTTCGTGGTGAGGACGGTCGTTTCACAGGGGGATACCGAGCGGGATCTTACCAAGGCACCTACATGAAGACAAGAAAAGGAGAAGAATGGGATAGGCCCGAAGTTCCTGCTAGCTGGCGCCATCCCCGGATAGGACAGCAGGCAGGGTGCATGCCAGAATCTTCAGGTCCAGGCCGATCGACCAATGATCAATGTACTCAAGATCCATCTCCATCCATCGCTCGAATGGAATGCGATTCCGACCGCGAATGGCCCAAAGACAGGTCAAGCCAGGCTTCATGCTTAAGCGGCGACGCTGCCAGCGCTCATACTTATCCACTTCCACCTGCAGCGCCGGCCGCGGGCCCACGATGGACATATCGCCGCGAATTACATTGATCAGTTGAGGGAACTCATCGAGGCTGTACCGCCGAATCCAGCGACCCACACGAGTCACCCGTGGATCATTCCTCACTTTAAAGACCGGCCCCTCAAGCTCATTCAGATCGGCAATGTCAGACAGGCGTCGCTCAGCGTCAGCGATCATGGAGCGGAATTTATACATGGTGAAACGTCGTCCATGAAGCCCGCATCGCTCTTGCGCAAAGAAGACCGGCCCATGAGAATCCAACCGAATTCCAACTGCAATAGCCAGCCAGAGGGGGATTCCGGCGATAAGGAGACTCCACGCAAGGAGGAGATCCATCACGCGCTTGAAACTTAATGCAAACCAATTGGACGGCGCGGTCGTGAACGAGAGCAACGGCACATGGTTCAACTCATCCAGCGACGCCCGAGCAATCACGTGCGGAAACATCCCGACGGCAATCCGCGCATTCACCCCCAACTCTTCACACATCAAAAAAATGTCTTCCAAATCGTTGACGACTCGCCCTGGCACCACAAAGATCACTTCGTCGACAACCTGGGTCTGGCAAATATGCTCAAGATCCTCCAACCTACCGAGCACCGTGTGGGGGCCGCCCTGCATCTCAGACGGGCCGTGGCGCGATTCCGACACCAGTCCGAGTAGCCGGACCCCCCAACGCTGATTCGCGGCAATCTGCGTGGCAAATTCTACGGCCTTCTCATTCGTACCCACCACAATCACGTTCGAGTAGGACAGGATCTTACCCTGCCGGCGCAGGGCACTGCGCATAAGCAATCGCCCCAGAAGCAGCGTGACCACACCAATACCCGTAAACAGCAGCAGAAAGATACGGCTGATATCAGGTACCTTCAGCGCATAGGTGACTCCGGCGAGCAGCAGGAGCCCAATCCCACTGACCTTGGCAAGATCAATAGGAAGTCGCCGAAACGACATCAGTCGGCGCGGGTGATACAACCCCCAGCCGAGGATCAGACCAACCCAGATCGGAAGAATGAATGCATACATCCAGTCGTAGGTCATCGCAGACATGATGGGGGACGGAAGCCACCGCCCCAACACCGAGGCCAGCAACGTCCCCCGCAGCCAATAGGCCACCTCAAACGCAACCACCAAGGCGGCGATGTCGACCATCATGCAACGCCACATGAGCGGCCGCGCGTGTTCCCTAAGCATGGGGGCCTTCCGGGGCGTAGGGTGCAATACCTGCTGTGGTTGCGGCCTTACTCAAGCGCGCCTCGATGCGGTGTTTCCATTCAAACTGCAGCCAGGACCGCAGGTGATACCATTTCCCTTTGGTGAACCACCCTGCCGCGCTGTCCCGTTGGTGTGCATGAGTCATCACGGCATGCGGATGATAGACCACGTCCCAGCCTTGGGCATGCACACGGCGACACAGATCCACATCTTCAAAATATAAGAAAAACCGTTCATCCATCAGACGAGTGTCCACTATCGTGCTTCGCCGCACCATCATCGCGGCGCCCAACACCCAGTCCACGTTGCGTGTCGTCGCGTGATCCCAATCCTGCATCAGGTGAGCCCGCACAGCGGCATGATGCGGCCAGAACCGGCCGAGTGGCGTACGCCGAAGGACTAGAACCGTCCAGGAATAAAATCGGCGGCAGGAATACTGCAGGGTGCCGTCCGGATTCTCGAGCCGCGGTGCACAGAGTCCGATCGATGGGTGCTCGATCATATGGTGCATCAATGCATCGACGGCGCCCGGGTGCACAATGATATCCGGGTTCAACACCAAAATGAATCGCCCCGACGCTACACGCACTCCGCGATTGACGGCGGGACCGAATCCCAGGTTCTCGGTGTTCTCGATCACTCGGACTCGTGGGAACGCGTTCCGAAGATGCTCGACACTGCCGTCTGCGGATGCATTGTCGACGACAATCACCTCATGGTGGCAACGCAGCGCGGCTTCCTCGATAGACTGCACACAGCCATCCAGCCACGGTCGACTGCGGTAATTCACGATGATGATGGAAACGTCCATCAGTGTCCGTTGAGCACCGACTGATAAATATCCTCAAGACCCACCACATGGGCGGTCACTGTCAACGGATGTCGCCAGTACGCCTCGTATGCGGCCCGTCCCATCTCACCCACGCCGTCCCCGGTCATTCGCCCCAGCTTGTCGGCCAGATCTCGGGCATCACCGCTCCGAAACCATAACCCCGTGGAACCATCATGCACCTGGTCTCGTGCGGCCGAGGTGTCCGCGACAATCGCGGGAATACCTCGCGCAGCCGCTTCCAATACGGCTAACGGTTGGACTTCGAAGAGGCGAGACGGAAAAACCAGCGCTCGGGCCCGACCCAGATGCCGCTGCACCTCGTCGGCGGCGCACCATCCTGTAATATGGGCCCGGGAATTGAGCGCGGCAATCTGGCCACGACAGTCCCCATCCCCGACGAACACCGCCTCATATCCGTCCGGCAAATCCCGCGAAGCCTGCGCAAAAATGTCAGGCCCTTTCTCCCGACTCAATCGTCCCACCATCATGAAGGCCCGATTCGAACGCACGGCCACCGGTGGCTGCCGGTCCACATCGATCATATTGGACTGCACATACAGCGGCACTCGGCTCGGCAGGAAGGGGCGAAGCAGGGCATGGCAAAACGCCGAGGGTACGATGCATGCCCTTAGGCCGGAGGGCATCAACCCGATGCGCGCCTGAATGGTCTGCCTCGCAACACGCCACACTTTATGACCATAACCGGATTTATCGCACTGGCTCGCAAGACAGGCGCGAGCCATCGGCGTGAACCGACACAGTTCCGCCTTTGGATAATGAAACAATCCTCCGTTGGGACAGACCGAAAAGTAGTCGTGCAACGTCGCCACCACCGGCACACCGCAACGGACTGCCGCACGCACGACAGAGCTGGAGAGCGCTTTGGTCCATCCATGGATGTGGACGAGTGTCGTCCGAGGATCATGCCCTCGCAAGACACGGCGTATCAACGCAGCCGCAGGGGCGTTCCAGAGCCCTTGTACAGCCGCCCGAATCCGAGAGGAATCCGTGGCGATTTCCTGCTGCTGCGTAGACCAGACCGTCACATTTTGGGATAACTCCGGTGACACCGGGCCGACAGCGGTCACCAGATGCACCGAGTGCCCACGATCTGCGAGCGCCTGCGCACTACGTAGCGCAACCTGACTGGCGCCTCCTTGCACATGCGCAAAATCATTCACGATCACGATGGTGAGAGGCCCCACTAGCTCCTCACCCGCACCTGCGGTGCGACCGCTTCTGCTGACACCTCAGTTGCCGCTGCTCTCGCCAATCGGCGTGCACGATACTGACCGAACCATTCCGTGATCGGCAGAAAGAGCATCCCGGGATCGTCAAGAAGATGACGTAACATAATCCCAGCCCACCCCCGACAAGTCTTTGATCGGACAGCCTGAATCATCATCTTCCATCGATCACGCCGATACCATCGTCGGAGCGCGGCAGAAGAACCCTGTCGTGACACAAATTGCTCGAAGAGCGTCATATATCGACGAACAAGCAGCGGGCTGAGCTGAGGCGCCCCGTTCCCCCGTACCGCTTTCCACCCGATAAAGGCGCGCACCAATTCTCCCACCTGAGCTGCAGTCAGGTCGGCTTCCGGAACAACCTGCCGGATCACTTCGTGCGCCACCCGTGCGTGCGAGTCCCACTGCCGATCCCGCAACAGCGTTGTCGTACTACTGCCATGGACCCGGTACCGCAGCAGTGCCTGAGAAAGGTTCGCGCCCTGCGTTCGTTCGAGGACTCGTCTCCAGAGATCATAATCCTCGACCGCCGGATAGGTATCTCTATAGGCAAGACCGTGCGGATCCAGACATTGTCGACGAATCATCATCGTCGGGTGGGCAAAGGGGCATCCCAAGAGGCTGAACCACCGAATTTCCAGATCGGTCTCCGGCCAACGCCACCATCCTATCCACTGGTTGTTCTCGTCTACCGCATGGCAGGCGGTGCCGAGCAGCCCCACATCCGGATGCCGCCGCAACCAGTCGACCTGTGTTCGAAGGCGCACCGGATACGCCACATCGTCCGCATCCATGCGCGCAATAAACGCACCGCGAGCAAGCGCAAATCCGTCGTTCAGCGCTGCCACGATCCCGCGCTGTGGCCGCCCCAGGTATCGAATGCGCGGATCCCCAAATGATTGGGCAATGGCAGCCGACCGGTCGATAGAGCCATCGTCAACGACAAGCAGTTCAAATTCTTCCAACGTCTGCCGAAGAATGGACTCAATGCTGGCGGCAAGATAGCGCTCCCCGTTATAGACCGGGAGCACGACACTGACGGTGGGAGTCGGCACGGCACCTAGTCGATGTCTATCGTCTGCCCTGGGGGAGGCAGCCGTTGAGGGTCCACGACGGCATGCGGAAATCCGCATTGCCGGAAAATGTCGTTAAATCGATGGACATACGTATGCTCCGCCAATGTCCGCGCATAGCCGGCCTCGGCGATCGTACGCCGTTCGTCTTCATGCTCCAGAAAATAGCGGATCCTCCGCGCCAGGTCATGCCGCCCTTGAAATGCGACGACCTCTCGATCCAATGCATAGTATCGCCCCAGATCTTCAGCCATGCCTGTGAGCAAAAATCCGCCGCACCCGGGCACCTCGAATGTCCGCCCCTTAATTTGCTCTACATATCCGCTTTCATCAGACGTGGAGTCACTCGTGGTCGCCGCTGCAGCCTGTTTCGCGGAAGACGCACGCAGCACGCGCTTCCCGGCCGCTGCCAGGTTCGCCCCGTACGGCAAGCTCCGAACAAGTCGCCCAAGCCAGCTCGGAACGACTGCACTCCCGCCGCCTGTTGCCTGGGCCGTCGTAATGGAGGCATTCGACAAATTGATATTGATGCGACTTTGATTGAAGACTTCGATCATCTCCTCCTGAGACAAACGGCCCGACTCCCATCCCATGCCCCAGACGTTTACGGATATCCCCGCATCGCGAAGAAATTGGATGATCTCACGGCGATTCCCATGGGGGAGTCCGACAAAGGACACATCGTACTTCATCGGAAGATCCAGCTTCCGATAGAGCGCGTGATTACAACCCCATTGACTCTTAATCACCGCCTCATATCCCATCGTCGCATACTTTGGCAGGGCGCTTTGCGCAGTCGTCACCACCCAATTGAATTGCGGCGCCCAATGACAGGAATAGTTATCGAAGCGCCAATGGTCATCACAAAACCAGTTGAGCGTGACCGTATCGCTCTTGGCGGAAATGTCGCGGAGGACAGCAGGATCGAACTGATCCGTAAATAACACGAGAAATAAGAGGTCCGGTTTCTCCGCGCGGACGACCTCCGCCAACCGACGGCTCATCCCCGCCTGCCCATACTTCGCGTGCAGCGACATGAAATCGAAGTAGAGGATGTCGTGCCCCGCATGCACCAGCGCGTGGTAGAAATTATAGTGCTCAAAGCCGAACCCACGCTCCGGCTGACCGTAATCATACTTCATTGCCGCATACAGAATCCGCATAGTCACCGTGATCCTACTAAGTCAGTCCTCGTCAACCTTGGTGTGTTTAGCGCCCGACATCGCAAAACAGTGGTCCCTTGGCAATTACTTTGCCTCCCTGAGCCTTAGGGCTTATTAACAGCGTCTCACAATTTGAGCGACTTCATGTTGCATCGCCGCCATACGTCAGAAGCCTGCCAATACTGGGAACGAACAGGCCGTCTGGGTCCCATCAGGTGCGACGCCCTCTCTCGTGCAGCCGATCCAACACTCTGAACGTACCTGGATCGCAGCCTCCACCCAAGAGTGCGACACTGTCCGTCTCTCCCGCTGTAAGGATCAGAGCCCTATCGGACACACCGCTTACCGAGAAACTCCACTGCGAATCACGGGAAGACCTTTCAAATGCCGGTACATCTCGCCGGCAACAACCTCATTGCCTGCATTGTTGGGATGAATGAAATCCCAGTAGATTTCTCGCTCCACTCCGACAAACGTATCCGTCAAATCAAAGACCTGGCATTGCGAATCGTGCAAGTAGGTGGATTCACGCAGTCGACTCCGCACCTGCTCATAGGTGGTGGTCACCCACTCCTGAAACTCGTGAGACCCCATCAATTCAGGTTCCCGACCGACTTTGGGGTTTTTGAAAAACAGTAAGGGCTGCAAGAACACGGCAAGGTGGAAAGGCTTTCCCCTGGCAATCACACACATCTTTTCCAGATTGGATACATAGGTGGAAACAATGGCCTGGCGCCATAGCTCGGTACCATACCCTGCCTGCTCACGCAGGCCTGATAATCCCACAACCTCGCCGACAAGCGCACCGGGAAAGATCGATTTCAAAAATGCACTGTGTCCCAGCTGCTCAAGCAGTACCCCTCGCACGGACGAGTGTTGCCTGATCCGGTCGATCCCAGCTTCGTAAAGCATCCAATTATACGGGTGGCCAGGACGAGGATCGTATAAATAGGGCTGGAATACATCATTGCCCCCGTCGTACACGATGACAATATCCGGATCGAAACCAACCCCCCGGTGAGCGAGGAGGGACAGCTCCTGACCTGAGACGAATGAAACAACACCCCAGTTGTACACCCTTGCGTGCGACAGCCCCGATCGGATGAATAACTGCTCCAACTGCCCCGCAATGGAGTAACTCGCAGGAGCGCCATTGAAGACAGTTGATCCGCCAAGCATCAGTATGCGGGTTTCATTCTGCTTTGGCATGGGCGGCACGCCACCGCGAAAGCCCATGCTATTGAGCTCAATCTTGGCATCTTCAAGACTGCCGCCCATAGGCGACACCGCCGTGGGTTGTAACACACCGCCTGGTCGACCTCCGAACTCAGAATAGGGTGTCGGAACGCGGTAGAATTCGGAGTCATCCACAGTGACTTTCGGCCCTCTCCAACGCTCCCACGCCTCCCCACACAGCAACAGACCCAACAGCGAGACACTGATAACCACGTTCGCATCACGACTACCAAAGATAGTCACGCCGCCGAGGATGGCCAATACGAACAGTCCTATCAAACCTCCGAACATTGGAAGCGGATGCGGAACCGAGGCGAATACCAATAGGGACAGCCCCCCCACAAACCAGCAGATTCAGCACTCTCCAGAACAGCCCTTTTATATGAAGATCTCTCATCTCAGCGGTTCACCTGATTTGGCCAATGCCCAACCCTGTTCGACGCTGTTCAGCCCTGACGAGATTGAATGGTTCGCATGAATCACCGTTCCAAGCACGCAAAAGCACCGCCAGCCATGCAGGTGGTGCAGCGCACCACAAAACTGGGCGCGTTCGCCCCAAACACTATCGATTCGGCTTTCCGCGCTTCTCGTCAGGTCGCGAGAGGCTCACAATTCATTCGCCTGCGACCATCCGCTGTCCGCCCCTTGGCTGCGAATCGACCATGGTTCCTGGAGGCTTCATCTTAAATTGTCGCCGCAGGGCATCGATGAGCGGACGCTCAATGTAGCGATGCAGCACCCAGGCGCTCATCAAGGATAGGGCGAGCGCCAGCAGAAATCCTGCACTGCTGGTCGCAAAATCGAAGACCGCCCATCGCTGTCCGATGCTGCGCTGTGTGTCAAGAACAACCGGGTGTACCAAGTACAGCACGAACGAAATATCGCCCAACCACATCCACAGTTGCCCCCGGCACCGAAGACCAGCTTTCTCGAGCGCCAGGCCTGACAAGACAAGCCCAAAGGGGAGCACGCCGGATAGTGGCTCCCAGTCAAAAGGAACTGCCAAGCTGACTGCGCCGGGATACAAATTCACCACAATGGCAAGGCACCCAACACACATCGCCAGCATTTTTAGCCCATTGCGATGTTCCAGCAACCATCGGACATCGAGCATGCGCCACGCATAGTAGGCCCTACGCCCCAACAACATTACATCGTGTACGGATGGGCGTAGAAATTCCACGGGAGGTTCCTCTTGCCGCACACGCTCACCTCACCAACACGCACTATGGAAGCGTGGATACTCCGAACTCCGTTTCACCCTTGGCCATACCTCCGCCTCAAACCTAAGCCCATTTTTCATGACACCTACCAGGAGAATGCTCGTCAATGAAACGGATGCAAGGGACTGTCCCCCGCTCAGAACCTCAAGCAGCCTGTCCTCGGGCTGCATCGCGACAGATAAGACCATCCTGATGGCCTGACTTCAGCGACGGATCCTCGAATTTACTCTCCACGCCGACTCGTCGCTTGAGCCTCCAGCATTTGGCGTCGGATCATGGGAACCAGCCGCTCTCCCACGATTGATGCGACGACATATAAGGAGCTAGGGCTGAAGTGCATACTGTCATAAGCGAGTGGCTGGGCAAAATTCATATTCACGCCAGGAAAGCGACTCCTCACCAGTTCGATTTGGGTATTTCCCAGAGGGTCAGGAAACAATTGATCCAAATCAAGGATCGCTACTCCCCGCAATCGCACATCCGCTGTTAGTCGTGCAATCGCGCTTCGAACATAGGGATCGATAAAATTATAGAATGGCTCATCGGTTTTAAAAATCTTCTGAGTGAGAAGGATAAAGACCTTCCCACGACTTTCAGCATAATGCCTCATAGTAAGTACATTATCGATCAGCGCCTCCACCGTTCCCTCATAACTTTCTTTATCCAACCAAATTCCCAGCTCATCAGGGCCTGGTTTGACCGTAACCAGACCGGCCGCATTTGCCTTTGCCAGGTACGACCGCATGTTCACATTGAAAAGGATCGTTTGTAAAAATCGAAGCGTAAAGGGGAATCCCCATATGTCTCCTCGATTTGGCTGCGTCTCTCCCTCATTGCTCACGACTTGGGTTACAGCCGTTCTGAAATGTGTATAATCACGTTTAAAATGAGGCCATCTGGCCGCGTGATAAATATCATTGATCGGAAGATACGCTACAATCATGTCCGCATCATATGCCGATCCGGAGGTAACCAGATCAGCTACATTCTCTTGGGAAGTGTATCCACCCGTCCCAGCACTAATTGCCTTGACCGACACATTCAGTTCTCGTGACATATAGGCGGCCGTTAAAAATGGCCAGGGCTGATATGTTGTAGAACCGCCCAAAAATAGAATCCTATACTCACCTGTTTGTTTTGGAACCCTGTATAGCTCCTTGTCTTCGGGCAAAACTCCATGCCCAAAAATGTCAAACATGATCCCCTGCTCAAAGAGACCAAAATCGTACGTATGGCCGCCTTTTGAGTAAAGAGTATTTGGGTCAGAACTCTTCCACGCTTGTCCGCCTGGCTCATACAAGTAACTTTTATATGGATGCGGTAATGATCCGTTAAAGGTAGGCCGGGGAAGTCCACTTGAGATATTAACGGGGCGTAGCCAGAATTGAAGCGCCACATATGCACAAATCTCAAAAAACACGAAAACAAGGCACATCAGCGCAATCCAAAGACGTGTTGTTTGTTTTTCAATCATGTGAATAGCCTAGACTCGACTTACGCTTCACGGCCGAGTAACAAATTCCAGGGTCATTGGGGAGATGGGCTGTCGATGATTAAAATACGTATTCGTCTGGAGAGGGTCATGCCTAGAGCATCACGCAGCAGCTGAATATTGGTGAGAAGCCCGCCTGGTGCAGGCTGGAGGATGGCTGTATGCCGCTCTGCACCCTGCATGACACCCCCTCTACAGTTGGTAGAGCAGTGTCATGCCGGGTAGGCCGGTGGTGGTTTCCATGACGCGATAGCGTCCAGGCATGCGCGCGAGCGCTTCCACGATTGCCCGATGGGGCCCCACGTTATACTGAGACTCCGGCGACTGATAAAATGTATCGTGCAAGAGAATCTGTGCCTGTGGCACCTGCTCCATGATCCCCGTTAATTCCCTCGCGACCGATTCGTAGGCATGGTCGCCGTCGACAAAGAACAGCGGTCTTGCTACTTGATGAGTACTAATGACCTCCAACGCCACGCGCAAACCGTCACCGAGATGGAGGGTCACGCTGGGGATATCACGGACTAATTCTCCTCGCCGTTGCCCCGGATGCTCTTGATGATCGACGTCCGGCGGCAGATCCACGGAATGAATTTCGACCGCCAAGCCAAAGTAGGCACTGGTTTCATAAAACACCCGTGCGCTTTTCCCGATGTGTGTTCCCCATTCAAACACGTGCGTGGGACGCAGCCGACAAACGGCGGCCGACATGAGGAATAATTCCGGGAGCGGAAAGGGATGCCCCCCCACAATCGGCACGAGCTGCTCAACCACAAATTTCGAGAGCTCCCAATTATTGACCTCGAATTCCGTACACTGCCGATTCACCGCCGGATCAGGGTGCATCCCAGCCGGAGCCGCTGTCGTCCCCGGAGATGGAGTGGACCGAAACCTCCGCCACAAACTCTTCATATCGCCGCTCCCTCCACCGCCAACGTTTGGTAAAAGAGTGCCTCATATTGGGCCGTGATCCGCTCCCATGTGTACGCCTCCTGCCATCGGCGTCGCCCCTCCTCCCCCATTCTATGCAAGGCCGCCCGGTCCGCCAACACACGTCCCCAATGAATAGCGAACACTTCGGGATCCGTCACCGTATACCCCTTCGCGTCGCGGCCTGCCGGACAGACCACACCAGCGCCTGTCCACTGCGCAATCTCCTCGGCATTCCCAACCGGCACCGTGAGAAAGGGCGTCCCCGCCGCTGCAGACTCAAAGAGCACCAGCGGGGAATACTCCACACGAGAGGCAAAGAGGAACAGATCCGCCGCGAAAAATGCCTCCACCAATTCAGGTCGAGAAAGATTGCCGATTTGCACACGCTTGCGTGTTCCTTGCCGGTGTATCCGCTGCATAATTCGCAAGAGCGCGGCAGGGGGCGCGAATTCCACTTCGTATCCCAACCAACGGAGCACCGGAGCAAGCCCTATCGATACGAGTGACAGTTTTAACGCATTCCTGGTCGCACGGCGCCACCCATACTCCCGACTGGTAGAGCGCCATTGGTGCAGCCAGCCGGATGTTATCGGCTCCGCTTTATAGCCCAACCGGCGCAAGAGCCCATGGAGATGCAACGCGATCATCCATCGCTTACACACAACTTTGACCAGTCGAAGGGGGCCGTGGCGGAGGAGGATATTCCAATCATCCCTGAGCACGGCCTTCCACCGCAGCGGCGGTGCGCTGAGTTTGTCGAATTCCCAATTGCCGTTGAGCAACAGCGTAGCGGCCCCTCCACCAACATCGAGCCGTTCAAACGCCTCCGCAACTTCCAATTGGCCTTTCTGCCAGGGCGGGCTGCCGACGGTGAGAAAGAACCATTCGTCAGTCCCAATGCCCGTTCGCTCGCGAAAGCGCGTCCCACTGTCAGTCGCAAACTCGACTTCACTGGCTCCGTTGGTCAGAAACGCTAGGTTCGTGAGCCCATGCTGTTTAGCAAAGGCGACATCACGATATTCGGTCGCATAAAAGATGAGCCGGTCAAACTGACGAAGGATGTGAGGCAACTGTCGAAAATAGTCGGCATACGCCGGTTCATGGAGTGCGCTGAAGCCGCAGGGAATGAAGAGTTTGGCGGCAGTAATTTTCGACAGCACAGGCCACAGCGCATCAAAGGTCCATTGTTGCGCCGCCTTGATCAAGACGACATCGAACGGCCCCTTCACCACAAAATCCGCATAGGCGTCGCGCTGGCCGACGATTCCCCTGACCTGGTTCCCTGACACGGAAAACCCTTTAATCAGCACGCCATTCAGCACATCGCTCTGCCGCTCAGGCAGAGCGGTAGTGGCCACGGTCACCGAATGCCCTCGCAGAACAAGATGTTCAGCCAACTGACGCATCACCTCCTGCACCCCCCCGACACTGGGCGCATAAAACTCGCAGCAGAGGAGAATTTTCAGTGGGCCCCGCACAGGCTTGTCCACGGCTATCGATTCCCGCCAATCCAGGCCCAGGTCCGACGCAGCCCTTCCTCAAAAGGAATGCGCGACGTCCACCCGGTATCCTGGATCAATTTTCGGCTGTCCAAGACGTTGGCGGCCACATCGAATCGCCGCGACGCGACATGCCGAACGACGACCGAACAACCAGCGCTCCGTGCGAAAGGTCGAATGGCCTCGATCACGTCCACGTTGCTCATCCCGACGCCGCTCCCTAAGTTATAACAGGTCCGTGGCGAAGGACAGCGCAGCGCTGCGACAACCCCACGCGCGAGATCTTCGACATGCAGATAGTCACGCACAGTCCCCTTCTCGCCGTAGACTACAATCTCCCGTTGCGCGAGCACCGAGGCGATGGCTGTTGCCACAAACCCCTGGCCTGCAAAGGCCCGCTGGGTTTCGCCATACGCGTTCGATGGTCTGAGAATCACCACCGGTAAGCCCTTTAACTCGTGGTAGATCTGCGCGTACTTTTCGATGGCGAGCTTGGTGACACCATACGGGGAGATAGGATTGGTCGGGTGTTCTTCAGGAATAGGCACCTGATTGGATTGCCCATAGACCGTGCCACCAGAGGAGACGACGATGACCCGTTGAAGCGGCAGCTCACTTGCGACTTCAAAAAACCGAACGGCAGCGGGGAGATTGGTCAGAATGTCCTCAACAGGATTGTCGAAGCTGGTCCCGGGTACCGTGGAGTAAGCCAAGTCAATGACCGCATCTGCGTGCTTGAGCACGGATGCCAGAAAGACCTTCTCCCCGTAGTCACCACATGCATAGCGCACGCCCCTGGGGAGCGTGCGTCCAGGAACCGGGTTTCGGCCCACAACGGTGACTTGCATCCCAAGCTCCACAAGCTGCGAGACCACATGGGAGCCGATAAAACCCGCTCCTCCGATCACACAGCAATGGTTCATAAGATCTCAGCCCTCCCCGGTTGGACACACGGCGCCTGGTTTAGGCACTACCTGAATACTTTTCGCACGCACGCCAGCGATCGTCGCATCCACCCCTCGACTCCTGAACGCGATCGATAGTGGTGCTCAAGGTTACCGATTGTGGTAGCGATCTTTGCCTCGAGCTGTTCGAGAGGGACACGGCAATGTCGGGCCACGCCCGCACCCGCATCTCGAATAACCTGTTGCAGGCCTGCCAGATCGGGAGCGCCGGAGACGCGATGAAATGCACGCCGAAGTAGTGCCGTGGTGTCCTGTAGCGTTTCATCGGGCAACGAACGCCCCGTCGCCCAAGCCAAATTCTCCACACTAATGGCGATGACACGATCAAGAAACGGGTTCACGCCATCTCGAGACATACTTGAGGGCATCTCGCGATAGACCAGCAATAACTCAGGAAGATTGGCCACTCGACAGTGCCGTGCCATGCGGGACCACAATTCATAATCCTCGGGAGGCTGCCGGCTGCGATCTGTCGAATACCCACCGATGGTTTCCACAAGTGATCGCCGAAACATGACCGAACTATGCACAAAGGGATTATCGAACAGGAGATCAAACTGAATCTCATGATTCTCAGTCGGATGCCGATGCGCGCGAGCCCCCGGGATATTCTCGAACCAGATCTCCGCCCACGTTCCGAGCAATCCGTACTCCGGGTGTTCGTCAAGGTAGGCAACTTGCTTCGCAAAACGATCTGGACGTGAAAGATCATCCTGATCTTGGCGAGCAAGATAGATCCCGCGCGCCTCGTGAATCGCCCGGTTCAGCGTCGCCGCTAACCCCTGATTCGCCTGCTCAAAATAACGAAAGCGGGGATCGGACACAGAGCGGAGGATATCGCCGGAATTGTCACGCGACCCATCATTAATCGCGATGACTTCAAAGTCGTCGAATGTCTGAGAAAATACGCTCTCGAGAGCCGCGTGAAGATAGGGGGCTCCGTTATAGACAGGCAGCAGTACACTAACGCGTGGCGCCACCATCACCCTCACGGTAGAACCCTGCAAGAGGCTGTTGTGTCAATTGACACCGTCGGGCTTGAGAATGAGTTCAACCAGCATCTGGGCAATGCGCGCATTGCCACCACTTGTCACATGGCAAAAATCGAGGAAGATGGGATCCTGTTTATTCACAAATAGATCCGATCGATCAAAACTGTCACGGCCCTCAGCCCGAAGCGTGCGGACGGCGTCCTGCAGGGCAGGATAGCCCGCATCAAAGGCCTGGCGCAACAGCGGCAACCGGCGCTCTGCTAGGGCTACGGCTTGCTGCACGTCTTCGTGTGAGCTCATCGCACCGGCCCGAAACGCATGCCCCTGCAGAATGGAGATGGCGCGAAATCCATAGACGCGGCCGAGCTCATGTAGAGCCCGTCTGGTTACAACAAAGCGCTCCCTGGTTGCGCCAACCGCAGCCTGGACGAGACGGTCATCTTGCATGTGTGCCGGAGCCACACGCGGGGCGTCCCGAACTCCCTGCGCACGAATGGCATCATAGATATGTCTCGGCGTAAGCGCCTGCACCAGGCCCAGCCCCCAGGCTTTCGCACGTACAATCACATTCTGACTCGAAGTGGGAGTATCGTCGGCAGGAAGGGGCGAAGCGGGCCGCTGTCCTTCTGATCGCTTTTGCTCTTCCTTAAACAACACGCCGTTGGGATTGTTTTGATACACCCCATTGTAGATATCATTCACCCCGTCATACATGACCACCGTAGACGGCCTCAGCCCCTGTTCAAGCTCGAAGCGAAGACGCGCCAACTCTTGAGGACTGTCGATGGAGGTCACCCCGGCGTTGATCACCTCAAACATTCCAGGCTGCACGCGGTCCAACATCGCAGCCAACTGGCTGGCGACGGTCCATTCGTCCGGCACTTCAGAATTGTAAATAGTCGATCCGCCTAAGAGGAGGATTGAACGCGGCCGTGGACGTCCCTGCGCAGGCGGGTGAATCGTCCGACGATACAGCGCACCGGTGCGCTCGCCTCGGTCGGTATTAAAGAATCGGCCATGAAACTCGCGAGGAAAAACTAACGTGGTCCCATCTGGAGTGATATGGCCACCTGGCTGCGTGAAACTCTCACGCAAAAAGGCTCGTGAAAAATACGGCTCGGTACGGTACGCAGGAGCGGTTACTCTTTCAGGGTGAGAGTCGAACGGTTCAGGCGGATAAGCCACGCCATAGAGGACATCGAGCGCGCCGTATAATCCAGCCGTCAGAGCGGCAATCAGCAGCACCCTGCCGACAACTCGACTAAATGTTCGCATTTCCGTTGCACGTGAGTGAGGCCACCGTGAAAACGACGGCACCAGCCACCCCGCGGATGTGCTTATCCTTCATGACGAGACCGACGCCCTAGTGAGATGCCCCGGGCACTCGGAGACAGCACATCAGGGATCTTAGAGACAAAACCACCCGCCGGGAGGTACCGCACGAATACTGTCATCCACGACGCTAATGCGATAGTGAGGATTAATGGCGTGTAGCTGCCGCTTCACCGCATCAATCGTTAGATATCCGTTCAGGCCATCAAAATAACGGGCATCATCCACAATAATCACATGGTCATTCCTCGAATGTTGACTGATGGCTGTGAGCTCCTTTGAGATCGGCGAGTCCTCATCCCCGCGTGCCGTCCCCGGACCGGAGTAGTGCCCATCAAGCCACAGCAAACATCGCTCCGTGCGCTCTCTCAATACACCCTCCAGGAGCGTAGCACTATCTCCCTGCAAGAGGTGGATGTGAGAATAGGCGGAAAACTTTTGCAGGGCTCCCGCATACAGCGCCGCATCCAACTCGATCGAATAGAGCTGCGCAAACCGCTCCTTCAGGGCGTCGATCGTAAATCCAAAATATGTCCCGGTCTCGATCAAGGTCGAAATGCCATACCGGCGCCGAAATCGATCTAGCCAATACAACTTAATCGCATGCGGCGGCGGAATAGGCGACCCCTCCCAACGGTGCCGGAGAAGATCTCGCCACGTGCCAATCGTCAAATAATCAGGCCCGGAGGGAACTGTCGTCATGCAGACACGCTGCACAGAAGCACGGTGTACCGCCTTCTGTTGCTCCAATTCATCATACTGCCTATCCCTTCCTCGAACGGATCGCCCCGCATGGGCGTTGCAGAGCCCCCCGCCCTACACCTTGCCGCGCCAACGACTGGAGACCCGCTTCCACCACGCAGGCTGGGGAATGTCCGGAGTTTCGAGGGACCGTGCGGGTGACGATTGTGGGGGCACGGCAGGAGGAGGCACTGGGAAAATTGGGAACGGCTCCCAATCCCCGAGCACCGGCTCCTGAAGCGACCCTGTCCATCCGAATGTCGGAGGCCGAGACGCGGTCACGGCTCCGCCATATCCCGAGATCACATACGTCAGATTCTGCGTCAGCATCACCGCCTCCAGGGAAGTCTCGAAGGCTTCAAAGGGCGCGAACTCGGACGCACGGACGAACAGCCCGTTGCATTCCGTCATCGCTACCAGTCGATACCCTTTGCGTTCGGCTAAGCGCACCATCGCCGTCGCTGAACACCCGAAGTATCCACCCGGGGCTTGGCGCAACTCGAGATGGAGGGGAATTGTCGGGTTAAACTCACAGACGACGACCCTCGGGGTCAGCTGCTCTGTCGCCTCCCAGATATAGTATTCATCCCCGTCAACGTCGAGCGAGAGCAAGTCGACTTCGCCCCGCACCCCATGCCGCTCAAGAATGCGATCAAGTTTCTGCTCCCCTTGATGCCCCACCCGTTCACAGATACGGATGCAGTCGTACCTGCTGGTTTTCAGCTCTAGCTCCGCATATTTTTTCGGGTCCGCCTCGATCAGGACACCCGTCCACCCGTTTTCCCAGAGATGCGCGGTATTGGATAAATGCCACCCGTCCCACGCACCAAATTCAATGCACCGCCTTGTGCGCACGCCGATCAACTCAAAGATCTTTTCGATGATCCCATCCTCGCCGAACTGCGAGTGGACATTCCTGGCGTATTTCCGCAAGGTCTCTTTCATAGTGGCTATGCAACCTGCTGGACGGTGATCTCCAATGGATTCAAAATTGCCCCTACGCCTGCGATCCGAACCAAGTCCACCCCCTCAGCATAGTCCGCAATCGTCAAGACTCCGGCCTGCTCGATATAGTGAAAACTCCGCTCGAAGGACGAGAGCCCCACAATCAGCGGGTAGCGCCCCACTCCCAATATGATGGTCGCATCGCGAAACACGGCCTCATAAACACCCGGCTGGATGTTCACAGGGCGGCTCCAGCTGGTGCGCAAGGGCACATCATCCCCGGTACGCATTCCGAGCGCGATCATAAAGTGGTCGACTGACCGAGCGATCGAAAATCGCACACGCACCTGCCACGGTTGCCCAACGGGGAGCGTCGCCGCCGGCCTCCCCGTCTTATCTTCGACCGTCAGCAGTGTGGCACGGCCAGGGGCTTCCGGCTCAGGCATGACGGCAATCACATACTCAGCACGAGGGGGCTCAGCCTCGCCGGCATATTGGGCAATCACCGACTCGGTTTCCCCGCTGGCCTGCACACGACCATCCTCGAGGTACACCACCCGATGACAGAGCTTTTTCACGGCGCTCATATTGTGACTGACAAAGACGACCGTTCGCCCTTCACGCGCGACAAGGTCTACCTTTCCCAGGCATTTGCGCTGAAAGTGCATGTCTCCAACGGCCAGCACTTCATCGACCAATAAAATATCGGGTTCCAAATGCGCCGCGACCGCAAATGCCAGCCGCATATACATCCCGCTGGAATAGTGCTTCACCGGCGTATCAAGAAATCGCTCCACTTCAGAGAAGGCGACGATTTCATCGAAGCGCTTTTGAATATCTCCTCGCCGCAAGCCAAGGATCGCACCGTTCAGGTAGACGTTTTCCCGGCCGGTGAGCTCAGGATGAAAGCCCGTGCCGACCTCAAGTAGTGAGCCCACTCTCCCCTCGAGCTCTACCGTACCTTCTGTGGGAAGCGTAATCGCCGACAGGATTTTCAGGAGCGTGCTTTTCCCTGATCCATTTTTCCCGACTAACCCCAGGACCTCGCCATGCTTGACGTCGAAGGAGATATCCCGCAATGCCCAGAGCCAACCGGACTCTTCGTTGCCGGATGGGAGGTGGGCGGCAGACCGTGCGGGCCCAAGCCCCTGCCTCAGTCTGGTCAGGACTGTTTCGATCAAGGACTGCCGCTCAAAGCCTGCGGCCCCGATACGGTAGCGCTTTCCTACACCTCGGACGCGAATCGCGGATTCCATGCGATTCACACCACGTCCGCCAGCGTCTGTTCGAGACGCCGAAATACATAGAAGCCGCTCACCACTATCACTCCGGCAATCGCACACGAGAGCGCCAAGGGTGCTCCCGGCGGTTGTCCAACGCCAAACAAGGCCCAGCGAAATCCTTCGACCACAGCCACCATAGGATTGAGATCAAAAAGCCACTGCCACTGAACCGGGACCAAACTGCGTGGATAGAAAATAGGCGTACCGAAAAGCCAAACTTGCAGGGCGAAGGGAATCGCCTGCCCAACGTCTCGATACTGTGCATTTAAGGCAGCAAGCCAGGTGCCCACACCAAGCCCCAACATCGCAGCTAGCCCGGCAAACACCGGCAGCAGGACAACCCCAGCTGTAGGGACTTGTTGAAATGCCACCATGAGGACGGCCAGGGCCAGAAGCGAGATAGCGAAATCTATCGTCGCGATCACCACGCTGGTGATCGGCAGCACTAAACGCGGAAACTCTACTTTGGTAATCAAATGCTGATTACTGATGAGACTGCCGCTGGCGGAGGAGATGGAATTGGACAGCAGGTACCAGGGCAACAACCCTGCAAAGGCAAAGATTCCATACGGCACGCCGTCCGAAGGAACCTTAATCAGCCATCCAAAAAACAGTCCATACACGAAGACGGCCATGATGGGATGCACGAGAGCCCAGAGAAATCCCAAGACCGTCTGCTTGTACCTGACTTTCAAATCACGCCAAATCAGAAACCAGAGCAATTCTCGCCGCTCCCAAAGCTCTCTGAGTTTCAACGAGACCCAGGGCTGAACGGGGCGAATGACTCGAATACTCTTGGAGAGGGTCGAGGTGATTGTACTCACGCGGTTGCCGAAACGTAGATCACGTGACGCCTTATGAGAAGAGACCTATGCCCAACACCTTTCGAGCACACCAATAGCACATCACCACCACGCAGATGTGGCTCGATCTTAGCAGGCTGTGACGAACCGTGCCTCATGATGATCGAGGACTCTTTGCGTAAAACGACACTATCCCCTGCACTACCTCGGCCTGCTGCGCGGGCGTGAGCTCCGGGTAGATGGGCAGAGCCAGTGTCTGGTTCGCCGCGCGTTCGGATTCCGAAAAATCTCCGCGCTTGTATCCGAGCGAACGAAAGCACTCCTGAAGATGGAACGGGACGGGGTAGTAGACCTCCGTCGTGATGCCCTGCTCCTTCAACGAGGCCATGAGTTCGTCGCGGCGAGGCACCCGAATGACAAACTGATTATAAATGTGGTGGTGCGCGACTCCGCTCGCGGCATAGACCGCGGCGGGCAGCTCGATGCCTGATCGTTCGATCAAACCCGATTCGGTAAACAGTTGCGTATAGCGCCGTGCATTCTCCTGACGCCGTTGTGTCCACCCATCCAAGTAGTTCAACTTCACGTTCAACACGGCGGCCTGCAGGCTGTCGAGCCGAAAATTTCCACCGATCAGGCTGTGGTAATACTTCGGTTTGCTGCCATGCACGCGCAGCACGCGAATCTTTTCGGCCAACGTCTCGTCATTGGTGGTCACCATGCCGCCGTCGCCCAGGCCACCTAAATTCTTGCTGGGGAAAAACGAGAAGCAGCCGACGGTTCCCATACTTCCCGCCCGTTTACTGTCGCGATACTCCGCGCCAATCGCCTGCGCCGCGTCTTCGATCACGTGCAACCCATGTCGTTTGGCCACGGCAAGAATCGGCACCATCTCCGCACACTGTCCATACAAGTGAACAGGGATAATCGCTTTCGTCCGAGCCGTCACCGCCGCCTCGATGTGAGCCGGGTCAATGTTGAAACTCACCGGGTCGATATCAACCAGGACCGGACGCGCCCCAAGCCGCACAATGGCGCCGGCCGTGGCAAAGAACGAGTACGGACTGGTGATGACTTCATCGCCGGGCCCGATATCCAGCGCCATCAACGCGACCAACAGCGCATCGGTTCCGGAGGAGACCCCGATCCCGAACCGTGCACCCGAATAGGCCGCTACACGCTCTTCGAGGCGAGTGACCTCCGGCCCAAGGATAAACGCCTGGCTCTCGAGCACCTGTTGAATGGCGGCGAGCAGCTCTGCCTGTAGCGGCTTGTGCTGAGCGCGAAGATCAAGTAACGGCACACCCATAGCTGTCTCCGGTTGCTCTCACGTGCACCATGAAGAGCGGTGCGGTCCATTGCGCGCAGAAATCGGGCGATCCTACCTGAATTACGAGCAAAATCCTAGGCACGGGCATCACGTAAGATCCACCAAGGGCCGCGGCGGCTCACATAGAACTTGCCCACAGGAAAGGCCGATATCGGCCGGGCTCACGACGTCAGAACATCGCGTTCCACATCGAGTGCGCGCGCCATCAACACGAGTGCCAGCAACATCCAAAACAGATTCGCGACAGCGCCGATCAGCATGTACTCGAAGAGATTCCTCACGGCAAATCCCGCCAGCATCACCACGCCGCCGAACGCCACCAGTCGGGCGGACGGGAGTCCCTGCTCGAGAGCCACAGCCGCCCCGCGGTCAGTGCTCCATTCGCGAGCGGATTGCGCCAAGGCAACGCCTGCGGCCGCAAACACCCAAAGCAACAACCCCAAAGCCGGCAGCCCGCTGCCCATCGCCATCATCACATAAGTGCTGTGGGGACCCGCCGCCTTCGCCAACGCCGGATGCCCCGCGTAGCGCTTCGAGAAATTCTCGCTGCCGTAGCCCACACCTACCAGCGGATGCGCAACGACATCAGCGGCTGCCAATTGCCACACATTGGCCCTGGCCTGGAGCGTCCAAGGATCGGTCACGTTTGATGTCTCCCGCCCCTCCCACCCGTTCAACGTGACCACCGCACCAAACCCAGCGCCGATTCCGCCGACGAGCAACAGCACCACCAACCGTCGCCGTCCGATCAACCACAGGGCCAGGAGGGCCTCGGCCACCACCCCAGCCCACCCGCCTCTCGTGAAGGCCAATAGCTCAGCGACGCAGGACAAGCCCGCCGCAGCCCACGCGAGCGACTTTCGCCAGCCGGCTGAATAGCCGACCGCCGCAACCAGCGTCACCGGAATGGCCAGGACCATATACGTACTCAACCAATTGTAATCGGACCCTAGGGCCCCGGCTCTCAAGTCGCGCCCCCGCTCGATACCGCCTCGTACGATGAATTCGATTGTGGCATACCCGCTGCTCAGGCCGGCCCCGACTACCGCCGCCAACAGCAGCAGCGGAATCGCCTGTCGCTTGTCGGCCTTGGCCAGCACACGAATCGTCCAGTAAAACACGAGCACCTGGACACCGAATTTGCGCCACTCCTTAAAGCTATAGGCCGGGTCGATGGAAAACGGCACCGTGACGAGAATCCAGGCGAGCAACGCGAGCAGTGGAATATCAATCGGGGTCCGCACCCACCAGTAACTACCCTGCCGCCATGTAGCAATGGCGGCAGTGATCAGCAGGGTAAAGAAGAGATAGCGAGTGGGCACGTGCACGAGGGGGAAGAAATTCAGCACAAGCAGCGCGGCAAGCCCGTAGAGTTGCACCCGCCAAAACAGGTCCCAGCCTGCAGCATCGGTTGGGTCAACGCGAGAAGCCGTCATGTCTGGCGCAACGGTGTCGGCGCGGCCACACCCTCATGGGTCTGGAGGTACTCTTCCACCATCGCCTGCCAGGGACGCATGACAATGCCGTAGACCTTCAATCGCTCGCTCGTCAGCGCAGAATTCGTCGGCCGTCGAGCCGGACGATTCAACGCGGCAAAAGGAATGGGCTCCAGCACTCCCACCACGCCGGTCGCGCGACAAATGGTTTGGGCATACTCCAACCAGTTGCACACACCAGCGCCCGCGACATGAAACAGCCCCGTGGCTCGCGCCCTGGCCAATTGAAGCAGGACCGCCGCAAGATCCTTCGTGGACGTGGGACTCCCAAACGTATCGACCACGGCCCGCACCGGCTCGCCCTGGCGAAGCCGGGCCATCACAAAGGTAATAAAATGTGATTTCCCCTCGCCAAAGACCCAGGCGGTCCGCACGACAGCGGCGCGATCCGTTTCTTCAAACACCGCCTGCTCCCCCGCCAGCTTGGATGCGCCATACACGCTGAGCGGATTGGGCTGGTCGGATTCGATATAGGGACGCCCCTGCTCCCCGTCGAACACATAGTCGGTGGACAGGGCCAGCAGATGGGCGCCGGCCTGCGCCGCGCCACGCGCCACCAATCGGCTGCCGAGCGCATTCACCGCATGCGCCCGATCGGGATCACGCTCGCAGGCATCGACATCGGTCATCGCCGCCGCGTGAATTACGACATCCGGTCGCTCGCGCACGATCGTCGCGACGATCCGCTCGTCCGTCACATCGTCCGACTTGTGCGTGGCCAGATAGACCGAATCGCTAGGCAACAGTCGCGCCAGTTCCCGCCCGACTTGGCCGCGCCCGCCGGTAACAAAGACACGCATCCCGGACAATCTCCCTCGCGTTCGCTACGCATTGCGGGATGACGCAAAATGCCGAAGATCGCTCTCCACCATCTCGGCCACCAGATCCCTAAAGCGCACCGTCGGAGCCCAGCCCAATTGCCGCTTGGCCTTCGACGCATCACCCAGAAGCGTTTCGACTTCCGCCGGACGCAAAAACTGCGGGTCGACCTTAACGTAGTCGCGATAGTCGAGCCCCACCTGTCCAAACGCAGCCTCGACAAATTCCCGCACCGTATGCTGCTCGCCGGTCGCAATCACATAGTCCTCAGGCTGGTCCTGCTGCAGCATCAGCCACATGGCTTGCACGTATTCCTTCGCATGACCCCAATCGCGCCTGGCGTCCAAGTTGCCGAGCTTCAGCTCCGTCGCCAACCCCAGCTTGATGCGCGCGGCGTGCGACGTGATTTTCCGCGTCACAAACTCGAACCCACGGCGCGGCGATTCATGGTTATAGAGAATCCCACAGCAGGCCCGCACCCCATAGGCCTCGCGATAATTCCGCGTCAGGTGAAAGCCCGCGACTTTCGAAATGCCGTAGGCCGACCGGGGATGCAAAGGTGTCGTTTCCCGCTGCGGCGTCTCCGCCACCTTCCCGAACATTTCGCTCGAGGCGGCAAAATACAAACGGCACTCGGGCGCGCAATCCTTGATGGCGGCCAACACGTAGTGCGTCCCGTTGATGTTGGCGTTCAGCGTCGAAAACTCATCCTCAAACGAATAGGACACGAAGCTCTGCGCCGCGAGATGATAGCATTCGTCCGGTTTCACGGCCTGAAAGAGCCGATAGATACTCGGCAAACTCTCCAGCGACGCGGCGTGCAGGTGAAGGCGGTCCTTGAGGTGCAGGATTCGATAGAGCCGGTGCGAGGGGTCTTCGATCGCAATGCGGCGGACCACACCATGCACTTCATAGCCGCGGTCGAGCAGCAATTCGGCCAGATACGACCCGTCCTGTCCGGTAATCCCAGTGATCAACGCCTTTTTCATGTGCCGGACGACGCCCCCTCCGCAGACCGCAGGCGCTGGCCGTAGGCCCGTTCGTAGTACGCGCGAAATTCTCCGCTCTTGATCGGCCGCCACCAGGCCTCATGCGCCTGATACCAGGCGACGGTCGCCCGCAGCCCCTCTTCAAACGCCACCGTCGGCCGCCATCCGATGCCGCCCAGACGCCTGCAGTCCACCGCATACCGTCGATCGTGCCCGGGCCGGTCCTGGACATGGCGAATCAGCGAGGCCGGTTTCCCGAGTTGCGCCAGGATCGCTTCGGCCACCACGATATTTTCCCGCTCGTTGCCGCCGCCGACGTTGTAGACCTGCCCCGGCTCTCCATGGCGAAAGACGTGCTCAATACCCGCGGCATGATCGTAGACCGACAGCCAATCCCGCCGGTAGCGTCCGTCGCCATAGAGCGGCAAGGGCTGGTCGTCGATGGCGTTCGTAATAAAGAGCGGAATGAACTTTTCCGGATACTGATTCGGACCGTAGGTATTACTCCCACGCGTAATCATGACCGGGAACCGATAGGTCGTCCAATAACTGCGGACCAACAGATCCCCGCCGGCCTTACTGGCCGCATAGGGACTCCGCGGCGCGATCTGATCTTCTTCGGTGGAATGCCCGGTCTCCACGCTGCCGTACACTTCGTCGGTGCTCACCTGCAGAAATCGGGAGACCCCGGCGGCGCGGGCCGCATCCAGCAGCGTCGCCGTTCCAATCACGTCTGTTTTCGCGAAGGCCAGCGGCTCGGTGATGGACCGATCGACGTGCGTCTCCGCCGCGCAGTTGATGACCCCCTCGAACCGCTCGTCGCGGAACAATCGCCCGACCAAGTCGGCATCGCAAATATCGCCCTGCACGAATCGATAGCGCGGATGGCCCTCCAGATCCTTCACATTTTCGGGATTCCCCGCATACTTGAGCGCATCGAGATTGACGATGCTGTCGGTTGACTGCATCACCAACCGCCGAACCAGATGCGACCCGATGAATCCCGCCCCGCCCGTCACAAGTATTTTCACGGCCTGTCCTTTCGACGGAATCTTCTTCTACGAAACAGCCCACCTGGCATCATCGCGCTGGCTCAGGAGCTCCGGTTCGCGCCCGTCTTCGCCACCAGTTGATTGGCGGCAAACAACGATTCGATCGTGCCGGCATCGGTCCACCAGCCGTCCAAGACATCCCAGGTCAATTGCCCCTTCTGAATATAGGCATTGTTGACGTCCGTAATCTCCAACTCGCCCCGACCGGACGGCTTCAACGTCTTGATGATCTCAAAGACCTGCGCATCATAAAAGTAGATCCCCGTCACGGCATAGGACGAGGCGGGCTCCTTGGGCTTTTCGTCGATCCGCACCACACGCGTGCCGTCCAGCGTCGGCACGCCAAACCGCTGCGGGTCCTTCACTTCTTTCAGTAAGATCTTCGCGCCGACCTTTTGGTTACGAAACGCCTGCGCCGCCGAGGCGATCGATTTTTCAATGAGATTGTCGCCCAGGATCACGCAGATCCCCTGCCCATCCGCAAAGTGCTCGGCCATGCGCAAGGCGTCCGCAATCCCGCCTTCCCCTTCCTGATAGGTATAGGCCAGGTGCTTCAACCCATGTTGTCGGCCGTTCCCAAGCAGCTTCAGGAAATCTCCGGCGCTATTTCCCCCCGTCACCAACATCACCTCGGTGATACCGGCGTTCACCAGGGCTTGAATCGGATAGTAGACCATCGGCTGATTGTAGACCGGCAACAGGTGCTTGTTCGTCACCTTCGTCAGCGGAAGCAACCGCGATCCCAACCCGCCTGCTAAGACCACACCCTTCATGGCGTCCCCTCCTCTGCCGATGGCGACCGTCCAACCAGACCGACGCGCGCGCAGGGCCTTGCGCTAGGCGCCGTCAACGATCCGTTGGTACACAGCGATCGTCTCTCGTGCCGTCCGCTCCCACGTAAATCGCTGCACCTGCGTGAATCCGCGCGCCACCCAGCCCGCATGCGCACGCGCATCGTCTAACACGTCTGCCATAGCCCGGGCAAACCCGGCACTGTCCAAAGGATCGACGAGCTGCCCCGCCTCACCCACCACCTCGGGTAAGGACGACGCGTTCGAGGAGACCACCGGACAACCGCTCGCCATCGCCTCCAACACCGGCAGCCCAAAGCCTTCATACCTCGACGGAAACACAAACAGCCGCGCGCCCTGATACAACCGCACCAGCGCGGCATCGTCGACGATCCCAGGGAAACGAACCTGCGCCGAGAGACCATGGGCACGCACCCGCTCCCGCACGACTGCCCGCTTCTGCACGTCGCCCGCCAAGACCAAATCGTGCGCCGTGCGCAGGGCAGGAGGGAGCTGCGCAAACGCATCCACGAGCGTCTCGACATTTTTCATCGGGTCGTCGCCGGCCACACAGAAGACATAGGGCCGTTCACCACCCGCCTGCTGCCCACCACCAGGGCCCGTCGCATGCGGCCGAAACTTCTCCGTATCCACCCCCGGGTAGACGACCGACAGGCGATCCGCCGCCACCGGGCAATACGTCAGAATATCGCGCTCCGAGCAACGCGAATCGGTCAGGACATGATCGATCTTCGCCCACCGATCGCCGACCACCCAGGCTTCAATCCGCTCGTTCAGATTCAGTCGCGCTTTCGGAGGACCCACCACCAACGGCTTGAGATCATGAATCGTCACCACGAACTTGCTGCGCGGCCAGGCGACGCAGGAGTCGTAGGGCATATGCAGCAGGTCGCAGCGCCCGCCGAACAGCGGCGTCACCTGTTCCCACACACGTCGTTTGAAGAGAGGCAGTCGCAGTACACGGAACCGGACATTGGGACGTGGCGTCCAGGTTCCGATCGCATCCGGCAGCAGCACCGTATACTCGTTGACGGAATCGACCCGGCCGATCGACTCGATCAACTCACGGGCATAGCGCCCCAGCCCCACGTTGAAATCACGCACATGCCAGGCGGCAATGACGACCTTCATGATCCAGCGGCCGGTGTCGGCTCCGCCGAGCGTACCCGCTCCACCAATCGGTGCCCATACCGCAGGCGCTCCCAGCGATCCCGCCACCGCTCGAACTGCCCCGTCCAACGGCGCTGGATCCAGTTGCCTCGCACCGTGCGGCCCCACTTGGCGGTGAAGTGCCGCAGGTTCGCCTCCGCATAGGATTTCTTCTCCACCTTCACCAACGATGTCTGCGTAACCATACTGAAGTGATGGATCAGTACCGAGCCGGTTTGCCCGACCGTAAATCCCGCATCCCTCACGCGCCAGTGAAAATCCACGTCCTCGCAGCCGCCGTACCCGAAGGCTTCATCGAAGAGACCGATCCGGTCGAACACCGGGCGCGCCACGAGAAAACAGGCCCCGTACAGATCAGATCGAGACGCAGACGCACAGCGCCGCGTGTAGGCCTGCGCGTAGGCCTCAAGATCATAGTCCAACCGCCCTTCCCGCGCTGCGGGCGACACGACGCTATGGCCGGTTTCATCCATGTACCGCTGCAGCCCCTGCAGCCATCCACGCGTGAGCACGATATCGTTGTTGAGAATGCCGATCAGCCGCCCACGACTGGCCCGAATGCCTTGATTCCACGCCCGCGCACAGCCCACATTCTGCTCGTTGGCAATGAGCGTGACGGGCGCCTGCTGCAAGTACGCCCGCGTCCCGTCCGTCGACGCGTTGTCGACCACGATCACCTCATGCGGAGAGTCGGTCCAGCGCGCGATCGACGCCAAGCACTGTTTCGTGTAGTCGAGCTGGTTATAGACGGGAATGACGAGGCTGACCAACGGCGGCTCGCTTGCGGACGACACTTGATCATCCCTCCTTTGCGGCGGCTGTGTCATGACGGCCTCGGTCGCGGATCATGGCGCGCAATGAACCCGTCAAGGTCGCCGCTCATCAGCTGCGGCGCGGCCGCGCGAATTTTGTCGATCGGCCAGTCCCACCAGGCAATCGCCTGCAAGGCATCGATCGTCGCCTGCGGAAACCGATAGCGGAGCACCTTCGCCGGCACGCCCGCGGCAATTCCGTAAGGGGGAATATCGTGGGTCACCACCGCGCGCGCCCCGATCACAGCTCCATTCCCGATCGTGACGCCGGATAAAATCAATGCATCCACACCGACCCAGACATCGTGCCCGATCACCACGTCGCCATGCGACCGGGAGGGATAGGGCAACGCCTCCCGGCTGTCCCCGAGAATTTGAAACGGATAGGTGGAGACCCAGTCCACACGGTGATTGCAGCCGGTCAAAATGGTGACCCCGGACGCGAACGAGCAAAAGCGACCGACGCGGAGCGTGGTGCCGTCGTCGCCGCGTGGAACATTCGGACGGCCATAGGACCAGTCCCCGATCGCCAGTCCGTCGTAGATCGGATTCTGACTCATGAACGTGCGCCGCTTCTTGGGCGCGAGCACACCGAGTTGCTCCAACCAGGTTCGCAGCGCCTTCATCTCTCTCCGTCGATTGAACAGGCCATCACAGGCTCCACGACCCGATTGCGCCTTTCAGCTCCAGCACTGCCCGCCCACCCCGCAGGCCCGACAGAACGCGCGGGCGCTCAGAGCCTACACATGCTGACGACAGAGGTCGAGCAGATACCGGGCACGGTGGTCACAGGTGTGAAACTGCAGCAGGTGCTGGTGCCCCGCCTCCGCTAATGCCGTCCTCGCCGCCTCATCATGGACATAGGGTCGCAGCACGGCCAGAAGATCGCTCAAGTCAGGCTTGCAAAACAGCGCGTGGACCCCATGCTCGAAGTTGTTCGGAATACAGATGTCCGGCCGCTCCGATACCAGCAGGGCCTTCGCATCCACAATCTCCCAATAGCGTAACGTATCGAAACCACCGCCGCGAATCGAGAGCGCCATCTTCGATTGCCGCAGCAACCGGTGATACGCCTCGAACGTCATCCGCGCGCGCTGCTCCCCGTCGGTCACCGGAGGGTCGCCCTGTAATTTGATCCAGAGTTTCGGCAGTCCGGTGAGCAGCTTGGATTGGCGATCTGTCGGCACGGCATAGACCGCGCTCGTACTGCGCAGATCCGTCGCCGACTGCACGATCCGCCAGGCGCGAAGGCGCTTGGGATGCGACGCCCGCACGACATACGACAGATCCACCGGGCGCGGCCCGTCGACCGGCATGTGCACCGCCTCCGGAATGATCGAAAAGGGGAACGGGACCGTGCGGTGAAACAATTCGGGACGTCCGCGAAAGGCTCGCCAGCGATCCAGACGCCCGCGCGCACCCGCTTCCGGATGCCAACGATACTCGCGCTTACAATAGAGCGCACAGTGGAAGCGATCGGCCAACTCGTGCCGGATGTCCGCATCGTCTTCCCCATCCAGCAGCACGGTGGGCGGCAACGGCACCTTCCGCTGCAGCCTGGCGATGGCCTCTCCCCGCGCGGCCCGCGGCGACGACAGCACCACCAGATCGATCCACCCGTCACGCAACTGTGCGGCCACCGCCTCTTCGCTTGCGGGCGTCGCCGGGACTTGCGGCAGATACGGGAGTCGGCTGGCGGGATCGTGGTACACCGCCTTCCAGGGATAGTCGATCACCTGTTCCACGCCGAGGACACGAGCGAGTCCGACGTACACCTGATCGGCCAAGTAGTCAGGCGTGGGATCAGTCACATACAGGACGCGCGTATCCGCCATCGACAGGTCTCGTCCGCTCGCCGGGCGTTCAGGACTCAGGAGGCGGGGCCCTTCTCGACATGGAGCGTGACATACATGTTGTCCACCACGTTCCAGAGATAGCGCCGGCAACGCTTCTGCAGATACGACGGGAGCCATCGGAACGGCTTCCGCATATCATACGTAATCCGACCGATCCTGAACTGCGTGCGGATGCCGTAGTCCGTCGGCGGCTCGAAATATTGAAAGGTATCTTCGGTCATGTAGCGGACATGGGTGGGGTCACGAAAGGCGCCGCGCGAGGTGTAATAGGGCACCGCGATTTCCACCCGCCCGCCCGAACGGCAGATGCGCGACAATTCCTCCATCAACCCGATCAGGTCCCGGACATGCTCCAACACATGGCGCACCCACACCACATCTACCGAATCGCTCCGTATGGGCAGGCCCATCTCGATATTCGCGATGACATTGACCCCGGGTCCGGGGCGGCAATCGAATCCCCAGGCGTCTGCGACCTTGTTGGACCCGCACCCCAGATCGATGACAACCGCTCGGCTCGTCATCCTTGCGCCCGTTTCCGAATCCACAGGTCCGGGAGGGACTCGCAATACTGCTTAAAGGCGATGAAGTCCGCTTCGACAGCGCCTTTATCGACCAGGACCTGCTCATAACAGACGAACGAGTCGGTCCAGTACAATCCCAGCGTGTGGTATTTTGGATTCAACGTCCGAAACCACCGATTCACCACCGACGAGACCCGTTCGATCAGGTCGAACGCTTCGAAGGGACTATGGTGACTCCCGCTCTGCGCGCCGAAGCGCGGCCCCACCGTCGGATGAAACCTGGCATAGGCATGCAGCTGCGCATGCTTAAACGTAAAGCGCACCCCGCCCTCCACCGCCTCAACGAGCCAGTGATGGTGCGAATGCCCGCAATACCGACTGCGTTCGATCCCCGGCAGGCTCTCTAAGACGCGCGTCGGCGTCTCGATATAGCCCGCCTTGCCGACCCGCATCATTTCTCGGCACACCCAAATGGGATCGCGAAGATCCTCCAATGTGCCTTTACAGAGGACAAAATCGAACTGCTTATCCGCAAACGGCCAGGGCTCATGCGAGCAAAAATCCCGCTGGATCCACGTGTCCTTCGTGTAAAAGGGCGTCGGCCAGCGATCACTGAACCAGGGCTGAACCGCGTAGCGCTGGTCGTACCCTAAAAAGTCTAAGACATAGTTCGCACGAGACAGGGGACGAATCCCTCCGCCGACATCCAGCACAAGATCCCGCTCCCCAATTTTGCTCGGCAGATCAGCAAACACACCCTGAGACATCGCCATCTCGCTTACTCCACATGTACGGTCACTCGCTCAGCCCCGCGCCTCGCCGACGCAGGATCGAGCCCCGGCACACTGTTCCAGCAGCCTGGTCGCCGCCGCCAACACTTCCTCCACCGCAATCTGCCGCATGCAATTTTGCTCCCCGCGCCGACAGGTGGGGTGAAAACACTCCCGGCAATCCACGCCCTTATAGCAAATCTGCGTGTACTGTCCCAACGGGGCCCACTCGACGGGATCGGACGGGCCGAACAAGCCGATCACCGGCGTACCAACCGCTGCGGCAATATGCATGGCGCCGTTATCGTTGCCGATGAACAGGGCACAGCGCTTGACGACGGCGCTATAGGCGCGCAGTCCCATGGTGCCGACCGCATTGATCACCGGCCGTCGCGCGATTTTCTCGATGGCGCAGGCGATCGGTTGCTCTGAGGCCGCCCCGCCGATGACAATCGTGCAGGGCATGTGTTCGCCGAGACGATCGGCCAGCGCCGCAAATCGCTCCGGCGGCCAAGTCTTAAACCAATAGCGCGCGCCGGGATGCATCATGATCAGCGGGTGCTGCCCCTCACGCCCCAACCAGCCTTGAATCAGCCGATCCGCCTCGGCCTCCTCGTCCGGCGAGAGGTACACCTGAGGACGTTCCGCGACCGGCTCGACCCCGAGTGCCCGCAGCACCGACAGGTCCCGTTCGATCCGATGAACAGATCGCGTAAGCCCCGGTGCATCCGAGCCTGTCGCCGCCTGACTTGGGATGGCCGCCTCATGGGTGTAGGCCAGCCGCGCCCGCCAGCGACGGCCGTCTCGAAAGCCCACGCGCACCGTCGCCCCGCTCAGCGCGCTGGCCAATTCGGATCGGTCGTTGCCGGTAAGATCAACGACGCAATCAAACTGCCGCCGACGGATCTCACGGAAAAATGCGGCTTGCGTGCGAAAGCTCTGGCGATCGACCACCACCACATCATCGATCGCCGGATGGCCCGCCAGGACCGCTTCCGTCCCCTTCATCACCGCCATGGTGATATGAATCCCCGGATAGGCGCGTTTCAATGCCTGGGGCACGGCGCTGGCCAACAACACATCACCCACGTAGCGCAACTTAATCACCAGCGCGCGACGCGGGGCCTGCGGAAGGTGCGAACTCGCGATGGCGCCATTGCCGCTCGGGAGAGTCGGCGACAAGAGCCCCGAATCAGACATGTTTCCTCGCGGCCCACCCATGTGAGCCCCATTCGTATCGCGCTCGCTCCGAGCCCGCTTCGGCGCGTCACCACTGCGATAGGTCTCTCGATAGACGCCCATGACTTGGGCCGCCGCCGCATCCCAGGAAAAGCGACGGATGCGCGCAAACCCCTGCTGGCGCAACGTGTCGCGATACGACGGGTCATCCAACAGACGAACCATGGCGCGCGCCAGTTGCGGGGCATCCTCCGGATTGACCAACTCAGCAGCCGTGCCGGCCACCTCCAGCAACGAACTGCGGTTCGATGTCACCACCGGCGCTCCGCAAGCCATCGCCTCCAGCACCGGCATGCCGAACCCTTCGTACAGGCTGGGAAACACAAACAGGTCGGCGTGCGTATACAACTGGCGCAGCTCCTCCATCGGCACGCGTCCAGGACAGAGGGTCACCTCGCTGAGGCCAAGCCGCGCCGCAGTCTCGCGATAGTTGCCGTGACGATGCACCGCATCCCCGATCAAGACAACGCGACGACTGCCCAGTTGCGCGCGCATCACCGCCACAGCCTCGAGAAACCCTCGGTGATTTTTCCGCGGATCGGCGCCGCCGACGAACAGCACATAGCCCTGCGCCCCAATCCCCAGACGCTCGCGCAGTTGCTGCCAGGCTTCCGGCTTGTCGACAGGATGAAAATCGTCCGAGATCCCGCAATGGACCACGACAATGCGGTCCATGGGCAATCCGTACAGTTCATTGATCTCGCGAGCCGACGCGTAGGAATCCGTGATCACGCTACGCGCCTGCCAAGCCGCCTGCTTCGTATGCGCAGAGGATTTGGATGGAAACAGCTTTGGGGAATATTCCGGATGTCGATCCATCCACAGATCGTGGATGGTGACGATGCCCCCGCATCGCCCTTCCGTGCGAAGGCGGAAATTGGGGCCGTGAAACAGATCCAGCTGATCGAGCTTGCCGCGCTGGCGCATCGCGGTGCGGCCGGCCTCGCGCCACCGCAGCCGAGGATCATCCATCCAGGGCTCCCACTGGATACGGTCGCGATAACCCGGCTCGACATAACAGAACAGCTCGTAGTCGTCCGGGAGACGAACGAGCCCCCGCAGCAGGTAGTACAAATACCAGCCGACGCCCCCACGATCGCCGAGAATCGGCGTGGCCTCAATGCCGATCCGCACGGTCCCCCCTTGCGTCCGCCCCGCGCGCCGCTAACTGCTCCCACATCTTGGCGTACTTGAGAAACGTGTACATGCCCGCAAACCCGGCCCAAAAGACCCCATGCAACCCGTCCTGATAGCCGCACCGCAATACGTAGGTTTTCAGCACCGCACCGAGCGGATGGCTCACCAGCTGCCAGCCGTTTACATGCGTGGTCCGCTTCAGCTTTTCCTGCGCGCCGAGCGTGGAATAGCGAAACACCTTGGCCAGGTGCGACGCGATCGTGGGCGAGGTGTCGTGGTCCATCGGCTCCGTCAGACGACCGCAGGCACCTGTTGGATTGATGCGCTCATGCAACGCCGTGTCGTCGTAGCGCCCGCAGCCGCGACGAAGCAGGCGCAACTGATAGTCGGGGTACACGCCGCCGCCGCGAATCCAGCGGCCGTAGAAGACATTCCGACGCGGAATTTCAAACCCCACCAGGCCCTCGGCTTCCGCACGTGCGATGCGTGCACGGATTTCCTCGGCCAAGGCAGCGGGCACCTGCTCGTCCGCATCGAGGATCAGGATCCAGTCGCCGCGCGCCTGGTCCATCGCGATATTTTTTTGCGGTCCGTAGCCGGGCCAGGGCCGCACCAAGACATACGGAGTGAACGCCTTCGCCAATTCCACCGTGCGGTCGGTGCTTTCCGCATCGACGACGATCCGTTCATCCGCCCATTGCACCGACCGTAAGCACCGCTCGATGTTGCGCTCTTCGTTTTTGGTGATAACCACTACGGAGACGGTCGGGCCGCTGCCGGTCGATGACAAGGGCGCCACCGACTTGGGCAGTGCCTCGGAGGGTCGTGAAGAATTTGAAGGGCTTGATGGACGTGCCGGTGTCGTCATCCGCGAAACCCGCGCCGCGCCACTTCACGATAAAAGCGCCAATCCAGCCAACGGCTCAGGCGTTGCCCGCCGCGCGCCGACGCCGCCACACGCGCCTGCATCACCGCCGGATGCCGTCCGCGGAAGTCTTTCAAAATACCGTACTCGTCGAACGGCACCGCCTCACGCGCATACCAATGTTGCTCTGCTGGCGGCGGATGGTCCCCGTGATACACCCGTGTCTGCTCGCGCTTCTTGGCCGTCATCGTCCGCGGGTCCTTCACCCACCCGTAGTGGAAGATACGGCCGCCGGACATCGCCAGCCAGTCTTTCGGACCGTTCTGCAAATACTGCTCGGTCGCCTTCACATGGAACCCGACGGCATCGCCGCAGGATTCCACTTCACCGTTGTTGCGAATGATGCGCACGGCCTTATGGTAGAACCACGGATTCGTCGACCAGTAGTCCGCAATAAAATGGAGATAGCGGAAGAGCAGGCCCTTCACGGCGGGATTGCTCAGGTTCGCCTCCATCGAGGCCCGAATCGCCGGCAGATCGTCTTCATGAATGACTTCGTCGGCTTGGATATAGAGGGCCCAGTCGCCGGCACATTCGGCCAGCGCCAGATTGGTCTGCTGCGAGTAGATCAGCCCCCCGGTGCGAAGCGAGTCGTCCCAGACTGAGTGGATGATGCGAATCTTTGGATCGTCGATGCTCTGAATCAGCTCCAGCGTTCCGTCGTCGCATCGCCCCACATTGACGATGAACTCGTCCACCAACGGCAGCGCCGAGCGGATGGACTCCACCACCGGGTAGTCGTACTTCACCGCATTCCGACAGAATGTAAATCCGCTGACCTTCATCGATCCCTATGTAGTGGCTGTCTTCCCGCGGCCCAGCACAGCCCAACCGAACCGCGCAATCGCACGCACCGCGCTCACACTTTCCTCGTCGCTTCCCAAAACTTGGCGTACTTCATAAACGTGTAGCAGGCGTACAACCCGGAGAGGATCAAGCCCGGCATCCCGTCGCGCCATCCGCTGCGCCCGAAGTACATTTTGAAAAACGTGAAGATCGGATGGGTCAACAATTGATGCGCCGCAAACCGCCGCCCCTGACTGACCATCCGTTGGGCCATGAGGTTCGAATAGCGATCCATTTTAGCCAGGTAATGGTCGATATCCCGAAAGGGAAACTGCACGATCGCCTGCGTCATGTAGCCGATCCGCCCGTCGACGTCAAACCCTTCGTGAACCATGTCCTCCCGATACCGGAGCCGACCGGCACGGTAGAGTTGCGGCTGACGATAGTCGGGATAAAACCCGCAATGCCGAATCCACCGACCGAGAAACTGATTGCGCCGCGGCACAAAATAGGCGTCGGCGGAAGAGGGATCGGCCATGAGCCGCCGCACCTCCGCCTCGACTTCCGGGGTCGCCCGCTCGTCGGAATCCAAGCTGAAAATCCACTCGTGGGACGCCCGCGCAATCGCCTCGTTCCGCAACCGGCCGAACCCATGAAAGGCATGCTGATAGACCTGGTCGGTGAACTCGCGCGCAATCTCCGACGTGCGATCCGTGCTGAACGAATCGACCACGATGATTTCATCGGCCCAGGTGATGGACTCCAGACAGGGCCGCATGTTCGGCTCGTCGTTATACGCAATGATGACGGCCGACACACGCGGACGGCCCGAAGCCGCCTGCGCGGCACCCGCAGCGCGAGGGGCGACCGTCGCCGCATCCGCCCGCTGCCCGCCCTTGGCCGACGCCGTGTTCATGCTTTTCGTCAGCCCTTGCCCGCCACGCGGTGATAAATCCGTTCCAACTCATCCAGCATACGATCGAGCGAATAGCAGCGTTCCACCAACGACCGGCCTGCTTCGCCCATCCGCGCGCGGAGCCGCTCGTTCGACAGTAATTCATCGATGCGGTCGGCCAGCGCCGGCGCATCGCGCGGCGGCACCACAAACCCGGTCTCGCCGTCCCGCACCACGTCAGGAATCGACCCGACGGTGGTCGACACCACCGGTAGCCCCACCGCCAACGCCTGCATCAGGACCTGCGGAATCGTATCGCCTTCGACCGAGGGAATCACAAACAGGTTCAGCGAATGGAACAGGTTCAGCAGATCCTCGCGATAGCCCAACATGCGCACGCGGGCCTGCACGCCCTGCTCGGCGATGCGCGCCCGCAACCGCTCCTCTTCAGGTCCCCGCCCGCTGATGAGAAACGTGACGCCCTTCCGACGCGCGGCCCCGCGCGCGGCCGCGTCGATGAAAAATTCATGGCCCTTGTAACTACGTAGATATGAAATCAACCCGACCAGCAATTCGCTCTGCGGCAGTCCCAGCTCCTCACGCAGATCGTGCGTGGGCATGCCGGGCCGAAAATAGGACACGTCGATGCCGATGGGGAAGGCCGAGACCTTGGCCGACGCCAACCCATCGCGCTCCACCAGGCCGCGCCGCGTCAATTCGCCCCCCGTCACGATGACGTAGTCCAACAGCTCCTGATACAGCCAGCGCGTCGTGAGGTTCCGGTTGATCGGCGTGGAGATATGCCGCGTCCGAATCACCGGCACATGCGGCGAGCGCGAGCGCGCGGCCAACGACGCAATCCAACTATCGCGCGAGCTGTTCACATGGATCAGATCGGGTCGCCACCGGCCGATGAGTCCGCGCATCTGCACCAAGGCCAGCGGATAGCGCCACTTCTGCATGGAGAGCGCCACCGACGGCACCCCTTCCCGCCGAGCCAGATCGGCCATCGGACTCCCAGGCTCCGTCACCAGCGTCAGCTCATGCCCGCGTTTGCGGAGCCCTTGCGCATGCAGCAGCACGGCCAGCTCCTGCCCACCGATCGCCGTACTCGATTCGCACATCAACACTTTCATCCGGCCGTCATCCCCCGCGCACCATCCGAACCACGCTCAACGACTCCCGCACCGCCTGCACGACCGAGTCCGGCGTGATGGCGATCAAACATTCCAACGGCACGCTGTGCCGACAGGTGCGACTGAAGCAAGGGCGACAAGGAACCGGCGCCGTCAGCACATGATGGCGCGCACCATAGGGCCCCGTGCGGACCTCACTCGTCGGCCCGAACAGAGCCACCACCGGCGTCCCCATCGCGGCAGCCACATGCATCGGCCCCGAATCGTTCGTCACAAAACAGGCCGCCGCCTGCAGCACAGCCGGCAACAATTCAAGACCCGTCTGTCCCGACAGATCCACCGCCCCCGACTGCGCGGCGACCGCCTGCGTCTCCGCCCGATCGGAGGCCGAACCGATCACGACCACCGGCAGCCCGTCCCGCTTGAGCTGCTGGGCAACCGACACAAACGACGCCAAGAGCCAGCGCTTCGTCGTCCACCGCGCCGACACCGACATCGCCACCCAGGGCTGCTCGCCTTGCAGACCATGACGCTGCAACAGGCCCTGCACCGTCTCGCGATCGGCGGCGATTGGAACGATCGGACAGGCCGTCGCGGCGGCCTCGTCAACGACACAACCCAGCGCCCTCGCGACCAACAGATAGCGATCCACCGCATGCATGTCCGGCGTCGGGACCGAGACGCGATGGGTATAACACAATGGGCTCCCCTCGCGCGCGTTCGCGAAGCCGACCCGTGTATCGCACCCGGTCAGCCAGGCCGCAGCGCCGCTGCGAAACAATCCCTGCAGGTCCACCACGAGATCAAATTGATGCGCGCGCAGCTGGTGAATCGTGGACATCCAATCGGAGAGGCCTGGGCCGACGCGCCAGATTCGATCCAGTCCCTGGACTCGCGCCAACATCCCACTCCACTGCGCCTTGACCAGCCACGATATCTCCGCCTGCGGAAAGCGAGTCCGCAGGGCCGCAAACGTCGGCAGCGCATGCACGATATCGCCCAGTGAACTGGGCTTGATCAGCAGCAGCCGTGTCACCGGGTTCTTGAGGGGAATCTCGACAGAAGAGGCCATCACCTGCATGACACGTCAGAGCGGTCCCGTAGTTTCGCGGCTCATCCGCGCTCGCCGTGCGCGCCCCGCGGCACGCCGCGTCGTACGGAGTGGACTGTAGCAGATATCCCGAAGAGGAGAAACCGCGCGCGGTAGCTAATGTCCCTCAAAGCACTACGGAAATACCGCCGGCACCTTGCGGGCGATGATGACACTGCCATCCACCAGACGGTGACGCTCGCCGTACCCACGCCGCACCTGTACTTGAAAGCCGACGGCGCGGAGCCAGCGCTCTACATCCGCAACCGGATACAACCGTTGTCTGTGGACTGCCTGGCGGCGTCGCCATCGCCCCTGCACCAGGCGTAGGCTGGTAATGGTTCGCACGAGGCGCTGCCCGCCTCGGTCGACGCGCGTCGTCGCCAGCACCGCCCAATCCGTCCCGGTGCGACTGTTCACCCACGTCCGTGGAGCCCCAGCGCGCGGCGCACAGCGCAGATCACAGAGCAGCAGGCCTCCCGGAGCCAACTTCTCGAAGGCCCGCGCGAACAGCCGCCGGAGCGCCGCAGGCGACGTGAGGTAGTTAAAGACTTCGCCCGCCGCCAAGATCCCAACGCAAGGACGCAGGCTATGCGCCGAGAGTGCGCGGACGCGAAATGCAGCGGTCGGCACGCGCCGCTTGGCCAGCCGGATCATGGCCGGCGAGACATCGAGTCCAAGCACCTCATACCCGGAGGTCGCCAGCACCTCGGTCGAATGGCCGCTGCCGCATCCCAGGTCGAGCAGGGTCCCGTTTCGCAGCGCACGCTTCCGCAAGAGCGCCACCAGAAATCGAGCCGCACACACAGCGCCGCTCGAATAGCCTTGATCATGGATGTAGGCCAGGTCATCTCCATACTTGGCAGCGTCCATGCTTGTAGCTGTCATCAGCAGTCGGGGCCCTTTCCATTCTGTGACGCGTGAGTCGGGATCGCGCGATTCGACAATCGACTGCTGATTGTGGAGGCCGACTAGCGCGGCCCCTCAGCCGATTCCGAGGCAGTGCGCAGCTGCGCCGCATCGGCCAAAATCCACGCGATGACCGCGGCATAGTCGGCAGCGACGAAATCGGGAGGATGGCCCGCGCTGCGCAACCGCGTCAGTTCATCCTGACTGGTTGGGCCCGTCGCCACCAGCAGGGTGCGGGCGCCGATGCGATGGCCCAATTCGATATCCCGCGCCATATCGCCGACGACATATTCTCGCCGACTGACGTAACCGCGCTGCTCGGCAGCCTTCCGACTCTGCTCCACCAGACCGATGTTCGGTTTGCGGCAGGCGCAGCCGTCGTCGGGATGATGTGGACAGAGAAACCACCCATCGAGAGTGACACCGACCGCGGACAGATCCGTCTCCATGCGACGATGAATCGCCGTCAGTTGCTGCATCGATACCCTGCCGCGCGCGACACCCGATTGATTGGTCACCACGACGACACGCGCACCGGCCGCCTTCAGCTGAACCAGCCCTTCGCGCACCGTCGGCAGCCACTCCACACGGTCGGGGTCATTCAGGTATCCAACGTCTCGAATCAACGTCCCGTCCCGATCGAGGTAGATCGTCACGCTATCCAAGGGGCGAGACCGCTGCGAGCGCTGGGCCGCTGCCATCGGCTGCAACAGCCGGTCGGCGGCGGCGACGACCTGTTCCACGGTAACGCCGGTCATACAGCGATGATCGATCGGGCATTCGCGCAACAAACAAGGGGCACAGTCGACCGGCTGCCGCACGAGCGCATGGCCCTCGCCGAACGGCGCCGTAGTCTTCCAATCGGTCGGGCCGAAGATCGCCACCAGCGGCACGCCGCAGGCCGCGGCGATATGCATCGGGCCTGTATCGTTCGAGATGTAGAGACGGCAGCGTGCCGTGAGCGCGATCAGCTCGCGCACGGTCGTCGTGCCGGACCAGACGAGCGTCTCCGCGCCGATGCGCTGCGCAATCGCACGTGCAAGCGCCTCCTCCCCGGCCGCACCGACGATCACTACGCGCGGGTTGAGCCCCTGCCGACGCATACGCGCGCAGACCTGCACCGCTGTCTCAGCAAATCGTTCGGGCAGCCAGCGCTTCGCTCCGCCGTAGGTCGAGCCTGGATTCAGGCCGATCAGCGCGTCCTGCGGACCGACGCCGGCAGCAGCCAATCGCTGCTCGACCGCACGCCGTTCCTCGTCGCGCACCGTGAGCCTGGGCGCCGTCACGCTTCCCGTCCATCCGATCGCGCGCATCAGGGTGAGGTAGTAGTCCACCTGATGGGCCTCGGCCTTCGGCACCGGCACCGCCTGACTCAGCAACAGCCTTCGCCCATCGGTGGCGTAGCCGATCCTGGTCGGAATGCCGGCCAACCTGGTCAGCAGCGCGGCCTCAAAAGCGTTTTGAAACAGAATGGCGACCTCGAAACGTCCGGCGCGGAGTTCCTGCGCCAAGACCCATTTGCCCCGCAGCCCCGCATGACGGCCTCGATGGTCATACACAATCGCCTGCTGGATCGCGGGATGCCCGGCGAGCACCTCCGCTACGGCGGCACGCGCGAGGATGGTGATGGCGGCCTGCGGAAACACCTCCCGTACAGTGCGAATAGCCGGCTCGCACATGACCGCATCGCCCAACCAATTGGGCACGCGCAGCAGCACCCGTGAGACGGGAGGCTTAGCCACGAGGTTCACGAGGCGGGGGCGGTGAAGTGGGAGTCGTTGTCGCGGATCCGCGCGACGCGGCGGAAACAGAGGAAGCGGACGTGCCAGGTGATTGCGGCGATCTCGACGAATCAGGTGCGTTCGATGGCGCCAGCAAGGCCGCCAAGCGCGCATCGCCCGGCCAGGGTTGCGCCTGCACGCGCAGGGCCCACCAGGGATCGCTCGGCCCGAGCAACACGGCCAACTTGCACGCATCCTTTTCGGTCGTCACGATCAGGTCCGCACGACAGGCGTCTGCGCGCCGCTGCACCGTCGTGATATCCAACGCGCTGTAGGCATGGTGATCGCGAAACACCACATGGTCCGACACCCGCACACCCATGCCGACGAGCGTCCGCTCGAACGCGGCGGGATTGCCGATGGCGCTCACCGCCACCACGCTGCGCCCCAGCACGGCACCGGGCTCAAGCGTTTGCCCTTTCATGATATGCACCAACGCTTCCGGGGAGAATTCGACCGGGATCGGCGCGATCGCGTAGCCGAGCGCCTCGGCCATATGTGCGCGAATGGCGTCCGCACCAGGCGCGGGCGCACCGGGAGCCACACGCGTCATCACCATGTCCGTCGCCCGCTCCGCGGCCGCAAGCGACTCGCGCAAGCGCCCCATCGGCAACAGCCCGGCCAACCCGGCCGGATCGCTCGCATCCAATAGGAGAATGTTGATGTCGCGCGCCAGCTGCATGTGCTGAAAGCCGTCGTCCAACACGAAGTCGTCGATCGCGAATCGTTCGAGCAGCCACTGCCCCACGGCATGGCGATCGGCGCCGACGCCTACGATGGCCCGCGGACAGCGCCGCGCGATCAAAAACGGTTCGTCGCCGCCCTCCGCCGGATTGGCGTGGAGAGAATGTCCGTCGGACACCAACACCTTGTCGGCACGACTCGTCCGGCGATACCCGCGGCTGAGCACCGCCACGCGTCGCCCCTGCGCAAGCAGCTGCTGCACGATCCAAATCACCACCGGCGTCTTGCCGGTGCCGCCGACCGTCAGGTTCCCCACGCTGATGACGCGCCGCGGCAAACGACGCGTGGGAAATATCCCCTGTCGATAGCAGGCCGCGCGCGCGGCCGCGCCCCACCCATAGGGCGCCGCAAGCAAGCGCGCCCAGAGCGGCAATGACGGCACCTCCGTCAACCCCGGTTGAATGGCCAGACTCATCGCGCCCCCGTCCCGCTGCGGAGCGGATCATCGAGCGGACGCCCTGCCCGGGGAGCCGGAGACGGCTCACCCGCGGCCTGCCGCATGCGCAGACAATCTTCGATGGCGGCCACGCAACGGTCCAACGCGCCCTGATTCTCCTGCACCGAGGCGCGCGCCTGCTGCCCGGCCTCTGCGCGTGCGCCTGCCTGGCTCAGCCAGGTGGTGAGTTGCGCCGCAAGCTGCTCCGCATCCGAGACCATGCCTCCGCCGCCGCCCGCCTGCAACACCCGCGCGCTGTCGAGACAGTGGTCGGTGTACGGCCCAAACAGCACCGGCTTTCCCCAGGCGGCCGGCTCCAGCAGATTGTGGCCGCCGATCGGCACCAGCGTGCCGCCGACGAAGGCCACATCGGCATACTGATAGACCGCGCCGAGTTCGCCGCGCGTGTCCAACACCAGCACCCACGCCGCCTCGTCCGCAGGGCCGGTCGCCGTCGCGAGCTGCGTGCGACGGATCGCCGACAGCCCCATGGCCCGCGCCTGCTGCAGAACGTCCTCCGCCCGTTCGATATGTCGTGGAGCGATGATGAGCCGCAGCGTCGGGATAGCCGCGCGCACCTGCTGTACGGCCGTAAACAATAGCGCCTCTTCGCCCGGATGCGTGCTGCCGGCAACACAGACCGGGCCGCCTGGCTGGCGTGCCAGCCAGTGCCGCACGGCCTCGAGCTGCCCTGTCGGCACCGTCGGCAGCGGCTGATCGAATTTGATATTGCCGACCGTCTGCACGCGATCCGCAGGCGCCCCTAAGGCAATCGCCCGATCCGCGTCACGCGCGGACTGCATCAGGCAGCGGGTAATGCGGCGCAGAAGCTGCCGGTAGACGCCGCGTACGATCGGCCATTGCTGCCGCGCGAAGGAGCGACTGGAGATGCGGCCGTTGACGAGAAGCGTGGGAACCTGGGCGCGCTCCAGCACCGAGAGGAGATTGGGCCAGAGTTCGGTTTCGACAAAGACATACACGTGGGGGCGGAGTCGCTGCAGGTAGCGCCGGATCGTCCACTGATAGTCGAGCGGCGCGTAGCAATGCGTCGCGATGCCCGCCAGGCGCTCGCGCACGGCTTCACGCCCCGTTTCGGTGACGGTCGACACGACGATGGCGCGGGAGGGATCTTTGGCATGGAGCGCTTTGACGAGCGGCGCGACGGCGACGACTTCGCCCAACGACACGGCATGCACCCAAATCCGCGCGGATGCGGTGGGCGGCGGCTCCGCGGGAAGGCGCAGCCCCAGACGAAAGGGCAAGCCGGGTCGGCACCGCGCCTTGCTCAGCAGCACAGCAAGGATCACGGGGAACGCCACGACCAGCAGCACGTTGTAGAGCCAGAGGACCATGCCCTGTTTTTCGTCGCCCGGGATCGCGGTCGCCGCGAACCCTATCGCCCGCGCCCTGTGCCGCCGCTCATCAACCGATCGGCCTCGACCGTAATGCGATTCAGCTCGTCCTCGAGCGCCTGTCGCTGCGCGTCGATCTCATGCGCATCCGCATCGGCAGAGACTGTGATCGGCTGTCCCCAGAGAAACACCGCGCGGGAAAACGGCACCGGAATTAAAAAGCGATCCCAACTGGCGCACAGTTTTTTTTTGAGCAGCTGAAGGTCACGGGGACGATCGGCAGGCCCGTGGCCTTGGCCAATTCGATGGCGCCGGCCTTCGCCACCTGCGCCGGTCCTTTGGGGCCGTCCGGGGTCACGCAGAGATCGTGCCCCTGTCGACCGACGCGGATCAATTCACGCAAGGCCTGCGCCCCGCCGCGCGTGCTCGACCCGCGGACCGCGCGAAAGCCGAAACGGGAAATGATCCGCGCAATGATTTCACCGTCGCGATGGCGGCTGATCAGCACATGGATCTCTCGACCGCGGTACGCGATCGGCATCATGAGCTGGCGGCTGTGCCAGAATGCGAGAATCATGGCGCTGCCGCGGCGATAGTACTCGTCCATCACCTCGAAGCCGTGGCGCTCGATACGCAGCGTGCGCGCCAACCCGCGGATCACCGCCGCGCCGACCGGCGGCGCGACCGACAATTTGAGCCAGGTACTGATCGACATGCCGGCTAGATCTCCCCGTCTTCCGCCATCGTGCGCCCTCTCATCCCACGTCCGCCGCGTCGGCGGACTCGGACGGCGTGTCGTGAAATTGAAGGCTGTGCAGCCGCTGATAGGCGCCGTTGCGCTGGAGCAGTTGGTCGTGCGTGCCGATTTCAACCACCCGGCCGCGACTCATCACGACGATCCGATCCGCCTTTTGAATCGTCGAGAGGCGATGCGCCACCACCAACGTCGTCCGATGCTTCATCACATTCGCCAACGCCACTTGGACGACCCGCTCCGATTCCGTATCCAGCGCGGAGGTGGCCTCATCCAAGATCAAAATGGGCGGATCGCGCAAGATCGCCCGCGCGATCGCGAGCCGTTGCCGCTCGCCGCCCGACAACTTCACACCATGCTCGCCGATCCGCGTCTGATACCCCTCCGGCAACCGGGCGATAAACTCGTGCGCATAGGCCGCCTTCGACGCCTGCTCGATCTCCGCCTCCGTCGCCCCGGCGCGCCCGTAGGCAATGTTACTGGCCACCGTATCGTCGAACAGCACCACGTCCTGCGAGACGATGCCGATCTGATTTCGGAGCGAGTCGAGGCGAAAGGTGCGAATGTCCCGCCCGTCGATCAGCACGGCGCCCTGCGTCACATCGTAAAAGCGCGGCACCAAACTCACCAACGTCGACTTCCCGCTCCCGCTGCTGCCCACCAACGCGACGACTTCGCCCACGCCGACCGTCAGCGAGACGTCTTCCAACGCCGAGAGGGTGTGCCCCGGATAGGTCACCGTGACTTGGCGAAACTCAATCGCCCGCTGAATGCGGGGCATCTCCACTGTGCCGTGGTTCTGCTGATACTCGTCTTCCAAGTCCAACACGAGGAACACGCGCTCTGCGGCCGCCAGGGCCTGCTGGATGATCCCGTTGGCGCCCGACAATTTCCGAATCGGCGTGTAGGCCATGAACATCGCCGTCAGGAACGAAAAGAACGCGCCCGGCGTCATATCGCCGTGGATGACCAAATAGCCGCCGTACCAAATGATGCCCGCGACACCCAGGACGCCGATGACTTCCATATGCGCCGACCCGAGCGAGCTGATTTGGATCGACTTCATCCAGGTGCCCAGGACCGCCCAATTGTCCCGATGGAATCGCTGCGCCGCCAAGGCCTCCCGATTGAACGCCTTGATGATGCGGATGCCGCCGAGAATCTCATGCAGGGAGGTCGTCATTTCGCCGAACTGTTCCAGCCCGCGATTGGCGATGCGGCGCAACCGTTTCCCCATCGTCGCCATCGTGCCTCCCGCGAGGGGAATGACGAGCAGCGACATGGAGGCCAACCGCCAGTCCTGATAGAAAATCACTCCCATCATGGCGAGAAAGGTCAGCCCCTGCTGGACCAAATCCTTCAGGACCCCGGACACCGCGTTATTCATCGCGCTGACATCGTTCACGACCCGCGCGGCGATGTGCCCGGAATTGTTGGTGTCGTGATAGGACACCGGCAGCCGGACGATTTTCTCGAACAGCTGCTGCCGCACATCGGTCACGACACGATAGCCGACGTAATTCATGAGATAGTTTTGACCGTAGCTGAAGGCGCCCTTCAGCACCGCCACGGCCAGGATCGCGAGCGGCAGGACCAGCAGCAGCGTTTCGTCCTTACTGATGAACAGGCCGTCCAAGACAGGCTTCACCAGGTACGCGTAGGCGCCGGAGAGCGCCGCCACCCCGCCGGAACAGAGAATCGCAGCCAGCAGGCGCAGGCGATAGGGATGCAGATAGGCCAGTAGCCGTCGGTACAATGTCATGCTGCGCACATCTCAAGCACCGCCTCTGCGGCGCGCGTGGAAGCCCCGGGAGCACCCAACGACCGGCGGACATCGAGCAGATCCTGCCGCATCGCCGCCGCGGCCTGCGGATCCCGCAACAGCCGCAGGGCTTCGGCGCTGAGTCGCTCGCCGGTCGCCTCCGATTGAATCAACTCCGCCACGACTTCGCGATTCGCCAAAATATTCACCAGCCCGATCCACTTCAGCATGATCACACGCTTGGCGATCTGATAGGTCAACGGCGTCGTCTTATAGGTCAGCACCATCGGCGTGCCGACAATGGCCGCCTGCAACGTCGCGGTGCCGGACGCCACGAGCAGCAGATCGCTCGCGGCCATCACTTCGCTGGCCCGGTCTGGTACGACGGTCACGGGCACGGCGCCCGTCGCGAGGTGTCGATCCAGCAGATCCCGCGAAATAGACGCGGCCTGGGCTAAGACAAAGCGACAGTCGGCCCGCGCAGTCTGAATCAGGCGCGCGGCATCCAGCATGACCGGAAGCAACATGTCGACCTCGCGCACACGGCTGCCCGGCAACAATCCGACGACAGGTCCTGCGCCGGACAGGCCGAACTCCTTTCGCCAGGCCTCGCCGGGATAGGTCGCCGTTACCTGGTCGAGCAACGGATGGCCGACGAAGCGGCAGGCCACGCCGGCCTTCTGATAGAGCGCCGGTTCGAACGGGAAGATCGCCAGCACCAGATCGACGCAGCGCGCCATCGTTTTGATGCGCCCGGGACGCGAGGCCCAAATTTGCGGCGCGATGAAATAGACGACACGGCGACCGAGCGCCTTGGCCGCACGCGCCACCCGCAGGTTGAGGCCGGAGTTGTCGATCAGCACGACCACATCGACCGGCTGGGCTGCGAGGAAATCGACGATGCGGCGGTAGTTGTAGTAGCCGTCGCGCAGGATGCGCAGTCCGGCGAGCCCCATGTGGTCCAGGCGGCGCAAACCGTCCAACAGCTGCACGCCCGCTGCCGCCATCCGAGCGCCGCCCACGCCCAGCAGTTCGCAGGTCGGCGACGCCGCGCGCAGCGCCTGCGCGAGGTTGGCGCCATGCTGATCGCCCGAGGCTTCTCCGGTGACGATCAACACCCGAGGCACGCGGCCTCCCCTTTCACTTGCCGACACGCGGCGACATGCCCTGTGGTCAGCACCAATGACAGTCCGCGCACAGACCCGTCACCGTGCGGCCGCCAGCCCGGCCCGTTCCAGCCCGGCCCAGTAGACATCGATGGCGTCGCGAATACGATGGGCGACGGACAAGGCCGCCAAGCCCGCTTGGCCGCTCACGACAGGCAGCGCGCCCGTCCGAATCGCGTGGATGAAGGACGCCAGTTGCAGCTTCAGCGGCTCCTCGTCCGAACCCGTGAGTTGTTCGAGATCTAACGTGGTGCGCCCACCCTCGCCCGGTACGCGGCGCGTGACGGTGGCGTGACGCGCTTGGAAATCGATCGCCACATACCCGTCGCGCTGAAATACGCGACAGCGGCGAAGGCGCTGCGCCGACACGCGGCTGGCGGTCAGATTGGCGACGCACCCGTTGGCAAACTGTAACCGGGCGTTCGCAATGTCGACACGCGGCGAAAGCACCGCCGTCCCTGCCGCATGCACCGTCTCCACCGTACTCTTCGTCATGGCCAACGCCAAGTCGACATCGTGGATCATCAAGTCCAGGACCACGTCCACATCGGTGCCCCGTTCGTTGAACGGGGCTAAGCGATGTGCCTCGATAAACCCCGGCCGGTCGATGCGTCCCTGCACGGCGAGCGTAATGGGATTGAACCGTTCGCTGTGCCCGACCTGCAACACACAGCCCTTCGCCTGCGCGAGCGCGACCAATGCCTCGGCTTCCGACACCGTCACCGCGATGGGCTTTTCGATCAGCGCATGCCGCCCTGCGGCCAGACAGATGGTGCCCATCGCATGGTGCGCCGTCGTCGGCACCGCCACGCTCACCGCGTCGACTTCGGCGACCAGCGCCTCCGGCGTGGTGAAGACGCGGCAGCCGTGTCGCTCCGCAATTACCGCGGCGCGCGCGGGATCCGTGTCGAACAGGCCGACCAGCTGCGTATCCGGCAACGTCGCGTAGATCCGAGCGTGGTGCTGCCCTAAGTGGCCGACCCCCATCACGCCGACCTTCACGACCTTCCCGGCGAGCGCAGACACCTTACTCCCCTTTCATCCCGACGACGGCAATGCGCGCCCGATTCGCGCGCGCCAGCAGTTCCTCGCGATCGAGGATCACGCTGCGTCCCGCGTCGGCCACCAACACCTTGGCCTTCGCCGCTTCCATCGTCTCAATCGTCTTGGGCCCGATCGCGGGCAGGTCGAACCGCATGTCCTGTTGGGGTTTGCAACGCTTGATGACCACCGCTCCGCCCTTAGTCAACTCGCCGCCGCGCCGGATCGCCCCGTCCGTGCCTTCCACGGCTTCCACCGCCACCACGACCTTGTCCTTCACCACCACGCATTGGCCGATGTCGAGCCGCCCGATCTCGCGCGCGACCTCCCATCCGTAGCGGATGTCGTCCCACTCCTGCGCCGTCGGCGTGCGCTTCGAGAGCACGCCTTCCTCCACCAACACGCCTTCCAGGCCAAACGTCGACTCGCGAATGACGATGCCCTCGCGTTCCAATTCCGCCGCAAACTCGCGGAGAATGTCGTCGTCCCGCCAGAGCGCCAACCGCGCCGCCAGCGCCAGCGTGCGCCAATCGGGCCGCACGGTGGAGAAGACATGCGTTTTCTTGATCCCGCCCAGCATCACGGCTTGCGTGACGCCGTCGCCCTTGAACGCCTCGACCAACTTATTGAGCTGCCCGATCTTCACCCAGTGTATGCGATCGACGTGCGTGGCCAAGACCGGGTCGGTCTCCCCGACATGCGCCACGGCGCAGACGCGATAGCCCATCCGTCTGGCGTTGTCGGCGAAAATGACCGGAAATCGGCCGTTCCCCGCGATGAGCCCCAACAGCCCCGCCGAACCCGCCTGGTCGTTGTCCCCGGACAGTGAGGCCGCGGCCGAGCCGCGCGCACCCGCCGTGCGAATGCCGGCCCACTCAGTCATCCGCTTCTTCCTCCGCGGAGGCCGCGCGGCAAATGCCCCGTTTGGTCCCCTCGAAAAAGGCCAGCATGGTCTGCACGTCGGCATTGCCGCTGAACCGCTCGCGCGCCACCTTCGACGCTTCCGCCAACCGGTGCCCTTCGCGAAACAACAGGTCGAAGGCTTTCTTCAGCGCGCCGATCCGTTCCGACGAAAATTGTTGGCGCTTCAAGCCGATGCTGTTCAGTCCGTAGAGTCGGGCGCGGTAGCCGCCCGCGGCGCGCGTGAACGGCGGCACGTCCTGCCCGACGGCGCAGCAGCCTCCCACCATCGAATAGGCCCCGACGCGCACGAACTGGTGAATGCCGGTCAGGCCGCCGATGATGGCATGGTCGCCGACGGTGATATGCCCGGCGAAGTTCGCCGAGTTCGCCACGATCAGATGGTTGCCCAAGCGACAGTCGTGCGCGAGATGGACATAGGCCATCAAAAAATTATGGTCGCCGAGACTCGTCACCCCGCCGCCCGACACCGTCGCGCGGTTGACGGTCACATACTCACGCAGGATGTTGTCGTTCCCGATCACCACCTTAGTCGGCTCGCCCTTGTACCCCAAATGTTGCGGCGGGCCGCCGACGGAGGCGAAGGCGTGCAGCTCATTGCGCTCGCCGATCTCCGTCCAGCCGTCGACCGTCACATGCGACAACAATCTGGTGCCCTTGCCGATCGTGACATGCTCCCCCACCACGCAGTAGGGCCCAATACTCACATCCGCCGCCACCTGCGCCTTGGGATGCACGATCGCTGTTGGATGAATGTTCACGCCATCTCCTTCTTCACGCGGACACCTGACCGTTCGGGTTGCTCCTCAGACCGACTCCTGAAGGACCGACGCTTACGACCCCGATGCGCCCTCGGCGGCCTCCTCGGTCACCATGGCCGTGATCTCGGCCTCGCACACCATCGTGTCGCCCACCAGGGCCTTGCCGTGCATCTTCCAAAACGGCGGCCGGCGCTTGAGCACGGTGATCTCAAAGCGCAATTGATCGCCCGGCACGACCGGCTTCCGAAACTTGGCCGAGTCGACGCCCGTGAGGTACACCACCGGCTTGCCACCGGGCGGGGCCGATTTGAACGCCAGTACGCCACCGACCTGCGCCATGGCCTCCAAGATCAACACGCCGGGCATGATGGGACGCCCGGGAAAGTGGCCGGGGAAAAACGGCTCGTTCGCGGTCACATTCTTCAACCCGACAATGCGGGTGTTGGCCTCCCAATCGAGAATGCGATCGACCAACAAAAACGGATAGCGGTGGGGCAACACCGCCATGATCTCCTGAATCGTCATCTCCGCCATGGGTTCGACTCCTCCTCTGTTCCACGTCGACGACGGCGCGCCTGCGCGTGCCTAGGGCGTCTGCGCCCCCTTGTCGAATTCCTTAATGACATCCTCGGTCATATCGATGGACTGGTGGTGATACACCACCACGCGCATATTCCCCTCCGCGCCCTCGTCGATCACGGCGACGTAGCCGCGCCGCTGTGCGACCGTCTGCGCCGCGGCGCCGATGCGCCTGGAGTATTCCTCCACCATCTCCTTTTGCTTGCCCTGAATCTCGCGATTGAAATCCTGAATCCGGCGCTGATACCCCTCGAAGCGTGCGCGGAGCTGCCCTTCCTTCTCGGCCTTCTCCTCCTGCTTCACGCCATCCAGCGCCTTTTCCATCTCCTTCAGCTCCGCCTCATCCGACGCGATGATTTTTTGGCGCGCCGCCGAATAGGCCTTCAGCTCTTCGATTGCCTTTTGGCCGGTCTTGGATTTTTCGATGATCGTCTGCTGATTCATCACCCCGACGATCAACTTGTCGGCGGCCGTCGCGGGCATCGCACACAACGCGAATCCCAGTATGGCGGCACCCGCGAGCCATCCGCGTCCCACGGCCCGCCCATCCTGCTTCATCGCATGCTGTTGTCCGATTGCTGTCTCGTGTCTGTCCATCATGTCCTCGCCTTGTGCTGATAGGCTCGTGGCTGCCGGTTAGTCTTTATTGAGCTCTTCGATGACGCGTTGGGAAATATCCAGCGTCTCGTCGTTATAGAGCGTGGTGGTCCCACGTCCGCGTTCGACCACCAATTGTAATCCCATGCTCTTGGCGATCTTCTGCACGACCCGCTCCAGCTTGTCGCGGAAGCCGTCGAGCACCTCCTTCTGCTTCTCCTGCACCTCGCGGTTCATTTCGCCGGCCTTCTGCTGGTATTCCGCCATGCGGCGGCGGAAGGCCTCTTCACGCTCACGTTTCGCGGTCGGACTCAGGACGCTCCCCTGCTTCACGAAGTCCTCTTCCATGCGCCGCAATTCCCGCTCGTCCAATTCGATCAACGTCTGCCGATTTTTCGTGAAGGTCGTCAGCGTATCCTTGGACTTTTTGCCCGGCACACTCTCCGCCAACACGCGCTGCGCGTCGACCACCGCAAGCCGCCCCCCGGGCGTCTCCTGGGTCGAGACCGATTTCGCCCCGGCGCTGCATCCCGTCACCCACAGCCCCGCCAGCGTGAGCGCGGTGACGACCACAGGCCGCCCGCCGCACCGCCACCACCGGCCGCCCGACGGTTGCGTCTCCTGCCGTTTGTTGCCTTGCTGCATACGCCCCCCTTGCATCCGACGCCGGACGAACCCCGGCATCTTAGAACAACGACCCGACCGTAAATTCGAACACGCCCTGCCGCTCGTTCGACTGTGCCCCGAGGTTAAGACCATAGGCCGCGCGCAACGGGCCAAAGGGTGAAATCCACCGCACTTCCAACCCGACCGCCTTGCGCAGATCGAAGCTGAGCGCCTCGTGCTCGTTGAACCCCTTACCGTAATCGAAGAAAATGACACCATTCAACTTCGCTTCCGCCGAAATCGGGAAGATAAAGTCGACGTTGAAGATCAATTCCTTGGCCGCGCCCAAGAGCGACCCGCTCGGCGTCACAGGGCCCGCCCGTCCGAAGACGAAGCCGCGCATCGTGTTGATGCCGCCGACAAAGTACCGCTCGGCCAGTGGAATGGGCTTGCCGTTGAAGCCCTGGACTTGACCGTAGCGCGCCCGCACGGAAAACCGCGTATCGAAGAGCAGGGGCGTATACTTAATCACGTCCGCCGTGAAGCGATAAAAGTCGTTCGTGCCGCCCAGCGCCGACGAGCCGAAATCGACCCCCAAACTGGTGCGCAACCCGGTGCGCGGGTCGAGATAATAGTCCCGCGTGTCGCGCGCCATCATCGTTCGCACACCGGTCGACGATTGCTTGCCGACTTGGAGCAGAATGAATTCCGGCGCATCCGCCGTCGCGTCGCTATAGTGGAGCTGCTCGGCAAACGGCGTGACGCTGCCGAAAATATACTCCGAAAACCAGCGCCCGAACGTCGCGCTCACGCCCGCCTTGCGCTCAAAGTACGTCAGGTAATTGGTCATCGTACTATAGATATCGCCCTGGAACGACGTGAGCGTATCGTTCAAGTACGGGTTGCGGAAGCTGACCAATCCCAAACTGCGCCGCTGTCCCAACTGTCCGCGCACGCGCCCCAGCCAGCCGTTGCCGCCGAGGTTGCCTTCCGTGATATCGGCGACCGCCACCAAGCGATCCAACGTACTGAATCCGCCGCCGATGCTGAAGACCCCGGTGGACTTTTCTTTGACCTTCACATCGAGGTCGACCTTGTCGCCCCCGACCTGCTGCGGGAGGATTTCAACCGTTTCGAAGAAGTTCAGGTTGTTCAGCCGTTGGAAGCTGCGCTTCATCGCGACGGTGTCGATCACGTCGGACTCGTCGACCCGCAGCTCGCGCCGAATGACATTGTCGCGCGTTTTATCGTTGCCGGAAATCTTGATCTGGCGGATCCGCATCAGCTCACCTTCCTTGATCTGGAAGATGAGCTTGGTCGTCTTCTTGTCCTGATCCGGCTGCACGTTCGGCGACACGTCCGTAAACGCGTAGCCCTTCGCGCCGTACTTATCCGTCAGGCGGGTCACTTCATCGCGCAGCTTCTGTCGCTGGAAGATTTCGCCTTCAGTGATGTGCATGCCCTGCCGCAGCTCGGCCTCTTCGAACACTGTGTTGCCGCGGAAGCCGATCTGTTCGACGGTGAAGGGCTCGCCTTCGCCGATGGCAAAGGTCACCGTGAACCATTTCTTGTCTTCGCTCAGCTCGATCGTCGGCAACCCCACCTGCACGTTGAGGTAGCCCTTGTTCATGTAGACTTCGCGGATGCGTTCGACGTCGTTCGGCACCTCTTCCCGCTTGAGGATGCCCGAGTCGGCGATCAGCGACGGCAGTGTGAACTTGGTGAACAGGTGGTACCAGGGCGCCCATTCGCGCGTCGCCATGGTGGCGAGCACTTCCTTGCGGGTGACGGCGTTCATGCCCTCAAAGGTGATCGCCTTGATGCGCGCGCGCTCGTTTTCCTTCACGAAAAACGTCAGCCGCTTGCGATCCTCATCGACCGTCTGGATGATCGGCGTGACCCGGGCGTTGTAATACCCATCGTCGTGGTAAGCGGTCCGGATCTTCTCGGCGCTCTCCTTGACCTGTTGCGGGTCGAGAAACGCCTGACTCTTGATCGTAATCTTTTCCTTGAGCTTGTCTTCGCTCAGCTCTTGGTTGCCGTCGAACACGATCTCGGTGATGAACGGCTTTTCGCGCAGCTTGAACGTGACGGCCACGCCGCCGGAGGTCGGCGCCACATCGCTCTGGACGTCTTCGAAAAACCCGCTGTCGTAGAGTTGGCGAATTTGGGCGCGGATGGCCCCGGGCGTGTAGGGATCGCCGACTTTGAGCGTCAGCCGCCCTTGAACGGCAGCAGCTTCAATCCGGCGATTGCCTTCAAGCGTCAGCGCGGTCACGCGAGGCACCGGCTCCTGCGCCCATGCGGCGGCGCCGAGGATCCAGCTCAGAATCCACAGCAGGATTCCGCTTCGCACCGCTGCACGGACAATTGGACGACTCACTCAGCACGGCCCTTTATGATTCCCCCCTGCGTGGCCTGTGCCGCGGCGCGTCCGCCCACACCATACGCCGGAAGCGGCGCACGACCGGAGGACCGCAGACACAGGGTGAATCGACCGAGACGCGCCCAAGGCCCGACGGCCCCGTACGTCATCGTGATGCGCCGCGGGAGGCGGCGTGTTCGTCGTCGTATCCAGTAAGGCGAGGAATGCGTGCAACCATGAAACACATCGACAGGGAGCGCGAAAAACTCGCGCCGACAGCCCAAAAACCGTGCGAATTATAGAGTTCACCCCTCTCAATGTAAAGCGCGGACGGCGCCGCGCCGCGGGCGCCGTCACCGATCACACAGCACCGCGCGGCGTCACCTAAGCCGGCGTTTACCTTGACTTCACCTGACCCATCACATAGACTCGCCAAAGCCACTCATCCGCTGCAGCGCCCGCTACGCGCAGCTTCTACACAGCGTCGACTACCATGATACGAAAAGCTGTCATCCCAGTTGCCGGACTCGGCACCAGGTTTTTGCCCGCGACCAAAGCGTCTCCCAAAGAGATGCTCTCGTTGGTCGACAAGCCGCTGATCCAATATGCCGTGGAAGAGGCCGTGGCCTCTGGCATCACGGACATCATCTTGGTCACCGGCCGCGGCAAACGCGCCATCGAGGATCACTTCGATCGCTCGTTTGAGCTGGAGGAAAATCTCCGCTCCAACGGCAAGTTGGAGATGCTCAAGGAAGTCGAGCAGATCTCGAAGCTCGCGAACTTTTGCTACGTGCGCCAACCGGAAGCGCGCGGCCTCGGCCACGCGGTGCTCTGTGCGCAACACCTGATCGGCAACGAACCGTTTGTGGTGATCCTCGGCGACGAAATCATCGATGCGAAGGTCCCGGGCGTGGCACAGCTGGTCAGCGCCTACAAGGCCAAGCGTGGAGCGGTGCTCGGCGTCCAGCCGGTCCCGCGCGAAGAGGTCCATCGCTACGGCATCATCAAGCCGAAGCCGCTCGGGAAGAATCTCTTTCGCGTGCAGAGCGTCGTGGAGAAGCCGGCCACGGCGGACGCGCCGTCGAACTACGCCGTCATTGGTCGCTACGTCTTGCCGCCGGAGATCTTCGAGATTTTGCGCAAGACGAAGCCGGGGAAGAACGGCGAGATTCAATTGACCGACGCGCTGCAAACGCTCGCGAAGAAATCGCCCATGTTCGCCGTCGACATTCAGGGCGCACGCCACGACGCCGGGGACAAGCTCGGGTTCCTGATCGCCACCGTGGAGTTCGGACTCGCGAACCCGAAACTCGGCCCGGCCTTTTCCCAATACCTGTCCACCCTCATGCCGCGGCTCGTCCGCCCACGGAGTTAGATGGGCAGCAACCCGAAACACAAGAACGATCCGGTCGAAAAAGACGAACCCTTGCTCGAGCCGCCGCCGGGCGAACCGACCATGGAGTCCGTCTCCCACAACGACGTGCCGGAGCAACTGCCGCTCCTGCCCGTGCGCGACATCGTGGTCTTTCCCTACATGGTCCTGCCGCTCTTCGTCGGCCGCGAGATGTCCATCAAGGCCATCGAAGCCGCCCTGGCCGGCAACCGCATGATCTTCCTGGCCACGCAAAAGGCCCTGGACGTCGAAAATCCGACACCGGACGATATCCATAAGGTCGGCACGGTCGGCGTCATCATGCGGATGCTCAAGCTGCCGGATGAACGGATCAAGATCCTGGTGCAGGGCATCGTCAAGGCGAAGGTCACGTCGTATATCCAGAGCGATCCCTACTTCTCCGTTCGCATCGATAAAGTCGTCGAGAAGAAGTTCCCCCCCTCATCGCTCGAATCGGAAGCGCTGATGCGCACCGTCAAAGAGCAGGTTGAGCGGCTGGTCAGTCTCGGCAAGGTCCTAATCCCCGATGTGATGGTGGTCATCGAAAATCTCGAAGACCCGGGGCGCCTGGCCGACATGGTCGTATCCAACCTCGGCCTCAAGGTCGAAATCACGCAAAGCGTCCTGGAAATTTTGGAGCCGCTCGCGCGCCTTCGCCAGGCCAGCGAAATCCTCTCGAAGGAAATTGACGTCCTGTCCATGCAGCAAAAGATCCAAGCCCAAGCCAAAGGCGAGATGGACAAAACGCAGCGGGAATATTTCCTGCGCGAGCAGTTGAAGGCGATCCAAAAGGAATTGGGCGAGCTCGACGAACGCTCGGAGGAAGTGCAGGAGTTTCGCAAGCGCATCAAAGACGCCAAGATGCCGGAGAAAGTCCTGAAGGAAGTCGAGAAGCAGCTCAAGCGCCTGGAAAAGATGCATCCCGACACGGCCGAGTCGGCCACGGTCCGCACCTATCTGGAGTGGATGGTCGAGCTGCCCTGGAACAAGAAGTCCAAGGACAATCTGGACATCAAGGCCGCGGCCAAGGTGCTGAACGAGGATCACTACGACCTCGAAAAGGTCAAAGAACGCATCCTCGAATATCTCGCCGTCCGGAAACTCAAAGAGAAGATGAAGGGGCCGATCCTCTGTTTCGCGGGCCCTCCCGGCGTGGGCAAGACCTCGCTCGGTAAGTCGATTGCGCGAGCGCTCGGGCGTGAATTCGTGCGCATCAGCCTCGGCGGCGTGCGCGACGAAGCGGAAATTCGCGGGCACCGCCGCACCTACGTCGGCGCGCTCCCCGGCCGTCTGATCCAGGGCATGAAGCAGGCGGGCACCAACAACCCCATCTTCATGTTGGATGAAGTCGACAAGGTCGGCATGGACTTTCGCGGCGATCCCTCCGCCGCCTTGCTGGAAGTGCTCGACCCGGAACAGAACCACGCGTTCAGCGATCACTACCTCGGCGTGCCGTTCGACCTGACGGACGTGATGTTCATCGCCACCGCGAACCTGATCGATCCGATTCTGCCGGCCCTCCGCGACCGCATGGAGATCATCGAGATCCCCGGGTATACGGAAGAGGAAAAGCTCGGCATCGCGATGCGCTACATCGTTCCCCGGCAGCTCTCCGAGCACGGCATCACCGACAAGCATATTGCGATCGGCGAGCCCGCGATCCGCCACACGATTTCGCAATACACACGCGAAGCCGGCGTGCGCAACCTGGAGCGCGAGGTGGCCAACATCATGCGCAAGGTGGCCAAGCAGGTGGCCGAGGGCAAGTCGCAACGCCAGGTGATTACGCCGGACAACCTCCAGAAATATTTAGGCGTGCCGAAGTTCGTCCCCGACCCCGAACAGGAAAAAGACGAGGTCGGTGTAGCCACCGGCTTGGCCTGGACGGAAAGCGGCGGCGACATCCTCTTTATCGAAGCCTCCGCCATGAAGGGCAAGGGGCACCTCACGCTGACCGGCCAGCTCGGCGACGTCATGAAGGAATCCGCCCAGGCGGCGCTCAGCTACGTGCGCTCACGCGCGAAGCAGCTGGGCATTTCTCCCGATATCTTCGGCAAGACGGACCTGCACATCCACGTGCCTGCGGGCGCCATTCCTAAGGACGGCCCCTCGGCCGGCATTACAATGGCGACCGCCATCGCCTCGTCGCTCTCGAACCTCCCCGCGCGTCGCGATGTCGCGATGACCGGCGAGGTGACCCTGCGCGGACGCGTGCTCCCGATCGGCGGATTGAAGGAAAAGATTCTGGCCGCGAAACGGGCGCATCTGACCACGGTCATCGTCCCCCGCCGCAACAAGAAGGACTTGGACGATATCCCCAAGCACCTGCTGAAGGGCGTAGGCTTCGTCTTTGCGGACACCATGGACGATGTGCTGAAGGCCGGGTTGCGGCGCGTGCCGCAGACCTTGGGAAACGGCGCCAAGTCGACCGCACGCGCAACCAAGGCCACCGCGCCCGAGACCAAAGCGTCCAAGGGCGCACCGCGCCCGAGCGGCCGCACGTCGCGGCCCGCACCAGGCCCCGCGCGCCCCGTCGCCAAACGCGGATCGGGACGTCGGGCTCGCACGCGCCCCTGATCCTGTGGGGCCCCTGTGTCACGCCGCGCCCCCACCCTCGACGAATTTTCGCTGATCCATCGCATTGCGCGCGGCGTCGGCCGACTCCCGCGTGAAGTGGCCGTCGGCATCGGCGACGATGCCGCGGTGGTGCGCGCAGGCGGACCGGGCGCCTGGGTCTTCACCACCGACCTGCTCGCCGAACACATTCACTTCACCCGCAGGACCACACCCTTTCTCGACCTCGGCTACAAATCCGGCGCCGCGAACCTGAGCGACCTGGCGGCCATGGGTGCCGCGCCCCGCTACCTGCTGGTCGACCTCGCGCTGCCGCCGACCCTGTCACGCGCGCAGGTCTTGGCGTTCTACCGCGGACTCTCCGCCGTCTGCCGTCCCTTTGGCGTCCATCTCATCGGCGGCGACACCAGCGCGTCACGCAACGATCTGTTCATTGCAGTCACGGCCATCGGACGGATGGGCGCGGCACCGGCGATCCAACGGAGCGGCGCGCTGGTCGGCGACCTCGTGTATGTCAGCGGAACGCTCGGCGATTCGTTGGCGGGACTCGCCCTCCTGCAGGAGACCGACCGCCGAACGAACGCCCTATCCACCGGCGCCCGGCGATTCCTGCTCGCACGGCATCGTCGTCCGACACCGCGCGTCGCGCTCGGCCTCGCGCTTGCGCGCCGTCGCCTAGCTACCGCGATGCTGGATGTCTCCGACGGCCTGTCCGGCGATCTGCCGCACCTCTGCACGCGAAGTCAGGTGGGCGTAGAACTGGATGCAGCGCAGATTCCGACCTCGACGGCGCTTCGGCGTTTCGGCGAGCTGACCAGCCGCACGCCGCTCGACATGGCCCTTCAAGGCGGCGAGGACTACGAATTACTGTTCACCGCCTCGCCGACGAAGCGTGCCGCCATTGCCGCACTCAGTCGCCGACTCGGCCTGCCGCTCACGGCCATCGGCCGTATCGTGCCCGAAAGCCAGGGGCGTCGCCTGCGCCTCGCGGACGGCCGATCGCGCACGCTGACCGTCACCGGCTATCGCCATTTTCAGTCCTCGTCCGGCAGACCACAGGCGGGCGAGCGCTGACATGGCGGCCACCTCGCGGCTCCGCCTCCTCTTTCAGCAACTGCTCCATCTGGACGAACCGCCGCATCGGACCGCAAGGGCTTTTGCCACAGGTGTCTTCATTACGTTTTCGCCCCCCTACGGCCTGCACATGTTGATGGTGCTCTTCTGCGCCTGGGCCTTTCGCATGAACCTCCTGGCCCTCGGCGCCGGTGCGTTCCTCAACACGCCGTGGACCCTCGTGCCGACGCTGGGCTTCTCCCTGTGGATCGGCTGCCTGCTGCTCGGCATTCCCTTCCCCACCTCGCTCGATTGGTCGGACACCAGTCCCTCAGGCATTTTGATGCAAGTGATGCCGTACCTCTGGCCCTTTATACTCGGCTCACTGCTGCTCAGCATGGTGGCCGCCGCGGCGGCCTATCCCATCGCGCTCAGCGTCATTACGCGGCTCAAAGCGCGCCGCCGCGCACCGACCGCGCCGCCCCCATTGCCACGTGAAACCGAGATTCGGTAAGGTGCCAAGCAGGATGACGACACGACCCTCCGCCTCTCCACCGCCGTACGACGGCTGTGCGCTCATCGCCGATCCCATCCACGAATACGTCACGTTTACGGTGCCGTTCGATCGGGCCGACCCGACGGAATGCACCGAGAAGGACTTGATCGATTCGCCCTGGGTACAACGTCTGCGCTACATCTTTCAATTGCAGAGCGCCCGCTGGGTCTATCCCTCCGCCGAACATAGCCGCTTCGTCCATTCGCTGGGCACGATGCACGTGGCCGGACGGTTTGCGCGGCACCTCTATCCGTTTATCACCGAGGTGGTGCGGAACGTCCCCTCAATCCATTACGTGGAAGAACTGCTGCGTGTGACGGCGCTCTGCCACGACATCGGCCATGGGCCCTTTTGCCATTTCTTCGACGATAATTTTTTGGTGCGTTACGGGCTCTCGCACGAGCGGCTGGGGCAGATCATCATCCGCGACCATCTGGGCCCGCTCATCCGGAAGATCCGCCGCAGCCCGCATGGCCCCTTCGCGAAGGGCGAAGAGTTGGACCCGGCGCACATTGCCCATTTGATTTTGAAAGAGAAGGGTAAGGACAGCTCGCGCATTCCCGAATGGCTGCGCTACTTACAGCCGGTCGTGTCCGGCAGCTACACGGGCGACAATCTGGACTATGTCCTGCGCGACAGTTACATGTGCGGGGTGGCCGTCGGGCCGGTCGACTTGGACCGGCTGATCCACTACACCCTCATCACCCCGCAGGGCTTCACCATCCACAAGACCGGCCTGCCGGCGCTCCAGATGTTTCTCACCACGCGGATGTATCTCTACTCGAACGTGTACTTCCATCGGACGACACGCGCCATCGACATTCACCTCCGGGATATTTTCGGTGACAGCATGCGGCTCCTCTTCCCCTACGACCCCAGCCGCCACATGGACCGCTACCTCCATCTCACCGACTGGTCGTTGCTGGAAGAGGTGCGGCGGTGGGGCAGCTCCCGCAACGCGACGCGTCGACGGCTCGCGGGCGAATGGCAGCGGATTCTCGGACGGGATGTGAAGTGGAAGATGGCCTATGCCACCGTGCTGAAGGAGACCGGGCAGGAACGCGGCATGGACTTCCCCAGCCATACGGAATTCGAACGACAGATCCGCCGGGCGCTCCCAAAGTCGCTTGCGCGCGTGCCCTTCCGCGTCGACATGGCGCCGCTCGACCCGCGGCCGGATCCCCACGATCAGCGCGGCACGCCGCTCTTCGTGTACGACCCGGGCACCAAAGGCGTGTCGCGCGAACCGCTGGAAGAGTTTCTCGACCTGCTGCCCACACGCCTGGTCCAGTTCCGCATCTACGCGCTGGACCACGAGCACGACCAGGCGCTCTCGCGCGCTGCGGCCGACGTGCTGAATCGTCGCGCCCCGGTCATGCATACGAATACGTAAACGAGAGTATCGAGAGGAATCAGGCGTGACGCCCGCGCACAAGACTAGTGCGCGGCGGCGCTACGATGCGCGTGCAGAATCGGCAGTTCCACGAGCGAGAAAGGATTCACCCAAGCTCCGTTGACCTTCACCCCCCAGTGCAAATGCGGGCCGGTGGCGCGCCCGGTGGCGCCGACCTTCCCGATCACCTGACCGGCCTTGACCGACTCGCCGTCCTTGACCAGCACCTCGGAGAGATGGAAATACATGGAATAGAGCCCCAACCCATGGTCGAGGTAGATGCCCCTGCCTGAAAACACGTGGTCGACGGTAAGGCGCACCACCCCGTCGTTGCTGGCCACCACGTCCTTCCCCAGCGGTGCTGCGATGTCCTCACCACGATGCGGCGTCTTGGGTTGGCCGTTGAGAATGCGGACGCTGCCGAATCGGCCGCTGTTGCGGCCCGCGACCGGCTCGACGAAATCGGCCGACCAGAGGCGCTCGCGCGAATCCTCGGCCAGCGCCTGCTTGATCTGCTCCTGTTCCGCCTTGTAGCGCTCGAGCCCCTTTTGATCGAGGTCGACCTTCCCCTTCGGCAGCGTGAGCCGTTCGACGGAATATTGCTCCTTCGAGACGATGATGGCGTAGTGCACGACTTTCTTCTCGCCGCCGGTGGCGACCTCGACATCGAGCGAATGGGTCCCCGGCTCATCCTGCATGTCGAGCCCCAACAGCCCTAAGTATCCCTGCGCTTCACCGGGACGGAACTCGGGGAAAAACGCGATCGCCCGGCCGCGAAATTGCCCGCTGACCGTCGCGGCCTGATCCTGCACCGGCACGCGGACCAACAGCACCTGCCCCTGCTTGCCGGACAGCTGTCCGTCGGTGCCATGCAGCAGTTGAATGCCGATCGGCAACCATTCGACCGGAAAGATCGAGGCCACAATGATGATGGCCGAAATCGCCAGCCGCTCGGCACTGCTCATGACCGTCTGTCGCGCTCCCGCCATCTGCGCCTCCACCCTTACCGATACAATCGCAATCCGGCGACCTGCGAGACCAATTCTTCGACCCGCCGATTGACCGGACTGAACGGGTCCATGCAGAGAATGGTCTCCTCCCAATAGCCGTTCAGCTTCAGATAGGTCCAGTCTACCGTATACGACCGGTTTTTGGCCCGCGCAAAGCGAATAAAATCACCCCGCACCTTCGCCCGCGTGGTTTGGGGCGGCACGGACATGGCGCGCTGCACCGCGTCTTCCGCAACCATCCGGTCCATCAGCCCCTTCCGCTCCATCAAATAGTACAACCCGCGCGTGCGCTTCACATCGTGAAATTGCAAATCCATCAGCAACACCCGCGGGTCATCCCAGCTGCACCCCTTCTTGTCCACGTAGGATTGAATGAGGTGCCGCTTGGCCACCCAGTCCACTTCCCGGACCAGTTGCATCGGGTCGGCGTCCAGACGGTCCAACATCGACCACCATTTGTCCAGAATGTCCGACAGCAGCGGGTCCGGCGGCTGCCCGGCAAGGTAGGCCTGCGCGCGCTCGGCGTAGACGCGCTGGATCTCGATGGCACTCATCTGGCGCCCGTCGTCCAGCCGCACCTTCCGCTTCAGCGTCGGATCGCGCGAGATCTCACGAATGGCTTTGACGGGATCCTCCAGCTCCATTCCCGACACGTTGACGCCCTCTTCGATCATCGACAGCACCAATGTGGCCGTGCCGACTTTCAGGTAGGTCGCGAACTCGGACATGTTGGAGTCGCCGACGATGATATGGAGCCGACGGTAGCGCTCCGCGTCGGCATGCGGTTCGTCGCGTGTGTTGATGATGCTGCGTGAGGACGTCGTCGAGGAGGACGTCTTTTCGTGAATGTGCTGCGCACGCTGCGAGACGAAATACTGCGGCTTGCCCGAGACCTTCAGCACCTTGCCGGCCCCCGAATAGACCTGCCGCGTGACGAAGAACGGGATGAGTTGCTCGGTCACTTTCCAAAAGTCGACGTCGCGGCGCATCAAATAGTTTTCGTGGCAGCCGTAGGTATTGCCGAGCGAATCGGTATTGTTCTTGAAAATGTAAATCTCGCCAGACAGGCCTTCTTCGCGGAGGCGCTCCTCCGCCGCGGGCAGACAGGCTTCCAACAGTCGCTCGCCCGCCTTGTCGTGCACGATCAAATCGAGAATGCTGTCGCATTCCGGCGTGGAGTATTCAGGATGGCAGCCGGTGTCTTGGTAGAAGCGCGCCCCGTTGACGAGGAAGGCGTTGGACGGCCAGCTGTTGGGGATCAGGCCCTCGAAGATATAGCCCAGCACCTTCTCCATGGGCAGGTAGATGCGGCCGTTGGGAGAGAAGATGAGGCCGTACTCGTTTTCGAGCCCGAAAATACGAGGCTTCATGTGCGCCGCCCTTCGTGTCGTCAGCATACACAGCGCCGGAAGGCCCCGCAACCGACGAGGGGGAACGGCACAGACGCGGCGCGGTGGGGCGACGCGTGAACTACGGCGCGAGCAGCGACCGCACCTCGGCGGCGGACAGGCGGCGGAATCGGCGGCCGGCGCGCGCGCGGTCGAGGACCGCGACTTCGAGCCCATCCGCCGTGAGTCGCGTACTCGCGCCGCCTTCCTGCAACGCGGTGAAGGACAGGGAGAGCGCGGGCGCCAGTGCGGGGGCCTCCGCAGGCAGCCGCTCTTTCAGATAGGCTTGAAGGGCCTCGGCTCGCCCGCCGATGACGGCGTAGCGACGCTCATCGATGATGCTGCCGTCGAAGGAGATGCGATAAATCTCGTTGGGCCCGGTGCCGCTCCCCACCCCGAGGACCAAGATTTCCACTTCGAGCGGCTTCAGTTCCTGGCTGAAAATCGTCCCGAGCGACTGCGAGTAGGTGTTCGCCAAGGAGCGCGCGGTGACATCCTCACGGCTGTACAGAAAACCCTTCAGGTCCGCATGGCGGATCCCGGCCTTCCGCAAATGTTCGAACTCGCTGTACTTGCCGGCGCCGGCAAACGCGATGGTGTCGTAAATCTCGGAGATCTTGTGGAGCGACACACTGGGATTGTCCGCGGTCAGCAACACGCCGGCATCGTACTCCATCACGACAATCGAGCGCCCTTTGGCGATGCCCTTCTTGGCGTACTCCGCCTTGTCCTGCATCATCTGTTCGGGCGATACGTAATACGGCATAGCCATGGCGCTTACGACTCCCTCTTCGTGCGGGACGCGATCAGCTCGGCAAAGAGCTCGCGAATCCGTCGCTCATCCACATCTGCAAGACCGTCTCGACTCATGACTTTCGCGGTGGGATAGATCCCGCGGATCACGTCCGGTCCGCCGGTTCCCACATCGTCTTCCGCCGCGTTGTAGAGCGCCAGCAGGGCCATCTGCAGCGCAGCCGCTTCGGTCATGCCCGGGCGGTAGTGTTCGCGCATGGTGTTGCGCGCTTCTTTGCCGCCGGAGCCGATCGCGTAGTAGTCGGACTCTTCGTATCGGCCGCCCGTCACATCGTACTTAAAGATCCGGCCCTCCTGGCGCGCCGGATCGTACCCGGCAAAGATGGGCATGACGACCAGCCCTTGGAACACCATCGGCAGATTGGCCTTCACCATCTGACTCAGTTTGTTGGCCTTGCCCTCGCAAGAGAGGGGGTCGCCTTCGATCTTCTCGTAATGCTCCAACTCGGTTTGAAAGAGCTTGGCCATCTCCATGCAAGGACCGGCGGCACCGGCAATCGCCATGGCGGAATAGCCGTCGGTGGCAAACACCTTTTGGATGCGGCGATCCGCAATCTGAAATCCTTCGGTCGCGCGCCGGTCGCCAGCCATCACCACGCCGCCCTCATACTTCACCGCCAACACGGTGGTGCCGATGGGGACGGTCACGCCTGCGCCGCCGACTCCATGCGGATCGAGCAGGGCCGCGACACCTCGCCCGGATCCCGCCGCGGCCGCGGCCGAGGACAGGGGGCCGATATCGGGACGCACCTGCTGCAAGAAATCGTAAAAACTGGAGCCGTCGTGGTGGGGGAAAAACGGAAGCTTCATGCGTTCCTTCCTCGATCAGGCACGGCCTTCTAACTTCGCCAGGAGTGCCGATACGGACTCGCTGCTGTCGATCAAGGGGCGCGTCAACGCCTCCGTGCCGCGATGCGGATCCAGCAACGGCACTTTCTTGATCGTATGCCCCAGATCAAACAGCACCGAGGTCCAACTGGCGCCGTACACGGACGGCGCAAACTTTTCGATACACCGTCCGCGGAAATAGGCGCGCGTATCGGCCGGAGGCTGATGTTCCGCCCTCGCGATGCGCTCGTCGGTGCAGAGACGTTCGATGCGATCGGTCCGCTCCAACGCCGCGTAGAGGCCCTTGTCGGGACGGACGTCATGGTACTGCAAGTCCAGCAGGCGCACGCGCGGGTCGTTCCAATCACAGCCCTTCCGCTCCATATAGGATTCGATCATCTGCCGTTTGGCGACCCAATCCAACTGTCGCGCGAGCGCCATCGGATCGGACTCCAGTTTGTCGAGCACATCCTGCCAACGCCGCAGAACGTCGCCCACGAAGGCCGGACGCGGCGTCGCCGCCACAAAGTCCTGAGCCGCTCGCAGATAGGCCCGCTGAATATGCAGCGCGGTCGTCGGCCGACCATCGACCAGCTTGAGGGTCTGCTTCACTTCCAGATCGCGCGAGACATCCTTGATCGCACGGACGGGGTTTTCCAGCTCGAACGCAGGCAGCATCCATCCCGCTTCAATCATGTCCAACACGACACTCAACGTCCCGACCTTTAGGAACGTGGAGAGCTCGGCCATATTGGCGTCGCCGACGATGACGTGGAGGCGCCGATACATGGTGGGATCACTATGTGGCTCATCGCGCGTATTCATGATCGGCCGACGGACCATCGTGTTGAGGTCCATCAGCGTCTCGAAAAAATCCGCCCGTTGGGAGAGCTGATACTCGCAGGGCTCGGTGTGATTTTCGTAGCCGACCTTCCCGGCCCCGGCCACGATCGGACGCGTCACGAAAAACGGGATCAGGACCTTCGCCAGCGTATCGAACGGGACGCAGCGGGCCACGAGATAATTCTCGTGATAGCCGTAGCTGTTCCCCTTTCCGTCGGAATTATTCTTGTAGAGCAGGAACGGCGCATCACCGCGGCGCGTCGCCAAGGCCGCCACACACTTCGCCATGATTCGGTCGCCCGCCCGCTCGAAGGCGACGATATCATGCGGGTCGATGCATTCCGGCGCGCTGTACTCCGGATGCGCTCCGTCGACGTAGAGCCGCCCGCCGTTGGTGAGCACCTTGTTGAGCTGACGATTGTACGCCGGGCCCGGCCGCTCGCGTTCCCCTTCGATTTCAAATCCGCGCGCGTCCACGAGGGGGTTTTCGTGTTCGTAATCCCACACGGCATGCGGCGCGACGAGATCGGGATAGGCGCCGATGACCTGAATGGAGTTGGCGACGAAATCCGTGAGGCTGGGGTCGCGGCTGGCGATGCCGTATTCGGTTTCCGTTCCGATCGTGCGGGCGTGCGATGCAGAGTGCTGGGGGTCGACGCTCATGATACGTGGAGACGACTAGAGGTAATGCCCGGTTCCGACCGTTTCGATCTGACGGGCTTCGGCGGCCCCGCCGGTGATCGTCCGCAGATGCACGATCTTCTCGCCCTTTTTCCCGGCGATCTTGGCCCAGTCGTCCGGGTTCGTGGTGTTCGGCAGATCCTCATGCTCCTTGAACTCTTCGCGGATGGCGCGAATCAAGTCGTCGCTGCGCAGACCGCGGCCCTCGCCTGCCAGCGCGCGCTTCACCGCAAATTTCTTGGCGCGCGACACGATGCCTTCGATCAACGCGCCGCTGGCGAAGTCCTTGAAGTACAGCGTTTCCTTCTCGCCGTTCGCATAGGTGACTTCAATGAACTTATTCTCGTCGGTCTTGCTGTACATGCGCTCGACGGTCTCTGCGATTACGTGCGTCACCAACGCCTGAGCATTGCCGCCGTGGCGGGCGAGATCGGTGGCATCGAACGGGAGCGCGGCGGTGACGTACTTCGAGAAAATATCCGTCGCGGCCACCGCGTCGGGGCGCGAGACCTTCACCTTCACGTCCAATCGGCCTGCGCGCAGGACCGCGGGGTCGATCAAGTCCTGCCGATTGCTGGCGCCGATGACGATGACGTTGGTCAGACTCTCCACGCCGTCGATTTCAGACAAGAACTGCGGCACGATCGTGGACTCGATGTCGGACGACACACCGGTGCCGCGTGTGCGAAACAGGGCGTCCATTTCGTCGAAGAAGACGATGACCGGATGACCGCTGGACGCCCGCTCCTTCGCCTTTTTGAACACCTCCCGCACCTGCCGCTCGGATTCGCCGACATACTTGTTCAGCAGTTCAGGACCTTTCACGTGCAGGAAATAGCTCCGAACTTCCTTCCCCGTGAGGTGCCCCAGTTTCCGCGCAATCGAATTGGCCACAGCTTTGGCGATCAGGGTTTTCCCGCAACCGGGCGGGCCGTAGAGCAACACGCCCTTGGGCGCGGAGAGCTTAAACTCCTTAAACAACTCGGGATGGAGGAACGGGAGCTCGACGGCATCGCGCACCTGTTCCAATTCCTTCTGCAACCCGCCGATGCGCTCGTAGTCGATGTCGGGAATTTCTTCGAGGACTAATTCTTCCGATTCCGAGCGCGGCAATTTTTCGATCACGTAGCCGGACCGCGGGTCGTAGAGCAAATGATCGCCGACGCTCAGGCGCTGCGCCAGCAACGGTTCGCCCAGGTCAGCGACTTTTTCTTCGTCGAAATGCAACGTGACCAGGGCGCGGCCGCCTTCCAAGACATCCTTCAAACGGACGACTTCCCCCTGGCTATCGAAGCCGCGCGCCTCAATGATGTTCAGCGCCTCGTTCAGGATCACTTCCTGGCCCTTGCGTAGGCCGGACGCCGCAATAGCGGGCGCCGCGCTGACCTTCATTTTGCGGCCGGAGACGAACACGGTGGCGGTCCCGTCCTCGTTGGCGGTGGAAAAAATGGCAAAGGTGCTCGGCGGCGCCGTCAGTTTGTCGACTTCGGCGCGCAACGATTCGATCTGTGCTTTGGCGTCTTGCAGTGCGGTGACCAGCCGCTCGTTTTGGCGGTTGGCGTGTTCGAGCTGGTGGCGTGAATGGGAGAGTCGACGGAGCTCGTCTTCCATCGACTGAATCTGGACGCGGAGTTTCTCGATCTCTCGTTGGGATTCGTCGTGATTCCGCACGAGGGGCGCGTCTCCTTCAGCCAGTCGACGGGTTATGTTCTTGACGGATTCACGGAGAGACTGGATGCGCCCGGTACCCTTACGTGAGTCACTCATCATGACCTCTCGCGGGCCAGAGATGCGAAACCCCGCGTCAGGAGCGAGCTTTAGCGCATTCTAACACCCGACCTAGGGAGGGTCAACAGCACGCGGGATCGACATCAACCCGATAGGCGCATGAAGGACACGATCACGTGGGATCGGTCACAGCGCGCAACAAGCGTTGTGTCTCGGCCGTGCAATCGTGAGCGCTCAGCAACGCCGACATCACCGCCACACCGAATGCACCGGCACGGCGCACGTCCGCTACACGCTCGACGGTGATCCCGCCGATGGCGAATACGGGAATTCGCACGGCGCGCGCCACCGACTCCAGCATCCTCAGCCCTTGCGGCGCCCCATAGGCCCGCTTCGACGGGGTGTCGTAGATCGGACCGAACAGCACAAAGTCGGCGCCGTCATCCGCCGCGCGGCGGACATCATCCACAGCATGCGTAGAGACCCCGAGTAGCTTCCCGTTGCCCAGTAGGCGACGCGCCACGCCAACCGGTAGACTGTCGCTCCGAAGATGCACCCCGTCGAGGTCGGCCGCCAAAGCGACATCCAGCCGATCATTGACCAGCAGCTTCGGAAGCGGATGCTGTGACGAACGAATCTCCGCAATGAGCGCCAGCAGCTCGCGCACGGAAAAATCCCGCTCGCGCAGTTGCACGGCCGGCAGCCCGGCCCTGGCCGACTCGTGGAGCACCCGCGCCAACGGCCGCCCGGCCGTTTGCATGCGATCTGTGACAAGGTAGAGACGAAAATCTACGGGCGGCATGACTGCACGAGGGCTCTCCACGGGGGACTCACCAGGCCCCCGTGAGACGAGGGCCCTGACACAGGCTCGGTCGCGGCCTAGAGCATCCCTTCGATCGGAGAGCTGGCCGTCGCATAGAGCTTGCGCGGCATCCGCCCAGCCTTGTACGCGAGCCGGCCGGCCTGCACACCATATTTCATGGCTTCGGCCATCATGATGGGATGTTGAGCGCAGGCGATCGCCGTATTCATGAGCACCGCATCGGCTCCGTACTCCATCGCCAGCGCGGCGTCGGAAGCCGTGCCGACGCCTGCATCGACGATGATCGGCACCTTCACGGTTTCCATGATGATCTTCAGATTGTAGGGATTGCGGATGCCCAAGCCGGAGCCGATCGGCGCCGCCAGCGGCATCACCGCGGGGCAGCCGATATCCACGAGCTTCTTGGCCACGATCGGGTCATCGTTCGTGTAAGGCAACACAATGAACCCTTCCTTGATCAAGATTTTCGCCGCTTCAATCAAGCCCGCCGTGTCCGGGAATAGGGTCTTTTCATCACCAATCACTTCCAGCTTGACCAAATCCGACACTCCCGCCGCTCGCGCCAAGCGAGCGTAGCGGACCGCGTCCTCCACCGTATAGCAGCCGGCGGTGTTCGGCAAAATCGTGTACTTTTTGGGATCGAGATAATCGAGCAGGTTCTCTTTCGAGCGATCCGTAATATTGACGCGGCGCACGGCGACCGTCACGACATCGGCCCCGGACGCCTCGATCGCCTTTTGCGTTTCGACAAAATCCTTATACTTGCCGGTGCCCACCCAGAGCCGAGACGAAAATTCACGTCCGGCAATGACCAACCGATCGTCACCCTGTGCCGTACTCACCATCGTACTCCCCTATCTCCCGTGGCGCTTCAGGGCGATCTGCGCAGGCGCGCCGCCGCCGATGAAGCTCAGAATCTCCACCTTATCGCCCGCCTGCAGCACACGCGAGGCGAAGGCCGCGCGATCGAGAATCTCCAAATTCACTTCCACCGCCACCCGCTCGCCGCGAATGGCCAAGACGTCAAGCAGAGCCGCGACCGTGAGGCCGTCTGCCATGTCTCGAAGTTCCCCGTTGACGTGAATATGCATTCCGCGCGACTCTCCCGGTCATCCTAGGGGACGATTTCTTCCAATGTCAATAAACGGCGAAACGAGGCAGTGAGGATGACGAGAACGAACGAACAGGTCGCAGAAATTTTCCAACGGATGGCGGATGCGCTGCAGACACGGCGGGAAAATCCCTATCGCATCCGTGCGTACCGGCGCGCTGCCGAATCGTTGGTGGAGCTGCAGGACGACCTGCGCGTCATCGCCCAGCGTGGGCAGGTCGAGGAGATTCCCGGTGTCGGGAAAGATCTGGCCGCCAAGATTCACGAGTTCCTGCGGGACGGGACCGTCCAGTCGTATGAGACATTGAAGCGGCCGCTGCCGGATGAGATTGCTTCGTGGGTGACGCTGCCCAGCCTCTCAGAGCCGATCGTGCAGCACCTCTACTTTAAACTCGGCATTGCCAGCCTTGAGGACCTCGCGACACTGACACGCTCACACATGCTCCGCACACTCCCAAGCTTTAACGGCGACGAAGCCGCCCTGCTGGCGGCCATTGACCAGCGGACACAAACGGCTGGCCAGGAAGATCAAGGCAACCCGCTGGCATAGGCCACGCAACTGAGCTAACTTCCATCACGCCTTCCTGGGCTCGCCCCTCCCTGCCCCTTTACGGGAAATGTGCAATGCACGGTGAATTGTGAACAGGGGCCCGATAGCCTGGTAAGTGCTTGCATCTTTTCAACATGTTAGGCGCCTCCATTCTCGGCACCTAGCTTGCGTAGCTTCACCAGGATGGAATCACGCAAGCATGAGATGAACAGTACGGCCGCTGGCGAATTCAAACCAGTTGGCCGACTCCCCAAGACTCTGTTGGTCGCTTCTTGGAAAGCCGGGTTGCTTGCCCTCGGCATCTGTTCATTGACTGCGTGCGGAAACAGTTCAGGGGGAAATGAGATATCCAACGGCCCAGGGACCAATCTTCAATCAAAAAATCCGGCAAGCCTGGCGATCCTGGAGTGGGACCCAAACAGTGAATCTGACCTAGCCGGTTACAACGTGTACATCTCGACGACCCAGGGCATCTACGGCAGTCCCTATGCGTCCATACAGAAAAGTGAGAACTCCTACGCCGTCCCAAGCCAGTTCGCCAAGGGAACGTATTTTTTCTCTGTAACGGCTTACGATAACTCAGGTCTCGAAAGCCCCCTCTCCAATGAAGTGAGTCTGCTAGTACCGTAATGCCATCACTATCTCTGCAGACAATCCACGCATAGGGGCGGGCACTCACGCGCAGCTTACCGAGCTAGAACCTGGGCCTGCGAACCTCAGCGACCTCGCGACACTGACACGCTCACACATGCTCCGCACACTGCCCACTTTCAGCGGCGACGAGGCCGCCCTGCTGGCGCTGGCGGCGATTGAGACTCGCACTGACACAAGTTCCTCCGGTCTATGACGCTACCAAGACGCCCTTCGCAATAGGCTTGTGCACCAAACCGCGAAACCACTATCGTTTCGAGAGATGCGCGCAGGGATAGTCTTAAGCCTTCCCCACCACATTTCTCACCGAGAAGCAGCGCGATAGACAGAGAATATATGACTCCCGCCTGATTACTTGGCCAGCCACCTTGCTGGCCCGCGACCTATCCACTGCCAAGCGTCAGTTTCGACCGTCCATTGTTTGCCATCCGTTACTGTGAGACACCTGCCCCGTTGATACTGGAACCAATAAATATGGCCCGGTCCGGCTAATAACTATGACACCCGACCCCATAAAAGCGACACGACCCCATAAAAGCGACATTCGGCCAATACCTATGACTCCCGACCCCATAAACCATAAATGGGAAGGGCCTGACGCGGCGGGGGATTGATCCCGCGCGTCAGGCCCATGCATCCAGCCGCACCGACGTTAGGACGCCGGCTTGAGCTCTTTAAAGATCGACCAGGTCTTCAGCAGCTCGACAGCCTTTTGAAGCTGCGCATCCTCTTCGAGATTCGGCTCGCCACTTTCCGAGACCGGCGGCGCCGTCGCTGGTGGTGCCGGCTTCCCATTGGTTCCGCCGGAGGTCGGCGCAGCATCCTTTTCCTTCCCTGCCGCACCCTGTGCAGGAACCTTCCCTGCCTTCTCCGCCGCCGCATCCTTTTCGCCGGGCTTGGCCGCCGCCGCGGTCTGTTGGGCCCCCTGCAGCTTCACAACGATATCGGGGGTGATCCCGGTCGATTGGATCGTCCGCCCCTTCGGCGTGTAGTACTTGGCCGTGGTCAGGCGCAACCCGGACCCGTCTTGCAGCGGCAAGATGGTTTGGACGGAGCCTTTCCCGAAGCTGGTGGTCCCCACGACCACCGCGCGTCCCCAATCCTGCATGGCGCCCGCGACGATTTCGGAGGCGCTAGCCGACCCTTCGTTCACCAAAATGATCATGGGCGACTCATCGACAGTCTCGCGCGCCTTAGCGACGTACTCATCCTTCCGTCCGTCACGGCCCTTGATATAGACGATCAATTTGCCCGGCGCGACGAACTGCTCCGAGACCTCCACCGCGGCCGTCAGCAATCCGCCCGGATTGTTCCGCAGATCCAGAATGATGCCGGTCGACTTTTGCTCGCGCATTTGCTTCAGCGCCTTGGCCAAGTCACGCCCGGTGGCTTCCTGAAACTGCGTCAACCGCACGTAGGCAATGCTCTTTTCGATCAGCTTGCCCTTCACACTTTCGATCTTGATGGTGTCGCGCATGAGCTCGAAATTCATCGGCTCCGCGACGCCCTCACGCGAGACGGTCAGATGCACCTTGGTGCCCTTGGGCCCGCGCATCTTCGTGACCGCATCCATCAAGGTCAAATCTTTGGTGGTCTCATTGTTAATCTTCGTAATGGAATCGCCGGCCTTGATACCGGCGCGGAAGGCAGGCGTGCCTTCGATCGGCGCAATGACGGTCAAATGATTTTCCTTCACCCCGATTTGAATGCCGACGCCGCCGAACTCGCCCTTCGTTTCGACCTGCATCTCCTTATACATTTCCGGCGTCATATAGGCCGAGTGCGGATCGAGCGTGGACAGCATGCCGCGAATGGCACCCTGGACTAAGTCCTTGAGCTTCGCCTCTTCAACGTAGTGCTTCTGCACCTGGCTCAGCACTTCGGTGAAGACCTTCAGCTCCTCATAGGTCTCCGTGGCGTGGCTGGTATGCTCCACGCCCTTGCCGATCAGCACGCCGCCAACCAAGGCCACAATGACCAGCGGACTTAAAAACCAGTAGCGACGACGCGACGGCTGTTCCATTCCACCATCCTTTCGTTCAACGGCTCGCCCATCCATCCGTGTAGTATGCCCAATCCAGGGCCCCGACGCTAGCACTTGGCGCGGATGTGGCGGCGGCCTCGTCCCATCGCCTGCCCACCCGCGGCCTCGGCGCCGCGCCCGCTATCGTTTCGCGAGCCATTGCAGCGGATCAACCGGGTCGGCGCCGGCGCGCAACTCAAAGTACAACGTACTGTCGCCGGTCATGCCCGTATCACCGCTCTCCCCGATCGGCTGCCCCACCTCAACACGATCGCCCACCTTCGCCAACAATTTGGACGCGTGGGCGTACAGCGAAAAAAACCCGTTCTGGTGGTCGACGATCACGACCAGCCCATAGCCCTTCAGCCAGTCCGCATAGACCACCGCGCCCGCCATCACCGCCTTAATCGTGCTGCCTTCTGTGCTGCGGATTTCAATGCCTTTGCGCTGCACATAGGTTTCAAACGTCGGGTGCTTCTGGCGGCCGAAAAACGAGACGACGGCCCCTTCAACGGGCCACGGCAACATCCCTTTGAAGGCACGCGACATCGTCGCAGGCGACGCAGGTTTGGATGCGGCCAACTTTCGGCGCTGTTCCAACTCGCCCAGGATGCTATCGAGGCGCCCGGCGGAACGCTGCAACTCCTCCACCATGCGGTCATACGAATCTTTTTGAACGCTGACCTTATTCAGATACTGACGCTTCTGCTTGCGGAGGTCCTGAATCTCCGCCAGCTTCCGCTCAGTATTGAGCCGAATCGCCATGACCTGCTCGCGCGCCATCGCGCGATGGTGCTCCGCCTGCTCCAACCCTTTCACATCCTGCTGATAGCGCTCCACGAGCTGATATTCGCGCTGGGTCACGGCGGACAGGTATTGAAAGCGCCGCTGAAAATCGGTGTAGTTCTGGGCGCCGAACAGCACCTTCATCGGGCCCCAGCGCCCCTGCACATACTGCATGCGCGCACGCGCCAGGATCGACGACTGGTGGTCCGTCATGCGGCCGCGCATGTCGGTCAGCCGACCGTTCAGGTCGTTGAGCTCACGATCCTTCTTGGCGAGGTCCCACACGACGTCTTGCTGCTCGTGCCGCAATTTCACCAAACGCTGGTCGAGCTGCTGCAGGTTTTGCAGCACGGATTCGCGCTTCCGCTCGGCTTCGACCGCATGCTTCTTTTCCTCTTGGATTCGGCTCTTGAGCTTTTCAAGCGTTTTGCGCTCGCGGGCGATCTTTTCCGACAGACCGTCGGCGTCCTTCGCGGACGCCACGGTCCCGCTCGACAGGAGAATGCCCAGCAGCCCGATGGCGCCGACTGCCAAGACCGTTCCTGCGGTACACACGCGCGTCACGAGGCTTCTCGCAGGCGGATGACGGACACGATACTGCCGACTAAACCCAAGCCCAGGCCCATCAACAGCATGGCCCCCATCAAATGGACGGGCGAATAGTTCAGCCACGACTGCGCGCCCAATAATTTCGTCGTGGACTCCATTTGCATCCGGAAGAGTGCGAAACCGCCTTCAAGAATGGCGAGGGACAACACGCCGCCGATGGCGCCCAACAGCGCGCCTTCCAGCACGTAGGGGAGCTTGATGAACCAGCCGGTCGCCCCGACCAACTGCAGAATATGGAGTTCGTGACGACGCGTGTTCAGCGTCAGCCGAATGGTGTTGGCAATGATGGTTACGGAGGCCAGCGAGAGGATCAACCCCACACTCAGCGCCGCGCCCTCCAGATTGCGCAACAGCGCCGTCAGATTCTCCACCCAGTCCTGACTATACTCAACTTCGGCCACACCCGGAAGGGATCTGAACTGTTCCGCCCAACGCTTCACGAATTCGCCGGCGCGAAACCGCGGGGCCAGCGTTACGGCAAAGGAGGCCGGCAGCGGATTCTCGCCCAGGCCTTCCAATAGTTGCGATTCATTCGGGAATTGCACGCGGAATTCGTCGAGCGCCTGCTCCTTGGAGACAAAGGTGACGCCCGCCACGGCTTCCTGCTTCGCGAATTCGCTCCGAAGCGTGTCCAGCTGCTCGGTGGTCACGCCCTCGTCCACATAGACGATGACCTTGATCTCCTTGGCGATGGAGGCGGCCATGCCGCGCAAGTTCAACACCACGAGGAGAAAGACGCCGAGGCAGGCCAACGTAAACCCCGTCGTGACCACCGCCACAAGACTGGTCGTGCGATTCAGGCGAATGTTCGACAGGGCTTCGCGCACCATGTAGGACCAGGTGCGAATCATGCGCTCGCCCCCTGCTCGTCGGTGACGATCTGTCCGTTGTGCAGCGTCAGCACACGTCGATTGACCTGCCGCGCGACTTGCGGATCGTGCGTGGCCACCACCACCGTCGTCCCGCGTGCATTGATCTGTTTGAACAGCTCGACGATATCGGCGGTCAGTTGGGGATCGAGATTGCCCGTCGGTTCATCGGCGAGCAAAATGATGGGGCTGTTCACGATCGCCCGCGCAATCGACACCCGTTGCTGCTCCCCGGCGGACAGGCTGGTGGGGAGATGCTCGCGCTTATGCTCCACGCCCACCGCGCGCAACGCCTCGGACACGCGCCGACGAATATCCTGCCCCGACGCCCCGGCGACCAGGAGCGGCAAGGCCACGTTCTCGAACACCGAGCGTTTGGCCAGGAGACGAAAATCTTGAAACACGATGCCCATGCGGCGGCGGAGCTGGGGAATTTGCGTACCGGTCATCGTCGCAATGTTGAGTCCCTGCACGAGGATCTGCCCTTCGTCCGGCTGTTCGCCGCCGAAGAGCAATTTCAACAGCGTCGACTTGCCTGCGCCGCTCGAGCCCATGAGCAGGACAAAATCGCCCTTGCCGATTTCTAGGTTGACGTCTTGCAGCGCCTGGCAGCGCCCGTAGGCTTTGGAGACATGGAACAGTTGAATCATGCGAGATCACAACGACGAGTTCGAACGATGTGCCGACCTACCATCGCAGATCCTCGGGCGGGACGTCGAAGGCGTTTTCGATGTGCTCAACCGTCGGCTGGCCGGTGTCGTCCTGCTGAATCAGCACGACATCAAATCGGGCCGGCGCCTCACTCAACTCATGCAGCGCCAGATAGTGCGCGCCCAGACGAATCAGCCGACGACGCTTCTCGGCCTGCACGGCATAGGTGGCGCCCCCCATGGCGGTCGACCGCCTGGCCTTCACTTCCACAAACACAGTCACGCCCTCCTGCCGCGCCACCAAGTCGAGCTCGCCTTCGGGAAGGCGGACATTGCGTTCGAGAATGTCATAGCCTTGCCGACGCAAATAGCGCTCCGCGATACGCTCGCTTTCTTGGCCGAACTCGCGCGCGGCCACACGCCGACTGTTCAGCATACCGTCGCGTCCTCAGCAGATCGTAGGCGATGAGGCCGACACGCCCCCGCCCCTTCCATCGGTGAAGAAACAGCCCCCTCAGCGTCCGCCACGCACAATCGGCGCACCGGCTCAAAGGACCGTCGATGCAACGGACTGGGCCCATGCATCGCCAGGAGGGCAAGGTGCTCGGGAGTGCCGTACCCCTTGTGCACCGCAAACCGATAGGACGGATAGACGAGATCGTACTCGCTCATCAGGCGGTCGCGTGTGACCTTTGCGACAATCGACGCCGCGGCAATGGACGCGGAAAGGGCGTCGCCCTTGATAATCGGACGCTGCGGGATGGGGCAGGCGGGCAAACGAATCGCATCGAGCAGAAGGAAATCAGGCGAGGGAGCCGAGTCAGCCAAAGCGGCCAGCGCGCGCCCCATGGCCAGGCGGGTGGCCTCCAAAATATTGATGCGATCAATTTCTTCGGCGTTGGCGCTGCCGATACCGATCGCACGCGCGCGGGATCGAATGATGGCAAACAGCTGTTCGCGGCACTCAGCCGTGAGTTGCTTGCTGTCGTCCAATCCTGGAAGAGAACAGCCAGTCGGCAACCACACCGCAGCGGCGACGACGGGACCAGCCAAGGGCCCGCGACCCGCCTCATCTAACCCGACGATGCACCGATAGCCGCACCGTCGCGCTTCCTGCTCGAACTCGTGTGTGGGCCCCACCAGGCGTGTCCCCTCCAACCCTCCAGGCCCTGCCTCCTAGATGGTATGCGCGCGTGACGACCGCGAGGACCGCTGTGACTACTTCGCCGCGGCGGCTGCTGCAGCCTTGGCGATTGAGGCGGCCTTGGCTTCCGCCGTCGGCTCGCGATCCGCCACCTTGGCCATCTTGCCCTTCTTGTCGCGCAAGTAATACAGCTTCGCGCGGCGGACACGCCCCTGCCGCACCACGTCAATTTTGGCAATCGTCGGCGAATGCACGGGGAAGATACGCTCGACACCCACGCCGTAGGAAACTTTCCGGACGGTGAAGGTCTCGGTGTTCGAGCCGCCCTTGCGCGCGATCACCGCTCCCTCATACACCTGAATGCGATCTTTGTCGCCTTCGCTCACCGTCACGTGCACGCGCACCGTATCCCCGATCTCAAACGTCGGCGCGGCGCCCTTCACCAATGACCGTTGCAACCGTTCCATGCGATTCATGACCCTACTCCTCCTCCCCACATGGCACACATGTCGATGGCCTGTGTTCTTTCTGAATATGATCGAGCAACGCCCGGTCCTCCGCAGACCACACACGGTCGCGCAGGAGGTCAGGCCGTTTGAGATACGTATTTCGGAGCGCGTGCTCGCGGCGCCACCGATAAATTTCTTCGTGATGCCCGGACAACAGCACCTCGGGCACCTGTAACCCTCGACACTCTAACGGCCGCGTATAATGCGGATAGTCGAGCAGGCCGTCCTGAAACGACTCGTTCACCGCGGAGGTCGGATCGCCCAAGACGCCCGGTACCAGCCGCACCGCCGCATCGATCATCACCAGCGCCGCCAACTCGCCGCCCGTCAAGACATAGTCGCCGATGGACACTTCTTCCGGCTGCAGACCGAGTCGAACACGCTCGTCAATCCCCTCGTAGTGCCCGCAAAGCCACACCATCCGGCGCGGTTCCCGACTCAACTCCTCAGCCATGGCCTGCGTGAAGGGTCGCCCCTGCGGCGACGGCATCAACAGCCGATAATCCTGGCGTGATGCGGTCGGCCCGTCGGCCCGATAAATCGTCTCCATCGCCACATAAAAGGGCTCGGCCTTCATGACCATGCCGCCCCCCCCGCCATACGGGGCGTCATCGGCGGTCTTATGGCGATCGTCGATCCCGTCGCGCAGATTCCACACGCGCAGATCGAGCAAGCCCTTTTCCTGCGCACGCCGCTGAATGCTGTGCCCGGCCACCCCGGTAATCAGCTCCGGGAAAATGGTGACGACATCACAGCGCATGCGACAGTCCTTGCGAGGACGACTCAAGCGGGGCTGTATCAGCGTCCACCGCATCCGGCGATACGACCGTCATGGTTCGTGCCGCAACATCCACACGGACCACCCACGCCTTTGCCGCGGGGATTAAAACTTCCTGAGTCCCCTGACGCACGACAAACAGCTGCTGCGCCCCGGATTCGACGATCTGCGTAATCTCGCCGAGCGCCTTGCCGTTGGTATCGACGACGGATAGCCCAAGCAAGTCGCACTGGAAAAACTGTCCATCTGGGGCGGCAGCCGTCCCACGCGACGCATACAGATAGCCGCCGCGAAACTCGGCAACCGCTTCCGGCGTCTCGATTCCCTCAAGTCCGACGATCAGGCGCTCGCCATGCTGTCGAACCGCGCGCACCCTGGTATCACGCGAGCGCCCCTGTGGGCCCTCGACCCGTACGGCTAGCCCAACATGAAATCGGCCTGGAACATCCGTGAGGGACGTCACCACCAACTCTCCACGGACGCCGAATGCGCGATCCACGGCCCCAATGACGACCTCCGACTGGTCGTGCTGCCGCCGCTCGGGTGGATTCCTCATCGGTATCCGCGTCCAGGTGCCGGATCGAGTGTGTCTCGAACTCCGTTTCCCCGAAACGATCGCTCCAATTGGTCCAGGCGATAGGTACTACTTGGACTTCGCCGACGCCTTGGGGCTCGCCGCCTTGGCGGGCGCGGCCTTCGCCGGAGCTGCTGGTGCCGCCGCAGCCGCCTTGACCACACCGGCCCGGCGCAAGATCGTCCGTACCGTCGTCGTGGGTTGCGCACCGACGCTAATCCAATGCTGGACCCGATCCGACTTCAGCTCCGATACGGGTGGATTCTTCAACGGGTTGTACGTGCCCAGGATTTCCAGGTAGCGCCCATCCCGAGGACTGCGGGAATCCGCCGCTACCAACCGGTAGAACGGAAGTTTATGACGACCTGCGCGCGACAGACGTAAATGAACGGCCACGTGATGCTCCTTTGTGATCGGCCAGTAAAAACTTCGTGGATGACACTTACATGGCTCGGAGGGCCTGCAGAAAATTCCGACGGCCTCCGGGCCCGGTAATAGCTTTCATCAGCTTCCGCGTGCTGAGAAACTGTTTGATAAGACGATTGACCTCAGGGACCGTCGTCCCGCTGCCTTTCGCAATCCGCTTCTTGCGGCTGCCGTTCAGCAAGGTGTGATCCCGCCGCTCCTTGGCGGTCATGGAATCGATCATGGCGACGACGCGCTTGATCTCGCGCTCCGGCACCATATCGCCCCCAGCCATTTGCTGAAGCCGTTGCCCGCCGGGCAGCATACCAAGAATGGACTCCAGACTGCCCATCTTATTGACCTGCTTCATCTGATCGCGAAAATCTTCAAACGTGAGCGCCTGCCCGCTCATCGCCTTCTTCGCCAGCGCCGCCTGCTCGTCTGTGTAGGTCGCCTGAGCCTTCTCAATCAGCGACAGCACGTCCCCCATGCCCAGGATGCGCGACGCCATACGATCCGGATGGAACAGCTCAAGCGCGTCGAGCTTTTCGCCCACACCTAGAAACTTAATGGGCTTCCCGGTGACCGCACGAATCGATAAAACCGCGCCGCCGCGCGCATCGCCCTCAGTCTTGGTGAGAATGACGCCGGTCAGCCCCAGCCGCTGATCGAATTGGCTGGCCATGGCCACGGCATCCTGCCCGGTCATGGCATCGGCGACGAGCAAGACTTCGTGCGGCGTGACCGCGTCCCGCACCGCCACCAACTCATTCATCAACAGTTCATCGATGTGCAGACGTCCGCCGGTATCGAGCACGACGATGTCGTAGCCCTTATGCCGGCCCCGCTCCACGCCATCGGTGCAAATACGAACGACATCCGACTGCGACGCATCGGTGCGATCCGCGCGATAGACGTCCACTTCCAACGTCTGACCGAGATTGGCCAGCTGGTCGCCGGCCGCAGGTCTGCGAGGGTCGGCCGCAACGAGCAGCACGCGCTTCCCCTGCTCCTTAAACCAGCGCGCCAGCTTACCGCTGGTGGTGGTCTTCCCAGCGCCCTGCAGCCCCACCATCATGATGACCGTCGGAGGGAGCGATGCCAGCTTGATGCCGGCATGTTCGCGCCCCATCATCTCGCCGAGCTCTTCCCAGACGATCTTCACGACCTGGTGACCGGGCGTGAGACTGCGGAGTACTTCCTGCCCCAGCGCCTTGCGCTGGACACGCTCGACGAAGTCTTTGACGATCTTGAAGTTGACGTCGGCTTCCAACAAAGCCATGCGAACTTCCTTGAGGGCCTCGGTCATGTTGGCTTCCGTCAACACGCCTTGCCCGCGAAGCTTTCGCAGGACCTTATCGAATTTTTCGCTGAGCGCTTCGAGCACGAACAACTCCTAACCGTCTGTACTCAGCCGGTTACATCGACTGCTTGAGATAATTACCTAGACCTTAGAAATGTAAGGGAAAAGACCATCGGGCAGTCTAAAGAACGAGCTCCTGGAAGTCAAGGTTCAGCAGGCCCGATTCACAGCTTTGAGCGGGTCTGGGGCATTGTTGCACGGAGTTATCGACAGGGAGGGCCGCGCAAGCGCGCGGCCCTCTTCGTCTTATTCGAGTAGGATGTGCTTCAGATTCACCGGCGAGTCAATTGGCAGGAATGGAGGAGTGCAATCAGGCTAGACCATCCAGGCAATAAAGAGGGCAACGGCAAACCGATCAACATGGTGGTCAGCCGCTAAGACATCAACCACCCGCCGCTGCCGCGGCTGGCGCCACAAGTCCTCAGGCTGGCGTTGAACCGGCCCGACACCCACAGGATGATAGTGCCCCTTGGACTCTCCCCCGGGCAGGTCGTGCAGACTGGCCTGTAGGCCCGTGAGCATGGTCGACGTGACAGGTGGCCACTGGTCCGGAACCTGCCCCTTCCCAACCACGGTGACAACAACCGGGGCCACACCCCGCTTGACCATCCCCAATCGCTCAGCCGCCCCTTCAGAGAGATCGAGCATGCGACCTTGAATGTAGGGGCCTCGGTCGGTAATGCGCACATACACCGCCCGAGCATTCTGCACATTGAGCACCCGAACCACGCTCCCTAACGGTAACGACCGGTGGGCCGCCGTCAGCGCATACCGGTCGAAGGGCTTCCCGTCCGCGGCCAATTTGCCATGGAAGTCTTCGCCATACCACGAGGAGACTCCCATATCCTTGGCCGAGACATCGAAAGCCGTCTGCCCCTTGGAGAGAACGCCGCAGCCGCTAAGCAGCCCGACACAAAGGATCAGCCCGAACGACACCGCCATGCGGGGTCTGTTTGAGCTCCCTTCCCGTGTGAATGTGCTGTCCATAGTCATGAGCTGCCTCCCATCGCAGGACCACTGTGGCCTGATGTGCTCAGGCTACCGGGGCTGTGCGGCGCTTCCAACCCCCTGTAACGCCCTGCTACCACCTACCATTGCGGGAGGCCCAAAAACGTCCGTCATTCGGCAAAACGGATCCAGAACGCATCGACTCCAACTAATTCAGGCGCATCGACCCGCCCTCGAAACGAGTCGAGCTCGGCAGCTTGGAAAAGCTTTCTTGCAGCACATCATTAATAAGTGACTGCGCGTCACTTTCGCTGAACCAAAACACCTTGTCGGTTCCGGTGCCGGTCAGTGTCATCCGCACCTTGCTGGCATCCGCGCGATTTGTCCCCTGCACCATGACCTTGCTTTTCGAACTCAACTCCGTCGAAAACCAGCCGGCTTTGGCGTCCACGTCCATTTCAAGGATTTCGCCGGACAATGTCACATCCGAATTGGCCTTCGCGGCATCGGACACCATGGCCGCCTGCCACCCCTTGGCCTTCAAGTAGTCGACCAAAGCATTGGCCACCGCCTGGCCTGCGTCGTTGCCACGGACATTGAATCGCTCTTCTCCGCCCATGCGCCCGGTATGCGTACCCAGCCAGGCCTTATTGGCCCGCTTGTCGTCGAACTTCAGGACGGCGATCGACGGGGTGGCTGTTTTGGCCGCCGCCGGCGTCCCCGGCTCGCGGAGAGAGGGAATCGTCAAGTTCACCACTTCCCCTTGTGACGCGCACCCAGCCGCGAGCAACAGACCCAACACCCCCGCACGCAGCACCCATCCCGAACGTTCCACAGATAACATCTTCACAATGGCCTCCCTACCCAGTTAATAGCCAGCCCGAGTTATTTGGTCACAATGGATGTCGCAACCAGTCCGCTCTTCGTTTTTCGATAGGTCAGTTGCACGTGGTCGCCGACACGAAGTTGATCCAGTTTAATGGCCGCGCGCCCGCGTCGAATGACCGCCTGCGAATCGATCGTGGCGCCGATCACCGTCTCACTCTCGCCCGACCCGAGACGCAGGACGATCACGGGGACGCTCGCCTCCATGCTCACGGCGCTCACAATTCCCGTGGCACGATGGGTGGGTACGGACGCGTGGCTCTCGGCCCCGCGCGCTGCACCGGCCATCCCCACAGAGGGCAGCCCAAGCAGGATCGCCATGGTCACACTCGCCAAGGTACGGATCACCGTGCCGATTCCTCGCAGTCCAAACGGAGAGGCGACTGTGAAAGCGGGAGCAGACTATAGCCATTCCGCCTTCTTCTGTAAAGCTGGACGGGCGGGTCGCACGCGCGCCCATAAGTGATCATCTGCCGCGGAGCATCAGCTTGACCCGTCCGGGTCGACTCAGTATGATCTGCCCGTTTGCAACGAATCCTCCGTGCCTGTGGGCCTCGTTCGCCGCCTGCCCGGCATTGATGGCCGAGTGACGCCCGTCGGCTCCGCGACCTCCGACTGCATGATTCACGTTCAACACGTCACCAAACGCTACGGCAATCACACCGCCATCTCCGACGTCTCCTTTTCCGTCGAGAAGGGCGAGGTCTTGGCCTTTCTCGGCCCCAACGGCGCCGGGAAGACCACCACCATGCGCATCCTCACCTGCTTCATGCCGGCCACGGAGGGGCGCGCGACCGTGGCGGGATTTGATTGCTTGGATCAGCCGACCGAGGTGAAGCGGCAAATCGGCTACTTGCCGGAAACGCCGCCCGTCTACCAAGAACTGACGGTGCAGGAATATCTCACGTTCGTTGGGCGACTCCGTGGCCTCACCGGTGCAGCACTCACGCAGCGCAGCAACCTGGTGGTGGATCGCTTGTCGCTCGGCCCCGTCCGGGCTCGGCTGATCGCCAACCTCTCCCGCGGCTATCGCCAACGTGTGGGGCTTGCCCAGGCGCTCATTCACGATCCGCCGGTCCTTATTCTCGATGAACCGACGGTAGGACTCGACCCGAAGCAGATCATCGAAATCCGCCAGCTCATCAAGGACCTGGCGCAATCCCATACCATTATCTTGAGCACGCACATTCTTCCGGAAGCCACGGCCATCTGCCAGCGCGTCGTGATCATCAACGGCGGACGTATCGTCGCCGAAGACACGCCGGAGCAACTCTCGGCGCGACTGCGTCGGTCGGAGAAAATCAGCCTCTCGGTGAAAGCCCCGTCAGCAGACTGGATGGCCCGACTGCAGGGCCTCGACGGCGTCCTGGCCGTCTCCGCCACCGACGCAGGCCACACGGCCCTGGTCGAGGCGGAACTCGGCCGCGACATCCGCGACGATATCGCGCGCTGTGTCGTAGGACAGGGCTGGGGACTGCTGGAAATGAAGACGGTCACGATGACGCTGGAAGATGTCTTTTTGCGCCTCACGCAACATGAAGAGGGTGTTGGACACGACATGGCGGCAACCGCCGACCATCAGACGTCGCCGAGTGAAAGCGCGCACCCATGACGCCGATCCAAGCCATCATCGCCAAAGAACTGCGCTCCGCGTTTGTCTCACCCGTCGTGTATGTGGTGGGCGCGGTGTTTCTCCTGATCTTCGGCGTGCTCTCGCACTTGGCCGTACAGAGCGCCAGCATGCAGGCCGTGCGCATGATGCAGATGCAGGGTGGCATGGCCCAGGTGAATCTCAACGACATGGTCTTTCGCCCGACGTTCTACAGCCTCGCCATCGTCCTGCTGTTGAGCCTCCCGCTCCTGACCATGCGGCTGTTCGCGGAAGAGCGCAAACTGCGCACCTTCGAATTTCTGATGACGGCCCCGATCCGCATCAACGATATGGTGCTCGGCAAATTCTTGAGCGTCTACGCCATCTACCTCGGGCTCCTGCTCCTGACCTTCTGCGTCCCTTTGATCATGGCCGGCTTCAGCAGTTTCGACTGGAACCCGGTCCTCACCGGCTATCTTGGCGTGGCGTTGCTTGGCGGCCTCTTCTTATCCGTCGGCGTCTTCGCCTCGACCGTGACGGAGAATCAGATCGTCGCTGCCTTTGTGAGTTTCGGGTTCCTGATTCTCGTGTGGCTGCTCGGCGCCGTCGGCACGCTCATGGGTGACACAGGCCCCGGCAATTTCATCGGCTACCTGTCCTTCATCGAGCACTACGACCGGCTGGTCCGCGGACTCGTGGACACGAAGGATCTGATCTACTTCGTCTCCGGCATCACGCTCATGCTGTTTCTCGCCCATCAGGTTGTGGAGTCGCAGCGGTGGAAATGACTCGCGTCGCGCCGGTTGTCGGTGTGGTGGGCTTGCTGGCGGCGCTGGCCGGCCTGATCCTCTATACACTCGTGCCGGATCAGACGGCGATCGTCACGATCTGTGAACTGCTGGCTCTCGGGTGCTTCGCGACCTATCTTGCCCTGCACTTCCGCAGCATCAAGGCCTATTCGACACGGCGCAGCACCAAACTGGGCGCCAACAGCCTGCTGCTGACCCTGCTCGTCATCGCCGTCCTCGCGATCGTGAATTTCCTCGGCGCGCGACACTCCCAGCGTTGGGACTTCTCGGAAACGCAAACCTTCTCGCTGGCGCCGCAAACGCACAACGTCGTCCGCAACCTCAAGCAGGACCTTACAGTCACAGTATTTGCGCAGGAGCGAAGCCCCGGCTTCAACACCTACCGCGACCTGCTGGATAGCTACCGCAGCGCCAGCGAACGCATCAAAGTTTCCTTCTTGGACCCGGAGCGGCAGCCCGACGAAGCGCGCAAACGCGGGATCACCAGGCTGAACACGGCCATCCTCGAATCCGGCACGGAGACCGTGCGGATCATGACGCCGTCGGAGGCCGAGCTCACCAGCGCCATCATCCGCGTCACGCGCGAGTCGAAAAAGAAGATCCTCTTTCTCGAAGGGCATGGCGAGCACAGCCTGAACGACCGCGAGCGCAACGGCTACGACGGGGTAAAGGAAGCCCTCAGCAAGCAAGGCTACGAGACCGGCCCCCTGTCCCTGCTGCAAGAGTCGAGTGTGCCGCAGCAGGCCTCGGTGGTGGTGGTGGCCGGTCCGCAGCGCCGGGTGACGGCGGAAGAAAAGACGCGTTTGAAGGACTACGTCGCCCGCGGCGGGCGCCTGCTGCTGCTGCTCGATCCGGATACGACCACCGACATGGGCGATCTCCTGGCGGCCTGGGGACTGTCGCTCGGTCCCGGCGTCTTGGTCGACCTCCAAGACCGGCTCGCGCAAGGGGACCTGACGACGCTCCTCGTGCGCACGTTCACGGAGCACGAGATTACCCAAGACCTGAACGCCGCGGCCCTCATGCCGACGTCACAACACATCACGTTCAATGACGCCGCCGCCAAGGAGTGGGAGTTCATCCCCTTGGCGCGGACGTCCCCACGCAGCTGGGCGGAAACGGACCTGCAAGGGCAAGTGGTGAGCTACTCGGCCGAGAAGGATATCCAAGGTCCGCTGCCGCTAGCAGCCGCCCTGACACCCAAGGAACCACCTGCGGAGGGCAAGCCGAATCCGGCCGTGCTGATCGTGGGCAATTCGAGCTTCGCGACAAATACGTACTTCAACTTTGCCGGCAACACCGACCTGTTCCTCCACATGATCGGCTGGCTCGCGCAGGAACGCGACCTGGTCTCGATCACCCCGAAGGAACCGGCGTTCCGACCGTTTATGCCCAATGCTACGCAGGCCTCCGCTCTCTTTTGGCTGCAGGTCGTCCTCCTGCCGGCCTCCACCCTCATCTACGGATTGATGGTCTGGCGACGCCGTCGCCGCCTCTGAGGCACGAGACAGCCGTGAAACGCTATGGTGCGACAGTGTTCATGGCGGTGCTGCTGCTTGGCTTGGCAGCCTACCTCTACTTCGTCGAATTTCCGTCACAACAGCGCAGCGAGCAGAAGGCCGTTGCGGACAGCACGCTGCTCTCTCTCCCCGAAGCGAGCATCACGAAGCTGACCTTACAATCGCCGCTGGCGACCGTGGTCCTTGCGCAAGACGAGCGGCGCACCTGGCGCCTGATCGAACCGGTGCAGGGTGAGGCCGATGCCCGCGAGGTCGAAAGCCTCGTGCGCGCCCTCGTGTTGGGAAAAGTCACCCGCACCGTCGAGGAATCGGCCGGCACGCTGGGGCCGTTCGGCTTGGAGAAGCCGTCTGCCGTCGTCACCGTAGAAGCCGGCGACAAGAAGGAAACCTTCGCCATCGGCGATACCGGCCCCATCTCGTCCACACTCTATGTGCTGCGTAATTCGGATAAGCACGTCTTATTGACGGACCTGGCCGCCAAGGACTTCCTGAACAAGTCCGTCATGACCTTTCGGCGGAAGGAAATCGTACGGGTCGACCAAAACCGCATCGATCGCATGCGCCTCCACTATCCGCCGACCGAGCTGGTGCTCTACCTCCTGCCGGAAAAACCGACCAAGCGGTGGCAGATTCGCGCACCGATCGAGGCGAATGCCGACCAAAGCGAAGTGCGGGCGTTTCTCTATCGACTAGGCGATTTCAAAGCCATCGGCATGGTCGACCCCGGGCCCGAGCGCGACGCGATCGCGCGGACACTCACTCAGCCGGTCGCAACCCTAACGCTGCGCGGCGACAACACCGACCAGACCGTCAAGCTCTACCAGCCCAACCCCAATTCGGGCGAAGCCTTTGCGGAAGTCCCCGGCCAACCGCCGCTGTTCCGCATCAGTCCCAACGACATTAAAGATCTCACGAAGGATCTGTTCACACTGCGCGATAAGCGCCTGCTCGGCATGGACCTGCCGGACATCGCGATGCTCACGGTGAAAACTCGCGAGGAGCAGTACAGCCTGATCAATCAAGGCAACGAGTGGGTCCTCGACGATCAGCCCGATGCCAAGTTGAGCCAGGAAGCGGCAGAGCTGTTCGTCAGCCGCGTCGTGAATCTCCCGGCCGAAATGCGGGAGGTCAAGCAGCCGGGCGCGCTCGCGCCCTATGGGCTGGCCACCCCGGCCGTCGAATTCACCGCCACGGGACGGAAGGGGGAGACCAGCCGGTTGATCCTCGGCAGCCATGCCAACGGCCTCGTCTACGCCAAGGGCCAGGGCCTGGCCGGCATCTATCAAGCGCGCGCCGACATCCTCTCGCAGATCCCGCCCAAGCGGTCGTTGATCAAGCCCATCGGCGAGGCGAGCGGCACGGCCCCGGCCGGTCCGCGCACAAAGTAGCTTGCGCCGGAGAGGCAGTTCGTATATAGAGCAGTCGAATTTTTCGGTTCACTCTTATGCTGGTGGAGGACACATGGCACGCATGTACAACACAGTCGTGGTCGCAGGATTGTTAGGGCTGCTCGGACTTGTCGGCGGCTGCGCGTCGGAGCAGGGTGCGATGCAGGGCAGCACGGGCAGCGGGGCGGGAACGGCCGCCGCAAAGGGCGCCGCAGAACCCATGAATGATTCGTTGACCACCTGTTTGGCGCGCATCCCGAAGGATTCCAGCGAAGGGGCCCGCATGGTCGCCGAACAGAGCTGCCGCAGCAACGACGCCTATACGCAGACGGTTTCAGGCATGGCCTCCGCGAAGAGCGGCAACCGCGCCTCGGCCGGCACCCAGGGCGATTCTCTGGACGCCTGCATGTCGCGCATTCCTAAGGATGCCTCGGCCGGTCAGCGCATGTTGGCCGAATCGAGCTGCCAGCGCGACCTCACCACGCATCGCTAAGTTAGACTCTCATTATGGGGCAGGAGCCGGGGATTCTCCGACTCCTGCCTACGCGCTTCCCCGCAAGTAAGACCAGCAGTTCCCCGTAGGCCCTACGGCGCTCCAGCCTTCCCCTGGACATGCCGTCGACGTTTCAGTATCGTAGCCTCCAACGCCCCCGTAGCTCAGTTGGATAGAGCAGCGGTTTCCTAAACCGCGTGTCGCACGTTCAATTCGTGTCGGGGGCACCAACCCGTTTCCGCTCCCGCTTCTGCTTCCCCTTCCGCTTTTCGTCACGTCCCTAGCCCTAGGGTCACCGCTGCTTGTCTTAAGGCGGTCGACCCAGGCCCGATCCGCAGCGGTCACGCCACGGCCTGCGGGTTTCGCCTCATTTGCTACACTTCTCAGAGAACGCCGGTAGCAGCATACGAGCGAGACACGAGAGGGACCTGGTCATGCGGCAACGATCGAAGCCCCGAGTAGATGTCACCTTCCCGGTTCAGTTCCTTGGCGATGCGGCCATCGGCCGCGGCATGCTTGTGAACCTCTCCGGCCCCGGTTGCGCCGTCACCAGCAAAACCCCGATGGCCATCGGCTCCTACGTATCGCTGCAGATCAAGATCCCCCGGCGGCCCGACCCCCTGGTCATTGCCGTGGCCTTAGTGCGCTGGGCCCAGGGCGACCAGTTCGGCCTTGAGTTCATCCGTTACGGCAACGGTGGGAAGGCCCAACTGGCCAAGCTCCTCGACGGCAACAGCCACGAATTGCTCGTGGCCATGGCCGACCCGAATCTCTGGAAAGACTAGTCGGCCGCCTCGCTGGGTCGACTCCGCAGAGACACATTTCCCATCTGCCGCATCGGTCCCGCAGCCTCGCTGCACGAAAACACGCTCTTCCTTGCCGGTTCACCGACCCTGGGCTAGACTTTTTTCAGGCCACACGACACGAATCGATCGCGGCCCAATTCGTCACAACACCTACGAGTCCTCGTACCCGATACCAGCCCCCCATGGCGAAAGCAGCTCCCAAAGAGACGAAAGCGCGGCCGAAACAGCCGTCCATGGTGGAGACCATCGCGACGAGCATGGCGAAGCTGCAGGAGTTGCTGCCGCAAATTGAAGATCTGAAACAGGAAGGTTTTCCCTACCGCGACGCGGTGCGCGCGCGCGTGGAACTGCATGTGCGCGAATGCGCCAAGCTGGTCTTCGGCGAGCGGACTCCGGAGTTTCAACAGTGGAAACAGTATCGTGTGCGGGCCGAATCGGCGGCCGAGGTCGCAGAAACGCTGACGCACCTGCGCGAACTGGCCACGCAGCTTGAGCACAAGAAACTCGAATTGCTCGGCATCGCTCCGCCGACGGCGTCACCGCAGACTCAGCCGGTCGCCGCGCCTGAGCCGCCTCACGGACAACCAGCGACGCTCAGCAACGACGTTCCCCCTGCGGCAGTCTCCACACCCGAAAAGACCGAGACGGCAACTCCGCTCATCCGAATGCCGGAGGCGCCAGCCGCAGCGGCGGCGGTCCCAGCAGCGACACCGTCCCCCGCAGCGCCCGCACCGGCTGCCGCTGCAACGACGGAACGTCCCCCTACGCCGGAACCAGCAGCCAGTCTGTCGATCGTGCCATCGACCACCACAGTCACACCGATGGGAGCGCCCGCGCACTCCCCGACTCAGGCCTCGGCTCCGCAGTGCAGCCCTTCGCCAACGTCGCCCACGACGGATCTCCGTCCGGCTACGCCAATCGCACCCGACTCCCGTGAGCAGGATCGGGCGGCAATCATTCAGGCGGAAGCGCTCGTTGCGGCCCCGAGGCCCCTTGTGCAAATAACTCCCGAGCCCGCGCTCCCCAGCGCACCCGTGACGGACCGCATGTCCGAGCCGCCCCGCGCACACACCGACACCATCGCCCCTGCGAGCACAACGCCGATGACCGATCCGCTGGCCGCCGACGATCCCACGCACGCCATCCGCAAAGTCTGCGCGCGGTTTCACACCATTGCGCGGCAGCTACGGTTGCGCGGCGAATACCGCTCCACGCTCGACGTGGAAGATGACCGGGACGTACAGGATCTCCTCTACGCGCTGCTCCGCTATGAATTGGACGAAGTGACACCGCAAGAATGGACGCCGTCCTACCCGTCGACGGCGCAGGCCGTGACCCTGGTGTTTCCGCGGCACCGCATGGCGGTCTTCGCGAAAAAAACCAAACCCGGCGTCGGCCCGCGTGAGATCGCCCAGCAGATGCTGCTCGACTGCCAGGAATTCGTGCATCCGGGGAACTACCGTGCCGTCGTCTGCTTCGTCTACGACCCGGAAGGACGCATCGGCAACCCGCGCGGCCTCGAAGCGGATCTTCGTCAAGTCGACAGCGCCCTCCCCATCGAAACCATCGTGTATCCGAAGTAATGCGGATACCGCGGTGCGCGCATTGACATCCGGATGCCCCTTCGCTACTGTCCGGATCGCGCTCTGCTGCCGCCGTTTCACATCCACCAACGCATCGGAGCGACCCCATGGCTGATCGTGCTTATGTGCTGATTACGGTGGCGGCAGGCCGGACGCGCGACGTCCTCAAGACGCTGGCGCAGTTTCGTGAAGTGAAGACCGTGGATCCCTGCTGGGGCAAACCGGATATTTTTGTGGTGGTGGAAGCGAGCGATCAGGACGCCCTCACCACACTCGTGCGCACGAAGATCCACACGATCCCCGGCGTGGCCGAGACGGAAACGCACCTGATTTATAAGCTGAGTACCTAGGGACGATTCACGAGGAACGGGCGCAGGCCGATGTTAGACCGACTCAGGCAGGCAACGTGGACCGCACTATTCACCCTGACGCTGGTGGGTTGCGCGCATACCGCGCCGGACGTTGCCCAGGAGCCGGTTGAGGCCGTCTTTGCCCTCCCCGCCGATCAGGTGCGCGCCGCCGCAGTGGAAGTCTTCACCCAGGAAGGCTACGACGTGGACGACCGCGGCGAAGCGGATACCGCCATCAGCGCCGGCTACCGACAAGAGACACCGTCTCCGTGGAACTGGTTGTTGCGGGCCCGAGTGGGCGTAGGAAGAACCACTGCCGAGGCACGGATTACCGCTCTGTCCGACACCTCATCAAAGCTGTCGATTCAGACGCAGCACCAGAGCAAAGCGACCCTGTGGAACACCTGGAAGGACAGCGACGCCCCGCTCGCGCAGCAACCGGGCTACTACTTACGCCTGATCAAACAGCGCCTCCAGGTTTTGTAGCGCTCTCCGAGGCATCGGCCTCTTCGCCGCCCAAGTCGATCCCGAACCGCTCCGCCATCCGATAGAGGGTCCGCCGGTCGATCCCTAAGACCTTCGCCGCCTTCACCTTATTGCCTTTCATTTCCTTCAGCACACGAAGCAGATGGCGTCGCTCGACTTCCTCCAGCGTCAGCATCGCCTCCGTATGCTCATCCACGCGCGCCGCTGCGGGAGCCGAAGCGGCAGGCTGGTCCTTTGCGATCGGCTCCGCAGGCGCCCCGATGCGCACCGCCTCCGGCAAATCTTCCGGCAAAATCACGGGACCATGGCTGAGCGAGACGGCCCGCTCCACGGCGTTTTCCAGCTCGCGCACGTTGCCGGGCCACCGATGCCGATCCAGGCAGGCCCAGGCCTCATCGGAAAATCCCATGATGACGGGATCGCCCGTGCCCGCGTATTTTTGCAGGAAGTGCGTGGCCAACATCCGCACATCATCACGACGGTCGCGCAACGGCGGCAGCGTGATCCGCACCACATTGAGCCGGTAGTAGAGATCTTCGCGAAACTTATTCTCCTTCACCATCGCAGCCAGGTCACGGTTCGTCGCGGCGATCAGGCGCACATCCACCTTCGTGGAGGTCGTGCCCCCGACCCGGCGAATCTCCTGATCCTGCATGACGCGGAGCAGCTTCACCTGTAGGGCCGGGCCCAGCTCGCCGATTTCATCGAGAAACAGTGTGCCGCCGTCGGCCGTTTCGAACAGGCCGTGCTTCACGCCCACCGCCCCGGTGAAGGCACCCTTCTCGTGGCCGAACATTTCAGATTCCAACAGGGCGTCGGGCAAGGCTCCACAATTCACGGGGATGAACGGCTTCTCACGACGCCCGCCGTGCGCATGGATCGCGCGCGCCACCAATTCCTTCCCCGTCCCGCTCTCGCCTTCCAACAGCACCGTGCTCTTGCTGTGGGCGACACGCGCCACGAGTTTGTACACATCCAACATCGCGGGGCTGCTGCCGACCATGCCCGTCAGCGCCGTCTTCTCTTCCAACGCCTCGCGATAGCGCGCGTTTTCCTTCATCAACCGCGCATGCTCCAGGCTGCGCTGAACCACCAAGGCGACTTCCTCACGGCGAAACGGCTTCGCCAAGTAGTCGAACGCGCCTTGGTTGATGGCGTCCACGGCGCCCTCCAGCGACCCGAACGCGGTGAGCAGAACAATGGGCGTATCCGGCGCGATCCGTTTGAATTCGCGCAACACGTGAAACCCGTCCACCGTGCCCATCCGGATATCCGTCAGGACGAGGTCCACCGGCCCGCGCTTGCCGCGCGCTATCGCCGCCTCACCGTTCGTAAAACTCTCGACCTCGTGGCCCGCCTTCTCTAAGGCTTCGACCAAGAGTTCGAGCGCCACCTCGTCATCGTCCGCCACCACAATCTTCGCCCGCATTCCCATCATCACTCCTCTCGGGCCGTCGCGCGTCGCGCCGACGCCCGACCATGCCCGTCGTACCGATGCCCGTTATGCCGATGCCGCCGTCCCCTCCCCTATCCCAGTGGAAGTCGACGTCGATACCGATGTCGGGGCCAACGCCGCCGCCGAAGCACCGCCCATGGCTTCCGTCAGCACCGAGGATGTCGCCGGGGCCGTGCCCGCAGGCAGCGCAATCACCACGAGCGTCCCCTTCCCGACTTCGCTCTCGATCGACAACTGCCCGCCGTGCGCGCGGACAATTTCACGACTCAGAAACAACCCCAGGCCGCTGCCCTTTCCCACTTCCTTTGTGGTGAAGAAGGGCTCGGCGGTCCGCTGCAAATTCTCCGGAGGAATTCCGCAGCCGGTGTCGGCCACGGTGAGCACGGCCATCCGGTCCGGCGGCGCACCCGACTCCCGCGGCCAGGTCTCTCGCTCGGCCTCCGTCAGCCCACGCTCTTCGGCCGTCATCGTGACCTCGCCTCCAGTCGGCGTCGCGCCCAACGCGTTCGACAGCAGATTCACGAGTACCTGTTGAAGCTGCGGCTCGTCCGCCCAAAGCATCGGCCCCTCCGGCCCGCACCGGACCTGCAGCTTCACGCCTTTACTTACATAGGTGGGCTCCATTAGGGTCGCCACCGCCTGCAGCAAATGCGCAGCCGGCGTCCAGGTCGGTGTCGGTTTGCGGCGTCGCGTCGCGCTCAGCAGGTCTTGGATGATATGCACGACGCGCGTGATTTGCGACTCGATCGTATTGAGCCGCTTCTTCGTCTCAGGCGTCTCCGGCACCGCCTCGCGTAGCGCCTGCACGTGCCAGGCTATGGAATGCAGCGGCGTGCCCACTTCGTGCGCAACGGACGCCACCAACTGGCCGACTGCCGCCAGCCGCTCCGACCGCGCGAGCGCGTCCTTCACTTCGACGAGCTGCGCGTTGGCATGCAGGAGCTTTTCGGATTGCAGGGCCAGCGCGGCCCGCGCCGCCTCTTCACGCGCCTTCCGCTCCTCCCACACGAGGCCCATCGCCGCCACACCGCCCAAGACGCAGACCACCACCGTGCGGTTGATGACTGCCGACATGAAGCGGCCCGGCTTAGCCGGATGCATCAGGCCGATATACGTAGCGACGATGCAAAAGATCAGCGTGAGGTAGACCAGCCGCCGACTGCGGGTCGTGGCGACCAGTAAAATAGGGAGGACAAACCCGTAGGCGCCGACGACGTTGGCCGGCAATAACGTTTCGATGACGACGATGGCGACGAAGAGCACCGCCGCCACGATGAGCACCGCTCGCCGCCGATTCGTCATGTCACTCGGATGTCGTCGTAGATGTGGGCGGCGAGACGCCGCCGGAGAGTGGTTGTGGCGGCTGCGAGCCGCGTCCGCGCGCCGCGACCATCATTGCGGCCAAGCGACGGCACTGCGGATCGCGGACCATTTCTTCAAGCGGCAGCGCCGTCTTGCGAAGCCAATTGGGATATTCGTCCACGGTCCCCGGCACATTGACCTGAGCCCGCTCCCCTACCCAGTCGTCCAAGCTGGCCAGCACGACGCGCGACGAGGTGCGCGCGAGAAAGCGATGGACCGCCTCCACAAGCCCTGGCGGAACAGTCGCAGAAGCGCTGTGGTCGCCGATTGCCCCAGGCGCATGGGCGTCTTCGGCCGCACCACCGTCCCGCCAGTCGCCATACATCCGCAGCGCCTCCCGCATGCGTTGTTGGTCCTGATCGCGTTCCGCCCAGGTGCGGGCGCGAACCGCCTCATCCGGGAACAGCCCCAACTGCTCGCGCACACGCAGGTCCTCGCGAAGCCAAAAGCCCAATAACGTCGGCAAATCGTGCGTCGTCGCCACTGCGAGCGAATGGTCAGGATAGTCCGAGGGCGCGTTCCACGCCCCGTCGCCGCGGCGCTCAAAATACCATACCCGATAGGAAAAGGCCTGGACCCTGGCGAGCTGCTCGCGAATCCACTCGGGCACCGTGCCGAGATCTTCCCCGATCACCAATGTCTGCGCCCGCTGACTCTCCAACGCCAGAATGCCGAGCAGGTCCGCAAACGGGTATTCCACGTAGGTACCCAGCGCCGGGCTTTGCCCCTTGGGAATCCAAAACAGACGGAACAGACCCATCACATGGTCGAGGCGCAGCGCGCCGCCGCGACGCAGGTTCTGCCGCAGCAACGCGATGAAGGGACGGTAGGCCGCCTCACGCAGCGCCACCGGCTGCAGCGGAGGAAATCCCCAGTTCTGTCCCTGCAGCGCAAAGGCGTCCGGCGGGCAGCCGCAATCCACGTCACGCGCCAACACATCCTGCAGACGCCAGCCTTCCGCCCCGTTCGGATCGCTGCCCAGCGCAAAATCGTGATAGAGGCCGATGCTCATGCGCAACTCGCGCGTGAGCCGCACCACGGCGTCCAACTGCGCCTCCGCCTGCCACTGCACGTACTGAAAGAAGTCGATCCGCGCGCGATGCGCCGCACGAAACGCCGCGATGCCGGACGCCTTCGGATGGCGATACTCTTCGGGCCAGGTAGGCCAGAGGCGCGGCGCCGTCCGCGCGCCTCCATACACGTCATTCAACGCGCGATACGTCGCATAGTCTTCCAACCAGGCGCCCTGCTCCTCGCAGTAGCGGCGAAATGCGTGCAGGCGCGCCCGTGCCGTCGCCGCCGCAGGCGGCTGCTCGCCGCCATCCCGCGCCGGTTCCGTAGCGGCCGCGCCCTCCTCGACGAGTTGGCGATACAGGAGCTCCATCACCTCGCTCTTCGCCTGCGCCACGCCTTCATAGTCGACCAAGGCGCTCTTGTGCAGATCGTCGAGCCGCGCACGAAATGCGTCGCTCTCGACAAGCGCTCGCGCGGCCGCACAGCGATCGAACTCCGGCACGCGCACCGGGTCGAGGTAGATCTCGTTCAACGCGCTGCGGCTATCGGGAGAATAGGGGCTGATGCTGTAGGGACGCGCATTCTTCAGCGCGTGGAGCGGGTTCACGCCGACCGCGCCGCCGCCCAGGTGTTCGCCGACCCACCGCGTAACCTCCGCAAGGTCGGTGAAGTCGCCGATGCCCCAGTTGCGCCGCGACCGCAGCGCGTACAGCTGTGTCCACAATCCCCAGGTCCCATGGCTGTCTGTGGCAGGGCGTGATGCGGAGGGGCGGCGGCGCTCGTCCTTCCCGCTGTCGAGCAGGCAAGGCGGTACGTAGCAGGTTTCCGGCACTACGATGAGGGATGATGTGGCGTTGCTCTGCAGGGCCCCGTTGCGGACCGTCACCGCCAATGTGTAATAGCCATGCGGCAATTCGAGAGGAATCGGCAGGCGCAGCGCGATATGACGATCCTGCTCGACACTGGTGACTTCCACCACCTCCAGCGGCGCCGCCTCGGTGCCCTGCCGAACGATCCTGTCGGCTTCGTCCGTGAGCGTCCAGTGAATCGTCCAGCCTGCGTCCTGCGCGCTCTCGCTTCGGACGCGCAGGCGCCACTCGTCCTGCCGTCCGCGCGATCCGACGACCGTCACCGGATCGCAGAGTCGCCGCCAGTAGCGCGCATGCAACGAAGCCAGCGAGGCCGCCAACTGCTCGCGCGTCTCGACGGCCACGCCCATCGCCCGCAAGACCGCGCGCAGACTCTCCGCCGAGACCGCGTGCTGCGTCCCCCAAATATCGAAATACTCTGTGCTGACGCCATAGGCCGCAGCGAGGCGGCCGAGCAACAATCTGTCTTCGTCGAGTGTCATGTGCTAGAAGTCTGAGAGATGCGACCGGACCTGTCAAGCAATGGGCGTTCGCTCGATGACGAGGCGCACACCCGCACGCCGGTGCAAGGGTCGCTCGCCTTCGACCCGCCAACCCCTGAGGGCCCGCCGTCGCAGGCTGATGCGGCGAGTGCCCCTCCGTCGTCGACATCCGCCGCACCGCTGATCCGATTTGGAACCAGCTCCTGGGCCTACGAAGGCTGGCAGGGGCAGGTATATCAGCGACGCTACACGGCCTCGCGCTTCAGCCGCGACTGCCTCGCCGAATATGCCGACTATCGCGTCGGCGGCCGCCCGCTGTTCTCGACCGTCGGCATCGACCACAGCTTCTATCGACCCGCTACACGCGCGCAGCTTCAACACTATGCCGATCTCGTCCCCGATGACTTTCACTTTTGCCTGAAAGTCTGGGAAGAGCTGACCATCCCGACCTTTGCCGGGGTCGCGCGCTACGGCGCCAAACAAGGCACCGCGAATCCGCGCTTCCTCGACGCCGGGCTTTTCGCGGAGCTTGTCGCAGGGCCCGCCGTGGCGGGGCTTGGAGACAAGTTGGGCGTCTTTCTCTTCGAATTTCAGCGAACCGGGATTACCCCTACGGCATTTCTCGATCGACTGGAAGCCTTCCTGCCGCAGCTTCCCCCAAACCTGGCCTATGCCGTGGAAGTGCGCGAGTCGGCCATCCTCGGGCCGCGCTATCGCGACATCCTGGCCAAGACCGGCGTGTCCCACGTGTACAACCACTGGACAGCGATGCCGTCGCTGGCCGACCAACATACGCAGCTGGGCGGACAGTTCGCAGGCCGCACCCCGGTCTTCCGTCTGCTGACGCCGCGTGGCCTACGCTATGGGGACGCGGTGGAGCGCTACCGTCCCTACAACCGGTTGGTCGCGCCGATCCCTTCCATGCGCGCCGACACGGCAGCCCTCGCGCAGGACGCCGTCGCGCAAGGGCGCCGCCCCTATGTGCTGGTCAACAATCGAGCCGAAGGGAACGCGCCGTTGACGGTCGCCGGCCTCGTGGAACTACTCACACGTCAGACAAAGGCCGCCGAGCAGCAGACGGGCCGCTTCCGATAAAGCGCGAAACGTGCGGTCAGCGCGGACGCGTGAGGGCCGCCATGAACGCCTGTTTGTTCTGGACCGGCGTCGTCGTGGGTCGACCCAGATCCTTGCGGGCCCCGCGACGCACACGAATTTCTAAAAGACTCGGGCCGGTTCCCTTGTGCAGGGTCGTCAGCTCCGCGCCGATGCCCTCGGCCGTCTGCGTCTGCCTCGCGTCCGCATACCCGGCCGCCCTGGCGAGCCCGCCGATATCGACCTGAAAACCCACCGTCGGCTGGCCGCCGACCGAATCGTGCGCGCCGTTATTCAGCACGATATGGCAAAAGTTCGCGGGCCGGAGAGACCCGGTGATGCACAGGGAGCCCAAATGCATGAGCAACGCGCCGTCGCCGTCGAGACAGACGACACGACGCGGAGCCACCTGCATCGCAATCCCCACCGCGATGTGCGCCGCATGGCCCATGCCGCCGACGGTCAGAAAATCACGGTGATGGCCCTGCCCACGCGCCGCGCGATACTCAAAGACTTCGCGCGAAATCATCCCGGTCGTGGAGACGACTACATCGTCGTCCCGCAGCGCGTCGAGCACGAGCGCGATCGCCGCCTCGCGGGAGAGGGGAAAGTCCTGCGCGTTGCCTTTGGCTCCGGCAAACGGCGCAAACGCTCCGCTCCGTACCGACAGCACGACCGGGCCGCCGACTGCGCGGGCACGCGCCACCGCCTGTTCCACCGCGGCGTCGGCCGCGGCGTCATCGAGACTCGCGTCGAGGATGATGGTCGGAATCTCCATGGCCTCCAACAGCGGCCCCATGACGCGACCTTGCTTCTTATGTTGCGGCTCGTCCTTCACGCCCGGTTCGCCGCGCCAGCCGATGACGACCAGCATGGGAATCGCGTAGACCTCCGGATCGGCCAACGACAGCAGCGGATTGATGATATTGCCGACGCCGGAATTTTGGAGATAGACGAGCGGCAGACGCCCGGTCGCCAGGTGATAGCCGATGGCCAGCGCCACGGCGCCGCCTTCGTTGGCGGCGATCACATGTTCGTGCGGCGCGCTGGTCTGCGCCAGGCAGGCGCACAGTTCCTTGAGCAACGAATCCGGGACGCCGGTAAAAAACCCGAGACCCTGTTTCCGCAAACTGTCGACGAACGCCGTAGGCGCAATCACAACCACTCTCCCGTCAGACTCATTCCAAACGCCGGACGCTCGAGGCCGACGCGTCCCCCTCGCACACCGTGCCCGCTAGAAATTGCCCGCTTCAATCACGTCGTCCACACTGTTGATATCGAGCCAGTGGCCGACCGTGTAGAGCACTCGAATCCGTTCGCCCTGCGCAAGCAGCGCTTGGAGCAGGCGCGCGATGGTCACGCGACGGTTCGCCGGGTCGGCGACGATCGTCTCCAGCAGCGGCCGCACGCGATCCACGCCGGCGGGCGACAGCTTCAGAAAGCCCATCCAGACGCCATGCACGGCGTCAGTCGGCACCTCGCCCATGCGGACCAGGCTCACGTTCGCGTTGAACGCCTTCCGCGTATTGGGACAGGTGCACTCCACATACCCGCCCAGCCGGTCGTAGCCCGGCTGATCCCGCCAGTTGCTGTCGACGAACATGACGATGTCCTCTTTCGCCTGCAGCAGCGCCTGGGGGATGTACGTATTAAAAAACACATCGCCGTAGGACACGATGGTATCCCGAGCCGGGCCGGTCCGCGCCCGGAAGGCCTTGGCAAGGGAGTCCAACTCGCCGGTGTTCGCATAGTCGTCGTTGTCGACGTAGGCGAGATTCGGTAGGTTGACCGCCGCTTTCTTATAGCCGCGCACGACCACGATGTCTTTGATGCCCACCGCGTTGTACGCATCGACGATATGCGAGAGGATCGGCGCACCCGACACGCTGACCATCGTCTTGGGCTGCTCCTCCGTAAGCGCGCCCAGCTCTTCGCCCCGCGACGCCGCCAACACAATGGCCGTCACCTGATCCGCGCCTTTGGGCAGATACAGCGCCTCGGCGGCCTGCAATTCGTCGGCGTTCTGCAGCCGGAAAATCTCCGACACCGGCGCCACCTTGTCTTCGATGGACAGCAGATGTTCGCTGGCCTTCAGCGCCTGCGCCGTCTTCTGCATGGCCGCCACCGACGCGCGCAGCATATGGTTGGCCCAAATCACCAAAGAAATGCCGTGCTCGCGAAAGACATCCGTCGGCGTCGCATAGTATTTCGTCGGCACGATCACGACGGGACAACGATTGCCCCACTGTTGCTTGAAGGCGAGGATTTCGTCCGGCACCGCCAGCGCACTGTGAATGAGAATGGCGTCGGCTCCCGCCCGATGGTAGGCCTCGGCGCGCCGGAGCGCTTCCGTCAGACCCCAGCCGCAAATGAACGCTTCGACGCGCGCGATGACGCAAAAGTCCGGGTCGGTCTGCGCATCTTTGCCCGCTTTGATCTTGCCGCAGAACTCTTCCATATCCGCCATCGGCTGGGCGGCCCCATGGATGAAACTGTTGGTCTTGGGGAAGAGCTTGTCCTCGATGCAGACGGCGGCGATCTTCCGCTGTTCGAGCTTGCGGATCAGCCGCTGCATATTGTTGAAGTTGCCGTACCCCGTGTCGCCGTCCAACAGGATCGGGATCGACACGGCGTCCGACATGAATTCCAGATTGTCGAGCACCTGCGTCCAGCTCGCTTCGTTGTTGTCGCGTACGCCGAACTGCGCCGAAATCGACAAGCCGCTCGCCCAGATGCCGGGGAACCCCGCCTCCTGCACGATCTTGGCGCTGAGGCCGTTATGCGCTTCGCAGATGAACTCCAACTGGTCCGATTGGAGCAGCGCGCGAAACTGGGTGGAGGGGGGACGGCTTCGTTCCGATGGCATGCAGAGCACTCCTTCGTGGAAAATCAGCGATCGGTCCCTGCGCGGGGCGCCTGCGGGGACCGTCGAACGCCGCACATCACCATAGGACCGGGGGGTTCGTCAATGCGCGCGATCGCCGCCGCTGAGGCCTCGCCGATGCGGCAGCCGGTCGCACAAATGATCGTTTGGTTGACATGTCCGAAGGTGTTCGATATGGTGCGCTATCTCCTCACACGGTCGCGTAGGATTAATTACTCACAGACACTATGCGGAAATCCCCCTGGGTCTTGGTGGTCTTCATTCTGGTCGGCGGGCTTCTCGGCGGCGTCATGGGCGAAATCCTGCACGTCATCGCCCCGCACGGCAACATTCAGCAGATCTTCGCGACGAGCATTACGCCGGGGGTCAATCCTCCGCTGACGATGGACCTGATCCTCGTCAAATTTACGATCGGGTTTCTCTTTAAGATGAACGTCCTGTCGTTCATCGGCATCCTGCTCGGCATCTACCTCTACAAACAAGTCTAGGCGGCGGGACCCAGCTACGTCGGGTCGGCCGTCTCCAACGCCTGAAGCCGCAACAGACGCAGCCGATCGCGCAGCGCCGCCGCTCGTTCAAATTCCAACTCCTTCGCGGCCCGCTTCATCTCGCTCTCCAACTGCCGGATGAGGTCCGTCGTGGAGACGGACGCCGTCGGCGCCCCGGTCGCCCCCGCTCGCCCATAGCTCGGCGACGCTTCGGCGGCCAGGTCCATCGGCACCGGCGCGGCCGCCATTGCCGCATATTCGAGCTCCGGAATATCCTTCCGCACCGACGTCGGCGTGATCCCATGCGCCACGTTGTAGTCGTGCTGTTTGCCCCGGCGCCGCGAGGTTTCATCCATCGTCACCCGCATCGATTCCGTGACATGGTCGCCGTAGAGCAACACGCGCCCCTCGACATGGCGTGCCGCGCGCCCCGCCGTTTGAATCAGCGACCGGTAGGAGCGCAGGAACCCTTCCTTGTCGGCATCCAGCACCGCCACCAACGCGACCTCCGGCAGGTCCAGTCCCTCACGCAACAGATTGATGCCGACCAGAATATCGAACACCCCGCGCCGCAAATCACGGATGATCTCGGCGCGCTCCAGGGTTTTGATGTCCGAATGGAGATAGCGCACCTTCAGGCCGAGCTCGTGATAGTACTCGGTGAGATCCTCCGCCATGCGCTTGGTGAGCGTGGTCACCAGCACGCGGTGGCCCTTGGCGATTTCCTTCCGCACTTCTCCCAGCAAGTCATCGACCTGGCCGCGCGCAGGACGCACCTCCATGACCGGGTCAAGCAGCCCCGTCGGCCGAATGATCTGCTCAACGACCTCGCCCGCCGCCAGCCCCAACTCATAGGGCCCGGGCGTGGCCGAGACGTAGAGAGCCTGCCGGACCATCTGCTGGAATTCGGGAAACTTCAACGGCCGATTGTCCACCGCCGACGGCAAGCGGAAGCCGTACTCCACCAATGTACGCTTGCGGGAGAAATCCCCCTCGTACATGCCCTGCACCTGCGGGATCGTGACGTGCGCTTCGTCGACGATCAGCAAATAGTCTTTCGGAAAATAGTCGATCAAGGTGGGCGGCGGCTCACCGGGCTTTCGGCCGCTCAGGTGCCGCGAGTAGTTCTCGATGCCGTGGCAGAAGCCCATCGCGCGGATCATTTCCAGGTCGAACTTCGTCCGCTGTTCGATGCGCTGGGCTTCCAGCAATCGCCCGGCTTTCGTGAACGCCGCGACCTGCTGGTCCAATTCCTCTTCGATCCCCGTGATCGCGCGCTCATACCGATCGGGGGCAATCAAGTAGTGGGTATTCGGGTAGATGGGCACCTTCGGTAATTTACCGAGGGACTTGCCCGTGAGCGGGTCGATCTGGTGGATCGCGTCGACCGTATCGCCGAACAATTCGATGCGGACGGACATGGCCTCCGAGGAGGCCGGAAAAATCTCCACCACGTCGCCGCGCGCACGAAACGTCCCGCGATGAAAATCCGTGTCGTTGCGCAGATATTGAATCTCGACCAGCTTCTTTAGGATCTGCTCGCGGCGGATCTCCATGCCCTCTTCCAGATAGAGCAGCATGTCGTGGTACACCTCAGGCGAGCCGAGGCCGTAGATGCAGGACACGGACGAGACGATCAGCACATCGTTGCGCTGCAGCAACGACGAGGTGGCGGCGTGGCGCATCTGATCGATCGCGTCGTTGATCGACGAATCCTTGGCGATATACGTATCGGTTTGGGGCAGATAGGCTTCGGGCTGGTAGTAGTCGTAGTAGCTGACGAAGTACTCCACCGCGTTGTGCGGGAAGAACAACTTAAATTCCTGGTAGAGCTGCGCGGCGAGCGTCTTATTGTGCACCAGCACCAAGGTGGGCTTCTGGACGCGCGCCACGATGTTGGCCATCGTGAAGGTCTTGCCGGAGCCGGTCACGCCGAGGAGGACTTGGTGCGGCTTGCCCTGTTCAATGCCGCGCGCGAGCCGATCGATGGCGGGGCCTTGATCGCCGCAGGGCACAAACGGAGCATGGAGTGTAAAGGGCGGCATGACGGGTGTTCCTCACGCATGATAGCGCGGGCTTCGGACGCATTCCACAGGCAGCCCGGCGTGAGCAGGCGCGGCAGACTCGCAGATACGACGAGGGTGGAACGAGCGACGAGGCGGGCCGGAGCGGCCGACTACTTCTTCTCGATGGGATGGTCGTTCTTATCGACCTTGATGACCTTCACGTCGAAGGTCAGATTTTTTCCGGCGAGGGGGTGATTGGTGTCGACCAGGGCTTCCTTCTCGTCGACCTTCAAGACGGTCACGAACTGCCCGTCGGGCGACTGCAGGACATCCCCGTTCTTCACTCCATCCGGCAGCTTTTTCTTTTCGACGGTGACGCGCTTCTTCATGTCGTAGGGGCCGTAGGCATCGACGGCGGCCACTTCGATCTGCTTCTTGTCGCCTTCTTTCAGCCCCACAAGCGCGCGCTCCAACCCGGGCACGATTTGTCCGCTGCCGTGCACGTAGGAAAACGGCGCCTGACCGACGTTGGAATCCACGACGGATTTATCCGGCAGCATGAGGGTGTATTCGAGCGTAACGGCCATGCCGTCCGCCACCGTGGGAGTGGACGAGGCACCTGCACCATGGGCGATCCCGTTTGCCAACACTGCCATTCCCAACGCCCACACAGCTATCCGACGACGCATACGCCACTCCCTCATACTCGCAATTAACCCGCAAAAAACCGTGCAACTCCATTGGAGCTTACGCAGGACCCGCGCAACGCAACAAACGCACTAGTCGCGCCCTCACCGGACACGACGGCACGTTCGCCCGAGGGCGAGAGCCGACTCGCAGACACAGGCATCACAACCCACGACGAAACCGCCGCGGCGTCGCGACAACTCCCGCACCGCCCAACACGAAAACCTAGCGAGGACCGCCGGGCCCACGTCCACCGCCGCCGCTGCGCGGCTCCTGGGGACGTGCTTCATTGACCGTCAAGGTGCGCCCGCCGAACTGGGTTCCGTTCAGCGCGGTGATCGCCTTCTGCGCATCGCCGTCGGCCGCCATCTCGACAAACCCGAATCCACGCGACTGTCCGGTGAACTTGTCCGTGATGATCCGAGCGGACGCCACCGCGCCATACTGCGCGAAGAGGTCCTGGAGCTGTTGGTCCGTGGTCGAATACGGCAACCCACCGACATACACTTTTGCACCCATGGAGGTCCTCCTCCTTACGAAATGGAGATGATGTGGTGGTCGTGCGAAGGAGTCCTGTGTGGAAGGAGCGGGCCGAAGGCGCGGATGGAGCTGCGACTTGGTCTGACTTCCGAGCTGATTCCCGACGTACACATCATCTGCTTCGGGCCCTCTGGCTCATCGCTTTGCGAGGTGGCCCTCTCACTCCGCAAAGCGGGCCCATGCTAGCTCACCCCCCTGTCAATTGCAAGACAGGGCGCGGCCTGCAGCGCCGGTCGGAGCGAACGGGCGGAGCGAAAGGGCGGAGCGGTCAGTAGGCGGCGGGATTCGAGAACGGCCGTTGGGAAAAGAGCGGCGCCGCGTGGAAGTTGTCGAACTGAATCGGGCCGGTGCCGCGCGCGGCCAAGCCGATGGCGCCCGTGCCCAGCGATTGATCCTGCACCGTCACGGCCTGGCGGCCGTCGAAGGAGACCTCAATCAAATCCTTGCTGATGATGGTGTTCCGCAAGGCGCGCAAGGCATGCCAGGGTGTGGAGGACTTGAGCGTGACCGAGGCCCGGCCCAGCAACGTTTCCTGTCCGGCCACCACCTTACTGAGTTCCACCACCGCGGCATCCAAGTCGACCAGGGCCAGGTAGAAATTCTGCGGATCCTGCCAGCCGAAGATCAACCCGGCGCTCCGCTTGCCGCCGTCCTGCGCGGTGCGAATCCGGATCGACACGTCCGGGTATTCGTACCTCAACCCATCAACCGTCAGCACATGCAGGCAGGGTGCGTCGCAGTGCGCGGTGGTCGTCAGCAGATTCGGCACCGACAAGGCCCCGGTATCGGCACGCACCTGCCAGGGCGTCGGCTTCGCGTCGGGTGCGGCAGGCTCGCCCGGCGCATGAACATCCTGCACCGTAAATCCGGCAGGCAGCTCCTGCACCGCAACCTTATCGAAACTCCACTGGCGGAACATATCCGGTTGGGCCTGCTGGTGCAGCCGCGTGGTCTTTTCCTGCGTGGTTTCCGCTTCAACGGCTGCGGACGACTCGGCAATGCCGACAAGGCCGGTCGCAACCAGCGCCAGCGAACAGACGACCTGCCAGCGCAGTCCCGCCTTCACCACCCGCTTCCCAGTGCCCATGCCTGCCCGTGCGTCACTCACGTCCCGACTCCCTATGATTTCCCTGTGTCCGGCGGCACCCGCGGCGTCATCGCCGAACCCGCCTCGCGCGGCAGCGCCGCCTTCATCCCGACAATCTCGCGCTGCACCCGATCGCGCTCCGCCATGATCTGTTTGCGCCGATCGCCCCGCACCGTCCACCACGCCAATCGCTCGCCAAACGTCTTTTTTGCGGGCGGCACATTGGCCACCGGACTTTGCTGAAAGTCGTAGCCGGTCTGCGTCGTCCGCTTATCGAAAAAGCGTCGATAGAGATGGTCGTAGAGCCCTTTGCCAGGATCGGCCACAGCGCACCACTCCTTGGAGTCGATCACTCCTGTTGAAAACATCCGGCACCGATCGTCCGCGCGACCAGCGCCTGCTCCGACTATAGCGTTCTCGCCGGATCGGTCGCAAGAGCATGTGCCGATGTGAGCGACGTGCGCGCATGCGCCGACAGTTCGTTCGTCCCGGCCATCGAGCATTGGACGCGATCCACACTCATGCTAAGCTCCCGTCCGGAGTCATGACCTTGCGCAGATCACGACAGAACGACCGCATCGAGCCGCGTCGAATCTGCTGGCCAACGGCCCTTGCGAGCCTGATGAGTGCGATGCTCGCCGTCGATGCATCCGGTGCGGCAGAGCCTGCGACCACGAGTCCATCTTCGACACCGGCACAGACACAGGCGCCGACGCCGATCACGGTGTCCCGCGAGCGCATGCTGGCGGATATCCAGCAGCTCGCCGGGCCCGCCATGAACGGACGCCAAACAGGCACGGTCGATGACCTCCATTCCGCCCTGTGGGTGGCGGACCGCTTTCGCGAGCTTGGTCTGATCCCCGCTGCCCCGCGCGGGCTGCATGCGAGCGTACAACCAGGCTGGCTGGCCCCGACGGCCACCACCGTTTTCACGATTGATCCGAGCGCCACTGCCGCGCTGCTCCTCGGCTCGACGGTGCTGCCCCTTTACACCGGCGCGGACTACCTGCCGGTGCTCGACTCCGCGGGCGTGGATCTGACCGCGTCGGTCACCTTCGTCGGCTACGGACTCGTCGATCCGGCCCTGCAGTACGACGACTATGCGGGTGTCGACGTCACCGGTCGCGTCGCGGTGATCTTCCGCGGCAAGCCCTTCTGGTACGAGGGCTCCATCACACAAGACATGAAAGTCCGCTGGGCCAAGCAACACGGCGCAGTCGCCGTGCTGATGGTCGTGGCACCCACGCTGTCTGCCTATGAAGCGCGGCGCGGGGTCGGCACCACTCCGCTTGCCTCCTATGGACAGAGCGCAGAAGCGGCCGAGTCGGCAGATGACAGCCGCCTGCCCATCGCCTGGATATCGGCGGACGTTGCCGATCGCCTGCTCAGCACCGCGACACAAGCCGTCACATTGGCCCAACGCCAAGATGACATCGTTCGGCTCCGCGCGCCGCGCTCGACCTCGCTCGATGCGGCCGTGCGGCTGCAATGGACACAGCGCCGGAGCACCGGCACGCTGCACAACGTCATCGGACTGCTGCCGGGCGCTCATCCAGACAGCGCGCAGGAGTCGCAGGACGTCATTATCGTGGGCGCCCATCGCGATCATTTCGGCCATCAAGCGGGCCGGCTCTTTCCCGGCGCCGATGACAATGCCTCCGGCACCGCGGTGGTGCTGGAAGTTGCGCGCGCCTTGGCTTCAACCGCCGCGACAACGCCGTTACGTCGGTCGGTGTTGTTCGTGTCGTTCAGCGGCGAAGAGCAGGGCCTGCTCGGATCCCGCGCCTACGTGGCGCAGCCGGCGCTCCCGCTGGCGCGAACGCGCGCGATGGTGAATATCGATCATGCAGGGATCGGGAACGGACGACTCACGGTCGGCGTCACCGGACTGGACCGGAGCGAGGCCGCAAAGGCCGCGGCCACGGCGGGACTCGGCGAGCGCGTCGATCTGTTCGGGTTTTTCCCCGGCGGCGACCACGTGCCGTTCAAGGAGGCGGCGGTTCCCACGATCACGGTGGTGAGCGGCGGGCCGCATCCGCACTATCATCAGCCGACGGATCGGGCGGATACCATCAATCCGGACGTGCTGCAGACCGTGGCGCAGTATGTCCTGACGCTCGTGAGGCAGTTGGCCGAGTAGCCGCGGACGCACCGCCGCGCGGCGCGAGGGTTCGACAGCCGGACGAGGTTAGGATGCGCTCTTGAGCCAGGCGTCCCAGTTGGCCGCCTGTCGCGCCTCGGGCGCGGGCATATGGTCCGGGCAGTCGATGCGCAGGAGCTGGTCGCCGAACGGCGCATTCACAAAATCGCAGTGGTGGGGCGCCTCCGCCGTCGTATGTTGGTGCGGGCGGAAGTATTGGCACGTCACGCACATGCGGGCGGTCGCGATCTCCCCCTGAGTCTGGAGACTGCGGATGATCTTCATCACGCCGCGCAACATCGTCACCTGCTCCGACTCCGTCAGGCCCGCCGTCGCGGCGCGGAGAAACGGCCACTCCGAAAGACGCGACGCCTCGCGCCGCCCCTTCGGCGTCAGCTCGATCCGATAGACGCGATGGTCCTCGGACGACTGGATTTTCTTCACCATGCCCTTCGCGAGCAGCACGCGTAACATTTCCGAGACGGTCGGCATCGTCACCGCCAACTCGGCCGCCAGAATCGACACCGTCGTCGTCTCGTCTCCTCGGCGATGCAACAACCGCAGCGTTTGCGCCTGCAACGGGGGCAGCCACTGCTGACCGCCTTCGCGCCACGCGCGGCTCTTCACCGCCATGGCGATCTTTGCCAAGCCGGTTGTCACACGATCTTCCAACGAAGCGGCAGCAGGAGACGATGCAGGAACGTGATCGGCCATACCTTCCTCGTGATTAGGGAATGTCATCGAGCAGATCCAAGAGCGACGATTGGATGGGCACCAGCGGCGCCAGTTGGCGCGGCGGCCCGGGTAAAATCACCGGGGCGCCCGGTTGATTGGCGCCTTGGATCAAGCCGATGGATAGTTGCGGCCCAAGTACGCCCTGCGCGCCGGACCAGGCTTGTCCGCCGGGCGTCCGAAAGGTGTACGTTTGAAACGAGGGCAAACTGTAGATGTAGCCCTGCGTCCCGGCGCTGTCGATATACAGACTGCCCGGACCGGCCATGTTGAACAGCGGCGCGACGCCGCCCTCGAACGACCGCACACCCGACACCTGCGCCTGCACGGAGGACAACGGCATAAAAAAAGCTGCCACCAGGCTCAACGCCGCGAACAGCGAGCCGCACGCCGAACGACAGGAACAGCGCACCGATGGTGCAGGATGCAGCAGCGAGCGGTACCTGGTGCAGAGAGAGCGTGTCATAGAAGAACTTACAGTATTTCGCGTGCCACTATACACGAGATTACACGGTGACAGCCAGCATTCTCTTCGTTACTATAACCGCCGCAACGCTGATTGCAACAACCCCGTTCGCCGATTCGCCCTCATGCCGGAGACCACTATCATGCTTCGACCGATCCGTTCGCGCCGTCGCCGATCTGCGGCGATCGGCCGCTTCACTAGACTGCTGATTCTCGGGACTATCCTCTCCCATGCCACGGTCTCGGCGCAACCATCGCGCACGCCGTCGAGCGCCCCGGTCTCGCCGACACGCGAGGCCGCCACGCCCTACGATCTCTCCTCGCGTCCTCCGCTGCCGACGGCGGAGCTGACGTCGACGAAAGAAGCGCGCGAGCCCATTCCCCTGCACGACGCCGTCATGCAGGCGCTGCAGAACAATCTGGATATCTCCATCGGCCGCGTCGTCAAAGAAAGTCGCCTGGCCGACATCACCATCGAGCAGGCGAAGTTCGATCCGACGCTTAGCTTCAACGGCACCTACACGCGCACCGTGAATCCGCTGAACCGTCCGGTGTTCGGCGGCACCGGCGGCGCGCTGACGGACGTGCAGATTTTCGATCAACGCTCCCACTCGCTCACGCTCGACGCCACCTCCAATTTGATGACCGGCGGCAACGTCGACCTGAACTACTCGCCGCAACGTTCCAACATCAACGCGAACGTGGCGCAGGGGTTTCTGTTCAATCCGGCCTACACCGGCGGCTTGGCGCTGACCTTCACGCAACCTCTGTTGCGCAACGCGGGTGTCGAAGTGAACCAGACGTTCATCAAGGTGGCGCAGAACAACGCGCGGGTGGAAGAACACGTCTTTCGCGATCGCGTGCTGGCCATTCTGGCCACCGTCGAGCAGACCTATTGGGAAGTGGTCTTCACGATTGAAAATTTGAAAGTCGGGCAAGCGGCCCTGCGCGCGGCCGAGGAACTGTTGGCCAGCAACCGCGCCAAGGCCAAGGCCGGCGTCATGTCCGTGGTGGATGTCCTGCAGGCGGAGGCGGCCGTGGCCTCGCGCGTCGAGCAGGTGTTGCTGGCGGATAAGGCCATCGGCGATCAGAGCGACCAACTGCGTCGCCTGATGAACCCCGGCGAAGACAGCCTGCGGCAGGACCTGCGCCTCGTGCCGACAGATCAGCCGCAAACGACGCTGGAACCGCTCAGCCCGCAGGAAACCATCGACATCGCGCTCGAGCATCGCCCCGAGATTCATCAAGCCAAGCGCAACATCGAGACGAGCGAGCTGCAGACGAAGTTCGCCAAAAACCAGACGCTGCCGACCCTGTCGTTCCAAGGCACCACCGGCCTCGCTGGATTGGGGAACGACTACGCGGATTCGGCAAAGCGCAACTTCGGGGGCGACTACTACAACTACGGCGCGGGCCTGATTCTCAGCTATCCGCTCGGCAACCGCGCCGCCTCCAGCAACTTGAACAAGCGGCAATTGGAAGGGCGCAACGCGCAGGCCGCCTTACTGAACGTGCGGCAGCAAATCATCGTCGATGTGCGCGAAGCGATCCGGCGCGTGCAGACGGACTTTCGGCGCATCGAAACCACGCGCTCGGCGCGCATCATGGCGGAGAAGCAATTGCAGGCTGAGCAGGAACGTTTGAAGGTCGGCCTCAGCACCACGCGGTTCGTCCTGGACTTCCAGCGCGACCTGGCGACCGCGCAAGGGAACGAACTGCGCGCCACGGTGGACTACAACAAGTCGCTGTCGAATTTAGCGCGGCAAAAATCGACCTCGCTCGACTATTACAAAATCGTGCTGCAATAGCCGCCATGGGCGTCGATCGGCGCACCCGGCCGCAGGACGAATCACTGACGACCCTGCGACCGGATGAGCGGCGCGCCTGGCTGGCGCTGCTGCCGCTGCTGGCCACCGCCGCCTACTATCTCCTGCCGGATTCCATCCGACAGTCCACCGCCGCACAGTTTGCTCCACAAGTCGTCGCCTATGCCACGCTCTGGGCCTGGGCCACCGCGAACGATCACCCGCTGCAGCGCCTGGGCCTGCACCGTGACCTGCTGCGCGACGGTCTCCGCTGGGGACTTGCCGTCGGACTCCTGCTGGGCCTACTGAACAGCGGCGTCATCCTGTGGCTCGTGCCCCGCCTCGGCTGGGACATTGCTTTCCTGCGTACAACCCCGCATGCGCAGATTCCCCCATGGATCATGGTGCCCTGGTTCATCCTCGCCATCGCCGTCGGCGTCGAATGTAACTTTCGCGGCTTTCAACTCGGACGACTGTACAGCCTCGCGAGCTCACTGCGTCCCCACGCGCCGCTCACACCTGTGGCAACCGGGCTCATCGTGAGCCTGTCCGCGCTGACCTTTGCCTTCGATCCCTTCATGGCGGCCACGTTTCAGCACCTCCATTGGATCGCCGTGTGGGACGGGCTCGTCTGGGGCCTGCTGTGGATTCGACAGCGCAACCTCGCCACCACCATCGTGGCGCATGCCGTGGAGGTGATCTTGCTGTATAGTTTGGTGCGCGCGGCGCTCACGCCGTGAGACCGTGAGCCGTATGCGCGAAGGGAGCGAACGGGATGGGTGAGGGAATGAAGTACCTGACGTATTTCTTACTAGGCGGCACCATCGTGAGCGTGGCGACCTACCTGGGCTCGCAGGGCCGCTCGTTTCTCGCAGCGTTTGCCAGCACGTTTCCCGCCATTACCGGGGCCACGTTCGTGCTGATGTACCTGAACGGCGGCAGCGACGCGATCGTGAACTACGCGAAGAACCTCCTGTGGTTCGTGCCGCCGTGGATGGTCTATGTCTGCGCCATGATCGTCGGCGTCCCCCGCCTCGGCTTTTGGCCCGCCACCGGCCTGGCCCTCACCCTCTACATGACCGCCGTCGGCGTCATCAAACTCGCCCTGCGCTAAGCGACAGTTGAGCACTTGTTTATTTGGCGTAGGGATAGTTTGCGTTCAGCCGCTCAAGGTGCACGCGGGTCTTTTCGAAAACTTCCCAGATCCGATTGCAAAGACATTGCGCCAATGGGTGGTCTGAGTTCGAGTTGTCCTCGTTAAGCTTAAGAATATGGTTACAGAGGTTCGGAATCCGGAAGAAGTATGCCGGTTCATGCTTGGTCAGGTCGTAGTATCCAGGCCACCACTCAGTTTCGACCGCCTCTCCCTCGGGAGGGATCGCCTTCAACTTCAGCTTCAGCTCCAATTCCGATTCATCCTGCTCACCGGGTTTTTTCTCACAACCCCTATTCACCCCATAGCCGAAGCGGCTCCCCACCGTCACCTGTCGTTCACACATAACAGAAAATTGATTCTTACTTATCGAGCCTCCCTTTTGCTGCGAAATGACCACGGACTTCCAGTAGGTTTCTTGGTAAGAGCCATCTTCAACTACGTGCCAATGATTAATTCCTGAAATTTTTCCTTCCAAAAGCGATCGCACCCTCTCCCAGAACTCCTGCTGAACTTCTTCTTGCACTTGCGGTAATGCCTCTGAAACTTTGAACGCCGCCTCGAGGTTTTCATTTTCACGCAACAACTCGCGCAGATCATCAGACATGGTGACACTCCTCGATACGTCACAGAGATTGCGACAAACTTCAGCATACTGCTCCACGACCGATGCGACTCTTAGAGGAAGCTCTTTAATTGAGCTTAGCCAGTCCACGATTTGAGCGTAGGAACAGGACGCGACCTCAACCTCATTGCTACTTTCGATAGTCGACGGCTCTCCCTGCCTGGTGAGGTACAACAGGAGGTGCTTTCCAGATAGAGAACAAGATTGATGCGAGAGCCAGTCCCGATAGCGCCTGAGCTGTCCCTCCCCTTCCCCTGCATCGATCTTATTCTCGATCACGATACGACGCTGATCGTGCAACTGAATCAAAATATCGAGAATTCCTGATCCAATAGGATATTCGGCTGTCACGCTCGCGTTATCGAGCCGGACATCGTGAAAGCTCTCAGAGCAACAGGTCTTGAGAAACCTCTCGAGAAATACATCGCCCTGATCATGTCGCTCAGTTGGATTCAACAGATAGGCAAGAAATCTCGTGTGAGGCCGCTCCGAGCGTGCCAACGCAAATGCGTCCATGAGGTTGAAGCGCAATCCTCCTTGGATCTCCTGCTTCCGCTGCTCTTCCAATATCGGCTTGGCCCGCTCAAGCAGCTGGGCAATCGAGGCTACCGTTTGCTGATTAGCTGATGCCACAGTACCTCCGAATTACGATTGATGAGTCCTTCATGCGCTCATCTCACATTGCGCGCCTGCGCAATACTACGCCTATCGAATGGCGAGTTAAAGCCTGGCGCGATGTCATACACTCCAGACTGCACCGCCAAGTGCATCACCGTGACCAACGTGCGCTGGGCCTGTCGCTGCTGACCACAATCCGCCAACATTCGCCTGGCGCTTTGACCGATACTTAGATCTCCAGCAGTGACGCGAGTGGTTTGGCCGCGGCGATCCGCGCGCGTATCCCGTCGGCTCCCCTGGCCTGCAGAACCGTTCGCAGCGTTTCGCCCTCCTCAAGTGGAAGAAAGGCAACGCGATCGGCGTATCCCGCAAACCCCAGGACAAAGTGGGATTGAGTCGCGAGCGTTGCACTGCGCCGCGCAACCATCACGATGCGCGCGCATGCCGCCGAAACGGTCCGGATCGTACGCGGGCCGGGATGTGGTTGGGCACTCGTGAAGCAGAACACGTTCGACAGTCCGGCCTGGCGCAACAGCAGCACATCCAGCGGACTATCCAACAAGAGAAGATCCTCGTATTTCTGAAAATCCTCAGGCCAAGTCACGGCCGGATAAATACAGCGCTTGATCTGATCGCTACCCAGCCGCTCATCAAAGGCAGCTGCATTCGCTCGCTCGATCCAGGGCCCGAAAAGCGGTTGATCGAGCAGACGCCCCACGAACCCCTTCGCCGTGGGGGCCGGAACGATCAGCGCATTCCTCGCGCAGACATCACGTTTGCGAAATCTCTTCGCGGCCAATCCCCGCAGTCCGGCCGAGGCAAGGTCTGCGCGTGTAAAGCCCACGTTCAGGAGGTGCCGAGACAGGCCGTTGCTCGGCTGCCATGGCCCGAACCCAAGCCGACGGGTGCGTATGGTGTCTTCGGTCAGACCATACTCGGTGAGCCACCGGCGAGCCTCGGCACCTTCGGGGCGATCCACCAGAATCTCGTGATAATACGTGGTAGCCGCCTCCATGATTTCCCAATGCCGAGCGTACTGCTGCGCGCGAACGACCAACTCGCCCGTCTGCACCATGCGCTCGATCCGTACGACTGCGTCGCCGAGACAACAGCCCTCCATCGCCGCCAACAAATCAGCCGGCCGATAGCAGCGGTCGCAATGCGTACAGATTGTGTGGCTGTGCGACACCTGCGCCGTCTCGTGCTGACAGACAGGGCAGGATCGATCCCAATACTCTGGCGACTGTGTGGTGGGCACTGCGGGCAGCCCGGGGGCCTGATAGCGATTGAAGAGTTCGCGGCTATCCACGGCATCCCCAATATCCTCTAATCGCTCGATGACCAGCAGAGCCTCCAGCGCGGCGCGCGACTCATCACCAAGCGGCAGGGGGCGCTGCGTTGTAGGTGGGGGTGTGGGCACGCGAGCGAGCCGTGACGCCGCAGACGCGGCGAAGGATGGTCTCCACGAAAGCAGCGATGCGACCCAAGCGAGAGCGGCTGTCGTGAGCACGGCGCGACGGTTCAGCATGGTCCCCTCCTGTGTGAGGCGCCGAGGCTACACTGGCGCTGTGACAGACAATGTCGCAGAAGACAGGCGGCCGACGCGCTACACGTAACGGCGCTGGGCGCGGGCCAGATGAGACGACACCAGCGTGACCAGGGCGGGAGGCGCGAGCACTTTGGCATCCCCGCCCCACGACAAGACCCACGAAGCCACTTCCTCCAGCCCGCCGGCCGTCAACGTAGCGATCACCGAACCGTCCGGCTGCACGGCTACCGATTGTGAGGGATGCCAGCGACGCTCCTTCACAAGGTAGGCCACGTCGGCGCTGAACCACACACGAATCTGTTGCGGCGGCTCGTTCATCAACCCGAACAGATTGCCGTACATCTCGTCGAGATTGAGATCGTCGGGCGCATCAAATCCCTCGTCGAGCGTGTGCGCTGACTGAATGCGTTCGACCGCGAAGATGCGGAGGGCGTTGGCCCGATGGGAATGTCCCGCGACGTAGAGGCCGTAGCGATGAATGAGCAGCGCGTAGGGATCGAGCCGGAACTCGACGGGATGCTCGTGGCCCGCAGCCGTGTGCTGCACCACCATCCTCCGTTGCAGCAGCAGGCCCTTTTGAATCTGCGTGAGGGTCTCACGCTGCGCCGCGTAGTCCCGTCGAGGCATTTGCAGCGGCACAAACAAATGCGTGAGGCGCTCGAGGTGATTGACGGTTTTGGCGGGCAATCCGTCCTCCACCTTTTTGATGAGCGAGGCCAGATCGTCCACAAACGGCGTGCCCGAAAGGTAGGTCAACTGGCTCAAGGCCAAGTGCAACGCCATCAGCTCATACCGCGTGACCGTGATCGGGGGCAGCCCCTGGTATTGCGGCGGGAGCCGCCACACCTTTTCGCCGCCCTCGATCAACTGCTCGAGCGGATGATGCTGCTCCTCGATCTGCGCAAGGTCACGATAGACCTGGCGACGCGTGATGCCCAGCGACTCCGCAAGCTCCGAGACCATCACCGAGCGACTGGACAGGATACGCATCATGCGCGTCAGACGCTCCGCTTGGCTGTAGGACTTTCGACGCCGCCCGACCCTGGCCTTCTTCGCCGTCATCCGCTCACCTGCCGCTACGCGATTACTCGTCACCGAATTATTCGCTGCACAACCGACCTCGGCCCCACACTCTACACGCAACCATCCTCGCCATCAAAATGGCGCGCCCCCACCGCCACCAGCCCCCTACCACCCAAGCCCAACATGACCTATTCGGGATTGAATGCCGATCACACTAAACCGCAAGATATTGCGTTGACAACGCCATCCACACTCTATATATAGATACTTATGCTTTGTGGCCATCTTTCGTTTTCCCTAACCAGCAGCGTTACTTATACCCATGGAGGGGCGCTCTATGCCGCGTCGCGCTTATCACTGCCCTTGCGGACAGGAACTTATCAGGGTGGCAGGACTTGCTGTCGTGAACAAGTGTCGAGTGTGGCATGCAGAGCACTTGGAATGTCCTAAGTGCAAATCTCATTTACCGTACCCCAAGTGGCTGCCTTGGCGACCTAAGAACATTCTTTGACTGTTCGCTGACAATTCTTATTTGAAGGCGTAGAGCCCTGGACACCTACTGAGCACTCCCAGGGGCAATGAAGCCGCATTCTTGGAGATACCACGCTCCAGATGCGGCTTTTCATTTTTTGACCAGCAATGGAGGCCAGGCAGTGACGAAATCGAAACCGCTTAAGATAAACATCCGCAAAGTGCGCTCCCGCCACATTGCACCCAATGCAGAGAAAGAGCTTTGGGCAAGGGCAGCTGGACGATGTCAGTTCAGCGGCTGCAATCGCATTTTATATGCATCGCCAGTGACCCAAGAACGGGTTAACCTTTCTCAGGTTGCCCATATCTACTCCTTTTCTTCCAGTGGGCCCCGAGGGCACGGGCCGCTCAAAAACCACCCAGGCCAGCTGAACGAAGTGGGCAATCTCATGTTGGTCTGCTACGACTGCCATAGGAAGATTGACCAGGAGCCCAACGGAGGGCGTTATTCTGCTGATCTGCTCCGTATTTGGAAGAGCCAGCATGAAAAGAGGATTGCTACCGTTACGAGCGTAAACCCCGGCAAAAAGACTGTCGTAGTCCTATACGGCGCTAACATTGGCCAAGATTCTTCGCCACTTCGGCCACAAGATGCTAACTGGGCTCTATTCCCAAATCGCTACCCAATGACCGAGACGCCCATATCTCTAAGTATGAGCTGGGAGGGGAAGGATGATCAGCCAACTTACTGGACCGCAGAAGAGCAAAACCTTCAAACGGCGTTTGAGCGCCAAGTTCGCCCCCATATCAAAGAAGCCCATCACTTCTCAATCTTCGGCCTTGCGCCAATCCCATTGTTAGTGCGCCTAGGTGCACTTTTCACGGACAAGATTGCCGCAGATGTGTATCAGCTTCAGCGTGAACCTGAGCAAACATGGCAGTGGAGCACCAAGCTTCACACGACGCACTACATCATCAAGCGTCCGCGAGCACTCAAACATCCCCCAGCATTGATCATCTCATTAAGCGCAGCAATCGCTCATGGCCGGGCGACATCTGTCCTGAAACAACGCATGTCACTATGGGAACTTACGCTTGCCGCTCCTAATAATGATTTTCTGAAATCCCGCTGCCAGCTATCCCACTTTCGTCAAGCCATGCGACGATTGCTGACTGAGATTGTTGAGCACCATGGGAATCTTGTTCCACTGAGAATATTTCCGGCGATGCCTGTGGCAGCGGCTGTTGAGCTCGGACGAGTCAGAATGCCGAAAGCTGAGATGCCTTGGACGATCTATGACTACAACAACAAATCTGGTGTCTTCACTGAAACACTGACTATTGGGAGCCGACCACATGAATAGAGAAGTGACCGAACGACTGTTAGTCACAATTGCAGAGTCCCTGGAGATTCCTGACTCTGCATATGAGACAGCAAACAGCAGATATCTCGATTTGGGCAATTGGCTGAATGATGCGTCAAAGGCAACGATCGCTCAATACCGCCCACACGTCTCTCCACAGGGGTCCTTTAGACTGGGCACGGCCGTAAAACCCCGGAGAAACGATGGCTATGATCTTGACATCGCATTAAACCTAAGCCAGGGAATTGCCAAATCTGATTGCACTCAGGAGGAGCTCAAGAGGCTTGTTGGAGGAGATCTCGAAGCATATCGGATCGAAAGGGGAATTAGTGCGGAGCTTGAGAGTAAGCATCGCTGTTGGAGACTACACTATCAAGATCATCTGAAATTCCACATGGATGCCGTGCCTAGCATTCCACAAGATGCAAATGAGCGAAGAATCGTCAAGGAGCAAATGATCCGGGCTGGCAGTGCCGCTGCACTAGCCCAGCAGGTTTCAGAGCTAACAGTAGCTATTACGGACGACAGACGCCACAACTACAGACAAATTGATCTCGACTGGACCATCAGCAATCCTGAGGGGTATGCCAAATGGTTTGAGTCACGCATGAGACTGGCAAAGAACTTACTTGAGTCACGAGCGAAACTGGCCAGAGTGGCCACGGTGGACGACCTACCTACCTATAGATGGAAGACTCCCCTTCAGATCGCGATCCAAATTCTCAAACGCCACCGCGATATTATGTTTGAGGACAACCCTTACGCAAAGCCTATCTCGATCATCATTTCCACGCTTGCCGCCACTGCTTATCGAGGCGAATCTGATCTCCTGTCGGCACTAACCTGCATTCTTGATGGAATGGCCAATATGATAGATCCCCGTGATCCAAGAGTGCTCAACCCAGTGAATCCTCTTGAAAATTTTGCCGACAAGTGGAGGAGTGACGATGGTAGAGGGCTGCGACTACAAGAGAACTTCGAATCCTGGTTGATTCAGGTGCAAAGTGATTTAAATACGATTGTTTCATCAAGGGACCAAGAGTTTCTGCGCGGCCTAATAGCTAAAAAGTTCGGCGTGGACATTGAAGACAAAACTCTGAGGGGACTCTTCGGTTCATTTCCCAGCATCAAGACAACTCCCAAGTCTCACGACGTTGTCGCACCTGCAAAGCCATGGCGGAAGAGATGAACTTGTTTTTTGACAAGATTGGACTTCGCATGTTTCTTCAAACGTATCCAGGAATGATTGTTAGGCCATCCAGCAAACCAGAATTGCGTATTGAGGGACAGTTTGAGTTCGTAGCAAGATCCCTCGAGCATGAACCAATTACAGACTGTTACCATCTAAGCATTGTGGTGCCTTTAACTTTCCCTCGCAGTCTTCCCACTGTGGAGGAATTAGACCAGAAGATACCCCGGATTGCGGCCTACCATGTAAACAAGGGAGGGTCCCTCTGTCTTGGATCGAGATTGCGATTGCTTGTTGAATTGAACAAAGACCCTAGCCTTGAAGGGTTTGCCAATAATTGTTTGGTGCCATACTTGTTTGCTGTGTCGCACAAACTGCGCCACCGCGGAAAATTTCCATTTGGTGAACTCCCCCATGGAGAATCAGGAGAACTCCTTGACTATGTTGATTTATTCGGCCTTCACAGTGCGGAGCAGGCTAGAATGGCCGTCCGGTATCTTTCTATGAAGAAGCGCAGAGCGAACAAGCTTACATGCCCATGTGGCTGCAATCGACGATTAGGAGTATGCCGCTTTAATCGGCGGATGACACGGTTCCGAAGATTGGCTGAAAGAACTTGGTTCCGCTCACTAGCATCATGATGCACACGCAAAGTGCATAGCACGAAGTGGGTCAGGTCTCTTAATGCAAGCAAGCGAGCCAGCGACAACCTCTTGCAGCGGGACAGCAGAGGCTGTTTGTGCGGCTATGCCCAGGCCTTTTTGCCTCGCTTCTCCAATCTGACCCACGCGCTCAGGGAGCGCGGCGCGTGCTTTCCGACGCCGCTCGCTCTGTCGCTCGAGCAGCCGCCCCAGGGAGACGGCCACGAGCCCGCCCTGCGCGTGACGAAGCAGCGTGCGGAGCCGCTGCTCCGTCACCACCGCATCGTTATGTTCCCCGAGTAGTTCCTGAAACGCTTTGGATTCGCGCAGGAAGTGGCTACCGTTTGCTGATTATCTGATGCCACAGTAACTCCAAATTACGATTGACGAGTCCTTCCTGCGCTGATCTCGCATTGCGCTCCTGCGCAATACTACGCCTATCGGATAGCGCGCTAAAGCCTGGCGCGATGTTATACACCCCAGACTGCACCGCCAAGCGCATAGCCTTACTCAACGTGCGCTGAGAGCGGCGCCGCCGACGACAATCTGCCAACATTCGCCTGGCGCTTTGACCGCCACTTAGATCTCCAGCAGTGACGGGAGTGGTTTTGCCGCGGCGATTCGGGGGCGTATCCCGTCGGCTCCCCCGGCCTGCAGAACCGTTCGCAGCGTTTCGCCCTCCTCAAGTGTAAGAAAGTCGACGCGATCGGCGTATCCCGCAAGCCCCAGGACAAATTGTGATTGAGTCGCAAGCGTTGCACGGCGCAGCGCAACCATCACGATGCGCGCGCATGCGGCCGGAACGGTCCGGATCGTACGCGGGCCTGGATGTGGTTGAGCACTCGTGAAGCAGAAGACCTTCGACAGTCCGGCCTGGCGCAACAGCAGCACTCCCCACGCCTTACTCGCCCCCATTTATGCCATCTGCGCCCAACGCGGGGCATCAAGGCACTGTGACCCCGCCGCACCCCACGGTTCACCGTCGCGACGATTCACACGCCGTTCGGCGACCTGGCCTCACCATGCAACGCCGCCGCTGCCCCCGCGATGGGGTCTGCTCGTGGCGCGTTCGTCGTCGCACTCCGGGCTGCACGTCGCTCCAGCAAGGCATGCCACCGCTCCACACAGCGCTCGATACCGCCATCAGCGCTAGGTGCGCTTCACCACCCACCGTTGGGTCGCGTTGTTTTGTGCGGGCCTCGTCACCAGTGCGAAGTCCTTGGGGTCGATTTCATGCGCATCCATGAATCGATCGTTGCTCTGCTGCTGAATCGTAAACAGGTCGGCTCCCGCCGGGGTAAAAATCCATCGCTGAACCGCGGTGTTCTTGGCCGGTCGCGTCACGAGCGCAAAATCCTTCCCCTCATGTTCGTACGCGTCCAGAAATCGTCCGTTGCTCTGCTGCTGAATCGTGCACAGCACGCCGACGGAAGTGAGGGTCCATTGCTGGGTGGCGTTATTCTGCGCGGGCCTTGTCACCAGCGCGAAGTCTTTGCCCTCGATTTCGTGTGCGTCCATAAACCGGCCGTTGCTCCGCTGCTGAACGGTGAAGAGGTTCGGGCCGACCGACGTGAGGACCCATTGCTGCGCCGCCGTGCCCTTGGCCGGCCGCGTGACAAGAGCAAAATCCTTCCCTGCCTGCTCATTGGCATCCAAAAATCGATCATTGCTCTGCTGCTGGATGGTGAAGGGGCCGCCCACATGCGTGAGCATCCAGCGCTGCGTCTCGTTATTCTGCGCCGGTCTAGTCACGACAGCGAAGTCCTTCGCGTCGTATTCATGGGCATCCATAAACCGTCCGTTGCTCTGCTGCTGAATGGTGAAGACGCCGCCTACCGGGCAAATCCGCCACCGCTGGGTATCGTTGTTCTGCGCCGGGCGCGTCACGACGGCGAAATCCTTGGCAGCATACTCATGGGCATCCATGAATCGGCCGTTGCTCTGCTGCTGAATGGTATACACGCCTACGGCCAGCGGCGAGGGGAGCGCGGGGAAATACAGGCAATTGACCGCCCGCACATCACCGTCGCTCAGGCCGGTTCGCTGTCCGATCGATGCACCCGACAGCACTTCGATCGTGGGCTGGCCGTTCCGCGAGAAGGCCGTCGCGGGGTAGTGCATGATGGAGCCGAAATCGTACGCGCCGACGTCGTCTCCATCGGTGATATGCTGATCGAAATTATGTTCCTTCCCCGGCTCGATATTCTCTCGCAAAATACGGATGAATTGGTCTCGGTCTTCGCGGCTCTGTTCATGCCACAGTCCGACGGCATGGGCGATTTCATGAATGACGGCACCTCGCCCACAGTCGATGTCGAGGATAATGAATTGCTCCCCGCCTTGCATTCCCACCCGTGAGCTACACTCCGCGCCCGGCCGAAATGTCACAAAGTTGGGCTCCGTGGTCCGTTCGACGAATCGGATAGACGTGCGACTCTGCCAATGGGCGATTGCGTCCGTCACACGCGCCGCATCAGGGAGCGCAGGGTCGATACGGAAGGCCACAATGCCACCCGGCCATCGAAATTGTTGGCCGGGAATGACGACGCCGCGCGCTTGCGCATCGGTCGCTTCGGCCGTGCGCTGCTCCATCTCCTCGACCGTCCCCAACACAATGTCGCCTTCGAAGATCGCCTGTCCGTCCACGACGGCATACCGCACAGGGCGATACCCAAAGGTTGCGCCGTTGATAAACCCGGTGCGTATCTCCTCGCCTGCCACGAGCGCTTCTGTAGTCATGCGTAACTCCTCCTGGATTAGGTTGATTGAGATGCAATGAATGCGCGGTCTCGTCCGAACGCGTCTGCGTGCAGACGTCGTGGCCTGACACGTGATGCGCGGATGAGTGCGCCTGCTGTTCCGCCTCCACCGACACGTCCGCGAAACTCGCTTAAGAACACATCCGTACGTCTAGCAAAACTCGGACCGAGCGACAATTACCTACGTACAAGATATTTCTCGCCAGGGAGCGTATCGGGTTGGATACACTTACCAGAATAGATACAGCAGCCCGGGCTGACGAGGCCCTGGCGCAGCGGACACCGTGTCACGCCTTCACGTCGCATTGTGTTGATGCCGCGCGGCACAGGTCCTACATCTAAAACCGAGCACGGCAGATGTTGCACACAAAGTGGGTCAGATCTTTTAATACAAGTCTGCGCGTCAGCCGTTCCGCTTGGCTGTAGGACTTTCGACACCGCCAGACCGTGGTCTTCTTCGCCGTCATGCGGTCACCTACAGTTAGCTAAGTACGCCCAGCCGGACGCCCGGATTGCACAGGATCACTCGTGACAGCGCTTCTCAGGACTGGCACGACCTGTGCGAGTACCGATGGCATCGAATAGCCCGCCGAGCCGCCGCGTGCAAACACCAGCTTCGCTTGCAAACACAAAGTTGGCGCAAAAGCCGGGTAAGAGAATATTTGCAAAGTGTACGACCGACCTCGGCCCCACACTCTACACGCGACCATCCGCGCCATCAAACTGAGCCGTACGCGAATCGCCCCGCAACTATCGTGAACTGTATCTCCACACCTCAGGTCCCGGCCCATACGTACTGGACCAAAGCGGTCCGACTTGCGTCCCCATAGGCTCCTCTGACATATTACCTATTAAAAGACCTGACCCCTTTTACTTCCTGACACCTTATACTTCAAGACGCGGCGAAGGATGGCCTCCACAGCCCTGCGCCTCCTGACGCCGCTTAAGGTGTCGTATGAAGCCGCGAAGAAACGAGCAGAACCGTACACGAGGATAGTGGAAGAGCATCCTGAGATGCGGCGGGATACCGTGGAACTGGTGAGGAAAGCGGTGGGAGAGAATCGAAAGGCGTACGTGTTGGTCAATAACGGCAGCGAAGGGAACTCGCCCTTGACGATTCAATCCCTACTGAATCGCTGCAGATCGCGAAGACGTGAGGGTTGGCTGATTGAATGTTTGCCTCTGTCGATAGCAAAACTTGGATGACACCCCTGACACAGCGCTCCTTACCAGAACGCGATGTCGTGTGCCAACCGAGGTGACGCAGGCAAATCCTTTCTGGAAGTGGCCTGAGCCTGGGACAGCTTATCGCAGCTTCCCTACCGTTACCCCTGGTAGCCGATCGGCTCAAAAAAAGGCATGGTGGACTGGTCGGGCTGCTCCAGATCCGCTGCTAGGACTGCCAAACCCAATTCGCCCTTGTAGAGGCTGTAGGGGTACTCTGGAGGTACGTTCCCACCACGTACTGAACGGATGGTCAGATCGCGAGCGCGAGCAAGCCACACAGTATCTCCAGTGTGACGGTACATGTTTAGCAGTGCATATGCTCGGCCAGCGAGCCCGCAGCAAAGTGTTACCGTTGATTCAGGGGCCTCCCAGGTGCGCCAAGCAGCGCCGTTGGCCAAATCGAGGTACTGCTGGTGACCGAACAAGCGGTGAGCAAGAGTCCATAGGAAGACATAACCACTAGTACCGTTGCACCAGCCGGCCATGGCCATTGGTTCACCTGGACGGTTCAGGACCCATGGCCATTCCAGGCCACGACCGGTGGGTAATGCGAGTGTTGCCAATTCAGCCAATCGACGCTCAACGGAAGCCGGAATCGACGTCCCAGAGACGCGACACCACTGGAGAGTTGCGTAGATCATCCCTGCCCACCCGTGCGCGATTCCCACATATTGGATGTCGGCGCTTGTGATCATCGCCTTGGCATCAAGAGCTTGCCAGACCTCTGAAAGCGTGGCGTCGCCGAACTCGCGAAGAGGCGTAGAATCGAGCAGCCCATTAGTGGCAATTGTATCGAGGAGAATAGTTGAACCGAGCAGGAGGCTGCATCGTCCGAGGGTCAGGTCCAGTCCCTTGGCCGGTTTACGAACTGCATTGAGAAATGCCGAGATCGACTGTGCCGTAACGTGCACTTCTGCCCTGGCGGTACTAATCAGGGCTGCCACTGCAAAGACACCGCTAGGTGAATGGTATGGCGAGGCCTCTCCCACTGTTTCTTGGGTGATTTCGATGTCTGAGTTGTAGAAACCTCCGGCGGATTGAATCTCTCCCAATGCACGTTTCATCCACACGTCAGCGAGAGCTAAAACGTCTGCGTCTCTCCTTCGATGAGCAATCTGAAGCAAGCCCAGGGCGATCCCCGTTGATCCATAGTTGAGAGAGGTCGTCGGGGCAGGGCTAAGACTTGCGTGACTCCACGCGCCATCGATCCCGGCCTGTTCAAGCGCTCGGTCGAGCACGCGTGTCAGCGTTATCGCGTGACCGGGTGTAGGAACAAAATCCATTGGAACCTCTGTGGACGCAAGTGCCTCAGAAAAACTGGCCATTGATGGAAAGCGGCCAGTTGGTTCCTTCGCAAGAGCACGGCCCAGTACCAATTCCAATTCCGGCCATGGAGAAACACCTCGGTCATGGAAGCTCAAAGGCAGGCGGGTGGTAATATCTTCGAGCATCGCATTCCGGCCTAGACGAAAATCTTGCCAATGAGCGCCAGTCATTAAGAAATAAACTAAAGACCCTACCGCGTGCTGTTCACCAGCTGCTGAAGCGGGTGGTGCAGGGAGGCCCATTAGATAAGCTTGCGCAAGTTCGGGTTCAAAGAAAAATGGCACGCCAGCTCTTTCCGAAGCCGACGGTAGGGAACTGCCGGAAGAGAGCGCTCCGGCCACACCAAAATCGATCAGTCGAGGTCTGCCATCTCTTCCAAAGAGAACATTTCGATAGTGAACGTCGCCATGGATGACACCACAATCGTGAAGGGCAGCATAGGTCTCAGCGAGGGCTCGTGCCATTCTCAGAAGTCTACCCCGGGCCTCGCCCCCCTCACGATCACGCCATTCTGCGGCTGCTGATGCAGCATCTACTCCTGGAATGAACTCGAACTCCAAGTACGTCCGGCCGTCGACTTCCCCGGTATCTAACAGCGCAGGTGCAAGGTGTCCATTTAGATGGGCCAGAAACTTCGCTTCATGGACAAGACGAGTGTGCACGGCCCCAACGTGCTGAGCCTCTGTTGAGAGCCGTTCGATCTTAAGCACCGACAGATGCTCATGTGAACGAGAGAGTAGGTATACCTCGGTATCATCAAGTACCTGGAGCGTTCGCAGGACTCTGGCACCGAGCAATTCCGCACCAACACTCCATTGCGGATCGTTCGGTGCAGTGTTCCGCGCATTGCCGTCTACCTGGCCCCCGGGGACAAGAAATCCTGCCTCCACCATGCCCCGTATAAATGGATAAGCATCGTCGAATAATTGTTCTGGATCAAGGTGTGTGTCGCGCCCGAAGAGTATCACTGCCTCGATAAAGGTCCGTGGCACACGGAATTTGGACAAGAGGTCGGCGGCCTTGCTGTCGATGATCTTTGAGCCGCCACGGGATCGGGCGCGAGAGACTGCGAAGTCGCCAGGGTCACACTCAATCTGAGCGCGCGATTCCTCCGGGAGTTCGGTAACCGGAATTACAAGAACATCTTCGCGAAGCGTCAGGGGGCCAGAAATCTCTGGTGTCATTCTCAATATCCCACGATCATGCCGCGTGCCATATCACGGCCGAAGGTGTCCATCCGTCCACGTCCACACCCTCATGTTGTAAGCGTTCGAGAGCAAACTCAGCCGGAGTCATAGTCGAACGAGAGTCTTTCTTTGCTGCGATCATTGCCGCGGCGAGCCGACGCACTACCCACTGGCGCCAACTTGCCGGCTCCTGCCACGCCAGAACTTTCTCACTTTGAGGTGGATCCATGCCCCAGGACAGGAGACCGTTGGGCGTGATCTCTGCAGAGAAAGGCACACCGTGGGGCGCAACATCCAAGAGTCGCTTTCCAAGTTCCGAAGCGACCGCCAATAGGCCTTCCTGATCATGGAAATATAGAACCATCTTATCTGGCCGCAGCAGACCGGCCGCATTGGAGCCGATCTTGAAGTGAGTGCTGCGCATGGATAAGACATCAAGGACGGTAGCGAACACTTTGGGCATTGCCTCAATTTGCGGGCTGACATATAGCTTATGCGTAACCTTACTCTGGGTGAACTCGTTGCGTTTGCGACTCGTCCAAGTCAGCCAACCGCTGCCTTCCCGATCCTTCAACATTTCCCATCCCGCATTAAGTCGGCGGCTGAGATCGCCCTCGGCTGAGGTTGTGACAAAAGAAAGCACCGCTTCCCCATTGGGAAGGCGCTTAGCCCAATAGGGTGACACCGGAGCTCGGCCAAACTGATAGAGCCATTCTGCCAGTGCCTGTGGATCACTGTAGTCCAGTCTCGCCCCGTAACGGAGCGCTAGCATAGAAAGCCTGGCTAACCGTCCCTCCTGAAGCGAGCGGCGCTTTTCGGAAAATACGCCCGCCGCTTCTGCGCCGGCGATGAAGGTGCCATTCTCTTCCACTTCAAGCACGCCATCTAGGACGAACTCCCATACAGTTGTGTATGCTGCCTCGGCGTTATCAGCAAGGACAAAGAAAGGAAGCTGTCCCGGGGACTGTAGCGTTAACCAAAGAAGCGCGGTGTCCTTACTAACTGACTTTATTGTTCGCCCACTATCTGGGCGCGGTCGTAGAATTCCGTAGAATTCTGGGTCGTTACGCAGTTCCCCCAGGACCGCCCGCTCCTCTGGGAGCAGGCGGTCAAAAACGACAAGCTCAAAAGCGCTGCCCGCCCGGAATTTCCGCCCAACTAGGCGGGCAGGAGATTCGAACATCATGCGTATCTCACCCAGACATCCTCCAAGAAAGGCGGGGGCACCTTCGATGACGCTCCGTCGCCTACTTTAATTTGCTCTTTGCCTTGCTGACCTGTTCGAGGGCCTCTTTCAGGCTTCGTTCCAGCGCATCGGCTTCAGCCATTGAGCTGATCCTACTTGGGAGTCCTTGCTTCTCGATTGCATCGAGCTGTGTGAGCGTCTCTTTGAGTTCTGCTTTCAATGCCACAAGGTCTTCGATGTGGTCAAAGACAAACGGGTCAAAGGAGCCGCCGGGACACAGGTCTGTATAATCACAGGCAGAACCACCCCGACCGCAAGAATTGCCGAAGCAACCGAAGCTGCGAGGATTACAGAAATCGGTGATTCCACCACAACTGTTGAAGCGACAAACGGAGACATCTGGACAAATGCGAGTGGCGTTTATGCAGAAGGTGGGATTTCTGCAGATGTGGGTACGAAAGAGGCAGGCCTTGAGAAGATCCTCTGAGGCCTTGGGAAGCACTGTCACCAAGAGATCTTTGGTCTTAAAATGCATGGGCTACCTCCTTGTTAAAGTGAACGGTAGTATTAATGCTTCAAGACTCCCGACCCAGCTATCGAATCCTCACCATAAATGTGCGGCCACCCTGATGTTGAAAAATAGCGTCTGTTTTGTATTCCTATCCACATTTATCCTTCAACCAAACGGCAACTCTACCGTGGCTCCCCCATACACAGTGCTCGGTCTAAGTGGGTACCTCTTATTATTCCAAACTGTGTGAAATGTAGACCTAACAAACCAGCTGCTATAAACTATTTTGTATCCTTCTGATTTATATGCACATTTGATACCATGCCGCCAGATATTCCTTAGTCATTTTTTCTATGCAAATTCAGTTGGATAGTTTTTTTAGTAATGGAATATAGGTTTTTCTGAATCCAATTAGATTCACGATGAGGTATCTAAAAAGATACATCGAGGGACAACGCAACTGTTTCAAAACGAAACAGTTGCGTCACTATAAGCTGCTTCGTTTCGTATAGTAAAAACTGTCTGATGTTAGCCAAAAGAGTTGCGCGGTGTAGTTAGCATCTCATGATGAGAAGGTATTGCGATCCGTGTTTATCGAAGACTGCGCCTTGCGCTGTCCTAGTGGCGTACGACCATCATGAAACGTGTTGGCTTAAATCTTAACGACCGTCTCCTCCGCCCCTTGAGCAATCGCTGGACCTCTCCGACATAAGGGATGATAGGTCCACCAATTATGTGTGGTCCCTGCCGAAGTGTGCCCCCTAATGCACCGAACTGGGTCAGGTCTCTTAATACAAGTCTGCGCGTCAGCCGTTCCGCCTGGCTGTAGGACTTTCGACTCCGCCCGACCGTGGCCTCCTTCGCCGTCATCCGCTCACCTGCCGCGCGCGATTACCCTTCACCGCACTATTCGCCGCACAACCAACCTCGGCCCCACACTCTACACGCGACCAGCCGCGCCATCAAACGGACCATTCGCGAACCGCCTTTAGCTATCGCACGACCTAGATCGACATGCACTGAAAGAACCCCCGCCCCATTTTTCTATTCCAGTACAGGCTTGTCGAAACTCCGCAGTGTAATCAGCCTATTCATGGATTGTCGCGAATCCACTGGCGCCCGGCAAGATTGGCCATATTCCGTCAGCCCCTATTTTCTGTATCAAAAGCGATCCACCTTGCAATCCATTTAGATACAGACACGGGATGTCCAATTTAGCTACATGTTTTCTAGTATATAGAACTACTAGACTTTTCATTGGCTCAGCGTGGCACGAGACGTGCTGGCTCACTTCATGTCGGGCACGCTGCCTAGATACCTCATAGAGCAGCTGCCTCGTAGCGGCCCCCCTCTTGCGGCTGAGACACATTCCTGTGACTTGCACAGGTCCGTAAGCAGAATCACCCAATGGCGAAAGGAGACCATTATTCGGGCGGTCCAACAAATGGAGTGTCGATCAACTCGCAATGATGTCGTTCGGGGTGTCCCTGATCCCAGGCAATACACGATCAAGAGAGAACCATCTCACAAATCAAAGAGGAGCAATCACATGAAAAAGAAAGAGCACCGTAGCATGCCGGGAATGAGCAAGCCCATGGGATCGAGTGATCAGCAAACAAGAACAACGCAGGTGATGCCATCTAGCGGTATGCGCCCGAAAGGCGACGAAAAAAGTAGCGGCATGCCACGCACCAAGATGGACAGCAAAGGTGAGGAGAGAGGCAATCGTATGCCGCAGGGCAGTATGGGTAGCGGTAGAGATGACCAAAAAGATGGTGGAGTGCCGGAAGGAGGGATAGGTGGTGGCGAGGGCGATGGGGGCAACTCTGGAATCGTGAGCGCTGGCACACCACGTTCGCGGACGTGCGCTGTAATGGACGTGCACCGTCGGTTGCTATCAGAAAGTCCGGCCTATGTCCGTGCGCGGAACGTCATTGAAAACCTCGCGCGGGGCTATGCCGCTCACCCAGAACTGGCCGAGCGACCCGGCATTACCCGCATCCCGGTCGTGGTGCACGTCGTATGGAACACCCCTCAACAGAACATCAGTGACGCGCAAATCCAAAGTCAGATTGACGTTCTTAACCGAGACTACCGCCGTACCAACCCAGACGTGAACAAGACACCCGCCCCATTTCTGCCATTGACAGCTGATGCGAGAATCGAGTTCTTCCTCGCCACGGTCGATCCCAACGGCGCCCCCACACCCGGGATTACTCGCCGACAGACGACGGTCGCTTCATTTACGCACAACGACGCGGTGAAATCGCAATCAACCGGGGGTACGGATGCCTGGCCTAGTGATCGATACCTAAATATGTGGGTTTGCCAACTAGGAGGAGGATTGCTCGGCTATGCACAATTCCCAGGCGGCCCTGCTGCAACTGATGGCGTGGTGATTCTGCATTCGGCGTTTGGCACCACAGGCACTGCGACCCCACCGTTTCATCTTGGGCGTACAGCGACTCATGAAATCGGCCACTGGCTGAATCTCAACCATATCTGGGGAGATGACGGAACCGGATGTTCGGGCACTGATCATGTTGATGATACGCCCAACCAGGGTGGGAGCAATGGGGGCACGCCAACTTTTCCAACAATCTCATGTGGTAACGGCCCCAACGGTGACATGTTCATGAACTACATGGACTATGTCGACGATCCAGCTATGTTCATGTTTACCGCTGGCCAGGTTACACGGATGCAAGCCTGTCTTGATGGCCCTCGCAGTTCAATCGGAACGGAGGCGGGCGCACCGCGGTCGAGCTCCGAACCGGTGCTGGCCTGGGGCCCGAACCGTCTCGATGTGTTTGTGCTGGGCACCGACCGCGCCTTGTATCACAAGTGGTGGGATGGTTCCGGCTGGGGGCCCTCCGTCACCGACTATGAGTACATGGGTGGCGTCTGCACAAGCATCCCCCAAGTCGTCGCCTGGGAGCCCAACCGCCTCGATGTCTTCGTTACGGGGACCGACAGCGCTTTGTATCACAAGTGGTGGGATGGTTCCGGCTGGGGACCTTCCGTCACCAACTATGAGTACATGGGCGGCGTCTGCGTGGGTGAGCCACGGGTCGTGTCCTGGGGGCCCAACCGCCTCGATGTGTTTGTGCTGGGCACCGACCGCGCCTTGTATCACAAGTGGTGGGATGGTTCCGGCTGGGGCCCCTCCGTCACCGACTATGAGTACATGGGCGGCGTCTGTGTCGGCCAGCCAGAAGTCGTGTCCTGGGGGCCGAATCGCCTCGACGTGTTTGTCGTCGGCACTGATCGGGCCTTATATCATAAGTGGTGGGATGGTTCCGGCTGGGGCCCCTCCGTCACTGGCTATGAACGACTGGGTGGCGTCTGTATGTCGGCTCCCCGAGCGGTCGCCTGGGGTCCGAATCGCCTGGATGTCTTCGTGGTTGGGACCGATGGCGCCCTCTATCACAAGTGGTGGGATGGTTCCGCCTGGGGGCCGTCGGTTACCGACTTTGAGTACATGGGCGGCGCCTGTGTAGGCCAGCCGGAAGTCGTATCTTGGGGGCCCAACCGCCTCGATGTGTTTGTGATCGGCACCGACAGCGCCCTGTATCACAAATGGTGGAATGGTGCCGGCTGGGGGCCGTCGGTTACCGACTATGAGTACATGGGCGGCGTCTGCGCCTCGCAACCACGCGTGACGTCCTGGGGGCCCAATCGTTTGGACGTCTTCGTCACGGGGACCGACAGCGCCTTGTATCACAAGTGGTGGGATGGTTCCGGCTGGGGGCCTTCCGTCACCGACTATGAGTACATGGGCGGTGTCATCTCTGCGTTTTAATCAGAGAGAGTCCTCGCAGCATTGACTCGAGACGAAGCATTTGCGGATATATTCACAAATGCTTCGTCTCACTTACAGAGAAAGCGCTGTACCAATAAAAGGACGAACGCCATGAACCAATCATCGATTCAAGGTAGTTGGACCCATTCGTTTGAAGAGGATCAGGGAGACATTCAAGTGTTTCGCCCGACTCACTCGTTTGCATTCCCACCATCACGGAAAGGGCGTGAAACTCTGCAACTCGAAGAAGGTGACTTGCTGACGGTACAGACTCCAGGTCCAGATGACCGACCACGCGCAATGCCAGGCCGCTGGGTGGCGCTTGGGACAAACCGTTTCCAGCTAACCGGCATCGCAAGTAGGCCCGACCAGATCTTGGAGGTCGTAGAGCACACGCCGCAGATCTTAAGAATTCGGAGGCATTGACCTTCAGACAGAAGGAGAGGTCGAGGTGATCCTGCTTACAATGATCCAGATAACGGAATACCCACGTGCGCATGCACCTACCGAGCATCACCCAGATGTGAAATGGTGCTGCTGAAACGACGACGAGGCATACTGAGTGTGGCCAGGTAGCGAAGGCTCATTACTACCGATGCTACACCTTCTCGATGGGCCGCCATAAGCGGCCCAAGACGGTCTATATCTCGCCATACAAGCAGGCAACGCCCATTTTGACCTACTTCCCATGAGATGGGTCACATGAGATGGGTCAGGTCTCTTAATGCAATACAGCGAGCCTGAGACAGCCTCTCGTGAGCACGACGCTACAGCTTGTTTGTGCGGCTATGCCCAGGCCTTTTTGCCTCGCTTCTCCAATCTGCCCCACGCCTCAGGGAGCGCAGCGCGCGCCTTCCGACGCCGCTCGCTCTGTCGCTCGAGCAGCCGCCCCAGCGACACGGCCACGAGCCCGCCCTGCGCATGGCGGAGCAGCATGCGGAGCCGCTGCTCCGTCACCACCGCATCGTTATGTTCCCCGAGTAGTTCCTGAAACGCTTTGGATTCGCGCAGGAAGCGGACCGCAGGCTTTCCGACCGAAGGCCGAGCCAATTCGGCTGCGTAGCGCGCGCGTTTGACCTTAATGCGGATCTGGTGCAGCACGGCGTCCGTCGCATCCAAGCCATGCTCCTTGATGGTGCGACGCAGTTTCTTAAACTCTCTGCCGGCAATCTCGGCCAGCGAACCGCCGCCCTGGTCCGTTGGCGGTGCCGGAATGGCCGCCTCCAGCTGTTCGAGCAACGCCAGATAGCGGTCGCTCTCCAACGTCTGCACCAGTGTCGCATGCGCCGCCGTCCGCTGCTGGTGCAGCCGCTCCAGGAGCCCTGCAAAGGCTCGCCGTTCGGTCACACGGAGCGTGCCGGCTTCTTGCTCAAGGTATTCCAGCAGCACATCCAGATCACGGACAGGCCCCAGGGCGCGTCCGAGCCAGGCCACTTCCGCGCGGATCTGCTCCACCCAGGCCGGAACGAGGTGCGCCTTCGCGGCCCTGAGGTAGGCTCGAAGCCGCCTGGTGGCGACGCGCAGCTGATGGAGCTCCTCCGGCTCGCGACCGAGGCGGGTTCCCGGATCGTGCACGAGAATCCGATTGAGCTGCTCTCGCAGGAGCACTTTCAGATGCTCGATCGGTGGAGCGGAGGGGGCCGGAGGATCGGCCGCTTCCGGGAGCTCCAGCTTCAGCACCTGCAAGAGCTTGGGTCTGGGATCGCCGTCTTCAGCACCGGCTTCGCGCAAGGTCTGCTCGATGCGCCGCAAGGCCTTCTCGGTTCCATGAAGCAGCTCGACTTCGACCTCATGCAGGCGGCCCAGCACCTGACGCCCCTTCAGCGCCGCGACTGAGTCCAACACCACATCCGCCGTCGGACGCGCGGTGCCCCCGACCCGAATGCCTCTTCGTCGCGTCCGAAGCGTTGCAATTGGTCCGAGCGGCTGCCTCCGGAGGTGCGCAAAGAGTAGCGCCAAGATGGGAGGCGGTGGCTGGCTGTGGTCGCCGCGAAATTCGATTTCCAAACGAGAGGAGTCCCGGGGCAGCTTGACGTGCCACAGTCCCTTCCTGCCCTCGACTCGATGGCGGAGCGTAATGCCCGCCCGTGCGAGTCGATAGTTGTCCGTATCATAGTAGGTGGCGGTCAGGATTCTGAGCGGCAGCTGCGTTCCCGGGAGTTTCGGAAGCGCGAACCGTGGCCGGACGCTGAGCTTGATCTCACGCTCAACCGTTGTCTTGTCCGGCACGATCATGACCAGGACCTCTGCGGCAGAAAGACAAACGAGCTTGGTATGCAAAATGGCTGAGTGAACATCAGCCATTGTAGCGAATCGTCTCGGCAAACTATCCACAAAATTTCTGGCCGCATCTAAGGGGTCGCACTAACCTCGGAGGCCGCTCTCAGGGGTCGGGAGTCGTTGAAAACGGACCACTATAATCCTCCCACTCCACACCTCAAAACGTGAGGCACCACTCACCGTCAGGCTACGCGGCCCGCCGTCCCCGACGGCATGAGGTGCGGACTCCCGCTACTCAGCACCGCAGGGCCCTGCAGCTCTGCTGTGCTGGCTCCATCGCGACCAGCGCCGGAGTGTGATCTCCTATCCCCTCCCCATTTCATGTTTCCCATGCTTCAGATCCCTGCGCCCTCCATGCCACACGAACGATCACCGTCGCCGACTTCCTTGCGCCGCAGCTGCCGGTCACTTAAGACGGACCAGGCGCGCTGTCTCGCGAGCGACGTGGTGATGCAACCGCCGGCTTGCTTCACCGTTGCACGAGGCGCCCTCGTCACCTCCGGATTGTTGCCCTCTCCACTGCGCGCATTGTCTTGAACCGGGCCTGCTGCTACGATGATGCATTTATCCGCCGGAGACACACGGCACGATGCCGTCCACTGCCCGTCCCAAACGTGCCGTTCTCGCTGCGCCGCCTCCCCAGCCGGTCGCCGATACGCATGACCTCATCATCGAAGGCGCGCGGCAAAACAACCTCAAGAATATTTCCCTGCGTATTCCCCATGATCGGGTGACGGCCATTACCGGCGTCTCCGGCTCCGGCAAGTCGTCGCTCGCCTTCGACACGCTCTTTGCCGAAGGGCAGTGGCGCTACGTGGAATCGCTCAGCACCTACGCGCGGATGTTTCTCGAAAAGGTCGACCGGCCCGACGTCGACCGCCTGCTGAATATCCGGCCGGCCATCGCCATCGAGCAGAAGAATCCGGTCCGGACCGCGCGCTCAACGGTTGGCACCGCAACCGAGCTGGCCGACCTGTTTCGCCTGCTGTTCGCGAAGGTCGGCACCCCCATCTGTCCGGACTGCGGCACGGCCGCGCGCAGCTACACGCCGGGCACGGTGGTGGACGAGCTGCTCACCACGTATCCCGACGGCCGCGCGATGATCGGCTTCCCCGTGAAGGATCGCGGCCCCGAGCAGGATGCGACGCTGATCGCCACGCTGCTCAGCCGCGGCGTCGTCCGCGTGAAATGCGGCGACGAGCTGCTCGACCTGCAACCGGACACGCGCCTGCCGACGACCAACCGCACGCCGCTCTGGGTGGTGCACGACCGGCTCATCCTTCGGCCGGACGCCCGCGTACGCCTCATAGAAGCGGTGGAAACGGCCTTTGCGGAAGGCGAGGGCATCTGCTTCGTGGATGTCATCGGCCGCGGCCTGCAGACCTACAGCACCGCGTTTCGCTGCCAGTCCTGCACGCGCACGTTCGAGCCGATTCGCCCGCTGCTCTTCTCGTTCAACCATCCGCTCGGCGCCTGCCCGGAATGCAAAGGCTTCGGGAATGTGCTGAAGTATGACCCTGAGCTGGTCATTCCCGATCGCGATCAGTCGTTGGCGGACGGCGCCATCGAGCCATGGTCGAAACCCAGCGCCGACTGGTGGCAGCAACAGATGCTGTTGCACCTGACGCACCTGGGCGTGGACGTCGGCCGACCCTACCGCTCGCTTCCCGAAGACATTCAGCGCCTGCTGTGGGAAGGCGACGGCGACAAGTTCGAAGGCATTCAGGATTTCTTCACGTACCTGGAAGGCAAGCGCTACAAGCTGCACGTGCGCGTCATGCTCAGCCGGTACCGGAGCCCCTCGCCCTGCCCGACCTGCGAGACGACGCGCCTTCGGAAAGAAGCGCGCTATGTGAAGATTGCCGGACAGGACATCGCCGCGCTGATGGACCTGACGGTGGCCGACGCCGACCGGTGGATCGGCAACCTGACGCTGCCGCCGATGGCGGCTCAGATCGCCAAGGACGTGCTGCGGCAGGTGCGCGCCAAGCTGGGCTTTCTCCAACGCGTGGGCCTCGGCTACCTGACGCTGTCGCGGCAGACGCGTACCTTGTCCGGCGGCGAAGCCCAGCGCATCGCCCTCGCGAATCAACTCGGCTCAAAGCTCGTGGGAACCTTGTACGTATTGGATGAACCGACGATCGGGTTGCATCCGCGCGACACGGCGACGCTGGCCGGCATCCTGCGCGAGCTGGCCGAGCAAGGGAACACCGTTGTGGTCGTGGAGCATGATCCGCACATGATTCAGGCGGCCGACCATATCGTGGAGATGGGCCCGGCCTCCGGCGAATTCGGCGGGCAGGTGGTGTGCGCGGCCCCAAAGGCGGAATTCCTCCGTCACCCGCAGGCGATCACCGCGCGCTATCTGCGCGGCGAGGCGCGCATCGAGGTGCCGTCGACCCGCCGCAGCATCACGGGGAAAGCGCTGATGGTGGGCGGCGCCTGCGCCCACAACCTGAAGCATGTCACCGCCAAGATTCCGCTGCGCACACTCACCTGCGTGACCGGCATTTCCGGATCGGGCAAGAGCACGCTGGTGGAAGAAACGATCTATCGCGCGCTCGCCCGTGCCTTTCGCGTGGCGTCGCTGCCCATCGGCCGCTTTATGGCGATGAAGGGCGTCGACCTGTTGAAAGGCGTGCGCTTGATCGATCAGGAGCCGATCGGCCGCACCCCGCGGTCGAATCCCGCTACGTACCTGAAGCTCTTCGACAGTATCCGTGCGCTGTTCGCGGACAGCTACGACGCGAAGAAGCAGGGCCTGAAGCCCGGCCATTTTTCGTTCAACACCGACGGCGGCCGCTGTCCGCGCTGCCAGGGCAACGGCTACGAAAAATTGGAGATGTATTTTTTCGAGGACATTTACGCCACCTGCGAGGCCTGCAACGGTCAACGCTTCAAGCCGAACGTGCTGGCGGTGCGCCTGCATGGGAAGACGATTCATGAGGTGCTGGGCCTGACGGTGGACGAGGCGCTGCGATTTTTTACCGGCGAGCACCACCTGCAGGAGGCGCTGCACGTGCTGACGTCGATCGGGTTGGGGTATCTGCGGCTGGGGCAACCGGCGACGACGCTGTCGGGCGGCGAAGCGCAACGGTTGAAAATCGCCGCGGAGTTGCAAGACCGTGCCGTGAAAGATCGGCTCTATATTCTGGACGAGCCCACCACCGGCCTGCATCTGGACGACATCAAGAAGTTGGTGGCCGTGCTACATCAACTGGTGGATGCGGGCAACACAGTGCTGGTCGTCGAGCACAACTTGGACGTGATCAAGACGGCCGACTGGATCATCGATCTCGGCCCGGAAGGCGGCGAGGCCGGGGGACAGATTGTGGCGGAAGGTCGACCGGAGCAGGTTGCGCAGAACACGGCGTCGCAAACCGGTCGGTTTCTGAAGCCGCTGTTGGAGCGCGGCCGCGAGGCAGGCCGCTAGCGGAGGCGCCGCGTCGAGCGCGTCAGTTCATGCTGGGATCGGGCGGCATGTCGGAATACTTGCCGAACGGCTCGCCGAGCGACTTGAGCATCTCGCCCCACAGCGTCGCCGGTTCGCGATCGAACACCGTCGCGGAATCGGCCGGCAGGGTAATCCACGAGCCGCTTTTCATTTCGTTTTCCAGCTGCCCCGGCCCCCAGCCCGAATATCCGGCGAACGCGCGAAATCCCTCCCCCGCCGCCTTGTCCGTCAAAATGCGGTCGAGGATGGTGAAATCGCCGCCGAGACAGACCCCATCAATCACGGTGTGACTGCCTTCCGGCAGCTCATTCAACCGATAGAGCACCATCACCTGATTCGTCTGGACCGGACCGCCCGAGAAGAGCGGGTGCTTTTGCGCTTCCATGATCGGCACCTGCGGCAGCACCTCGGATAGATTCATCGCGGTCGGCCGATTCACCACAAACCCGAGCGCGCCTTCATCGTTGTGCTCGCACAGTAAGACCACCGTCTGACGAAAATTCGGATCGCGCAAAGCCGGCGAGGCGACGAGAAACACCCCTTTCGACAGGGGCACCCGTTGCATCTGGGAATGCACCGCCTCTCCGCCCTCATCCGTGGATCGTTCGCCCGCGCTCATCGTCGATCTTACCGTTCCAGGTACAACTCGGGGCGTCGGCCGCCGAGCAAGTCATTATACCGGTTCAACTGCTTGTTGCGTGCGTCGGCCGGATCGATCTCCACCACCGTGAGCGCGTCGCCGTCACGCGGGGCGCGCTGCAGAATGACGCCGCGCGGCGAGACCACTTCACTGTCGCCGATGAACGTCAGCGGCGGCTTCCCGCCGCGCGCCTCGGTGCCCGTGCGGTTGGCGGTGATCGCGAACACGCGATTCTCCAGACAGCGCGTCACCATGGCATCCGGACAATTCGGCAACACCAGATTCGACGGGTGGCAGATGATGTCAGCCCCCATCAACGCCAGCGTCCTGGCGCTCTCGGGATAATACCAATCGAAGCAGATCATAATGCCGACGCGCGCCGCCCCGATATCCCACACGTGAAAGCCGCTGTCGCCCGGGCGAAAGCAGAGCGTTTCTTCAAAGAACAGATGGGCCTTGCGATAGACGCCGCGCAGGCCGTCGGGCCCGACCAGCGCCGCCGAATTGTAACAGCCGTCCGCGCCACGCTCCGGCAGCCCGGCCACGAGATGCATGCGGCGCGCACGCGCGACCCGCAGCAACATCTGTGTGGTGGGTCCGTCGGGAATGGGTTCGGCCAGCGCCTCGGCTTCCTCCCGATCCACAAACTGATAGCCGGACGCGAACAGCTCCGGCAGCACCAGGAGGTCGCAGTCGGCCGTCGCGATCGCCTGCTCTACGCGGGACAGATTCCCGGCGACATCGCCGAAGACCGGTGCGTATTGATAGAAGCCGACTTTCATCGCCACGTACTTTCGCCGTTTGCTCCTGAGCTGGGATGCGGAGATGCGGCTCCGACTTCCCCCGCCCATCACACGTCACGTCCACAAATAAAAACGGGCAGGACAAAGCCTGCCCGTTTCGTCTGCCCTGTGGTCAGGCCGCAGAAGGCCGAGGCCTTCCGGCTGACGATCCCAATTACTTGACTTCCGACAGGTGCGTGGCGGCGCCTTCGGCATGCTTGGTGGCCACATCCGCGTGACCGGCCTTGCCGTGCTCGACGGCTTCCTTGAGGTGCTTCACGCCCTCGTCCAGATGGGGATTCTTCACATCTTTTTGGGCCGCCTGGGCATGCTTCAACGCTTCTTCCGCATGCTTCGTGGCCTCGCCCGCGTGGCCTTCCTTCCCGTGCATGGCCGCGCCGTTGGCATGTTCCAACGCTTCGGCGACATGGGGGTTAGCGGCCGCCAATGCGAAATTCAGCATCAGAGGTCCACCGATGAACGAAACTGCCGCCAATGCGACCAGAATTTTCTTGCTCATCTGTTTCCTCCTTGTTATGAGCCCGTTTGCCGCGGTGCTGTCAGACTTCGACCCCTTGTCACCACGTACAGGTTAACCATAGCCACCCAATTGGTGTGAGTCAAGCAGGACGCGGAATCTTTCCCGACGCCCCCGGCTTGCCCTGACCGGATCCGGCCCCCTGCTCGCCGGCCTGATCCAGCTCCAACAGCTCCTGCAACATTTTCGTGTCTTTTTCGACGGGGCAGGCAAAGTCCCGGCTCCATTCCCACCAGGAGCCTGCGTAGTTGCGCACGCGCTCAAAGCCGGCCACCTTCAGCACGAACCACAGCCAGGCCGACCGCACGCCGCCCGTACAATAGACCACCGTGTCCTCATGCGGGTGCATCTGCTGCGCCGCCAGCCGTTGCAGAATCGTCTCCGCCGGTTTGAGCGTCCCATCCTTGTTCAAGAACCCGTTCCAGGGAACCGGAATGGCGCCGGGAATGTGGCCGGGTCGCGGAATGCCGGAGACTTCCTTCCCGAGGAATTCTTCATAGCTGCGCGCATCGAGGATCGCCACCTTCTTCGCATCGGGACTCTTGACGATCTGCTTCAGCTCATCCTTCAAAATGGACACGCCCGCGCGCGGCTGCACCCGGAAGTTCCCCGGCGCCACGCGCACAGGTCCATGCGCGAAGGGACGCCGCTCTTCCACCCACTTCACCCATCCGCCGTCCAACACGCGCAGGTGCTGATGGCCCAGCGCATGCAACATCCAAAACATGCGCCCTTCGTCGCCCCAATTGTCGAACGGGTTGGAATAGATCACCACGTCGCTCTCGTCGTTGATGCCCAAGGCGCGAATCTTCTGCTCCAGGTGCAGCGGGTCAGGATCGATCAATCCCTTCGCCACCGCCTTCGGATCGCTATACTCATGCCAGGTCGAATGAACGGCGCCGGGGATATGCCCGCCGAATTCGTAGGCGGCGCGGCCGCGTACATCCAGCACCACCAAGCCGGGGCGCCCCAGGTTTTGCTGCAAGGTTTCGGTATCGATCAGGAATGGGTGATTCATCGTACTCCCCTTCAATCTCTCGATAGGTCGTCGGCACGCGGCCGACGAAGCTTAACTCTCCGCCTGCACCGCACAATGTGCGGCAGGCCCGGGCAACGATCCAACTGATCCAGCTGGTCCGGCCGATCCCGTCGATCCGTCCGCCGCGTGAGCGCGCTCCACAAACGGGTGCCGCCCTACGGATAACGTCGACGCGACCATCGTACCGTCCAACGGAAACGCCCGGTCATACACGACGTACGAATAGGCGTCGTCGCCGGTCAGCCCATACTTGGTCCGCAGCATCGCATGCTGGCCGTCGGTCAGGATATGGTACCGTACCCGCGTGTGCAACGTCAGCCCCTTTGCGCCCTCGCTTGGCAAGCGATACGTAAAGCGATAATCCCGACTCGCCAGCGGCATCAGCCGATTGTCATACCATTCGATGATCGCCGGCTGCCACTGAATCCAGCGGCCGATCGTGTGGCCCTGCCGCGCCAGGACATGCTGCGCGGCGTCGCGCACTTCAAACTCGACGGTGAAATGCCGGTCGGGATCGCCGGTCGGGATCTTGTGCCCGGCCCCCGCATTCAGCAGCGTCAGCGTGAAACCCAGATCCGCGCGCGGCCCCGGCTCGACCGCGTCGGCCTTGACCTCGACCGTGATCGCCTGCTTGACCATATCGGGGTCGTGCCCGCCGCGCCAGAGATGCTGCCGTCCGCGACGAATCGGCCCGTTCGTCGCCACGGGGCGATCGATCTCCGGCATGTGGCAGCTTTGGCAGATAAAGCCGCGCTCCTGCATGAAGAACTTGCCTTCGTATTCCGCATAGGTCCCGCAAGGCCCCACGTTGTAGAACTGCGCCGGCCCCGACACCACGTTGTGACAGCGCGAGCAGACCTGCGCGGTGCGAAAGCGCGGATCGAATTTCGTGGGATGCGGCGCCACACTGTCGTCGTAGGGCCCTTCGATCACGCCGTCGCGCACGTGGCAGGCCGCGCAGGTGACCGATTCCTTTTGATAGGCCGGATCGAACCGAGGATTCGGCTCCTGCCGCGCCTTTTCAACGCGCCCGCGAGGGACATCCTTAATGAGGGTGGGTTGCTGATTCTCCAGCGGCGTGTGGCAATTCAGACAGACCCAAATCTGTTTGTCCTTTTTCCAATAGGCCTGGAAAAAGGGATCGTCGTACGCCTGCGCGTGGATACTCGACTTCCACTCGTCGTAAATCTCTTTGTGGCAGGTGCCGCAGGAGGCCGCCGATAAACTGTCGAGCCCGGCCGGAATCGGTTGAAACGGAATCGCATGGGTGTACTCGTCGCGCAGCCCGAAAATCACGACCGGCTTCACCTCGGTGTAGTAGAGGTAGACCAGCCCGCCGATCCCGGCCGCCGCCAACACGCCTATGAGCCATCGCGTGATGCGCATGCGGTTAGGTCGACCGTGGCCGGAGCTGTGCGGAAAAATGCACGTGGGTCATGAGTCGAGCAGCGCCCGGACATGCGCCTCAACCGAGGCTGCCAGCGCCGTCAGGTTGTAGCCGCCTTCCAAACAGGACAGGATGCGCCGCTGACTGTGGCGCGCGGCAATCGCGGCGACGATGCCGGTGAGCGCCGCGTACCCCGCTTCCGTCAGCGCCATATTCGCCAGCGGGTCGTCGCGATGCGCATCGAAGCCCGCCGAGATGATCACCAGTTCGGGGCGAAACTGATCGGCCGCCGGAACCAGCACCCGCTCGAACACGTCGATATAGTCCTCGTCGCCCTCGCCCGCCGTCATCGGCACGTTGATCGTCAGGCCCTCGCCCGCACCTCGCCCGGTCTCCGTGGCGCGTCCCGTGCCCGGATAGTGTGGGTATTGATGCGTACTGAAAAACAGCAGCGACGGATCCTCCTCGAACGTATGTTGCGTTCCGTTGCCGTGATGCACGTCCCAATCGACGATCAACACGCGCGACAGCCCGTACCGCTTCTGGACGTACCGGGCGGCAATGGCGACGTTGTTGAACAGACAAAAGCCCATCGCGCGCCGCTGCTCGGCATGGTGCCCCGGCGGACGCACCGCGCAGAAGGCATGCTGCACCTCGCCGCGCATGAGCGCATCGCAGGCCGCCAGTGCCCCTCCGGCCGCCAGATACGCGGCGGGCAGCGACCCCGGCGACATGGACGTATCGGGATCGAGCTGCACGCGTCCCTCTGTCGGCCGCCGCTGCTTCAGCAGATCCACGTACTGCGGACTGTGGACCTGCGTGATCCATTCGTCTTCCGCCGGGCGCGGGGTAAGGCGCGTGAGCCTGTCCATCAGGCCGCTCTGTTCGAGGCGCGCGACAATCGCACGCAGACGATCCGGTGATTCCGGATGCCCGTGCCCCATGTCGTGCTCAAGATACTGTGGATCGTAGACGAGGCCGGTGATGCCCATGCTGCACAATCGAACGAGTCAGGTCCCTGTGTGAGGCGGCCTCGCGCGTCGGCGAACCGACCGTCAGCGCATTGGCCGCGAACACCGCGTTCGCCGCCTGCCGCACTCGATGGTAGAGTAGCATGCAGAAACGCGCATAGACAACGCGCGCGACGGGCTGCTATCGTCCGCGTCCACCCTTGTGCGCAGTCGGAGGACCCATGCCGAATCCACGCATCGAACCGTTGAAGCGAGTGTTGGCCCTGGAGCCGGATGACGATGTCGCCTGGTTCGGGTTGGGCAAGGCCTACATGGACGACCGCAATTGGGCCGAGGCGGCCGAGGCGCTGGAACGGTGCATTGCGGTGAAGCCGACCTACTCGGCGGCCTACTTTGCGCTGGCGGAATCGCTGAAGACGCTGAATCGCCTGGATCGCTGCCGCGAAGTCTGCGCCGCGGGCATTGACGTGTCTCGAAAAAACGGCGACGCGATGGTCACGAAAAACCTCGAGCTCCTCGTCAGCACGCTTCCCGCCGCCTAGCAGGCGCGGCGTCTACCCGTATCGTCCGCGCACGCCCTCGCACAGATCGGCCGGGACCCGGTCCGCTACAGCGCTTGCGCCAGCAACACCCGGTGATCCCGGTGGAGTCGGGCGGCGGCGCCCGGATTATCCACCAACAGGCTGACCGGCGGCGCGGCGGTCGACTGACCGCTTCGTTCCACCACATCCACATTCGCCAATCGCACGGCCGACGACGCCGGGAGCGGCGTCACGCCCCAGAGCGACAGCACCACCGTGCTCAGATGCGGAAGGCTCAGCAGCATCCCCGTGACAGCTCCAGCCAGACGACGGAGATCCAGCGGGACCGGCAGCGGACGCGAGGACGCCACATCTTCGTCCTGCGGCGGCACCGAGAGCGCCAGGACCACGGGGTCGCGATAGCCGGCCAACTGACGCGCCTTCTGCGACACCCGCGCGAGCAACCGATGGATGAGCACATCGCTCGGTGTGACCGGCCCATCGGGATCATGCAGGAATAGGGCGCGATGCGGCGGGATGCCGTGCGTCTCGCGGAACGCACCGACCATCGCCGTGACCTCCGCGAAAAAGTGGCCGGACGGAATCTGACAGGCCAGGTCCGCGGTCCGCGCCTGCGACTCCGGCAACCAGCGCACCGCCGCGCCTCGACGCAGCAACGTACCGGCAAGCGAAACCTCCGCAATCGCGGACTCTCGAACGCCACGATGGGACGTGGTGAGCTGCGCGCGCAAGTGCATCAAGCGCCGATGCATCCCGTCCGCCAGGCCCGCGGCCACGACGGCCTGCCAGTCGGCTTCCAGGCCGCGCCAGAACTCGGCGCTTCGCGCGGGCCGTTTGGGTTGCGGACGCTGGGTGAGGGGACGAAGGCGGCCGACCGAGAGGTCATCCGCCGTGAGCGTCGTCACACGCCGACCGGATTCTGCTGCGATTCCATGGAACGGCTGAACGGTCGGCTTCACTGGTGCCTCCCTCCGCGCTCCGCCTGTGAATGAGTATCTGCGCCTAGGCAGACCCGCTGGCGGACTCGTCGTCCTCGTCATCCGCTTCCGCAACGCCGCCCGCTCCGCCCGTCTCCGGCCGCCGGCCGCTCGCCGTCTCGGTCGCCACCTGGTCCAACCACCGTCCGGCACAGCCCAGGATCTCGCGCACCAACGGCTCCGGCTGGCCGGTACGCCGGATCGTCCACTGGCAGACATATTCCATCAATGCCGCCCGCTCGTAGGTGTGCCGACTGGTCGTCGCAAGCGAGGCCAGTTCGGTCAGGCAGGTCCGCACCACCGTCGCCACCGTGTCGCGCCCATAGGACGTGGTCGCCACGACATATTGAATTGCACGGTCGATTTCTTGCTCAGTCATAGGCACGCATCACAGAGCGGCCCGCGCCGGCCGGTGCGCCGCGCGGGGATTCTAGCATCGCATAGATCTGAGTCAACGCTCCCGTATCGGCAACGGGTGTGGTACAACTGCCCTCTCGCGTTACACGCCGTTCATGGACTTGGCCAGGAGGATTGCGCATGCCACCGGTTCGTACCCGCTCGATCGCCCATCCGCCGCGCGCGCCCCGTCGTGCGAGGCGCTATCCGGATCGCTGGAACCTGTCGCATCTCCTGCCGCACGGCATCAAGGATTTCGCGTCGGAGCTGGCGAAGTTGGACGCGCTGGTGGAAGCCGTGGAATCGATGCGGCCGCGGTTGAGCGCCACCCTCACGCCCTCGGACTTCATTCGACTCCTGGAACAGCAGGAGGCCATCGCCGCCGCCTCGTCGACGCTCGGCGCCCATGCCTATCTCTGGTACTCGGAAAATACGGCGCACGCACCGGCTCGGTCGCATAAGGCGCTGGTCGAGGAACGCCTCACGGGATTTCACAATCGCCTGCTCTTTTTCGACCTGTGGTGGCAAAGCCTCGATGAGGCCGCCGCGCAACACCTGATGGACCAGGCGCCGCGCTACCGCTACCACCTGGAGTCCATCCGCCGCTTTACCCCGCACACGCTCAGCGAGGCGGAGGAAAAGGTCCTCAACGTCAAGAACACGACCGGACGCACCGCGATCACCACGTTGTACGACCTGGTGACCAACAGCTTGTCGTTCACGCTCACCGTGAAGGGCAAGAAAAAGACGATGACGCGGGAGGAACTCTCCAGCTACGTGCGGGGCGCCAACCCGCGCCTGCGCGAGGCGGCCTACCGGGAGATGCATCGGGTCTTCGGCCAACACCGCGACAGCCTCGGCGAGATGTACAAGGCGCTGGTGAACGACTGGAAAGCCGAGCAACTGGGACTGCGCCATTTCACGTCCCCGATCGGCTCGCGCAATCTTCAAAACGACATCCCCGAGGAGGCCGTCACCGCGCTGTTGGACACCTGCCTGAAGAACGCGCCGCTCTTCCAGCGATACTTTAAGATTAAGGCGAAAGTCTGCGGTCTTCGCGATATGTCTCGCTATCACATCTATGCGCCGTTTCGGGGCACCGAGAAAGCCTACGGCTACCAGGATGCGGTGCGCCTCGTGCTGGATTCGTATCGCGGGTTCTCACCGAAACTCGCCGACTTGGCGACACAGGTCTTCGAGGAAGGTCACGTCCACGCGACGCCCCAACAAGGCAAGGTCGGCGGGGCCTATTGCTACAGCATCGTGCCCGGGAAGACCCCCTACGTGCTGCTGAACTACACCGGCGACGCGCGCGATATTGCGACCATGGCCCACGAGCTCGGCCACGCTGTCCACGGTATGTTGGCGGCACACCACCCGGTCTTTACGTTTCATTCGACCTTACCGCTGGCCGAGACGGCGTCCGTGTTCGGAGAACGCATCCTCTCCGATGCGCTGCTTCAACAGGAACGCAACACCCGAGTGAAGCAAGGGCTGCTGCTCGGCCAACTCGACGACATTTACGCCACCGTCATGCGGCAAGCCTACTTCGTCCAATTCGAGCGGACCGCTCACGACATGATCGGCAAGGGCGCCACCGTGGAGGAGCTCTCGAAGACCTACGGCACGCTCCTGAAGCAGCAGTTCGGCAAGGCCGTGCGGGTGCCGGAGGAATTCAACTGGGAGTGGATTACGATCCCGCACATTTATCACACGCCGTTTTACTGCTACGCCTATAGCTTCGGGAACCTGCTCGTGTTGGCCTTGTACGGCATGTACCGGCAACAGGGCGCTTCGTTCGTGCCGAAGTACCTGGAGCTGCTCAGCACCGGCGGGTCGAAAAGCCCAGCCGACATTCTTGCGTCGGTCGGCGTGGACATGCGGTCGACATCCTTTTGGCAATCGGGCTTCGATATGATCCGAGAAATGGTGGACGAACTCGAGCGCACCGCCTCACGCCGCTAAGCGATGCAGGCGGGCCGGCATCTGTCGGTCCGCCTGACTACATTCGGATGGCCAACAGACGGACTCTCAACGCGGCATATCGACCACGTCCCTACCAGGAATTCCCTCTCTCAACGGAGCGCTCCACCTCGGCCCAGGGTTGCGCGCTTTGCCGCCATTGTGAGCGCAGACTTTCATCTCAGCAGCACATCCCAGGTCTTGCTCCAACGGCCTACCCGTAAGTTCCGATAGCATGAGGCGCGGCAGCATCACCATCCGTCAGCGTTGAGGCCTCTCACCTGTGCCACCGTGGCGCCGCCTTTCTGCGTCCTGGTCCCGTCAGCGCTGCAACAACATGCCGGTTCTTGCCGTAACGCTGCGCCTCGCCAGACAATCGTGCGGCCTCAGCCTCAGCCGCGCTGCGCGCGGCCAAATACCGCAAAGATACCCCCGCTTGACAGCCTCTCCGCACCCCTGTACACTCAACTCAATTGATATTGGTTCTCATAATCTATCAAGAGGACGCGCAGTCCCATACCGGAAAGAAGGTCTCCGATGTATGTTTGCCTCTGCAAAGGCCTCACTGAACGGGATGTGCAGGAAGCCGGTCGAGCCGGGTCCGTCACCCGCTCATCGCTCATCGCCACCTTCGGCCTCAAGGATGCCGGTTGCTGCGGACGCTGCGCCAAGAATATCCGTGACCTCGTAAACCTCGCCGCCGATCAACTGACTTCGCCCTAGTCTTCCCCCGATTTCGTCTCGCGCGCACAGTGCCGTTCGCTGCTGCCTGCCGCCCTCTTGCGAGAGGTATGGCGGCGCACGCCATCCGCCACGTCTCCTTACCTCCCCGTTAAGCGCCAGCCTTCCGCTCGGCATCGCACACAGGTAAGCAGGCGACAGCACGGCGTACCGACGCATGCCTCACGAACCTATAGGGGAGATGCTGACGACCGAGCTTGTGAGTGTGAGAAAGAAGAAGAAGAAGGAGGAGGAGGACGGAGGAGAAAAATGGAAATCGAATCGGGCGCTACTGCGTCGAGACTGGGGCCTGCGGATGCTGACGCACCATTGCGGCAACCTCTGCGACACGGCGGCCGAGCGCCTGCGCCGCGGCGCGCTCCGGCTCATCGATGCCGGGGCTGTCGCCTTCCGTCGTGGCCGAGGCGCCGAAGGCCCCGCCGCCGCTGACCACGATCATTTGGTTGTGCAGCATGGCGGCCAGGATGCTGAGCATGGTCAGCTCTTTTCCGCCAGCAACCTGTCCGCCCGTGGCGAACGCCGCGCCCACTTTATCTTTCAACTTGAGTTCCGGCCACACACCGAACTTGAATTGCCAGTTGTCGATGAAGGTCTTCACCTCGCCGGCCATGTTCGACCAATAGACCGGCGAGCCCAACACCAGCGCATCCGCACCAAAGAGTTCCTCCGCCGTAACGCGCTCCACACGACGCAGCGTGGCCTTGGTGCCCGGCACGCTTTCCGCGCCCGCCGCGACGGACTTGGCCAACTGTTCAGTCTGTCCAGTTCCGGAATGGTAGGCGACCAACACGACAATGGGGGAAGGCGCGGTCTCAGTCTCAGCTACGGCCCAGGCCGGAGTGAGCACAGTCAGCAGGAAGAACAGGCACAGGAGAGACAGGCACCCGTACGCCGGATGGCCGCGTCGCGTACGGGAACGTGGGCGCGCACCGAACGGCCGCGCCGTACTCCGCACGCTAGTACCGAACCGTCTCCTCATCCAAATGCTCTTCAACCGACACCTCGGTCAGCGTTCCGCGATAGTCGCACTTGTGGCAGCGAATCCGGAACTCTTCCATCCACTTATCCTGCACATACGACTGCCGGCACTTGGGACAGACAAACACGCCCTTCTTGTAGAGCACCCGCCGCTTCTCTCTCATACGCCCTCCAGTCCACGCCAACGACAACGGAACGGAAGGATTACACACCCTTCGCGCCGATTGCAAGGCGATGCGCGCCGCCTTGACACCTGCAGGGGCGAGCCACTACGGTACGCGCGATGCGCAAGCAGGGCGACAAGATCCGCAGCCTCCGGCCCGCGACTGGGGCCGTGCTGCTGCTCGCCTGCCTCTCGTGGCTGGCGCAGGCCTCCCCGCCCGGCATCCCACAGCCGGTGGCCCAGGCGGCGACCGCAACGCCGGCGCCTCAGCCGACGGAACCGACCGTGCTCGTTCCTATCCGCACCCCAGGCGGCTACACGATCCAGGCGGAACTGGCCGATACGCCGCTGAAGCGCGCGCAAGGCCTGATGTATCGCGAAGTGTTGCCGGACGACCGCGGGATGCTCTTCATCTTCGGCGAATCGCAAGCCTGGACCTTCTGGATGAAGAACACGAGGCTTGCGCTCGATATCATTTGGCTGAACGAACGCAAACAGATCGTGCACCTGGAGCCGAGCGTGCCGATCTGCACCTTGCCCGGCAATGCCTGCCCGCAATACCAACCGAACGAACCGGCGATGTATGTGCTGGAGTTGCGCGGCGGCCGCGCGGAAGCCTTGAAACTCGCCCGCGGAATGAAGCTGCAGTTTTAGCGAGGCCGCACAGAGGCCGGGGCGCGCAAGACCGCTCGACCGCTACCGCGTTTGCCAGGTGCGCACGCGCCGCGCGGAGATCACACCTTCCACCCGCTCCACCGCTTCCAACACCTTGCGTAGATGCTGCGTGTCGGCCACCTCGATCACGAAATCGAGCACGGCTTTGCGATCTTCCCTTGTGGCAATTTCGGCGCGACTGATGTTGGCGTTGGAGTCCGCAATGGACGACGAGACGTTGGCCAGCACCCCCGTGCGATCGACAGCGATCACCGAAATCTTCACGTCATGGGTCCCGCTGTCTGCCTGGTCCCACTCGACTTCCACTAAGCGTTCGCGGTCGTAGTCCAGCGCTTCAAGGTTGGGGCAACCCACGGCGTGGATCGTCAACCCGCGCCCGCGCGTGATGTAGCCCACGATACGATCGCCCGGCACCGGATTGCAGCAGCGGGACAGTTGCATCAACAAATCCCGCGCGCCGCGTACCTTCACGCCCTTCTCGTCGCCCTTCAGCGCGGGGGGCTTGGCGCCGGTCTGACTGTCGGCAGGCGGCGCGACGGCCCCCTCCGATTGCGGTAGCAGTCTGGCGACCACCTGTGCGCTCGCCAACTTGCCGTAGCCGACGGCGGCAATCAGCTCATCGATGCCCTCATAGCCGGACGCCTTGGCGGCCGCCGCCATGGCCTCGGACTTGAGCATCTGCCCCGGCGCCAGGTGATGCTTCCGCAATTCCACTTCGAGCAGGCGTCGGCCGATATCCACGCTGCGCGCCTGCTCTTCCTGCTTGATCCAATGTTTGATCTTGGTCTTCGCGCGCGACGTGCGGACAACCTTCAGCCAATCCTTGCTGGGGGTCTGCGTGGGCGAGGTGAGAATTTCCACCGCGTCGCCGCTTTGGATGGTGTAGCGCAACGGCACGATCTTGCCGTTGACCTTGGCGCCGACACAGTGGTTCCCGATCTCGGTGTGAATGGCGAACGCAAAATCCAGCGGCGTGGAGCCGCGCGGCATTTCCTTCACCATCCCCTTGGGGGTGAACACGTAGACAACATCATGGAAGAGGTCCAGCTTGACCGAGTCCATGAACTGCCGGTTGTCGGGCAGGTCGCGATGGGACTCGACGAATTGATGGAGCCAACTGAACACCTTGCCGTCACGCTCGGCGATCGGGCCCTGCTCCTTGTACTTCCAGTGCGCGGCAATGCCCTGCTCGGCCACGCGATGCATGTCTTCCGTGCGGATCTGAAACTCCACATGCTCCGCCTTCGGACCCAGCACCGTCGTGTGGAGCGACTGATACAGGTTGGACTTGGGGATCGCAATGTAATCCTTGAAGCGGCCGGGCACGGGGCGCCAAATGGAATGGATGAGCCCGAGCGTGGCGTAACAGTTCATCTTCGTATCGGTGAGGATCCGAATGCCCGTCAGGTCGTAGACTTCCTCAAACGAAATGCCCTGCCGCTGCATCTTTTGGTAAATGCCGTAGAGATGCTTCGGCCGTCCGTGCACCTCTCCCGGCAACCCGGCTGAGGCCAACTCCTTACGGACGATGTCCGACACTTCGTCGATATACTGCCGCCGATCTTCCTCGCGCTTGGCGACCTTCTGTACGAGCATCTGGAAGACATCCGGCTTGAGGTACTTGAGACAGAGGTCCTCCAGCTCATTCTTCATCCACCCGATACCCAGCCGATTGGCCAGCGGCGCGTAGATCTCCATCGTCTCCTGCGCGATTTCCTGCTGCTTCACCGGCCGGTGGTGTTGCAGCGTGCGCATGTTGTGCAGCCGGTCCGCCAGCTTGACCAGGACGACGCGAATGTCGTCGGCCATGGAGAGGACCATCTTGCGGAAATTCTCCGCCTGCTTTTCTTCGTAATTCTTGAATTGGATCTTGCCGATCTTCGTGACGCCGTCGACCAGGTGCACGACTTCCTTGCCGAATTGGCGTTCCAATTCGTCGTTGGTCGCGACCGTGTCTTCCAGGGTATCGTGGAGGAGCCCGGCCACGATGGCCGAGACGTCGCTGCGGAGCACCGTCAGAATCCCGGCGACCGCGAGCGGATGCTTGAGGTAGGGTTCGCCCGATTTGCGCATCTGCCCGGCATGGGCCTTGGCGGAAAAGTCGTACGCGCGACGGACGAGCGCCACGTCCGCCTCCGGTTGATAGGCCTGCAGGCGGCTGATCAGTCCGTCGATATCCGTGACCGTCCCGTACGGCATGGTCGCGTCAGCCTCGTTCGCTCGCGCGCACGTCCACGATGCGCAACTGAATCTGCTCCATCCCGTTCCACCGATTCACTTCCGGCACAAACGCCAGGTCCACCGGCTGATCTTTCAAGATCCCCTGCTGCGTCAGCGCGCCCATCCGAAACCCGATGCTGGAGAACGGAAACGAGTTGCCCTGGCGCACCGTCAGCTTCAAATGATTGGTGCCCACCACCCGCGCATCCAGCACCTTGAGCTTCCGGACCGCCAGCGTCGGCTCCGGATTGCCGGCCCCGAAGGGATGCAGCGTATCGAGTTCGCGGATCAGCCCTAAGTCGACCTGCGTTAATTGTACTTCAGCATCGACCCGTAAGGTCGGGTCCTGCGTGGCCGTGTGGTGCGCAGCCGCCACCGCGCGGAACCGCTCCTGAAAGGCCGGTAACTGCGCCTCTCGAATCGTCAGCCCCGCCGCGCCGGGATGGCCGCCGAACGCCACCAGGAGATCGCGGCATTCCGCGAGGGCGAGATAGGCGTCGAAGCCGGGAATGCTTCGCACCGAGCCTTTGGCGATGCCCTGCTCGTCGACGGACAGCACCACCGCCGGTCGATGCGTGCGCTCCACCATGCGCGCCGCGACGATGCCGACCACGCCGAGATGCCAGTTGCGCGACCAGGCGACCACCGCCGCATGGTCCGGCTGCACCGGGAACGTCGCCTCCAAATCCCGCAGGGCTTCGTCCTCGATCCGCTGCCGATCGCGATTCAAACTGTCGAGTTTGGCGGCCAAGGCCTGGGCTTCGTCCGGATCCTCGGTGGTCAGCAGGCGGACGCCGAGCAACGCATGGTCCAGCCGTCCGGCCGCGTTCAACCGCGGCACCAACTTGAAGGCCAGCATGCCGGTCGTGCAGGGCCGATCGATGCCGGAGATCTGCTTCAACGCGCGCAGGCCGGGGCGATCGCCGGCGGTGATCCGAAGCAAGCCCTCGCGCACGAACAGGCGATTCTCATCCACCAGCGGCACGACATCGGCCACGGTGGACAGCGCCACCAAATCGAGTTGGGCGGCCAGCAGCTCCATCGGTCCACCGAATGTCTGCAGGTAAGCCTGGCAGACCTTGTAGGCAAGCGCGCCGGAGCAGAGCAACGGAAAGGGATAGCGCGCATCCTTGCGATGCGGATTCATCACGGCCAACGCCGGCGGCATGGTCTCGTCGGTCTGGTGATGGTCGGTCACCAACACATCCATGCCCAACTCAGCCGCGCGCGCGATCTCGGCATGCGAGGTGGTGCCGCAATCGGACGTGACCAGCAGCGTGACACCTTCGCTATGCAGATGCTCGACCGCCTCGCGATTGAGCCCATAGCCTTCGCGCATGCGATGCGGGATGTAGGCCATGGCGCGCATCCCGAGCGCCCGAAAAATGGACAGGTAAATGCTCGTGGCCGACATCCCGTCTACGTCATAGTCGCCGTAGAAGCAGACCAGTTCTTGGGACGTCAGCGCACGCTGGAGCCGATGGATCGCCGCCTTGATATCGGGCAGCAGCATGGGATCGTGCAGCACGTCGGCATCGCGCCGCAGCCATTGGCTGGCCGCCTGGGGCGAGGTGATGCCGCGAGCCAACAGCACGGAGGCCGTCACCGGCGAAATAGACAGGGCCTGCGCGAGACCGCGCTGGCTATCGGAGCTAATGGGTGGAAAAATCCAGAGGCGCGGCCGCATGGTGGACATCGATGACTGACCGCGAACGTCAGAAAAATCACGGTCGCCCGGTTCAGACACCGGCAGGCACAACCGAACAAGACCGGCAGACGCACCGTACGCACGACGATTGAGGGCGGAGTCTAACGAGGCGCTGGTGGGTTGTCAAACCAGCAGCTGCGGGCGCGGCGCGCAATCGGCAGAGGCCTCCGCAGGCTCACCAGCCATGAGATTCCCGAAGTCGGCCCGGAACCGAACACAAAAAAAAGGGGCGATTACTCGCCCCCCTTCTGCACATAGTTCTTCACAAATTCTTCGGCGTTTTTTTCGAGCACCTCGTCGATTTCGTCGACGAGCTTATCGATATCTTCCTTCAGCTTCTTCCCGGTCTCCACCACCTTGGGGTTGGCTTTGACCTCGTCTTTCCCTTGCGGTTCCTTCTTGGTCTCCGGCCTCCGCTCTTGCTTCTCCATAGAGGCACCTCCCGTGAGACGCGGCGCGCGTGAGATCGTGCCGCGAGGTGATCCGTCTATAGCGAGCTTACTCCCCGTTTTCTCGCACCGTCAAGGCGCGCGCAGAATCGCTCCACCTCGACAGGTCCAGCCGCGCCGTGATCTGCTCAGACGATCAGGGAGACGATCAGGAGCGCGACGATGTTGATGACCTTGATCATCGGATTGATCGCAGGCCCCGCCGTGTCCTTGTAGGGATCGCCGACCGTATCGCCCGTCACCGCCGCCTTGTGCGTCTCCGACCCCTTCAGCCCCAACTCCTCGATATACTTCTTGGCGTTGTCCCAGGCGCCGCCGCCGCTGGTCATGGAGATCGCCACGAACAACCCCGTCACGATGCTGCCGACCAGCACACCGCCCAAGGCCTGCGGCCCGAGAATCACGCCGACGACCAACGGCGACACCACCGGGATCAGTCCCGGGATCATCATCTTTTGCAGGGCCGCCTGCGTCACGATGTCCACGCACTTGCCGTACTCCGGCTTGCCGGTTCCCTCCATGATGCCCTTGATCGTGCGGAACTGACGACGCACTTCCTCGACGATCAATCCGCCGGCCTCGCCGACGGCCCGCATGCAGAAGGCCGCAAACAGAAACGGCAACATGCCGCCCAAAAACAAGCCGACCAGCACCTTCGGGTCGGAGAGATCGAACGTGATCGTCGCGTTACGCGCGGCGACTTCCCGTGCATACTCGGCGAACAGGACCACCGCCGCTAAGGCCGCCGAGCCGATGGCATAGCCCTTCGTCACCGCCTTGGTCGTATTCCCTACGGCATCCAACGGGTCGGTGATGTTGCGCACTTCGTTGCCCAGATGCGACATTTCCGCAATGCCGCCCGCATTGTCCGTGATCGGTCCGAACGCATCGATCGCCACCACGATTCCCGCCATCGACAGCATCGAAACGGCCGCCGTCGCCACCCCGTATAGCCCCGCGAGCTTGAAACTGATGAGAATGGCGCCGCCGATGACCACCACCGGCCAGGCGGTCGACTGCATACCGACGGCGAGGCCCGCAATGATGTTCGTTGCATGCCCCGTTTCGCTCGCCTTCGCGATCGCTTTGACCGGCGCAAAACTCTTCGACGTGTAATAGTCCGTAATGAACACCATCGCCATCGTGACGATGAGCCCCAACAGCGCCGCGACGTAATAACTCATCCCGCCGACACCGCCCACACCGTCCATGATCATCGTGGTGATCGGGAGAAACGCGACCGCCGCCAGCCCGGCCGCGACAAAGAGGCCCTTGTAGAGCGCCGGCATGATCTCGCCGCCCGGACTGACCTTCACGAAGAAAATGCCGATGATCGTCGCAAAGATCGTCACAGCTCCCAGCGCCAAGGGATAGAGAATGGCGCTGTTCACGTTGGGTTGTCCCTTAAAGAGCGTGAACGCCAAAACCATCGCCGCCACGGTCGTCACCGCGTAGGTTTCAAAGAGGTCCGCCGCCATGCCTGCGCAATCGCCGACGTTGTCGCCCACGTTATCCGCGATCACGGCCGGGTTGCGGGGATCGTCTTCCGGAATGCCGGCTTCAACCTTACCGACCAAGTCGGCCCCGACGTCGGCCGCCTTCGTGTAGATGCCGCCGCCGACACGCGCGAACACGGAGATCAAGCTGCCGCCGAACCCTAAACTCAACAACGCGTGAACGGCTTTTTCCTGCCCGGCCAGACTTTCGGCTGTGACATAAAATCCCGTGATGGCCAGCAGCCCCAACCCGATCAACAAGAGCCCCGTCACCGCGCCGCCGCGAAACGCCACCGTCAGCGCGGCGTTCATCCCCTTGTGGGCCGCCTGCGCCGTGCGCACGTTGGCGCGCACCGCGATGATCATCCCGACGTAGCCGGCAATCGACGAAGCGCCCGCCCCGATGAGAAATCCGACCGCCGTCAGCAGCCCGAATTTTTCCGACACTGCGCCCGCCAGCCACAGCACGACGAAGAGGGTCGCCGCCACGATCCCGACGGTGCGGTACTGCCGATTCATGTAGGCGCCCGCGCCTTCCTGAATGGCCTTGGCGATCTCCTGCATCTTGGCATTGCCCGGATCGAGTTTGAAAATCCACATGGCCAAATACAGGCCATAGGCGATGCCCGCAACCGCGGCCACAAACGCAAACGTAACGATGGCTGAGTCAGTCACAGTGATGTCCTCCCAAGGTTGACGGAACGCGACGCGTTGGATGCGCTGCCCGACGACCACGCACGCAGGACTCGACCGTGTTACGACCGAAGAGGGAGTCCTGACGGAATTCCGGACTCGATACCAGCAGCTAACTCCATGATAATGGAGTGAAATACGCAGAAAATTTCGGCTACTGTATACGGATGCCGGAGGCGGATCAAGGAGGAAATCGGATCGTCGCAGGCGCATCCACGATGCGTTTGCTGCGCTCGATCGGCTTTGCTATAGTCGCGCGTTCCGTCGACGCAGTCATGCGCGCGGCACCATCGAACACCTAGCACAAAACAGCAGCGGAACCACCTGGAGCGGTAATGGGCATGGCGCCGGAGTACATCGTGATCGACGGGCAGACCTTCAACAAGACGAAGCTGTCGCTCGACAACCACGTCTATAAGAACTGTTCGCTCGACGACTGCGACGTGCACTACAGCGGCGGGCCCTTTGAACTGCTCGATACGCGCGTGACCAACTGTCGGCTGATCTTGAACCAACCAGCCAAACACGTGTACGCGGCGATTCAAATTTTCAAGATGAAATCGCCCGGCTCGACGATCGTCGCAGACTAGTCAGGATCTCCTGCCGCGCGAACGCTCGCTGCACCGCAGACCGTCTCAGCTCCAACCTCATCGCAGCAGGCCTCACATTGCTGTCCTGATTTTCTACGTATTCCATTGCGTGCGACTGTCGCAGGCGCGGGTGAACTCGACCGGACTATTACTGTCGATCCATCGTGCCCGTCTCCGCCTCTGTCAGGTTCCGCTCAAGCCACAGCAACCACGAGCGGCCTGCGTGGCGAGTGCCAGATGGCGGCGTGCTGCATTTTGGGGTCTGAGTGGACAAGGACTGACGGAAGCGACGCGGAGCAGTAGCCGTCGCGCCGCACAGGCGACCTCGCAGGAGGCTCCGCATGCGGCGCGCACAGGACGCTATTCGACGGGCACGTTGGCGCTGAACTTGGTGATGGGGATCGGCTGGAACGCCGGGTCTTGCGTCCCGGTCGGAGATTCGGCTTCGATCCGCTGGAGGAACGATGCCGGCCCGTTGACGGGCGCGTAGTTGAGGGTCACTTCCACATCGAACGTCTTGGTGTCTTTCGGCGTGGGGAACGTAAACGTTTCGGTCCGGACTTCATCGGCCTTCAGCACGGTATCCTCCACCACCTTCACGGCGGCGAAATCAAACACCGTCGCCTGGCCCTTCGCGTCGTCATAACGACGGCCGTACACCCGCTTCTCGTTGAACACCGTCTTAAGGTTTTTCCCGAGCACGCTCACATCGAGCACGACGCTGGCCCATCCAGGATGGGTCGCCGGCAAGTTGTGCGGCACCAGACTCTGCACCTTCACCGTCACCGTCGTCTTGTCGCCCTTGATGACGGTCGCCACATCCAAATGCGCCGCTTCCTGCCGCAGCTTCCCGATGCGCCCCGGGAAGGAGTGATTGGCCACCTTGCGCTTCGCCTCGCCGTTGGCCGACTCGCCGGTTTGCTCCGGCATATGACACGTCTGACATTCCTTCCCGGCCTTCATGGCCTTGCTGCTTTCCCAGGATCCGAGCAGATCGTTGCTCTTGCCCAGGTTGGCCGCCGCCGGGACGGTGAGGTGGCAATTCAAACAGAGTTCGGATTTGCGGAAGAGCTCGGACTCCATCGACTGATGGGCCAGATTCTGCGCCGCATTCTTGTACGGCCCATAGAGCGTCTTGCTGCCCAGGTCGTACTTCGGCACCGGCGGGTGTCCGCTGCGGTCGACCTCGCGGATCAAATGACATTGCGCACAGGCCACGCCGTCGATCGCGGGCTCGCCCGACTGAATTTGTTTGATGAATTGGTCGGCCTGTTCAGGAAATTCGTTGATGTGCGGCGTGTGACAGCGCAGGCACAGGGCCTTGTCCTTGCCCCCGGTCGTCTTCAGGTATTCGTCCAAGGACGCGCGGAAGAGCGCGCTGTGAATCGACCGAGAGAGCGGCGAGGTTTCCCACTCTTCATACACACGCTCGTGGCAGCGCTTACACTTGGCGGCGGCGGGAAACGCCTTCTCCAAAGTCGGCTTTGCCTTGGCCGGCTCTTCGGCGACACCCTGCGTGACGGCCTGCCCGATCAGACAGAGCAGCGCCACCGCCCCGATGCCCAGCCACTTCGCGAGCGTAGGATGCAGGGTCACAAGTCCACCTCTCTCGGCACGTCCGTCGCCCTTGACCGCCGCACCACCACTTAGTTCTTCTCCAGGCTCTTCACGCGATAGGTCAAAATGCGCGGCTGCACGTAGTCCTCGATGATCGAGGCGGCCTGCTTGCGCGCCTCCTCGTTCGGCAAGGTCGCGAGATACGCGTCCTTCAGCGCGGCCGACGGTGTCGGGATCAGCCGGTAGTTCAACACGGCTTCGACCGTCGCCGCCTCCCCGCCCTTCCAGGAGGCCTTGAACGGCACCTTCCGCGTGGTGCCGCCCTTGATGAACGGATCGGGAATCGGCCCGCGCAAGATCTGCTCGAAGGGCAGACCGAAGTGCTGCTCCTCCCGCGAGAGGACCGTGCCCTTCGCATCCTTCACGGCAATGTCGAGCGTGAACTGTTTCAAGACCGGGTCGCCGTCCGGGAAGCTGTGCGGCAAGCTGCCCACCCGCACGAGCACCGTGCCGTCGAGCGACTCCGTTCCCTTCGTGACGTCGATGTCGATGCGCGGCATCCACTCGGCTTGAAGATTCCGATTCTTCAGCAATGTGCCGGGAATGACTACGCCGCGGAACCAATGGCGTCCGATCGAACGCGTCATCGACCCGCGCTTCGAGGTGGAACTGCCGGTCGACGGCTCCATGTGGCAATCCTGACAAATCGTGCCGTGCAGAATTTCGCCCGGCAGATCGTTGCGTGCAACATCCTTCACCTTGTCGAAGTGACAGGAAGCGCAAAAATTCGCGCCGCGAAACAGGTCCGACTGCGTAGCCGGATGCACCAGGTTTTCTTCAGGATCGCTATAGGGCCCGAACATCATCGGGCCCGGCGTAATGCGGAAGGTCGGCGGCGGTCCGCCTTGAGCTTCCACCGAGCCGATCAAATGGCAGGAGGCGCAGCCGATCCCCTCGACACCCGGTTTGCCCGATTGGATCTGTTCGACGATTTTATCGGCATGCTGCGGATAGACGGTGGTCGACGGCGCATGGCACGACAGGCACTTCGCGCGTTCGGCCGCCGTCGGCTTGGTTTGCAGCCAGAGTCCCAACACGGTGCGGAAGACCGGCGACTCCAGCGCCGTGCCGTGCAGCAACGCCGCATCGACGCGCCCGAACGTTTTCAAATCCGGCGTCTGCTCCCGCGCGCCCTTCCATTCTTCGTAGTGGCGATCGTGGCACTGCTTGCAGTCTTCCGAGCGGATGAACGTCTTCTCGATCTCGGCGACCCAATCGGATGAAGCGGATGGAGTGGATGGAGCAGACGCAGCTCCCGGCGCGGCCTCAGGGAGGGCGCGGATGGAGCCGTCGGCCTTCTGGGCGCTGGCGCGATCGACCAACATCGTACCCGCCACAAGCGCGAGCCCGATGAGCCCGATCGCTCCGATGACTATGCCCCGTCGCATCATGACTCGTTCCTACGCCTGTTCGACAGGCTCAATCCTTGAGGATCCGCACAAAATGAAAATTGACGCCCCAGCCGACCGGATCGCCAGGGTCCGCCGGTTCGTAGGTCCCCATCGTAAAATTCGTGGTCTTCATGGCCCGCTCCAACGCGCAGCCGAAGTCCTGCAACGTCCGCACGTCGACCTTGTCGATCTCTTTGAGAACAGCGCCGACCTTGATACCGGCCAACTCTGCGGGCGTGCCGCCGATAACCTCGAACACCACTACGCCTTCCACACGCTGCAAGCCCAGCTCTTTCCGGATGTCCTCATCGACCGCGCCGACGACAATGCCGAATTGTTCGCCGAGCTTCACGGCCTCGTCATCGGGCATGGTGCAGCCCTTCGTCGAGACCTGCGCAACGCTATCAAGCGGCAGCAGGCCGGACAGGCTCACCACACACGTCGTCACAAAAAAAGCCCACCCACAGGGGAGGGCTTTCCACGAACGCCTGCGGCACGTTCCGCTGTTGAGCATCCTGGTATCCAGCATCCTCTCCGGCGCGAACACCACACCGCATGACACAGCAGGCGTCGTCGCCCGCCGATGTTCGAGCTCGCCCTACGATGCCCCGGCAACCGCCGGGTCGATCATCAATTGAAACCAGGGCGCGACGGACTTTTGCCCGTTCCGCTCCTTGTTCTCCCCGTTCCACACGGCAAAGGACACGGTCTGCACACGGCCGGGCACAAGCTTCGCTTCGTTCTCAGGGTCGGACGCGGCCAGCGGCCGGCGCATCACCACGCGCCACACGCCGTCCTTCCAGATCGCGCTACCTTGAATGCGGCCCTGCGACTGCTTGCTGGTCAACGTGCTGAACCCGCCGCCGATCAAATCTTCCACCGAGGAGGCGCGGCGAGGAATCACTTCGAACCGCCGCACTTCCCCCGCACCCTTTTTCGACTCGGCTTGCTTGGCGGCGCGGCGATCCACGTCGCTCTGCCAGTCCGCCTTCCAATGCCAGATGTTGATGTAGTGGTCGAGCTGGCCCATGCAAAAAAATGCGGGCGCGTCGCCCAACGGCAGCCCGATCGCCACGCCGTCGCGGAAGGTGCCCGGGGTCAGCCGGTCATTCTTGGTATTGTCCTGCCATTCGAGCAGGAACGCGATGTCGCTGCCGTTATGGACGGAGCGCACGGTCAAGGCGCGCGCCGTCGGATCGGGCCAGACCGGTCTCGTGATGACTTGGCCGCTCAGCGGCAGGGTCATGGCGGGCACCGCGGCCCAGGCGGCATGGTCGGCGGTATCGGGAATGGGACCGGCGGCGAACTGCGAGCGGATGACCAGGCCTTCGGAACTGACGAGCGGCACGCCCATCCATCCGAGCAGCAGGGCCAGGCAGAGGGCTCCGGCCAAAACCGGCCAGGAACAGGTGTGAACGACAGGTCGAATCATGCGCAGGGTCAACTTACCGTCTTCGCATCCGATTCCGCAGACCGGTCACCGCGGGCATGACCCGAGCACGGAAGAAGTTCGCCGCGGACAGCCACCGGACGGGGCCCGCGTGCAGGCGCGTCTACCCGACGCGGACACGGCGGATGCGATTTTCGCCGCGTTCGCAGACGTACAATTGCCCTTGGCGATCGAGCGCCAGACCCACCGGCGAATTCACGACCGCCTCGATGGCGGTGAGCGACTCGCCGATTTTCAGCGGCGCCACATCGTCCTTCGCAACAAAGCGGGCCGCGCCGCAGCCGCCCATGTGCTTGTCTTCGTAGCCGCTGTCGCCGTTGCCGCAGGCGGTGGTGATGATCCCGGTCTGCGCATCGACGCGACGAACTCGGTGATTCATCGTATCGGAAATGTAGAGATTGCCTTGCGGGTCCACGACGACCGCTTCCGGCGCGTGAAGCATCGCCTTCGTCGCGGGCTTGTCGTCACCATCGTATCCGTAGAAGCAGGTCCCGGCCACCGTGGAGATGAGCCCGGTGCGCATGTCGATCCGGCGCACGCGGTTGCTGCCCTTATCGACCACCAACACATTGTCGTCCTGATCGACCGCCAAGCCCACGATGTCGTAGAGCCGCGCCTCTGTCGCCGGACGCCCGTCATCCATATACAACGAGAGGTCCACGCCACTGGTGCAGGTGGGGCGCAACCATTCGTCCTCGCCCGTGAAGTCGATCCCGATGGCGTCGCCCGACAGCACGACCAAATTCTTCGCGACCAGCGGTTGCTCGCGGGCCTCATCGTCCGCCGTCCAGAATCCCGCGATGGTGTCGACCAGACCGGTGCGCGGGTCGTAGCGACGAATGCGGTGCGCCTGCGTATCGCCGATATACAGCACATCGTCCGGGCCGAAGGCGATGGCGGCCGGGTACGTCAGATTCACCTCTAACGCGGGGCCGTCGCCGTTGAAGCCGAATTCCCCAGTCCCCACCACGGTGGTGATGACGCCGGTCTCGCGATCGACTTTGCGGATGCGATTGCTGCCGGAGTCGCAAATGTAGAGGTGATTCTGCGAATCGAAGGCGATGTCGAGCGGGAGATAGAGACCGGCTTCCCCGCAGGGTCCGTCGTCGCCGCTGTAGCAGGTCTCGCCGATGCCGGCGAAATTATGGATGGTGCCGTCGAGAATGTTCACGCGACGAATGCGGTCCGACCCGGATTCGGCGATATAGAACCACTGCTCGTCGCGATCCAGCCCGACATGATGCGGCAGCGGAATCCCGGCCTTGACGGCCAACTTCCCGTCGCCCGTGCTGCGAGCCTTCCCGTTTCCCGCGAAGCGTTCGATATGGCCGATCGGCAACTGCACCGGCGTGGGAGCTTGCGTGGTCATAGATTCGTTTGTTCCTCTTACACGCCGCACCCCCACGAGCAGGGACCATGGGACGGCAACAAACACAAGGGGTCGCACACTCGCGACGCGAGTGCACGGGACCGGCGCATCGCCTCACGCGATACGCCGGATGATCGACTTACGCGCGCGGGGCCGAATGGGCGGCTGCGGCCTGCACATCGGGCATCGGCGCCGCCATGGTCGGCGCAGGCGGCGCAATCGCCTGCCCGGCCGGCTGTGCGGCCGCCATCTGCTGGGCCTGCGCCTGTGCTTGCGCCTCGGCCTCGATGGCCTCCGCTTCATGCACGGACTTCTTGAAGCCCTTGATGGCCTTGCCCAACCCTTCGCCCAACTGCGGCAGCTTGCCCGCGCCGAAAATGATGAGCACGATCACCAAGATCAAAATCAGCTCTGTAAAACCGAGACTTCCAAACATGGTACGGGACTCCTTTCAGGTCGTGGAGGTTAGCTCGCGCTCGCCTCTCGGGCTCTTTTTGAAAAGCGTTCTTTCAACCGTTGACGCGCCTCTTCCGCCTGCTCGAACATCTTACACTTATCATAGACGTTAATCAGGTTGTAGTGGACCAGCGGCTCGTCGGGATTCTGCTCGACGGCGCTTTCCATCACCTTGATCGCGAGATCGGTTTTATTGTGCGCCAGGGCTACTTCCATCAGCTTGAAGCTGGACTCCAAATGCTTCGGGTCCAGTTCGAGCGTGCGCAGGTAGCACTGGATCGCCATCTCGATCGTGTTGTAGTCGGAGATCTGCGGATTGTCCAACTCCGCATAGACGCCCGCCAGGTTGTACCAAGCGATCGGATCTTCCGGCGTGATCTCGACCAGCTTTTCAAAATGATTCTTGGCCTCGAAGTACTGACGACGATCCGCGAAGAGACGCCCTAAGTTAAACAGCGACAGCACATCGGCGTCGAACACTTTCAGCGCAGACTTAAACTGCGCCTCCGCGTCGTCCATCATACCCTTCGTGGCGTAGATGGTCCCGAGGTTGGAATAGTACATCGCCAGCGAGCGATTCATTTCCGTCCGCAGCGCCTCGGCCATCTCGATGGATTTCTTGACCTCGGCCAGCGCGTCATCCAACCGGCCCTTGCTGAAATACAATTCGCCGAGGCGACAGCGCGCCTGGAAATCGTCCGCCTCGCCGTTGAGATGTCGCTCTAACTCGGCAATTTCTTCATCGGGCGACAGGGGTTGATCCCCCGGATCTACGACGGCGCCCGCCGCCTCGCCACCTGGTTGACCTGCCTGTGTATCCATAGTGTGCATCCTACCTGTGGAAAAAAATGAGCTCCCGTTCCTTGCCTCGACTGCCCTGTGATCCGTCTGCGCCGCTGACGGCGGCCTTACGCCGACGACCGCTCGCCGATGAGAGGCGCCCCCGCACCGACCAACGAGGCGGTCTCCGGCGACATGTCCGTCACCTGAAGCGGCAACCGCAACCGGTCGATGCTCATCAGCACTAACCCCAACACCACCATCAACGTGAGGTGCGAGAGCTGCAGCGCGTAGCCCGCCGCAAACATCAAGCCCATCCCATAGCCCGCCAAGCGCCCCATGTTCACCAGCTTAATCACGGTATAGGACCAGCAGAACAAGCCGGCGAGATACAGTACAAAGGGTAAATAAAAGGTGTATCCCATCCCCATCTGGAATATCCAGCTGATCCCCTCGCCGCCTTTGCGGATGCGGTACGCGACCTCGGGATCGTAGAGACCGAGCAGATAGTCGATGAAGAGGAGCGACGTAAAGACGGTGCCGCCGACTGCAGCGAACCACAGCACGCGGCGGCGTTGCCGACGGTTTTTGCTGAAGAAGGTATCGGTCCCGAACGCGACGAAGGTCAAGATGCTGGCCAACACCATCAGCGCTTCGCCGATCCGATTGGCCTCGTGAGCCAACGGCGGGACGCCGCCGCCGCCGAACGCGCCGAAGACGGTCGACAGACTCTGGTAATAGAGCCAGCTGGCGATGCCGAGGAAAAACGTCACGACAAAAATGCGGGGCAGCCACGCCTCATGCGTGACGACATAGTGGATGACGAGCCCGAGCATGACCAGGAACGCGATCCCGTTATAGGCCACCGCGCTCAACATCCCCAGATCCACTTGGGCGATCACGAGCACGACAAAGGCGATCGTCAGGACTAAGAGCAGCGCCAGCGCCGGCCAGACCATGCGTTCGTACCAGGCCGTCTCGCGCGCCCGCAACCCGCGCATCACCAACATGCCGAGCGCTAGAAAGACCAGCAGGGCCACGACATTGAGCAGCATGAACCCGACCGACGACAGGCCGAGAAAGAGCAACCGCACCGATTCGTGCTCTTGCGCGACTTTGCTGAAGTGCATGCCCAGGCGGGACATCAGGCGATAGAGGATCAGCTCCAGCAAACTGGCGACAAGCGTCAGCTTGATGAGGTATTCGAACAGCATCCCGTGCGCGTCGACACGCCCGGCTGCCTTCTCGCTGAGTTCCGCCGTCGTCATCATCGTCGGGTACTCGTCGCAGTGCGTCGTTAGCTGGCGACCGGCTGCGCCGCCATGGCCTTATCCCGCTCGCGGACGATATAGAGCAGGCCGTCCGCCATCGAATAGTTATACGGCAGCTCGCACACCACTTCGCTGATCTTTTCGTACACGTGCTGGTAGAACCGCTCGGCTTCTTCCGGCTTCATGCCTTCCTGCACGAGATAGAAATAGCCCAAGCTCAAATCTTCGGACGAGGGCCGCATGATGCGCTGGATCCCGTAGCTGCCGGGATCGTCCATGATCGGCGCTTCCTTTTCCAGATCGAAGAGGCACGGCTGACAGGAAAATCCGGGCGACTGGTTGAGCTTCTCGTTCTGCACGATGAAGTCCATCGTCTCGCGCGCTTCCGCTTCCGTTTCCGTGGGGAACCCCACAATGACGTAGCAGTGCACGGCAATGCCGAGGTCGACGCAATCGTTGGTGATGCGGCGGACACTCTCCTGCTTGATGCCCTTCTTCATGAAATCCATCATGCGCTGATTGAACGTCTCTAAGCCGAAGACGATCTTGCGGCAGCCCGCATCGCGCATGAGTTCCAGCAGGTCGCGGCCGAGGTTCTTCTCAAACCGCATTTCCGCCGTCCACTGCAAATTCAAATTGCGGTCGATCATGCCGCGGCACAAGCGCTTCGTAGGCGAGAGCGCCAAGCATTCGTCCGTAAAGAAGAAGAAGGGCGTCTGGTACTTATCGCGCAGCAGTTGCAGCTCGTCCAACGTCCGCTCCGGATCTTTTTGGCGGAAGTTTTGGTGGTCGAGCGTCAACGCGCAGAAGGCGCAGTCTTTGTAGTAGCACCCGCGCGAGAACTGCACCGGCAGCACCGGCTTCGGGGATAAATACTTATCGAGCGGAAAGCCGTCGTAATCCGGCGGCGGCAAATGCGTGATGTTCTCGGAATAGAACGGCTGATTGACGATGATCTTGCCGTTCTGCCGATAAATCAGATTCGGCACCTTGCTGTAATCGCGCTTGCCGGACAGCTGGTTCACCAACTCCAGCAAGGCGGTCTCGCCCTCGAACACGATGATGTCGTCGGTAATGTCGAAGATGCTGTGGCAGCGACGCAGATTATCCACCAGGCGCGTGAAGATGCTGCCGCCGATCGTCAGATGGATATCGGGCCGCGCTTCCTTGATCAGACGGCACAGCGTGAGTCCAGGGACCACCTGCGACGTCGCGGTGATCGAAACGCCGATGAGGTCCGGGTTGTCGTTGATGATGGACGGGAGGAAGTGCTCGCGGAAGAGTTCGATGTACGGATTCTGCGACTCGTCGCGAATGACCTTCATCAGGTCCTTCGAGTTGTAGATGGAGAAGTTGGTGAATTGGTTGTCCACCACGGTCAGCCGGGTGGGAAACGTCAGGCTCGACACCATCTCCAACCACTTATCGATCAGGAACAGGGAGTCGCGGTAATGCTCTAAGTCGTAAAACTCTTCGCCGCGCAGCAGGTCCTTGGCGAGTTCGACCTTGTCGACCATGTAGGGAAAACGCTCAAGGGATTCCACCAGGCGAGCATAATGCTCCGCGCTGCCGGGGCCGGTCTCGCCTTGGCGATGCTTTTCCAAATGCCGGACTTTATCGAGCAGTTGCTGGTAGACGCGGTGCCCGTATTGTCGGGTCAGCAGTCCATCCAACAGCTCGATGCCGATGTCGCGCTGACGCACATTGCGCACCCCGTTGGCGTGCAGAAAACCGGTCAGCGAGGGAACACTTAGATAGGGCTGGGACGGATGCCAGGTGGGCGGAAACAGTAACGAGACGTTCATATCGGCCAGGCTCCTCGCGCGCGCGCTGAGGTGCGGAATTTATCGTCAGAACAACGAAATTTTATACACCCTGATTTGTCGCAAAAGCAACCCTGAGGCGGCCGCGGCCGCGCTGAAACGCGAAGAGCCTCGTGGGCGATGACACGGCCCACGAGGCTCTTCTCACTCACCAACCGGCTGAGGGTGAGCCCTCAGCACGAGTCGGTTGATCACTTACGGCATCTTGATCGAGTACCAGGTCGAGATGCCCTTCATGCCGTTACGCTCGACGTTCGTGCCATCCCAGGCCGCGAACGCGATAGGCACAGTGGCTCCCGCCTTGAACTGCACATCGTTGGGATCCTGCGTTTCCAACGAGCGCTTCACGACCACGCGCCAGGTCGGACCGGTGAACCCGCCGCCCTTGACGGAGCCTGACGGTTCCCACACGCCATTGCCGATCACGTCTTGATGCGCTTGGGTGGTGAGGGTGCTGAAGCCGTTGGCGTTCAGATCCTCGACCGAGCTCACGCGCAGGGTCGGATCGGACATGATGTTACCGGACCAGATGCCCGGGTTGAAGGGGCCAAGGCTCCGACCGATCCGATCCGGATAGGTCACGCCGCCGGCCGGCTCTTCAAAGTAGTAATCCCAGAAGATGCCGGGATACTGGTCGTCCACGTCCCACAAGCCAGCGCTGTCCTTGCCGAGGTCCTTTTGCCACTCGGCGTTCCAACGCCAGATGTTGACCGTTCCGCCCGACTGTCCCATACACTGGAACGGCGGCGCCCCGGCGGTGTTGACCGGGAACTGCATAGCGGTCTGGTCACGAAAATCCTGCGGACCGATGGTGGTGTCGTTCTTGGTCTGGTCGTTCCACTCGACCCGGAACCCAATGTCCTTCCCGTTGGTCACAGCCTTGACGAAGACGGCCTTGACCGAGAAGTTCGGGTGCATCGGAGTCGTGATGGTCTGACCGCTCAACGGAATCACCACTCCAGGCACACCCTCCCACTGAGGATTTGCGCCATCCATCGGGACCGGGCCCTTGATGGCCTTCACTGGAATCGTGACCGGCTGGCTGACAGCCAGAGGAATCTGCCCAACCGTCAGCATTGCGCCGGCAGCCAGGGCAGAAGCCAAAATGCCAAACACAAAGCGCTTGCTACGTGTCTGCACGAGCCTCATGAATATGCCCTCCTCTCGATAAAGAAAATTGAACAACCTGCGAAACCTCTACACACTGGCAACAAGTGCCACAAAAGAGACCGAGAAAAATAAGTGCGGACGAATGCCCCGAACGGAGCGGCTCGCCTAGGCCGTACCGAATGGACCCTTCTCCTCCTTTTCGCCTTGCTTGTCCTTATCTAAGAATGACGAAGCGCCGACTTCATTCAGCAGCATGCTCAATTCGTTGCCCTGATCCTGCGCGCCGCAATCGTAGGCTTGCCCTTCCGGCGCGCTGAACGTGGCAGGACGATAATCGGTCTCTGAATAAGGCTGCGGCGCAACGCCCAAATAGGCGGCTTCGAAATCCATAAACGTGCCACAGAGGTCGGCCACATACCGGAACAGTCCGGAATCGGCCTTCTTGGAGAGCATCTTGGAGAACAGCGGCACCCAGCGGCCGATGTGGTCCTTCACAAACTTTTTCTGGGCATCGACGACGATCTGCGTCTTGTCCGCTCCGTCGTGGCACAACGCGTAGGACTCTTTGTAGGCCAGGAAGTGCATGAATTCGAGCTCGACGCTCAAATGGTCGATGCGCTCATGGATGTCCTTGGAGAGTTCGACGCCGAAGGCTTTGTAGAAGCCGGCGATATCGCCCATGGTGTGGGACTGGGCAAACACGTGATCGTTACCGAAGAGCGTTTCGTAGGGCGGACAATCGAGGGTGATGACGTTGCTGAAGATGCGGCGGTGTTCGGCCTGGAGATCTTCGAGCTTCCAGTTGGCGCATTCCGCGGCCACCCAGCGATCGATATCGCCCAGAATGACTTCGATATCCTTGAGCTTTTGCTTCGCGCGCTCCCCGCCGAGTCCGGTGAGCGAGGCTTCAAGCCCTTGGATGGCGGCGCGCCCATCTTCTACGAACTCGCCGCACTGCATGTAATCCAAAAATTCGTCGTCCTCCGGGAACAGCAGGCTCCACGAGGCGATGAGGTATAACTTACTTCTATTGAGCGCCCGCTCGACCGCAGGCGAATCTTTCATGGCAACCGGGGTGGGCGAGGAGACGACCATCGGTGAGGTAGGGGCAATGCTTTGTTTCGCGGTCATACTCGTGGTACTCCCAGGGTTCTACACTCGGGTGACGCTTGTTTCTGGCGACTTCGACCCCTTGAGCGCACAAACCTTCGGCAAGGCGTGCGTATAATAGGTAAAGGTGAAAACGCTGTCAAGCACGATAGTCATGTGTCCAAATTTTCCTCTCCACACGCAATCTCTCCAGCGTGTTCATAGCATCCGCACACATTCCTCATCGTTTGCTTGAACCTTTTCGTCGCACATTCGTGCGCGAGAAGACCGGTTGAACTGATTCTTGTGCGCCCTGTTGCCTGCACAATCGCCTCGTCGTTCGCCTCTCCGTGCAGCCCGCTTGCGCCTCGCCGCCTAGGCATCCCTGCCTACAGCGGACTATCGACCTGAGGCCTTCACACGAATCGCAATCCGGTCGTTGACCGATCCGCACACATGCTCGCAAACACCGCAACCCACGCAGCGCTCCGCATCCACCTGCAAGCGCATGCCGCCGAAATCCATCGCGAGCGCATCGACCGGACATTTCGAGACGCAGGCATGGCACCCCTGCCCCGCGGTGCAAAAACGCTCCCGCACTTCCGCGATCCCCATGCGCACATCGGCGACGCGGTCCAGCGGCAGCAGCGCTTCCGTGCCGCAGGCGTCTATACAGGGGAGATCGTGACAGAGGTAGCAGGGCGTCTCGTTCGCGAAGATGACGGGCGTGCCGTCCGCCTGCGAAGCGGTGATACTGCCGTGCGGACAGGCCTTGGCGCAATCGTCGCACCGGGTACAGCGGTCGAGAAACGCGGCCTCCTCGACGGCGCCCGGCGGACGCAGAAAATCGGTCCGGATCGTCGGCGCAACCGGCGTCTCCGCCCGCGGCGCCTGCGAATGTTTGTGGAATTCCGTCGCGGCGCGCGCCAGCGACGTGAAGGAATCGTGGAAAAATCGGCGACGGCCGTATTCTTGTTCTGCCGCCATGGAAGAACGCCTCACTCTTTCGGTACGAGCGTGAGCGATCCATCATTCACGGATCGCCGCACGGCCACCCCTGCCCGCGGCAGGACGCATCGGCCCGCGCGCGGGCCGACTCGATGCGCAGCGTCTAGACGACGCCGTCCGCACGCAACTTATACACTTCGACGCAGCGGTCGCAGGCGCCGTACTCCACGTCCCATCCCGGATGGTTCTCACGGATGTAGTCGAGCACGTAGGTTTCCACCTTACTGTCCAATTCTTCCACCCAGGAATAGGTCGGGAAGCGGCACAGCGGGCAGGGAAAGCCCGGCATCAACATGATCTTGGTCTGCACCTCGGGAATCTCGCCGCCCTCGACGTCGATGGCGCGGTCGAGCACGCGCATCGTGTCCGAGGCCATTTCGACCAGTTCCGAGTGCGTAAAGCTTTCCGTCTGCCACAAGCCTTCGAAGCCGGACTTGAGTTGCGCCTGCGGGATCTTGCGATACCACGAGCGGAATTCCTTGAACCGGTCTTCCTTGCTCAGCATCGGCTCTTTGCCCGCCCGCACCAGGCGGCTGTCGACCGTCAGCGACCAGAGTACGCGGTAGCGATGGAGAATCAGGGTTTCTTCGCCGGGGTTTTGCCCGACCTTCGTATCCGCGTCGTAGCCGAAGATGGGATCGAGCATGTCGGAGATGTGCATCAACTCATGGCGGCAGTAGCGGGAGAGGGCCGGATCGTAGAAGCGGCGCGGGATCAGCTTGATGCCCATGCCCTTCTTACCCTGCGCCTCGAACTGCTTGGCGAGGTCCTGCTCGACCGCGCCCCACTTGCGCAAAATGTCGACGCCTTCCTGATCTTCCTTCAGCACACCCTTGATCAACACGATCCCGACCTTCTGCTTTAAGTCCGGATACTCGTCGAACGCCGAGCGGATGATGTCCGCAAATCCCCAGGTCCCGAAGAGATATTGATAGAGCTTTTTGAACTCCGCCTCGCGGTCGTCGAGCGTGAACTTCTCGTAAATCGGGTCGGCCAGCTCGTGGAACTCTTTATAATAGGTGGGATCGCCCTCGCGTTCCGTCTTTTCCACGAACGAGTCGATGACTTCCTGAAGCAATGCCGGCTGAAAGCGAATTTCCATGATGAAGGCCTCGGATGAATACGATGGTGATTACCTGACCTGCAGACGATTGTGCGGTCAGGCGGCGGAGAGCAATCCCGCCTCGCCTGCCGACCGCCTGCGTCACGCGGCGGCTCCAATTCCGGGTCCGATCCCGATCCTGCCCGAACACCGAACACCCACGAGGCCCTGCCCGATCCTTGACTTGCTTTCAGGCCGTTCCCTATGATCGCGGCTGGGTCTGCGCAGCGCCGGATTATAGCGACCGATTTTCTCCAATTGCAAACGCGACGACCGCCGACACCAGGCGGCAGGCGCAGCGGGAGAAGACGGGACCGGATCCGCGGAGGCCGACACCGAATCTTACGCGATGACGCACTTCACGAAGGATGTACCATGAACGATTCGCGCACCACCGCATCCGGCACCAGCAGCACCGGCCTCGCCACGCAGGGGCAGACGGCGACCGCCACCGCCCCAGCCGCCGCTGAACCGATCAACTTTTTGGACTACTGGAAAGCCGGGGCGCGCGAAGGCCGCACGTTCCGCGGCCACACGCACGGCATCTGGACCGTGGCCTTCTCGCCGGACGGGCAGATGTTGGCCAGCGCCGGCGTCGATCGCCTGGTGCGCCTGTGGGATATCGAGACCGGCCGCCTGCTCCGCTCCATGCGCGGGCACACGCAGGACATCCGCATCGCCGTCTTCACGCCCGACGGCGAATCCCTCGCCACCGGCAGCGATGACCGCACCATCCGCTTGTGGAATCCCAAGACGGGCGAACCGAAGAAGCTGCTCTTCACCCGTTATGACCACAACGTCGTCAGCCTGTCCATGTCGCCCGACGGCCTGATGATGGCGCGCGGCGCCTATAATAAGGACATCAAAATCTGGGAAGTCACCACCGGCACCGAGTTGATGACGCTACTCGGCAAAGATCAGTACGACCACCATTGGTCCGTCTGCGTCGCCTTCTCGCCCGACGGCGTCCACCTGGCCAGCGGCAACGACATCGGCAAGGTGAAGCTGTGGGAAGTGCTCCCCAACGGCGAAGAACGCCTGGAAGTGAATGCCCACTGGCGCGAGAACGAAGAAGATTCTACCGACACCCGCGGCTACTTCATCGAAGACGACGGCGGATTCCAAAAGGCGATGGACTACTGGATCGGCGCCATGCTCTGGACCCCGGACGGCAAATACCTCATCACCGGCAGCCGCGACGCCACGATCAAGTTCTTCGAGATGCCCACGCTCACCGAAGTGCGCACCCTCAAGGGCCACTCCGCCTGGGTGCGCGCCATGGCGATCTCACCGGACGGACGCGTCCTCGTCAGCGCCGGCGACGACAATACGATCAAGTTGTGGGACGTGGAAGCCGGTCGCCACTTCAAGACCTTGAAGGGCCATGCCGGTCCGATCCGCAGCGTCGTCTTCTCGCCGGACGGGAAGCATCTGGCCACAGCCGGTTGGGACCGCCTCGTGAAACTTTGGGACGGCGGCCCCGAAGAAGAATAAGCCTCCGATCTCGTGCAGGCCCGGCATCGTCACCCGACGATGTCGGGCCCGCGCCTCTCCCCTCGCTCCCCGTCTCGCACACGTCACCCAATCGCCCTGCAGTTTTCGTCGGCCGCTAAGGCCGATACGGATGCGTCCGCCCTCTGCCCCGATTTTGTCGGCGGCTCACTGATGACTTTCGTCGGCAAGAAAGCATATCTTCGCGCGGAAAGCTCCTCCCCCTACAACCGTCAAAGGCCCGCAGCGGATGACACCATGAGCGAACCAACCATTATCTGCCCCAGCTGCAAAACCGAGATCAAACTCACCGAGTCCCTGGCCGCGCCGCTGATCGAATCCACCCGTCGCCAATATCAGCAGCAACTAGCCCAGAAGGATGCCGACGTGGCGAAACGCGATGCGGCTTTGCGCGAGCGCGAAGCCGCGCTGTCCAAGGCGCAGCAGACGCTCGACGAGCAGGTGGCGGACAAGCTGAAGCTCGAACGCGGCAGGATCGCGGGTGAAGAAGCGAAAAAAGCGAAGCTGGTGCTCCAATCAGATCTGGATCAGAAAACCCAGGCCTTGGCTGAGCTCCAAGACGTCATCCAACAACAGAACCGCAAATTGACGGAGGCGCAGAAGGCGCAGGCCGATCTCCTACGGAAACAACGGGAGCTCGACGACGCCACGCGCGAAATGGAACTGACGGTTGAAAAGCGCGTTCACGAGGGGCTAGCGACCGCGCGCGAACAAGCAAAAAAAGAAGCCGAGGACGGGCTGAAACTCAAGGTCATGGAAGCGGAGCAAACCATCTCGTCCATGCAGAAACAGATCGAGGAGTTGAAACGAAAAGCCGAGCAGGGTTCGCAGCAACTCCAGGGAGAAGTCCAGGAGCTGGAGCTGGAGGCCTTACTGCAGGCCAAGTTTCCACGGGACACCATCGAACCAGTCCCCAAAGGCGAACATGGCGGCGATGCGCTGCAGCATGTGGCTGGACCGAGCGGCCAACGGTGCGGGACGATCATCTGGGAATCCAAGCGCACCAAGAATTGGAGCGACGGATGGCTCGCCAAGCTGCGGGAAGATCAGCGCGCGGCTAAAGCGGAGATTGCCGTCATCGTCAGCCAGTCACTCCCCAAAGAACTCGACAGCTTTGGCTTGATCGAAAACGTCTGGGTCACACACCCCAAAACCGTCCTGCCCGTCGCGCTCACACTCCGCCACACGCTCATTGAAGTCGCCGCCGTGCGCCAAGCATCCGAAGGGCAGCAGACGAAAACCGAAATGGTCTACCAGTATCTGACCGGCCCACGCTTCCGGCATCGCGTCGAAGCCATCGTCGAAGCCTTCTCCACCATGCAGGAAGATCTGGATAAGGAGAAGAAGGCCATCACCAAACAATGGGCCAAGCGCGAAGAACAGATCGACCGCGTGATGCAGGCCACAGCCGGAATGTACGGAGATTTGCAGGGAATTGCGGGAAAGACGATTCAGGAAATCGAAGGACTCGGCCTTCGCGCCATCAGCGGAGCCTCCGTGGAGAGTGACACGCTGTAGCACATCCCCTGCGACACCGGGGATGCCGACATCAAGAAAAGGCACCGCCATTCGGGAGCGGCCAACCTCCCCACTTTTCCCAGGTACATGGTGCGGCGTGATGAGAGGCAGGTCTGCCGCTTCTCTTTATCTAGGACCGTGGATTGACGGGGGCGAGATTATCGAAGCGCGTCTTCACTCGCTTCGCGATACCGACCTATTCCTCTTCGCTGTCGCCGGTTGCGTCGGCGCTCAGGCCGTAGCGTTTGCACTTTTCCCACAGGCCTTTGCGGGAGAGGCCGAGAATTTTGGCGGCCATGGTTTTGCTGCCGCCGGCTTCCTCCAACACGGAGGCGATGTAGTCCCGCTCGAACCGTTCGCGCGCCACCGCCAGCGACGTGCTGGCTTCCTTGCGCTCGATCTTGCCGGACAGACCCTCGGCGCAAAATCCGCAGGCGTCCTGCGGGGCACCGCCGAGGAACGGACAGGTGCCGTGTCCGCAGAGGTCCCAGGGTTGTAACTCTTCATGCTCGCGCCCGAGGGTGACGGCGCGCTCCACCATATTCTCCAGCTCGCGCACGTTGCCGGGGAAGGAATAGCGCAGGAACAATTCGCGCGTGGCATCGGCGAAACCCTTTACGGGTTTCTTGGCGCGCGCCGAGCGCGTTTCCAACACATGCTCGGCGATCATCGCCACGTCCTCACGGCGCTCACGCAGCGGCGGCAGAATGATGGGCACGACGTTGAGCCGATAGTAGAGGTCTTCGCGGAAGCGCCCCTGCGCGACTTCCTTCTTCAAATCCTTTTGCGTGGCGCAGATCAGGCGCACGTCGGTGTCGATGGTTTCGTTGCCACCAACGCGCTCGAACTGCCGCTCCTGCAGGACGCGCAGCAACTTCACCTGCACCACGGGCGAGATTTCCCCGATTTCATCCAAAAACAACGTGCCGCGATGCGCAAGCTCGAACCGTCCCTTGCGCTGCTTCACGGCGCCGGTAAAGGCGCCCTTCTCGTGGCCGAATAATTCGGCTTCCAGCAAGGTCTCGGGCAAGGCGGCGCAGCTCACCTTGATGAACGCATGGTCCTTGCGAGGGCTGTGATGGTGAATGGCGTTCGCGACCAGCTCTTTGCCGGTGCCGCTCTCGCCCATGACCAGCACGGTCGAATCGGACGCGGCGACCACCTTCACCTTGTCCAACACGGCCCGCATCCGCTCGTTACGCCCGAGAATGCCCTGGACGTTGAACTTGCCTTCGAGCTCCTGCCGCAGGTGTTGGTTTTCCTGCTTGAGCGCGAGCACCTTCGCCGCGCGCTCGACGGTCAGCAGCAATTCCTCCATCTGAAACGGCTTGGTGACGTAGTCGTAGGCGCCCATCTTCATGGCGCTGACGGCGGTCTCCACGGAGCCGTGCGCGGTGATCAGAATCACTTCGGTCTTCGGTGCCTGCTCTTTGCACACCTGCAGCAGACCGAGCCCGTCGACACCGGGCATTTGCAAATCGGTGATGACGATATCGAAGGGCTTGGTCAGCAGCAGCGACTTCCCCTCGGTGCCGTTGGCCGCCGCCTGCACGCGATAGCCGGTGGCCGCCAGCGCGTCCTGCACGGACAGGCGCATGAGCGGTTCGTCGTCGACCAACAAAATAGACGGTGCGGTCATGAGGCGTTCTCGATGGAATAGGGCTCGCGCACGAGCGGCAGACAGAGGGTAAACGTGGAGCCCTTGCCGACTTCGCTGTCGACGAGGATTCGCCCGCCATGCCGCTCGACAATACCGAGGCTGACGGACAGGCCCAGCCCTGTGCCTTCGCCGGTGCCTTTGGTCGTAAAGAACGGATCGAAAATCTTCGGCAGCACCTGCGGCGCAATGCCCGAGCCGGTGTCGCGCACGTGGATGGTGCAAACCCCTTCCTCGACTTTCGTGCCGATCGTCACCTTCCCGTTATGCCGGATGGCCTGCACGGCGTTCAAGACGAGATTCATCAACACCTGTTCGATCATGTGGCGATCCACCATCACCGGCGGCAGGTCGCGCCCGTACTGCACGTCCAGGGTGATCTGATTGCCGACGAAGATGTGATTGGTGAGGACCAGCACACGCTCGACGACGCTGTTGATCTCCGTCGGCGCCAACTCCGGCTGGTGCTGCTGCGAAAAGTCCAGCAACTGTCGGACAATTTTCTGCACGCGCAGCAAGCCGTCTTCGATGGCGGCCAGATATTCTTCCTGCCGCGCGGGCGACAGCAACCCTTTGCGGATGTTGTAGAGACAATTGAGGATGCCGCCGAGCGGGTTGTTGATCTCGTGCGCCACGCCCGCCGCGAGTTTGCCCACCGAGGCCAGCTTTTCCGAGCTGCGGATGTATTGCTCGAAGCGCTTCATGTCGGTCATGTCGCGCGCGATGCCAAGCACGCCGGTGATGCGCCCTTCGGCGTCGCAGAGCGGCGACACGCTGACCATGACGGAGCGCGGCTCGCCGGTCTTGCTGACCACTTCCACTTCATAGACCTGTTTGGCGCCGATATCCAACGTGCTCTTCAAGCGGCGTCCGCGATGGCGACGCGACAACAGCGCCAGGTAGGGCCGCCCGAGCAGATCTTCCTTGCGATAGCCCCAGGCCTCGACCTTGCCGTTGACGTAGGTGAAGCGCTGCTCCACGTCCAGGGTGTAGATGACGTCGTTCGCGTTCTCCAGCAGGTTTTCCAGGTACTGTTTCGTTTCTTCGATTTCGCGTGTGCGCTCGCGGACCTTTTCCTCCAGGTCGTCGCGATGCATCTGCAGCGCGCGTTCCAGCCGCTTGCGATCCGTGATGTCGCGCACCTGCACCATCACGGACGGTCGGTCGCCGGTGTCCACACGAATCAAGTCGATTTCGGCGTGCACGTCGCGGCCCACGCGCGAGAGGATGACCATTTCCTGCGTCGGCACGCGGCGCTCGCCTTGCACGATCTTGCCGATGCGATAGACCAAGTCCTCGTGATACTGCGTCGGCACCAGGTCGAGAATGCGGCGGCCGACGACCTCGCCTTCAGGATACCCGAGGACCTGCTCCTCGCGTTTATTGACGGCGACGACGGTACCGGCGTGATCGACCATGAACACGGCGTCCGCCACCAAATCAAACAGCGCCTTGTAGCGCGCTTGGGAGCTGGAGAGTTCCTGCGTGCGCGAAGCGACTTCCTGCTCCAACTGCAACGTATAGCGCTGGATCTGCTGTTCGAGCCGCCGCCGCTCGGTCACGTCGCGCACAAAGGACCGCGAATAGACGAGACCGCCGCCCTCCTGATCGAACAGGCCGGTCGTGTGCATCTCGACATCGATAGCCTGGCCGGACTTGGTGATAAATTGCGTTTCAATCGCGCTGCGGCCCGTCGCCACCAAGCGCTCTAGATACGTCAGGATCTCGCCTTCCCGCCCCTTCGGGACGATCTCCCACACATGCATCTGCAGCATATCCTCCAGGGTGTAGCCGAGCTTGTTCAATTCGGTGGCGTTCACGTGGACGAACCGACCGGCCTTATCGACCTGATGAATCATCTCCGGCGCATTCTCGATGAGGTCGCGATAGCGCTCCTGCAGCCGACGAATCTCGCCCATGCGGCCTTCCAACTCGCCGAACGACCGGCGCAGGTTTTCGGCCATGGCATTGAACGCCGTCGCCAGGTCTTCGATCTCATCGCCCGTCTTCAATTCGACGCGATGGTCGAGGTGCCCACCGCCGATCTTGTGCACGCCCTCTTGGAGCGTATGAATCGGCTTCGTAATCCGCCGCGCCATCAGCACGCCGGTGCCCAAGAGGACGCCGAAAACGCCCAGTCCGTACAACGCGATTTTCCCTAGGAGTTTATTGAGCGGCGCGTAGGTCTCCTCCGGATCTTGGCGGACAAACGCCACCCACGTGCGCCCGCCCAAACTCCCCGGGACGAGCTCTTCGCTGAATCGGACCGGCGCAAACCCGACCAGTCCATGGCGGCCGCCGTGGGAATCGTTCTCCGATTCGGTCCAACCTGCCTGTCCAGACGCCAGCGCGCGCACGAGATCGGGCCCGACCCGATGCTCTTCGAGCGCCAACACCGGGCAGATCAACGGCACTCCGTCGCCGCCCATGAGCATGGCATGCCCGGTCGTGCCCACGACGGTATCGGAAATGGCGTGGAACAAGCCGTCGCGCCGCAGCAAGACGGTGACCGCCCCGACAAACTCCTTGCGCACATCGTCCTGGATCGGTACCGCCACATGCAGCACGTGCGTGCCGTAGGTGGGATCGAACGCGAGATCGCCGACAAACACGTGTCGGCCGCCGTCCTTTTTCAGCGCCTGCCACCAGGCGGCTCCACCGTAGTCGTATTCGACCTGCGGGATGGAACTGACCACCAGCGCCCCGCGCTGGTCCGTGACCAAGATGCCGAGATAGTCGACTTTCCGGATGTCGTGCCAGCGGATCAAATAGTTCGTGACGATCCGGTTGATGAAGATCGGGAACTCGTTGCCCTTTTCGCGGCTTTTCCAGCGCTGTTGCCAATCTTTGATCATGGCCTGCGCCTGCGCGTCGGACTTGCCTTCGTAGCTGCGGTTGGCCTCGCCGACAGCGGTGCGCACAAAGGGGACGGTGGCTAGCTGCTGGGCTTCGTTCAAGCTGCGCGTGACGTGCATTTCGACGCGCCGCGCGACCTCCACAGAGAGCTCTTTGAAATTGACCCCGATGACTTCGCGGAGGGCGCGACGCTCTTCCAGGTAGGTGACTACGAGGGACAGGCCGAGCGGGAGAAGCCCGGCCAACACGATGGCGGCGACGATTTTGCGCTGCAGATTGTGCGACCGGCTTCCGTCCGTCATGGTACCTACTGTGCGGGACGACCGGCGGTAACGACCGCGACCAGCCCGCGCCGCTCGCGCGGCGCGGGTCGCTAGGCTTTCTTGACGACTTGCGAGATGCCGCCCGGCCAAATCAGCAGCAGCGCGCTGGCCACGAAGATGGACGAATAGGTTCCGAAGATCACGCCGACCAACAACGCCATCGCAAAGTCGTGGAGCACTTCGCCGCCGGCGACCACGAGCGGGATCAACACCAGCACGACCGTGAGACTGGTGACGATCGTGCGGCTCAACACCTGGTTGATGGCGCCGTTGATCACCTGCTCCATCGGTTCGCGGCGTCGGCTGCGCAGATTCTCACGAATACGGTCGAAGACCACCACGGTATCCGTCAGCGAATACCCGGCGAGCGTCAGCAACGCGGTCACGACCAGGAGGGTGATTTCCTTGTCGAGCAGGTAAAACAGCCCCAGCACCGCCAGGACGTCGTGAAACGTCGCCAGCGCGGCGGCCACGCCGAACACGAACCGAAACCGCACGGCGATGTACAAAATGATGCCGGCGAAGGAGATCAGCACGGCGATCATCGCGTCCTGCTGCAGCTTCCGCCCGATCGTCGGCCCGATTTCGGTGGTCGACTCGACGGTGAACTTATTGTCGGGCATCTCCTTGCCCAGCGTGGCGACTGCACGCTCCGCGACCTTTTCCTCGATCGTGTTGGAGGTCTTCACGCGGATGAGCAGTTTGTTCTCGGACACGAACTCCTGCAGTTCGGCGTGCCCGAGGCCGTTGCCCTCCAGGATTTTCCGAATCGACTCGATGGCGAACGGCTTCTCGAACTTCAGTTGCACCGCCGACCCGCCCGCAAAATCGATCCCGAGATTGGCCTGCCCGCGCCCGATCTGAATCAGCGCCACCAGGCCGATGAAGACGAGGATGCCTGAAAACAGAAAGGCCATCGTCCGCTTGCCCATGAAATCGATCGTCGTCTTCCCTAAAATCTCAAACATGCCGCTCCTCATGTGCGCCCCTGCGCACGCTGCCGTGTTAGATGCTGAACTGCTCCACTTTGGCCCGCCGATGCATCAGATCGAAGATGACCTTCGTGCCGACGAGGGCGGTAAAGAGGTTGATGATGATGCCGATACACAGCGTCACCGCGAAGCCTTTGATCGGCCCGGTGCCGAACAAGAACAGCGCAAAGCCCGTGATGAGCGTGGTGACGTGCGAGTCGACGATCGTCAGCAAGGCCTTGTCGTAGCCGCCGTCCACGGCCAGCCGCACCGGCTTGCCGCTGCGCAACTCTTCGCGAATGCGCTCGAAGATCAGGACGTTGGAGTCGACGCCCATCCCGATCGTCAGAATGATGCCGGCGATGCCCGGCAGCGTCAGCGTGGCGTTCATCGCCGATAACGCGCCGACCATGCCGATGAGATTGAGCGCCAGCGCGAAGTCCGCGATCACCCCGGACAGCCGGTAATAGACCGCCATAAAGACCACGACCAAAAGCCCCGCGAATATCGTCGACTTGACGCCCTTTTCGATGGAGTCCTGTCCGAGCGACGGCCCGACGGTGAGGTCTTGAATGACCTTCAACGGCGCCGGCAACGCACCGGCGCGCAGCACGATCGCCAGGTCGTTCGCCTCCTGCATGGTAAACGTGCCCGTGATCTGCGCCCGCCCGCCGCTGATGCGCTCTTGAATCACCGGCGCGGAATACACCGTGTTGTCGAGCACCACGGCCATCCGCTTCTTCACGTTGTCCGTGGTGATGCGCTCGAACTCGCGCGCGCCCTTCGCATCGAACGTGATGGAGACGTACGGCTCGTTGAACTGGCCGATGGACACCCGCGCGTCGCTCAACACGTCGCCCGTCAGCATGACGCGCTTCTTCACCAAGAAGGGCACGCGGTATTCGCGCCCGCTGTCCTTCTCGACGACGCGCTCGAACAGGATTTGATCGCCTTCCGGCAGCTTGTCCTTCACCTTGGCGAGCACGTCCTCTTCCTTGCCCTTATCGACGCGCCCCGGCATGTCCAGCCCCATCAGATTCGCGTCATCGAGCAGCTTGAACTCGAGGATCGCCGTTTCCTTGATGAGGTCCTTGGCGCGCTTCGGGTCCTTGATGCCCGGCAACTGGACGACGAGTTGGCGTAGGCCCTGCCGCTGAATGATCGGCTCGGCCACACCGAATTGATCGACGCGGTTGCGAATGGTTTCCAGCGCTTGATTGATCGCGGTTTCCTTGATGCGCTTGATCTCGGCCTCGCGCAGGTCCCAGACCAGCGTCGTGCCCGATCCCTTGGCCTCCGCCTCGGCAAAGGCCGGGAAATCGTCGATCAACTTTTTCGCCGCGGTCTTCGCGTCGGCATTGGCCACCGTGAGCGTCACTTGCGTAGGCCCGGTGCGCTTGACCGACTCGACGGCGATCTTTTTGTCCCCCGCCAAGTCCTGCACCGACGTGACGGTGCGATCGACGGCGATTTCGACCGCGCGATCCTCCTCGACTTCCAACACCAAGTGGATGCCGCCCTGCAGGTCCAATCCCAGCGTAATTCCCTTGCTGGGCAGAAACCGTTTCAGCCAGTCCGGCATCGACCCATACAAAGACGGCGCCGACGGTAGGAAACACACTACCGACACCAAAACCATCGCGGCTAATAACCCTAACCGACCCCCGACTTTTTTCATGCGCCCCTCTTCGCTCCTCGTGCCCGTTAGCGACCGCTATTCGTCTTCGTCTGTGCGAATGCGCGCGATGTGCTCGCGCTGAATCTTGATCTTGGTGTTATCGGAGACCTGCAAGGTCACCGTCTGCTTGCCCATGTTGGAAACGGTGCCCCAAATGCCCGAGCCGGTCACGACTTTGTCGCCCTTCTTCAGGGCGTCGAGCATGGTGCGCAGCTCCTTCTGCTTCTTCTGCTGCGGCAGGATCAGCAGGAAATAGAAGATGGCGAAGATCAACAGAAACGGCACCAGCGACAGCACCAAGTTCGTCGACGACCCGCCGCCGGCCCCCGACTGCGCCCAAGCAATATCGGCCAAGTTACTCATGGCGCAGGGCGCCTCCTACCGCAGTGACCCGATCATGCACTCCCATGTCCCGTCCATCCTTTCCACGCCCAGTCACCCCTGCCTCATCCGGATCATCCGCATGGGCCGACGCGTCCGCCGCGCGCGCCCGATGAAACTCCTGTCGAAACGACTCGAATCGGTTCTCGGCAATCGCCTGCCGCATCCCCCGCATCAAGGCCGCGAAGTAGGCCAAGTTGTGCAGCGTATTCAAGCGGAGCCCCAACATCTCCTTCGCGTGAAAGAGGTGATGCAGATAGGCCCGCGAATAGGTCGCACAGACGGCACAGGCACAGCTCGGATCAATAGGACTCGGATCGCGTGCGTACCGAGCCTGCTTAATCGAAATGTGCCCTGTGCGTGTGAACAACCAGCCGGTTCGTCCGTGCCTGGTGGGCACCACGCAATCGAAGAGGTCGATCCCGCGCGCGACGCCTTCCACCAAATCTTCCGGCATGCCGACGCCCATTAAGTAGCGCGGCTTGTCGACGGGCAATTCCGGCACGGTGACGTCCAGCATCGCATACATCGCGGACTTTTCTTCGCCGACGGAGAGGCCGCCGATGGCGTAGCCGTCGAACGGAATGGACACCAAGTCCCGCGCGGCTTGCCGACGCAGATCCGCTTCCAGCCCGCCCTGCACAATACCGAAGAGCGCTTGATCGGGTCGATGATGGGCGCTCAGACAGCGACGGGCCCAGCCCGCCGTCCGCGTCACGGACGCCTCCACCGCGGATCGGCTGGCCGGTAGTGCCACACACTCATCGAACGTCATGATGATATCCGCACCCAGCCCGGCCTGAATCTCGATGGCGCGCTCCGGCGTAATCTGGTGCGCACTCCCATCCAGGTGCGACTGAAACGTGACGCCTTCATCGGTGACCGTACGAATTTTTGCCAGGCTAAACACCTGGAACCCGCCGCTATCGGTCAAGATGGCGCCCGGCCAGGAGGCGAACGCATGGACCCCGCCCATTGCCTGCACCAGCGGAACACCGGGACGCAAGTAGAGGTGATAGGCGTTGTTCAGAATCAGCCCAAACCCCAGGGCCTGCAATTCTTCCGCAGCAATCCCCTTCACCGCGCCGATCGTACCCACCGGCATGAAAGCCGGCGTCTCGACGATCCCGCGAGCCGTCACCAGTCGTCCGCATCGAGCGGCCTGCCCGGGGGCGGCGGCTGCGACATGAAATTGAATGGCGCCGGCGGTCACGCGCGTTACATCCGATCGGGGGCGGATACCCCCAGCAGCGTCAGACCGTTACGGATCACCTGCTGCACTTGCGTCATCAGCGAGAGGCGCGCAGCCGTCAACTGCGGGCTCATCGTCTCACGAGTCGGTGCAGGCGCCGCGCTGTCCGACTTCGCCAGCGTGCCGGCCAACTCGGCCGCTGCCGGGTCCGCTCCCGGCTCGCTGTCCGCCTCACCGACGGCTGCGGGAGGAAGAATACGATGCCGGAAATAGTAGCCATGGACCTGCGCGGCCAATTCCTGGAGATAAAACGTAATCCGGTGCGGCTCCTGCGCGTCGGCAGCAGCCTCGACCACCAACGGAAAGAGCGCCAACTTGCGCAACAGCGTCAGCTCATCGGGGTCGCCCAACAGCGTGAGATCGGCGTCGGCAGTCGTGGCAGGCAGCGGGATCCCGCGCTCAGCGGCCACGCGCGCGATACTGGAGATCCGCGCATGCGCATACTGCACGTAGTACACCGGATTATCGGCCGAGCGTCGCTTGGCCACCTCGAGGTCGAAATCGACGTGCGAATCCGCCCGGCGCATCAAGAAGTAAAACTTTGCGGCGTCCACGCCGACCTCGTCGAGCACTTCCTGCAAGGTCACAAACGTCCCCGCGCGCTTGGACATTTCCACCTTCTGCCCGCCGCGCAACAGGTTCACCATCTGCACCAGCACGACCTGCAACCGCTCCTTCGGGTAGCCGAACGCCTCAACGACGCCTTGCATGCGCGGGATGTAGCCGTGATGGTCGGCCCCCCAAATATTAATCAGGCGATCGTAGCCGCGGGACAATTTGTCGCGATGATAGGCGATATCCGACGCTAAGTAGGTATAATCACCGTCCTGCTTCTTGACGACCCGATCCTTCTCGTCGCCGTAGGCCGACGACCGGAACCAGAGGGCCCCGTCCTGCTCGATGATCAAGCCTCGCGCCTTCAGCTCCTGCAGCACCCGCTCCACCGCGCCGGACGTGAGTAGCGAGGCCTCGCTGAACCAGGATTGGAATTCCACGCCGAAACGGCGCAGATCCACTCGAATGGCCTCCAGCAACTGCGCATAGGCCAAGTCTTGGCAGCGCTGCTCTGCCTGGGCCGGAGATTGCGCCGTCAATGCATCGCCTTCGCTCGCCAAAATCGACGCGGCCACCGGCTCCAGATAAGCCCCTTGATAGCCGTCCTCCGGTAGCGTCGCCTGCCGCCCCGTCAGTTGCTGTACGCGGGCGTAGACCGACGCGCCCAACAACTTCATCTGTCGGCCCGCATCATTGATGTAGTACTCGCGGACGACATCGTAGCCGGCAAACTCCAACAGAGTGGCCAAGGCCTGTCCCACGGCCGCGCCTCGGCCATGGCCGACGTGCAACGGACCAGTCGGATTGGCGCTGACATATTCGATGAGAATGCGTTGACCGGCACCAAGACGGCTTTGTCCGTAGCGCGCGCCCTGCGCTTCGATCTCACGCAGGACTTCGAGCCACAAGGTCTTCTTGACCGTCATGTTGAGGAAGCCCGGCCGAACGATCTCCACACGATCGAGCAGTCGGTCGCGCTCGCCCATGTTATCGACGATGATCTGCGCGATGTCATGCGGAGCGCGTTGCTCCGACGAGGCCAACGACATCGCTACGGTCGACGCCAAATCTCCCCATTCCGGTTTTTTGGGAGGATCAAGCGTGATCGTCGGGATGGAGGCGAGCTTCAGCTGCCCCTTGTCGCGCGCTTGCCGCATGGCATCGTGCAACAGGTGCTCGATCTGCTGATGAACAATTCCCTTGGGCACCAGGCGGGCTCCTAAGTGGGCCTTTTCACGAAACAAAATGAATTTTGAACCATACCACAGCGGCCGGAGTGCGAACAAGCACAATACACGGGCGCAGGATCAGTGGAAATGCCTATACCGCCACAGACGTCTCTTTGTTTGGGTTTGTCCGCGGAGGGACTGCGTCGTATTGCCCTGCATGGGACGAGTCACCGGCGTGGGATACTTCCGCGCGATTACCCATTCCGCGGTGATGCGCCGAGAAGCTTGCGCACCATTTCCAAATCGGCGGGCGTGTTGATGTTGAGGAAGGAGCGCAGTTGGGGATCGATCCGCATGAGTTCCAGCTCCAGAACCAATCTTCCCCGTAGGCTTCCGTCTTCGAGCAGCCCCTGTAGCCGCAAATCCTTCTTCTCGAGTCGTTGATGCAGGCTCGTCAGGCAGGTCTTTCGATAGCAGGCCAGCATCGGCTGGGGCCCTGTCGACAACATCGGCATGACATAATCGTGCGCACCTCGCATCCCGATGAGATACCGAACCAACTGCGGGTCGATCAGCGGCATATCGCAGGCGACAGCGCAGATCCATTCCGTCTGACTAGCCTGCAGCGCACTGTAGAGTCCGCCAAGCGTCGCACAGCCTAGCATCAGATCCGGCACCACTCGGTAGTGCCCTGGTGGGAGGCCCTCTGCTGTTTCAGCCACGGAAACCAGCACCTCATCAAAAAGTTCGTCTAGGACCCCGAGCACGCGAGAAAAGAGCGGCATACCACCAATCTCAAGCAGCCGCTTGTCGCGCCCCATTCTGAGGCTCTTCCCTCCAGCCAAGAGAACTCCAGAGACTGAGCCTTCTTTCATTGCGGAGCCTTCATGCTGGTACAGCTGCCTATGACCTGGAAGCAAAAAAAAAGGGGTGGGCCGAAACCCACCCCTTCCTTACTCCCAGAAATCAGGAGTTAGAACTGCTTGCCTTTGCGGCGGTTGGCGCGGCGGGTCAACACCCAGCCTTCCAACAAGACCACACCGGCACCGATGACAAACGGATAGATATACGTTTCCTTCGGAATCGGCGGCTCCAAGATGCTGTAGTAGAACGCCGAGACTGCCATCTTCCGACCCGCATCGCCGTTGTGTCCATCCCAGGCAAAGAACACCGTGGGGATGTACTTACCAGCCTCGAAGTAGGTGTACTCTTCATAGTCGTCCTTGCGAGGACGCTGAATCATCACGGTCCACTGACCGTTCTTCCACTCAGACTTCAAGACCTTGGCTTTCGGCTCGAAATCGTCGCGCTCTTCAAAGTCCTGATCCCAACCGGTCCCCTTGAAGGCACGCAACTTTCCATCGGCATCCCACTTCAGGATATCGACCGGATACTTGTTGTCGCCGAAGAGGTAGCGGGGCTTGGCCGGAGGCGGCAATTCCTGCCACTTGATCGGCCACTCGACCGCCAACGAATCGTTGAAGACCTTGTAGTTATTCTGCTGCGCTGCAATGGACCCAGCTTCACCGGTCTTCGGGGCTTGCTCCTTGATGCCATAGCCTTCCAAGTTGACCGCGGTCGGATCCCAGGGCAACTCACCCTCAGCAATGCTCTTGCTGCGATCGTCCCACTGGAACAGGTAGACGACGCTGTCGTTGTTGTAGAGCGACTTCACCCAGATATCGTCGATACGATTGACGAAGTTGCGTGGCTTGTGCGTGATCTGTCCACCCATCGCCACGATCCGGCGCTGCCGCTTGGTCCACATTTCATCTTCGGGGTTTGCTGAGATTTCACCTTCAACAAAGCCTGATCCGATGACGAAGTTCACCTTCGGCTTATCGGTCTGCGGGTCAATATCGAGCGGCTCGCCCAAGCTGTTCCGCTCGCACAAGGAGTTCACAAAGTTCGCAATGTCCCAACGATCATCCACGGAGGTGCTATCCGCAAACGACGGCATCGGGGTTCCGCTGACACCGGTTGAGAAGGTACGGAAAATGTTCTTGACGTTATACGGATCCTGACGGCTCCCGCGGAAATTCCAGCACTTGTGCCAGTCTGCGGGCTGAATGGAGAAACCCCAGTCATCCTTCAGGTTGAACGCGTTTCCGTCGCCGCGGCCTTCAACGCCGTGACACTCAATGCACTTCTTCTCGACGATCAACTCGGATCCACGCTTACGGCTCTCATCTGTCGCCGGCTTCGGCTTCAGATCGGCCAGCTGAAGGACCGTCTGGGTTTCCGTTGCCTTGTCGTCAAACTTACGATCCTTGACCAACTGCGTGGTTACGTAGGAGAGCACCTGAAGGCGCTGCTCTTCCGTGAGAATACCTTCCCACGATGGCATGGCGGAGCCAGGGAGACCGTGCGTGACGGTTTCAAACAAGTCATTCTTCCCCTGGGCCTGCTCTTTGTAGTTAAAGAGCGGCAATTCACCGCTGGCCGTATGACGGATCTTGAACGTACCCTGATTGAAATTGCGCGGACGCGGCCACAAGCGATCGGCACCAGGGCCGTCACCCGCACCATCGACGCCGTGACACCACACGCACTTGGTGAAATAGACGCGCTTGCCAGCCTCAATCATATCGGCCGGTGGAAGCGCAGCTAATTCCTGTCGTTTAAATCCCTCAGGCACCGCCTCTTCCGCAAAGCTGACGGCTACCGACGTGCTCGAAAACATGAGCGCAAGGGCAGCAGCGGCTCTGACGAGGCCTTTCTTGCCGAATCGTTGCATTGTCTTCATCGTTGTATACCTCGTTGCGTTGCTCATGCGTTTAGTCCCATGTACGGGGATAGTAACCCGTATGCCAGTACTCAAACAGGATGACCTTCCAGATTTCATCCGTGGTCAAGTGCTGCTCCCATGGAGGCATAACCGAGGCCCAGGGGAAGCCTTCCGGCGGAAGCCCTAACCCACCCTTGGCGACACGCCAGAACACAAAGGTTTCCTGCAACTGCGCCAATGTTCCCGGATCCGTAAAGTTCGCAGGAATCGGATTGAACGCAAACGCATGCAGACCGCGACCGTTCAAGTTATCGCCGTGGCAGAAGTGGCAGTTCTGGAAGAAAATTTCACCACCCTCACGGACGTACTTGATGTATCCCTGGGCATTCGGATCCCATGGATTGGCTTCCGGCTTTGTTTGCATCAACCGGCCCATGCTCTGTTCCGTGATCAACTTCCGAGCAAACTGCTCATCAAACTTGCCCTCTAGATTGGCCCGGTACGGGTTCGCGGCTGTCTGCAACGTCACCATCTTCCCGTGCACCTTCGTGCTTTGCGGGGGAGCAGGGTGCACCGTGCGAAGCTCAACCGGCTCTTCCGAGCTCGGCTTCATCGCATCAAAAGACTTCCATCCAATCAGGAACGGAATGGCAATGACAGCCAACACACGCAAGGCCTTGTGGAATCCACTGACTCCGTCCAAGACATTCATGATGGGCTGCTTAAACTTGTTCCAGTCCTCCTGGTTGCTGGACATCCACATGAACACCGCCACGAGAGAGGCAGTTCCGTACATCGCGCGGACGCTGAACGGAATAGGCGGATAGATACGATACGCGAGGTACCACTGAATAAAGCTCCAGAACAGAACCCCCTGCCAAAAGCGCGGAACCGCAAGGCCGCTCTTATTGAGGAGGTAACTCACTAAGGAGAATGTCAACACGCAGATGGCGAGCTCGCCAACCATCTGCATGGGCATATACCCTTCCACTAACTTTAACCAGGTCATAACAGGAATCTCCTTCTTGGGCTCAACAAGGTGGTGCTAGTTGATTTTCGGTGGCTCCTTACCCTCTTGAACCATGGAGAGGTAATCGATGATCTTGCTGAGTGCGCCGGCGCTCAGTTTTTGGGCGAAGATCTTCGGCATCACTCCGTCAGGGAAAGGCTTTACGACATAGGCACTCGGATTCACAATCGACTCCATGATGTACTCACGCGTCGACTTGGCAGTGCCCTTGTATTCCTTATCCTTAATACGGAGCGGCGCGTTTGTTCCCTCAACCAATTTCGGGCCAACCGCACCCGTCGCACCAGGGATACCAGGGATCGTGTGGCACACAATGCACTGTGCCTTGGCAAGGATCTGATCGACAGGCTCCGTACCATCGGCTAACAATGCGCTGGCACCGCCACCTCCGCCCTTTCCTTCATCTTCCTTCTTTTCTGCCGGGCGATCTGACTCAGGGATGAACTTCTCATACGACTTGGCCATTTCGTCATATGATGGAGCTTCCTTACCCTCGCGGACATACATCCACGTGTCCACCGCAACCATTTCGCCGATCGACAAGGAAATTGGTGCCTTGTGAATCTTCGGCATCGGGCTTTCTTTGTCGTTCGTACCCTTCACACCAAACCCGGCGACCACGAAGCAATTCGGACAGGCGTGCGATTCCGCGATGTACTCCTGCCCAACTTCTGCAGTCCCGGCTCCGGGGAACGATTCCTTCTCAGAAGAATCACGATCGGCAGCTTTCCCCTTGTGGTAGCGGGGATCATTGATACGCTCATCCAGGCGACCAGGGAGGCCCCACAAATTCGGAGCGCGTTCGCTCAAGAAGCCCTGGTTGAAGCCGTGGCAAAGGGGGCACTGCCCCTTTCCAATGGCGCCCTGAACCTTGCTTTGCCCCACACCGCCGAAGATGATCTTTTCACCTTCATCAGCGAGCTGCTGAGGGCTCATCGAGGTAAAGTCCAGCTTGACAACGGGAGGAGGAAATCCACCCTCTACCTGCGGAAGCCAGTTCCCATAGCCCGACAAGAACGCGGCCACAAAGAACATCAAACCGCCGATCTTGAAGAGCGCGCTGAGATTCGCGAAGTACAAGCCCATCATCATCGTCATCGCCGTGATGATGGCGAGCGAGACGGGCAACAAACGGCTCTCCGCGAAGAAGTTAATCTTGTAGTTTGCGATCGCGATAAACAACAGGACCGTCGCGACCATTCCGATGAACGTCTTAAACGTTGCCCGCTTCTTTGTGGCAGGGTCTAAGCCGCCCACCTGAAAGTACACGAGTAGACATGCAAGGCCAGCCAAGATTGGCCAACCCATGTCCAACGCCGCCGAAATTAAATTACCCACAGCTCAATCCTCCTCAGGATTCACGATGGGGCGCCATAGGTGATGGCACCCCATCAACGTCCGTTCTATATCTCAGTGGCCGCCGACAGGCTGTGGCGCCCCACCAGGAACTGACACCTTGACTTCGACAGGCGCAGCCTTCTTCGTCAGGGATCCAACCCAGAAGACGAACAGAATGCTGATCCAGAAGAAGAGCACGTTGGCTGAAATCATGTTCGCTGCAAATCCCACCGTGTGCGTGTAGGCCCAGGGGGAGTTGTCGCGCATAACCTCATTCACGTGCCAGAAGAGTCGAACGGAAGAACGGATGTAGCCCATCAGACCCATCATCCAGGTGAATGCTGTGGCCAACATGATGAGCGCGTACTGGGAGCGGGCGGAAATCTTTCCCCACTCAATGGGACCCATCTGCTTTGCACCCCTCATCATGACGCTATTCAGTGCGAACATGAAGAAGAGGCACGAGAGTGTAGTCGCCACCTGGGGTACAGAGAGACCGACCCGCACGTTCGCCGGAATGTAGTAGCCGTATACGGCGAGCCAGACGATATTGACATAGGCGAATCCGAAGAAGACGCCCATGAAAATATTGCCGAACTTAGCCCATGACACGGTCGACACTTTGTTCCCGCGCATATACCAAACGAAGCTCAACACGGTCGTGGTGATAATCGTGTTGATACCGCCGTTCTTCGCTGACATGACGCCATAGTTTCCGAGCACGGGGTGCTGTTGGCCGCCCATGGCCTTCAACTCCGCCGGCGACATCACCATGGTGTGGGGCGTAATGAAGATCGTAAATCCACAGAACAGAATGAACACGAGATACTTGATGTAGCGGAAGTACTTCTCGGCGCCGCGCATACGACCGAGCGCTTGCCAGAGATAGTAGTTGGTGCTCAAGAACAAGATACCGATCATCGTGGCCTGAATGATAAACAGCCACGCCAACAAGCCGCCCATGAGCGTGATGCCCATCTGCTGACGATAGGCATACACCTCACGCATCAGCCAGTAGCCCGCAAAAGGAAGCGGGATCAAGAACGCCACGCCGATGGCCATCGCGATGTAGCCCATCCAGTCGTAGTGCGCACGATCTTCGTCCGTCTTCGCAGACAAGAAGCGATACGCTGCGTAGGCCGCCACGACACCACCGCCGAAGGCCATGTTACCGAGAATGCGGTGCAGGTTGAGCGGGTTCCACAAAGCGGTATGGATCACGTGCCAGATGTTGCCCAGGAACTGCCCCTTTTCATCGACGCCCGCGGGGGACATCATGAAAGCGATCCATGAATTCGCCAAGAACATCAAGACCGTCCCGATGACGTTCAGGATGCAGGACATGCTCAAGTGGATCCACTTGAGGAACCCCGTCTTCATCTTGTCCCAGCCGTAATAGTAGATGTAGAGGGTTCCGCTCTCCGCCACGAACATCAAGGCGTAGATATGCATGACCGGGCGGAAGATGCCCGAGAGATACGAGAAGAACGATGGATAGAGCGTCAAGAAGGTGAAAATCAGAATGCCGCCGAGGATGGCGGTCAACGAGTAGGCCGTCAAGCTGATCTTGATGAAGTCATAGGCCAGCTGATCATACTTCTTTCCAAGAGCCTTATCCTTCGAAACAACGCCCATGAACTCGATGATCATGCAGAAGATCGGCACCGCCAGCACGAAGCTTCCGTAGTACAAATGCTGCTGGTTGGCGAACCAGATCAGAACCCGGCTTTCGAAGTTGTAGCGAGGATAGTCCTTCTCGCCGTCTGTCGTGATGGGAGCGGGAGGACCGCTCACGATCCCCTCGGTCTTGTAATACACATCACGGCCCTTCTCAACCTTCTTCTCCTCAACCTTCCCATCCTTCTTCGCGGCCACTTCAGGAGGCGGCCCACCGGCTGCGGGGCCACCACCACTGGCTAAGGCCGGAAGAGAGGATACGACCGGAAGAAGAAGGAGGCCCACCATCGCGCCAAGCGCCATGATCGACAGAAGCTTCCTACTAAATACACTGCCCATGGCTTACCTCCTTAGACAGATCCAAAAACCGTATACCCAAAAGCGTGAACTTAATTTCGGAACAGGTACCAGTAGTCCAAGCCCTGCGCGTCCATCAGGTAATGGTCCACCAAGATGAAGTACGAGAGCGCAATCATGATGGACACCACCGTAGCGAAGACGGTGTTATTCAACAGCGTCTTCGATTTGGCACCTACAATCGCGAGCACAAAGCCGGCGACAAACGTCGCCAACCAAAAATACGGACTTGTCATCGTCCACCCCTCCTAACAATCGAAAAAAGGTCATCGACTCCGTCGACGGCGACCACGCCGCGACAAGACAGCGTCAGCACGGGCACTGAATACCCGCGAACCAGTAGAAGAACCACATGCTAATAGCAAGCGTGACGTAGAAGATCATCTTGCCTAATTTCAGCTTCCATTCCGGTTCTACAACTTCTGCTGCCATAACTCGCTCTCCTCTTCGTTAAAAACCACAAGTGCCTATTTTTTAAGGGCTAAACTTGACACACTGGGAGGCAAATGTTAAAAAAATTGACCGGTTTTTTCTTAAAAACGAGGCATTGATGAAGCAGAAAAACTCAAAATTGTTTGACATTATAGTTTTGGCCGGAATGGTTGTCAATATTCTTTTGGCCGTGTTTCTGATCCTCTACTACTTCGACTTTCTGTAATCGCATCGCCCTACGATTGCCCCTGTCCATCACCCGACACGGCACACCGAAAGCCGATTGTTTCATCACGAAAGTCCGGCACAATTTTGTTGCGACTGGTGATGCGCACGTCTCCGCCCGTCGTCGTGTACCCCCCGCCTCGTAGGACGCGATAGGTACCGAACTCGGGACCCTTCGGATTGCGCTCCTCCGCCTCTTGATAGGCCGTCTCCAAGTACCAATCGCTCACCCACTCCATGACGTTCCCGGCCCCGTCCATCACACCATAGGGGCTCCGGTCGTCCTTGAAGGACCCGGCCGGCGAAGAAACCTCAAAACCATCCTCGACCCGCGCCCAATTGGCACCCGCCGGTCGATCATCGGCCCCCCAGGGCCACAGGCGACCGTCGGTGCCCCGCATGGCCTTTTCCCATTCGGCTTCCGTCGGCAACCGCTTCCCTTTCCAGCGGCAATAAGTCATGGCGTCGTCATAGGACACGTAGACAGCCGGCTGATTCGGCCCCTTCATCCGCATGCCGTTCTTCGCATAACGTGGCGGAGGCCCAGACTTTCTATGCCCTGTCGCCGCGACGAACTGCCCATACTGGTGATTGGTCACCTCATGGCGGTCGATCTGGAACCGGTCCAGATAGATGGGGCGCTGCGGCGCCTCGTCATATCCGCCCTGCGCATACCCACGTAAAAACGACCCGCCGGGAATATCAACCATCTCGTTGGGAAGCGGCGCTTCCGTGGAGATCGGCTCACTCGGCTGCCCTTGATGCGTGTCGCCACCGTCAGACGGAGCGCCTGATTCAAAGGGCGTGAGCGTCGTGCCGCGCAAAATGCCCATAATCGGGAGACTGGCAAACAGCGCCACCACAATCAGTAATGCGACTTTGAATCGAGTTTCGAGCATGAGTTCGGCGAACCGGCCTGCCGATCACGCGCTACGACGCGCGCGCTCCCTTCCCCTGTTTCACGGGCGACTCTCCATCACGCGCACATCGAAAACCGATCGAGGCATCCGTCCGGAGCAATTTCGCCTGAAAGCGCTTGGCGATGCGTGCCCCATGCGCCGTTTCGCGCCACGACCCGCCGCGGATGGTTCTGACTTCGGCCTCTGGCGGCCCTGCGGGATTACGGTAGGGGGCCTTGGCGTAATAGTGCTCGTCGTAGGTATCGCTGACCCACTCGGCAACATTGCCGGTCATATCGTAGACGCCATAGACGCTGCGCCCCGTCTCAAAGGATCCGGGCGGCGCAAGATACTTAAAGCCGTCCTCCGCGCCATCCGTATTGGCTCGCGCACGGCCAAAATCATCGCCCCAGGGATAGCGGCGACGCGCTTCGCCCCGTGCGGCCTTTTCCCATTCGGCTTCGGTGGGCAATCGCTTCCCGCTCCACTTACAATATTCGACGGCGTCTCGCCACGACACGCCGACGGCCGGCAGATTCGCGCCGGTGATTTTGGAGATGTCATCTTCAAACACGGGAATAAACGGCTTCCCCTGCTTGGTCATCTGCACATACTGCTGATATTCGCCCTGCGTCACTTCCTTCAAATCGATCAAATACGTATCCAGATAGACCGGGTGTTCAGGCGCTTCATCAGGATCCCCCTCGGTGCCGCCCATCCGAAATTGACCGGCTGGAATCTCGACCATCTCACGCCCGTCATCCCCGGTAATCCGCTTGTAGAGCGAATAGTCAACCGTCGGCACCGCCTCGACCACCTTGGTCTCCTGGGCGTTGAGACGCGCCAACGCCTCCTCGCGCGCCTTCTTGTTGTCGTACGACTGGCTCATCAAGCCGACGATCATCAAGATAAACGAGCCGAAGACGAAAATGATCGACCCGATTAGAACCTTATCGTTATCCATGGCCCCGTTCCCAACTCACAACCACACATCCGCCGACGAACAGGCGACGCCTAGGGAGCGGAAGCAGGCGGCGATTGCTCCGCCATCGCGCGCTTACGCTCGGCCCAGGTATCCAGCAGCGCAGAGATCTGCACCCCAAGAAACCCGCCCATCGCCGCACCGGCTCCGGCCCCGACCGAGATGCGCTCCTCACCGGCCAGCACCCACGCAAGCAGGCCGCCCAGCACCGTCCCCACTAAAATGCTCACCAAAAACCGACGCCCGCCCAACAAGCCAACCATCACACCCAGCGCCACGCCGATGCCGGCTGCGCCCGGTACGGAGACATCCCCCATGTTCTCGCCGATCAGGGCTCCAACCGTCCCCATGACCAGCGCCCCGAGGATCATATCGAGAATTTTTCCGGTCACGACCGCACACTCCCTCGGTGCATACCCCTACTGCGTGGACGCCACGATCGGTCCAAAATCGATTTCGACACCGGGCGGACAGAAAATGGAAATGCCCCAGGCCTTCGGCGCCGGCTCATGCTGGTGAATCTTTTTGAAATCCTGATAGACGTTGATCTTTTCTTCGACCCATTCGCCAAGCGGCTTGGAGCCGCTCTGCACCACCATCTCCGAGCCGCTGAACATGCCGCCTTCGACCAGCGTGCCCTCCGGCTTGCTCACGCTCCACACGTATTTGGTAAACACGGGGATAAAATAAAAATCCGTGTCGAGTGAGACATACAAAATCGCCAAGGGGTCGCCGGTCGCCGGCACCTTGTGCAACCGCCAGCGCCACGTCAGCACCGGATAGGCCTTGGGATCCCAATCAATCTTTTTCTTCTTGATGCGTTGATCCGCATCGCGCACGGCCAGAAAACCACCGCGTTCGTCGGCCTGCACTTTATAGGCGCTGCGCGCGCGGGACTCGCTCCGCTGGCTTTCGTTTTCCCAATTCGTCGGGAATCCGTCCGCCTCCTTGCTACGGAAATCTTCCAAGACCAACTGTCCCGGTGCCTGCGCGTAAACCGGAGATGCGACACCGACCAGCAACCCCACCGCCCACAGTGCCGTACCGCACCACACACCCATCGCCTTCACTGTTGCTATCGAACGTGTCATCCCTGACTCCATCAGCACATTCCCCTCTCTAGACTTCCTGCGACTGCGCCCATGACGCGGCGTTCGCCGTCTCCCGCGCACGCTGCTCCACGGCCGACAGGTTCCGTTCGCTCAACCAAAACACCACCAACACCGCCGCCCAAAACACAATCATATTGATGGTCACCATCTTCGCGGCAAACCCCAGCGTCGGCGTAAAGGCCCAGGGCGACACGTCGGGCATCAACTCGCTCACGTGCCAGGCCAAGCGGCCGGACGAGCGGATATATCCCATGAGGCCCATCACCCAGGTGAACGACGCCGCAATGGCAAAGAGCCCCACCATCCCGCGATCCGTCATCAACCCCCAGCGCACCGGCCCGTTCATCGTGGCCCCGCGCAGCATCACCCGATTCAGGATCAGTCCACCGACGACCACCGTAAACGTCGTCCACGCCTGCGGCCCGGACAGTGCCACGCGCACGCTCGCAGGCACATAAAATCCATAGATAGACAGCCAGGTAATGTGCGCCATGCCCAGCAGAAACAACACCGCCATGGCGACGTTGCCCTGACGCTTCCAGCCGATAGTCATGGTCCGATTCGCCCGGCGATAGAAAATAAAACTCAACGCGGTGAGACAGATCATCAGGTTGACTGCGCCGTTTTTCGCCGACATGACGCCGTAGTTGCCGACCACCGGATGTTGCGCCCCGCCCATCGCCTTCACTTCGCTGGCCGTCATCATCACCGTATGCGGCGTCAACCACACCATCACGCAGAGCATCAGCCCCCACACAAGATACTGAGTATAGTTCAGATAGCGTTCGCCGCCTTTGAGGCGCGCCAGACTCTGCCAGAGATAGTAGTTGATGCCGAGAAACAGCCCGCCGATCAGCAGCGCTTGCACCACAAACAGCCAGGTGAGCAACCCGCCCATCATGGTGACACCCATACTCTGCCGCCACGCATAGACGGAGCGCATGAGCCAATAGCCTGCGAAGGGCATGGGCAACAGCGCACACACCGTGACAAACAGGAAGATGTAGCCGACCCAATCGTAATAGGCCCGCTCTTCCAGCGACTTCGTCGACAAGAATCGATAGGAGGCATAGGCCAGCACCACGGCGCCGCCCGACATGATGTCCGCCAGAAATCGATGGACGTTCAACGGATTCCACAGAGCCGTATGCAACAGGTGCCAGGCATTGCCAAGATACTGCCCTTGGGCATCGACGCCCGCCGGCGTCATCATGAAGGCCGCCCAGGCATTGGCCAAGAGCAACAGCGCGCCGCCGAACAGATTCGTCACGATGCCGACGGCCGCATGCATCCACTTCCGGCCGCCCTCCGCCAGCGCATCCCAACTGTAGTAGTAGAGCACCAGCATCAACGCTTCCCCGAAGAAGACGATGGCGTACGCCGGCATGAAGCTCTTGAACGTCGCACCCATGTACTGCATGAAGTGGGGATAGAGTGAGAGAAACAGCGCCAGCATTACGCTGCCGACGACCGCGGTCATCGACATGGCCAACACCGCCACGCGCGCAAAGTCGCGGGCAAGCCGGTCGTAGCGAGCCGCGAGATTCGGATCGCGCGACCGAAGACCCAGGAATTCGATCAACACGCAGAAGATCGGCAGAGCCAGAACGAATCCGCCAAAGTACGTATGTTGCTGCGTGACGAACCAGACGATCAAGCGGCTGTCGAATCCGCCCAGCCGCGGATAGGCAATATCCTCCGCTTGCGGCGCGACCGGCCCGCTCGGCGTCCCCGGCGTCTTAAAGAAAATGTCGCGCGAGGGGCCGTCTTGAGGCACCGACGTGCCGCCGTCGACCGACGCAAGCACACCCTCGCCGCTCCACAAGCCGAGCGCTCCGCTCACCAGCACGATCGCCAGCAGCGCGCATAGGGACAGACGAAACCGCATCATGGCACTCGCTCCATCCTCGCCGCATGCGGCGCCTCTGAAAACGCCAACGCATCCGCGGGCATCGCGGCCACCGATCCCGAACTCGCGGCCGCGGGGCGAGAGCCGAGGATGCCCGTGATAAACGGGCACCGCAGCATCGACTCCGGCACGCTGGCGACAATCCGGCTTTCGAATGCGCGCCGCGCCCCCAAATAATAGCTATACAGGCCCATGATCATGCCGACGGCGCCGGCCACCAGGCCGCCGTGTACCGGCGACGCAGGCCCCATCTGGAAAACGAATTCCCCGATGCCATAGACCACAAGAAAATAGGTCGCGGCAAACGCCGCTCCCGGCCACCACCAAAACTTGGTCAGTTCCCACCAGGAGGTCTGCTGCCACCGCGCCCACCATGGCTGAGGGCGACTCATACCGTCAAGATAGGCGCAGAGCGACACCGTCCCGCCGATGAGCGTCGCCACGCCTAACTGCGCCAGAGCCCCGCCGCCCCATGACATGAACGCACTGAGTAGCCAGGTCACCACGCCGGACAATAGGGCCCCGATCACGCCCCAGGACAGCAGCGGCTGTGGATCCCGACTCGCGAGCGCCCGCAAACTCGTCCCATCTGGAAACGTGAGAAACGACCGACCTTGCGTTTCCAGCCAGCGGACATGCCCGATCTCCACGGCATCGCGCGCGACCGCCGTGCAGGAAATAATGATCGCCATCATCGCCGGGCCGTCCGGATGTTGCAGAAAATCGTAGTTCACGCCCAACTGCAAGAGCGATAACACCAGTAGGGCGAGTTGCACGGCATACACACCGCCGATCCACCCGAGCAGCCACGCCCAGCGTCGCGGCGTTTCATAGCTGCGCCACTGCGCCGGCGAGGTCCAGTCGGCGCGGCGGCCAATCCCGTAGGCCACCGCGGCAGTCAGCGCGCCGATGAGACCGGCGACGGCCAACAAGGCAAACGGATTGCCGAGCGGCACCAGCGCCTTCGCCAGTCGATAGAGCGCAAAGGCGACAAACCCGATCACGAACATCACCCAGCGTTTCCGCGTGCGGATGTCCGGCTCGGTGACCGCCAGGCTCAGTTGTGGCAGCACTCTCAGCGCTAGTCGATGCAGCATCGTCGTACGACCATCATGCGAACAGGTTTGCCGAACGAGAATGTCCCCACACTTCCCCGCCCCCTGCGCCCCCGCTCGCTCTCTACCCTACCTTGCACAAGTCACGGCTATTTCTGTGCCGCCATGCCGAAGTACTTCGCCTTAATTTCTTCCATCAATGCAACGGAGACGCGCGCCAACCCGCGATCCGCGGCCGTGCGCTCCAGCTCGATCCGCGCCATCGCCCGCACCGGGGCCGGCACACGATCGAGCCGCTGCTTGGCATCGTCATCCCACTCAATCGCCCGCCCCTGACGCGCTTCCGTTATCAGGTCGTAGGTGACGACACGGCCCTGCTTCCCGCGGAGATACTGCTCGACCTCATCCTTCACCAACGGCTGCACATAGGGTGGGAGCCGGTCGAGACGATGGCGCGCCTCATCCGTCCACATCACACGGTCCACCCATTTCGCGCCCTCCGCGATCGGCGTATCCAGCCCCACCTTCCAGTGACAGCCGCAGCATTCCGACCGCACGAACCACAGGAGCGCCCCCGCGGCATCCGCCCGTTCCTCAATTCCCTGCGTATGCATCCAGCGCCCACAACCGCATACGAGCATCGTCAGGCCTGTTGCCGCCGCTGCGCGCTAGACGAGCAAGACCGTCCCCTAGCCGCCGGCACGCCGTAAATAGTCGCGATCATCAGGTGGCGCATCCCCGCCTATCCGATCTTCCCGGGATACAGAATGTACAGCAGCGCGTAGGTGAGCGTGCCCGTGAGAAAGAGCACGCAATAGATCACCATGGTAAAGGTGCCCAAGGCACGATGGCGCCGCTCGCCGTTCGGCCAAATGCGCTGAATGAGCAACTCGAGGCCGAACACAATCACCAGCAACACAAGAAAGGCGAGGTAGACTTCGAGCTTGCGCATGGAGAAGCCGGCCGTCGCCACGCGCGAGAGAAAGAGAATCGCCAACAGGCCGACGACGCTGCCGAAGATCAGCCCCACCTTGCGCCAGGATGTTTGTAGGAGCGCATTCTTCAACATGCGCTGACCGCCCACCATCACTTGGGAGCGGAATCCCAGCACGATCATATACACGGCCATCACAAGCCCGATGATGACCAAGATGATGTGCACGATGAGCAACGGGATGAACAGGCTGTAGTAGAGCGACTCGGGGCCGCCGAACCCTTCTTTCCCCTCGTAGGCCAATACGCCTAAGGAGCGAAACAGGTAATAGTTCACAAAGAACACGAGCATGGTGATCATGCCGCCCAACATCAACCAGTGATGCGCATGTCCCTGCCGCCGACGCGCCTGTATCCACCCCACAATAAACAGGGCGGTGAACAGGGTCGCCATCAACTGGCTGAGGTCCGCACCGATGGTCGCGTGCGTCAGAAAAAATCCTGGTCGACTCAGCCATTCAACCATGGGATGCGTCACGCCTTCCTTGCACCACGGCGGTAGGCTCGAGCTCTTCGACGTGGGGATAGCCGGCGCGCGTCATCCACGCCTGCGCCTCGGCCGTCGTGAAACAGCCGCCGCGCGGGGTATTCACCAAAATATGCACGGCGAACGCGGTCGTCCACGCCGGGCCCGTGCCGGCGCTGTCGAGGAAGCGATCCTTAATCACGAGTCGGCCGCCCGGCGCCACATGCGCGTAGGTCTTCGCCACGAGCGCCGCATTCGTCTCGTAATCCTGGTAATGCAGAATGTCGGACATGAGGATGAGGTCGTAGGGTCCGCCAAGCGCATCACGATTGAAGTCGCCCGGCCGCAGCGTAATGCGCGCCTCCAGCCCCGCCTCCTTCACGACCTTTTCCGTCAGGCGGAGCGTATCGGGCAAATCAAAGACGGTGGCCACGAGATGCGGATAGGCTTGGCAGAAAGCGATCGCGTTGGTCCCCGCGCCGCCGCCCAAGTCCAGCATAGTACGTACATCGTCCAATTTGAGCCGCTTGGCAAGCGCCGGACCGGACTGCTGCCCGATGCGGTGCAAAACCGCGAGCACGTTGCTCCCCAGCTCGGGATTGTCGGCAAAGACGTGTCGAGTGACCGGAGACGTGCCCGTCCGGATCGTCTCTTCCAATCGTCCCCAGTTATTCCATTCGGCATCGTGCAGGACGAGCAAATGGCCGATGTACTGCGGCGACGCGCGCACCAAATAGGTTTGCGCCGCAGGGGCGTTGCTGAATATCTCGCCTGTCTTCGCCAGCATGCCTAAGGCCACCAGCGCGTTGAGCAGCAAGGTGAGCGCGCGCGCATCCGCGTGCAGGCGAGCGGCCAGTTCGGTGCCGCTGCGGCCCGTGCCGTCGAGGTGGGAAAAGACCTCCAGCTTTACAGCCGTCAGGAGGATCTTGGTTTCCCAGTAATAGCCGAGTTGAAATATCTCTGCGAGGGATAGGTCGCGAGCCATGGAGACCTTGCGTGAATCATATCGCCATGATGGATCGAGACATCCGGCGGGGTTCGGCAATCTTACAAACTTCGCGACGGCAAAGGCAAGGCGCTGGACGACGACGAATCAGAAGTCTGGACAGGCGACGGAAGGGTTTTCACGTGAAGTGAATCACGCGACGCGGGATGAAGGGCAGAAGGAATTGACGCGAGAGTCTGGATCCTTAGTGAGCACGGCATAGAGGGCGCGCAGTCGGCAACACGACACACAGCCCGATAAAACGAGAAGGGCGGCAACTCTTCCGAGCCGCCGCCCTTCCACTGACAACGCCGATTGGATCGACGCGTTCAGACGGACGCTTACTGCAACGCCGCCTTCACTTCAGCCTTGCCGCCTTCGGGCACATCCACGTCGATTTCCATGGCTTGACCCTTCTTGATGAACGGGTGCCACACGACGAGCTTATGCTTGCCGGCCGGGACATCCTTCAACTCGAAGCTGCCATCTTCCTTCACCACGGCGAAGAACGGGTTCGTCACCGGGAGGAAGAACGACTGCATGAACTCGTGCTGGTCGCACTGCAGGCGGAAGAACGAACCCGCCTTATCCTGGCGCAACACCACCGGCTTATCGAGCTTGGAATCCTTTTCCGCCAAACCGATGTTGAACACCGTGGCAGAGCTCGCACCCTTCACCTCGAAGGAGTGCGGGTTGTGCAACACGCCCTTGACCGACTTAGGATCGTCGGGATCGGCATCCTTGTTCACCACGCGGAAGGACTTCTGCTTCACGACCACGCCCGCGAACGGCAAGAACTCGCAGAATTCCGCCGACACGTCCGTGCCCGCGTAGCTGCCCATGAAGCCCGCGTCTTCGATATCCTTGATCGCGACCACGGCATTCTTCAACGCCCCATCCTTGCCCACTTCCACCAAGGGCATGAAGCGCTTATCGCCATCCATGAGGGCCTTGGTCGGGTTCTTCGGACAGAACTTCGGGTTCGGGAACTTGGAGAAGGAGAATTCCTTCTTTTCGGGCTTAGCGGTGGTGGTCACCTTCCCAGTGACAGTCCCGCCGGCCAATGCCGCCAACGGAGCCGCCAGGAAGGAGGCCGCGATCAATCCGGAAAGTCCCAACAACGCACCTGTCTTCATGTGACTGCCTCCTTGATGGTTAAACGAACGGTTTCGGTGCTCGTGCCAAGTACCGATGACTTGATTCTACTGGCTGATCCGGCCATCTACAAGTCGAGCAGCAAGGCACCAGGTACGCACTGCAACCCATTGAGTATCCATGAGAGATGTGGACAGAGTCCCACACACTCTTCCATGGCGGCTTTATACAGCAAGCCCCCATGCAGGTCAATGGGAGCACTGTCGAAGCATGGCTGATGCTCCATGCGCGACCTACCGGTGTTGGCATTCTTGACCAAACTCTTTTTTACAGCCTACAGTAACGATTACTATGGCTGGAAAACCTGGATCTGGAAAAGGCCGACGCGGCAATCGTGAGGGCGTATATCTCTCGAATGAGGTCTATGAGAAGTTTGCGGCGTTCTATAAAGCACGCCCCTACTTCTCAAGCAAAAGCCGCGTCTTTGAGACCGCACTGGATTGGTACATGCAAATGGCCGAACAGTTCGGCCTTGATGAGCGCTGGTATCCGAAGATACCACCGTCAGACCTCAGGATGGGGACTGGCGGCAATACTTCAGGCAAGAGGCACGCTAGCAAAATCAAGACTGGCTGTCGTGCGAGGATCCCCGAAGCAGCCGAATGAGTGACGCCGCCGCAGTCGATTGCACCGCCGGGTCCGGGTCTTTCAAGACGGACTTGAGCAGCGGGATGTACTCGCGATCGCCGATTCGCCCAAGGGACCGCGCAGCGGCGATGCGCGGCCGCGGCAGCGTATCCTGAATCAACTGTTCCAAGTACGCCAAGGCCGCCTGCCGATTGCGCCCGCTCGCGCGCGCCAAGGCTTTCCCCACCGCCGACCGCGGGCCCGGGTCTTGGCCGAGCATGAGCTTGCGGATGGCCGGCTCAATATCGGGAAACGGCTCGTTCATGCGGAGGAGCGAATCGACCGCGGCACCGCGCACGCCCGGATCCACATCGTCCAGCGCCTGCTTCAGCACCGGCACCGCATCCTTCGTTTCCAGTTCTCCCAGCGCGACGGCCGCCGCCGACCGCACGGCGGGAATCTTGTCGTGCACGAGCGCCGTCAGCGCCTCCAGCCCTTCCTTCTTCCCGAGCAATCCTAACGCGGCCGCCGCGCCGCCGCGCACCGAAGGCATCGGGTCCTTACTCCGCGCAATGGCCAGGGGCACACCACGCACATCCTTGAGTTCGCCGATGAGCCGGAGCGCCGTGGCGCGCGCTTCCGGATTCGCCGCCTCCGCTGCCCCGGCGAGCGACGCCCACATGTCTTTCTTCCCGAATCGCAGCAGCGCCGCCATGGCCTGCACGCGCACCATCGGCTGCTCATCCTTCATCGCCTGCTCAAGCAGCGGCAACTCGCTCTTGTTGCCCTGCAATCCGACCGCATGCACCACATTGGCGCGCACCATCGCCGCTTCGTCGTCCATCGCCTTTCGCAAGCGCGCCGACTGTCGGCCCTTGGGCAGCAAGCTGAGTGACTCCGCCGCAAGCGCACGCACTAACCCGGAGCCATCCGTCAGCCCGTCCTCGAAATACGGCACCATGGCGTCGGATTCGAGTTCTTTCGCCGCCGTGTAGGACGCCCCGCGCATCTGATCCCGCATGTCCTTGAACATGATGGAAATGAAGGGGAAGGCAACCTCCTGCAACAGCGCCTCATCATCCTTCCCAAGCGTGACGGCAAGCTGTTCGTAGACTTCGAACGCTTCCTTCGGCTTGTTCAATCCGACGAATGCGCGCACGCGCAACCGACGCACCTCCGCGGCAGCCGTCCTGGCGGCCGGCAGCGCATCCAGCAGATTCACGGCGTCCTGATACCGCTGCTCTTTCATGGCTTGCTGAACCGCAGCCAGATCGCTCTCGGGCGCGGCGGCCCAGAGACCTGAGGCGCCACATCCCACGCCGAACACAAGCGCCCCGGCAAGCACCATCCACCTGGTGCACGTTCGGATGCGGCAAGACGTTCCCACACCCAGCCTCTGGGGTCTCCCCTGTTGGTACCAGCCGATGATCATGGGGTTACTGTTGGTGCTCCAGCAGCGGCTTGATTTCGAGCGGATAGCCAAGCGAGGCGTTTCCGAACCGCGGATTGTCCATCACCCGATGCGCAGAGCGGTTGCCTGTCGGCGCCGTAATCGAGGCGTTCTCCACAACCGTTGCGCCCGGCTTCACGGTCACGCTCTTGATGATGGCCGGCCCGGACTGCGGATGCCAAATGACCAACTGGTAGGTCCCGGGGGGAATGTTGTCGAGTTTATAGGCCCCGGATTCAGTCGTCACCGCGTAGTAGGGGTTATTCACCGCCATCGCCCAGCTTTCCATGTACGCATGGAACCCGCACTGCATGTAAAACGTGCGGCGCCCACGATTCAGATAGATCGGGCCCACCTGCGAGCGGCCACGGTCATGTTCATGGGTCGCCATCAAATCGCCGCGTCGATGGCTGTGATTCATTTTCAGTGGTGAGTTGAACAAAACCCGATTCCCAGCCTCCACGGACGTTTCGTAGCCCTGGATGTCGTGCATGACCGGATCCATATTCATCACTTCGACGGCATGCCCGTTACGGACGATGGTGACAAACGGCTGAAACTGACAGTCCCGTGCCTCGATGAGCGGCACGGACATCTCAAAGGGCTTGCCCACCTCAATGCCTTCCAGCAGCACGATCGTGTCTCTCAGCCCCCGTTCAGGCCCGACCACGAAGTCCTTCAGCAGCCGCCATCCGGTGCCGTTGGAAATGCGCCCACAGTACACGGGATCGGGAAAGGTGATGAGGTTAAACCCCTTAGGCTCGGGGAGCGGGCCATTCAACGTAATGCGCCCTTCAATGGTGCCGCCGTCCTGGACGTCGATCACGTCGTACGCACCCGACCAGGTCGGCAGAACCAACGCCACGCCCAACAGCCCCGTACACAGCAACGCAAGCGACCGATTCATGATGCACTCCTTCACGCTCGCACGGTGAACTTCGGCCCTCACTGTCGAGACCCGACAGTGCCCTTGCAATGACCGTTCGTTCAATTGGGACTCACTCTACTGAAGTGCGAACAAAAAAAGAAGGGGGAGCCACAGCGTGACTCCCCCTTCCCACTGTCGCACCTTGCGGTAAGCGGCTTACCGCGAGGCGACCGGCATCACATGAGAGTCTGCCGGTACGCTGGCACTCTTCGCGTCAACCGATGCCCCAGACAACGGCAGCAACCGTTGATCGCCAGCCGGATGGACCCGGAAGAGGCCCCACTGTCCGGACTGGGAGTACGGCAACCGCTGATTGCTGTAGGTAAAGTCGCCCGTTTGACGGAACGGCCCACCTGCAGACGGGATGAACGCATCGATGGCCTCCGACCCGGAGTACTCCACCACGCTGATCATATCCGCGCCACGCATGTAGGGCTCGATCGGCCACTCGTGCTTTTCGACGCTGAACATTCCGTTCTGCTCGTTCGTCGCACCCAAGACGTGGATGCGGACCGCATCGCCGGCGTGCGCCTCAAGGATCGGCGTCGCGGGATCTTCCGGAGCATCCGCCTTACAAGGCTGGAACACACGACCGAGCGTGCAGCCCTGCTCGACACGGAACGGATAGGGCTCGGACCGGTAGTTGACGCCGGTCAAACCCGCCACGTTCTGCACGTAGGGCATGAAGCTCGTGCCGATGATGTTGTCCTCATCCTGGAAGAACAAGGACGCATCGCGGTAGTTCGTCTTGAACTCGTTGCCCGGAATCGTCCGGTCCACGATGACGTCCACCATCCACGCGTTCTTGCTCGTCACGTCCGCACCGGTGCGCGAATCGCGATACTTCGACCCCTTCGGGCCCACCACAATCGCGCCGAAGAGGCCGTTGCGGGGGTTGACCATCGGGTTGCCGCCGTCCCACACGAGCGAGGTGATCTCGCCGTTGAACGGATCGGCATAATAGGTATACGTGCGGCTTTCACCCGGCGCGACGGTCTGGTCGGCCGCGTTGTTGCCCACGTTCCATCCGAGCGAGTCCTTCGGGTCAAACACCAAGGACATGGCCGAGAAGGAGGCCCGGCTGCTCTTCAGCTTGTTCTTCAGGTTCACCTTCACGCAATCGCCGACATTGACGTGGAGCGTCAACGGCATCGGCTTCGCGTTGGCTACCGCGGACGTTTCATCTTCCAAGACATAGATCTTGGCGTCCGGGTTGGTGATTTGGATCTTCCGCTCGAAGTCCACTTCGATGGCCTCAGGCGCCTTCGCGTTGAACTTCATGCTCGGATAGTCGATCGCCGCGACGTTGAACGACTTCACAGGGGCATCCGCCGGACACACCGGCATCGCCTTCGCAATGTCGTTCCGGCCGGAGAAGCCCGCCGGGAGACGCTTCAGATCGCTGACTTCCTTATCCAACACCCGCACGATGCCCCATCCACCTTCGGAGAGCTTCGAGGCCCGGCCGTTGAAGTGGATGAAGTCGCCCGCCTGCGCCCGCGGTCCGCCCGCGTTCGGCACAACCAGGTCATACCGCTCCGCAATCCCAACGTGAATCGAGTTCTTGCGGTTGGCGTCGCCCGCATAGCGCTCCGTCAAGAACGTATGGCCGGACAGGGTCCAGACCATCGACTCGTTCATGAGCGTGTGCAGGAGACGGAACACCATGGTATCGCCGACGTACGCGCGCAGGAGCGGCGTGTAGGGATCGCCATGGATCGTGCTGTTGAACACTTGATGCGCATCCGGATTGGTCGCCAACCGCTGCGCGATCGGGCCGGCCCGGAAGTTCAATCCGCTGCCGGTCGTATGCGTGCCGCCGTTGATGAACGGCATCGGCGACATATAGATCTTCTCCGGCATCATGAACGACACGGTCTTCCCCGCCTCCAAGGCCACCTCGATCGGCTGCCCCGGCGGATTGCCGGCCGTCACGATGTTGACGGTGTGCGGCACGGTGTCGTGCAACTGCACCATCAATTCGCGGAAACTGCCATTGACGTTATGCCCAACCGGCTCGATGGTGTGGATGTCGGCCACAGGACCGCTCCGCACTTCCTTGCCGTTGGACGGATTGTGATACGTCGACCCGAACGGCTCGGCAATGAACGTCCCGAAGCCGCCGTGCGGCCAGGTGGTCGCACCGAACGCGTGATCGTGCCAGAACACGGTCCCCACGTCCGCATCCACCCAGAAGCGCTGACGCACAAACTCCACGGTCACGATGTCGTTGGCCGGGTGATCGTGCTTCAAGCCCTTGGTGAGGGTGATGGTGCCGCCCTTGATGTCCTTGATACGGGCGATCTCATTGCCCTTGACGTTATCCGCACCCACCATGATGAGCGTGCCCACATGGTACTGCGCGGCATTCTTCACGGCGATGCTGGTGGCGCCCTTCTTCGTGGCGGCCGTCAACACCGTGTTCATCGGAGCCGGAAGCCCCTTCTTGGTCTTCTTCTCCAACATCGTGAACGGGCGGACCGACTGCTCGTAGGAGAAGCCGGTGATCACGCCGTCCGACGCTTGGTTGTCGAACTGCAGGAAATGCCAGTGGGTGTTGATCTTCGACGACTGGAAGTTCGTGTAGTCGTCGTCGTCCCACTCGCTGGTCAAGGTCCAGTCCAAGCAATCATAGATATTGCCGCGGACCACCAACGGATACTTGAGGTCGTCGTTCTTGCGAATCTCGGCCTCTTCCTCGTGCAGGACATAGATCAAGCCCGTCGGGTCGACCACCGCCGGCTCCTTGCCCTGCGCCTTGGCCAACTTGATCGGCATCTTCACGAAGTGCACGTTGTAGGACTTGCGGCCCGCGTTCTCCGGGCACAAGCTCCACACGCCGTTCTCACCCGGCTTCGCCTGGTCGACGCTCTCCTCGCCGTTTTCATCGCGGCGGATCGGCTCCAACCACGGCGCACCCACGTGGTTCGGCGAGAACATGACGCGCTTGCCGAAGTGCGGGGTCAGGTGCGGCCAGGCCACACGACCGGTCAGCGGCTCAAACGCAAGCGGATGCCGCTTGCCCGGGTGGCTCGACTTGTATTTCGGATTGTCGATGGTGCTCTCACGCTCGGACATGGCCTTCGTACCCTGCCATTCCCAATCGAGCACCGTCGCATCGTAGGACAGAATCTGGCCCTTCTCATCGTCCTTGTGACCGGGCTTCCCGCGGGTCGGGAGCTGCATTTCCACCCAGTCCTTGACGGTGATCACGGCCGGATTGCCCTTCCAGTTGCTCTTGCCCTTGTCGGTGATTTGGAAGGTCTTGCCGAACCAATCCACCGTCTTTCCGACCAACTGATCGGACGTCACCGGGTGCAGGATGCGACCGCGGCGATCCGGCAATTCACGCATTTCCGGCATGGTGTCGTTGCGATGATCGCCATGCTGCAGCGTGTTGTACACGCGCCAGTAGCCCCACATGCCCGCGACGTAATGGTGCGCCACGTGGCAATGGAACAAGAAGTCGCCCGCCAACTGCTGGCAGAGACCCGAGCCGCACTCCGTCTCGAGGTCGAGCGCTTCCGACGGGCCGATGACTTCCACGTCGACGCGGTCGGTCTTGTGACGGATCACCGGATACTTCACCGGTCCGTTCACGGACACCGCCCAGAGGTTCATGTCATCGATGGCACGCGGGCTGCGCGGCCAGCGGATGGTGCCGCCGTGCGGATGGTGCGAGTGGAACACTTCGGAGCCGCCATGGACCAGGCGGAACTTGGCCGGATCGCCGAGGTAGGAGCGCGGAATCGTCGGCGACGGATCGCCGAACGTATACGAGCTGTACCCCATCGACTCGTCCTCGAAGCCGAAGTACTCGTGCTGCACGTGCATGTTGTTGATGCCGAACGGCTCGCTGCGATAGTTGATCGCACGACCACCGGGACGGTAGGCGTCGGTCAACGGATCGCGCTGCGGCAAGAAGTCGCCCTTCTTGTTGACCGGACGGAAGGCCTCGTCGCCGACTTCGTGATAGAACAACACGAATTCGCGGAAGTCTGGCCCCGACCCGTTATCGATCATGACCTGCCAGCCGCTGTTGGCCGCCTGGTCTTCGCCCTTCGTCGGATCGCCGAGCGCTTCCAAATACTTGGAGCCACGCGGTTCCACGACGAACGCGCCGAACAGACCCAACACCGTCAACTCACGGTCGTTGCTGAAGCTATGGAACTGCTTCACGCCTTCCTGCGTGGACGGGTGGATGTACCACTCGGTCTCGACAGGCTTGTCCGGCTTCGCGACGGAATCCGGGTTGGTGGTGGTCGCCGCCTTGCCGGTCGCGCTGATCACCGGGTAGCTGCCGTGGATGTGCAAGCTGACTTCATCGACGCCGTCCAGCTTGTTCTCCAACTTGATCTTCACGCAATCGCCCTGGTTCGCCCGCATGACGAGCGGCTGAATCCAGGTGGCCTGCACACCGGGCAACACGGCTCCCGGGTCCCAGCCTTCCTTTTCACGGGCGTCACGGTTCTTCGCCTCTTCGGCGCGAACCTTGTCCAAATTATCGGCCAGCACATACATGTAGCCGGGATAGAAATCGAGCCACTGGTTCAGTGAAATCTCGATGTTGATGGCTTGCACGTTGTACTGCTTGACCGGAGCGGCCGCCGGGCACTTGCCCCCGCCGTCCATCACCGGTTCACGGCGCGCGTCGGACATCAGGAGCAAGTCCTGTCCGCCCGCCCCGTACTGGTGCATCATGGACATGTTGTTGAATCCGCCGCCGCTCATTTGATGGGCCTGCGGATCCTTGCTCATCTGATCCATGACACGTTGATGCTGCATCTCGATCTTCGCGGCGCGATCGCCGCGACCCGACATCGCATCCTCGACAACGGTTTGCCCTTTGAGCTTCTCAGCCCATTCGGGACTTGGCTGGGCCATCGACGTCTTATGCGCGGAGGCTTGCCCCTCATGGGACGCACCTTCGGCAAACACGACGATGGGAGACGCCATAACGGCTCCCAGCGCGAGCACACTGGCCCAGCGGTGTAACCGCCGAGCCGGATGGTGGAAAGAAAGCATGGACCGGCCTCCTTGCTTGGTGATGACTACAGATGCGGACTGAGAACGAGAATGCTGGTGAGGGTGCTGGAGTGATTGACGACGCGAGAACGGCCTAGGGAGCAGACACAGAAACCGAATCATCATGCCTCAACGCAACCTGCCAGCCCGACACGCAACCGCCCCGCAGCTCGGGGAAAAAAGAGGAGCGAAAGATACTCAAACGTCAAAGAGGTGTCAACCCCTGTGGACACTACGTCCAGAAAGTTTGACAGCTGTCGCGCGCGAAGCGCTGGGCCTTGCCAAGGCGAATGTGCCATAATTGGACGTTATGCTCCTCAAGCGTCTGCTGGTCGGGCTTCCCCTCAAGACGGCACAAGCCGCACACCAACGCCTCTCAAAGCGGCTGGCGTTGGCCGTGTTTTCCTCCGACGCCCTGTCGTCGGTCGCCTATGCCACAGAAGAAATTCTGCTCGTGCTGGCTCCGGCCAGCCTTGCGCTGATCCACTTTTCCATCCCGGTCAGCCTCGCCATCGTCCTCCTGCTCACGATTTTGACGATCTCGTATATTCAGATCATTTTCGAGTACCCGGAGGGCGGCGGCTCCTACATCGTCTCGAAAGATAACCTCGGCGAATGGCCGGGCCTCACGGCGGCCGCCGCGCTGATGATCGACTACGTACTGACGGTGGCGGTCAGCGTGGCCGCCGGCATCGCCGCCATCACCTCGGCTATTCCCAGCCTGTTCCCGCATCGGGCCATGCTGGGCGTCCTGGCCATTATCCTGGTCTTGCTCGTCAACTTGCGCGGCGTCCGCGAATCCGGTCGCGTCTTTGCGATCCCCACGTACGGGTTTATCGGCATCCTCTTCGCGCTGCTGGCTGTCGGCTTTACCCGCATGGCCATGGGGAATCTGGAACCACCCCCCGCAGTCACGGCCGCCGAGAGCGGCCTGGAAACGGTCTCAGTCCTGCTGCTGCTCCGCGCCTTTTCCTCCGGATGCACCGCGCTGACCGGCGTGGAGGTCATCTCCAACGGCGTGTCGGCCTTCCGCGCGCCGGAACCGAAGAACGCGGCGCTGACCATGGTGGGGATGGCGGCCATTCTCGGCACCATGTTCATGGGGCTGAGCACCATGGCCTATCACCTGGGGATCGTGCCGAAAGAGGACGAGACGATTGTGTCGCAGATCGCCCGCGCGACCTTCGGCGACGGCCCGCTCTACTATTTGGTGCAAGGGGCGACGATGCTCATCTTGGTGCTGGCCGCCAACAGCGCGTTCAACGGATTCCCGCGCCTCGCCTCCCTGTTAGCGCGCGACGGCTACATGCCGCACCAGATGTCCGGCCTCGGGGACCGGTTGGTCTTTTCGAACGGCGCGATCATCCTGGGGCTCTTCTCCTGTCTGCTCATTCTGCTCTTCGGCGGTGATACGCACGCGCTGATCCCGCTCTACGCGGTCGGCGTGTTTCTGTCCTTCACCCTCTCACAGGCCGGCATGGTCAAGCGCTGGCTCGCGAAACGCGGGCCGCATTGGCAGGCCAAGCTGGTGGTCAACGGCTTCGGCGCCCTCACCACGGCCGTGGCCACCGGAATCATCGCCTCGACGAAATTCGCGCACGGCGCCTGGATCGTCATCGTGCTCATCCCGGTGCTGATCATGTGGTTTCGCTCGATCCACCGCCATTACAAGGCCGTGTCGGAGCAGGTGGCCCTCTCTCGCGATCACCGGCCGCCGCTGCCTCGCTCCAACATCATCATTGTGCCCATCTCCGGCGTGAACCGCGCCGTCATCCGCGCCGTGGACTACGCCCGGCAGCGTGCCACCGATGTGCGCGCCGTTCTGGTGGACATCGACCCGCGCGACACCGCCCGTATCGAAATCCAGTGGGCGCAGTGGGGCTGCGGCGTGCCGCTGATCGTATTGCCCTCCCCCTACCGGTCGATTCTGGAAACGCTGCTCGACTATGTGGAACAATTGCTGCAGAAAGACCACGAGTGTTGGGTGACCGTCGTGCTGCCCGAAATTTTGCCCGCGCGCTGGTGGCAAAACATTCTGCACAACCAACGCGCCCTGATGCTCAAGGCGGCGCTGCTCTTTAAGGAGCGCGTCATCCTCACCGACGTGCCTTTCCACCTGCATCGCTAGCCACACACAAAGGACGACGCCCATGACGCGGCAGAGCGGGCACCGGCAACAGAGACGGATGAGTTGGTCCATCGGCCTGGCCTGCGCGACCCTGGGAGCCCTCATGCCCTACGGCGCCGAGGCCTTCACCATCAGCAGCCCCGCAACCGACGCGCCGCTGAAATCCGGCACGGCCGTGCCCGTCTCGGTCGATCTCGGCAAAGAGGAAGGCATCGTAAAGGTCCGCTACTATTGGTATCCCGAATACGGCGAGGCCTTAGTCGAGCAGACGGACCGCGAAGCCTTTTTAGCGCCGACGCAACTCGACAGCGCAACCGGCCAACCGATCGTCGCCACGCCGGCCCTGGTGGGACTCTCCACCTCCACGCCGCCGTTCGGCGGATCGCTGACCGTGCCCATGGAGGCGGTCGGCAAGATGCGGCTGCTCGCCATCGCAGAAATTTCGCGCGGGCGCCTAGGGACTAAAACCGTGTTTGACGAAGTGTATGTGCAGGTGGAGCCACCGACGGCGTTGACGGCCATCGATTTCGAAACGGAAAAGCCGCTGAAACTAGGCCGGATCGGACAAAACGCCAGCTACGCGGAGATCGATGCGAAGGGCAAGCTGATGGAAGTCCCAGTTGTCGGCCTCTTCGCCGACGGCATCACACGCTCGATGCCGAATCCCTCGACAGGCACCACCCTCGCCTCGTCCAACCCAGCCGTCATGACAGTCGAACCATTCGGACTCCTCCGTCTGGTCGGCAGCGGGCGTACGCTGCTCACCGCCACCAACCGCGGCAAATCGGCAACGTTGGAAGTGATCACCGATCTCTCGGAGGAGGAGAATGGTTTTCCCGTCGCGCATGCGGGGGAATCGCGGACCGTGAAAGCGGGGCGAAAAGCGGAATTAAACGGCTTGGGTAGTCGCGATCCGGAAGGTGAAGCGCTCAGTTATTCGTGGAGCCAAGTTCGTGGGAGCCACATCGACTTGCTCGACCCGACACTGCCGCGCGCGACGTTTCTCGCGCCGATCGTCTCCGAAGCCCGCACCTATCGCTTCAAGCTGCGCGTCACCGACAAGAAAGGCGCAGACTCCCTACCCGCCTTCGTCGACATCACTGTCGAGCCCTGATTCGAAGGCCGCTCACAGCCGCAGCACGTGACCGCAAGCCTCGTGCAGCGCTGCCTCGAACACCGCCATCTCTCGCTACGTATCGATACGGCCGGATGACGATATAGAACAATCGCCCTAGTTCGCCGCCTACTCCTGCAGGCCGAATGTTTCGCGCGCCAATCCTAATGCCCGCTCATGTTGGGTGAGTTCGCGAACGAAGGAAGTGCCCGTAAGCGTTTTCTTGAACGTGCCGGTGCGGGCGGTCATGGCGAGCATTTCCTGCGCCAAATCATCGACGAGCTGCCGACCGGCTTTGGGAATCCATCCCAGTTCTTTGTCCGCGTACCGAAGATCCTGCAACGAATAGTGCACGGAGGCGATTTCTTCCAGACACCGGAAATGCGCGCGTGGGAGATCGCGCCCCGTCAGACGCGCCTCCGCCCAAGCCGTTGCTGCCCCACGCTTCCGCCCCCACTGCGCGAGCCGCTCAAACAAGAGTGCCCCCATCGTGAAGGTGAACGTCGCGTGGAGAATCCCACGCAGCGGCCGCAGGCTGCGCCGCCAAGGCGAGTAGAACAGCTCTCGATTGTGATCGCCCTTGTAGAGCACCGCTTTCCGCAGCAGCAGATTCAGATGATGGTGACTATTTTCATGGACTAGGTCGTCAATCGTATCCAACCCCTTCCGCTCGAAGAGATTGATGTACGAAATACCCGGCCGATGCCGGTAACTGAAACTGACGACGCCCCGCGCCTCCAGCGGCACGATCCGCGACGTCAACGCACCCAGCAGCGCGTGCCCCGCAGGCCACGCCACCGCGAGCGCCTCCACGGCACGGCGAAGCCGCTCGGCCAATGTCGCATCGGAGGCACGCACGGCGATCGCCACACGCTGGCGGTTGTAGATCAATTGCGGCCCGAGTGAGAGACCGCGCGGCCACGTCTCGTTGGGCCGAACAATGTACTGCACGGCGCGCAGCGGCCAGTCCCATGCGACCCCCGCGTCCGTCGAGGCACAGAGGCGCGACTCCACGCGTCCGACGCGCACACGAATATCCGCCTGTGACACGACAATCTTGACGGCGCCCTGCGCCTCCCGGATCGCGCGCCGCAATCCGACCGGCGCCTGCACGAAGGCCCCGTCTAGGCCGACGGCAATCGTCCCCGGCAATTCCGCCCGCTCGAAGTTGGCTCCGAGCGATCCGCCACAACTCCAGCGGCGCTGACCGCTCTGCGCCAACCAGCGACAGGGCAAGCCGGGTACGAGAAAGAGCGCCTCTTGCGTGAGCTCTGTGCCAAGGCGCGCGCAGAGTGCCGCGAGCCGCGGCGCCAGTCGTACGCCGTCGGGCTTTCGATCGGGAAACAAGTCATCGAGGTAACTGTTCTCGTATAATTTCTCCTGACACTCCGCGAGCAGTTGCTCGGCAAATCCCCGTCGATCCCGCTCCCGCGCGAACTGCCGCTGGATGTCCGTAAAATAGACGAGGTCGTTGAGTCCCTCGATCCACCCCACGACCTTCCAGTGATCAAATTCGCTGGGATCCAGCGCATCGGCCAGAAGGCGGAACAATCCTATGGGCAGCGATTGGCAGCCGTTGGGCTGTCGTGCGGTCTGCCTGGCAAGATCGTCACACAGCTCATGCGCCAAGCGACGCATCGAACCGCGAAACTCGCGCAGGAGTCGATGGAGAGCGGGAATGTCGAACAGCGAGGCGGACACCGATGTGAGGACTCAGTTGCGGACCCGCACGGTCCGTGCGCGCACTCTACGCTAGCGCACGCAACACGGCAACCCGCGCGTCCCGAGGCAACTATCTGCGACTGCGGTCCGGCCTACCGCACCGCAGGACCACTGGACCGGCAGGGGCCCAATCCCCTGCCGGTCGAACACCTAGGCCGCCAACGGCGGATAATCAAGCAGCTCGTCATCATCCTGGTCAGCGCCAGCCGGCACCGGCACCAGTTTGGGCACAAGCGCCGCGCGTTCGGCGCGATGCTTTTCGATGACCGGGTCGATGATGTTGCCGCAGGCCACGCAGCGCCACCCGGCAATCCACATCGGCCCCACCGTTTCCTTGATGTCCAACAAATGATCGCGCACCATCATGCCGAAGCAGCGTGAACACTTCATCGGGCACCTCCCTTCAGACCGTCTGTCACACTCCCTCCCGCACGATGCGGCAGGGTGGAACCGGTGTCGGCCTGGGCTTGGCCACGTCGCCCGCGTTCCGTTGGGAGGTACCTACGCAACCCAAGTGCCACGGGGATCCCTCGTCCGCGGCAGGGAAACTCTCGCCTTGCGTCTTTCCGAAAACTCCTTACAATCAGCCCGTTTACGAATCGGCCCGAAGATGGGCAGAATGGCGCTACTCTCAAGCCCCCTAACCGGCTGGTTCGGTGCCCGTTCGCACCCCCCAAAGGAGGGATCGCGTGTCCTTGTCCGTAGCGGAAATTTGCGCCGTCCTCGCCGAAATTCGTCCCGCCGTGCTTGGCGGGCGTATCCAGAAGGTCTCCCAGCCCACGGACGTTGGCATCGTCCTTGATATCCGCATACCCGGCCAGACCGTCGCGGTCCTGCTCTCCGTCCAGCCGGATACCGCACGCCTCCACATTCAGGACGCGCGACTCGCCAATCCGCCGCAGCCACCCGCCTTTTGCCAGCTGCTCAGGGCGAAGATTCAGGGCGGCACCGTGGCAGACCTGCGACAGATCGAGGATGACCGGATCGTCGAGTGGCTGATTCTGGTGGGCAACAGTTCCTTCACATTGGTCGGCGAGTTCATCGGCCGCGGGGCCAATCTCCTGCTGGTCGATGCGCAGCAGATGGTGCTGGCGACGTTGCGCCCCGCAAAGGAGCGGCTCCGCGCCCCACTGGCGCGTCCCTCGCCGGGACGGCCGACAGCCCATCACACGCCACAGCCGATGCATCAGCGCTTTTCTGAGGATCTCTGCTCCGCTGACCCCGCGCCCTTTCCCATTTCCCGCGCCATTGAAGCGGCCTACGGGGCGCGCGAAGTCGAAGCCATTCGGCACACCGCGCAACAACAGCGGCAGACGGTGCTGCGCCGCCAAGCGAAGCAGCTCTCGCGCCGAATCGACGCCTTAACGTCCGACCTGGAAAAGTCGCACCGCTATGAACCGTATGCGAAATACGGGGAACTGCTGAAGTCCAACCTTGGAGTCCTGAAGAAGGGAGACAAGGAGGCCAGCCTCATCGACTATTTTGATGAGGCGCTGCCGACGCTATCGCTCCCGCTCGATCCGGCCAAGTCGCCGCACGCCAACATGGACGACTATTTCCAAAAGTACCGGAAGTTCCTGAACGCTCAACGGGAGATTGCCCCGCGCCTGGCCGCCGCGCGTGACGAACTCACTCGTGTCCGGCAGGAGTTGCACGACATCGACAGCAACATCTGGGCGCCGCCGACTCGTCCTGACACACAGAGGGACGCGACCGCCTCTCGCCGAACGTCTCCCCGGAGTAGCGGGCGAGGCAATCAACAGGACGGACGGAAGGGCCCCTTTCGCCGCTTCGAATCCACCGACGGCTTTCCAATCTATGTCGGACGGAACGCGCAGGAAAACGAAGAGCTCACGCATCGCTTCGCGAACAGCGACGACCTCTGGCTCCATGCGCGCGGCATGCCGGGGTCGCATGTGGTGGTCAGGATTCCCAAGGGCACGGAAGCCCCGGCGGAAACCTTGCGCGATGCCGCGATGCTGGCGCTGCTCTATAGCGATCTCAAGAAGAGCGGCAAGGGCGACGTGATCTACACGCGGAAAAAATGGGTGAAGAAGGCCAAGGGGCAGGCAGCCGGCACGGTGACCGTCACGCAGGAGAAATCGGTCCATGTCCAGCTCGATCGCGGCCGGCTGGAGCGCATGAAGGAACGGACCGAGCGGCAGCAGAAAAAGCGGGACTAGTCGAGGGAGCAATCGCCAGCTAGTACTTAGAGACGACTCGGTGCGTCCTCGGCGGATAACGCGGCCACCTGCGCAGCGGACACTGTGAACGTCAACTCGACCGGCCCCTGCACCTTACCCAGCACGACAAAACCGGGCCCGCTGGACGTGACGCGCGCATCCCGCTCCTTCGATGCCAACGTCCAGGTTTGCGGAATCTGCAGCGTCAGTCCGGCAATCTTCTGCGGCGCAGACACGGTCACGACCTTACGCGCACCGACCGTCCGCACGTCGACCTCCACACGATCACGCGCGGCCCACCAGTCGCCGTACTGCCCCAGCGAGCCGAACCAGGCACGGTCTTTCACACCGCTCACAAACGCCCGCTCAAATTCCATCTTGTGACCGAGAATGTTCGGATGGATGAGCACCACCACACTCCCGCCGTAGCGCGCGATCTTCGTCGCCACCGCCAGCGCCTCCGGCACGCGAGATCCCATCTCCGGCAACTCCTCGTCCTCAATGGTCACGGGGAACTCGAAGATCTCCGACTCCGTATCCACATCACGACTGATCATCAGTTGATACGGCAGGTGCGTCAGCGAATTGTTGGCCGTGGCCGACGAACTGTAGCGATACCCCGTCGCGGTCAAGGCCTGCGGCAAGGCCTTGGGATTGGACAATTCCCCCGGCCGAAACGAGCGGACCTTGGCGCCGCCCGACAACTGCTCCACGAGATACTGACTCACGCGGAGTTCCCCTAAGATGGAGCCGTTGGCGGCGTTATTGCGGGTCTTCACGTAGGGCAGGTAGTCGGGATAGCGCTCCGTTCCCGTCCCCAGCGGAAAGTGACTCAGCACTTTGGAATGCGCCACGGTGTGGCTGCCCAATTCCATGCCCAGCTGGTGCAACACGCGCATGTCCTGAACGCCCTGCGCGTTGAAAAAGATCTCGTCGTTATAGTCCTTAATGTATTTCGTTTGGACGAAGTAGGTGCCGACGATCCCCTGCGACCGCTCGTACTCCGCAAACTGCCGCGCATTGGCCATCGATGTTTGCGCATCGATATCATGCGTCAACATCACCGCCATCTGGCGATGCTGCGGCACCGGATGGAGCTGCACTGCATCTGGCTCGCCCTTCTCATAGATCGCCTTGAGCAGACGGAGAAACACGTCCAGCACCGGCTCGTATCGATTGTCGTAGCTGCGCGCAATCCCCTCGTCACGCAGGTTATGCCCCTTCAACAGCAGATGGCCGAGGTCCAAGCCGATCGCATAGGCGTGCCCGACGCCGTAGGATCGCTGCGTGATGGCGGCCGTCCCGTCTTCAAACGTGGCCAGCGGCGGCTCTTTGGTGCGGAGATACGCGCGCGTGGCGATCGGCACCATGCCCTTTGCGCGATTGCCGAGTGGAATGACTTGCTCAGCCGGATCCGTGAAGTCCGCCAACAGCGACACACCGGCGGCAAACTGCAACGCGTAGCGGTCCTGCGCGGGACGGCTGTCCTCAAACCCGAAGACCTCTTCCAACCCACCGCCGAGCACATCACTGCCGATGATCGTCCCGCCGTTGCGCGGGTGAGCCGCCAACGTCTTCAGCGCATCGGCAGTCAGCACGCGCCCGGAAATGAGCGGATAGACCATCACCACACGATGGGCCAAGGCCTCCTGCGCATCCTGCGTCATCACAAACGGCACGCCGAGCGACTTGAGCCCATGCGCCAGCCCCAGCCAATTGGCCTGCGGGTCGGTCACGAGGATCGCCAACCGACTCGCGCCGCCGTGGCCGTAGCGGGACAGGGGCGTGGGGCCAGGCAACGTGACGGTGGTCGTCGTGGCGGGACCCTGCACATTCGCGAAGCGGTAGATCCGCTCCGGCGGTACGGCAACGGTGTCCGTCTGAAGGGGAATCTGCGGATGCGGCGCGGCCGCCGCCATCGTCCCTCCGGCGGGAGCCTCAGCCGTTGGTTGCGTGGAACCGGGCGCCGGTGGCGCCGCCGTCTGCATGCGCACCATCACTCCTACGCCGATCGCCACCGCCGCAACCGCCAACCCGATCGAAAGCCCCTGTACCCGCATGCTATCGCTCCTTCACCGCCCGCTTACCAATGCCAAATGAGATTGAAGGTGAGTCCTCTCCGTACGTAGAGAAACCCACGGTCTTCGTAGTAGCCCGACAATTCGCCGGAAAAGCGGGCCGCGATCGGAAACGTCGCGCCCGCCTGCCAGATCGTGCTCGTGATGCGGGTAAAATCCTGTACCGCGCGGATGCGTTCCCCGGCCGTGCCGTAGGCGCCGGACACATAGAATTGCCAGCGATCCTGCGGACGCCACGTCAATTGCGACGACAAGGTCATCGCACCTTGGGCCGGCACATACGAAATTTTCTCCGTCAACCACAGGTTCCACGGCAGGAAGATCGTCAGGCCCGGCGTGAGCAGGTCGATGCCCGCCGTCTTGAACTCCATGCGCTTGTAGCCCATGGACGCTTCCAAGAAGGAGAGCGCGGGCACCACGACGCCTAAATTCTGAAACACTTCGCTGCCGGCGGACCACACAGGCACAAACGACGCGTCGAAGGCCCCGGACCCGGCAATGTAGCCCCAGGCCCCGCGCCAGAGCGGGCTGTAGAGCTCGGCCGACAGCGGCGTGTCGTGCAACCCAAACCGATTGAGCGGCTCGATCCGCCCGACCAACGTCATATTCCCGATCGGCTTGGCCGCCTCGATCAAGAAGTTGCGCTCGTCAGGAAATCCGTTCGTATACGTATAATGGCTATAGCCAAGCTTGAGATAGTCGCGATAGGGCAACATGAGCCCGTCGCCGGCGCGACGAATCGGCGCGCGGATCGACACGTTCAGCTCCGTCTTCACCGCCTGTATGCGGCCGGGCAGGGCCGGATCGTTCGTCGCGGCGTACACCTCCTGATACAGCGCCAGCGCCTCCGCATACCGCCCGCTCCAGTAGTAGGTATCAGCCAATCCCTGCTTGGCTTCGAGATGCTGCGGATCCTGCGCGATTACGCCGCGATAGCCGGCGATGGCCTCGTCATATTGCCCCTTCCACGAAAGTTCGCGGGCCGTCACCACATTCTTCTCCCGCGCCTCGGCCGCGGCGCGCGTCGCGCTCTCAGCCTGGGCCTGCGTCTGAATCTTCTCAGCCTCCGCCAGCTCGGCTTTCACCGCAGCAATCCGCTGCGCCACCTCCGCATCCTGCGTGGCTCCATAGACCGTTTCGTACAAGGGCAACGCCTCGGCCGCGCGGCCGGACCAACCCAATACATCCGCCAACCCGCGCATGGCGTCCATCTGCTGCGGATCCTGTTTCAGCACCGCGCGATAGCCGGCAATCGCCTCGTCGTACTGTCCCTTCCAGGACAGCTCGCGTGCGGCCACCACCTGCTTGTCCAGCGTCTCGGCTGCGTTGCGTGCTGTCGCCTCCGCGTGAGCCTGCGTCTGGATCTTCTCTGCCTCGGCCAGCTCGGCCTTCACCGCGGCGATCCGCTGCGCCACCTCCGCGTCCTGCGTGTCTCGATAGACGGCCTCATAGAACGGCAGCGCCTCCGCCGCCTTGCCGGACCACGCCAGCGTATCCGCGAGGACCCGTGCCGCCTCCGCGTTCGTCGGCACTTCCGACAACACCTCGCGCACCAGCCGTTCGGATTCGGCAAACTGCTTATCCCAGGAGAGCACGCGGGCCAGCGCGATGCGCAGATCCGCATCGGCGGGATAGCGCGTCCCCATGTCCCGATACAACGCAATCGACTCAGTCAGCTGTCCCTGCCAGGACAGCACGCGCGCGAGATGCCCGCGAATGTCGTCGTCATCGGGACGCCGACGAAGCGCCTTCCGATAGGTGGCGATGGCCTCATCGAACCGCTTCTCCGCTTCAAATTGCGACGCCTGTTGCAGCAACGCCCCCACGCTCACGACATCCTGCTGCTTCGCGGAGCTCGACTCGGCAGCGCCCGCAGAGTCGCTCATCGCACCGACCAACAGTCCCATCGTGAGCACACAGGGCAGGCCCACAGGCCACACAGGTATTTGCATCCAACGGTCCACGCGCCTACTCCCCTTTTCGCGGCTCATCAGCCGGTAAGAGCTGATAGCCCGTCACGTCGTGAATCAGCATTCCGGTGAAACTCCGATTGTGAATCTGCCGAACGGACGTGGCGACCGCCCGCTGCACGGCCTGGCGGGACTGTCCGCCGTAACTCAACCGTTCCGACCGCACGGCGTACTGATGCACCAGCCGAAACCATTCGCCGGTCGACTGACGCGGGGGCGCCGCCAACACCAGGCGCTCGCCCGGCCGATCCACATAGGCCGTCGCCAACCGATGCTCCTGCACACGCTGCCAGGCCATGTGCCGTTCGAGCGGCAACACACGCGTTTCCAACGCCAGCCACACCGGCTTGCGAATCAAATCGCCGTAGCGCAACAGGTCGTCCGCGATCGCCTGGAGTTCATCGAGGTCGGTGCGATAACTCATCACCGCGACCTCCTCCACCAGGTCCATCACGGCAAAGGCCACGGGGCGCCCGGCCTCCCGCACCGCCGCAAACCAAAACGGCATCACCATGGAGAGACGTGTATCCGAGCCCAGGACGGCCTTCACCCGACGCACTGTCGACAGGTACTTCCTATATCCATCGGCACGCGCGGCAAAATCCTTCAGCAGATAGGGTTCGATATCCAGTTGCAGCCCCGCGAGCGGCCGTCCATCCAACGCGCGGCGCAGACGGTGAATCGTGGCCACCACCCGGTCCGGGTCGTCGATCAACTCCGGGGCGCCGTCTAAGGCGTAGACCTCCAACCCCGCCTCCTGCAGGGCGGCCAGCGTCCGCGCGTACCCGGTCCAGACCGCATCCGCATCGTCCGCGGCCGGAATCTGCAGCAGCAGGCGATCGCACCCGGCCTCGCGGCAGGCGGCGGCAAGGCCCTGCGGATCGGCGATGGCCTCCCGGTAGTCCCACATCCAAAACCCGATGCGCGGGGTGCCGCGCTCCGTCACCGAATCCGGCACGAAGCCGATCGGTCCCACCGTCCCCCGCACCGCGTTCACCCGAACCGCCAGCGTCAGGGCGACCACGTCGCGCAGGTCGACCCGTCGCGCGAAGGACTCCAGGTCGATCTCGATGGAGAGCGCTGCCCCATCCGTGTCGGCTAACGTGGCGCCGGGCTCAACAGTGGCCTGCTGCCCATGTCGATCAGACAATGTGAGTGATTCGATGATGAGCCCCGCGCCGCCGACCCGCAGCCAGCGAGCAGAAAGCAGATCCATCATCGACTCCGGACGCCCCAAGGGAATTCCGATGCGGCAGAGATCCAACCCGCGCCCGGTCACCCGCAGCTGCGTGCCGACGGCCCCGCGCAGGCGCGTGACGACACAGCCCCCGTCGACACCGACCTCACGGCCGACGTCCAACACGTTGTCGCCGCGCCCGTCCACCATCAGCGCCGGTTGCCGCGACGGAGGCGGCGAAACAGCGCGCGCGGATTGCACCGTGGCGGAGGGCTCGCGCCCGTCCACCAACACCACCTCGACACGGTCGATATGGGGCGGCAAGGGCGACGGAAGCGCGACCGTCGTCGGGAGATCGGCCGCCTGCAGCGTGGACCAGGCCGCCAGCGCAGAGAGCATCGTCGTCACGAGTACCCGACCGTTCATTTCACCGGCGCTCCCGCCGGCGCCGTCTTTTTAAATCCTGCGCGTTCCATCGTGCCCCAGTCGGTTTTTCCCCGCCAATATTTGACGAGCCCGCGCAGGCGCCAATAGACCGTCAGTTGGCGGTAGCCGAAGTTTTCGATCAGCGACCAGCCGATCAGCAGGAGCCGGTCCGACATCGTGTCGATGCGCCGAAAGCTGTATTCCTCGATCACCAGCGTCCAGATCGACAGCATCGTGCCGTAGCCGTAGGCCACCAGGAAAAACAGATTCAGAAACATGTGGTTTCCGCCACCCAGCAGCATCAGCAACAGCGTAATCAGCAACCCGCCCGCCTCGACCACCGGCGCCAAGAGCTCGACGAGTACGAAATACGGAAACGCGAACAGCCCGAGCGAGCCGTACCGCGGGTTAAAAAATAGCCGCCGATGGCGCCACAGCACATCCGCCAGGCCGCGGTGCCATCGATCGCGCTGGCGCCCCAACACGCGGCAGGATTCCGGCACCTCGGTCCAGGCGACCGGGTCGGGAATGAACACGACCGTTTGCGGCAGGCCTTTCTCGTAGCCTTGGCGACGCAAGCGCACGACCAATTCCATGTCCTCGCCGACCGTATCGTGCCGATAGCCGCCCGACTCAATCACGGCTTCACGACGAAACAGTCCGAAGGCGCCGGAGATGATCAGGTTGCCACCGAGCCGATTCCAACCGAGACGCCCGAAGAGAAACGCCCGCAGATACTCCGCGACCTGCACGCCCGGCACCAGCTGCCGCGGCACCCGCAATTTCGTCACGCGCCCGCCCTGCACCGTGCAATTGTTGACCGGACGAATCGTCGCCCCGGCCGCCACCACGGCATCCGACTCCAGGAACGGCCGAACCATTCGTTGCAACGCGTCCGCCTCGATCAACGTGTCGGCGTCGATCGCGCAGACCAATTCTTCCTGCGCCACGTTCAACCCGACGTTGAGCGCGTCGGCCTTGCCCCCGTTTTCCTTGTCCACCACGATCAAATTGGGGTGAATGCGCGAGCGATAGAGCGCCACCACCGGCTTGGTCTTGATGCGACGCCGATAGATCGGATGCACGTCTACCAAGTCGAACTGATCCTGCAACACCGCCATGGTGTTGTCCTTCGACCCGTCGTTCACCACCACCACTTCTAGGCGCGGGTACTGCAATCCCAACAGGGCGCGCACGCTGTCCGCGATGGTTTTGCCTTCGTTGAACGCCGGCGCGATCATGCTGATGCGCGGCACCATCGCCGACTGCAGCAGCCGCCGCCGATTTTCGCCCCGCTCTTTCAGCAGATGCGGCCGCAGATCGATGCCCGCGCTGATCAGCAACACGGCGTAGAAGGTCGTGACGAGCAGAAAATACGCCAGGATCATCCACTCGAGCCCCAGCAACACCGGCAGCAGATATTCAGTCAGGATCGCCATCATGCGGCCCTCGCCGTCTGGCCGGAGGTCGGCAACCCCAACACGTGCCGCGCCATATCGACCGCGTATCGGTCCGTTCCTTTCAAGGCTTGCCGCAGAAACAATCGCCCCGGTGCGCCGAGACTGCGCAAGGCCAGCGCGGCTGCATGGCGGACGATCCACTCCGGGTCGCCGAGCAACGTCGCCACCTGCGGCGCGACCGGCCAATGGGCTAGGTTCCCGACGGCGGTCACCGCCGCCTCGCGCACCGCTGCCACCGGATCGGTCAACCGATCGATCAGCAAATTCACCTGCGCCACGCCGCCGACCGAGCCCAACACTTTGGCCGCAAACGCCCGCGTCACGGCACTCTCGGCCACGATCATCGTCTTCGCCACGTGCAGAAAATGCTCATCCCCCATGACGGAAATCACCGACATCGCCAAGTCCACCTGCGGCCCCCGTTCAGTCGTGACGAACTGCACCAACGGGTCGATCACGACCGTTCCCATCCGATGCAACGCGTCCATGGCGGCGAAGCGGCAAAACCGATCGGGATCGTCGAGCATCTTCAGCAGCGCTTGAATCGACTCGGCGGTCGGATGCCCCGCCGCCCAATAGGCCACCTGCGCGCGCACCACCGGCGAAGGATCATGGAACAGCGGCGGCACCACGGCGCTCCCCTCCACCAACACGGTCAGGATTCGAATGCCGCGCACGCGGCGCGACCACCACCAACTGCCGCACATGCCTTCGGCCGCCCGCACGAGGCCCAAGCGCTGACTCAACTCGCCCATCGTCGCCGCGCCCTGTCCGCTGAGATTCGTGCCCCACTCATTCAGCAGCGCGACCTGACGATTCAACGGCACACGCCGGAGCGCGGCCACGTCCTCGTCCGTCAACGCCCCAGTGCTCAAGGCACGCGTGAGCACACTGCGCCCGGCCGTCATGTGCGCCGCATGCCGCCGTTCGTCCCAGCGCAACCAGAAGGCATGGCCGAACAGCAGCGCCAGCGCCAGCGTGATATAGGCCGCTTCAATGAGCAGCGCCGTCCACAAGGTCTCGTCGGAGAGTTGATACATGACCGGAACGCCGCCCGCCTCCTCTACAACGCGCGTTTGATCCGCTGCACGAGCACGCGGATGCTGAAGGGTTTGGTCACAAAATCGAACGCGCCAGTCTCGAAGGCGGCCACCACTTCGTCTTCGTTGGCGCGATTGGTCAGCACGATGACTTTGCTTTTCGCCAGCACCTGATCGTCGTTCAGCCGCCGCAACACGGCCATGCCGTCCAGGCCCGGCAGGTCCAATTCGAGAACGATGACTTTGGCCCGCACGAGCGGGAGCGCGCCGCCCAATTTGTCGATCGCCGTCTCGCCGTCGCGAATCCAGATGGGACGCACGCCCTGCGTCATCAACGCGCGGTGCAGCACGCTCGCCACGCTTTCGTCCTCTTCGACGATGGCCACGTCGTACATCGACTCGTCGTCGTCGGCCTGCGCCTCATGGATGGCGGCCAACACCTGTCCGCCGCCCGCTGCTTTGATCTGCGCGATCAATTGCCCCGAGGCGTCGTACAGCCACTGCAGGTCGGTCCCTTCCAACAGGTATTGAACGACGGCGGCGCTGAAGCGCGGCGAAAACGTCTCGTCTTGAATTTCGGGAAACGATTCCTGCGCCAGCGAATCCAGCACGGTTTGCATGCGCAGCACGGCGTCCTGCTTGCGCGCGTTGTACATGGCCACCACGAACTCGTCGCCGCCCAGCCGCGCCACGGCGTCTTCCGCGCGCAGCGTGCGTAACAACACTTGCCCGAGCCGCCGCAACACCGCGTCGCCGGCGGCAATACCGTAACGACGATTCACCGCTCCCAAGTCGTCCACATCCAGCACCACGAGCGTCAGCGGGAGATGGCTGCGCGCCGACATGCGAATCAACCGCCGGAGATGCTGCTCGGACGTCAGGCGCGTCGCCACACCGGTCAGCCCATCGCTCCCCGCCTGTTGCCGCTGGAGGTAAAACCGCTCAAGACGATTCGTAATGCGCGCGACGATTTCAGGCCCGACTACCGGTTTGGCGACAAAATCGTCGGCCCCGGCCGCGAACACGCGCTCGATGGAGGCCGTGTCGTTATTGGCGGTCAACATCACCACCGGCATGAGCCGCCAGAACGGATCGTCGCGCACGCCGCGGCACAGCTCCAACCCGCTCACCGGCTTCATCTCCGCCGCCAACACCACCATGTCCGGCACGCCGTGATTGAACACGTCCCAGAAGCGGTCGGACTCGCCTAACGTCGTCACGTCCAGTCCACGCGCATCGAGCACACTCGCAACGATCCCCAGCACCGTCGGGTCGGTATCGACGGCCAACACTTTCGGCGAGGTCGCCCGAATCAAGGCCAACAGCCCGGCGACCGCTTCGGCCAGCTCCGACGCGCTTAAGTCGATCGGCGCCACCATCCGCACGCCGCGCCGCGCCACCTCCACCCGGTAGTGCAGGGCATCATGATGCAGCAGCACGATCACCGGGATCGGCGGCACGTGGTTGGCAAATTCATCCAGCAGCAGAAACGCGCGCTCGACGCTGTCGCCCGCGTGGAGATCCAACACGGCCGCCGTCGGCGTGCCGCCCGCGAGCAGATCGCCCGCTGCGGTCGGAAACTCGGCCCAGACCGATTGAAACTCCTTGCCCTGCGGCGATTGATTCAGTCGCCCCGCCAGGCCGCGATCGCGACTGATCACGAACACCACCGGCCCTTCCGCATCCCGCCCCGGCTGCATCGCCATGGGCTTGGCCGCCTGGTCGAGCTCCGACTCCAACTGAACGATCAGTTCGCACACACTCAGCAATTGCGGGGGAAAGAAGACCTGCTGGTTGTCCAGCGCCTGTGCGATCTCGCGCGCGATGCGCGCACCCTCGAACAGCCCGCGACTGGTGCAGGACTGCTCCAACGAGCGCGCGCCTAAAAAGGCATCGTGCACCAATTGATCGGGCGGCTTGCCGGAGACCAGCGAGGTTGCGGCCTGCTCCAGCGTGTCGAGGTGTTGCGCCGCTTGAAGCTTGAACCGCTCCCACGGCGTGGAGGGCGTCCCTTGATTGACGCCGTCCGCAATCGCCACGAGCGACAAATCCGGCGACACCCCGTCATGCTCGCCACCGGAATCCGGCAGCGCGCCCGGCGCCTGCAACTCGTGCTCGCTCTCGCCCATCTCACTCCTCGTCCGTTCTACATCGTCGCCAGGCACGCGACCGCCTACACGTCCGTCGCATCGGTGCGAAACTGACGGCGCCGCGCTTGCGTGTGCGTGGCCATCTCAAGGCACACGTAGTCCCACTAACTACAGGTTGATTGTAGAGATATCCCAATAAAGACCAAGTGTTTTGACGAATTGCGCAGCGCGCCGGGGAGAGGACCAAAGGGCCATAGATGCGCCGAGACCGTGGCAGGTTCGATCGGCTGCACACCATAGCGACAGGCGATCGGCTGGAATCGTTTACCTAAGGGTCCCTTACAGAGGCGCCCTTGCCGACCTTGCAGTGCCTTTGCGGCTTTTGCTACCGTGCCCACATATGGGCACAGCGGCAACACAGGACGATCTCTATCGCATCATGGGCCAACTGGCAGGATGTCAGGGCCTGCAGCAATTCGGCCGCGTGCTGGATGAAGCCATCTGCCGACTCATTCCCTGCGACGTGGTCGCGCTCTACCTCTACAGCGAACAAGCCCAATCCTTTGCGCCGGTGTCGGACTTGCTCAAGTCACCCGAGTCGCCCGGCTATTTCCTTGGCCAGCTCCCCGCCGCCGGCACGCTGAAGGAAGCGGCAGTGCGGCAACAACGGGCGGTGATGGAAAACGACCTGGCGCACTCGCCCTGGGGGGAACAGCACGTCCTCGCGCACACCGACTTTCCCACCGCTTCCTCCATCGCCGTGCCGCTCACCCTCTGCACCGGCGTCGGCACCGCCACGGAAGCGCGCCGCACTATTGCAGTCATGGGCGCCATTGCCATCGGCCGCAGCCAGGCCTTTACGGAGGCCCACCGGCAATGGATGGAACAACTCGGTGCGCATTTGGGCCCGGTCCTCCAGAGCGTGCTCGGCGCGGAGGAACGCGATGCGCTCATGACGATCGGCCGCCAAGTCATGGTGGGCTCGATGACGATCGAGGCGCTCATGCCGATCGTGCGGACGGTGCTTCACCAAGTCATGCAGCAGGACATGATCGGCTTGCACCGCTTTATGGACGGTGCGGCGGGGCCCTACGTCGACACCGCCTACCTAGAAGGTGCGTCCCTCGACGAGGCCACGGTACGGGCGCTCCCGTTTGAGCACACGGCACCGGCCGAACTCCTGAAGACCGGCAAGCCGCTCCTGCTCACCGGCCACGACACCACCGCGTTCCGCGCGCGCGACTACCTCGCCTCGCTCGGCATCCTGTCCGCCATCCTCTGCCCGCTTATCGTGCGTGAGACGCCCTACGGGTTTCTCTCGCTAGGCAGTCGACGGCGGAACGCCTTTTCCGAACGCGACCTCGCCTTTGCCGAACAAATTGGGTTCCATGTGTCGCAAGCCATCGCCAATCTAACCGCCTACGACGAGATTCGGCGCTTGAACGAGCAGCTCGCGCAGGAAAACGTCTATTTGCGCGACGAGATCACCGCGTCGGCCGACCTCACCACGCTGGTGGGCGAAAGCGCCGCGCTGCAGCGGACGCTGAAAGCCATCGAACAGGTCGCCCCGACGGATACCACCGTCCTCATCACCGGCGAGACCGGCACCGGGAAGGATCTCGTCGCGCACGCGATTCATCAGCTCTCGCCGCGCAAAGCTCGGCCGTTCATCGTCGTGAATTGCGCCGCGCTGCCGCCCACGCTGATCGAGTCGGAGCTCTTCGGACACGAGAAAGGCGCCTTTACCAGCGCAACCGCCCGTAAGCTGGGCCGCTTCGAGCTGGCGGAGGGCGGGACGATCTTCTTAGATGAAATTGCCGATGTGCCGGTGGAATTGCAGGCGAAGCTGCTGCGCGTCCTGGAGTCGCAAGACATCCAACGCGTCGGCGGCACGACCACCAAACACTTAAACGTGCGCGTGCTGACCGCCACGAACGCCGACCTTGCGCAGGCCGTGGCGGAGAAGCGCTTCCGCTCGGACCTCTACTACCGACTCAATGTGTTTCCGATTCGCCTCCCGCCCCTGCGCGAACGGCGCGAGGATATCCCGGCGCTCGTCCGACACTTCGTACAGAAGTACGGACAGCGGCATCGCCGACAGATCGGGCGCATTCCCACCGCCGCGCTCAAAACCCTCGCCGCCTACGACTGGCCCGGCAACGTGCGCGAATTGGCCCATGTCATCGAACGCGCCGTGATCGTCAGCCAGGGACCGGCCTTGCAGCTGGATCCCATTCTGCCAACCGCAGACGCCTCGCCGCCCCAGGCCCCTGCGCACACGCTGGCCGATGCGGAACGGGCCCACATCCTCGACACCCTGACGAAAACGGGCTGGGTGCTGGCCGGCAAGCACGGCGCCGCGGCCCGATTAGGCATGAAGCGCTCGACGCTCCAACACCGCATGAGGAAGCTCGGCATCCGGCGCCCGACCGTCTAGCCTCTGACCTTTAACGTTCACACGGCGCGACGCTCGGTTGAATTTCACCGCAAAGCTCGGCATCATTTGAAAAGGTTTTCGGCGCAGAAGGAGGCACGTATGGCTGGTCATTGTGGGATTCGTGGCGAACGCGCAGACATCCGCATCGCGGCCTGCCTAGCCTCTGCGCTCGCGCTGGGTGCCGTCGCCCCCATCATCACCTCGGCACAGGGGCCCGCCGCCGCCCCGTTACCGCCATCCGATCTGCCCCAGTCGCAGACGGCCTCGGGCAAGGCACTCTTCGAGCGTTACTGCATCGCCTGTCACGGCCCCTCCGGACAAGGCGACGGCTACACATTATTGGGCCGCCCCCCGGCAGACTTGACCTCGCCCAGCACAGCGGACAAGTCTGATGAGGAATTGCTGACCACCATCCATCGCGGCAAGACCAACATGCCCTCGTGGAGCGCGCGCCTGTCGCCGCGCGAACAGCGCGATGTGCTCGCCTATGTTCGCAGCCTGAGCCGCTGACACTAGATTGCGGAAGTCGCCGTGCAAATGCCGGCAGTAATGCCTTACCACATCCACTCCCGACCCCGTTTTATAGCGACCCCGTTTTCTGACTGCCAATATATCGGCAGGGACGAACGTCCGTGCCGACGGGCGGGCAGATACCACAGAACTCTCTTCCATTCCCAGCGCCAGGGAAGTGTGAATCTACGCGCCAATGGAGGCGTTTGCACGCTCCCTCCGTATGGCCCTGGTTTGGCACCGCGCCTGCAAGTACGCATGGCATGGAGCAATCGGTCCGACAGACCCCACTCGCGCAGGCCGAAGAGATTCGGGCCGCGATCGCGCAGTACCTTGCCGACCGGCTGGATCAACTGCTGCCCTGCGGCCGAGAAAGCCGTGACGGCCGACGCTTTGCCTGGTGCGGCGAGGTCTTCGACTTTCTCATCGAAGGGATGATGGAGCGGCTGGCCTCCCGCGGCGTGACGTTCACGACTCCCTATCCGGGCCCCTTCCGATTGATGGATGAAGATCAACTGCCCGACGGTCGGCACATCCGTCGATTTTGGACGGTGGCCTGCGCCGACGGCTGCCCCATCACGAGACTCTGCACGCGGTTTGTGCACCGCCATGACGACGTCCGCCTGCCGGAAGCGCCGCAGGTCGACATTTATCCGCTGGAGCCGATCGATTCGTCAGAGTCAGGCGCGCCCAGCGAAGGCATCCTGATAGATGACACCACGACACCGCATCGCGCGGCCGTCGGCTCGACGCGGGACAGGTACTGATGAACTACGTCGCACTGAAGATGCTGTTCGGCGATCGCGCGAAATACATGATGCTGCTCTGCGGCCTGACATTCGCCGTGATGTTGATCGTGCAACAGGGCTCGATTTTTTGGGGCCTCATGACCTGGTCGCAATCGAGCATCACGAACGTCAACGTCCCGATCTGGGTGACGGACCCGGGCATCGCCCAAGTCGACGAGGTGAAACCCATCGCCACCACGGCCGTGGACCGCGTCCGCAGCGTGGAAGGCGTCGAATGGGCTGTGCCGTTCTTCAAGGGGTTGCTGCGGGCGCGCCTCACAAGCGGCGAGTACCACCAGATCATCCTGACCGGCCTGGAGTCCTCCACGTTGATCGGCCGCCCGGCGGAGGTGCTGGAGGGACGCTTCGAAGACATTTTGCAGCCGGACGCAGTGGTGGTCGATCAATGGACCGTGGAGCGCATGGGCGGACCGGACATCGTCCACGTCGGCACCGTCTTCGAGCTGAGCGACAAGTTGGCGCGCGTCGTGGCCATCGCGAAGACGACAAAAAGCTTTATGAATATTCCCGTGGTGTACACGACGTACGAACGCGCGCTCCGCTATATCCCGATGGAGCGGCGAACCCTGTCCTACGTGTTGGCCAAGCCGAAGGACGACGTCGACATCCATGCGGTGACCGCGCGCATCCATGCGGAGACGGGCCTCGGCGCCTTCACCGGCGAGGAGTTCGGCTGGAAGACCATCAATTGGGTGCTTAAGAACACCGGCATCGGCATCAACTTCGGCACCACGATCCTGTTGGGCTTTATCGTGGGGATGGCGATCGCGGGACAGACCTTTTATCTCTTCACGGTAGAAAACCTGCGCCAATTCGGCGCGCTGAAGGCGATGGGAACGTCGACCGCGACGTTGGCCCGGATGATTTTGCTACAGGCCTTCACCGTCGGACTCACCGGCTATGGGGTGGGCGTCGGCCTCGCCTCGCTCTTCGGCGTGCTGACGGCCAGCCAAGGCGGCCTGCCCTTCGCCGAGACCTGGCAGTTGTTGCTGTTGGTCCTGGTGGCCTTGCTCACCATCTGCGCCGTCTCCGCGTCGATCAGCATCGTGAAACTGGCGCGGCTCGAACCGGGGATCGTGTTCCGATGACGCAGACCATGGCAGAAGCACAGACCGGCGCAACGGACAGTCCCAGCCCCGCCGTGCGGGCACGCGGGATCGTCAAGTCCTTCGGCAGCGGCGACACGAAGGTGACCGTCTTGAAACAGATCGACCTCGACGTGTACCTCGGCGAAATCCTGTTGTTGGTGGGCGAATCGGGCGGCGGCAAGACCACGCTGCTCTCGGCGATCGCCGGCATTTTGGACATCGACGAGGGGCAGATCGAGGTGCTCGGCGTCCCCCTCAGCGAGCTGTCCTCGAGCCGTCGCACCACGTTCCGAGGGCAAACGATGGGCTTCGTCTATCAACAATTCAACCTACTGCCCGCGCTGACGGCGGCGGAAAATGTCTCCGTTCCGCTGTTGATCCAAGGGATGCGCCGACCGGAGGCGCTGACGCGCGCGCGCGCCATGCTGGAGCGCGTGGGCCTGGGCGACCGCAGCCACTTTCTCCCCCGCACCCTGTCCGGGGGACAACAGCAGCGCGTCGCCATTGCCCGCGCCCTGGTGAACGAACCGCGCGTGCTGATCTGCGACGAGCCGACGGCGGCGCTGGACGGCCCGAACGGGCAGAAAATTATGGCGCTGCTCAGGGAAGTCGGCCGGGCCCCGGATCGCTGCGTCATCATCGTCACGCATGACACGCGTATTTTTCAGTACGGTGACAGGATCGCCCGCCTGACAGACGGGCGGATCGAAGGCATTGAGCAGGTCCCTCACCAGGAAGGCATCGCATGATCATTCTCAAACGCGCCAGCCTGTGGTTCGCCCTCGCCGGAGTGGCCTTTGCCGTCTGGGTGCTGCTCAACAGCACGACGACCACGCCCATGCCCACGCCGGTGGCCGAACCGCCGCGCTCGCCGTTTCCACGCACGGTGGCGGCCTCCGGGATCATCGAAGCGGTGCATGAAAATGTCCGGATCGCGGCGCCGGTCCCAGGACTCATCGTGAAGGTGTTCGTGGCCGCGGGCGACACGGTTGCCGAGGGGACGCCGCTGTTTCAGCTTGATGATCGGGACCTGCGCGCCCAACTCGCCACGCGCGAAGCTGCGATCCCTCCGCTTCGCGCACAAATCGACGAGCAGCGGTTTCGTGTCGAGGATTTAGACGCGCAATGGCGCCGTCTCCACGATGTGCACGATCAACGCGCCGTCAGTGAGGATGACGTGCAGCGCGCCTGGTACGCCCTGGAGATGGCCAAACGCGCGCGGCAGCGGCTGGAAGCCTCGCTCGCGCAGGCAATCGCCCAACGCGATGAGGTGACCAGCCTGCGCGAACGGTTGACGGTCCGCGCGCCCCGCGCAGGCATGCTACTGCAGGTAAATGTGCGCGCCGGTGAATACGCGGCACCGACGACCGGCGAGGCACTGATGCTGCTCGGCGATATGCAGCACTTACAGATCCGTGCGGAAGTGGACGAAGTGAACGCGCCGCTGATCGCCGCCCAGGCACCGGGCGTCGCGTCGCTCAAGTCCCGCGGCGAGGTTCGGATTCCGCTGACCTTCGTGCGCATCGAACCCTATGTCGTGCCGAAGCGGTCGCTGACCGGCGACAATGCCGAACGCGTGGACACGCGCGTACTGCAAATCATCTACCGATTCGATCGTCCGTCGTTTCCGGTGTACGCCGGACAGCAGGTCGACGTCTTCATCGCGCGGCACGATGCAACCGGATCGCTTTCGTCCGCCCCCTTACCTACGGAGTCCAATGCCGAGCCTTCGCCGGCAGCGAACCCGATGCCGCCGACGGCGTCTGCATCGCCGCCGAACGCTCCAGCGCCATCTCAATCATCACCAGAAGCGGGACGGCCATGAACGCCGGTTGTTTCCGCCCATTGTCAGCGTGCCTCGCCCTGGCCCTCCTCGTCGCCGGCTGCGTGCAGGGACAGGACTATGCGCGCCCACCGGTCGATCTACCCGATCGCTTCCCCGGCCAAAGCGACCTCGGAGCCAGCGGCGACGCGGCTGGTCCCTCTACCGCCTCAGCCGGAGCCGACTGGTGGCGCAGTTTTCACAATGACGAACTCACGGGCCTGATCGAGCGGGCGCTCGAACGCAACCACGACGTCAAACGGGCCATCGCGCGGATGCTCGAAGGACGCGCCTCCGTCATGTCCGCAGCAGCCGGCCTCTATCCCCAAGTCAACCTGAACAGTAGTTATACGAACTTAGCGATTTCGAAGAATACGCTCGCGGGATTGGGCTTGGCGACGTCGCAGGGACCAAGTCCGAAGGTCTTCGCCACGCCCGGGCAAACGTTCGACCTGTGGAACGCCGGGATGGACCTGCGATGGGAGCTCGACTTTTGGGGGCGCATCCGGCGCGGGCGTGAGGCCGCCGTCGCGGAGGCGCAGGCGATCGAGCACGATACGCGGGCGGTTGCCCTCTCGCTCGTCAGCGATGTGGGGCAGGCGTATCTCCGCATCCGCGAACTGGATGAACAAACGGCTATCGCGCAGCGCACGCTCGCGATGCGACGTGAATCGTGGGACATCGTCAAGACGCGCGCCCGCGTCGGCCTCGCGTCCGAATTGGACGTGAAGCGCATGGAAGTATTGGTCGCCGAAGCCGCGGGGCTGCTGCCGGACCTGACGCGTCAGCGCGCCCTGGAAGTTCATCGGTTGGAAGTGCTGACCGGCGCCACGCCCGGCTCGCTGACGCTGGCGCCGACTCCGTTGCGGGCGGCGCTCGCGCAGCCTGACGTGCCGATCGGCTTGCCGTCGCAGTTGCTGGAACGTCGCCCCGACATTTTGCAGGCGGAAGCCACCTTGGCCGCCGCCCATGCGCGGATCGGACAGGCGCGCGCCTATTTTTTCCCGGCCCTGTCCATCACCGGGCAAGGCGGCCTGCAAAGCGCTGAGTTCGTCAGTTGGTTCAGCGGCAACAGCTGGAACTACAGTATCGGTCCCTCGGTGATTCTCCCGATCTTTCAAGGGGGCACCAATCTCGCCCGGCTGGACGCGGCGGAGTCGCGCTATACCCAAATGTTGGAGGACTACCAGCAAACGATCTTGCAGGCGTTCCGCGAAGTGGCCGATCTCTTGAGTTCGCTGGCGGGACGCGCCGAACAATTGGCGCGGCAGCGGGAACAATTGGCGGCTGCCCAGGCGGCGGTGGGATTGGCCGATGTGCGCTATCGCAAAGGTCTCGTCAACTACCTCGACGTGCTGGATGCGCAGCGCACGATGCTGGCGGCGGAAACCCAGGTGGTGACAACGGAACGTGCCAGGCTGTCGGACCTGATCGCGCTGTTCAAAGCGCTGGGCGGCGGGTGGGACGATGCAACGCCTTCGGCGAAACCGGCGGCAGAGCGGGCGCCCGCTACAGACCCGAGCGGTGCTCGGTCATAAACCAGCCGGCAATCGACAGACGCTTATGTGCGCCCGCGACCGGATCGACGCGGCACACTCGGTGATACCGCGGCACGGTAAAGACCACCAGCGAACCGGGCTGCGGCGCGATGCAATGTGTGATGCGGAGGTGACGCAAATCTTTCGGCGTCGCTGACTGGGCCTGCGCCTGACCAGCCGCACCACCCCCCACACGCGTCGGTTCGCCGCCGGACTCCTGCCGATCCTTCGGACCTCGTCGCGCATCGTAGACGATCAACTCGCCGCCCCAATCCGGATGCCACTCCTCATGGAGATAGAGCACCGCGGCCAGCCGACGTCGAGGCGCGCGCGCCCCCCCGCCGCCTTGCGCCGTATCGTCGTGCGTCAGCAGGCAATCGCCCGCCCCGTAGCTGTAGTAACTAAACCCGATGTGCAGGCCGGTGATGTTGGGGAAGGACTCGACATACTGCTTGATGCAGGGCAGCGCCAGCCGGTCCATCAGAAACCGCCCGTAGGCGGGCTGAATTTCCGCCTTCTCCCAATTGCCGCTGTTCGGGAAATCGTCGCGCGTCTGCGGAATGTCGCGCAGGGCCTTCCAATTGGCCTGTGCCATGCCCTCGCGCAGATGTTGCCGCTCGTCGAAATGAAGGAACTGTTCGACCACGAGCACCGGCTGCTCATGGAACGAAAAGGTATCGAGCGCGTCACAGGATTGCAGTACCGTCACAGGGTCGGCCCTCCAGACGCTGGAGATGTAGCACAGGCAACAGGTCCTTGGCTAGGCGAGCGGTCCGCGCGAGAGGGCCGGGTGGGAGGGCACGGTGGAGTGGACGTGCCCGCCGGGAGACGGCGGGCACACACAGGAGGGATGACGCAGCGCGCGCGTCCGACGCTACAACAGACAGACTTTATGCTCGATTCCGCCGGCGACCGTGTCGCCCGGCACGGTAGCGAGAATCTGATAGTGCCCCAGACCGAATTCCTTCCCGTAGGCCTTCCCTACGAGCACATCCTGCACATGCTGATGATCCCAGGCCCGGAAGAACGACCGCCCTTCCTTCAGGCCGTCGAATTCGTGTCCGGTCAGCGCCTGCAGCACCGCCGTCGTCTCCGTCGTCCCCGCTCGCCGTATCGCCTCCAAAATCTGCGTCATCGCAGCATAGCCGAGATAGCAGCGCGAGGTCGGCGTGTGGTTGTACTTCTCGACGACGCCTTGGATAAACCGACGTGAGCCGTCCGTGTCCACCTTCGGATCCCAGATCAACCCCCACACACCCGCGTTGTTCGCATAGCCCAGCGGCCGACCGATTTGCTCCCCGGCGAGCATCCCGCCGACGCCGATTTTCTCCTTGGCCAGCTCGGCCTTCGTGTAGGCCTTGAGCGCGTGCACCAAGTCCCAGCCATAGAGATTGAGCACGATCACGTCAGGGCGCGCGGCCTTGGCCTTGGCGAACACCTCGGCGAACTCCGTCGTGCCGAAGGGTGTGGTGACCGTTCCCACCACGTCACCGTTCAACGCTTTGCAGGCCTGCCCCATCGCCTGCTGCGCCGAATGGCCGTCGATCGTTTCCGCCGTGACCATGAACCAGCGCGGCCCATACTCCTTGATTAACGCCGGGGCGACCGCCTGCGCCAGCATCCGCGCATTCGGCATAAACACGAAGGTATGCGAATCGCACTTCTCGCGAGTCAGCTCCGGCAGATGCGCACCCGTCACCATAAACAGCCGATCTTCCCGCTTGGCGACCTCACTGACCGCGATGGCGCAGTCGCCGTTGAACGTCCCCATCAAAACATCGACCTGGTCTTCACGAATCAATTTGAGCGCCGCCTTCACCGCCGTCTCCGGGTTGGAAGCGTCGTCGGCTTCGAGGATGGCGACCGGACGGCCCAATACACCGCCGCGTTTATTGTAGAGATCGACGGCCACGTTGGCGCCGTGCACGTCATGGATCGAGGAGGTCTTATACGGACTCGACAGGGGATCGATAATGCCGATTTTGATCGGGTGCTTGCCGACACCGGCCGGCGCCACGGCAGACGCGGAGTGGCCGGCGCCGGACTCGGCCCCTGCCGCAGTGACGAGCCGCGCCCAATCCCCCGCGACCACCGCCCCGCCGGTCAACGCAGCCAGTTGCAACCATCGCCGCCTCGATACGGATGACATGGGAGCGTCCTTTCGCTAGGAGTGACAGTCTGTCGCCGAATGGATGTAGTCACAACGACTACCGTAAATACCTGGCGTATCAAACTGTCGTGTACGGTACTACAGTCATTAAGAAACCGCTAGAGCAGCCGTGTTGCACCCCATGCAACACTTGGTAGTGTTCTCATTACAGGCAGCCAACATAGCAAGAGAAGCGCCCAGCGCTGAAAATTGGCGGACGAATGGCCCTAGCCCCAGCCCTCCAAGAGGCCGGTTCGAAAACGCATAGGGAGCGGCCCGTCAGATCTCGCCCGGATGGCGCGGTCTCAAGTATTTCGACGGCGGCGCCGACAAACAGGATACAGCCCCTCACGATCTTACAAAGGAGCGCGAGCCATGGATTGGCGACGCAGCCGCCCACGAGTTCCCGTGCAATACCCCGTGCGCCTCCATAGCGACGACAACATGGGCGGCGGCATGCTCATGAATCTGTCACCGGCCGGCTGCCAGGTTCGCAGCACCTTGTCGCTGGAACCGGGCACCTATGTGGCGGTGGATATCACCGTGCCGAACCACCCGCAGCCGGTAGGCGTGGAACTCTCCATCGTGCGGTGGGAACAGAACGGACGGTATGGCTTGGAATTTGTGAAGTACGCGCAGGACGCGCGTGCCCGACTGTTGAAGCTCTTAAGCGGTCTCGACGGCCCGGATGATCTTCCTCCGGCGACGGCCCTCCCCGCAGTGCAGCCCCAAGAACAACCGCAGGAGGCCCCCTCGTTTCTCATGGCGGTCGGCGAATAGCCTCCGCCCCGGTCTGTCAGGCGGCACGCGCGCCGTCTGACAGACTCAGCCGACATGCGGCAGCCGTTACCGCCGCATCGCCTATCCGCCACGCACGCCGCCCCTCACTCCCCGACGCGTACCAGCAGCCCCTTGTCTTTGCAGATCGCAAAAATCTTGTGAAAGAACAGCACCGCTGCGGCGAGAAACAGGGCGTTGAGCCCCGCCGCCCAGGCCAGGTGCGTCAGCGGCAGGGCCCCATCCTTCAGCACGGCCCGCATGCCTTCGAAGATATGCGTGGCGGGATTGAACCAGGCGATAGCCTGCAGCCAGGGAGGCAGGACATTCAGCGGGTAGAAGACACAGGAAATTGGATGGAAGAGAAACACCATGCTCCAGGCGAGCACTTCGGCCTCGTGGCCGAACCGCATGATCAGGCCGGTCGTCATCACGCCGATCGTCCAGCCGGTCAACATGAGGCTGAGAATGAACGGGACGATCGCCAGGCCCATCATGAAGACATTGTAGTCGTAGAGCAGATAGGCGGCACCGATCAGCACGACGCACACGGCCGACACCTTGAACAGGCTCATGGCCAGTGTGGCGGCCAGAAATTCATTGAGCGTCAACGGACTGGCAAAGAGGTTGAGCAGATTGCGCGCCCAGATTTCCTCTAAGAAGGTGATCGTAATGCCTTGCTGCGCCCGGAACAGCACGTCCCACAAAATCAGCGCGCCGAGGAAAAAGGTGACCACGCCGGGGATCTGCCCTTGGAACGTGGTGAGATAGACCGTGATGAATCCCCAGATGATCAGGTCCAGCAGCGGCCAATAGAAAATCTCCATGATCCGCGGCAAACTCCGCTTGTACAAATAGAGGTGCCGCAGCAGCAGCGCCATCACGCGATGCCCCTTCATGCCTTGCGCTCCCCGGCGTCCTGACCGTCACGTGCGATCGTCAAAAAGACTTCCTCCAGGTCCGCTTGCCCGTAGGTGCGGACGATCTCCTGCGCCGTGCCCTCAGCAACGATTTTTCCCCGTTGTAAAAAGATGATGCGGTCCGACATCTCCTCCATCTCGCGCATATTGTGCGAGGTGTAGAGAATGCAGAGTCCCGTCGTCCGGCGGACCTCCAACAGCAGCGCCCGAATCTTGTGCGCAATGTCGGGATCGAGACTCGCCGTCGGCTCGTCTAAAAACAGAATTTTGGGATTGGTCAGAATGGCTTTCGCCAACGTCAGACGCGTCATCTGGCCCGACGAGAGTTTGCGCGTGAGCGTATCGCGCATGCTGCCCATCTCCAGTTGCCCGATGACTTCATCAAGCCGACGATCGACGTCCGTCATGCCGTAGAGCCGCGCGACGATCCGCAAATTTTCCTCGACCGTCAACGAATAGGGCATCGACATGTACGTAGAGGCGAAATTCACCTGCTGCAAAATGTCTTCGCGGTGCTCGGCCAACTCCTTCCCGAACATGCGGATACTCCCAGAGGTCGGCGTGATGAGGCCCAACAGCATCTGAAACGTCGTCGTCTTCCCCGCCCCGTTGGGCCCGAGCAGGCCGAGAATTTCGCCGGGGCGGATGTCGAACGAAATGCCGTCTACGGCGGTGAACGCGCCGAATCGCTTGGTCAGGGCAGTCACGCAGATAACGGGAGTGGAGGACATCATGTGATGGGCGGACGGCTACGGGCTAGAACAGCAGGTCCTGTACCTTATCGGGGATATGACAGGTCTCACATTTGCGGCTCAGCACCCTGCCCTCGTACTGCGTTTTGCCGTCGTGGCAGCGGAAACAATCCGCCATCGCTTTCTTGTACAGCACGCTGTCTTTCGGATGGGTCGGTTCATACGGCCGACTGTCCGCCTCGACATGCCCGCGTGGCAGGATGATGGGATAGCCCTTAATGGGCGTTTCGTGCACGACGCGCGAGTGACAAGTGGTACAGCCCTCGCCCTGTCCGCGCGCGGCAAAGGCCTCCATATGCTTGCGATGGCTCATGATCAGCCCGACCTCGCGCACCGGGGGCGGCAGGTCGCGCACGGCGACTTCAGACACGCGCAGAATTTCGCGGTGGCAGCCGAGACACATCTCGGAATACACGGTCGCATTCAAATTATGGGGATCGGTCGCCAACCCGAACAGCGTCTTCAGCACATCCTTCGTCCCGGCGTAGGCCTTGTCGTGCACCCACCCGGTGACGGTCCCGCGCACATGGCAATCGACACAGCTGACCTCTTTATGCGAGGACGCGGCCCAGGTGTCATACGACGGGGCGACAGTGTGGCAGGCGGCGCAGAATTGCGGGGCGTTGCTGTAGTGCAGGCCGAGACCGCCGAGGGCGACGGCCCCGACAATCAAGGCCACGGCCCCCCAGGCAGAGAGTTTAGGCATCGCCTCGTCGGTGCGGAGAAAAGTGCTTGCGGATGAGCGTTACCACGCCGGCGATGTCATCCGGATCGATGACCGGAACCGGCAGGGACAGCGGCTTGTTCGACACGACGGCCAACACGCCGTCCGAGGACACGGGAATTTCCCCGACTTGATCGCGCACGATGATGATCTTCGGATAGGCCTCGTTCTTCCACCCTTCCGCAATAATCAGGTCGAGATCAGCGTCCAAATAGCGGCTGCGGATCGCCTCTAAATTCGTCTCGGTCGGCACATCCGCAAACATGGCGAGGCTCCCGTTGGACAGGACCACCACCGCACTGGCCCCGGCTTTCTTATGACGCCAGCTGTCTTTCCCCTCCGTATCGAGGTCGAAGCCGTGGCCGGTATGCTTCACCGTCGCCAGCTTGTAGCCCGCGCGCACCAACTCAGGAATCACCCGTTCGATCAGCGTCGTCTTGCCGCTGTTTGAACGCCCGACAAAACACAGCACCGGAATAGCCATCGCCGGACTCCTTGGAGATCAACAACAGGATTGGCGATGACGAGCGGACGGTGGCGGCGGCGCCTCCGTGCCCCACAGGGGGCCGCTCAAAATCTGCACCGACACCAACTGCCCCGGCTCGACCCGCTCGGTTTCAGTGGGAATATCGATCAGGCAATTCGCCTTCACCATGGAGGTCAAAATGCCGGACCCCTGGTCGCCGGTCGTGCGCACGCGGAACTCGCCCTGCTCGCGCGTCAGCACGCCGCGGAGAAAATGACGGCGGTCGGTGCGCTTCGAAAAAGTCCCTTGGAAGGCGGCCTGCACGACGGGACGGCGCAATGTCTGCTGCCCCCCCATCTTCAACATAGCCGGCCGCACCAACTGCTCAAAGGTCACCATCGAGGAGACGGGATTGCCCGGCAACCCGAACGCCAGCTTCCCGCGAATCTTGCCGAAGGCCAGCGGCTGCCCGGGCCGAATCGCCAGCTTCCAAAAGTTCATGTCGGCGCCGAGTTCTTTGAACACCGCCTTCGTGAAATCGTAGTCGCCCATGGAGACACCGCCGGAGAGCACGAGAATATCCGCGTTCAGCCCATGCGCAATCTTGTCTTTCAGATCCTCCGGCGTGTCGCGCGCAATGCCGAGCAACAAGGGAATGCCGCCGGCTTCCCGCACTGCGGCCGCGATCCCATAACTGTTCGAGTTGATGATCTTCTCGTCGCTGAACCGTTCGTCGAGGTCGGCCAATTCGTCGCCGGTGGAGAGAATCGCCACGCGCGGCTGCTGATAGACGCGCACGAACGACTTTGCAAGAATCGCGAGCATCCCCGCTTCGCCGGGACGAATCAGCGTGCCCTGCGCGATGATCCGTTCGCCTCGCCGCACATCCTCGCCCTGCGGCCGAATATTCGCGCCTTGCGGCTCGGCTTTAGACACACGCACCGTGGTCGGGGTGGATTCCGTATCCTCCACCTTCAACACGGTGTCGGCGCCTTTCGGCACCGGCGCGCCGGTCATGATACGGATGGCTTGGCCCGCCCCGACGGTCTTCGTCGGCATCTTCCCGGCAGGCACGTCTTCGATCACGGTCAACTCGACGACCTTCGGGATCGCGGAATCCTGGGCAATGTCGGCGTGACGCACGGCAAAGCCGTCCATCGCACTGTTGTCCCACGGGGGATTGTCACGCTCGGCGACGATATCTTCACCGAGCACGCGGCCCAGCGTCTCCAGCAACGAGACCTTCTCCATGCCCAGCGGGGTCGCGGAGTCCAGCACGATGCGAAGCGCGTCTTCTAACGGTGTCAGGCCGGCCATTGTCGCTCAGTGCCCCATCCGCGGCGCCACATTCACCAGCGACCCGGATTTCTTACAGAAGGTTTCGACCTGGTTGGCGATACTGTGAAACGCGTCTGCCGTCGCCGTATCGGAATAGAACATGGCGAAGGGTTCGCCCGCATCCGACTGGGTGACCACATCCGGATCGAGCGGAATGCGCCCCAAGAACGGCACGCCCATATCGGTCGCCGAGGCTTCGCCGCCGCCCTTCCGAAATACATCCACCTGCTTGTGGCAATGCGGACATTCCAGGCCGCTCATGTTTTCCACAATACCGATGATGGGCACATCGCTGTCACGGCAAAACGACACCGACTTGCGCGAATCCAGCAGGGCCACTTCCTGCGGTGTGGTCACGATCACGGCCCCGGTCACATTCCCAAGCAAATCAATGGTCGTCACCGACTCGTTGCCGGTGCCCGGCGGCAGGTCGATCAGGAGAAAATTCAAATCCTGCCATTCGACCCCGCCCAGCAATTGATTGATGAATTCGTACTTGTACGCGTCGCGCCAAATGATGGGGTCGTCGGAATTCTGCAGAAGAAACGACATCGACGCGATCTTCAGGTTGTAGGCCTGAAACGGAATGATGCCACCGGACGTGCTGATCTTCAGCTTCTGCCCCTCGGCGCCCACCATCTTGGGAATGTTCGGCCCGTGGATGTCCAAGTCGCAAATGCCGACATGCCACCCCTTGAGCGCGAGACTCACCGCCAGGTTCGTGGTGCAGGTACTTTTCCCGACCCCGCCCTTGTTGCTCATGACGAGCACCTTGTACTCGATGCGCTCCATGCGCTTCGCGACCAACCAGCGACTGTGGCCTTCCTTGTCCTTCTGACAGGCCTCGTTCTCGTCGCAAATCGCGCAGGCCCACATATAGGTGCACACGTCGCCGCTGCCGGCGCCGGGCGCGTTGATCATGTTCAGTTCCTTGGCCATTGGTGCAGTTCCTTCTATCTCGGCTGTGACTGGATCACACACGTATCCCGGAGCGCGCGTGCCCGCTGCGCCCGGTCGCCTGTCCGCTACCGCGGCCCGACACCCGTCGGCACCGCGACATAATCGTCCCCTGGTTTGCTCGGCGCGCCGGACGCGCTGGTCGGCTTATGCCCATTGGCCGGTGCCGGAACGGGCAGACCTGCGGCCGCATCCTTGGCGGCGGCCTCTGTGCGGCGCTTCTTGTTGAAAAACCCGGCGCTGATGATGCCGACTTCGTAGAAGATGTACATCGGCAGCGCCATCAGACATTGGTTGAACGGATCCGGCGTGGGGGTCAGCACTGCGGCAAAAATAAACGACGCGAGAAACGCCCACTTCCGATACCGCTTCAGGAACGGCGCATCCACCCACCCGAGCTTCGCGGCGAGCGTGATGGCCAACGGCACTTCGAAAATCATGCCGAAGACGAGCAAAAACCACAGGGCAAAGCCGACGTACTGCGCAATCGACAGTTGCGGGATAAAGCCGGCGTTCACACCGTACGAAATCAAAAAATTGAGCGCGAAGGGAAGGACGAAAAAGAAGGAAAAACAGAGGCCCGCGTAAAAGGCCAGTGAACTCAGCAGGACGAACGGACCGACGAACCGCCGCTCCTGCACGTGCAAGCCGGGCACGGTGAACTGCCACAATTCATACAAGATGTACGGCGCCGCCAACACGAGCGCAAAGAGTCCCGCCACCTTCACGTTCTGCCACAGGGCTTCGGCGGGCGCGAGAAACACAAACGGGATGGGATCGAGATCGGTCGGTACCCATTCGAGCCGGTTCGGCACGAACATATTCTGAAGCGGGATGCGGATCCACTTCACGAGCGTGTCCGCATAAAAGAACGTAATGAAGAACACGATGCCGGTGACGACCACGGCGCGCGTGAGCCTGGCTTGGAGCTCGACCAGGTGCTCCATGACCGGCATCTTCTTGTCTTCCAGCGGCTGGAACACGGTGTCCTGCAGCCACTGATTGAGCTTTTTCATGCCGTCGGCCATGGTGTCTCAGCGATCTCTCACGTCGTTCGTGAATAGCGGTCAGCCCTCAGCGCTCAGCCGGATGGTCCGGCCGAACGTGAGGGCCGCCTGCCGTAGGTTTCCCGTCGAGCCCGGAGGGCTCGACGGGGTCGTTTACTTCGGGTTCACTGCGACGAACAGGTTATTCCCCTGCCGACTCAGCAGCAGAACCACCGTCTCGTCTTTCTTGATCTTGCCGGACGCCTTCACATAGTCGTCCATCGTCTTCACCGGCTCGTGGTTGACCTCTTGCACCACGTCGCCGCGTTGAATACCGGCCGCCTCTGCGGCGCTGCCGCCTTCAACATTCGACACGACGACTCCGGTGGTCTTGGCCGGGACGTTGAACTGGCCCTGGCTGTTGCGATCCAACGCTTGGACGCGCAGACCGGCCAACACATTGTCCGGCGGCTTCACGGCATCCTGCGGAGCAGCAGGCGTCGGCTCCTTCTTGGCCAACTGCTCGTCAGACGGACGTTCGGCGACCTGCACCTTGATCGTCTGCTCTTTGCCTTCGCGCAACACCTTCACTTCCGCATCACGGCCGACGACCGTGCGGGCCACGAGGTTACGCAACTGGCTGACGCTTTGCACTTCACGACCGTTGAAGGAGATGACCACATCGCCGCGGCGGATGCCGGCGGCAAACGACGGTCCGTTCTCATTCACGTCGCTGATGAGCACGCCTTTGCGGTTTTCCGGCAGCTTGAACGACTTGGCGAGTGCCGGCGTAATTTCCTGAATCGCCACGCCCATCCAACCGCGGACGACCTTTCCGGTCTTCACCAGGCTCTCGACGATATCCAACGCAATGGTGCTGGGAATGGCGAACCCAATGCCTTCCGAACCGCCGGTGCGGGAGAAAATGGCGGTGTTGATCCCGATCAACTCCCCGTCCATATTCACCAAGGCGCCGCCCGAGTTCCCGGGATTGATGGCCGCATCGGTTTGAATGAAATCTTCGTAGTCCGCGATCCCGACATTGCCGCGCCCCAAGGCGCTGATGATGCCGAGCGTCACGGTGCTGCTCAGTCCGAAGGGACTGCCAACCGCCAGCACCAAGTCACCGACATGGAGCTTGTCGTAGTCGGCCCACTTGAGGGCCTCCGGCAAGTCCTTCACATCGATTTTCACAACGGCCAGGTCGGTCTTGGGATCGGTGCCGATAATCTTGGCAGGAAACTCGCGCTTGTCGCTGAGCGTGACAGTGATCTGCGAGGCATTCTCGACCACGTGGTTATTGGTGACGATATACCCGGCCGTATCAATGATCACCCCGGACCCTGCGCTCTGCTCGGGACGGCCATGCGGCCCTGGAGCCGGTCCACCACCAGGCGGCTCCATGCCCGGCTCATCACCCGGTCCACCGCCCGGAGGGCCACCCCCAGGAGGTCCGCCCCCCGGAGGCCCACCAAAGGGACCAGGCGGCAACTGACGACGGCCTTCGCGCCGACCTTCCCCGCCCGTCACCGCAATATTCACGACGGCGGGCGTGACCTTTTTCACGATTTCAGAAAATCCCTGCGTCATCCCGGCAGGGGCTGACGCGAAGCTTTCGGACGGCTGCCCGATCAGGCCAGCCGTGATCGTCCCTGCCGCCACCAGCGTCAGGCCACCGACCCATCGCAGCAGTTGTTGTGGTAGGCGCCCCTGCGTATGTCCACTCTTCATTGTGCCTCCCTTAAGAATCGCCTCGACCGTGAGGGCTCACTGCGCAACCGGGGAAGGGGTCCCCGGCCGAGACTCCACTTCGCGACCGAGTCGCCTGCAAACTCCGGCATTCTACACTATGGGAAAAGCTGTCTTCAAAGAGGAAAAGACCGGCGAGAGAAACGTGTGCCGCGCAGACCAAGGCCCCGCGCGCGCCCGAACAGGGAACGCCACACCCACAGAGCACATCGCACTGATCGCGAAGGCGCAATCGTGGCGGCGCTGTTCACACACCTGCACTGGGGGATGATCTGAAGTAGGGCGAGGCCCTGGGACTGTCGTGGATACGACGCCCAGGGCTTCAGCGGGTCTGATCGGGCAGCAAGAGAAACGGCTAGCCAGCTAGATAGACCGGCTCATCGCGTGTTCGCCGGCAAAGCTGGGCGCGGGCGTGGGGAGAAAGGGCTGTTCCAGCGCCGTGGAACGCGAATAGATCGCGGCGGCCTGGCTGCGGCGCGAAATGTTGAGCTTCTTATAGATGTTGACGAGATAGTTCTTCACGGTCTTGTCGCTCAGCTTCATTTCGCGCGCAATTTCCTTGTTCGTCATGCCCTGCGCCAGCAACGGAAGCAGCCGTCGCTCTTGCGAGGACAACGGCGTCTTCTTGCCCTTTCCGTCGCGCATCTCCCGCACAAGTCCGAACAGGGTATGGGTCAATCGCGGATCGATGAAGTGTTGCCCCTCCGTCACCGCGTGCACCGCGCGCGCCAGGTCCTCCGAGCCAACGTCCTTCAGCAAGCAACCATGCGTGCCCGCTCGAACCACGGCGGCTAAGGTCGCCTCTTCGAACCGATGGGCCATAAAGAGCACGCGCCGATCGCGGCACACCTCAAACACGTCGTGCAGCAACTCTGTGCGCACAGCATCGGTGCCGGACAAATCCATGACGACCACGTCGGGGCGCAGGCGCTGAATCTTCGGCGCCGCCAGTTGCCAGGACCGCTCCTCCCCGACCACCGTGATGTCCGCGTCCTGCCCGAGGACCATCCGCATCCCGATCCGTTCCAATTCATGGCTATCCACCAGGAAAAGTCGGATCCGTTTGGTCTTGCCGGTCACACGCGTGGATTCTGCGGTTGTGGTCTCATCGAGCGTAAGCATGGGCGCACCTCCATGTGCGAGATGAAACGGTCTTCAAACGTCGAGCAAGGCTCGCGGGTACCTACCTAGCAGGTCCCGTACCCGGAGTGTCCCATTAGCCCTACAGGCATTCCCTGTAGGGAAGTCCTTGTAATCGACTGAATTTGTTCAGTTCTTTGACGCGAGGGACGTTCGTCCCGATTACTGGAATCCTATGGACTAGGCCCATTTGTGGTGTATGGACCATGTCATATGGTCATCTCACCATAGACCGAATACCCGAACATTGCGAGGAATCGTCGAATTTCCTGCAGGGTTGGAAGAGAGGAGAGACGAAGGGAGGCAGGCGACCGGTGCCTACTTTTTCCCTGGGGAGTGCATGCCCCACCGCTGAATTTTGCCGTGTAGTGCCTTGTAGTCGATCTGAAGTCGGCGCGCGGTTTCAGCCTTGTTCCAACCGGTCTCTTCAAGGACACGCTGAACGGCGGAACGTTGCGCCGCTTCGGCTGCCCGACGGCCGATCTGCGCAAGCGAAACGCCATCTTGACCGGCGCGATCCTCCTGCGCGGAATCAGCGTCGGCATCGTGGGCTGTCTCGGCAGCCGCCCCATCACTGCCTTGGCCGGCTTCCTCCTGGCGACGGATATGCGCGGGTAAGTGCGTCGGACGAATGATGCGATCGGCCAGGATAGCCGCCGCGCGGATGGCGTTATCCAATTCCCGGACGTTCCCCGGCCAGGGGTAGGTCTCCATCAGACGCAAGGCCTGGGCGGAAATTCCCTGCACCGATGTCGAATAGGCGCGGTTCGCCTTCATCAACAACAGGTGCGCCAGCAGCGGAATGTCCTGCATGCGCGCGCGGAGCGGTGGAACACGCAATGTCACGGCGTTGAGCCGATAGTACAAATCGCTGCGAAACGTCCCGGCATGCACCATTTTTTCAAGGTCCGCATTGGTCGCGGCCAGCACCCGCACATCGGCCTTCACCACCTCACGCCCGCCGAGTCGATCGAACTCCTTGAACTGCAGCACCCGCAGAAACTTGGCTTGAATGGTGAGCGGCAGATTGCCGACCTCGTCCAACAAGAGCGTGCCGCCCTGTGCTCGCTCCATGCGACCGCGCCGCGCGTGGCCGGCGCCGGTAAAGGCGCCCTCTTCATGGCCGAAGAGTTCCGACTCGACCAAGTCATGCGGAATCGCCCCGCAGTCGAGCGGGACAAACGGCGCCGAGCGGCGCCCGCTCAACTGATGCAGCACGCGTGCCACCAACTCTTTGCCGACCCCGCTCTCCCCGAGAATCAGGACCGGCACGTCGTAGGGCGCGACGCGTTTCACCTGATCGATCAGCGCGGTAATCGCGGGACTCATCCCGACGATATCTCGAAGCGAGGCGCCCGCCGCCTCTTCACCGGACAATTCAGCCAACTCGCGCGTCAGGGCCTGCAAGCGCAGTCCGTTGCGAATGGTAATCGCAAGCTTCGGGAGCGACACGGGCTTCGTGACGTAGTCGAAGGCACCGGCCTGCACGGCTTCTTCCGCATCCTTCTGGCTGGCGAACGCCGACAGCATGATGACGCGATACGGGCCGAGTTCAGGCACCAAATGCGTTTTCAACAGGTCCAGCCCATGTCCGTCGGAAAGGCGCATATCCAGCAGCACCAGGTCCGGCACCGCGCTGCGCACCGCCGCCACAGCGGCCTTTGTGCTCTCCACGGCAGTCGGCTGAAACCCTTCGTCGCGCAAAAATTCCTCCAGCATGTGCTGGATATGCGGATCGTCATCGACAATTAAAATTCGCGGCCCGCCCACGCTCATCGTCTCTCCCTCATTCACGCCCGCTCACGCCTCGCACTCATCGCATGCCCAACACTGCCCGGCATTACGCCACGCGGTGGCCGATACCCGCTCGCCTCCCCACCTAGCCGGACAGACGCGCGCTCCCTCAGTGGGGTCGGACCGGAAGGCACACGATAAAGATCGCGCCCTGGCCCGGCTGACTCACGCACCGAATGGTCCCCTGCAACTCGCTGATGATGCGGTGGCAGATCGCCAATCCCAGCCCCGTCCCCTGCCCGACAGCCTTCGTCGTGAAAAAGGGATCGAAAATGCGCGCCAGATGCTCCGGGGCGATGCCGGGCCCGTTGTCTTCGACACGGCACTCGATCATCGCGCCCTTCGTGGACTCACGCGGAGCGGCCCAGTCCACCGCCACGCGAATGCGGCGCCCTGTCGGCTTGGCCTCCAGGGCGTGCCGCGCATTCGTCACCAAATTTAGGATCACCTGGAGCAGTGCCTGCGGGTCGGCCTTGAGCGTCGGGAGCCCCGTCGCAAACTGCGTCTCCACCGCCACTCGATGCGACTGGCAATCCCGATGTAGTAACCCGATTGCCTTCCGCGCGATCGCCACCACATCACAGGACTGCAGTTCGCCCGCCGACGCGTGGGCCGTGTAGAGAAACTGCTCCACGATTTCCGAGGCGCGCTGAGCCGCCTCTTGGGCCGCAAGCACTTCCTTCCCGATCGCCTTGAGCTGACCGCGCGCGACCTTCCGCTCGATGAGATGCAATTGGCCTGAAATCACAAACAGCGGATTGTTCAATTCATGGGCGACGCCCGCGGTGATCGTCCCGAGCGTGGCCAACCGGTCGGCATGTCGCAGCTGCTGTTCCAACTGTTGCCGCTCGGTGACATCACGTACGGTCGAACAGGTATAGCCCTGCCCGCCATGCTCCAAGTAGCGCAGCGAGACTTCGACGGGGAACGCGCGCCCGTCCTTGGTCCGATGAACAGATTCGAAATGCACGCGCTCGCCTTGCTTCGCCAGCCGTAGACGCTCGGCGCTTCGCTCCGGCTCCGGCCGTAAGGCGATCTCATCCATCGTCAGGGCAAAGAGTTCTTCAGGCGCATAGCCGAGCGAGCGGCAGGCCTCATGGTTGGCATACACCATCCGTCCGTCCGGACCAGCGACGAAAAACGCATCGGCGGCCTGATCCATGGCGAATTGAGTAAAGCGGAGTTGCTGATCCGCGTCTCGACGCGCCGTCACATCCGTAAAGATGCCGTTCCACACCGTGGCGCCGTCGTCATGCCGCTCGGGCAACGCCTCGGCATGCACCCACTTCACCCGCCCGTCGTCAAGCCGCACGCGGAATTCGTGCGTCAGCGGCGTCAGTCCGGCCGCAGACACGCGAATGGCCTGCTGCAGGCCAGGGGCATCCTCCGGCAGCACGGTTCGCCACCCGACATCGGCGTCCGCTTCCACATCCGCCGCGTCACGCCCTAACAGCTCCATCGTGCCGCGACTGACAAACAAGAACTGTTGGCATCCGCTGAGCGCCAGCCGATATTGACAGACGACGCCCGGAATGGCGTCAGTAATGCGCCGAAGGTTCGCACGGCTCTCCACCAAGGCCGCCTCGGCAAGTTTGCGCGCCGTCACATCCCGCGCGACCCCCAGCACGCCGACCACCGCCTGGTGCTCTTGGTAGGGACCACCCGCACATTCAACGGACATCCACCCGCCATAGGCAGTCGCCAAGCGAAGTTCGATCGCCATGTCCCAATGGCCCGCCAGGGCCGACTCCAGCTCGCTCGCGGCCCGAGTTCGGTCGCCCGGATGCACGAGGTCGAGAAACGGTTTGCCGATCCACTGGTCCCGTGACCATCCCAACCGCTGCTCAAAGGCCGGGTTGAGAGACAGCAGCAGGCCGCCGGGCGACACCAGATAGACCACGTCGCGGATGTTCTCCACGAGGGTGCGGTAGCGCGCTTCGCTTTCCCGTAGGGCGGCTTCGGCATCTTGGCGCTCCACCTCGGCTGCGGCGCGACTCACGAAAATCTTCAGCAGCGACTGCGCCTGGGGATGTTGCTCCAAGGCCCCGCGCTTCATGAGCCCCACCATCCCCAACATCTCGCCGTTTCGCCCCAACATGGGCACGCCGAGATAGCTCTCAACATTGAGCGCCTTAAATAAACCGAAGTCTGGAAACGCCGCCTGCACCCCACGCTGGACCAAGCAAGGCCCGTTCGTCTCGAACACGATGCCGCAGGGCGTCCCGGGCAGGTCGTATTCGAAGTTGTCCATGATGCGTCCCTCGCCGAAGACCGCCACGGTACGGACACGCGACCCACCCGGGACGATGGGGCGCGTGATGACCACAAAATCAGCGGCGAGCGCTTCAGAGAGGTGCCGCACCAGCGAGAAAAAGAATGCCTCGCCCGTGACGGCGGAGACGCCTTCGGCCACTTGTAGAAGTGCCTTTTCGGCACGACGACGCTCGGTGATGTCGTTGCCGACCGTGACCAGGCACTTCGAACCGCTCAGGTCGATCATCTCAGCTGAGACCAGGAAGTCGCGTAACTCGCCCCGCCGGGTGCGAAACTGCACCGGATAGTTGCGAACGGTCCCTTCCCGTTTGAACGTCTTGAGCAGCTGCTGCCACGCACTCAGGTCGGCCCACAAACCCAATTCGAGCGTCGTCCGGCCAACCAGCTCGCCAACCTCATACCCGAAGGATTCGCAGGCCGCCCGATTCGAATCGACCACCACACCGGTGACGGCCTCCGTAATCATGAGCGGATGCGGGCTTGAGCGGAACGCCTTCGCAAACCGCTCCTCACTGAGGCGCAGAGCCTCCTCAGTCCGCGTCCGTTCCGTCACATCGAGAAACATGGCTTGAAGCGCGGGTTTTCCTCCCCACGTGATCGGCGCCGCTTCCACCTTCACATTGATGACGGTCCCATCGAACCGGACGTACTTCCGCTCCGTACTTCGCACCGCTTCCCCAGCTGTCATCAGCGCATGCAGACTCCCCCGCACCGCGTCCAGGCAATCCGGGTGGACGAAACTCAAAGGCGGGCGCGAGAGAATCTGCTCCGGCGAGGTAGCTCCCATGATGCGGCAGGTGGCCTGATTCACATACACGGTGACGCCATCGCAGATGACAAACATGCCGACCGGCGAAAGGTCCGCCAACGACTTATAGCGTTCTTCGCTTTCGCGTAACGCGTCTTCGTTGGCGCGACGTGCCGTCACGTCTTGGCAGGAACCGGACATGCGGATCGGTCGACCCTCGTCGTCCCAGATGGCTTGCCCACGCCCGTGAATCCACCGGAAGTCTCCGCGGCTCGTGCGAATTCGATATTCGACATCGTAGGGCGTGCGCTGCTCCAGGTGAGCCACCGCCGCCTGCACAACTCGGTCGCGATCCTCCTCATGGACGTGACGCAACCAATCACCGACGCTCGTGAAGGGCTCGGACGGATCCAACCCCATGACGGTGTAAATCGATGGGGACCACCAGAGACGAATATCAGGGTTCACCGCATGAAGCTGATCTATGCCCTGCACATCCCAGAGCGCATCGCTCGACCCTTCCACCGCAAGTGCCAGCCGTTCCTGACTGGCACGCAGCGCCTCCTGCACCGCCTTGCGCTCGGTAATATCGTGCGCCAATCCGACGACACACACCACACGTCCCAGCGCATCTCGATAGGGAGATTTCACGATGGTGTACGTACGCACCATCCCATCCACGAGAAATTGCTCTTCATACTCAAACACCGCCTGGGTCTGCAGGACGTGGCGATCCCTCGCCTGACAACGGCTCGCCCGCTCGCCGGGCCACAGGTCCGCGTCACGTGCGCCGACGATCTCGCCAAATGGACGACGCAGCACACGGCAACCGGCGGCATTGATGTAGAGGAATCGACCGTGCAGATCCTTAGCAAACGCGATATCGGTGGTGGTCTCCAGGATCGCGGCCAGCAGTCCCTCGCGCGTCTGCTCTTCGGAAGCCGCCGGCTCGCTCGTGCGGGCAGCCTGCTGCTCGACTGCGGAGACAGGGAACGGCACGGAGGTCTGAGGCTCCTGCGTCATGGCCGCTAGGAGTGCGGCCGCCTCTTCACGATCCGTCACATCCGTCGCCACCATCACGCACTGGAGGAAACGACCCTCCGCATCGCGAACCGCGCTCGCCGAGCAGTCGAGCTGCCGCACGGCCCCCGCCGCGCCACGCCAACTCACATGGCGGCGGTAGGTCCCGCTGCCTGCGACTTCACGCATCATGTCTGTGAAGATACCTTCCCCTAAAAACTCGGCCGGCGATATGGCGGGGAATTGCGGCGAGGACGCAGCTGGCACAGAGTCCGAAGCCCCTCCCATCAAAGCAAGATGCGCCTCATTGACTTCCAGATAGCGCCCGTTCGAATCCAACACGGCCACGGCTTCAGGAAGGCGGTCCAGCAGCGCGCTATAGACGCGACATTTGACCGCATCGGACCAGGAACCAGCGCTCGAATGCGCGGCGAGCTGAACGGGGGGCGGCGCCAACACACGCATAGCAGTCTCCCTCGGCCAAGGCCTAAGGGGGCATTCTACGTCCGGGGACCCCCTAGGCAATAGATCCGATAGGCCATAGCATGAATCCGTAGCAGTTGTCTTGGAGAGGCTTTACGGGAGCTGCAATGTAGGACGGATGACGACGAAACAGGCCGTCAGCGTGGGTGGTCACCGACAAAACAGAGCGCAGGGGATGCGGAAGGCAGAACGACAGTCGGCCGTACGCGCGGCTAGGGCATGGGGCGGGTATCGCCGAGGGAGTTGTCGAATATAACGCTGTGGGAATCCTGGTGTTCCATGAGGACGATCAGCTCAACCCGCCGGTTCTTCGCGCGATTTTCCGGCGTCAGGTTGTCGGCCACGGGCTTGTATTCCGCATGCCCAGAGGCGGACATCTTATCGGCCGGCACCCGGTAGAGCTCAGACAGGGCACGCACAACGGTCACCGCCCGGGCGGACGAGAGCTCCCAGTTGGAGGGGAACTGTGCGGTCCGCATCGGCACATTGTCCGTGTGGCCCAACACCTTCACGTCCTTCATGATGCGATCGTTCAACACCTCCGCGAGGGCTTCCAGGATCGGAAAGGCCTGCGCCTTGAGTTCCGCCTGGCCGCTCTCAAACATCATGCTGTCGGAGATCGCGACCTTCATACCCGTTTCCGTCTCCACCACATTCACATGCTCCATCAGATTGAGCTGCTTGGTTTTCGTCCCCAGCACGTCCTGGAGCTTGCGCACGATCTGCGCTTTCTTCGACAGGACCGCCACCAGTGCGGCGTTTTTTTCTCCGATGGGAATGAGCTTGCTGGAGGCCGGCGAACTGACGACGGGCTTAAGCGCCGCCTGAATGGAGTCGCTGACCGCACGGAACCGGCCTTCGTTCACCGAGGAGATCGAGTACATCACCACGAAAAACGCAAAGAGCAGGGTGATGAAGTCGGCATACGACACCAACCACCGTTCGTGATTTTCGTGCTCTTCGTGTTTTTTCTTCGACACTAGTGTTTTTTCTCACCGCCGCCGTGGCTGCCACCCACATACCCGGCCAGCTTTTCTTCCAACTGTCGCGGATTCTCGCCCGACGCGATGCCGACCAAGCCCGTAATCAGCATCGTGCGGCAATGCGACTCGGCCTTGATCTTCAATTTGATCTTATTCGCGAGCGGCAGGAAAAAGAGGTTCGCCGCGCCTACGCCGTACACCGTCGCCACGAACGCGGTCGCGATACCGCCGCCGAGCTTCGAGGGATCGGCCAAGTTCTCCATGACGTGAATCAACCCCAGCACCGCGCCGAGAATGCCGACGGTCGGCGCGTACCCGCCGGCGGCTTCCCACACCTTGGCCGCCGTGACACCTTCCTCTTCGTGATGCTCCATCTCGACTTCTAAAATCTCGCGCACCATTTTGCCTTCCGTCCCGTCGACGATCAGCTGCACACCTTTGCGGAAAAAGGGATCCTCAATGCTCTTGACCTTCCCCTCCAACGCCAGGAGCCCCTGCTTGCGCGCCACCTGCGCCAGCTCGACGATCTGCTTCAACTGCGCCTGCGGGTCGATTTTGGGATTAAACAGGGCCAGTGACAGGAGGGACACGCTCTTCAACACCACGTGCATCGGGTTCTGCACCAAACAGGCGCCGATCGTCCCGCCCATGACAATGATAAAGGCGGTGGCCTGCATGATGGACGAGGCGTGGCCACCTTCGAGGGCTTGCCCCCCCAGGATGGACCCGATCGCCACGACCACACCCAAGATGGTCAGAATATCCACACTCAACTACCTTTCGCGCGCACCCGCTGCGCTTCGTGCGCCACGTGAACGGACGACGAGCGAGGCAGGTCTCCCTGTCCGTTCGCATCGCCGTGACGGCAACCGCCGGAGTCCGTCCTAGTGGACAGGCCCCATGCGGTGCACCCAGGCCTCGAGGTCGCGTCGGACAAACCGCCAATGCTTGCCGATTTTCGAAGCCGGCAGCTGACCGAGACGGGCCAACTTATACACCGTGGACCGTGGAACACGGAGTAATCGCGCGACTTCGGGAACGGTCAAGATATCGCCTTCGACCATGGTGCCCCGATCTGGGTTCGTGTTGGTTGTTGCTGTCCACATGTTGTTCATGATCACTGGTGGTATCGGTGTATGGGCAGGAAACTTGAGGGGCCGACGCCCGCCGCGGGCAGGAGCGCACAGGAATGTGAGTAAACGGGTGAACGGTGTAGAGGAGCACCCGCGAGAATGGGGCTAACGCCCGGCCTCACGTTGCCGGAGCCGCAACTGCTCGGCCTGCAGATGCAAAATGTGCCGTATGAGATATTCCATGTCGTCGGCACGCATATCTACAAAGGTGACGGCGACCAAGTAGGGGCCGCCGACTTGACCCGGCACCTCGGTCGTGCGCACGACGTCCGCTTTCGTCGTCACCGGCAGGAAGGGCGGCAAAATCAGACGAATTTCCAGCTGAAACCCGCTCTCGAAGAACTGCGTAGCCGGGAAACTCATCCCGGTGGCGCTGATATTCACATTGGTCATATGCGGAATCGTAAGGCCCGCGGGCGCCATGCGTGCCAGGGTTCCCAACATGATTCCCAAGACCCAATCCATCTTCAGCATCCACGGCACGAGCGCCGCCTGAGGGTCGTCAGGCTTGAGTGTGCCCAGAAGGTCCTGCGTCGGCTTATTCAGAAATTCCTGCAGCGAGACGAGCGCTTCCGGATCAACAGCCGGCGACGCCACCGCAGCGGCGCCATTCAACGGGCGATATTCCAGCGGCAGGCGATCATCGATCCGCAACCATTCGCGGCGATCAGTCGGGGCGGTGTGTACAGATTTCAGTGCCATAGGAACACGACGTGTCTGATTCAGGGTCTATGGGTTAACTCTGTGCGTTCAATCGTTGCCCGACAGCCAAGGCGTCCACCGTGGAGTCGGCAATCGTGCGCCATTGCTTGTGTACGGTGACGGCGCTGGATAGGGCCTGCCCCGTCGCGGCATGCGCCGCCGCCACGCGCTCCATCACGGCCGCGTCCATGGCGAGCAGGGCTTGTGCGAGATTCGGCGAGACCGGATTCACTCGAAACCACTCCGCCCGCGCTTGATAGCAGGCCTCCACGAGGTCCCACTGCCCCTGTTCCGCCGCTTCCAGTGCTTGGATCGTCAGGCGACTGACACCCTCGCTGCGCGGTCCCGGCGCGTCATCGGGCCGCATTGGCGTAGGCCTCGGCTCCCTTAGACGAGACCGTCTGCCACGCTTCACGCAAGGTCGTTAAGCATCGGATCGGCCCATTCAGTTTATCGGCTTGATGGTGCAGATTGGCCTGCATCAGCTCCGCCAGTACGTAGTCATAGAGACGCTGAAGTGACACAGCGATCTCCCCACCACGCTCCATATCCAAGACATTGGAGAGCTCGGTGACCACATTGACCGCACGACGGAGGAACCGAGCCTTATCCACTTGGTTATTGGCCAGGATCGCTTCTCGCGCGAGCTGCATGGATTGGATTGCGCCGTCGTAGAGCACCACGACCAGCTGCACGCCCGAGGAGGTCAGTATGTGAGTCTGTTGATACTGTTGAATTCCGTTTCGCATAGTCCTCGTCCTTGATTACGCCCCCTATTGTGACCGCAAGTAATTGCTCTGCGTCTGCATCTGCCGCAATAATCCATCCAACGAGGCAAACTGCGCCTTCAACCGCGCCTCATACGCACTCAGCGAGTCTTCCTTACGCTGAATATCGTCCGTCATGCGCGCCAACTGCGCCGTAATCCCTTGCGTTCGTGTGGTCATCGCGCCGGTCTGGACATCGTCTAGACTGTCCACCGCCTTGCTGACCAGCTGGGCGATGCCTTCCGCAGCACCACGATTCGCAAAGAGCGCCTTCACACCGGTGTAATCAGACGACAATGCTGACGTGAGCTTCGCCTCATCCAGCGTGATGGTGCCATCTTTCTCTGTTTTAAATCCGATTTCCGCCACACTGCTGAAAGACGTGAGCCCCGAGAGCGTTGAGCCGAGCGCATTCCGCACCGTACTGATGACGGATCGAATCGTCCCCTCACCAAACAACGGCCCCCCCTGCTTGGTTTCCTGATTGTAGGTATTGCGCTGGTTGATGAACTTGACCATGTCGTTGTAGCTGGTCACCAGCTTCTTGATATTGTCTTTGACCTGGCCCACATCCACCGACACGCCGACCGTGACCGACTCCCCGACCGCAGTCGCACGTTTCAGATTGACCGTCACACCCGGAATCACATCGGTCAGGGTATTGCTGCTGCGTTGAATCGTCAGTTGCGTCTGACTGGGATCTCCAAGGACAACGGTGGCATTCTGAGCCGCTTGAAGGGTATCGCGCCCTCCCGTGCCTGAGCTGTTGGCGAGATCGAGCGCCGTCGTGTCCGCCGTCACCGCGATAGCATAATCGGCACCGGTATTGGACGACGTCATCAACAGTCGATAGGCGGGCGTGGAGGGCGTTCCTGTATTCACGATCGACGCGGTGACTCCCGCGCCCAGATTATTGATTTCATCACGAAGATTTTCGAGGGTGGCACCGTCTGCCAGCGTCACGGTCTGGACCGGCCCCGTGCCCACGGTGAACGACACCGAGGCGCTCGCGCCCGGTACAATGTCGGTCGTGGCGGACGCCACCGCCTTGGCGGCCTTGCTGGAAATTTGATGCGCTGCCGCCAGCTGCGTGACCTGCATACGATAGGTACCTGAACCGGCAGTGGACGAGGACGTGGCTGTAAGCACGCCCTCGTCGCTCACCGTCGAGGCTGTCCGGTCGAAGGATGCTTGAAACCGTAGCGCCTCTGCGGCCGACTGGATGGCCAACAGATTAGTGCCGAGGGTTCCATACTCCGTCAACTTGGTCTGGAGCGCGTTCTTCTTGCCTCGTAGCGTATCAATTGGGAGGTTTTGAGCCTTGACCAACTGATCCACGACCTGCCCGAAGTCCAGCCCGTTGCCGAGCCCTCCGAAGCTGATGTTCGCCATACGGACTCCTCTCGCCGTTCCTGCTCACTACGCGCGCTTGTCTAAGATCTCGCCCGCGGACGAGTCGAGAACCTTCGCCAATCGCAATGCCTCCTCGGACGGGATTTGTCGAACCAATTCACCCGACTTCCCGTCGAGAATTTTCGTGACGACACGCTTGAGGTCGTCATCGATCTCGTAGTGCACCTCACGGTTCACCTGAGAGACCACTGCATGCGCAGAGCTCTCTGCTACCCGAGAGGCTGGCTGTTCGGATCGCTCAACCGCCTTCTGATCGGTTGGTCCGGCAACCTTTTCTTTCAGCTGACTAGGCTTGCCATCTTCTGCGCGCCCGCCGGCTATGGAAAAGGCCCCGTGCCCGGTTACGTCACGGATCATGGTGGCCTCCTTTTAGTGAGGATCGGCGCCCGACGGTTACCGCCGAGCGCCGACCTCGCCGACTTACCGTAACAGAGTCAGTGCGGCCTGCGGCAACGAGTTGGCTTGCGCCAAGATCGCCACACCCGACTGCACGAGAATCTGGTTCTTGGTGAACACAGAGGTCTCGTACGCGATATCCGCATCGCGGATACGTGACTCAGCGGCAGAGAAGTTTTCGCTGGTCACACCGAGGTTCGCGATCGCCGCTTCGAACCGGGCTTGATTGGACCCGTATTCGGCACGGGCGGTTGCGACCGCGCTGATGGCGCTGTCGATGTTCGACAACGAACTCTGGGCGTTGGCAGAGGTTGAGATATTCACCGCGTTCAACGACAAGGCAGTAGTGTCCAGATCGTTCAAGTTCAGCGTCAGCGAGTTCCCACTGCCGCTCTTGAAGCCGATGAACACATCGAACGAGTTGCTCGCCCCGCTCAACAGCGCATTGCCGTTGAACTCCGTGACGCTCGCGATACGATCGATTTCCGATCGCAATTGGATGAACTCTTGATCCAAGTACGATCGCTCCGTCGAGCCGACCGTCCCGCTGCCCGCTTGCGTGGCCAATTCACGCATGCGGTGCAGCATGTTCCCGATCTGGGCCGCGGCGCCGTCCGCAATCTGCGTCAAGCTGATCCCGTCGTTCGCATTGCGGGACGCCTGATTGATACTGCGGATTTGGGCGCGCAAGGTCTCAGACACGGCCAAGCCGGCCGCATCGTCGGCCGCGCGGGTAATGCGCAAGCCCGACGACAACCGTTCCACCGACTTGCTCAATTGAGCGTTGCTGGCGTTCAGGTTGCGCTGTGCCGACAAGGACGCGATGTTGGTATTAACGACTAATGCCATGGTGACTTCCTCCTACCCTCCCGAACCTGCTGAAGCGACATCGTCCGCGTCCGTGCCGACGACCAGGTAGCTGCCGCCGTCGTCTGGTTACGCGCAACCAGCCGCCTGCAGCCCTACCCTGTTGTTACACCGTTATCGGTCGACTCCGCTCTTACTTGAGTGGAGGTACGTACACAGCAACAAACACCAACCGGCACCAACCAGTAGAAACCGATCAGGCCGCCAGCGGCATCCTGGGGAGCACCTCATATTGGAGAACGTCGGCCAAGCGCACGTGATCGTGGCGCTCCCGCGCCTGCATCAATTCTTCAAGCCAGGACATGAACGTCTGCTGCTCAGGAGATCCGCTGGCGGCCATCCCGACCATTGAGCCCTCCACAAAGTCCGCACAGCGCCCGAGCCACGCATCTAAGAGTCGAGCCTCGTGCCGTCCAGCCCGCAGCTCCCTAAGAATTGCCTGCCCCTCCGCACGCAATTCCGCGCCGACCTTGTTCGCCGTTTCACGCACCTGCGCATACACGGTGCTCAGCGGTGTCGCGACTGCACAGACCGCTCCGACATCTTTCACGGCTTTTCCCAGATAGAGCGGCTGAAGATCGCGATCGGTGATCGGGCGATGACCGACCTCCAACGCGGTGACCAACAGCTGCTTACTGGCGGCCCGCTCGCTCACTTCCGCCAGCACTTCCATCAGGGTGGCGTCATCTGAAACCTGCCACTGCTCATTGTTCAATGTCACTTGCATGGTTGGCTCCTTTCCATGAGCGTCATTCGTGCCCGTCTGATTGTTCGCACCATCTTCATGGGGTGGCAGCACAAGGCCCCCTGCCTAAGCAACGGCCCCCACGACACCGGTTCCATGTCTTAACCCCAACACATCACCAACACGGCGAACTCGTTCAACGCACCGCCGAAAGGCTCGACATCGACTCTGCGCCATCTCCTCCACGGCGAGTCCCTCGTCACAGACCAGCTCACGGTGCAGCGCCACCGCCAGTGGACCAAAGGCCGGGGACGCCTCCGTCAACTCCGCAAACTGTCGATGTGCATTGTGGAGCCGCTGGTTCACCTTCACCACGGCCGGACCATGGAGAGGCGTACGGCTGGTCACACGCTCAAGCTCCTGCACGCGCGCCAGCAGCTCCGGCACCAGCACATTCACGCGTGCCATCACCGCTACCTGCTCCTCCGTATCCGGAACAGGGCCACGCACCGCACGACTGGGTACCGGCCGTCCGGCAAATTCTCCAAGCCAAAACTGTTTCCACCATTGTCCGTACCAGTCGTCCAAGGCCGCTACTGATCCGCCACGTTGGCGATACTCCACAAGCCCATCTGCATCCACCGCAGACTCGAAGAGCTTGATCCCCGACAGGTCACCCGGGAGCGGGCCACGATCCAGCGCATGTGCACAGAGTGCAGCTACCTGCTCGGCGCCGACGCGGTCTTTGCACGCATGGTGCAAGCACACACGATCGAACCCACAGGGTGCACAGTGAAGGTCCGGCTGCACCACCCAATGCCCACGGCCATAGGGCCCCGTCTCGTGGAAGTCGACGTGGCCGACCGATAGATCCACTACCCTGGTGCCGACCGCCACCGCCATGTGCATCGGTCCCGTGTCGTTCGTCAGCAGCAGGCGCATCTTGGACAGCAGCGCAATCGCCTGAGGAATCGTGGTGCGATTGACCACATCGATAACCGGCGCGACCCCGCCGGCCTGACGATAGGCCGCCAGCGCCTCCTGCACCGCCCCACGCTCCGACTCCGTCCCGAGCATCACGAAGCCGACCGCCATTCGACGGCCGATGGCCGCCATCGCCTGGCCAAAATACGTAGGCCTCCAGGCTTTGATCGCTTCGCTGGCGCCGACCTGCACCGCAATCCACCCCTCCGCAGGCTGCTGGGTCGACAACCGCGCGCCCGCCCACGCCTCCGCCTCCGAGTCGATGGCCAGCGACAGGGGCGCGTGCGGTCCGAGCTTGCTGCCGCCTAAGGCATAGAGATCCACCAGGTTAAAGCGATTGAAGCGACGATACCGGTGCAAATCCGTGAAGTAGGACAACCAGGGATCGCGAATCGTCGGCGATCCGTCCGGTCCACTGATCACCCCGCGCATATCGGGCGCCCCGATGTACGACGCCAACAGCCCGGTCCGGCGCGTAAACGTCAGGTTCACCACACGGTCATAGCCCTGCCCACGCAAGGCCGACGCCCAGGTCTTGAGGTCGCGATACAGAGCCACCACATCGCGACTCATGGCGCGGCACTCATTGATCATGTCGTTGAAGTCATAGGCATATACGGCGCGAACATCCGGCAGCAGGCGCGCCATGGCGGCGAATTGCCGATCCACCAACAGATCCACTTGCACGTCCGGCCATTCATGACGCAGCCGCGCAATGAGCGGCCCTGTTTGAATCAGGTCGCCCATGCGGGTCACGTTGATGATCAGGACTTGGCGGCTCATGCGGCGTCGCGTGTCTCGTTGCGATATTCATCCAACATCAAAATCAGCAGCTCTTCCCGTTCCAGCCGTGCGGTCGGCCCCTTGCGGCGGATAGCCTCCGCCACATCCTTCAGCTCCACTCGCGGCTTGGCACCCGGCGCGCGTAGCAATGGAATGAGTTCGGGGCAGTCGGCAGCCCGCGACACCAACGCCCCGGTCTCGCGCGTGCCCTGCAGCAACCCGCCGATTCGATCCGGCTGGCTCATACCGATCTCCGCTAAGAGCCCTTCCACACGGTGGCGATAGGTATGGTCCTGCAGCACCCGCGTGCGTGCCGCCTCACGCATGGCGTCGCGCGCCGCAGCATCGTGCAGCCATCGGGTAATCTCACGCGGCAACGTCGCGGGCTCCGCCACAGTCGCCATCTCGCCCGGCGTAAAGAGATCCGGCAGCAACGTCCGCCGATCCATGAGTTGAAACGCGCCGCAGGCAGCCAACTCGAAGGTGCGCGGATTCACGAAGTCGCCTTCCGGGTCGAACCCACGGCCCGTATGCGAGTGCAGATTGAGATTGATCGTGGAGGCGTTGAAGATCTTCATGCAGGTCTCGGTATCGATCCGCTGCCCCTGACGCTGAAGGATGGACCGCACCGCATCGCCCCCGTCCCACTCGTTCCCCCATAGTTTGAACGTCCACTGGGGGGAGATGAGCGTTGGAAGCAGCTCCCGTCGGTTCGCATAGCCCGCGCCGACGAACGACAGGTCCGCACCGAATTCCTGCCGCTCGGCCTGAGACAGCGAAATCGGTTGATGCACCGCCGGGTCGGCCGCCATGGGCAGGTAGCTCACCTGCCGAGCCCCAGCCGCGCGTAACGCGTCGTGACAGGCGCCACGTTGAATCACAAACCAGTAGTCATAGCCGCCCGCCACCTGCTGCCAATAGGTTAGGTGCCGGAAGTTCTCCACGAACCACATGGCCGTGAGAAATTTCCGCTTCCGCAGTTGTTGCAGAATGCCGAGCGAGAGCGGCGCTTGCGCCATCGCCAACACGAGATCCGGCGGATCTTCCGCCACTCGCGCCAACGTCAGTTGCCCCAGCAACTCGCCGAAATGCCCTTGCAGCACCTGGCGATTGCGAGGCGACTGCACCGAGCCGAACAACTCGTAACTCTGCGCATGCAACGAATGATCGTACCAACTGACACGGTGACCGAGCTGCTCCAATGCGGCCGCCACATACCGGGCAATCGGAAGCGATCCGCCATAGATCGGGCCTACCAGTGCCACATGCAACCGACCGCTCGCGCCGGCGGACACCTGCGTACGTAAGGCCGCTTCCACCGCACTGATCGCCTGTTCATGCGCGCTCGCGGCCGGCTCGTAACGCAGGAGTCGAAGGGGCGCCCCGAAGGCAATGAGGACTCGCGCCGTCTCCTGCGGATCGCCGACACACCAGTGGACGCGACCGGCCCAGGCGCCCCAGGCTCTTGCCTCACAGGCATCGCGCCACTCACGGATATCCGCAACCACCACCGCAATCGTGCGATCATGCGGCACAAGCGCACAGAGTGCTTCGATGTGGTACAGCAGGCCCGTGCCGATGACGACCGCCAGCTCGCCGTCCTTGAGCAGCGCACACTGCGCCTCCGCCCAGTCACGCGCCTCCTGAATGGGATCGTAGGCACTGTGGATCCACCGGTCTCCGACCTGTGCCGTCGGCACGCCCGAGCGAGAGGCTGTCACCTGAAGCAGCCCGCCGACAGCCTGCCGCAACTGCCCTGCCGCCTCCGACTGTGTCGACGCCACCACCTGACAATTCGACTCAACGTGATTCACGCAACCACCTCCGTCAGCGAGGGCGACAGCGCCTTCCAGACACTTTCCCGCTGGCGATCCGCCACGCGTGACTCGTCCGATGCGCGTCGATACCAGGTTCCCCACTCATCGAAACCGCTGTGCCACACACTCCACCCCTCGCAATTCCCCACCGCGCGCTGGCTCACGACCCACTCCACGCTTTCGAGGATCGGCCATTGTGAAGGCTGTTTCGGCATACCCTCCCCACCCGCAGGCTCCACTTGCCAGACCACGTGCCCTGTTCCGTAGGGCCCAGTCTCATGCACGCGGGCGCGCGCGAGAAACCATCCGACAGCCCGTGCACCGACGGCCGCCCCAAGATGGAGCGGGCCCGTATCGCCGCCGATCACCCATTGGCAGCGCGCCAGGCACGCAGCCAGCTGCGGCAGCGACAATCGCCCGGTCGTGTCCCACAGGCGGCTTTGCTGAAGCCCGCTCAACGCATCGAGGATCGCGCGGGCGGTCTCACGCTCCGCGCCGGCGCCGATCAACACCACCTGGCCTGTCGGACAGACCGCAAGAAACTGATCGATCCACTGACGCCAGATCGCCGACGGAATGACCCGCTCCGCATCGCCGGCACCAAGCACCACCGCAACCCAGGGGCCATCGGCCTGGCCGATTGCCGACACATCAGTCGGCAGCGCAATGTCGGTTACATCAAGACGCGGCGGTGTGCTCGGGGGACGCACGCCGCACAGCCCACAGAAGGCGTCGGCGAGGTGCACCCGATTGGCGCCGCGCGCGCGCGCCACGCCTCGTACGTACTCGGCCCAGGTCGGCAGCGCAGGATTCAGGGCCCCCTGCGAGCCGGGTCCCACGACACGGTCGGCGCAGAGATGGGCCAACACCGTGGCACGCCCATGTTGATTCAGATTGAAGGCAACGGCATAACGCTGGGGAATCATCGAGGTCGCATATTGCATCATCTCTCGTGTCACGCCCGCGGAGTCGGTGGCCCAGCGGCGAGTCCAGGCATGCCACTGCGTACCATCCCAGGGCACTACTCGCTCAACCGACGGGAACCGCTCGGCCAACGGTGCAAGCGGCGCCGCGCAGAGAAGATCGATCGGCCGCTGCGGCTGTGCCGCACGGACGCCGACATAGGCCGGCAACGACTGCACCACATCACCGAGCCGGGCCAGTTGGAGCAAGATGCCTCGTTCAGCCGCCATGCACACACTCCCTCACGACACCGCAATCACGGCCTGCGTAGAATAGAGAAGTCCCCACAAAGGCATGAGCAAGGATTGCGCCAGCTCGGCTGTCTGCGTGATTCCTGCCATATTTAGGGGTTTTTCCAGATGCGCTTGAATGGAACGAACAGAAGATGGGAAGAATCTACCGACCAGTCAGGAAAGAACGTCCGCGTACAGGGCACTCCCAAGCGCCGCTTATGCGGCTAGCTGCCTGGAGGTCTTCAGATAGGCCGCATCCAGCACGTCGTTTGGGGCAATCCCCACGGCAGTCGGCGGCAGCACTTCGGCGATGCGCGCCACCGCTTTGCCGGATTGCAACGACAGGTCGAAAAAGCGCGGTGCAATCAAAGCGCCCGTCGGTGAATCCCGCACCAGAACGACCACCGGGTTGAGGGTCTGCGTCGGGTTGATCTTGGACACAACCCCCACGGCACCCGAGCTGAGCCGCACGCAGGAACCGACGGGATAGATCCCCATGCAGCGGATAAAGCGCTCGACGCAGGCCGTATCCAACTCGCCACGACGTGTCATCTCATAGAGCGTCTTCAGCGCCTGGTGAGGCGAGGCGGCCTTTCGGTAGGGTCGGTCACTGGTCAACGCATCGTAGACATCCACCACCCCGGCAATCAGACCGACTTCCGAGAGGTCTGCCCGCTGACGATGGTACGGATACCCCGAGCCGTCCATGCGTTCATGGTGCTCCAACACCGGCAAAAGCACGGCGGTCTCGACCTTCAACGTGCCGTCAAGATAGTCCACCCCGCGCATGACATGCTGCTTCACGCGTTCGGCTTCATCCTCGGTCAAAAGCCCCGGCTTGTTCAGGATGTCGATGGGCACCTGCGTCTTTCCGATGTCATGCAGCACCACGCCCAACCCAAGCCGAATCAGCGGGTCACGCGCCATGTTGAGCTGCCGCCCCAACGTCATGGCGAGGATGCAGGTATTGACTGAATGGTAGTACGTATATTGGTCGAAACTCTTCAAGCGCGACAAGCTGCCCAGCGCCAAGGGATTGCGCAGAATACTGTCCGCCATCCCTGCCACGGAGTTGAAAACAGCCTGAAAGGCGAACGCCCGCCCCACCTTCGCGTCCGTCATGGCGCGCTGCACGGCCACACGCGCGTGCTGATACTCGGCATGTGCGGTCTGCATTTCCTCTTCGAATGTCGTCTCCGATAACGAAGGCATGGAGGCCGACCGCTCTGCGTCCCGCGAGGCTGTGGCTGATGAACCGTGGGATGCCGCCGCTGTAGCCGCTCCATTGACGCCATTGACCTGCGCACCCACTGCTTCGCGGTCGCGCGGGCTCGACTCAAGGGCCTGGATGCGTGCGGATCGTTCGCCCCCGTCGCCCGCCGATTCGGCTGCCGACGCTGCTGCGGCCACAACGCGAGGAGCCCCACCGACAGCATCACTTGCTGGATTGTGTACGACCTTCTCGCCGGCTGTGGCCGCGCCCGCCCCAGCCGTCGTCTTCGAGCCAGCCCCCGGCTCGGGCAGACCCTGGCTGTCAGCCTGCCCAGCCGCGACGTCGGCATCAATCTCCACATCCACCATCTTCACGCCGCAGGCCTTGAGCGTGGCAATTTCGGCATCGCTCGTGATGGTCATGCGGTGTGACAGAAACGGCGTGGCGTACCACGGACGATCGACGCCGGTAACCAGCATCCCGACCGTCAGCTTCGCAATGGGAATTTTCGTCTTGAGGATAGACTTACTCATGCGAGCAGAGACCCTGCTAGGTAAATCTAGGCTGCCCGATCTGACGGCACAGACGGCGTAAAGACCGGGAACCGCGTTGGAAGATCTTCGGCTAGCACCACCTGTTTTCCGGTTCTCGTCTGCATATTCACGAGGACCGGACCACGCAGATTGGCGGTGGTGCCGTCCGCTTCGACTGACCGAACCGTCAAGATCACGAAGATGGCGAACTGCACGTTCTCATGCACGCACAATTCCTTGGTGTCCTCGTCGGACAGGGTAATGGAGTAGTCGCAGGACAAATCGACCGGATCCATAATGGCGAAGGCCAGATCTGGCGCATCGACAGCCTGCAGCCATTTGAACGGCGCAGGGCGGTCGTGATCGAGGACGACAAAGCGAGTCGCCTCCGGGAATCCGATGATCCCCGCAGGCAATGTCACCAAGACATCGTTCGAGACAGTGATCGCCCCGAATCGACTAGTGTGTACCGTGATCGCCATTGTCGTGCTTCTTTGCAACCATGCGAAGAGTCGCGCCCCCAACCGCTTTGACCTGGACCTGTCGCACGCGGCCAGGCAGCGGCGCCACGGTCAGCGGCGGTGTCGCCATCGGCACCGCGGCGGCCAATCGATTTTGTTCGAGGATACGGGTGTAGACTTCGTCTCGGTGCACGGGGACCGACCGGGGCGCTTCAATCCCCAGCCTGACGGCCCCGCCACTTACTTGCAGTACCACGACGCGGATATCCGTCCCGATGGTAATCGCTTCTCCGCGCTTTCGAGTCAGTGCCAGCATAGTGGGGCCATCCTTAGCCACGAGGCCTTATGGCCTCTCCTGAGACTATCGGATGATACCCTCAGGAACTTTACTAAGATGCGATGCGATCGCTGGAAAGAATGCGACGAGGTGAGCGGCGCCCGCCCGACGTGGGCGCCGCTGCGTTAACGGAGGAAATTGAGTAGCGAGGTGTCGAACATGCGGCTGATCGTGGCCTGCGTCGCTTGAAGCGCCGCTTCCTGCATGCGCAAATCCGTGATGGCGCTGCTCAGGTCCACATCCTCATGCTCGGAGATCGTCTGGGTCAGCAGTGCATCGGCCTGCTCAAGCCAGGACTTCGTCGTGTCCAATCGGTTCATCAGACCACCGACTTGGCCCTGCGCATTGGTCACCTGCGTCATGGCCTGATCGAGCGCGCCTAACCCGGTTTCGATCCCGACCGAATCGTTGCTTTCCAAGGCGGTCAAAAGATCCTTCAGGCCGTCGAAGACATTCGTGGTGGGGCCCGAGAAGATTTCTCCACCCGGAATCATGACCTGCGTCGTCAGCCCGTCGCCGACCGCGATCGACTGCGTCTCCGTATTTCCTTGATACGTGACCGTATCGCCGACGCCCAAAACGTAGGGCGGCACGTCGGTCTTCGTACCGCCGAAAATGGCTTGCCCGTTCACTTCAGAATTAGCCAATTGCAGAAGATGTCGGTCCAGCTCGCGGACTTCCTTCGCAATCGCCTGCCGTCCTTCGGCGTTGACCAATCCGCTGCGCGCCTGAATCGTCAATTCTCGGATTCGTGTGAGCGTGCTCGTAGTTTGCGTCAAGGTGCGGTCGGCCAAGTCCAGGCGCTGCGTCCCGTACTGGATATTCCTGGTCCATTGCTGCGTGCGCGACTGCTCGCTGCGCTGCTCCAAGACTTGGCCGTAAGCCACCGGATCCTGCGAGGGCTGCGACACGCGCTTTTGTGAGGAGATCTGTTGCTGTGCCGTCAGAATGCGGCTACGCGTCCGCGCCATATCGCCCGCCAGCATTCCCTGGATTTGGCTATCCGCAACACGCATAACAACCTCCGCGTCCGCCCTACCGCTTCAAGTTCAACAGCGTTTGCATCATCTCGTCCGCCGCCATGATGATCTTGGAGGCAGCCTGAAAGGCATGCTGGTGCTGAATCATGTTTACCAGCTCTTCGTCCAACGACACGCCCGACGCTTCCGCACGACGTGCCTGAAGTTGCTCATCCACGATTTCCTGTGCCGCCAAGTCGCGCTCGGCGGCCTGGGCTTTCGAGCCGACTTCACTAATGGCGGCACTCAAATGCCCCGCCATCGTCTTGCCGCCCAGCGACGCCATCGATGCCGTTTCCAAATCGGCCAAGGCCAAGGCGTTGGTGTTGTTTCCCGGCACGCCGGCGGCAGTGGAGGACGCGGCGATCTTCCGAATGTCGGTCACGGCGACGCCCATATCGCGTGCCGCAGTGCCTGTGGCCACAAAGAAGTCCGTGTTCGTCGAGCCATCCAATCCGTAGCCGAGCTTATGCTGCGTGTTGACCTGCGTCACCACCGTCGACGCCAGTGAATCGAGCGCCGTCAATGCTCCCGGAATCGTGGTATCGCGTAACTCCAACAGCCCCTTGAGCCGCCCGCTCTCGATGACCGAGGTCATATCGGTCCCAGGCCCCGCGCCGCTGTCGTAGCGCACGTCGACCATGCCGCCGTTGGACGAATTGGACACGCCTACCAGATGAAAACTCTTCCCGGGTGTCACCAGCGCCTGCCCACGCCCCGCAAACACGGAGACCTGCCCCGTCTCATCTTCGATCGTGGAAATTTCGATTTCCCCGGCCATCTCGCCTAACAGACGCCCACGCTGGTCGCGGAGGTCGTTCGCGTTCTGCCCGGTTGCTTCGGCTTGTGTGATGTGCAGATTCAGCGTGGCGATCTGGTCACTCAGGGAATTCACGTGCTCGATGGTTTTGCGAACATCACCGTCGACCTGCACACGCTGCCGGTCCAATTCGACCGCCGCCTGATTCATACGCGTGGAGAACGTCGCGGCCCGATTCAGCAGCACCGTACGCGCCGCAGGATCGGACGGATTCGTCGCCACATCCTGGACCCCTTGGAAGAACTCGTTCAGACTCGATGCCACACCCATCGTGGCAGAGGGTGACAGCGTGCCGGCGACCTGCAACAAGCCGCCGCGTGCGGCCGTGAAATAGCCAAGCTGTTCCTTGGAGTTCAGGAGCGACCCTTCGACGAACTGATCGACCTGGCGGCGAATCTCGGTCGCCTGCACACCGGTCCCGACTTGGCCAGGATACCCGTCCTGAGGACGAGCTTCGGTCAGCATCAGTTCCTGCCGTGTATAGCCGGGCGTATTCACGTTGGAGATGTTATGCCCGGTCACCCCCATGGCCTTCTGGTAGGCAAAGAGCGCGCTTTTCCCTGTGTCAAAAATTCCGGATACGCTCATGGGTCACCCCTTTTGCGCTACCATTCGCCCGCTCGCCCTGGTCAACTTTTTCGTGCCCGACCCCGAATACAACGCGTCGGCGCCGCTGACCGGATGGGCCGCCGCCATCGTCTGTTGGATAAAATCGACGAGCTTCCCCATCGCCAGGCGGTTCACGGCCATCAACTGGCGCACCACATCGACCGCGCGCTCCATCTCCCGCTGCTGGCCTTCCAACGTCCGGCCGACGTCGCGACTCACACGCTCGATCAACGTCGAGAGGGTCACGCTGCCCGGCGGCATCCCCCATTCGCGCGCAAGACCGTTGAGGAGCGCTTCGCGGCGCGCCTCCAGCACCTGGATCAATTCCAGCGTCTGCACACGTCGCTGATTTACGGTGTCGAATGCGGGCATCGCCATCCGCTGGAGCGCGGTGCGCTCTTCGGTGGCGACCTCGGCGAGATGGTGGAGATGGTCGATTTCCTGATGCAGGACGTCGATCAGATCGCGCACGGGGGTGGACATCACATCCATGGGCTTCAGCTCCCGCGGCCACTCCGTGGCCCGATGCGGTTACAAGACGCTATCGACCAGCGTATGGCGCAACAACTGATCGCTCACCGTGCGACCTGAGACGGTATAGGTTCCGGTCTCCACCGCCTGTTTCAGCGAGGCGACCTTTTCGGTTCTGGCTGGAGACTCGACCGTAGACAGCGCCCGCACGTGCTGCATGTCCTTCGCGGCCTGTGAGATTTCAACGCGGTCCGCCTTCTTCACTGACTCGACGCCATAGGCCTTTTGGGCCGACGAGCGTTCGGCTGGCTGCACGCCCAACAGGAGCTTCCCCAGGTCGTCGATACGGCCGTGTCGTGAAATTTCCATCGCGCGCTCCTCCCATTGCCGGAGTCTGTGGGGTCACACCATCGGGTAACCCGCTAGGTGTGACCTTTCCATAGGCTGTATCGGTTGGGTGCGGCCTAAACTTGAGGGGAGACGTTAGGGCTGGGCTTTCGGCACGACCGGCGCGACGCTGCTTTCCAGGCTCTTGGCCAGCCCAACCCCGCCGGACTTGGCTGCCAATCGCCCGATCTCCGCGTCATAAAAGGAATAAAAGGCCTTGGCGGCTTTGCTGTCGTAGGGACCGTCGGGCACCGTCTCGCGCATCACACCCATTATATAGGAGAGGAAGTAGCCCTCGAACTCCTGGGCCGCGTCCTTCACGTTGGTCCGCCCCTCCTGGGCTGCCCGCCCCACCCGCTCGAGGTTCCCTTGTGTCTGCAACCCCTGGGCGCTGCCGGGGAACAGCTGATCCGGAGCGGCGAGCGAGGGCATTCCGTTGATGGCATCCATGGGAAGCTCCTAGATAATTTCCAGCGCCGCCTGCAGTGCGCCGGCCGAACGCAGGGCGGACAAAATGGCCACCAAATCACGCGGCGTCACACCGACGGCGTTCAGCGCCTGCACGACATCGCCCAACGTCACCGTCTGCTCGATCACCATCAACCGCGACTCCTGCTCCTTCACCTCGGTTTGCACATCCGGCGTCACCGTCGTCTGTCCGCCGGTCGAGCCGATCACCGGCGCCGGCGGCTGCGAGACGTTCAAGGTGTTCTTCACCGCGATCGTCAGATTGCCGTGCGAGATGGCGCAGGTTGAGATGCGCACGTTCTCGCCAAGCACGACCGTGCCGGTGCGCTCGTTGACCACAACCTTCGCCGGCAAGTCCACCTGCACATCCAGACCTTCAATAGCCGCGATGTATTGCGCCACCTTGCCGCGATAATCCGCAGGCACCGTGACCTTCACCACGCCGCCGTTACTGGGCACCGCCGTGCCCGGTCCAAACATGCCGTTGATGCTGTCGGCCGTCCGAATCGCGGTCGTGAAATCCACCTGCCGCAACATGATCGTGATCGTTTCCCAACTATCGAGATCAACCACCACTTCCTTTTCGATCAAGGCTCCGCCCGGCACAATGCCCGCGGCCTGGTGGTTCTTGATGACCGTACTGCCGCCCGCCCCACCCGAGCCGCCCAAAAATCCGCCGATGGAGATCGGCCCCTGCGCCACCGCATAGACCTGTTGATTCGGCGCCTTTAACGGCGTCGACAGCAGCGTGCCGCCCTGCAGACTCTTCGCATTCGCCATGGACGACACCAGCGCATCGATCGGCATCCCGGGCTTGGAAAACGGCGGGAGCTTCGCGGTCACCATCACCGAGGCGATGTTGCGCGTCAGCAACTGAATCGGATCGATCACCAAGTTGATGCCCATCTTGTTCAACATGGACATCATGGCCTGCACCGTGAACTGACCGCCGATGACCTGGTCGCCCGACCGATCCAACCCGACCACGAGACCGTAGCCGATCAATTGGTTGTCGCGAACCCCTTCGATGGAGCCGATGTCCTTGATGCGCACCGCTTCGGCGGTATTGGCCGTGGCAACAATGAACAGGAGCGTCGCAAAGGCCGCGCGCAACCAGAGCCCGAGCGCACCAAAGGCAAACTCCCAACGGCCTTGCGCCTTCGATTGAGCCACAGGCCGAGCCATTGCGGTCGTACGAGCTTGCGCCGCAGGTCGCACAGCAGGCTTCGGCTGCGAGATCGCCTGAGCTGCCGGCTTAACAACAGCGGCAGCGCGCGTCGATGGGGCGCTCACCACGGACATCCGCAACGGCTTCGGAACATCCGCGGACCAGACGACGCCGCTCGACAGCAACAGTCGCAGAGGCATGGTCTGGATATGGGGCGTACGAGTCGTCATAGCTCTCCGATCAGAAAGGATAGACCCAGTCCAAAATGCGGGTGAACCACCCGGGGCGCTGGACATCGTCCACGACGCCGAGGCCGGAATATTCGATCTTCGCTTCCGCGATCGCCGTCGATTGCACTTGGTTCTTCGTGTCCACATCGACGCGACGCACGCGGCCGGTCAGATTCATCAACTGCTTCTCGCTGTTGACGGTCACTTCGCGGTGTCCCTGAATGCGCAGATCCCCGTTCGGCAACACTTCCGTCACCACAGCGGACAAGATGCCCGTCAACGTATCTTCACGGCTCGTGGCGCCCTTGCCGCCGAACTTGTTTTTCGCCGTGACATCGATGCCGAGGCTTTGGCGCATGCTGGAGCTCAGCTTCACGCCGGGAATGCCGATGAAGCCCGCGCCGGTGCCGCCCAGGCTGTTGTCGATGGTCGACTCGCGCTGCGCCGAGGTGTCGGCCGACTTCGAGCCCTTGTGCTTTTCCACGATCTTGATGGTGAGAATGTCGCCCGCCCGCATCGCCCGTAAGTCTTCATAGAGATACGCGCGCCCGTTCTCTTCCTGCCAGAGCGATCCGACGGTCTTCGGTGGAGGAAAGGGCGCGACAGCGATCGGAGGCGGCGCCGTCGGCTTCTGCGACGACCCGCAGCCGACCAGCAGGACCAGCGTACCGGCCACCGTGGCCGTCATCCACCCGGACAGCCGCGTCGCCTGTCGCACCGGACGCCCCGTTGATTCATGTGTGTGCATGGCGCGCATCATCCACCCTGCTAAAATTCCACCCGCACCAAACCGGGGCCGACCACCTTCGCACGGATGTCCTTGCCGCTGTCCGCGTTGGTCACCGTCACGAAGCCGCCCAACTGCCCAGCGGTCTTCGTCGTCCCCACCGCTTGAATCGCCAGGCCGCCGCGACGCGCCTCGATCGTCACACGATCGCCCTTGTGCACGGTGAGCGGCTTCACCAGCGACGCCACGCGAATCGGCTGCTGCGCCTGCAGCACACGGCCCGGGCTCTTGCCCACGGCGTCCGCCACCTGCGTCGCCAATTGGTGCGGCAAGCTGGGGATCTTCACCCGCATCGTCGACAAGTCTTCCGCTTCGATCACGTCCTCCGGCTTGAGCATGCGCGCCGGCACCACCACGTCGGCATAGAGCACCACATCCGCCACCACGTCGATGCTTTCGCCCGGATGTCCGTCGACCACCGGTACGACTTGAAATCGGCGACGTCCCGATTGATCCAAGCTGCTCGAGGTCGCAACGTCCAATCGCACGCGTCCCGCCGGGATGATCACCGGCTCGGTCGGGTCCAAGACCTCCACATCGATTTCGCTGATACGACCATCCAACCGTCCCTGGAGATAGTTACTGACTGCGCGACGGACCTGCTCCGTCGTCAGACGCTGCACACCGCGCTGCGACACGCGCGAGACCGTTCCGCGCTTCGGCGCGTCGTGCGCCTCGGCCGCAGAGACGGACAGCGCGCCGACGCCGTCGCCGCCGCTCCAGCCTGTCACCGCTCCGGCCGCGAGCCACAGCGCCCACAGAGCGAGCGCCCGCCCACCGACCCTGCGCCATCCGCATGCATGCATCATCAGTCCCATTCCTACCGTCGCAAGTTATTCGCGATGGCCATCATCTCGTCGGACGCTTGAATCGTCTTCGAGTTAATTTCGTAGCTGCGCTGCGCGATGATCATGTTGACCATCTCTTCCGCGAGATTCACGTTCGAGCTTTCCAAGAACCCTTGTTGGATCAATCCGAAACCGGTCGAGAAACCCGGCACACCTTGAATCGCCGGACCGGACGCAAAGCTGTCCAACATCAAGTTATTCCCCATTGCAACCAAGCCGGCCGGATTGTCGAAACGCACGAGCTGAATCTGACCCACCTGCGACGCCTGCGTGACGCCCGGCAACATGACCGACACCGTTCCGTCCTGGCCGATGTCCACCTTCAGCGCGCCCGACGGAATCGTGATGACGGGATTCAGCAAGTCGCCGTCGCCGGTGACCAAATTGCCCACGTTGTCGCGCTTGAAGGCGCCGTTGCGGGTAAACATGATCGTGCCGTCCGGCCGGGACACTTGGAAGAACCCCGGCCCGTCGATCGCGATGTCGGATTCATTGCCCGTCTGGCGCATGTTGCCCTGCGCCCATTCCTTCGCCACGGTCGTGGGCCGGACGCCCGCGCCGACCTGCACGCCGGTGGGAAACACGCCCACGCTTGACGCGCTGGTGCCCGGCAGCCGTTGGATCTGATACAGCAAGTCGGCGAACTCCGCGCGGCTGCGCTTAAACGCGTTGGTATTCACGTTCGCCAAGTTGTGGGCGATCGTATCCACGTTCAACTGCTGCGCCGTCATGCCCGTTGCCGCCGTCCACATTGCTCTGATCATGGTGTCCTCATTCCCCGGTTACGACCTACGCGCTTCGCTCGCATGCGTTCCCGCCTGCCGTCGCCTCAATCCGTCCTATGCCTGCACACGGCCCAAATCGTTCACCGCCATCTCCGCCATCTTGTCGAACGCCTGGATCACCTTCTGCGCCGACTCGTAGGTGCGCATGCCTTGGATCAGCTTGACCATCTCGCCCAAGGGATTCACGTTCGAGTCTTCCACCGCACTCGACAACACCGTGGGCGCCTTCGACACCTTGCCGCCGGTCCCGTCGTACATGCCGTCCGACATCCGCATCGGCATCTTGTCCTCGGGGAATTCCACGATCTTCAGCCGTCCCACTTCCTGATTGTTCACGGCAATGGTGCCGCGCGGATCCACCTGCAACTCACCCACCGGCACCTTGATCGGTCCCTTGACGCCGATGACCGGATGTCCTTCTTCCGTGACCAACTGGCGCTTCGGGTCCAGATGAAACGCTCCGTCGCGCGTGTAGCGTGTGCCCTGCGGCGTCTTCACTTCAAAAAAGCCGTTGCCTTGAATCGCGAAATCCAGCGGATTGCCGGTCGGCCGCATCCGGCCCGACTCGAACATCGTCCGCGACCCGTTCGGCGCGACGAACACGCGTTCCGGCGTGGCCGTCTCGGGATTCCACATCTGGGCGGTCAACGTGTCGGCGCCTGCCGGAGGCAGCACCCGCATGTGCTGCGTGACGTGCGACTTGAACATCACGTCTTCCTGCTTAAAGCCCGTCGTGTTGACGTTCGCGATGTTGTGGGCAAAGCCCTGGATCAAGCGCTCTTGCGCCAGCGCCCCCGACAAGATGGGATAGATGCCACGATTCATCGCGCACGCTCCTTCCGCTTCGTCGACGACACGTCACCTGACGCCTGTCGTTCGAGAGTCCCCCACAAAGATCTAAGCAACGCCCGTGCCATTCCGACGTCCCGCACAAAACCTGTAACATTCGGCAGTTAGTGCAGACCCCGCCCCGATCGCGCCCTGCGCGCCTTCCGCATTCATACGCATCCGGAGGTTTCTTCCGCCGGACGGCAATTTTTTCCGCCTGCGGTCGACCACCAACGGCTTACGCTTCGACCGCGTGCATGAGCGACTTCAGTCGTAAAATCGTCTTCGCGTGAATCTGGCACACGCGCGACTCCGTGATGTTCAGCACTGCCCCGATCTCTTTCATCGTCAGCTCTTCGACGTAATAGAGCGTCAGCACCATCCGCTCCTTTTCCGGCAACCCTTCGATCGACTGTTCGAGCGCTGCGCGGAGCCGTTGCGACACCACTAACGACAAGGGATCCGGATGCTGCGTATCGACCAGCATGCGCACGATCTTTTCACCGTCCGAATCCTGCACGCCCAAGTCGTCCAGGCTCATCACGATGGCGCCCTGCGCGTTCGCGATGAAGTCCCCCAACTCCCCGACGCTCAGGCCCAGCGCCGACGCCAGTTCGTCGTCCGTCGGCGGCCGCCCTTGCTTGCGCATCAGCGTGGTTTCCGTGCGCTGCAACAAACTGATGCGTTCGTGCACGGATCGCGGCACCCAATCGAGCGAGCGAATTTCATCCAGCATCGCGCCGCGAATGCGAAATTCCGCGTAGGTCTTAAAATTGGCTTCCCGGCGCGAGTCGTACTTGGTCATGGCGTCCATCAGGCCGATGACGCCGACAGAGACCAAATCCTCCACATCCAAATAGGCCGGCAGTCGGAACGCCAACCGATGCGCCATCGTCCGCACGAGCGGAGCGAATTCACGGATCAGCCGTTCGCGCTCCGTGTCGGTGCCGCCGACACTCTGCTCCAGGCCCTTGTTCGCTATCCCGAATGAACTTGGTGCTTTCATAGGATCTCGTATCGTGTCACGCCCGATTGAAAAATCTCCGCCACAGAAACTCCATGCCGCCTTTGGGACGGAGCGCCGGGGCCCACCCCACCACCGTCTTCGCGAGCTGATGAAACGCCTCGCTGGACGGGGCCTGCGGAAAGGAGCGCGTCACCGCATCCTGCTTCGCCACGGCCATTTGCAGATACGTATCCGTCGGGATCATCCCGACATAGTCGATAGAGACCGAGACTTCCAGAAAGCGTTCGGCGACCAACGCAAGCCGTCGATAGGATTCCCGCGCTTCACGGCTGTGCCGCGCCATGTTCACCAACAACCGGAACTTCGTCTCACGGTAGCGCGACGCCAAGACTTTGATCAGCGCATAGGCGTCGGCCAACGACGTCGGCTCCGGCGTCATCACCACCAAAATTTCCTGGGCCCCGCTCGCGAAGAACAGCACGTTCGTGGAGATGCCCGCGCCCGTGTCGATCAGGACGACATCCGTCGAATCGCAGACCCACTCCAGCTCGGACTGCAACAACAGTAGTTGGTCGGTGGAGAGCGACGTCATCGACACGTCGCCCGAGCCGGCCGGCAAAATCTTGATCCCGTTCGGGCCGGTCATGATCACGTCCGCCAGCCGCTTGCGCCCGTGCAACACGTCGGTGATCGTCGCCGTCGGCACCATGCCCAACAACACGTCGAGATTGCCGAGTCCTAAATCCGCATCCAACACCAACACCCGCTGTCCCTCGGCGGCCAAGGCTAACGCCAGGTTGAGCACCACGTTGGTCTTCCCCACTCCGCCCTTCCCGCTCGTCACCGCGATGACGCGAACCGGCGCCTCGCGCGGCGCCAACGCCGGACATCCGGGCGCGTCACTTATCGTCTGTTCCATCCCGTGCCTCCTTCGCCCGTTCCGACCGACACCCACCGTTGCCACATCGCGTCCCGCTCACCCTGCGTGTGATTCGACGCCTTCACCACCGCGCCCCGTGCCGCCCCGGCTCGTCCCGTTCCCGGACACGCCGCATCCGACGACCGCGAGGCAGACTCTTCCAACAATCGTGCCGTAGATCCGACTGCGACAGGACCTTCGTCCGCCGACTCCGGCGCAGCATCCGCCACGGCATCCGCCACAGCATCCGAAGGAACGAGCGACCCGCACACGGCGCTCGCGACACGATCGGGTGTCGCCACATCGATCGCCCCGCTCGCATCGCGCCCTTCCGTCACATACGAGACCGGCAGCGTGCTGCGCAGCGCCATGTCCAGCATGCGGCCGGGCCGCGTGGCCTCATCCAGCTTGGTGAACAGCAACCGCCGAATCGGCAGCCCCTCCGCGCGCGTCATGAGCTCGTCAAAATCTTCCAGCGGCGTATGCGCGGCCAGCACGAGATGCATATCCAGCAACACCCCGGAGGCCGCACAGGCACGGAGATCCGCCACCGCCTGTCGGTCCAACACGCTGCAGCCGGGCGTATCGATAAAAATGGCATCGGCCTCCGCGTGCCGCCGTACCGCTGCGGCCAATTCCGCCGGGCTCCGAACCGTCTCGACCACCGCCCCCACCTCACCCGCCAGCACGTACAAGGGATCGACACCGGCGCGGGGCTGACGCTCGAACGCAAGCAGCGTTAACTTTCGGACTCCTTGCGCGGCATACTGCGTCATCAATTTGGCCAGCACCGTCGTTTTCCCCACACCGGTCGGCCCCACCACCATCATCGTCTGGTGCCGCATGCGGCGATCCACCGTGGCCACCAACTGCCGCACGCGCGTGGCCGCCGCCGCATACACCGCCTGACGCAACGCGGGTTCCGCTAAGGTATGGCCGGCTGCCGCCGTGGCCACCGCCTCCGCGACCAACTGGCCCGCGGTCGTCGCCTCGCATCCGCAAGCGATGAGTTCCGCGCGCAGCCGCGCCGGAACGGACCGCACCGGGGCCTCCGTCGATTCGCGGAGCGGCACAGCGGACGCGGCCTCGATCGTCGGCACCGCACGCTCGACTGACGACAAGATGTCATCCCACTGACGCGCCGTTTTTCGATGCGTCGCGGTCACGGACTGTTCCGCAGGGCGCGACGGCTGGCCCAGCTGCTCATCCAGCGACCGCGCGAGTTCACCGGCAAACCCTGACGGCCGCTCGCGTGCCGGTTCGTCCTGCGCAATCCAATGGTGCTGCGAGGGCGGACGCGGCGTCACCGGACGCTCCGAGGCCACAGGTCCGGACGAAGAGCGACTCGCCGACCCGGGATTCGATGCACGGGTGCTCGACCGATTCACATCGGACGCGGCGCCCGGCAATAGACCTCGACGCACGCTCGTCTCCACGTTCGGCAAGTCACGCGGCATAACGGACTTCCGCACCGCCGCAAACAAATGCGGCAAGGCCGGGGGACTGCTCGTCTCCGGACTGGCGACCGTCTCGACCGAGCGCGGCATGTTGACCGCCGCCTGCACCTGCACGATCGTGCGCCCGAAGGGATTCCGCAGAGTACGCTCACCCTTCAGATGCTGCGTGTTGATGACGATCGCTTCCGGCCCCAGGTCCGCTTTGATCGCGCGAAACGCCTCTTCGAGCGTCTCCGCCTGGTAGGTTTTCATCCGCATCGCGTTCGTTCCGCCGTCCTACGTCCGCGCCGACGAGCGGCGCACAACACCCGTTCCTTACTCCCGCCCACTGTCTGTCACGCACCGTTCCGAAAAGCCGGCGCAATCTCTCGCGAGCCGCCGTCCGCACGACCGCCCGTTGGCTACGCCGCCCCTTCTTCCGACAATCGAATGGTTTCCGCCGCCACAATTTTGGCCATGCTGTCGACTTCGTTGAGCGCGAGCACCGGCACCGATTGCAGCACGCGTGCCGTCAGTCGGCGCAGATGGCGCCGCAAGGCCGGCGAGCACAACACCACCGGCTGTTGCCCGCGCGCGGCCACCCGTTCGGCGGCCTGCTTGAGACTCGTCAGCAACCGATGCGACATCGACGGCTCCAGCGACCAATACCCGGCGGGCCCGCTGCTCATCTGCTCCACCAAGGCGCGATCCAACCGCGGGTCCAAATTGATCACCGGCAGCGAGCCGTCCGCCCCCGCATATTGATGCGTGATCGTGCGGGCCAAGGCCTGCCGCACCGCCTCCGTCAATTGATCCGGGTCCTTCACCGAGGGCGCGTAGTCCGCCACCACTTCCAAGATCGTCCGGAGATCGCGGATCGGCACGCCCTCCTGCAACAGATTGCCCAAGATGCGCACCAGCGCGCCGAGCGCCAGCTGTGCGGGGACGACTTCCTCCACCAGCTTGGGATGGCTCTTGGCCAGGTCGTCGAGCAGCACCTGCGCTTCCTGCCGTCCCAACAGTTCCTGCGCATGGCGCTTGATGATCTCCGACAGGTGCGTCGCGATGGCCGAGCCCGCGTCCACCACCGTGTAGCCGGCGATCTGCGCCTGATCCCGCTGCGCTTCGTTGATCCACAAGGCCGGCAACCCGAACGCCGGTTCCTTCGTCGGAATGCCTTTGACCGCATTCTTCTGCGCGGTCCCCGGATCGATCGCCAGCAAGTGTCCCGGCAGCACCTCACCGCGGACGAGTTCAATGCCCTTGAGCATCACCGCATATTCGTTCGGCCGCAGCTGGAGGTTGTCGCGCAAATGAATGGGCGGCGCGAGGAAGCCCAGCTCGTTCGCGATCTGGCGACGCACGCCTTTGATGCGATCCAACAAGGCGCCGCCTTCCTTCGCTTCGACCAGGCTGATGAGACCGAAGCCGACCTGCACTTCCATCAACTCGACCGGCGCGACCTTGGCGACCGCCTCTTCCGCCGCCTTCGGCGCGGGTGGCGGCGCGGCTTTCGCGGCGGCTTCCGCCTGCTCCGTCTTCATCATGGTGTAGGCGGTCCAACCCGCGATGCTGCCCAACGTGAGAAAGGCGACGTGCGGAAGACCCGGCACAAACCCCAGCGCCAGCAGGATGCCCGACGCGGCGGCCAGCGCCTTGGACGAGATCATCACCTGACGGGCGATTTCCTGCCCGAGGTTCACCTCGCGCGCCGCGCGCGTGACGACGATACCGGCGGCGGTGGAGATGATCAGCGCGGGAATCTGCGCGACCAGGCCTTCGCCGATGGTCAGCAACGTGTAATTCGCGGCGGCCGCGGCCACATTCATCTTCTGCTGCAGCACACCGATGGTCAGACCGCCGACGATGTTAACGAGAATGATGATGACGGCGGCGATCGCGTCGCCGCGGACAAACTTGCTGGCGCCGTCCATAGCCCCGTAGAAGTCGGCTTCCTCGGCGATTTCACGGCGGCGGCGGCGCGCTTCATCTTCGTGGATGAGCCCGGCGTTCAAGTCCGCGTCGATGCTCATCTGCTTGCCCGGCATGGCGTCCAACGTAAACCGCGCGGCCACTTCGGCGACGCGCGAGGCGCCCTTGGTCACCACCACAAAGTTGATGACGACCAGGATGACGAAGACGACCAAGCCGACGGCGTAGTTACCGCCGACGACGAAATTGCCGAACGAGCGAATCACTTCGCCGGCCGCCCCTGCCCCTTCGTTGCCGTGCAGCAGGATCAGCCGTGTCGAGGCCACGTTGAGCGAGAGCCGCAGCAGCGTCACCATCAGCAGAATCGACGGAAACACGGAAAACTCGATCGGCTTCCGGACCTGCATGCCGACCAACAGCACCACGATCGACAACGCAATGTTGAACGCCAACAACAGGTCGAGGATCATGCGCGGAAGCGGCATGAGCATGATCATGAGGATGCCCACCACGCTCACCGACATCATCACGTCGGTGTTGCGCAGGAGATCCCAGGGACTGTTGATCGGTCGTTCGTCAGCCATGTGTCGTGACCTCGGCGGTCGTCCTTTCCGATCCGGCAACGCGAACGTGGAACGCCCCTGTCTGCGTCATGACCAGCAGCCGTCTCATCGGTCCTGCACCCGCCACTGCTTGGCCCGGAACACCATCGCCAGGATCTCGGCGACCGCGCGATACAGATCGAGCGGGATTTCCTTACCGATCTCGGCGAGCTTGAACAGACTGCGTGCTACCGGCGGCCGCTCGATGACCATGACGCCGTGCTGCCGCGCAATTTCCTTGATGCGCTCCGCGACAAACCCCGCGCCCTTCGCCACCACCACCGGCGCGGCCATCGTGCCCTGGTCGTAGCGCAGCGCCACGGCAATGTGCGTCGGGTTCGTGATGACCACCGTCGCCGTCGGCACCGCCGCCATCATCCGCTTGCGGCCCATCTCGCGCTGCATGCTGCGGATACGCGACCGCGTGTGCGGGTCGCCGTCCGACTGCCGCGCTTCATCCTTCAATTCCTGCTTGGACATTTTCAGATCGCGCTGCCACTGGAAGCGCTGATAGCCGTAGTCCGCGCCGGCCAGCAGCAACAGCGTGAACCCGACCCAGATCGACACGTGCAGCAGCAACGCCCCCGTGCTGCCCAAGAGCCCGGGCAAATCCAGATGCACCCACCCCGGCACCACACTCCAGGCGCTGTGCGTGGCCGCATAGGCCGCGGCGGACACCAACGTGATCTTGAACAACGACTTGAGGAGCTCGACGACGGACCGCATCGTGAGCAGCCGCTTGAATCCTGAGAAGGGATTCAGGCGCATCAGGTCCATCGACAGGCCTTCGGAGCGCCAGTTGAATCCCGTTTGCAGCAGGGACGCCCCCACGGCGGTCCCGCCCACGAAGAGCATGAAGGGCATGACGAGCTGCAACGTATCGGACCCGACATGCAGCAACGCCGCATGGACCGAATCGGCCGACCAGGTCGCGCCTTTGGCCGACGGCCCCGCCAGGGACAACCATTCCCGCATCATCTGCACCACACGGCCGATCGCGCGGTCGGACATCATCGAGAGCATCAACAGGGCGCCCATCAGCGAGACGGCCATGCTGAGGTCGCGACTCAGCGCGACTTGGCCTTTGCGCCGCGCTTCGTCCAGGCGTTTCGCAGACGCCTGTTCTGTCTTATTTTCCTTGTCACTCATGGCCCAGGAGCCTCATCACCCCGTCCAGGGACCGCATCATCGTCTCGAATTCGTCCATCATCACGCCGCCCATCGCCGGCAACGAGACCCCCAGCACCAGGAAGCCGCAGGCGATCGTGAGCGGAAAGCTGAGGATGAACACGTTGAGCTGCGTCACCGTCCGCCCCAACATGGCCATCACTAAATTGACGACCAGCGTCACCACCATGACGGGGGTCGCCAGCTTCACACCTACGATCAATAGGCTCCGAAATGCGTGTAACACCACGTCCATCAACTCTTCCGACAAGGTGGCCCCGAATGGGGGAATCGCCTGAAAGCTCTCCACGATCGCGTGCACCACAGCAATATGCAGATTAAGGGCCAGAAACAGCAGCGACGCGATGGTGGTCTGAAACTGCGCCACCACGGGCATTTGATGCGACGTGGCCGGGTCGAACATCTGCGCGGCGCTCAGGCCCATTTGACTGCTCATGATTTCGCCGGCCACCTCGAAGCCCGCGAACAGGCACCGCACCACCAGCCCGATCACCACGCCGACGAAGAGTTCCGCCACCAGCCCTAAGGCCAGGACCGCCGGATCTTTCGGCACCACGACGCCGCCCATAAACGGGACGAGCGCCCCGGCCAGCGCGACCGCCAACCCCAGCTTGATCATGGGGGGCACGGTGCGGGCGCCGAGCAGCGGGAAGGCCGAGAGAATGGCCGCGACGCGGACCAGCGCCACGACGAAGATCTCGAACTGCGGCAAGGCGAAATGGATTACCTGTGTCATCGTGTCGAGGGAGCTCCGCACGCGCCCGCGATCCTGTCGCGGCCGCGGATGAGGGCCGTGCCTGCGCACCGCGCAAGCGCAGGCCGCCGGTGTGCGCTTAGTGCGCGTACTGCGGGATGTTGATCAGAATCGTGGACATGAACCCGGTGAGCATCCGGAGCATCCACGGGAAGAACAGCATGGTGGCGAAGAACAATCCGACGAGTTTGGGCACGAACGTCAGCGTCGCTTCATTGATCTGCGTGAGCGCCTGGAACAGGCTGACCAGTAAGCCCACCAGGAGGCTGACGCCCAGCATGGGCGCCGACACGATCAAGGTGGTTTCTAACGCGTTCCGTCCCAATTCCATGACCATTTCCGGTGTCATTGTGTGTCGCGCATCCTTTCTGGACCGGTCCTATTGAAACGAGCGGACCATCGACCCCACGACCAGATACCACCCGTCGGCCAGCACGAACAGAATCAACTTGAACGGGAGCGAAATCGCCACCGGCGGCAACAGCATCATGCCCATCGACATCAGGACGCTCGCCACCACCATGTCGATGATCAGAAACGGGATGTAGATCAAAAACCCGATCTGAAACGCGACACGCAACTCACTCAGCACGAAGGAAGGCACGACCACGTGCATCGGCACCTCTTCCGGCTTTTGCACCGCGGGCAGATGCGCCAGCTCGATGAAGAGACCGAGATCCTTCTCGCGCACCTGCCGGAGCATGAACGCGCGCAGCGGAGCGGAGGCCTTCGTCCAGGCGTCCTCGTACCCGATCCGTTCGGCCAGCAACGGCTGCACCGCATCCTGGTAGACGGCCTGCCCGACCGGCGCCATCACGAAGAACGTCAGGAAGAGCGCCAAGCTGATCATCACCTGGTTGGGCGGCACCTGCTGGGTACCCAGGGCCTGCCGCAAAAACGAGAGGACGATCACGATGCGCGTGAATGACGTCATCGTAATGAATAGGGCGGGCAACAGGGTGAGCGCCGTCAGCAAGGCGACGATCTGTAAGGTCGCCGCAACGGGGCCGCTGCCGGACTTGCCCAGGTCGATCGTGACCGACGGGCCGTCGGCCGCCCACGCCGACGTTCCCAGCATCACAAGGCTCAAAGTGATACATGAGATACCAGCGATAACACATTGATGTAATCGATAGCTCATTGCATCCGCATCCCGGCCGCGCCATGCGACACCACAACCGACTCCAGCATCACCGCGGCGACCGGCGGAGGGGCCGCTGGAGCGGACCCTGCCGTGCGCACCGTCGCCAATAGACGCTCCGGATCGCGGACCTGACCGAGCGACACAATCTCGGAGGCCCCGGTCCCGACGATCAACACCTCGCCCCCGACCGACACCAGCGAGATGGCCTTCCGCGACCCGAGTGACGCCGTGGCGATCACCTGAATCAGCGGCGCCTGCCCGCCGTGTATCCACTGGGCGCCGCCGAAGCGGCGAAAGAGCCACGCCACCCCGCCCATTAACCCCAACACGACGACGAGGGCCGAGATGGTGCGAAGCGCGCTGTCGTAGAGATCCACCGGCAGACTCCTAGCGTAACTTCTGAATCCGTTCGGCCGGGCTCACCACGTCGGTCAGCCGAATGCCGAATTTCTCGTTGACGACCACGACTTCGCCGCGCGCGACCAACCGTTGGTTCACCAGGACCTCCAACGGCTCGCCCGCCATCTTCTCCAGCTCCACCACGGAGCCCTGTCCCAACTGCAACAGCTCGCGGATCTGCATCCGCGTGGCGCCCAATTGGACGGACACTTCCATTGGAATGTCCAAGAGAACGTCGAGGTTTCTCGTGGAGATGCCGGGCGTGGTGCCCTCCCCGGATGCCGGGGCTGTCGCAGCAGCCGCCGCCGGCGCCGCCGCAGGGGTAGAAGCCTGCAGGCCCGCCGCCGCCCAATCGACCGGTTCGTTGATGTCGTCCGTCTCCGCCATGAGTGCTCCTTACCGTTACCGTTGCAGCCGCGGGGCCACGCGCTCGACCCGAATCGCGTGATTGCCTCTCACCACACCCGCATGGCCTAAGATTTTGGGAATGCCTTCCACATAGCCGAGCATCCGTTCGCCGGGGCCTTGCTCCAGCAGCAACAGATCGCCGACCGACAACGCCAGCACGTCGCGAAACGACACGGAGGCCGTGCCAAGCTCCACCCCGACGTTCACCCGACACGCCATCAACTCTTCCATGAACCGGTTGCCCCAACTCCCGTCGCTTTGGAGCTGATCGGCGAAGAAGCCCGCGCTGAGCTTGTCCTTGATCGGCTCCAACATCGAATAGGGATACATGACGTAAACCTTTTGCGCGCCCCCACCCAAATCGACATGGAAAACGACCGAGATCACGATTTCGGGTACCGACACAACCATGGCGAACTGCGGGTTGCTCTCCGAGCGCAGATACGACACCTTCGCGGGCAAGACCGCCTGCCAGGCCTTTTCCAGGTCGGTGATCATGCGGGACACGATCCCCTTCACCACCTTGACCTGCACCGGGGTAAAGTCGCGCCCCTCCGGCTTCACGTGCGTTTGGTTCGTCCCGCCGAAATAGTGGTCGACGATGTTGTAGACCAGTGCGGAGTCCATGATGATCAGCCCGTGCCCGCGCAGGGGCTTGAGCTGGAACACGCTCAACGAAGACGGCACCGGAATCTTCTTGAGCAGCGTGCCGAATTTGATGATGTCCGTGGAGACCGGGGAAAATTCAATCGGTTTCCGCAGATAGGCGGACCAGGCGATGTTCTGCAACCGGCTGAACCGGTCGTTGATCATTTCGAAGGTCGGCATTCTCCCCCGGAGAATGCGTTCCTGCGAGGACAGGTCGAACGCCTTCACCCCACCCGGCTCGGGCTCCGGCGGCGCCTCGGTTTCGATGTCGCCCCCGTCCATGCCCCGCATAAGGGCATCGACTTCATCCTGGGATAAAACTTTGTCGGCCATCCGTAAGTCCTTCTCGCTACGCGTCGCCCCGCGCCCGTTACTGGACGATGAATTCGGTGAAGTACGCGCCCTTCACGCCGCCCTTCGGCATCAGGCTGTTGACCTTCGCGATCAAGTCTTCCCGCAACTGTAATTTGCCCTGCGCCGTGCGGACCGATTCGGCATCGTGACTCGACAGCAAAATTAGGATGGCGTCGCGCACTTGCGCGTTGCGGGCTGTCAACACTTCCGCGGTTCCCGGCTTGTCCAATTCCAGCTTCACCGTCACTTTCAAATAGTGCGGATCGTTCGGATCCGACAGATTCACGATGAAGGGCTCCACGTCGAACATCGGGCCCGGGCCCTTGCCGCCCCCGCCCTTGTGCCCGCCCTCCGCTTTGGCCTCCACCGTGTCGTGCCCGCCGCCCTCGTCTGCGGCGGCCGCGGCGTCGCCTTCGGCGACCGGCTTGTCATGGCCCTTCGTCAGGCTCATGAACGCCACCGCACCACCAACCCCCACGAGCAAGACGACGACCGCAATCACGATCACCATCTTCATAGGCAACACACCTGCAGGCGCTGCCGCTTTCTTTTCTTCTGCCGCTTCTTCAGCCATAGCGCTCTCCTCGAAATAGGTGTCCGCAGGCGGATAGTGCAATGGGTATGCCATTGCCCTGACACCGCGGCCGGCTCACAAACATGCGGTTTCTACGCGGGTTCCTGAGAAGCAGGACGAAAGCCCCGTCAGCACGCGAAAGATTTTCTCGCCAGTCGATTGACGGCGTCAGGTTTCTGACGTGCGGACGGATGCGGCGACGGCGCAGTGGGCAGAGCGCAAGACACCCGGCCTCGCACCGCGAGGCGATAGATGGATGCCAGGGACAAACGGACCTACGAAGATGGAGTGGAATCGGAAATAGGAAAGGGAGTCGACAGCCGGACACGAGGCGACTAATCGACCGGATCGCACAGCACAAATAGGGCGTGAGGGCCGAGACGCATGGCGCGCTCAACCCTCACTCCGCCGAGAACCCCGGATTACCGCTTCAGGTTCACCAACTCCTGCAACATCTCGTCGCTGGTGGTGATTGCCCGCGAGTTGGCTTGGAACGCCCGCTGCGTGATGATCATATCGACGAACTGCTCACCCAGGTCGACATTCGAGCGCTCGATCGCGCCGGACACTACGCTACCCAGACCATTGTTTCCAGGAGCGCCTTGGACGGCGGTGCCGGAAGCGGTCGATTGCACAAACAGGTTATCACCTTCCCGGACCAACCCATGCGGATTGGGGAATCGGCTCAGCGCCACTTGCGCAATTAGTTGCGTCCGACCATTGGTGTATTGCGCCGACACTTGCCCTGTAGGGTCAATCGCGAATTGCGCGAGGCTTCCAGAGGTAAACCCATCCTGCGACTGATTCAATAAGGCCGACTGGGCCGCGTATTGCGTCACACCCGTGAAGTCCACCGTCACCGATTGCGGCGTGGTCGCGCCCCCTGGGATAGTGAGGGAGAACGTCTGCGGACTACCGGACAAATACGCGCCCCCCGAGGTAAAGGCCAGGTTGGTGGCAGCGGCAGCGGCCCCGTTGTCCAGCTGCTGATACACGTTCCACGTGTTCGCGGTCGCACTTTTCCGATAGTACATCTGCAACGTATGTGAATTCCCCAGTGAATCATAGATCGTGGTACTGCTCGAGAAGTTATAGCTGGTCGGATCCGTCGCGCTGAAGGCCGGGGTCGGGGTCGTGGCAGCCGAGTTGAGGTTAGCGGCAATCGTGACCGCCGTCGTCGCGTTCGGCGAAATATTGGTATTGGTCAGCGCAATGTTCCCGATCGTTCCGGTCAGCACCCCCGCCGCCGACGCCTGGTAGCCTTGGAGGAGATTGCCCTTCGCATCTACGACCTGCCCAATGCGGTCGAGTTTAAACTGACCGTTGCGGGTAAAATATTCGGTCCCCGCGGCATCCTTCACCTGAAAAAAGCCGTTGCCGTCGATGGCCATATCGAGGACCTGTCCGGTGGTCGTCAACGCCCCCTGCGTAAACACCCCTTGTACGTCGGCGAGGAACACGCCGAGACCGGTTTGGCTGTTGTTGGCCGCGCCGACAAGACTACTGGAAACCATGTCGGCGAACGCGGGACGACTGCCCTTAAAGCCCGCCGTACCGACGTTGGCGATGTTATTGCCGATGATGCCCATCGCATTGCCGTATGCGTTCAGCCCGCTGACTGCCGTGAACATTGACGTAAGAATACCCATGTGCCCGCCTCCTGGTATGACTGGATCAGATTATCCGATTCCCTCTGGCCCCCGCCTCTGCGCGTCCCGCGGCTCGTTATGCCTGCTGCGTCGTGGACGCAACCGGTACGGCCTGGGGGCCGTCTGACGCTTCCTGCAATGTCACCATCCGCTCTAACAACGTGACGACCTTGGTCAGCTGCTCGACCTGGCTGAACTGGGCCGTCTGTGCGATCATTTCGGCGTTATCCATCGGCTTCAGCGGGTCCTGGTTTTCCATCTGGGCCACCAGCAGCTTCAAAAATTCGTCTTTGCCTAGCTGCGCATTGTCGGCAATGGCCGAGGCGCCGCCCTTCCCGTCCGCTCCCGTCGTGCCCTGGGTTCCACCAACACCCGCCGCTTTCGAATTCGACAAGGCCTGCTGGATATAATCGATCCCGGTTGCGATGCTCATACAGTCCTCCTTCTCGCCCGTGGTCGTCCGCGGCGCGGCTGCGCGCTACGCGACAATATGTAATCGTGAACGCAGCCCCGCGCTGCTGGTCGGCGTCGCTGCGACGCCGTCACGCGTCTCAGCCCTGCCGCGCCCCTGATGAGCCGTGCGGCCCGTCCCCTGACTCCCGTCGCGCGATTGCCACTGTTCCCAAGCCTGCTGCGACTGCTGCTGCCCGGAATCCACGACGAACGAGCCCATCTCCAATCCCTGTTGCTGCAACTGCGTTTCCAACTTCGACTGATTGCGGGTCAGAAAATCCTGCATTTCAGCCTGCGGGGTCACCACACGCGCATAGACGGTTTGATGCACGACCGACACATGCACCTGGACCGGGAGCCCTTCGTCGGACAACATGTCCAACCGTACCGACGGCGTCCCGACCTCCCACGGCGCCGGTGGCGCCGGCGGCACAGCCTGCGTCGGTGCGACGCGCGGCGCGCTGCTTAGCTGCTGAACGGTCGCGGAAAAGGTGGATGGGGGGGCACCCGCCTGCGGCGTGCCGGGATCCAGTGCGGCGCGACCGCCGGCTTGCTGTTGAGCGCCCATCTCGCTGTGGCCCTCGGACGAGCCGTCGGCAGAGGACCGTCCATCGGCCTGCCCCAGCGGTGGAGCATCCGCCACGAAGACATCGCTTGCGGGTTGTAGACGAACATCCGACTGGATCGCCTGATCGACAACGGCTGCAGCGGAGAAGCCTGCCGCGCCGGGACGGGATCCGGTGACATCCGGATTCCCCTGCGACAGCGCCAGCGCCGCGGGCGTCACGAACGCCGCCTCCACAGCAGGCGCCTGCTCTGACCGCGATTCTTTAGGCCCCTCGGCACTCAACACAGCCGGGCGATCCCCCGCGGAGAGCGCACCCGTCGCAACCGACCCGTTCGTCACCACGCCAGCCCCCGATGCGTCGACTTGGGCATCGTTCTTCTGCGCGCCTGCACCCTTAGGCTGAACCTGTGCGCCCTCCAACTCAGACGACGCCGCGGCATCATCGGCTGACAGAGCGCCGTCGTTCGTCAGCGATGCCGTGAGCGCAGAGGCGCCTTCACCATTAGATGACTGCTCCGTAGATGACTGATCCGTCATGAGGGATGCGGCCTCTGCCGCCTCGGCCGAACGGTCGGCACTCCCCTCGTCCTGTGCGAAGAGGCCGTTCGTCGCCTGCGCTCCTCCCTGCCCGGCGACCGTCCCCCCCGTCTGTCCAGCGGCTTGGGCTTGCCCGGCGCCGCTTCCGTCTAACGCAACCTCACCGACCACGCCCTGCTCATCCGTCGTCGCCTCGGCTGCGCTGGCGGAGTCCCCACTATCTATTGGAGTCTTCGCGGTCGGCATCGCAACCACCTGATGCGCGCCCGCCATCCATGCGGCCGCATCGCGTAACGCTTGGGCCTCCGCCTGACTCTGTTGACCGGCAGTCGCGGCAGACTCCTGATCCGACGCGTGCCGCTCCTTCGCCTTGCGAACCGGTGCAGCCGGTCGACCGTCCTCCTTGACGGTCCGCTGCATCGTTTCGCGGAACGAACGCGGCGCTTCAGCACGCTCGTTCGCCTTGGCAGGCGCCTGTGCATCGCGGGTCGCCCGCACATCCACGGCACGGGGACCGGGCATGAACATCGGTTGCTGTGTGTCTATAAAGGGCACCGTAGGATTCACAAACTCACTCCTGGTATACGCCGCCGTCAAATTCCTGGCGCCATGCACGGATACATGACGCACCTTGCGATCTCCCACTACTCAAGTCCGATGCCAGGACAGCCGCGAAGCGAACCCGCCTAAAATCAACAGTTTCGCGCGACGCAGAGGATCAACGTCCGGACGCCCCGGCAATCCCTTCTCACCCGCCAGGTAAAAGTTGCCTGGTTGCGGACAGCGCGCGTCCTGCACACTACGTATAAAGTCTCTGCGCCCAATCGCCGATAGGGACAGTACGACGCCCTCTCGCACACCGCGTGTGCCGCAGAAGGTATGAGTAGTGCGTCGTCGCATTGATGGCCCGCGACTTGCTTATCTCAGGAAGACCGTAACGACCAGTGGAGGACTGCCTATGCCTGCCGATCCGAACATGAAGATCCTCATCGTGGACGACATGTCCACCATGCGGCGCATCACCAAAAATTTCTTGAAGCAGCTCGGCTTCAACAACTTGGAGGAAGCCGAAAACGGTCAGGACGGCCTCAACAAGCTGCGCGCCGACAAATACGGCTTTGTGGTGTCGGATTGGAACATACCCGTCATGACGGGCATCGAGATGCTGCGCGCGATCCGTGCGGACGAGAAGCTGAAGACCACGCCCGTCCTCATGGTCACGGCGGAAGCGCAAAAGGAAAACATCGTCGAAGCCGCCCAAGCCGGCGTCAACAACTATGTGGTGAAGCCGTTCACGGCCGAAATCCTGCAGGACAAGATCAATAAGATCTTCAAGTAGACCACCCGGTAGACCACCCGGCAGACCACTACGTACCCGTACCGGTCCACGGACCCTGGGGAGGCACTCGTGAGCGATCAGAACCGAAAACTCTATGAAGAATTGGGCACCCTCGCCCGCTATATCGAAAACACCCGCAGCGGGTTCCAAAGCGCCCAGCAGCCGCTGGAAGCCGCCTCCAATCAATTGCCGCAGGCCGCCGCCCATCTCTCCGACCTCCGGCAGTTGAGCGAAGAGGCCACGCACAAAGTCATGGGCCAAACGGAAGCCTTGCAGGACAACACCACCAAGATGACGGCCTCGCTCAAGTCGATCGTCGGGAAAATGGAGCAGGCGGGGTTGTCGGGCCCGCTCGTCGACCAGCTGCGCGGCATGCAACAGGTGCTCACGGAGGATGAGTCGCGCCTAATCGAAATCTTTACGGCCCTCTCCTTTCAAGACCTGCTGGCGCAGCGCATCAATAAACTGGCGACCGTTTTAACCGAGGTTGAACATAAGCTCTTAGAGCTGCTCGTGATCTTCGGGTCCGGCGCCGGCGGCGACGGAGCCGTCAAAGCCGACGAAGGCAAGACCGGCGAAATGCTGAAGTGGCTGGAGGCGTCCAAAACCACCGCCCTGAAGCAAGACTTGGTGGATGACGTCCTCAATCAACTCGGATTTGGTTGACTGACCGGCACGCCCACTCAAGATTTACCGCCGACCGACCGAACACGAAGTAGTCTCAACCAGGACACGACAGGAACGACTGCTATGAGCGATACATCAACCTCCAGCACCTGGGTCCCGACCGGCTCGCTCACGATCGAGCGCGCGGCGCAGGCGAGAGAAGAGCTCTTGGCGCGCGTCAGCGTCAACAGCCCGTTCACCGTCGACCTTCGCCAGGTGGAACGCATCGATACGGCAGGCCTACAGCTCCTGTTGTCGGCCAAGGGCACGGGCCTCTGTACGGTGACGGGCCTCCCCGACCAGCTCAAGACGAAGCTGGCGCATATCGGATGTCTCGAACTGTTGACCTATTGAGCGCGACGATGCGCGGCGGAGGTTCACGGCTCCGGCTCGCGCCAGACTGGCTGGTCGTTACCCGTGACACGAGGCATCGGTGCTTGAAGGTATCGTTGGATACATGGCGACAGTAGCCGGAGGCATGACCGTCGGAGTGGGCATCGGACGCTGGTGGGCGCCCCGCGAGTCCCCGCCTTGCGAACAGGCCCCGCCGGCAACGATGGAGGCGACCGCCCAGTCCATTGAGGCGCAGCGCGAGCGAACGTGGGAAGAATTGGCCTCCGACGCCATCCCACTCATCCCGATTCTGACGAGACAGCTGGAAGGCGTGATGGCGCAAAACGAAGTGGCCGCCGTCAAGATCAACGAAAAGATCCTGGCCCTCGCGAGCCGCACCGACGCCCAGGCGCGCGGGCTCCGGGAGATGCTCGAAGGCGTCCTGGCGCGCACCACCTTGGACCAGGTCTCGACGGATGTCCTGCGCGTCGCCACCGAGCAACTCGCGGCATCGAGCAGAACCCTGGCGACCGACGTGTCCGATATCGTGATGGCGCTACAGTACCAGGACATTACGAAGCAACAGTTGCAGCATGTGGTCGAACCGCTCGACCAACTCAAACGGTCGTTCGAAGCGTTGGTCCGGGGACATGGGCTGCAGGACGCCCAAGCGAAGAGCCTCTTGGCGGCCCTGCACAAGAGCTACACGATGGAGAGCGAACGGGCCGTCATGGCCCACGCCCTCACGGGTACAGCGGGCGCGGCACCCGCCAGATCAAAGCCGGCCGACACCGAGACCGCGGGGGATGTGACTCTGTTCTAAACAATTCGTGTATCGATGCGTGCGTCAGGAGGCGCTGAGACATGGCAAAAACAGTGTTGGTTGTTGATGACTCCCCCACCATGCGGCAGATGGTCGTGTTTACCCTCACCACCGCCGGCTATGAGGTCGTCGAAGCGGGCGACGGGCAAGAAGCCCTCGGCAAGCTCAAGGCGATCGCCCAGCCGGCCCTGGTCGTGACGGATCTGAACATGCCCGTCATGGACGGCCTCTGTCTCATCGAAGCCGTCCGTAAGATGCCGAATATGAAATTCGTGCCGATCCTGATGTTGACCACGGAATCGTCGCCGGAGAAGAAGGCCGCCGGCCGAGCCGCCGGCGCCACGGGGTGGATCGTGAAACCGTTCAACCCCGATCAATTCATGACCGTCGTTAAAAAGGTGTTACCGGAATGAGCGGAGATCTGTCGCAATTCAACGATGCCTTCTTCGAGGAAGCCTCGGAGCACATGACGGCCATCGAGGACGGGCTGCTCCAACTGGAGCAGCGCCCCGCCGACCTCGATCTGTTGGCCACCATCTTCCGATCGGCCCATTCCATCAAGGGTGTGGCGAGCATGCTCGGCTTTACCGCCGTGGCGCAGTTCACCCACAAGATGGAAACGCTGCTCGACTTGCTCCGGAACAACAAGCTGACCGTCACCCCGGTCATCGCGGACCTGCTCCTCCGCTGCACCGATTGCCTCAAGGCGTTGATCGGCGAAGCCAAGGGCGGCGAGAAGCCGGACACAGCGCTCATCACGCTGTTGGAAACGCAATTGGCCGACTGCGCCGCCGGCAAAGAGATCGCCTCGCCGGCCGGAGGACCGGTCGCGCATAAAGCGGCCGCCCCCGCGCCCGCACCGAAGAAAACGGAACCAGTCGCCCGCGTCTCCCAATACACCATCGGGTGGACTCCGGCAAAAGAGGTGTTCCTCGTCGGTCTCGATCCGATGCAGGTGATGAAAGATCTGAATAATCTCGGTACCGCCTCCCGCATTAAAGTGGACACGAGCCGCTTGCCGCAGTTGACCGCCATCGACCCCGAGCATTGTTACCTCTCCTGGTCGCTCGTGCTGGAAACGACCAAGTCGGAGGAGGTCGTCGAGTCCGTGTTTGAATTCGTCAAGGACGACAGCATCCTAAGCATCTTGGACACGACTCCGGACGAGCCCGTTCAGGCGGCGCCCGCACCGGCCGCAGAACCCGAGATCCCCGAAGTGAAACCGCTCGGCGCGATCCTTGTCGAAACCGGCGCTGTCACGGAAGAGGACCTGAACAAGGCCCTGTCGCAACAGAAAAAGGTCGGGGAAATTCTCGTCGAGCAACATGTCGTCACGCCGCAACAGGTGGCACAGGCGCTCGAAACGCAAAAACACGCTGAAGCGGCCCAAGCGAAGAAGTCCGGCGACAACGCGACGATTCGCGTGGACACCGCCAAGATCGACCGCTTGATCAACCTCGTCGGAGAATTGGTCATCACGCAATCCATGCTGACCGACATCGGGAAAAACTTCGTCCCGACCAAGGTGCCCTTGCTGCTGGAACATATGGCGCAGCTCGAGCGCAACACGCGCGAAATCCAAGAGCGCGTCATGGGCATCCGCATGCTGCAGATCGGCACTGCGTTCCAACGCTTCCCTCGGTTGGTCCGCGACTTGGCGCAAAAGAGCGGCAAGAAAATTCACCTGGTCACGGCGGGCGAGGAAACCGAACTGGACAAGGGTGTGATCGAGAGCATCGGCGATCCCCTCACCCACTTGATCCGCAACTCGGCCGATCACGGGCTGGAAGGACCGGACGAGCGCAAGGCAGCCGGCAAATCCGAAACCGGCACGATCAAGCTCAACGCGTTCCATGAAGGCGGCGCGATCAGCATCACCGTCGAAGACGACGGCCGCGGCCTCAACCGCGACCGCATCCTGGCGAAAGCCCTCAAGAACGGCCTCATCCAGGAGAACGACAAGCTGACCGACGATCAAATCTGGCAGATGATTTTCGCGCCGGGCTTCTCGACGGCCGAAAAGATCACGGATGTATCCGGCCGCGGCGTCGGCATGGACGTGGTCAAGCGCAATATCGAAGCGCTCGGGGGCACGGTCAGCATCAAGACCAGCCAAGGCAAAGGCACCACGTTTACCTTGAAGCTCCCGCTGACGCTGGCCATCATCGACGGCATGACCGTCCGTGTCGGCGGCGAACTCTACATCCTGCCGCTGGTGTCGATCGTGGAATCGATCCAACCGCGGGCCGAAACGATCAAGACCATCGCCGACCAGGCGGAACTCATCAACGTGCGCGGCGCCTATCACCCGATCGTGCGCCTGCACGAAACATTCAGCATAACGCCCGAACATACGAATCTGCTGGAAAGCATCCTCGTCATCGTGGAAACGGAAGGTGAGCGCGTCGCCGTCATGGTGGACGAACTCGTCGGCCAACAGCAGGTCGTCATCAAGAGTCTGGAAAAGAATTTCCGCAAGATCCCGGGGATCGCCGGCGCCACCATCCTCGGCGACGGCACCGTCGGCTTCATCTTGGATATCCGCGGTCTGCTCGACCTGACCCGGAAACCGGAACTGCGCGCCGCCTAGCGGCGGCGTCCGCACCGCGCCGTCTCGAGTTGATTCCTCTCTCGCCTGCCGGCTCACAGTCGGCAGGCCTCCCTGTGCACCCATCTATTCCACGCACGTTGTCGTCGAGCTCATCCTCCGTCGCCGCCCCCACCGTGCCTCCCACGCCTAAGCATGCCTTCGGATTATCCGTAGACACCATGCTGTAGAAATTATTATGACGCCCTAAAGAATTCCCCTAGCCCTCCGATAAAGTCCCTACCGGACGGGACACCAGGCGTCGAGCCCCTATTCGCACAGGACTGAAGGAGGAGACCTATGACCGCAGGAATGGACAGCGGCACGAGACAGGACGGTCAAGTCGGAGAGGTCGTCGGAGACGGCACGCAATTCCTCACGTTCAGTCTGGGCGACGAACTCTACGGCGTGGATATTCTGCGCGTGCAGGAAATTAAAGGGTACACCGCCGTCACGAAAATTCCCAATACCCCGCCGCACATTAAAGGCGTCCTGAACCTCCGCGGCACCATCGTCCCCATCATTGAACTGCGCACGAAGTTCGGCATGCCGACCATCAGTTACACGATGTTCACCGTCATCGTGGTCGTGGTGGTGCGTGACAGGGTCATGGGCCTCGTCGTCGACGCAGTGTCGGACGTGCTGAACATCGAACACAAGGATGTCCAGCCGCCGCCGGAGTTCGGCGGCTCTGTGGACGTCACCTTCTTAAGCGGCATCGGTAAGTCGGGCGACAAGCTGGTGTCCTTACTCGATATCGGACGACTCTTAGTCGATCCGGCCATCAAGGAGACCGTCTCCGCCGCAGCCTGACCGCTGCGCATCTCTGCAAACAGGTCTCGCAAAACGCAACCAGGTGACCCGCGCGGATGCGCGAGTGAATCGCCGAATAAGAAGGAGTCGCACCATGTGGTCGATGTTCAAGCGCCAACCGAAGTCCGATGCCCACGCCCTGACCGCCGAACAACTGGCAGACCTAAAAGGGAAGGCCGCGGCCTTGGACAAGGTGCAGGCCGTCATCGAGTTCAACCTCGACGGCACGATCCTCACGGCCAACGACAACTTCCTCACCTGCTTGGGCTACAGCTTGAACGAGATTAAGGGGCAACACCATCGCATGTTTTGTGACTCGGCCTACGTCAGCTCGCCTGACTACGGCGCCTTTTGGCAGAAGCTCAATCGGGGCGAATTCGATGCGGGCGTCTATCGCCGCCTCGGCAAGGGCGGCAAGGAGATCTGGATCCAGGCCTCCTACAACCCGATCATGGATGCCAACGGCAAGCCCTACAAAGTCATCAAGTTCGCCACGGATATTACAAAGCAGAAGAACCAGTCGGCCGAATTCGAAGGCAAGATCAATGCGGTGAACAAGGCGCAGGCCGCCATCGAATTCAACCTCGACGGGACCATCGTCACCGCCAACGACAACTTCCTCGGCGCCGTCGGCTACACGCTCGGCGAGATCAAGGGCCAGCACCATCGCATGTTCTGCGACCCGGCCTACACCAACTCGCCCGAGTACAGCTCCTTCTGGGCCAAACTCAACCGCGGCGAGTTCGACAACGGCGTCTATCGCCGCCTCGGCAAGGGTGGCAAGGAGATCTGGATCCAGGCCTCCTACAACCCGATCCTGGATGCCGCCGGCAAGCCCTACAAAGTCGTCAAGTTCGCCACCGACATTACGGTGCAGAAGAACCAGGCGGCCGAGTTCGAAGGCAAGATCAACGCGGTGAACAAGGCGCAGGCCGCCATCGAGTTCAACCTCGACGGCACCATCCTCACCGCCAACGACAACTTCTTGAGCACCGTCGGCTACAGCCTCAACGAGATCAAAGGCCACCATCACCGGATGTTCTGCGAGCCGGCCTACACCAGCTCGGGCGAGTATCAGGCCTTCTGGCAGAAGCTCCACCGCGGCGAGTTCGACGCGGGCGTCTACAAGCGCCTGGGCAAGGGCGGCAAGGAGATCTGGATCCAGGCCTCCTACAACCCCATCGTCAACGCCCAGGGCAAGGTCTACAAGGTCGTGAAGTACGCCACCGACATCACGCCGCAGAAGAAGGCCGCGGCCGAGATGGAAGCGTTGGTGAAAGAAGCGCAGGGCGTGCTCGGCCGCTTGGCCGGCAACGACCTGACCGAGCAGATGACCGGCACCTACAGCGGCGAGCTGGACAAGATCAAAGCCAGCATCAACGCCGTGGTGCAGAACCTGACCGGCACCATCACCACCGTGCGCGATGCGGTGGAAGCCGTCTCCGCCGGCTCGCAGCAGATCACCAAGGGCAACGAAGACCTCGCCCAGCGCACCAGTGCGCAGGCGGGCGCCTTGGAAGAGACCAGCGCCTCGATGGAGCAGATGACCTCCACCGTCAAGCAGAACGCGGACAACGCGAAGCAGGCCAATCAGTTG